>JAHBYA010000009.1 GCA_019636195.1 Planctomycetota bacterium | reverse complement strand
TAATGTCGGCGCAGCCCGCATTGTTTACCGTACTGTTGACGGTGCCTGGATACTGAACAGTGGTGCCGTACTGCTCGCAAAGCGAGGTGTACTGAATCGTTCCAGTCGGCCGCCAAACTGCGGGAGGGCTGTGCCCGAAGTAATAACCCGAAGCGGTGACAGCAATCCGATATCGACGCCCGTTCACCAACGTAACTGGAGTGATCGCACCCCACGTCCAAGTTCGGCTGGCAACGTTCAAAGCAGCAGTGGCAATCGGGGTGGACGTCGCCGTAGTATCCCACAAGCTGGCTGTCGCGCTGCCCGCATTGGGACAGCAGACTCCCAACTGCGTCACCTGAACGTTGGCGGCATTACACTGGAACTCCCACCCAAGGGTGAAAGTACCACCGTAGATCCCCATGCCGTTGTTAATCGGGTCCGTCTCGTTCAGGGGCTTTGTCTGGGCTTGAAGGCCAGATGCAGTCAGCACCAAGACCGCTACCAATAACCATCGACGCATCGGCACTCCTTTACTAAGAGTTGGCGAGAGAAAACGAGGGACCAAGCTCACAATACTACAATGGGTGGTTGTCTCCAGCCAACTTGTGCAAACGGGGCAGTCATGATTCAATCCGATCGCGTCAGTTAGCGCGATGACTTCTGCGCATGAGTGTCATAGCCGCTCGCAGTAGAGCCGGCTGGACACGAAAGAGCTCCGAAGCACCACTAGAAGCCCCGTTCTGCGCGGGGGTCTCCACTACTACTCTGTCGCCGCTTACGTCTTTAGTTCGCCTTCTTTGCGGCGTTCAGGTTCTTTCCTTTTTTGCGTTTTCCTGCTCGCGGCCTTGCGCTCTTCCTCTTCGGCTTCTTCGCGCCTCTTGGCTTTGGGTGCCGCCTCTTCTGCGTGGGGTCGGACGTGGCGTCGGTCGATCCTGATTCTCAACAGGCAGGAGCTACCTCTTGGGTGCGGAGCCGCAAACTTGAGCCTCATTGCCGTACAGCATTGCGGCAATGCCATTCCCCGTCAGTACTCAAACGCTTCGATTTGTCGAGAGTGCCCGAGTCCCAGACCCTTCCTGCATGCCTCGTTTCAGTGCTGGTCAACGATGCAGGGAACATGGACCTGCGCCTTGCAACCAACGCCAACATCAGGGCCAAGGCGACCAGGCCGCCAATGGACTCTGACACCGCACACCCGAACCAGCCTGATTTTTCTTCTTCCGTACTGGTTCCTTTGGTGCTGCTGCCGACGCTGAATTGCTGGCTTTGGGTGCCGGTAGCGCCGGGTGCTGTGAATTGCAGGCGGTAGGTGCCCGGCTGATCGACCGCAAGGTTGCTGAAAGTGGCCACGCCGTTTGCCGATTTTGCCTGTGTGTTGCCGGTCAAGTTGCCCGGCCCCGCTGCCAGCGCGGCCGTCACTGTGTGGCTCACACTTGCAACAACGCCGCCGGCGTCGCGGAACTCGATGCGCGGCTGGGCCTCAAACGGTTTGCCCGCCTTTGCGCCGCCGGGTTGCTGCGCGACATGCAGGGCCAGCGTCACCGCGCCCACGTCAAAACTCGCGGTCAACGCGCCGGCAAAGTTGGCGGCTGAAAAGTGCAGGGCAAAGCCGCTGCCCGCGGTGCTGACTTTCAGGCCCGTAAAGGTCACGACGCCGTTGGCGGCAGTCGCAGTCAATGCAGCCGTGGGGCCCAATACCGCACTCAAGGCACCCGTGCCGGGGGCAATGGCCGCCGTTACGACCGTTGTGTTGTCGGTCGTGACGCGTTGGCCTGCGGCATCCAGCAGCTCAAGTACAGGCTGGATTGTAAACGGCTGATCCGCCCATGCACCCGCCGGTTGCGAAAGCAGCGCAAGTCGCGGCGCGGTGCTTCCGACCACCGTGAGCGTGCCGCCGGTGACCGCGCTGCCGCTTACGCTGTAAGCGCTCATGCTGACATCGCCGGACTGAACGCGCAGTTGAATGGTTGAAGCTGGCGCGGCGTTGGGCGAAACGTCCAGCGTCACGAACAGCGCGCGCACTTGGCCGTTGGGGATCAGCAACGGTTCAGGCAGCGTAACAGTTACCGGAAAGGCGCCGCCAGCTTGCCCCAGCAGCGCATCGCTCATCGCGTCGAAGGCGCCGTTGCCATCTGAGTCAAGCCAAAGCTGGGCGCGCAGGCAGTCGGCAGCAGTGCCGGCGTTGTGCAAGCGCAGGCCTGTGAAGACCGCGTCTTCGGCGGCTGTGGTTCGCGCAAGCTGAAACGCATGCGCAAGCACCTCAGTTGCGCCGGGCGAAACGTCAGCGCTGACGGGTGTGCCAACGCTCTCCAGCAACGTACTTTCGGACTGCGCGGCCAAGGGCCCCGCCAACGCGAGAATCAACAGCCAACGTGCCATCACTGTCCCCAGATTGGAGGCTAGAGTTTAGCACGCTTGAATCAGGATTCACCAGCAGAAGATATGCAAAATAGGCGATTGCATTACGGCTTGGCCGACCACAGACCCAGCTTCTTTTCTTTGGCTTCCTTTTCCGTGGTGATCATGCGGTCGCGAAGCCACTCGTCGTCGATCTCGCGGGCCTCGCGAATTTTGACCAGCCCCTGGCTTAGCATGGCCTGGTTCACGATGACGTAGGCGTTGTCCAAAACGCCGCCGGTGCGTTCGTCGCGGGCGTACAGATAGACGATGCCGTAGATGACGCGGGCCTTGAGGTCAGAGTCCATCGCGGGCTTGATGAAAATCTCTTCTTCTTGGGCCAGGTACTTGTGCATCCACTCCTGGGCCTTCTTGAAGGTGACGGGTGCTTCTCGCTCGGGCAGGCCCAGTACGCCCAGCAACCTGATCTCGCGCTCGGTGGGTGTGCCGCCGTTGATGATGATGGTGTGCGGCGCAACCAACCGGGTAGGGCGGCCGATGATGCGGCCGTCTTTGTCCATCACCAGGTCTTTGTCAAGCGCTGCCTTGCCGATGGGTTTACCGCTTTCATCCACCTGTTCGGTCACGCACCCGGCAAGGGTGCAAAGCAGCAGCAGGGTCAAGCCGATCCGCATGGTTTCTCCGCCGTTAATACGGCTTGGCTTCTGTTCCGTTGGCGCGGTGCGCGCTACCATGGCTTGTCCCTGAGTCCCCGACATAGCCGGTACCATGACTTCAGACAACACGGCCTTCAAGCTTGTCGGCAAAACCATCGGCGGTTGCAGGATCACGAAGTTGCTGGGCACCGGCGGCATGGGCGCGGTGTATCTGGCCAACCAGCTTAGCTTGGGTAAAGAAGTTGCGCTGAAGCTGCTGGACGAACGCTGGGCCAAGCGGCCCGAGCACGTCGAGGGCTTTTTGCGCGAGGCGCGCCTCGCCGCCAAGCTGGAAGACGAGCACATCGTCCAGATTTACGACGTGGGCACGGACAGCCAGTACCACTTTATCGTCATGCAGTTCGCCAAGGGCGAAAACCTGAAAGACCGCCTGAAACGCGGGCCGCTGGAAATTGACGAGGCGCTGCGTTACGTCGAGGGCGTGGCGCGCGGCCTGTCAGTCGCGCATCGCAACGGGATTGTCCACCGCGACATCAAGCCCGGCAACCTGGTGATCGGCGACGACGGCGTGATCAAGATACTCGACTTCGGGCTGGCGCGCCTTGAAGAGGGCGAGAATGACAAAAGCGCCGGGCAGTTCATGGGCAGCGTGGCATACATGGCGCCCGAGCAGTCCGAGTACATGCCGGTCGAGTTTCGGACCGACATCTACAGTCTTGGCATTACCGCCTACCAGTGCTTTGCGGGCGCGCTGCCATTCCGGGGCGAAAACAACTTTGACCTGATCGCACGCCACCACTGTGAAGAACCGGTGGCCCCCAGCATCGTGCGCAACGAAGTACCGCTGACAATCAGCCGCGTTGTGCTGCGCATGATCGCCAAGGACCCCAAAGACCGCTACGGCGACATCGACGACGTGCTGGTTGACCTGAAGCTGATCCGCCGCCACCAGTTGCCGGCGGCGCCCAGCCCGTGGACACGGCGCCCGCTGAACCCGCACCCGGTTGACCTGCGCGGACTGGACAGCCAGAAGCTCTATCGCGACGGGCTCAAGGCCCAGCGCGAGCAGTTCACGAGCGGGCGCAACGTGACCCCGCTGCGCGAGCTGTACCCGCGCATGGGCGTGGTGTACCGCGCCGACAACGAGCCCGAGCTGCTG
The DNA here is from genome assembly GCA_019636195.1 of Planctomycetota bacterium. GTDB lineage: Bacteria > Planctomycetota > UBA8742 > UBA2392 > UBA2392 > JADJRK01. Next base: position 164,065 of record JAHBYA010000009.1, on the reverse strand, counting down.
CCCGCGACTTTTCTGGAATTGCGAGCCGCCGACCGCCGCATGCCGCTGGCCTTTGCCGCCGGCAAACAGTTCAAGATCGAGGGCAGCCACACGCTGCAATTCACCGACCGGCTGCACATCGGCACCCACGAAGACCGGCTGGTCGTGCGCGTCAAGGGCGTCAAGCCTCTCAATGTAGAGGACGTGCAGCGACTGTTTGATCTGCTGGAAGCCCTGCCCGCCGACGTGAAGCATGTGGCGGTGGCCCTTGAGCCCGAGTACTCGGCACAGGGCAGCGACATTCGCTGGGTGGTGGACACGTACAACATACTGGATAAGCGCGGCTGTGCGTTCACGCTGGTGGTCGGCAGCATGGAAAACCACACCACGTTCGTGAACTTGGGCATCGACAGCCACATCAAGCTAGAGCTTGAGCTTGGCGGGCCGATTACCCTGAGCCTGCAACGCCTCAAGCTGGAAGGCGACGAAGGCAAACTTGAGCCGCCCGCCGACAGCCCGACCGCCGAGCTCACGCCCGGTGGCCGTGCCCTGGTAACGCAGATTCGCGGCATGGTGGAAAGCGGCGAACTGACTGAAGCCGCCCGCGCCTGGAGACGGCTGGTCAACGAAGGACTGGATCGCCGGCAACTGGCGGGGCTGGAAGAGCTGCGCAAGTCGCTGTACGACAAGCTGCTGGCCGACGGCAAAGAGGCCTTCGACGCTGACGACCACGAGACCGCCACCGAGCGCTTCAACCTGCTGATCGACCTTGACCCGGCCCGCTACGAGGGGCACTTCTATAAGGGCCAGTTGCTCAAGAGTGAGGGCAAGCTCGAGTACGCACAGGCGTTCCTGACCCAGGCGATTCTGGCCGCACCCGACGAGCCCGAGCTGTTTTATCACCGCGCAATCGTGCGCAGCCGCGTCGATGACCTTGAAGGCGCGCTGCGCGACCTGGACATGTGCCTGCAACACAACCCGCGCATGGCTGGCGCGTACTACAACCGGGCGCGGCTGCACAAGCGCATGGGCCGTGAAGACCTGGTCAAGCGCGACCTGGTGATGTACGAGCGCCTGAAGGCGGGCACGATCCGCACCAAGGCTGTAAAGGGCCCGCCCGAGAAAACGCCCACCGAGTAGGCGGCGTACCGTGCCTACCGCAATGCGGCGCGGCTGTTACAACCTTGCGCTTCCGGCGGGAGCCGGTTTGCGAGGTCCTCATGTCCCACGACGATTCCACCAAAGAACGCCTTCAGAAAATACTTGCCCGCGCGGGCTACGGTTCGCGCCGTGCCTGCGAAGAGCTGATTGTCGAGGGGCGCGTGACAGTCAACGACCAGATCGTCAGTGTGCTGGGCGTGCGCGCCGACCCTTTGCGCGATGTAATCACTGTCGATGGCGAGCGTCTGAGCCTGCCCAAGTCCGCCTACTGGATCCTGCACAAGCGGGAGGGCGTGGCGTTCACCGACACCGAAGGCGACGATGCGTTCAAGGAGTTGATCCCCGGCGAACAGGGTCGCTTGTTCAGCGTCGGCCGCCTGGACCGCGGCTCGCGCGGCTTGATGGTGATCACCAACGACGGGCGTGTGGCAAACGTGCTGACGCACCCGCGCTACAAGGTTCCGAAGGTGTACAAGCTGGTGGTCGGGGGAAGCCTCGGCAAAGAGGCGGCGTCGAACATTGAGCGGGCGCTGTTTTACGCTTTCAATGGCGGCAAGTTTGAGCCCCTGCGCATCACCGAGCGCAGCGCCGCGCGCTCGGAAGTCTGGATCACGGTGTACGCCGGACTGCCGCCCGCACTGCGCGATATCTTTTACAAGTACGGCCACCCGCTGAAGGCGATCACGCGCGAGCGCATCGGCGTGATTGAGCTTTCCGACCTGCCGGCGGGCGCGGTGCGCAAGCTGCGCGGCGACGAGACGCGCATTATGCTCAGCTATGTCGAAGACGCCGAAACCGGCAAGACCGACTACGAAAACGAGCCCGTCAGCCCCAGCCGCTTTCCGCGCGAAGCCACCGGTTTCAAGCGAAAGAAAATCGGCGCCCGCACGACCAGTCACGGAGGCCAGAAGAAGACATCAGCGCGAGTCCACAGCCGCAGACCCGGCGACCGGTCGCAGGGCGACGGCAAGCCACGCGGCGACAGGCCGCCGAGGCGCGACGGGCAAAAGCGAAGCCCCCCGGGCACACGTCCGCCAAGGCGAGACCGCGGCCCGCGGCGCGGATGAAGGGTTGAATCCGGAGCAACGGAGGAACAGGGAAAACGGCCAACTCAGGGTTTGCACTCAGTTGATCCGTTTCTTTGTCTGATCACAGCAGAGCACAGGAGCGTACGATGACCAGACTTGTCTGCCTTGGCGCGATTGCGCTGTTTGCCGCTTCACTGCACGCCGAACCTACAGCCGAGCAACTGCGCGCGCTGCTGGCAAAGTACGAGGGCAACATCGTCAGCCTGACCTGGAAGACCAAGTCCAGCGCCATGGGCCAGAACATGGAAACGGACAATTCCGCCACCGGCGTGCTGATCGGTGAAGGCGGACTGGTGATTCTCAGCAATCAGCCGTTCGCAAACAACCTTGCGGGCATGGCGGGCATGTTCGGCGGGCGCGGCGCGGCGCCGACCAACGAGAACTTTGCCCTGAACAAGGCCGGCACGCCGCTGCCCGCAGTCGAGGCGCTGGAAAACAAGGACGCCAACGTGCGCTTTTACGGCGGCAAGGGTGCCGGAAACGGCCTGGCGCTGCCCGAGAAAGTGGAAGTGCCGGGTATCGGCGAACAGGTGGTGGTTATCGGCGCCTTTGACGCAACGCTGAACTTCGCGAAGTTCTTCCGGCTGGCACGCATTAACGCGGTCATTGAACAGGGCAAGTGCTACGGGCTGGACGGCTACATCGCCGACTGCCTGGGCGCGCTGGTGGTCACACTGGACGGCAAGGTGCTGGGCGTGGTGGGCCAGAAGCCCGGCAAAGAAGAGCCGCAGGGCGGCGGCATCGGCCGCATGCTGGGCGGGCTGAACGACCCGAGCAAGGCGCTGGGCAACCGCGTGCTGCTCACACCCGCCGTGTTCACGGATTCCATGAAGCAGGCGCAGGCCAAGGTAAAGACCGAGGGCTTCTTTGAGGGCGCGGTCGCGCCTGACAAGCCGGCGACGTCCGAAACATCCCCGCTGTTCGAAGGTACAGTCGCCAACGCGACGTGGCGCGAAAAGACCCAGGACGTGTGGGTGCTGATCGACGTGAAGTCCGGCGCGGTGCCCGAAAAGGGCAGCAAGGTCGAGATTCGCGGCAGCGACGGCAGGCTTCTGCACGAGTTGACCATTACTCAGCATTACAATGACATCACGCAGCCCAACTCGCCCGTTGACCAGATCGGCGGCGCGCTGCCCGACCCCGAAAAGAAGGCGAAGATCGAAAAGGGTATGCGCGTCGTAGTGATGCCCGCCAAGCCGGTTGCGGCGCCCAAGGCGGGCTGGCGCGGGATTGAACGTTTCATGAAGGTGGACCCTGAAATCCTGCAAAGCAGCTTCGGCGGCAAGGCCAAGGCAGGCTTTCAGGTAAGCCAGAACCCCGACCGCGACAGCCCCACCCGTACAGCCGGTCTGCGCAGCGGCGACGTGATCATCAAGATCGGCGAGAAGTCGATCGACGAAGCGATGGACCTGCAGGCGTTTTTGAAACTGCTGAGCGATCAGAAGGGTGAAGTCACGCTGACCATTCTGCGCCGCGGCGGTGAGCAATCTGAAGTCAAGGTCGGCGAGTAGCGGCCGCGCCTCAGAACGTCACAAGGCTTACGATGTTGCGGCCTTTGAGCTTGGCGCGGCCTTCCAGAAATGCGAGCTCGATGACAAAGCCGACGCCGGCAACCTTGGCGCCGACTTTCTCGATCAACTCGCAGGTGGCGGCCGCGGTGCCGCCTGTCGCCAGCAGGTCGTCCATGACCAGCACGCGGTCGTCGCGCGTGACGCCATCGGTGTGCATTTCCAGCGTGCCCTCGCCGTACTCAAGCGTGTATTGCACGCTGATCTTGTCGTAGGGCAGCTTGCCGGGCTTGCGCACGGGCGTGAACGGCAGGTTCATGGCCCTGGCCAGCAGCGCGCCAAAGATGAAGCCGCGGCTCTCAATGCCGACCACTCGCGTGGGCTTGAGGCCCTCAAAGGCCTTTTCAAACGCGCCAGTGATGGCGGCCATGGCGGCGGGATCGCCCAGGATCGGCGTGATGTCTTTGAAGATGATGCCGGGCTTGGGAAAGTCGGGGATGTCGCGGATCAGCTTCTTGATTGATTCCATGGCGTTCTCCTGCGTGGGTTTCTAGCCGCGCGCAACACGAATCGCCACCGGCATAATCGAAAACAGGGCAACTGAGTGGCCCCGATACTGCCCTGACTCAAACAGGAACCGCGGGCGCAAGCCCGTGGCACCGGTAGAATTGACTGACGGCTGCACCCGGCGGCGCCACGAGCGCTACCACGGGACGAGTTGCAAGGTGCCCTTTCGCGCAAAACGCGCCTCGCCCGCGTCTTGCCGCAAGCGGTTGGCTGGTCGCCCCGTCGCTGGCGCTCCGGGCTCTTGTCCTCCCTCAATGGCTGCTGGCCCAGTTCATCTGACTCAGTCACGAGTCTTCGCCCAGGGCGGCGCGGGCGGCGATGGCGCCGTACACGGCCTTGGCGCCTGCTCGCTTGAGTGTGCGGGCGGCTTCGGCAAACGTGGCCCCGCTGGTCATCACGTCATCCACCAGCAGCAAGGTCTTGCCCTCGATCACTGCCGGCTTGCGCGCCTTGAACACGCCTTCGACGTTGCGCCGCCTTTGCGCCAGCGAGAGCATCGCCTGCCGGTCTGTGGGCCGCATGCGCCGCAGGGCGTTCAGCACCGGCTTGCCCAGGCCCAGCCCGCCCGCGATCAACTCGGCCTGGTTGTAGCCGCGCTGAAGCGTGCGCAACGCCGAAAGCGGCACCGGCACGACTGCATCGATCTTGTCCGCAATGCCGCGCTCAATCAGCAGCGGCGTCAGCCATGCCGACAGGGGCCTGGCGACTTCGCGGGCACCCCCGAACTTCAAGGCAAGGCACATGTCTTCAAGCACGCCCGCGTAGCGGCCCGCGGCGACAATCTCGCGCGTGCCAAAGCCGTCGCGCACCTCGCGGCACGACAGGCACTCGCCAATCACGCCCACGCCGGCGCCCTGGGGCGCGCCGCAGCGCGTACAGTAGTCGGCGCCGACCAGCTCAGCCCGGCGCAGCACTTCGGCGGCCACGGGGCCGGCGTCGTCGTCGAGCAACGGTCGCCCCGACACCGCGCAGTGCCGCGGCAGAAACAGGTCGATCACGCCCTCAGCCAGTGCTTTGAGCATGCGGCAAGTCTAGTCCGGCGTACCTGCACCGGAAACAGGGCAACGGAGTCTGGCGGACGGCTTGATTGCCCGGTATTCAAACCACACCTTGCCGCGCCGCGCGGCATATCCGAAAAGGGCCGCATGAAGAGCCTTTGGAAAGACGAAGACGCGCGCGAGTACGTTGAGCGCTTCAAGGCCGCAGGCGAAGACGTGGCGCTGCGTGTGTACACATCGCGGCTGATTGGCCGCGACCCTGCCCTGGTCATGCACGGCGGCGGGAACACCAGCGTCAAAGGCACGTTTCGCAACCTGCTGGGCGATGCGGTAAGCGCCATCTTTGTCAAAGGCAGCGGCTGGAACCTGGACAGCATTGAACCCCCGGGGTTTCCGGGACTTGACCTTGAGTACCTGAAGCGGTTGCGCAACCTTCCCGCGCTGGACGACACCGAGATGGTCAACCAGCTGCGCACGCACATGTTTGATGCAGCGGGCCCCAACCCCAGCGTCGAGACGCTGCTGCACGCCTTTCTGCCGCACAAGTTCATTGATCACAGCCACGCCGACGCGATCCTGGCGCTGACCAACCGGCCGGACGGGGAATCCGTGGTGCGTGAGCTGTACGGCGACCGCATCGGGGTCGTGCCCTACGTGATGCCGGGATTTGATCTGGCAAAGGTCTGCGCCGAGGTTCTTGAGAACAATCCCCGCGTCGAGGGGCTGGTGCTGCTCAAGCACGGCTTGTTCAGCTTCGGTGAGAGCGCGCGGCAAAGCTATGACCGCCACATTGCGCTGGTGACGACGGCCGAACAGTGGCTTGAGCGCGAGCGCAAGCGCGGCCTTACGCCGCGATTTGACGCGCCCGCCGAGGCAGCGACGCTGTGCGCCCGGGTGGCGCCCGTGCTGCGGGGCTTGCTCGCGGAGGCCACCGGCGAGCCCGACCAGCCGTGGCGGCGCATGGTGCTGGAGTGGCGCGCAAGCGACGAGATACTCGACTTCGTCAACGCCGCCGAGTTTGAGAAGCTGGCGCTGACCGGCCCGCTTACGCCGGACCACGTGATTCGCACCAAGTCTTTGCCGATGATTGTCGCGGAACCCGACTTCGACAACATCGCCGAGCAGTTGCAGGAGGCGGTAACCGCGTACCGGCGCATTTACAACGCCTACTTTGACGACTGTGTGAGGCGCAAGGGGGTGCAGCGCATTCGGCTTGACGACTACCCGCGCGTCGTGCTGATGCCGGGCGTGGGCATGCTGTGCTGGGGCGCGACCAAGAAGGACGCGCGCATCGCCGCGGACATCTATGAGCACACGATTCGCGTAAAGACACTTGTGCACGCAAGCGGCGAGTATGAAGCCCTGCCGGAGGGCGACCTGTTTGACGTCGAGTACTGGCCGCTGGAGCAGGCGAAACTCGGCAAGTCCAGGCCCAAGCCGCTTGCCGGCCAGGTCGCGATTGTCACCGGCGCGGCGGGCGCCATCGGCAGCGCGGTTTGCGAATGCCTGATAGAGGCGGGCGCGCAGGTGGTCGCGGCCGACATCAACGCCGAGCGCCTTGCCGAAACCTGCGACGAACTGGCCCAGCGCCACGGCAAGGACAGCCGCCGCGGCGTCGTCTGCGACGTGACCGACGAGGCCAGCGTGGCGGCCCTGTTCGACGAGTGCGCGCGGCTGTACGGCGGCGTGGATGTGGTGGTGCCCAACGCGGGTGTGGCGCACTCAAGGCCGCTGGACGAGCTGGAGCCGGAGGACTTCAAGCGTGTCATGGATGTCAACGCGACGGGCTACTTTCACGTCATGCGCCAGGCAGCGAAGGTGCTTCGCGCGCAGGGCACCGGCGGGAACATCATCGTGATCGGCAGCAAAAACGTGCCCGCACCGGGCGCCGAGTTCGCGGCCTACAGCGCCAGCAAGGCGGCGGGGCACCAGCTCGCCAGGGTCGCCGCGCTGGAACTGGCCAAGGACGGCGTGCGCGTGAACATTGTCGCGCCTGACGCCGTGTTCGGTGATGGCGGCCACGCCAGCGGCCTGTGGGCTGAGGTCGGGCCGGACCGCGCCAAGGCCCACGGCATCGACTTTGCGCAACTGGAAGAGCACTACCGCAACCGCAACCTGCTGCGCGCAAGGGTTACAGGCCGCCACGTCGGCAACGCCGTGGTGTTCTTTGCAAGCAACCGCACGCCTACCACCGGCGCGAGCCTGCCGGTGGATGGCGGCATTGCCAACGCCTTCCCACGCTAGCCGGTTTGCCCGTCCGGGCGCGTGATGATCTTGCGCTTGAGCAGCTTGCTCCAGCGCATGCCCCCGGTGCTGTCGCTGGTTTCGGGCGGCTGTACCTGCTCGCGCAGAAAAGCGTTCATCTTGGCGTCGAGCATCTCGATCGTGTGGACCACCAGCGCCTCGGGTGTCATGGGCGGTTTGGGGCTGCCCCATTCCTGCAGGCCGTGGTGGCTGAGAATGATGTGTTTCAAAAGCACGCCCTTGGCGTGGGGCACGTCGGCCAAGGCCTGCAACTTGCGATCCAGCAGGTTGATGCCGATGGTGATGTGCCCGAGCAGCTCGCCCTCAACGCTGTAGCCGGGGGCGTCTTCGCCGACCAGCTCAACCACCTTGCCGCTGTCGTGCAGAAACAGCCCCAGCAGCACCATGCCGCGGTCGATCCACGGGTAGTGGTCGCACATCCGCTCGCCAAGGCGCATCACGCTGTGCACATGCTCCAGCAGCCCGAAGCGGTACGGGTGGTGCATGTTTTGCGCCGCCGGCCCGACTTCAAAGCGCGCCATGAATGCTTCGTCGTCAAGGTACGCCTGCGCCACGCGGCGCAAGTCGGCGTCTTCCAGCCCCAGCAGCATGTCTTTCACCTGTGCCAGCAGGTCGGCAGGGTCAAAGCCGGGGTCGCGCTCAAAGGCCGCGGGCAGCACGTCTTCGGGCGCGGCTTCTTGCAGTGCGGTAATGATGATCTGCGGCTGGTCGCGGTAAACTTCGACAGTGCCGGTGATGTCAAGGTAGCTGCCCTGCTTGACTGCCGCGGCTTCTTCGTCGGTGACGTCCCAGCGTTTGGCGCCGATGGTGCCGGTGTTGTCGCGCAGTGTCAGGGCCAGATACGGTTTGCCGTTGCGGGTGGTCAGGCGCCGCGCCTCCTGCACCAGGTAGATGGCCTGTACAGGGCCCTCAGCCAGGTCGGCAATAAACGTGTGTCTGCGTTCCAGCATGGCCGGATTGTCACGGCGCGCGTGCGCGCGGGCAACGCAAAAGTTCAATTTGAAAACAGCGCGCGGTACTCGCCGGGATCGAACGGCGCGGTCGGTACACGCCAAAGGTATTCGGTGGCGCCATGTTCCGCCACATGCGCGATGATCCCCTGTTGCGACGTGAACCTTTCCAGAGCCGCCGCCTTGCGTGCTGCAAACGCCGGTCCCGCCTCAAGACACCACGCGGGCGGCCCGTTCGGTGGCGCATAAACCGCGAAACTGTGCAGCGAAGGCATCTGCGCCAGCGGCTGGCCCAGTTCAAGCCAGATCTCGGCACAGGCATGGAACAGCGCCATGCGCGCGCTTTCAAAGGTCGCGCGGTGGTCGGGGTGCCAGTCGGCAGCATCCGTGGTGATGACCCGCGACGGCCGCAAAGTGCGGTACAGCCGCGTCAGGTCGCAGTCCAGGCCAGCCAATTTGCCTTGCACCGTCACACTGCCGGTGTGCCTGGACAAAGAGCCGTCTGGGTATTCAAGGCGGTGCAGGTTTTCGGCAGGAAGCCCCAGTTCGGCGTAGGCGGCAGCGGCTTCGGCGCGGCGGCGGGCTGCTATCCCGGCTGCAGCGCCGGGCTGTGCAAAGCCCAGGCTGCCATCGGTTACGATCAAGACGTGGGCGTTCCGGCCCAGTGCCTGCAGCCAGCACCCGGCGCCGATCAACGCGTCGTCGTCGTGGGGTGAAACAAAAAGCCAACGCCCGGCAAGTTCCGGGGCCTCTCCTTCACGGGCGAGTATGCGGCAGTCAGCCACTCAGACATTCAAGCAGCAGGGCGCGGGTACAGAAAGGCTTGCCGATTATTGTGCGCGCCGCATACTGGGCGGCCCATGCCGGAGACAATTCATTGTGAAAGCCGCATCACGCGCGTGGTTGTGTACGCGCGCGGCGCCGTTGTCACGCGGCAGGTTGAACTGCCGGTTTCCGTGCCGCCGGAGGGCGTAACGCTTGACGTCGGCGGTATCACAGCCCTTTCCGACGCAGCCAGTTTTCGCACCAGCGTGGACGGCGAGCGCACGGTGACCGGCCTGCGCGCGCCCCTGGTCGCGCCGGGCGAAGCCGCGGCGCCGGCGCCCGACGAGGTGCTATTGCGCAGCCTGCTGCGCGACGTCGCGCGCCTGAACGAGCAGGTGCAGCGCGCCCAGCGCCGCCGCGACCTGCTGGCGGCCATGAGTATCGATGCCGACCTTAAAGTGCCGGTTGCAGGCCCCGCCGATAAAAGCCCCGGCCTTGGCCCGGGTATCGAAAAGCGCGTGGGCGATGCGCTGGCAGTAAGCGCGCTGCGCCATGAGCTGTTGTGCGAGCAGGACAAGCGCATCCACGACTTGCAGGCAAAGCTGCGCGACCTGAACCAGCAGTTGCACATCGCGCGCAACCCTGAAAAGACGCGCTCTGGTCCTGCGGGTTACAGCCGCAGCGCCCAGGTGACACTGGCGCCGGGCGGCGAGCATTTGCGCAATCTTGAAGTCAGCTACACCGTGCGCGCCGCGCGCTGGTGGCCGGCCTATGCCGCAAGGCTTGAAAACGGCGGCACTCGCGCCGACTTTTCGCTGGAAGCCTTTGTCGCGCAAGCCAGCGGCGAAGACTGGCGCGGCGCAAAACTGTCGCTGTGCACCGCCGACATGCTGACCGACATTACGCTGCCGCAACTTGCCAGCCTGCGCTATGGCCGCAGACAGCCGCCGCGCCGCACCGGCTTTCGCGCGCCGCCGGAAGGGCTGGATGCGCTGTTTGCCGGCTACGACACCTTTGAAGCGCCCCCGTCGGTACCTGAGCCCGTGGCCTACGCCGCCCCTGCCGACGACGAGGACGAAGAGCAAGCCTCATACGCGGCGCCCGCCGAAGCAATGGACTACAAGACCATGGCCGAGGCCAGCATGCTTTCATCGGCGGACATGGCGCCGTCCGCGCCACCCGCCAGCGCACCCTATGGCGGTGCCGCGCCGGTCAGGCAATCGGCGCCAATGCCCCGCGCCGCCAAGAAGTCGGAAAGTCGCCGCGACGAGGAAAAGGCCAAAGAACGCTCGGGCGTTGCCAAGGCCATGTCCAGGCAGCGAATTCTCGCCGACGAAGGCGCGGGTGGCGGCGGCGATTACGCCGACATGGAAATGGACCAGGCCGAAGCGCCCGAGTTCGCTGACGCCCCCGATGCCGAAGAGTGGCTGGACTTTGATATGCTGGCGCTGGCTCCCGGCATCCATCACCGTCGCGGCCGCCTGATTCGCGGCCACGCGCGCACTGCACCGGGGTACGAGCAAGCGGGCCACCTGATTGAGGGCATGAGCGGCCCCGGCGGCGCCAGCGACCCGCGCTACGCGCGCGGCATGTTCGATCACCAGTTTGAAGCAACCACCGCAGTCGAGATTCCGTGCGACGGCGTGGCGCACCGCATTCGGCTGCTGAGCAAGCCCGCGAAGTCGCGCATGCGCATGCGCTGCGTGCCCCTGGCCGACGAGCGCGTCTTTCGCGAGGTTGAGCTTGAAAACCCGCTGGAAGCGCCGCTGCTGCCGGGCCCCGTTGACGTGTTCATGGACGGAGCCTTGCTGATCACGGCCCACGTCGGCGCCGTGGATCGAGGCGGGACCGTGCGATTCGGCTTGGGCGAAGAACAGCGCGTAAGCGTCGTGCGCAACATGCGCGCCACCGAAGAAACCAAGGGCTTGATCGGCGGCAAGTCGGCTGTGCTGCACCACTTGAGCATAGAGGCCGCGTCAAGCCTCGCCGCCGAAGTCGAGCTTGAGCTGATCGAGCGCGTGCCCGTCACGGGCAAAGAAGTCACCGTGGACGCCGTTTCCAGCAGCCCCAAGGCCGAGCCCTACAAGCAGGAAGAGCGCGGCTTTCCGGTCAAGGGCGGCGTGCGCTGGCTGATCAAGTTGCCGCCCGGCGGCAAGCAGGAACTGCAACTAAAGTACACGCTGGTCTTCGACAAGGACTATGAAGTCGAGGGAGGCAACCGCCGTGCCTGAAGGCGACGCGATCAAGAGTACGCCCAAGCTCGTGCGCTTCTTTGAAGACCGGGCCGAGGTTGTGCGCACAGCCACAGCCACCCTGTCCGAGGGCACGCAGTGGGTGCGCGTGTCCGGTGCGAGCATGTTTACCGACGACCGCAGCGTGCAAGCCAAAGCCCAAGGCGCCGAGGTGCTGGCCGCGCGCGTGACGCGCAACCGGCGGCTGGTGCCTAAGCTTGAGTACACCGAGGCCGTAAAGCTGCACGAGCGGGTCAACGCCCTGCGTCTGGAAGTGCAAAGCAACCAGTTGCTGCAACAGCGACACAACGAGCTGGTGAACGTGGCGGAAAAACTTTTCCAGCGTTGGGCGCTGACGCTGGCCGTGCAGCAGAACCTTGCGGGCGACGAAGCCATCCAGCACTGGCGCGCGGCCAGCGAGGCGATGCTCAAGCGCTGGGACGAAGGCGCCGACGAAGTGCAGCGGCTGCGCGAAAAAGTTGAAGACCTCAACCGGGAGATCAGCGAGCTTGCGGCTCGCGCCGGCCTTGCCGACTACGTTGACCAGCACGACGAGTGCCTGATTGAAGTGCAAGTCAACGCCCGCAGCGCCGGCGATTGCGAACTTGAGCTGACCTACCGCACGCCATGCGCCTTGTGGCGACCTGAACACAGCGCCCGGCTGACGCAGGGCAAAGACCCGTCCATGGAGTGGACCAGTTTCGGCGTAATCTGGCACAACACCGGCGAAGAGTGGCGCGACGTTGAAGTGCGTTTCTCGACCGCACGGCCCGCCGCGGTGGCTGACGCGCCCAATATTGAAGACGACGAGCTGAGCCTGCGCAAGAAGACCGCCGAAGAACGCAAGGAAATCCGCGTTGAAGTGCGCGAGCAGGTGGTCAGCAAGCTTGAACAGCGCGCCGAGCCTGACATGCCCGGCGTCGATGACGGCGGCAAGCCCGTCGAGTTCGCGCCCAAAGGCAGGTTCACGCTGGCCGGCGACGGAAAGCCCGTGCGCGTCGAGATCAGCCGCCGCAGCCTGAAATGCAGCCTTGAGCGCGCACTGTACCCCGAGCGTTCACAGGCGGCATTTCTCAAGGCCACAGCCAACTGGCAGGGCGAGTCACCGCTGCTGGCGGGGCCGCTGGCGGTCATGCGCGGCGCGTCGCTGGTGGGGCGTACGCGGGCGGAGTTTGTGGCCGTCGGCGAGCAGTTTGACATCGGCTTCGGCCCCGAAGACGGCGTGCGCTGCCGCCGCGCGGTCACCGAGCAGCGCGAAACCGCCAAGCTGACGGGCAGCCAGACCATCACCCGCGAAGTCACACTGCGCCTGAGCAACCTGTCGTCGGACATTAAAGCCATCGACGTCACCGAGCGCCTGCCAGTCAGTGAAATCGAGGGCCTTGAGATCAAGCCCGTTGAGGTAAAGGGCTGGCAGCAGGACGCCAAAGACGGCTACCTGAAGCAGCGGGTGGAGTTGCAGCCGCGCGGCCAGCAGACCCTGACCATCAAGTACGAGATCAGGGCCAAGAGCAACGTCATCCTGCCTTTCTAGCATCCATGCCAAGCGCCAAGCCAAAGAAAGAACTTTCAGCCAAGCAACGTGACGCGTTGCTGGCGCTGCTGCAGGCGCGCTTTGGCGACAACCCGCAGCGGCACAAGGGGCTGGTGTGGGCCGACGTGCGCGCCCGGCTTGAGGCCAGACCCGCGGCGCTGTGGTCACTCCACGAAATGGAGAAGACCGGGGGCGAGCCGGATGTTGTCGGCCTGGACAACAAGACTGGCGAGTACATCTTTGTTGATTGCTCGGTCCAAACACCCAAGGGCCGCGTCAGCGTCTGCTACGACCGCGATGCGCTGGACTCGCGCAAGGAAAACAAGCCGAAAAACAGCGCCATGCAAATGGCGCAGGCCATGGGCATTGAAATGCTCAATGAAGCGCAGTACCGCGAGCTGCAACAGCTGGGCGAGTTCGACACCAAGACCTCAAGCTGGATTCAGACGCCGCCCGACATCCGCGAGCTTGACGGCGCGTTGTTCTGCGACCGGCGCTACGGCCATGTCTTTGTCTATCACAATGGCGCGCAGTCATACTACGCCGCACGTGGGTTTCGCGGACGGCTGGCAGTCTGAGGCAGTGCACTGCCTTGCAACTTCCCCTCGGCGTGTGATTTCTATATTCTCCGGGCGCTTGGACCTTCACAAGGGCGGATATGGAACGGTTGAAACGTTTCCCGTGGCGCAGGCTGCTGGCGCTGGTGCTGGCGGCGGCTGTGCTGGTGCTGGCAGCGGGCATTTCGCGGGGCGACAAGATGTACGTGGGCGTGGACAAGTCCAGCCCTGACTCGGTCGTGCTGAGTGAACCCGATTTGTTCATGGGCGAGCCCGTGGGCAAGCTGATGGCCAACCAGGAAGTCGAAACGGTCGGCAAACCAAACGGCGAGTACATCAAGATTCGCGCAACCATCGACGGCAAGAAGGTCGAAGGCTGGGTCAAGCAGCTTGTGTTGCGCAAGCAGCCGCTGGAGTCTCAGCCGCGCGTCACCGAATCGGGCGGTGCCCAGCACAGCGCGCAGGCAGGCAAGGGCCTGAATGCTGAGATCGAGAAAGACATGCGTCAGGGCAGCGGCCAGATGGACAAGGCGCTCAAGCGCGTGGACGATTTTGAAGCGACGCGCAATCGCCTGATGGGCGGCGACGCGAAAGAGCCTGACCCGGCCAAGCAGCAACAGCACTACAAGTCGTTCGGCAAGGAAGGGCAACTGCGCTAGGGGCGACCATGAAGAACTTTGCAAAAAACAACGGTTTGATCGCGCTGACATTGTGTATGGCCGTGGGGTTGGTGGGTTGCAGCCTGCTGCAAACGCTGACGGAGGGCGTCAACGCGCTTGAGGAAATGAAGGTTGCGGACAGCTATGACCCCAGCGAGCAGTACTACATCGGGCGCGGGGTTTCGGCGGTGATCGTCGACAAGTTCGCGCCGGTCGAGGCCAAGGATAAACAGCGCGAACGTCAGATCACCTACGTCAATGAAATGGCGGGCTACATTGAAGCGACGTCCAAGGGTGTGCCGCGCAGCGCCCGTCGCCTGAACGAACACATTTCGGTTGAAAAGGACCGCAACACCCGCAGCAGCACCGCGCAGGAGAACGTGTACAACCTGTCGCTGTTCAAGGGCTTCCAGGTCGGCCTGCTTGAAACCGATGAAGTAACTGCGTTTGCCACGCCCGGCGGCTTTCTCTGGATTTCGCGCGGCGCCGTCAACATGTGTTCGAACGAGGACGAACTTGCAGCCATCGTCGCCCACGAGCTTGCGCACATCGTGCTCGATCACGGCATGGAGAACTACCGCAAGGCGCACAAGGGCAAGATTGTGACCGGTACGCTGGGCGGCTGGTTCAAGGGCAGCGGCCTGGGCGCAAACTTCGGCCGCATGGTCACCAGCATCGCCGAAGAAGCCTTCAAGGGCTACAACCCTGAACAGGAATATGAAGCCGATGCCTGGGGTACCTACGCTCTGGCGGCCGCCGGCTACGCTCCGGAAGCCATGGTGGGCATGCTGACCCGCGTGGAGGCCTACGAAAAGGCCCACGAAGTCAAAGAAGAAGACTACCTGCACCACCACCCGCCGATTTCCAAGCGCATCAAGTACGTGAATGACCTGATCGCCAAGGAAAAGCTCAAGCCCAACCCCAAGACCATGTCCGGCGAGGCTGTGCAGGCTCGCAACAAGCGCTTCACCGAGACCTTCAAGTAACCCAGGGGGCGCCGAAAGGCGCCCTGCGGCTTTGCGTTCAGGCGTGCATGGGGTACACTCCCCACGCTCACGCCATTGGCCGGATATCCCATGCACCGACTGATGTTTGCTGTCGCCTTGGCCGCTTTGGCCGGCTGTGCAAGCCAGCGCGCCCATGACCCCGCACCGATCTTTGTCGCGTCCGGCGAAGGCGCTGAAGAGTCCTGCTGGCGCTACGTCATGGTGCATGAGTCGCACCCCGATTGTGTGCTGCTGGATGAACCGGATAGTTTTGCCCCGGCGCGCGTGACACTCGCAACCAACCAGCGGGTGCTGGCCAGCCGCAGCGACTGGACCCTGAACAAGCCGTGGGTTGCCGTGCAGGTAACCATCGACGGCCGCAAGTTGGGCGGGTGGATGCCGCGCAGCAGCCTTGGCGAGCGCCCGATCTACTTCCCGACTGACACCAGCGTGGAAAGGGACGGCGCCCAAAGCGCCCCGCGGCTGTACCGCCGCAACTGGGACGTGGACGAAGGCCTGCCCGATCGCTCGCTGGCAACAGTGCTGGCGCAAGAAGCTGCCATAGCCCGCGGCCTTGGCGGCGACCCGGTCAGCCCTGACCCTGCGCTGGTGCGCGCCAACCTGCATCGATTTGGCCGGGACGGCGGGCTGCTGGATGACTGATACGGTCGAAGTCGCCGTGGTG
Source organism: Planctomycetota bacterium (assembly GCA_019636195.1). Classification (GTDB taxonomy): domain Bacteria; phylum Planctomycetota; class UBA8742; order UBA2392; family UBA2392; genus JADJRK01. Next base: position 148,132 of record JAHBYA010000009.1, on the reverse strand, counting down.
ATCCTGCTGGACGGGCCGCGCATGCTGGTCAACAAACGACCGGAGGGCAGCTACTACGCCGGTTGGTGGGAGTGGCCGGGCGGCAAGGTGGAGCCCGGCGAAAGCCTCGAAGACTGCGCCCGCCGCGAACTGCGCGAAGAAATGGGCCTTGAGGCGGGCGAGCTGACTGAGTTCATGCGAAGTACCGCAGAGTACCCGGGCCGGGTTGTGCGCCTGGTGTTCTTCACCGGCTTTGCGGCGGCCGGCAGCACGCCCAAGCCGGAAGCGCTGGAGCACAGGTGGCTGACCGCGCCCGAAGTGCGCAAGTTGCGTTTTCTTGAACCGAACCTGCCGGTGCTGGATGCGCTTGAAAGGGCGCTGAATCAGGGGCGCTTTGCTTGACACGCGCGGCCTGCCGCCTATCATTTCGCGTCCTTTTTCAGTTGGCGTAACTGCGAACGAAAGCGAGAGGCCAATGGCCAAGAAAGCCTCAAAGAAGCCGGCAACGAAGACCGCAAGCAAGCCCGCAAAGAAGGCCGCCAAGCCCGCGAAAAAGGCGACCAAGAAAGCGCCCGCCAGGAAGCCGGCGAAGGCGTCCAAGGCACCCGCAAAGTCAACCAAACCCGCCAAGGCGGAGAAGAAGAGCGACATGACAGGCAAACCGGCGACCCCCGCGGCCACCACCAGCAAGAAGAGCCTTGCCATGGGCAAGGGCTCAGGCAAGAAAGTCACGATTGAACGCACAGCCACGCGCATCCCCAACAAGGGCGTGCTGATTCGCCTCAAGCGCAGCGGCCCGGGCTACACGTCGGACGGGCGCGAGATTCTGCGGCAGGTTAATGCGACCGAAAAGTCCAAGGGCAGCACCCCGATCACGCTGCACCACCGCAAGCCCACGCGCAAAGAAGTTGAAGAGCTGCGCGAGAAGCTGATTGCGCGCCGCGCCCAGTTGATGGGCGACGTAAAGGACCTTGAGGCTGAGGCGTTTTCCGACGAGACCCAGCATGTAAGCACGAACCACCTGGCTGACAGCAGCTTTGAGCAGTACGAGCAGGAGTTCAACCTCTCGATGATCGAGAACGAGACGGAAGAACTCAAGGAAATCGGCCGCGCCCTGGAGAAAATTGACCTGGGCACGTTCGGCGAGTGCGAGGCCTGCGGCATCGACATCAGCATTGAGCGCCTGCACGCCATGCCCTACACACGCATCTGCATCCACTGCCGCACCAAGTACGAAGAAGAAGGCGGCGGTGAAGAGTACGGCGTGTTTCCTGAGCGCAGGGTCTGACGGCAGCACCCCCAAGTGCTACACTGGTCCGCGGGCCGGCAGTGACGCGGAGGCGACGTATTTGATCCGCCTTTTTCTCATGCTCGCCCTTGCCGGCACAGCGCTTTGCGCGCAGGCCTTTCACCCATCCGACATCTTCGATGACGCGTGGTCCGGCGCCGCGGAGCAGGGCAAGCTCTCGCTGGCCCTGCGCAACCGGCCACTACCCGGATTCATTGACGTGGCGGGGTCCGGCAACGGCAGCGCGCTGGGCGCCGTCGGCTACGCGGACGCGGGCCTGACCGTTACGCCGGGCAAAGAACACGGAACCGTTGAGCTGGTCATCGACATCGGCGCGACGTCCGCCACCGCCGAAGTTACGCTTGCCGAGCTTGACTTGCGCTCTCGTGTCGCATGGCACTTGCGCAGCCTGGAAGGCGGCGCCGAATACCTGGCCGAAGTCGCCCGCGACGACAACGGGCTGAGCCTGGCCATCCGGGTCAAGACGCGCGATCGCTTCACAACCGTACCCGGCGCCACCGCACGCGCTGAGCCGGCGCTGCCCGCCGTGCTGAAGCTTGCGCTGAAGTCCGACGGCTTGACCCTGACGTTGGGCACAGCCAGCGCCTTTGCCGAGGCCAAACTGCCGCAAGGGGCGACATTCGCGCTGGCGGTTACCGACCAGCGCGCGCGCATGCACACGCTGGCCATCGACGCGCTGCTGGCGCCGGTGTGGCAGCAGGATGCGCACTCGCGCGTGCAGGCGCGCAGGGCGCTGACCCGCTTGCGCGAATTCGCAACCGCCGGCCTGATGGGCGGGATTCGCGGACAGGAGCATCCGTCCAGGGCAAAGCATTGGGCAGCCTACACCGAAGCCCAGCGGCAGACGCGCGCCGCCGCGGACAACGCCGCCCTCATTGCCTTGGCCGACGAACTGGCTGGCAATGCTTTGGCGGCCCATGATGGCGGGGTGGCTGCCCTGCTGGCCGGCAAGCCGAAAATCGGGCTTGCACTGCTGGAGCGCGCGGAAAAGCTCGAAGCTGCCCCGATCACTTCGTTGGCATTGGCCGAAGCGATGCGCCGCAACGGCCGCACCGATGACGCAAGGGCAGCGCTGGACCGCGCCCGCAAAGACCTGCCACAGGCGCTTGAGCCCGATGCCGCACTGATAGAGGCCAGGCTGCTGGCGGACACCGGCCGATTGTCAGAGGCTGCCGCGCTTCTGGCCAAAGCCGCCGAGAAAGAGCCGGGCCACGAGCAACTGGCTGTGTTCGCCGATTCGGCGAACATGCTGGTCAGCCCGAAGACCCTGGCGCCGTCGTCCGTGCCGGGCCCGTTCGGGCTGGCCCTGGTCTCCGACCTGCCGGACCATGTGCTGCGCCAGGTCATGGCCCGTGTGGCGCCCTACTTGTCCGTGATGCGTGACTGGCTGCCGCGCCTGCCTGAGAAGCTGCCCGGACGCGTAGCCATTTTTGCCGGGCCGGTGGAATACCTTTCGTCCGCGTTGCTGGTTGCGGGTGACAACCTCGACAACGTGGCCGGCATGTTTATCCCGCGCGGGATGGGCGGCGAGGCCACGATCATGGCCTGCCGCGCCTTCGGCGAAGACGAACTCGCGCGCACGCTGGTGCACGAGTTGTGGCACCTGTGCGTCCACGCAACCGGGCGCGCGCTGCCCCGCTGGCTGGATGAGGGCATGGCGGTGTATCTGTCCGCCGGGCGCCCGAGTGACGGCCGGCTGGAGCACGACGCGCTGCCCGCCGAGTTTGAAGACTTTGCGACGCAACAATCCGGGGCCCTGAACGCTGACGCCCTGAAGCGCGCGTGGTCAGCGGTACCGGCCGAGTTCTATCAGGCCGGCGAAGTGCGCCTGAACTATGTTTCGGCATGGGCCACCGTGCATGTCTTTGCCGGGCAGGATGCCGGCCGCGACCTGTTGCGCAAGGCGATCAGCGGCGACGCGGCGGCGCTGAAGGCGCTGTGCGCCGATGCGGCAGGCCTGGCCGAGAAGCTGCCCGCCGTGCTGAAGGGGCTGAAGTGAGCCGCGCCCGCGACTAGGTTGCCGAAACCGGCCCGGGAAACATACTGCTGACCCGGAAGGCCCCATGCGCATACTGGTAACCAACGACGACGGCATTGATGCGCAGGGCATTGCCATGCTCACGCAGGCTGCGCAGCGCGTGGGCGGCGAGGTGTTCGTGGTTGCGCCCGAGCGCCAGCACAGCGCGCAGGCCCATGCCATCACCATTCATTCGCCGGTGTTCGCGCGCGAGTTGCCGCACACGCACGGCGAAGCACGCCGCGTTGCCGTTGAGGGCACTCCCTGCGATTGCGTGCGACTGGCCTGCATCAAGCTGATGGGCGGTTTACCGGACCTCTGCCTGTCGGGCATCAACCACGGCGGCAACCTGGGCTGGAACATTTTCTTTTCGGGCACCGTCGGCGCCGCCGCCGAGGCCCACAGCTTTGGTGTGCCCAGCATTGCCGTCAGCTATTGCAAGTGGGGCGGCGCCATTGAGTGGGGCGCGCTTGACCAGCTGGTCGCCGGCCTGGTGCGGCGCCTGCTGAAGGCAAAGCATTCGCGCCCCGACTGGCTGTACAACATCAATTTGCCGCCGCTTGAGCCTGAGCAGATCAAGGGCGTGCGCCTGACCCGCCAGAACCCGGTGGTCAAGGGCGACAACTTTGAAGAGCGCGTGAGCCCTGACGGTCGCCGCTATTTCTGGCCGGTGTGGGACGAAGTGAAGGCCGAACGCGAAAAACACACCGACCCTGAGCTGGACACCGTGGCTGTGCGGGACGGCTACATCAGTATCACGCCGTTGCGCTACGACGTAAGCAACATGAACGAGCCCGGCGTGGTCGAGGCGTTCAAGGGCTTCAAACCTGATTGATCTACTGCAATGCGACCGGCGTGCAGGACTTGGCAGTAAAGTCCTTGTTCACGGCGGCCAGCGCGGCCTTTTCGTCCAGCGCGGCGCCGGGCTTCATGGTGATGATCGCCAGGTTGCGCTCAAGGTGCACTTCGGCCTTGTCCACGCCGGGTTGCGCCTCAAGCGTACGCTTGACTGAGGCCACGCAGTTCTGGCAGTGCATGCCTTCGATTACCATCTCGTACATCTTGCCTCCAGCCGCCGGTGCGTCGGCTTTGGGTTGCTTCACAGATGTCTCGACTCTTGCAGGTGCCGCAGGCTGCTCGAAGTCAGCGGTGGCTTCACCGCACGCCGCCAAGGCCGGTACCAGCGCCAATGCCGCGAGAAGTTTGTTCATGGTGTTCTCCGGGCGCAGTGTGGAAGGCGCGGCCCTCACCCGCAACCCCCGGTCTAACGCCGGGCGTCGCCGTAGTCCTGCCACTTGCCATCACGGACAATGGCAAACGAGCGGAAGCCGTAACCGAATTCGTCTTCCATCAGGGTCTTCACGTCCTGCGCGGTCAGCTTTGTGTCCGGGTCTGCCAGCAGGTACACTTCCGCTTTCACGATGTTTGTCTTTGCGTCCTTGATGCCCGACCGGGCCAGGAAGGCGTCCATGACGCCCGTCGCTCACTGCCCTCAGTCCATGCCGTCGATGCCCAGCACAAAGATGATTTCCTTTGGCGCTTGCGGCGGCTGATCAGGCTCCGGCTCGGGCTTCGGCTGCTCGTGTTCGGCCTCTTCCTCGGCAAAGATCAGTTCGGGCGACTGCTGCCATACCCAGAATTGACCCTTGCACCCAGCCAGCAGCAGGGCAGCGAAGACAAGGATATGCGCGGCGTATCTCATCAGAACAGGTAGTTGAAGCTGATTTTGCCCTCGCCCTCATGGACGAAGGTCCGCATGTAATAGTACTGGTAAATCGGGTATTCGTAACCCAGCTTCATCTCCACGCGATTGGTGATGTTCATTTGGATCCCGAAGCTGACATGCACCTTGAAGTGGCCGGAAGGCCGCACCTGCTTGTAGTCCATCCACATGCGGTAGGCGTACTCGACGTCCGTTTCGAACAGCAGGATCATGTCGAAGTCGCGGTAATCGGTAAGCTCAAAGACGCGCACGGCATAGGCCGGGTGGATGTTGGCGCTGGGGCCCATAATCCGGCCTTCGTTCAATGTGCTGGTGCGCGCGGAGACGTCAAACCAGAAGTAGTGGCGCGTGGTGCTGTAGGACCACGTCGCCCCGGCCCGAAAGTCAACCGTCTCGTCGCCGAACGAGATGTTCTTGCTCAGCAGGCCGATCGGGCCGCGGGCCTGGGCGGTCGGCAGCATGAACTCAACAAACACGCCGCCTTGAAAGCTGCCGCCCGGCTGGGGCTCGTTGTACAGGCGGTACTTGAAGGCAAGGCCGATGTCGCGCATGCCGAAGTAGTTGTCGTTCATGTCGCGCACCTTGCTGGTGCGCACGGCATAACTGACCGGCACCATTGCGCGCACAGAAAAGTCGCGTGTGATGCCGTAGGTCAAGCCGACGGTGAATGTCCACACGTTCACGCGCACGTTGTCGGGATTGCGCAGGGTGCTGTCGTGCTCCATGAAACGGCCGAACATTTCCCAGTGCATGTCGGCTTCAACTTCGAGGCCGCCGCGCCAGATGGTGCGGGGCGCGTCGCCGAAGAGCGTGTTGTGCGCGTGCAGAGAAAGCGGCATCACGGCCGGCAGCAGGATTAACAGTCAGCGCAGCAGCAGGTTCACAGTGCCTCCAGCGGCACAGTAGGCCCGGAGACGGGTACAGGTTCAAGTGTCCTTTGCGGCAACTTTCTCAAGGCCCTGCATGACCTGGCAGTGGCCGAGGTCTTTCTCGGGGCAGGCGGCGATAAAACCGGCAAGCATGCGCCGGATCGACTGCATCTGCTTGAGCTTGTCCTCGATCTCCGCCAGCTTGCGGCGCGCGAGCTCCATGGCGTCTTCGCAGGACGCGCCCGCGTCTTCTTCACGCAGGCGGGCGAGCACGCGAATCTCTTTCAACGTAAAGCCGACCGCCTTTGCTGACTGGATGAAGCGCAGGCGTTCAACGTCGGCGTCGGTGTAAAGGCGGTGCCCGCCGCCCGTGCGCTCAGGCTCAGGCAGCAGCTTCTGCTTTTCATAAAAGCGCACGGTTTCAAGGTTGATGCCGGCGCGTTTTGCCAGCTCACCCACAGTCATCGCCATGACAGCCTCCGTTCATCTAACACACGGAGTTTACTACGGATTCCGAACTTTCGTCAGCGGGTACAAGTTCGGGTCAGTTGGCGTTGAGAGCGCCGATGATGGACATGCGCAACCCGCCGGTGGCCGCCGCCAGCGCTCCGGCAATGCCGATCAGCAGGGCGACGGAGACGCCGCCCGCAATCGCCCACACGTCCAGGGACACGCGCAACGCCGATGAAGTAAAGCGCGCGCCCATGCCGTCCACCGGCAGCGCCAGCGCGCAACCCAGCGCCGCGCCCAGCAGCGCCAGCACCATCGACTCGACCATGAACGAGCGCAGAATCGTCCCGTTGCTGAAGCCCATGACTTTCAAGGTGCCGATCTCGCGCAGCCGCCCCATCACCGACGCGTACATGGTGTTCAAACCGCTTACCAGCCCGCCCGCGGTGGCCATCACCGAAACCAGCAGCACCAGCGCGATGATACGCTGGTAGCCCTCAGCCAGCGCGCGGTAGTACTCGGTCTCGACAACCGCCTTGAACTGGATGTCGTTGCGGCTGTTCAAGGCCTTGAGCAGCGGGGCCACGTCGGCGCGGCTGGCCGCGGTGGCGACGACGCACGAGTAGGTGTCGCGGTTCAGCACTGCCATCAACTCGCTGACGCTTGCCAGAATCTCGCCGTCCATGGCGGAGCCGCCCGTCGAGAAGCGCCCCACAATCTCCCATGTCTCGCCCTCAAACTGGATTTGGCGGCCTACGGCCATCACCTCCGGCGGCACGCGCAGGGCCGCTGCCGCCAGCTCGCCCACGGCAACCTGTCGCCCGCTGGAGGGCGGGTTGCCCTCAATCAGCCGCAGGCGGGGGTTTACGGCAAACACCTGCGACGTAACCCCGCGCACGGTGCCCGCGCCATTGAGCTGTTCGCCCACCTGCACGCGGCACTGGTGGATCACTTCCGGCGACAGCATGGCCTCGCCGTCTTTGTCGCGCGCCACTTGCGGCAGGCTTTTCAGCAGGTTGTAGTCAGCCAGCCGGATGCTCGAAAACGAGGCGCTGGCGGCTTTGCGGTCAATGATCAGCACGTTCTGGTCTGAGCCCGAATCGCGCGCCGCGGCCAGCACCCCGCGCGCGAACGCGAACAGCCCGACGCTGATGCCCACCGCCAGCCCGATCGCCAGCACGGTCAGCAGCGTGCGCACCTTGCGGCGCATCAGGTTGCGGACCGAGTAGCGCAGCGGCAGGCGCATCAGCCGACGCTCCCCAGTGACTGCACAATGTTCATGCGCGATGCGCGCCAGGCGGGCAGCACCGCGCCCGCTATTCCGACCAGCACGGCAACCGACACGCCCGCGGCGGCCACCTGCCACGGCATTGAGATCACGAGGTTCAGCGTGCGCGACTGCACCGAGACCTGCTGCACGTTCAGCGCCACCCATGCCGCGGCGCTGCCCAGCACGCCGCCCGCCGCGCACAGCAGCGCGGACTCAAGGAAGATCAGCAGCATGATGCGCAACCGGTTGAAGCCCAGCGTGCGCAACACGCCGATCTGCTTTACGCGGTCGCGAACCGCCATCGCCATGGTGTTGGCCACGCCGATGAAAACAACAACCAGTGTGACCGCGACGACAAGCGTGGCAAGCAACACCAGGTCGGACAGGTCCTCAAGCATGGCCTGCAGGAAAGCCTTTTCCGGCTGCGTGCTGGTGCGGGTGGGCAGGGCCAAGGCGTCGATCTGGCCGGCAAGCTGGTCGGCGTTGCCGCCGGGTGAAACCTTGACCAGCAACTGGTTGGCTTTGCCGCGGGCGTCGTACTGGTCCTGCACGAACTCAAGGTCGGCAAGGATGGTGTTGTCCTGTTCTTCGTTGCCCGAGGCAAACACGCCCTTCACTTCCATCAGCAGGCCCAGTTGCGAGCGCAGGTCGATGGTGCGGCCGGGCGTCCAGCCCTTGCGTGCGGCGACGCTGGCGCCGACCAGGGCGCCATCGCGGGCGGCCATGAATTCTTCCATGCTGCCTGAGCTCAGGTTGTAAGTGCGGAACTTCTGGAACTTCTGCTTGTCCACGCCGTGGACAATGACCGTGTCCGGTTCAAAGTTTCAGCACGAGGTCGTTGAGATGTACACGGGCATCACGTCATCGACCTGCGGCAACTCGGCTATTGTGGCGGCGTAACTCGCCGGCAGTTCACTTTGCGTCGGTCACCACGTGTTCTCTTTCATGACCACCAGGTTGTTATCCTTGGCGGCCTCCGAGACCACGTTGCGCATGGTGTGGCGCGTGCTTTCAAAGAAGGCAAACACGAACACCGCCACCGCCACACCCAACAGCGTAAGCAGTGTGCGCACGCGGTTGCTCTTCATGTTGCGTACGGCAATGCGGACGTACTTCATGTGCCGGCCTCCACTTCTTCGTGCAGGGTGCCGCTTTCGTGCAGGACACCCTTGTCCAGGTGCAGGATGCGCTGGGCCGTGGCTGCGGCCCGGGGGTCGTGCGTGACCATGATGACGGTTTTCTTGAATCTCCGGTTCAGCTCAGACAGCAGCCGCAACACTTCTTCGCCGGACTGTGCGTCAAGGTTGCCGGTGGGCTCGTCGGCGGCAATGATCGCGGGGTCGGTCACAATCGCGCGCGCGATTGCCACGCGCTGCTGCTGGCCGCCCGAAAGCTGGCGCGGGTAGTGCTTCAGCCGGTCCGACAGCCCGACCGCCCCCAGCGCGATCTCGGCTTGACGGCGGCGGCGCTTTGCCGAAAGCGGCAGCAGCATCAGCGGCAGCTCAACATTCTCCAGCGCGTTCAGCACCGGCACCAGGTTGAACTGTTGAAACACATAGCCCATGTTGCGGTTGCGCCAGCCGCTGAGCTGCGAGTCGCTCAGGCGGCTCAGCTCCACGTCGCCGACGCGCACGCTGCCCGATGTCTGCCGGTCAATGCCGGCCACGATGTTCAGCAGCGTGGTCTTGCCGGAGCCGGACGGGCCCATCAGGCACAGGAATTCTCCGGCTGCGATGTCCAGGTCAATGCCGTCCAGCGGCGTCACACGACTTTCGCCGGTGTCGTAGGTCTTTCGAAGCTCGCGGATGCGTACAAAGCTCATGGTCCGCCCTCGATGCGAACCGCCGTGCCCTCGGAAAGCGTGGCCAGGTTGCCCGTTGCCACGACTTCACCCGCCTCCAGTCCCGCGACCACGACATAGCCCGACGGGGTCTGGCGGCCCAGCTCCGGGCTGAGCAGGTGCGCCTTGCCGCCGCGCACGGCATACACTTGGTACTTGCCGTCTCGCTTGAACACCGCAGAGGCGGGCACCACCAGCGGCCTGTCCGACGGTTCGGCGTCCGGCGCCAGGAAGTCCACCGTGACGGTCAGGTCGATGCGCAGCAGCTCGTCGGGCTCGGTGATTTCCACTCGCACGCGCACTGTATCGCGGGCGAGGTTGCCGTGGGGGTCAATGCGGGTTAGGCGGCCCGGGTAGGGCCGGTCTTTGCGCGACTCAAGCTTGACGACGCATGCCCGTCCCGCCGCCAGCATTGCCGCGTTTTCCTGCCGCACATCCACCCTGACCTGCATCCGCGCCGGGTCGTACATGCTCACGATGCCGCGTTTCTCGCCGTACAGCCACGAGCCTTGGGGCGAAACAATGTCCAGCACCACGCCTGCGTGCGGCGCCCGCACCATGCAATAGTCCACATTACGCTTCGCGGCGGCCTGCCGCGCCTCGGCGGCTTCCAAGGCGGCGCGGGTGGCCTCAAGGCGGGCCGCGGCTTCGGCCTTTTCTTCGGCGCGGAAGCCGGCCTGGACCAAAGCCAACTTTGCCTGTGCAACCTGCACGGCGGCGCGGGACTGGGCAACCTCTTCGGGCCGCGGGCCGGCTGACAGCCTGGCGTGTTCTGCCTCAAGTGCGGTCACGCGGGCCTGTGCCGCGTCGGCGGCTGCTCGATCGCGGTCAGCCATGGATGGCGACAACAGTTGCTGCCTTGACAAGCGCGCGGTGCGCTCCGCCTCACGCTGCAATTGCGCGGCGAAGGTGCGTGCAGCCAGCAGTTCGGCCTCGGCCCGTGCAACTTCTTCGGCGCGGTAGCCGGCTTCCAGCAGCGCCAGCAGAGACTGGGCGTGCTTCAGCTCGGCATTGGCGACTTCCAGCTCTTCGGGGCGGGCGCCCGCGCGCAGGCGCGCCAGGGCAGCCTCTGCTGCTTCCACGTTTGCTTCGGCCTCTGAGATTGCGGCCTCGGCTGCCAGCAACTCCTGGCGGTGGGGCAGATTGTTAAGCACCGCGATCAGTTCGCCCTGTTGCAGGGTCTGTCCTTGCACGACTGCGAGTCTGTCAATGCGGCCGTCCAATTCAGCGCTGATGGTTACGGGGAATGGCCAGGCGGGCTCGATCCATCCGCCCGCGGTGAAGGCGGTGAGTTCGCTGCCGGTTTGCGGGGCGACGACCTGTACGGGGACGATGACAGCGCCGGAGTCGGGTGCGGGCGCGACGACATGCCAGGCGAGCAGGCCTATGCAAGCCGCAAGCAATGCCAGCGTCGCCGCGCGCCAGAACGGCCTTACGCCCTTTGCTGCCGAGTAGTCTTCAGCGGGGATATCCAGGCGCAATTGGTCAAGGTCAAAGGCCATAGCCTTGCTCCGCGCCCAGATTGTGTGCCCGTAGCGTACTACGGGCGCAAGCTAATATAAGTACATTCTTGTCTGCTTTGAGGAAGGCAGAGGCCGGGCGTAAATGAAGCGGTCGCGCGAACAGGTTGGTCCGCGCGACCGCTCTTTCACTATCTGGTGGTCAGGGCCGGACTTGAACCTCAAAACAGCCCGGTGGGCTGTTTTGAACGCGAAGTAGCCCGGCCAAAGCCCGCCCGCAGGCGGGCGACGCCGGGCGTAAACGAAGCGGTCGCGCGAACAGGTTGGTCCGCGCGACCGCTCTTTCACTATCTGGTGGTCAGGGCCGGACTTGAACCGGCGACCCAAGCATTTTCAGTGCTTTGCTCTACCAACTGAGCTACCTGACCAGCGGGGCGCAAAGGTAGCACACGCATCATCAGCGTCAATGACGCGGCACACGGGAAGGCGCCGTAGCATTGGCGTCCCGCCAATAGCGTTCCAAGGCCGTCCCGGCCTTGGCCATCGCCGGGACGGCGATGGAACGGCATCGGCCATAGGCCGATGCTACGGCACTGCCGCCGCGTTGACAGGCGGGACTGCCATGCCCATCCTGCGCGTTGGAGACTCTATGACCGACATCGTTATCACCCACGCCAAACGCACGCCCATCGGGCGCTTCGGCGGTACGCTGGCGCCGCTGGGCGCTGTGGCCATGGGCACACACGCCGTCAAGGCCGTGCTGGCTGAGTCAGGCATTGACCCGGCCTTGGTCAACGAAGTCTATTTCGGCCATGCGCGGCAGGCCGGCTGCGGGCCCAATCCCGCGCGGCAGGTCACCATCAACGCCGGGCTGCCGCAGGCGACCATCGCCACCACCGTGAACATGGCCTGCGCCAGCGGCCTCAAAGCCGTCGTGCTGGCCGCCCAGCAGATTCAGAACGGCGAGGCGGAAGTCTGCATCGCCGGCGGCATGGAAAGCATGAGCAACGTGCCGCACATGATTGCCGGCCTGCGCGACGGCCTGCGCATGGGCCACCAGGAAGTCACCGACTTGATGTACCGCGACGGCTTTCTGTGCCCGCTGGCCGACCAGCTCATGGGCCGCACAGCCGAAACCCTGCGCGAGCAATACGCGATTGCCCGCGAAGAACAGGACGCCTTTGCCGCCGCCAGCCACAACAAAGCCGAAGCGGCGATCAAGGCCGGCAACTTCAAAGCCGAAATCGCGCCCATCACCCTGAAAGGCAAGAAGGGCGACACGGTCATGGAAGCCGACGAGCCCGTGCGCTTCGGCCAGACCGCCGCCGAGATGGCAAAGCTCAAGCCCGTGTTCATGGACGGCGGCACCGTACACCCCGGCAACGCAAGCGGCATCACCGATGGAGCTTCCGCGCTGCTGCTGATGTCGGCGAAGACGGCAGCCAAGCTGGGCCTTGAGCCGCTGGCGCGCATTGAAGGCTGGGCGTTTGCGGGCGTGGACCCCAAGGTCATGGGCATCGGACCCGTGCCCGCGACGCGCAAGCTGAATGAAAAGCTTAAACTCGCGATGGAAGACTATGACCTGGTTGAGCTGAACGAGGCCTTCGCCGCACAGGTGCTGGCCTGCGACCGTGAGTTGCACATCCCGCCCGAGCGCCTGAATGTCAACGGCGGCGCGATCGCGCTGGGCCACCCCATTGGCAACACCGGCGCCAGAATCATCACAACGCTGGTGCACGCCATGCGACAGCGCGAAGCAAAGCGCGGCTTGGCCACGTTGTGCGTCAGTGGCGGCTTGGGCGCGAGCATCAGCTTGCTTGACGCGTAACCGATTGCGGCGTGTCAAGCCGTTGCGTCTAATGCGGGTATGTCCGTACGCATCAGTCGTGAGCCGGGTCACTTCGCAGTCTTGTTGAACCAGCCCAGCTGGCTGGACCCCGGCCTGTATGGCCCCGACTTGGCGCGGGCGTTGGGCCTGCCGCGCAGTGACACGGTGCGCATGTGTCGCCTGCAACGAGGCATCCTGTTTGAAGGCGGCACCGAAGTGCAGGCGGCGGCGGCGGTGAAGCTGCTGTCTGATCATGGCATCGCGGCGTCCGCTGTGCCTGACGATGCGCTACCGCTGCTGCCCAAGCCCGTGCATGTCTCGCTGGCAAACATCGACCCGGAAGGCCTGGGCACACCTTCGCTCGCCGGCGGCGGCCTGCCCCGGGAGTGGCAATGGGAGAATCTTGCGCTGATGTGCGCCGGCATTCTGGTGGGTGCAGACGCACAGACTGCAGCCCTGATGGAGAAAGTAGAAGAAGACACGCTGGCGGACGCACAAGATCGGCGAAGCCTGGCGGAAAGAACGCTCGAAAAGGCCCGCAGCCGCGTGTTTCCAATGAAGGCCGAGCTCGCGCGGCCGGGCGGCGATGTCGCCGACGCGCTTGCCAGCGCGCTGACACGTCGCAAACCGGCGGAGACCACGGTTGAAGGCTTCGGCGCGATCAGTGTAGTGCTGGATATGCTGTTTACCAGGCCGCTTGAGCGGCTTCGCATCAACGGCGATTCGCGCGTGACAAACCTGCCGCGCAGCGGGTCACGGGCCGTCGATCTGCACCGGGCAGTCAATGAACTTGCGCGGCTTGCGACTTCGGCGACGATCCCGGGGGCGGCGCTGGCGCTGGCGGACGGGGCGGATTCAGGCGACTACGTTTTTGAAGACCTTGTGCAGTTTGACGACCACTGCCGTTGGGCGTATTACGGGCGCCTGCAGCGGAAGTAGTTTGCGGCAACGAATGCGCGCCCCGGGCGTTGAATGAAACACATGCAAAGCATTGCGCAAATTTCATGGGTATGGGTCGCGGCCCTGTTGTTGGTTGCCTGCACCAGCACGCAGGAGCCGTCACCCGATATGCTGCCGCCTACCCCCGGCCGCCAGACTGAACTGACCCAGTTGTACGACCAGCTTGGGCATGAAAATGCCCGCATCTCGGACGGCGCCGCCCGCATTGCCGCCAACGGCGACGACCGCGACCGGCGGTTCATGGCAAGCCTGTGGGGCACCCGCACCCGCAGCGCGCCGGGCGCACGCCGCTATGCCCACGCGTTGGCCGCAAAGGGCCTTCACCAGGAAGCCTACGACTGGTTTGAACGCGCGTTCTATCACGCAGAGGACGATGAACTGCTGGCGTGGCTGCGCTACGAGATGGCGCAGCAGTTGGTGGCGCTGGGCCGCAACGACGACGCGATCAACCTGCTGGGTAACCGTATGGGCACCACGCCCCTGCCCGCAGAGCTGAAAGTGAAATACTCCGAGCTGATTGACCGCGCCGCCCGCGGTTAACGCCACGCCGCTTGCGCCACAGGCGCTTGCCGGATAATCCTTGTGCATGCGCCAATACATGGACCGGATCCTGCTGTCACTGGCGGACAAGTGGGCCGAATTCGCGCTGCAGGAAGACGTCGGCCGGGGCGACCTCACGGGCCAGACGCTGCTTGATCCCGCCCGCACAGCCACCGCCGAGTTGCGCATCAAGCGTGACGGCATACTGGCGGGCGTTCAATGGTTGGAAGTCGTGCTCAGCAAGCTTGATCCTGACGCAAAGGTGGTCTTTGAAGCAGTTGATGGCGACCGGCTGCGCGCCGGGACTGTGGCTGCACGGGTGACCGCAAGCCAGACGGCGCTGCTGGCCGGCGAGCGCAGCGCGCTGAACCTGATCCAGCGACTTTCAGGCATTGCCACGCTGACGGGCCGTTTCATGGACGCCGTCGAAGGCACCCGCGCCATGATCTTCGATACCCGCAAGACCACTCCCGGCCTGCGCGCCTTTGAAAAGTATGCCGTGCGCTGCGGGGGCGGCGCCAACCACCGCATGGGCCTGTACGACGAAATGATGATCAAGGAGAACCATCTGCGGCTGAGCGGCTTGGCACTGCCCGATGCAATTGCGCGGCTGCGAGTTGCATACCCGGACGTAAGGCTGACGGCGGAAGCCGAAAGTGTAGAGCAAGCCCAATCGGCGATTGAAGCAGGGGCGGACATTGTGATGCTGGATGACTTTTCGCTGGAAGACATTGCCCGGGTCGTGCAGATCCGGGGTACTTCAGATGCCGATGTAAAGAAGTGCCAGCTTGAAGTCTCCGGCGGAGTGACGCTGGACACGGTTCGATCTTACGCCGAGACAGGTGTCGAGCGCATCAGCGTCGGCGCGCTGACACACTCCGCGCCCGCGCTGGATGTGTCCCTGAAGGTGATCGAATAGACTGAGATGGGATTTTCAATAGATGCGCAATGTAAGATTATTGCGTTGTGCATTACGAAATTCCGCATTACATCACTTTATTATTTCAAAAGGAAAGTTTTTCTTGCAATTTTCATTACGTGGGGTATAGTTCAAGTGTTCCGAGCAGCAGGTAAGCGAGCCTCGGGGGATAGCCCCCCTATCCCCCGGGTCGCAAGCTTCCTGCCCTGGTTGTCGGGGCAAGTGGATCGGACAGGCGCACAGTGTATGTGAGCGACCACTGTGTAGAGTCGGCCACCTGCCTCCGGCAACCGGGGCAGGAAGTTTTTTCGTTGTGTACGGCCTGTGAGTCAGCGTGGGGTTTCAACGGGCGTTGACCAACACCGCCCCCCGGGGTAACCTCGTAACCCTCATTCGACACGCACGTTGGGGGATACAATGAAACGGGATCGCCTGACCCTGTTGGCGTTGATCAGCACTTTTCTGCTTGTAAGCGCCTGTGAACTGCCTTGGGAAAACGAGAAAGAGAAGAAACGGCTGCCTGATCGCGCCCCCGGGGCCAACGGGCTGCTGCGGCACTATTACGACACGCTCACGTTTCCCAGCCGGATGACCGCCATCAAGATTCCTGAAGGCGAGAAGTTCGATAACGGCAAGATTGAATTCAAGTTTCCGATGGGCAACGGCGAAATCGTCAACGACGTGCGGGTTCGCCTGTACATGCTGCCCCCGGCTGAAGTGAAGTCGGACAACTTCCCCGACGTCCAGGCCAAGGTGATTGCGCCGGACGGGACTTCATCAAAGTGGACCGGCGTCTCGTTCATGACCGGTTCGGGGACCAGCATCACCATTGACCTGAACGCCGAAGTGCACTGGCCCACACAGTTCGACGGTGTTTCTACCGACGGCACCTGGAAGCTGCAGTTGCGCGACCCCAAGCGCGATGAAGACGGCCGCTGCATCCTGCGCAATGCGACACTGCGCCTGAACCTGGGCATCCCCGCGGGCGCCACCTTCAGCACGGAGACCTCAACGGTTCCGCTGGTGGATGGTCCTTACACTGAAAAGCTTCCTGAACTGAATGCGCCGCGCGTGCCCTTTGACCTCGGCCACATCGGCGCCGGCAAGCCCGTTCGCCTGAGCTTCCAGTTCACAAACTCGTTCACGGTTACCGGGTTGCGTTTCACTTGGAACATCCGGTCCAAGCTGGATGCCGACGCCTCGCAGGACATGTTCTTCTACATCATCTCTCCCTCCGGCGGCTGGTGGTGCCCGTCCGTGACCGAGATTGCCGCGGCGTCATCCTTTACGGACCCGAGCGGTACCAACGATGACAAGTACAGCAACTTCGTACTCAGTATGTCGCAGGCAGATGTCGGCCACGGCGACCGCTTCGCCTTCCTGGGTGAGCCGTCCGCAGGCACATGGACCGTCCTGCTGTTCGACTACAAGAAGGACGGCGTCGGCTTGTACATGACCGATGTTGACGGTTCCGGCCCCGGCGTCGAAGCCGAGTTGATCCTCAGCTAGTGCTTGACCCATGAACCGGCCCGCCGCGCGGGCCGGTTTTCTTTTTTCGCGGGTGATCTAGCGTGGCGCCATGAAGCTTACCGACCTCACGTTTACCGAGATCGAGATACCTCAGCCGGTGCGCCGCGTGGTCAGCCTTGTGCCCAGCATCACCGAGACGCTGTTTGCATTGGGGGCTGCCGACCGCCTTGTCGGCCGCACCATCTATTGCGTGTCGCCGCAACCCCAAGTGCGCGAGATACCCACCGTCGGCGGTACAAAGAACCCCGACCTCAAGAAGATCGTCGAACTCCGGCCCGACCTCGTGCTTGCCAACAAGGAAGAAAACCGCCGTGAAGACATCTTGCACCTGCGTGAACAGGGCCTGACTGTCCATGTTTGCCAGCCGACCACAGTTGAGGAGGGCTTGGCTTACGTGGCCACGGCTGGGCGTATCTTAGAACGCGAGGAAGCTGCCGAAGCCATCGTGCGAGCGGGGGTGCGCGAAGTCGTGGCCGCCCGCGACCGCGCCGAGCAGCTTGAGCAGGCCAACCGCCTGCGCATGAAGCCCCGTGACCACACGCGCCCGCGCGTGGTCGCATTCATCTGGCGCGAGCCATGGATGGCGGCTGGCGGCGGAACGTACATCGGCGACATGATCGAGACGCTGGGCGGCGCACACCTGCTGCACGCGACGCAGGATCGCTACCCGCAAGTGAGTATGGACGAAGTGATTGCCCTCAAGCCGGACATCCTGCTGTTCCCGGATGAGCCGTTTCACTTCAAGCAAGCGCATCTCGATGAATGGCGCAAAGCGCTGCCTGACCTGCCGCCCGAGCGCTTCCGGATTTGCGACGGGCAGGACCTGTGCTGGTTTGGCGCGCGCATCCCGGATGCACTCAAGCGCCTGGCCTCTTCGCTGGCTTGGTGATACCGATTGTCAAATATAGAATGATCCCATGACTGAGCCCCTGAACCTGCTTGCTATCGGCGCCCATCCCGACGACGTGGAAATGTCCTGCGGCGGCTGGCTGGCGCTCGCCGCCATGCAGGGCTACCGCACCGGCATCCTGCACTTGACGCGCGGCGAAATGGGCACGCATGGTACGCCCGAAACCCGCGAGAAAGAGGCCCGCGAGGCCGCACGCATCCTTGGCTGCAAATCGGTCAGCTTTGCCGGCCTGCGTGACGGCTTTCTGAATGACGACCACGAGTCGGTGCGCGCACTGGTTGAGCAATTGCGGGCGCTGAAGCCCCAGGTCGTGGTTGCCCCGTGGTTTTCGTGCCACCACCCTGACCACGAGGCAACAGCCCGCCTGGCCAAGAAGGCCGTGCACTTCGCGGCCTTGAACGGCTACAAGACCGAATTGCCGCCGCACCGCGCGCAGCGGCTGGTGCATGCCCGCTACAGCCGGCACTTTGACGAGTCGTTCTTCGTCGATATCAGCGAAGTGATTGAAACCAAGAAGGCGGCCATTCTCGCCTATGCCAGCCAGTTCCGGCATGTAGTCGAAGAAGACGGCAAGCCTGTGACGCGCATGAGCAAAGCCGGCTTCATTGACCAGTTCCTGAGCATCAGCGCGCAGTTCGGGCTCAAGGCCGGCTGCACACATGCTGAGGCCTACCGGGTTGAGACCGCGCCGGTGGTAGGTGACCCTGTCAAGCTGTTCAATGAAGGCCCCGCCCAGCACCTGATTCGCTGACCGTCACGGTCGGGCCGGGCAATGCGTGTTTGGTTGCGGACCATTCACTTCATCTCCGGCTCAAGGTCGATGCCCAGGCCGTCGGCCAGCCTGTTCAGGTGATTGAAGAATCCCACCACCTGGGCGGCGCTTACGATTTGTTCGTCGGACCATCCATGCCCGCGCAGCGCGTCAACGTCGGCACGGGTGCATTGCGCCGGCGTGAGCGTCAGCTTTTCGGCCCACTCGCACAGGGCCATGTGGGGGGCGTCGAGCTTGCTCTGGCGATAGTCCTGCTTGATTTGCTCAGCCAGTTCGTCGTCACGCGACACGGCGGCGAGGTCCACCGCGTGGGCAAGCATTCAATACACGCAGCCGTTGACCTTGCTGACCAGCGTGGCCAGCAATTCGCGCACCCAGCGGCGCAGCGGGCCTTTGCCTTGCATCACCTGCACGTAGAAGCGCATCGTGCTGTCCAGCGCCTCGGGCGTCAGCGACTGGATGCGCAGAATGTTGAACACTTTGCCCGCGCGCTTGAGGCCCGCCTCGTAATGCTCGCGCACCAGGCCGTCGGCGTCTTCAGGATCAATCTGGCGCACATAGGCCATGGGGCAAGGGTAGCGAAAGGGCGCGCCGGGCAACAGGGTTCTGAGTTGCGGGTTCTAGCGCCGAACCCTAGCTCAGAACCCGTATCACCACCTGGCCCGCGATCGTCACCAGCACGCTGGCCGCTGCAAACGCCGCCGCGTAACTGATCGCGGGCTCGTTGCTGTCGGCTGCGCGTTTGACGGCCGCCAGCGCCGCGCTGCTGGTCATGCCGCCGCAGATGCTGCCCCAAAGTTCCACGGGCCGCATGCGCAGCGCAAACTTGCCGATCAGCAGCGCCAGCAACATCGGAATCACGGTCACCGCCACCCCCGCAACAATCACCCGCCACACCACAAGCTCCATGCCTTGATGCAGCGCGTTGCCCGCTGCCACGCCTGTCTCGCCGACAAACAGCAGGATGCCAAGGTCGCGCACCAGCTGCCGCGCCGCCTTGGGCACATTGGCGCTGATCGGCCCGACCGTCTTCAGCCACGCCAGCACCACCCCTGCAAGCAGCAACCCGCCGGCTGGCCCGAGCGAAAAGTCCCAACCCAGCGGCCGCAGGTGCAGGCTGCCTATCAGCAGGCCGGCGACGATGCCGCCGGCGTAGATCGCGATGTCGGTAGTGTTGGGGTCGGGCTCGAAGCGGCCCAGTTCGTTGGCGACCTCGCGCACCTGCTCGCGCTGGCCGATGATCTCGACCACGTCGTCGCGCTCGAGGGAAAGCTCGGCGTCCGGCTCAAGCAGTTCGCGGCCGCGCTCCACCTTGTGAATCATGCAGCGGTAGCGGCCAATCAGGTTCAGCTCGCGCAGCGGCTTGCCGATCACTCTGCGGTTGCGTACCTGCACGCGGCGCGGCGCGGGCAGTCGCTCGCGAAGCTCGGCGCTGTAAACCTCAGGCCCGATGATTGAGGCAAACACCTGCAACTCTTCCAGCCGCCCCACAGCCAGCACATGGTCGCCCTTCTGCAAGCGTGTATGGGCGCTCGCGATCAGCACTTCGTCGCCGCGGTGAATGCGGGAAATGAAGCAGCCCGCCCGGCGCGTGAGTTGAAGCTCACTCAGCGGGATGTCCACCACGTCGTCACTGCCTACGCTGAACGCCCGCGTCAGCTCGGGCGAGCCCGCGCGGGCTCGCAGGCGCCGTGAGTCGTCTTCATCGTCCTTGGCGCCCTTGCTGGGGTCGGTGCGCGTGAGCCGCGGCAGAACCTGGATGGCCAGGATCAACCCGATCAACCCGAAAGGGTAGGTCAACGCAAACGCCAGCGACAACCGGGCCGCATCCGTGGCCTCGGCGCTGGCGGCGGCATAGGTTGGCGCGCTGGTCAGCCCGCCCGCCAGCGCGCCCGCTGCTGTTGACGCGTCAAGGTCGAACAACCGGGCCAGCCCGATCGTGAGCAACACCGCAAACACCACCACCAGCGCGCCCGCGGCCACGAAGTACCAGCCGCGCCGCGACCGCAGGTTGGAAACAAACTGCGGCCCGGCTTCGAACCCGACGCTGTAGATGAACAGCGCAAACCCGAGCTGCCCGACAGTCAGTGCGGGCGTCGTGCCGCCGTACAGACCCTCAAGCGTAATGCCCGCGTAGCCCGCCAGCAGCGCCACGCCCAGGGTGCCGCCCGCGGGGCCAAGGTTGACGCCGCGCCACGTCACGCGCCCCGCCATAAAACCGAACGTCACCACCAGCATCAGCCCCGCCAGCGGCACATCGGTCAGCAGTTGCACAATCGCGTCAAGCATTTCACGCCAGTCGCACGGCCATCTGGCCTGCAAGGGTAATCAGCACCGCCGCCACGGCATACGTTGCCGCGTAGCCCACCACGGCGTCGCTGTTGCCGGCGCTGCGGTTGACCGCTTCAAGGCTGGTGGTGCTGGTCATGCCGCCGCACACCGCGCCCCAGGCGTCCAGCGGCTTGAGCTTCAGGACGCGCTGCCCGACCACCAGCGTGCCGAGCACCGTCAGCGTCGTCACGCACGCGCCGGTGACCACGATGCCCAGCGGCGATTGCGAAAACCCGCCCGCCAGCGCCGTCCCACCTTGTACGCCGGCTTCGCTGACGAAAAGCAGAATGCCCATATCCCGCACAAGCTGGCGCGCGGGCAACGGCACATTCGCTGAAAAACGTCCGATGCGCCGGAAGCGCCCCAGCAGCAGACCTGCCAGCAGCAACCCGCCTGCCGCACCCGGCGAAACACCCACGCCGGCAATGTTGACACTCAAGCTGCCGATCAGCATGCCTGCCAGGATGCCGGCTGCGTAAAGCGCGATATTGGTCTCGTGCCCCGCCTGTTCAAGGTGGCCGACGGCGCGGGCGGCTTCACGCACGTGGGCCTGCCTGCCGACGACTTCGAGCACGTCATAGCGCTGAAGCTGCAACTGGCCGGTGGGCTCAATGAATTCCTGGCCGCGTTCAACGCGCGCGACCACGACGCTGTAGTTGCCCAGCAGGTCAAGCTGTGCCAGCGTCTTGCCCACCGCCTCGGAGCGCGCGACCAGGATGTGCCGCACGTTCGGCACGCTGCGCCGCAGCGCGGGGTCGTACACCTCCGGCCCGATGAACTTCTCCAGGGCCTCCAGCGACTTCAGTTTCCCGCTGCACATCACCACGTCGCCCTCGGCCAGCCGTACTTCCGGGCCGGGCATGATCACGTCGTTGCCGCGCTTGATGCGCGAGACCACGCAGCCCATGTCGGGCAGGCGCAGCTCGCGCAGGCTTTTGCCCTCAATCTCGGTGTTCTTTACGACATAGCTGCGGGCGCGGGCGTCGCCGTCGTCATCATCATCGCGCGACTCTCCGCTGTCAGGGCCGCCTGACTCGCTGAGGGGCTTGCCCAGCAGGCGCGGGATCACCGCGACCATCAACAGCAAACCGATCTGCCCGTACGGGTACGCAACCGCGTAGGCCAGCGTCAGCTGCCCGATGTCCGGCGCGAGTTCGCTGGCCGACACCAGCGCGGGCGTGCTCGTCATCGCGCCCGCCAGCGCGCCCGCGGTCGCGCCGCCGTCAAGCCCGAACAGCCGCGACACAACCAGCACCGTGCCCAGCGCGACGACATTCGTGAACAGCGCCAGCGCCACGAACTTCGGGCCGCTGCCGCGCAGCGCGGCAAAGAAGCGCGGCCCGGCTTCGTAGCCGATGGCATAAATGAACAGCGCAAACCCGAAAGTCCCGATCGTCATGCGCGGCAGCACACCGCCGGTGGCGCCGTACAGCGCGTTGAAGTCCATGCCCAGAAAGCCCATCAACAGCGCGGTCAACAGCACGCCGCCGGAAGGGCTCAGGCTTATGCCGCGAATCTCGATACGCCCGACCAGCCAGCCGACCGCCACCACCAGCATCAGGCCGGCAAGCGGAATGCGATTGAGCAATTCGATCAATGGGTCCACGTCCGGAAAATACCGGCAGCGGGCGCGGCTGGGAATGAGCTACAGGTCAGTGCGTGTGGTCTGCCAGCTTTCGCCGTAGCCCAGCGCGACTTCACGGGCGCTGCGCGGGCTGGTGCGGCGCCGCCTGATCACGTAGTGCACGCCGACCAGCGCCGCCCATCCGGCAATCGCGTACGCGAACATCACAATGATCAAGCCCCAGGGTGTCGGGTCCATCGCAGCAGCATAGCAACGGCATCCGGCGGCGTCACGACGCAGGCCCGACCCACTGCCCACCGCAATCAATCGCGGATTTTTCAAAAGGCCCCACAACCCGCTTCACAGGCCGAGAGCGCGCGTTTCCGACACTCCCCACGGGCCGAGGTGTGTCGCCTTTGCAGGTATGTTTTCGGGTGTCTGACACGGCTGCTCTCCTGTGATTGGGGGGGGGGGTGTTCCCGCCCCCACGAGCAGCCGGACCAGAACCCGCAACGGGTCCGCGCAAGCGGCAAGCCACAGGAATCAGCCATGGCCCGAAAGGAAGACCGAAAGGAAGAAGCGAAAGTTCTGTCCCTCAACCCCGAGAAAGACAAGGCCCTGCAGAACGCACTGGCCGGCATCTCGCGCACCTTTGGCGAAGGCTCGATCATGCGCATGAGCGAGCAAAGCCGCAAACAGATCGACGTTATTCCCACCGGCAGCCTCGCCGTTGACGTCGCCCTGGGCGTCGGCGGTTTGCCGCGCGGCCGGATTGTCGAGATTTACGGGCCGGAAAGCAGCGGCAAGACCACGCTGGCGTTGCACGCCATCGCCAACGCCCAGAAGCTGGGCGGCAATGCCGTGCTGATTGACGCCGAGCATGCCTTTGACCCGCTGTATGGCCGCAAGCTGGGCATCGACATGGACCGCCTGTGGGTGAGCCAGCCCGATTACGGCGAGCAAGCCCTCGACATCGCGGAAGCGCTGATTGCCAGCAATGCCGTGGACATCATCGTCGTGGACAGCGTCGCCGCGCTGGTGCCCCGCGCCGAGCTTGAGGGCGAAATGGGCGACAGCCAGATGGGCCTGCTGGCGCGCATGATGAGCAAGGCCATGCGCAAGCTGACGGCGGCCGCAAACAAAAGCCGCACGTGCATCGTGATGATCAACCAGGTGCGCGAGAAAATCGGCGTAATGTTCGGCAACCCCGAAACGACAACCGGCGGCCGCGCGCTGAAGTTCTTCGCCAGCCAGCGCATCGAGGTGCGCCGCACGCAACAGATCAAGGAAGGCGAAGAAAGCATCGGCGTGGGCGCCAAGGTCACGGTGGTCAAGAACAAGCTGGCGCCGCCATTCAAGAAGGTCGAGATCGAAATCTACTTCGGGCGCGGCATCAGTTACCTGAACGACCTGTTGACGTTTGCCATGCAACTGGGCGTCGTTCAGAAAAGCGGCAACTGGTTCAGCTATGGCGAGACGCGGCTGGGCAACGGCAAGACCAACGCGCTCGAGTTCCTGCGCGAAAAGGAAAACCTTGACCTGTACCGCAAACTTGAAGCCGAGGTCAAGGCCAGTCTCTTCCCGCCCGAAGAAGCAAAGCCGCAGGTGGAAGCCGCGTGAACAGGAACCCCGGGCGTCAGCTCGGGGCGATGCGGGCAGCCCGGACTACTAACGCAGTCGCGGACGGGGCGCCCGCGGCACAGGCGGGCGGAACGCTGGCGCTCCCATCCCAAGTCAGGGGGAAGGCCCAACCGGTTGGCCCCGGGCGGAACCAACCCCCTGACCTCTGGGAGAGAAAGGAATGTCATGTGGCTGTTTACCCGTTACGGATTCTTCAGTGTTACGCGCCCTACTTTCGGTTTGACCAAGGCCGAAGCCCAGTCGCGCGTGCAGGTGCGTGCCCGTGTCAAGTCGCACCTTCAGGCTTTGGCGGCCCGTTTTGAGCCCCTTGCCGAAGCCGAGGTCATTGAATCGGATGGATCCGACTACCGCTATCGCATCGTGGTGGACCGACAGGCATGGGCGCTGGTCGCGAAGCAGTTGGCCGAAGACATTGACTACTCCAATTTCAAGTCAGAGTGCGCCCGCAAGAATCAATGGACTGACGGCGCGTATCTCAGCGCCTTGCACGAAGTGTGGCGCATTCACTATCGGCTGCAGTCGAAAGGAGACGACGGTGGCAAGCCGTAACCGAAACCGCTGGACCGCCGAGCGGCGTCACGCCTGGCGCAGCGCGTTCAGTGAAGTGCTTGCGCTGTGTTTCCCGCGTTGGCGAGGGGGCAAAAGCGTGCAATTGCATCTAACGTCGCTGCGGGCGCCGGGAGTCTATGCCGCATGCCACCGTACCCTGCAGGTGATCCGGGTGTTTCCTTCCTCTGCGGGTCTGGGATCAATCGCACTGCGAGAGACGCTGATTCATGAGTGCTGCCACCTTACTACCAGGGGCCGCCACGGTCGCGAATGGAAGGCCGCCATGCGCCGTTGCGCCCGCATCGCTGCCGTGGCGGGACGGAAGCGTCTGGCTTCTGCAATCCTTCACGACGTCCGCAGCTACCGTCGTCGCAACCCGACCAGCCGCGAAGTGTTTGAACAGATTCGAGAACTGTACGTTCAGGGCAAGTGCACTGATTATCGAACGCTTGTCGGCCTTGCCGCGGACTGGGCAGGCTGGAGCGTGCCGTCCTTTGAACGCCGACATCGCTGGCTGAAGGAACTTCGGCGGCAATCGACTCGTCGCGCACGAAGACAGGCTTAGCCGGGCCGGTACCGGCCCCTCAGGAGACCCCCACGCCATCGATCCACACAGACGCAATCAATCGCTTCAAGGCCGCCAAACAGCGCTTGGTTGAGGCGCAGGCGCAACTTGCCGCCGCGCGCTCTGACCATGAGCTCGCCCCGTCTGATGCCACACAGGCCG
This sequence comes from Planctomycetota bacterium, assembly GCA_019636195.1. Classification (GTDB taxonomy): domain Bacteria; phylum Planctomycetota; class UBA8742; order UBA2392; family UBA2392; genus JADJRK01. The sequence goes on along the minus strand of JAHBYA010000009.1, from coordinate 122,944 downwards.
CCTTGACAACGGCCGAAGCAAAGGCCAACGCTGCGTTGCATGAATTCAACGATGCCTCCATGGCCGCGCACAAGCTGTTTGACTAGCCTGCTGCCGACAGCGCGTTACTCTGGCTGCATGGAGCTGGCGCGGTTTCTGGAGATTCTGTTTGCCCGGGGCGAAGTCATTTTTCGCCGCGCGCCTTCGCCGCCTGCGCCGGGCGATGTGTCCGCCCTGCGCGTCCTTGAAGCCGAGTACCGCCGCTATTGCCTGGACCTGCCCGGCGAAGCACCCGCCTTCTCGCCCGATGTTGCCGTCCGCGCCGCCGAGGTTGTCCGACACGCCTGCTGGTTTCTGCTTTCGCGCGACGAAGACCCCGCCGAAGTCCATCGCGCTCTCAGTCAGCTTGGTTTGCCCGCAAGCGCCGCCGACCACGCCAGCGCCGACCTGACCCTGCGCTATCTGCCGCGTGTGCATCGTCGCGCCAAAGCGCACGATCCAGCCGACGCCCTGGTATCTTCGCTTGAAACGCTGTTGCGCCGATGGCCGTTCTCAGGCGTGCTGTGTGAAGTTACCGACGCGCCCTATGTGCTTGACCTGCACAGCCACAAGGGCCTGCAACTTGAGTACGCGCAGCGCTTTGTTGCCAGCCCCCGTGCCGGCTGGGAGCCCGATCCAGAGTACCTTGCACTGGTGCGCGGGCAGTGACCCGTCGCTAGACTGTCGCCATGAACGTGGACGTATCTCAGCGCCTGCGCGCGCAGGTGATTGATCCCCTCAAGCGGCGCTTCGTCGGCCGTGACGAGGTCATTGAGCTGATTGCGCTGGCCGTGGTCGCAGGTGAGCACCTGTTTCTGCTTGGGCCGCCTGGCACAGCCAAGTCGGCGTTGATCCGCCACTTCGCGAATGCACTGCAGTCGCAGTACTTCGAGTACATGCTGACGCGCTTTTCAGAACCGAACGAGATCTTCGGGCCCGTCGATATCGCGCGGCTGCGCGAAGGCGTGGTGGCAACGATCACGGAGGGCATGCTGCCGCAGGCCGAGTTCGCGTTCCTGGACGAAATCTTCAACGCCAACAGCGCGATCCTGAACAACCTGCTGACGGTGTTGAACGAGCGCACCTACCGCCGCGGCGCCGAGACGCACAAGCTGCCGCTGCTGTCGCTGTTCAGCGCCAGCAACACGCTGCCGGAAGATGACGCCCTGGGCGCGCTGTTTGATCGATTCCTGCTCAGGTGCCACGTCGGCAACCTGCCGCGCGAAAGCATGCCGGAGCTGTTGCGCGCCGGCTGGGAACTTGAGCGACCCGTCGATATCAAACAGGCCGTAAGTGCCGAAGATCTGCGCGCGCTGGCGGGCCGGTTATGGTCTGTTGACCTGTCAAGGGTATCTGAGCCGTACGCCGACACGACCTTCAAGCTGCGCGACCTGGGCGTGGATTTGTCCGACCGCCGCGCCGTGAAGGTGCAGAAACTGCTGGCGGCGTCGGCGCTGTTGTGCGGTCGAAACGCCAGCGATGCCAGCGACCTGTGGGTGTTGCGCTACGTGTGGGACCGGCAGGAGCAGATTGCGCCCGTGCGAGCCCTGGTGGACGGCATCTTGAAGCAGGCCGACTCGCATGCGCCGCACACGCTGGCGCGGGCCCATGACGCCGTGGATGCTGAGGCCGTGGCCCGTGAAATTGAGTCGCTGCACGCGCAGGTGGAAGCCGGCGGCATGAGCCTCAGTGGCATCGCCCGGGCAAAGGAACGCTTGTACGGCCTCAGCGACCAGTTGGCATGGGTGCAGGACGGGGCTCGCGAGCAGTTGCTTACGCGCGCCAGGACGCTGATTGAGCGGTTGGGTTGACCTGCGCCACGGGTACTGCCCGTGGGCGCGACGGACGCGCCATGCGATCGATCCTTACTGATGCCGGCCTGGCAAGAATCCCCGTGCCCGCCCTTGCGCTGGCGGGGCGATTTCGCGGCAGCGGTCGGGTGCGTGCCCATCTTGACGGGTCAATGGCCTGGCTGCGTTTTGACGCACCTGCACCCGACATTGTAGCGGCGCTGCTGCCCGCGCCCGGGGCGGTGTTCTATGGGCAGGCAGGCAAACACTGGCGGCGCTGCGGCAGCCTGCTTGAGGCGCAAGTGCCCGTTGACGGTTTTGTCCCGCTTGAATCCATCCTGTTCCCGGCCGCGGCGCCAACGCCCGGTCCGGCGCCGGAGCTGCCCGAGCCCGGCCCTTTGCAGCTTGCGCCCAGTGACAGGCCCGAGGCCGCCCGCGCGATGCTGTGCAAGGCAGCGGACGTCGCGGCATGGGCGGCGCTTGCGCCGGAGCCCCGGTTCGGGGGCCTGCGGGCTGCGCGTGCCGGCGGGGCGGTCCTGATACTGGGGGATGCGCTTCCGCCGATCGACGGCCGGCGCTATTGGGGCGGCCGCGTGCTGCTGCCGCTGGGCCTGCGAGCAAGCCCGGACCTGCCTGAAAGCGCGCTTGCAGAGGTGCTGGCGGTGCCCGAGCACTGCATTGCACTGCTGGACGAATCGCTGGAGCTGATCCCGTTGTCGGTCTTTGCCCCGCTTTCGCGCGCCAGCGCGCGTCTGGGGGCAGCGTGAGCGAGATCGAGTACCTGCTGATTCCGCACCCTTACATGCAGCGCTGCGGCGAGCTGCGCTTCAGTGACGACTGTGACGCGATCGTGGGCAGCGACGGCACGCTGGTGCTGTCGGTGTCGCTGGCCCAGTTCATGGAAGGCGCCTGCGCGCAAGGCCGTCCGCCGCACTTCGCGTTTGCCCTGCACTTTCTTTGGCTGCTGCTAGGCGAGCAGGAGACGCTGGCCGGCGCATGGCGTGAAGCCGGCGGCAACTTTCGCAACGCAGGCGCCCTGTTTGCGGAGCTTGTGCGCGCGTTGCCTCGGACGCCGGTGAAACTGCAGGCGCGCAAGCTGGCGGCCGCCCTGCGGCGCCCCAGCGAGATCCTTGAAGTTCACTACGTTGCGCGTGTCGCCCAAACTCCGCCGCTTGAGCCCGCACAGTTCGAGGCACATCTGCGCAACATGCTTGCGTCGCTTTCGCCGGCTGACCTGCGCCATTGGCTGCGCCACGGCCGGGGGTCCGTCAGCGCGCCGGTACATCTGCCGGAGCCCCCGCCGCCCCCGAAGCGAACACTGGGCGGGGCAATTGAAGAAGCGCTCAAACGCAAGCGCCTGGCTGGCGTCACGCCGTTCATTGACCGCATGGTCAGCGCGTTGACGCTTCCGCCGCGCCGCGCCACGCGCAGCGAGCTTCCGGTCGGCGGCTACGCCAGCGTGACCAACCGCGGCCACCCGGACCAGATCCTGTTCAGCGAGTTCGCGGGCGACGAGCTTGAGTTCTTGCGGCGTTACGCCGAAAACGAGCTGTTGTACTGGCAGCGCGAAGAGCCGCAGACACAAGTCCGCGAGGATATGCTGGTCGTGCTGGACCAGGGCGTGCGCACGTGGGGCGAGCCGCGCCTTTTGCTGGCCGCTGCTGCCCTGGCCATGGCAAGGCGCGCCCTGCGCCGCGGCCTGCCCGTGCGCTTTGCGGGCACCAGCACGCACGGCCGCGTGATCGACCCGGTGGAAGACGACCTTGCGGCGCTGCTTGAAGCCAGCGACTTCGCGGCGAACCCGGGCGAAGCCCTTGAGACTGCGCTGTCTGAGCCGACTTATGATTCGCGCGACGTCGTGCTGCTGACCCACAGCCTTAGCTTGGCTGAGCCCGATGTGCGCGTGGCGGCACGACTGGCAAGGCCCGGCGTTCGGTTGTTTGCCCTGGGCGTGGACGAACGGGGCGGCGCCGAACTGGTTGAGCTGCGGCGCGGCGCGCCGGTGCCGGTGCGGACTTTCAGGATCCCCTTTGAAGCGCCGCCCGCGCCCGTTGAAACAGTGCCTGCGATCGGCGACTGGCAGGGCCCGCTTGAGCCAGTGCCGATGCCGTTTCGCTTCGGCATTGCCGGGGCGATCATCGCGCTCGCGCTGGACTGCGAGGGGGCGTCGTTGCTCACGGCAAGCAGCCATGGCCTGCTGCAGCTATGGCCAACGGACGGCAAGACCCACGAACACATCCCGCGGCCCATGCACGAGGGCCGCCCGCTGGACAAGCCGGTGGCGGCATGCGGCGTGCGCGGCGGATTCGCCGTTGCGTACGCAGCGCCCCAGCCGGTAGTCGCGCACATTGACTGCGCTGCCCGGCGCGTGCGCGTGTTGCCCCTGGGGCAGGTGCAGAATCCTGAGCTGCTGCATCTGGCGTATCTGCCCACCGACCACTGCATGGTTGCGCGCGGCGTCGGCTGGGAGAGGGCGATTGACCTGCCCGCGGGCGAGGCCGTCTCACGGGGCGGCAACGCGCGCATGGAGCACGCACTGGCGGTGGCACGGGGCGCGGGTGAATGCCTGTTGCCGCCGCGCGTGAACATCGTGACTGACCGCAGCCTCAGCGGCGACGCCTTGGCCAATGCGCCGGTGCCCAAGGCGCCGGGCTGTCGCTTTGTCATTCACAACCCCGGCCGGGGCGAAGTCGCGCTTGGGCGCACGGTGACCTGCCCGCGGCGCGACGGACGCCCGCTGCTTAAAGATGCGCGCTTGCTGGAGGGTGTTGCGGCCGGCGGCTTGACTGCCCTGCGCGCGAACCACGACAGCAGCGAAACGGTAATGGTGTTTTCAGGCGGCCAACTGAAGGCCGAACTGCTGTCGCGCGACGGTGCGCTGGGCTTGGGCATCAGTGAAGACGGCGAAGTGCTGGCTGTGCGCGACGCGGCGTCCCATGCGGCTGTGCTGCGCCCGATTCAAGGCGCCCGGCCGGTCGCGACTGCTGCCTCAGCGCGCGTGCACACGGAGTTGTCGCTCGCCGCGGGCGACACCTGGTTCACGGTGTATGGCGGCAAGTTCACGCATCTGGTGCGCTGGGACCGCGGCCGTCTGGAAATCAGTTTTCTGCAAGGTCGCCAAGAAGTCACGACCTTCATCGCCCGGCGCAAAGACTGCGCGACACTGAGCCCGCGCCGTGTGCACGGCCGCTGGGGCGTCGCGGGCGCGTGCAGCTACGACCAGGGGCGCTTCCGGCAGTACGCGATGGCGCCGGGCGGCTTGACGCTCCAGGCCGACATCTACGGCCAGATCGCCGTGCTGGGGCGCGACAACAAGCTTGTCGCCATGTTCTTTGTGTATCGCGGCACAGTGGCCGCGTGGCTGCCGAACGGCACGCGCTACGGCCCGGCATCGATCACCGGCGGGCCGACCACACCGGGCGCGCTTAACGCCATTGGCGCCGCCCTGGCCAAGGGGGGCTCATGACGCTTGCCTTGCCCCTCCGGCTCACGCGTGAAGCGCCCGCCGAGTGCGCGGGCTGGTACGTGCCCGGTGACTGCAACGCGGCGCTGGCAGCGCTGGCCGCGTTGTCGCTGGAGCCTGCGCCGCGAGTACATGCGGTGCGCGGCGGCTGGGTGCTGTTGCCCGACGTGCCGCACGACCTGCGCGCGACGGGCACGCTGCGCCTGCGGCAGCTTGCGCCGGGCCTGTATGCGCCAATCGACGCGGCGCTTGAGCCGGGGCTGCTGGACGACGAAGCCCGCGGCTTTGCAGGGCTGATGCTGCCCGGCGAGTACCTTGACCTGTCAAGGCCGGTCAGGCTGGCGCAACTGGTGGCGCGCCCGAAGCTGCGCACTCGCGAATGGCAGCCGCTGCCGCAGCCCGAAGCGCGCGCAACCGAGATTCATGAGCTGATCCTGGACCGACCCGAAGACAACACCGAGGACGTGCTCAAGCAAGGCAACGAAGACATCGCCGAGCAGGAGCCCGCCCCGGACGAATCGGGTGCCGGCAAGTCCGCGATGGGCAAAGCCGAGTTCACAGCCGGGCGGGCGATTGCCGGCCTCGGTCGCGCATTGGGCTGGAAGGGGCTTGAGAACGCGGGCGGAAAGCTGATCGGCAAGGGGATGGATGACTCGCCCGGGATCACGCAAGGCCTGCTGGGAAAGCAGGAGGCCGCGCTGCGCGACCTGCTGCGGCGCTTCCGGGAGGGTCGCACCGAGGAGGCCCTGCGCCGGGCCATGCCGTTGAGCGGCGAGCCGGGCCGAGGCAGTCGTGCCGCGGGCAACGCCAACCTGCCGTTCAACAACCTGGTGTACTCGCTGGGCAATGTGTTGGGCGCGGCCAGGGGCGCGGCAGCAAGCTGGTTCACGGAACCCGACGTGTATGCGGCCCTGGTGGCAGAGTACCGCAAGGCCGCCGAGCAGGCACGCGCCGACGGCGACTTCCGGCGCGCGGCGCTGATTCACGGCAAGCTGCTGGGCGACTGGCGAAGCGCGGCGGCGCTGCTGACGCAGGGCGGTCGGCATCACGATGCGGCTGTGCTGTATCTGCAGAAGCTCGATGACAAGGCCGCCGCCGCCCGCAGCTACGAGCTGGCGGGAGAGATCGACCAGGCCGTGAAGCTGTACCGCACCATCGGTCGCCACGTGGACGCCGGCGACCTGCTGCGCCGCCACGGCGAAGAGGACTCCGCGCTGGACGAGTACCGCAGCGCGGCCCGCGATATGGCTGAGCGCGCCCGCCACCTGGCCGCCGGCGAACTGCTCATGGGCAAAGGCCTGCCCGCCGCCGAGGCGCTGGTGTACTTCGAGCGCGGCTGGCAGTCGCGCCCCGGCGCGGACGCGGTGCCGTGCGCGGTACACCTGGCAGTGATCAGCGCGGACGCGGGCGACGCGAGCACGCTGCAGGCGCTTACCGACGAGGCGGACCGTTACTTCGGGCCAGCCGGGCGCGAGCACGATGCCGCGACGTACTACAACATGCTTGCAACGCTTTCACGCCGTGAGGCGCTGGCGGAGCACGCGCCGCGGCTGCGCGATCGCGCGCTGATGGGCCTTGCGCACAAGCTGCGGCAGCGGCCGGGCAAAGAGCAGTTGTTTGAGTCCGGCGCCTGGAGCAACGCGCTGGTCAGCGACGCGCAGTACGCACTGAAACATACGCCGCGCGAGAAGCTTGCCGGCCCGCGTACCAGCGGCGTCGTGAGCACGGTGACGATCGCGCGCGGCGAAGTGACTGCCGCCTGCATGGCGGCGGGCACGGGCGAGCTGTTTGTCGGCTATCGTGACGGCCGGGTTGTGAGTTTCTCGGCACTGCGCGGCGTGCAGGGCGTGCGCGATGAAGGCGCGGCGATCGCGGGCCTGAGCTGCGACAGCGGCGCCAGACAGCTTTATGTGCTTCAGGACGACGGCGCCGGGCGGATCCTCAGCGTGTTTGGCCGCTCCGCCGACGGTCACTTTGCGCGGGGCAGCGGCAACCTGATGCTGCCCGCATACGCGGCGCTGCTGGGCGCCGGCATTGTGCACCGCGGCTTGTGCTGCGCGCTGGTCGCTGACGGTGTGCTCAGCATACTTGAAGGCGAGCAACTGCTGCCTCTGCGCGAGCACCCGGGCGACGAAGGCGCCCCGCTGTACCACACGGCCGTGTTTCTCAGCAAGCCGGATGGCCGCACAGACGCGCTTTTGGCGGCCTACCGTACCTTGCACCTGTGGTCGGAGGGCGGCGCCATGCGCGAAGAGCCGATGCACTGGGAGCCGGAGGGGCTGATTGCCGGGGCAACGGTCAGTGTGCTGCGCACAGCCGCCCGCGCCCTTGAAATCACGGGCCGCACCCATCACGGCAGCCTGTACCACAGCACGGTAGAGGTCGCACCCGGCGAGGCCCGATGCGAGAGCCGGCTGATCAATGCCCGCGGCGACTTTCTGTGCGCAACCTTGACGGGTCAAGGGCAAGTTGCGGCTGTTACGCCGGGCCACGTGGCGTGGTATCGAAGGCAGGGCGACAAGTTCAGCCTGGGGGCCGTAACCAACGGAAACTTTCAACAGGCCGTGGCAGCCTACCACCAGCAGGAAAGCGGCGAGCTGATCGCGCTGACCGGCGACGGTCGTGCCCTGCTGGTTGCGATGCCGTGATTACTGCAGCAGGGCGCGGAGCATCCAGGCTGTCTTTTCGTGGATGCGCAGGCGGTCGCTGATCAGGGCCGTGCTGCTTTCGTCGCCGGCTTCCTGACTTACGGGCAGTACTTCGCGGGCTGTGCGGATCAGGGTTTCGTGGCCCTGCACGAGATTGCGCACCATGTCCTGCCAGTCGGGTGTGCCTTCATCATCCTTGATGCTGGTCAGCGCGGCAAACGCCTTGTAGCCGCCGGGCGCGAACTCGCCCAATGCACGAATGCGCTCGGCGACTTCGTCAACGGCGGCCCACATCTCGGTGTACTGGTCCATGAACATCAGGTGCAGTTGCTGAAAGTGCGGCCCCGTCACGTTCCAGTGGTAGTTGTGGGTCTTGAGGTACAGCGTGTAAGTGTCGGCCAGCAGCCGGCTGAGGCCTTTGACCATTTGCGCGCGTCTGGCGTCATCAATCCCGATGTTCGGTTTCATGCTGTCTCCCTTTGTCCGGCTTAACGGTGCAATCAACCTGGCTAATCCCTGAGTCTGGCATATGCATGAGCTTCCCAGCTTGCGACAAGCCCGGCAACGTGCACGCCGGTGTAAACCGTGGTCTGATGAGTTTCACCCGGTTTCAACTCAAGGCCGGGCGTCGTGTAGGCGCGGGCGTGGCAGACGGGCCGGCCTTGCCCGTCCCGGCCGATGACCAGCACCTTGAGGCTGTATGCCGCTTTTGACTTGTCGTTGCGCAGCTTGACCGAGACGTTGGGCGGTCCGCGCGGGCTTTCATTCGTAAGTGTTGTCAGTTCGTCGATCGCCAGGCGCGCTGTGTGGTGTGAAGGGCGCTTGGGCTCGCTTAACTCAAATGCTCCCTGCTTGCGGGTAGGCGCCGCCCAGTAGCAGATGAACACCGTGCTGTCGCCCGGCGCCAGCGAGTCACATTCGGAAAACCCATACGCCTTGTTGCTGCCTTCTGAGTAATTGACCTGTGGCTTGCTCACGGGCGCGTCGCCGGTGTTGCGCACCTCAAGCAGATACCAGAAAGACATGTCCAGTTCGCCGCCATACACGGCGTGAACGATCTCAAGCTGCATGCGCGACGGCGCGGTGCCGGGTGCAGCGCTCGGGTTTGCGGCTGTGCGGTATGGGCTGGGGTCATCCGAGTGCGCGTAAGGCGGTTCGCTGTCGAGCATGACCGCCATCGCGATTCCCGCAGCCGCAAGGATCACGATTGCTGCGACGATTATGATCACGGCCGGCTGTTTGGTTCCGGCAGCAGCTGTCGCCGTGCGCAGGGGCGGCACCACGGGGAAAGTCAGCGTCTCGTTGTAGATGTATCCACAGGCGCCACAGCGGCGGGTCAGGTTGGGAAGGATGTCACCGCCGGGGCAGCGGCACTTGGGGCAGCTCATGCGGGTGATGTTAGCCGACGACTAGCGGTTTTTCATGCGCCGCGGAAATGAAAAGGGCCCGGCGTACCGGGCCCATCGTTTTGCGGCTTTGGCCTAGTCCTGGCCTTCGGCCTTCTTCTCTTTCTTTGTTTCGGGCTTGGCCTGTGCGGCAAGCCAGCGGTCGGTGTTGGTGGCGCTTCGCAGCTCTTCGCTCAGTTTCTGCCAGTTGGTCAGCTGGTCGTCATTGGCGAGCTTGCCCTCCACGACCTGCTTGTCGGCTTCTTCCCAGATCTTTTTCAGGACGCTCTTGTGCTCGTCAGCCAGCTTGTTGAGCGCCGTCGGGTCGTCAGTCTTCTTGAGCGCTGTGTAGTAGCGCTTGTCTTCTTTCTCGCATTCGTCCCAGGCTGCGCGGGCGATCGTCTTGAACTTCGCGCGTGAGGCTTCTGTAAGTTTCAGTTCATCCATCCACTTGTCGATGCGGGTGTCCTTGTCGGCCCGTTTTACGACTTCACCGGGTTGCGGCGCGGCCTCGGACTCGCCCTCGCCGGTGGTGTTGTCGCCGTCTTTGCGGCGGGCCTCGCGCTCTTTTTGGGCTGCGTCGCGCTCCGCCTTGGCAGCGTCGCGTTCAGCTTCTTTCTCTTCCTGCTCGGCCTTCTTTGCGGCCTGCTGGGCGCGCTTCTGGGCCTCGGCGGCCTGTTTCTCGCCGGACTGCTTGTATTTGTTGCCGCCGCGTCCGGGATTGCCGCCGGCGGGGACGCCCTTTTGCGCGGGCAGGGTTTCGGCAAAAACAGCCACCAGGGCAACTATGCAGAGCGTGAGCAGGGTTCGCATGGCGGTCTCCGTTGGACAGCTACGAAACCCCGGTGGCGGTTGGCGGTTGCGCAAGAAAAAGCCCCGGCAGCGCCGGGGCTTTCTGGACTTTGCGGGTGCTATTCCTCTTCGTCTTCCTTCTTTTCCTTCTTCTCGCCGCTGCCGCCCTGGTTGCCGCCGCCAGCGCCGCCCTTGGCGTAGTCTTCAGCCTGCTTGCGGATTTCGGCGACCCGGCGTTCGCGGATTTCGTCCTGACGCACGCTCTTGTCGGTGGCGGTTTCCTTGCGCAGGTCTTCGGTGTTCTTCTGGAACAGCTTGACCAAGTCTTCGACGAGAATTTCCTTCTTCACAAGTTCGTCGTCGCAGGTCTTCCAGGCCTTGTCCAGCGTTTCTTTGTGCTTGGCGACTTCCTTCTCTAGCTTCTCGGGCTCGCTGGCCACCTTCTTGCGGGCACTGGCCCAGCGCTTGTCTTCCTTCTCGCAATCTTCCCAGGCCTTCTTGCCCAGTTTCACGAACTCTTTGCGCAGCTTCTTGTCCTCGAGCTGCAGTTTGTCGGCTTCTGCTTCGAGCCGCTTCTCTTTGTCTTCAGACTTCACCGTATCGCCGGGCAGTACGCGCTCTTCTTCGCCGCTTTCGCCCCAGCCCAGCTTGTTGATCTGGTCCTGGACCCAGTTGCCGCCGCCGCCACCACCGCCACCCTTGCCTTGGCCGGGGCCGCCTTGGCCACCTTGGCCGCCACCGCCGCCGCCCTTGCCCTGGTAGCCGCTGCCGCCACCACCTTTGCCGCCACCACCCTTGCCGCCGCCACCGCCGCCCGAAGGCGCGCCCTGTGCAGCCACAAATCCGATGGTAAATGTCGCGACAAGCAACACTGCCCAGACGAGCTTCTTCATGTCAAACTCCGTGTTAATTGGTCGGCGTCGAGCCTACTGGCTTCTACATTAGTGCGTCAGAGAGGGTTTTCCTTTCCGGGATAGGCCACTTTTGGGTCTGCGCTATAACCATCGACTGCATAGTGACTTAGAGAGAGGCTGGGGAGGCCAAGTGACGCGAATCTTACTGCTACTTTCAGTAGTGATTCTTGTTGCTGCCATCATCTTCGCTGCAATTGCCCTGGATGACGGCCGTGGATTCCCGTGGGGAACACACCTTGTCACGGTACCAGCCGTGGCGCTTTTGGGTGTAGTGGTTGGGTGGTGGCTGCGCGACCGGCAAGCCGCCGAAGAAGAAGCCCGGCGGGAGATTGAGAAGAAGTAGGGCGGTCGGGCAGTCTGCCCCTGCACCTTTGCACCCGCGCCGGGTTTGCCTAACCTGCTGCCATGGCCGACACGCTGCGGGCAATCTTTTTCGACATTGACGACACGCTGTATTCCACCAGCGAGTTCGCGGCGCTGGCGCGGCGCAACGCCATCGAGAACATGCGGGCGCACGGCTTTCGCATGGCCACCGAAGACGCATTGCGTGAACTGGCCGAGATTGTGGCTGAGTTCAGCAGCAACTACGAGCACCACTTTGACAAGCTGCTGCGCCGCGTCCCGAAGCATTACTGGGAAGGGATCAACGAGACCATCCTGGTGGCGGCGGCGGTGGTGGGCTACCACGAGACCAAGTTCCGTGAGTTGCGGCCCTACGAAGACGCGGTCGATGTGCTGCGCCTGCTGCGCGACCAGACCGACCTGAAGCTGGGCGTGATCACCAGCGGCTTGGCCCTGAAGCAGGCCGAAAAGCTGGTGCGGCTGGGAGTGGTGGGTTTGTTTGACGAGAACGGCATCTTCATCAGTGACGAGCTGGGCATCAGCAAACCTAACCCTAAGCTTTGGTTGAAGGCCTGCAACGCTTTCGGGGCGCGGCCCAGCGAGTGCATGTACATCGGCGACCGCCCGCGCATGGACGTGGACCCCTGCAACCGCATCGGCATGATCACCGTGCTGAACAAGCGCAGCGCCCGCAGCTACGAGCCCGGCGAGACCCAGCCCGACTATGAGATTCACAACTTTTTTGACCTGCTCGACTTCCTGCGCAACCGCTTTGCCATCGACATCAAGCACTGACCCGGCATTGTGGAAAAGTTGGCTTGCGGTATGATGCGGTCGTGTGCAGCCAAACGTTTCGGCTGCGATTGATCCCCACCGATGATCTTCAGCGTCAGTTTCTCCGAAACATTGCCGCCGCGGTTCACGGGCAATGAAAGTAATACATGACACATGGTTTCACCGGCCTGTCGCTTGACGGGCGCATCCTGCGAGCCCTTGGTGAAGAGGGCTACTCGCAACCCACCCCCGTGCAGCAGCAGGCCATCCCGCACGCCCTTGAAGGGCGCGACGTGCTGGCGATAGCGCCCACGGGCACGGGCAAGACAGCGGCCTTCACCATTCCGATTATCCAGCGCCTTGGCGCGACCAAGCCCAAACCCGCGCACCTGCCGCGCGCGCTGGTGCTGGCGCCGACGCGCGAGCTGGCGCTGCAAGTTGAGGCCAGCATGCGCGCCTACGGCCGCCACATGCCGCTGCGCACCGCGGTGGTGCTGGGCGGCGTGGGCTTTGGCCAGCAGGTAGGCGCGCTTAAACGCGGCGTTGACGTGTTGGTCGCCACCCCCGGCCGGCTGCTGGACCTGATGCAGCAGGGCGTGGCAAAGCTTGACGCGGTACAGGTGCTCGTGCTCGACGAAGCCGACCGCATGCTGGACATGGGCTTTCTGCCCGATGTCAAGCGCATCATCGCGCGCGTGCCGTCGCCGCGGCAGACGCTGTTCTTTTCAGCGACCATGCCGCGCGAAGTGGCGGAGCTTGCGAACTCGTTGTTGCGTGAACCTGCCCGCATAGAGGTTGAAACGCGCCCCACATCCCAGCGCCGCATTGAGCAGCGTGTGCTGTACGTTGACCAGGGCGCCAAGACCGCGCTGCTGTCTGAGCTGCTGCGCGACCCGGCCATGAAAAGCGCGCTGGTGTTTACACGTACCAAGCACCGCGCCGACCGCGTGGTGAAGCAACTGCGCCGCCTGCACGTTGAGGCGGCCGCCATCCACTCGAACAAAAGCCAGAACGCCCGGCAGCGCGCGCTGGCGGCCTTTGCCGACGGCGACATCGAGGTGCTGGTAGCGACCGACATTGTCGCGCGCGGCATTGACGTTGACGGCATTACCCACGTGATCAACTACGATGTGCCCGACGACCCGGAAAACCACGTGCACCGCATTGGCCGCACGGCCCGCGCGGGCGCGGCGGGCGTGGCGCTGACCTTCTGTTCAGCCGAAGAAGTGGACAAGCTGCGCCAGGTGGAAAAGTTTACCGGCGAGAAGTTTGAGGTCGCGACCGGCCACGCCTTTGAAAGCGCGGCCGCCGGCAACCGTCACGAACAAGCCAGCCGGCCGGCCAAGACCTTTCAGCAACCCAGAAAGGGCCGTGGGCGCAGTCGCAGGCGCGGCCGGGGGCGACGGCAACACGCCGCGGCAGTCGCGGCGTAGGGATTAGGGTCTAACACGAAGCAGCGAAGCACTGCGGGATTGACCGTCGCGCAGTCTTCGTTGCTTCGTGTTCAAGTTAATCAAACAGGGCGCTGCCGACGCGGATGTGGGTGGCGCCTTCTTCAATGGCGACTTCAAAGTCGCCGCTCATGCCCATGCTTAAGTGATCGGCGGTAACGGGCAGCACGCCCGACTCGCGCCATTGCCGCGACAGCTCGGCCAGAGATTTAAAGTATGGCCGCGCGCCTTCAGGGTTGTCGCTGTAGGGCGCCATGCACATAAGGCCCAGCACGTGCACGCCCTTGATGTCGCGGACCTTGCGAATGTCCTGCGTGTTGCCGGGGTCAAAGCCATGCTTCTGCGCTTCGCTGGCGACGTTGACTTCGATGAACACGCCCACTTCACGGCCGATCTCGGCGCAGCGCTTGCCGATTTCTTGCGCCAGCTCAAGCGAATCGACACTGTGGATCACATCAAAGCGCGCCAGCACACGCTTTACCTTATTGCGTTGAAGGGGGCCGATGAAGTGCAGCAGCGGGCGCTTGCTGTGCTGCAGGGCGGGCACTTGCGGCAGTTTTTCGTCGGCGTCCTGCTGGCGGTTTTCCGCGATATGGCGCACGCCGGCTTCAATGATGGCCTGCGTGGTGGCGGCATCCACCGACTTGGTGACGGCAATCAGTGTAACGTCGCCGCGGCCGCGACCGGCGCGCATGCAGGCATGCGCCATGCGGTCACGCACGCGTTTAAGGTTGGCGGTAAGGTTCATTCGCGAATAGGGTCAACGGTCGCCGGTTGGCTGTCAAGTCATCCATCTTGCCTGTGGCGTTGCAGGTTCTATAAACCTTGCGCCGGAGACGTGATGAAGCGAAGTGAAATCAAGCATCCAGCAGGCGACGCCAACCGCGTCGCTTTTTTTGTAGCCGGAGGCCGCATTGCCTGAGACCGGCCATTGGAAACGCAAAGACCTGCTGGGCCTTGAAGAGCTCAGCGCCGACGAAGTCCTGCATGTGCTGGACACCGCCCGCGGCTTTTCAGAAATCAGCACGCGCAGCATCAAGAAAGCACCCGCCTTGCGCGGCAAGGTGGTGCTGAACCTGTTTTTTGAACCCAGCACCCGCACCAAAGCCAGCTTTTCGCTGGCTGCTCAGCGCCTGTCGGCTGACTTGGTGGACATCGCCAAGGAGGCCAGCAGCACGGTGAAAGGCGAAAGCCTGGTCGATACCGGCCGCAACCTGCAGGCCATGGGCGTCGATATTGTCGTCATCCGCCACCAGCAGGCGGGCGCGCCGCAGCTGCTGGCGCGCAGCCTTGAGGCCAGCGTGATCAATGCCGGCGACGGCACCCATGAGCACCCGACGCAGGGCCTGCTGGACATCTTCACGATGCGCGAAAAGCTGGGCGACCTGCGCGGCAAAAAAATCGCGCTGGTCGGCGACATCACCCACAGCCGTGTTGCCCGCAGCAACATCTGGGGCCTGCGCAAGCTGGGCGCCGAAGTAGGGCTGGTCGGGCCGCGCACGCTGGTGCCGGGCAGCTTTGCCGACCTTGGCGTGAACATTCACTACAACCTGGACGAGGTGATTGACCACTACGACGTGTTCAACATCCTGCGCATCCAGCTTGAGCGCCAGCAGAAGGGGCTGTTCCCCAGCGTGCGCGAGTATCACTACCTTTACGGCATCGACAGCACGCGCCTCAGGCGCATGAAGCCCGGCGTGCTGATCATGCACCCCGGTCCCATCAATCGCGGCGTCGAGATCAGCCAGGAGGTCGCCGATGGCGAGAATTCGGTGATCTTGCGGCAGGTCAGCAACGGGCTGGCTGTGCGCATGGCGGTGATGGTGCTGGTGCAGTCGGCAAAGGAGGCCCATGCCTGAGGTGCCGGAAAAAGCCCCGCTTGCGCTGCGCGCGATGACCACGCTTTGTCTGCTGGCGGTTGTGTCCATGGTTTGCATCCGCAGCCTGAACGCGGTCAACACCTTTCCGCCGACTGACAAGGACACGGCGCTGGCCCCGCGACTTGCCGCCGAACGCGCGGACGTGCGTGAGGTGCGCGTACCTACCAGCGACGGGCTAGCTCTGTATGGCTGGGTGCTGGGCGATGACGCCGCGCCGCGCAAAGTCATCCAGTTCATGGGCAACGCAGAGTACGTAGGCCCGAGCGTCGAGTTGTACGCACAAACGGCGGGCGAGGTTGCCATCCAGTTCCTGCTGTTTGACTATCGCGGGTTTGCCAACAGCCCCGGCACGCCAAGCGAAGTCGGCCTTTACTCCGACGCCGACGCGGCCTGGAGCTTTGCTATCAACGAACTCAAGTGGCGCGCCAGCCAGATTATCGTCTGGGGCCGCAGCCTTGGCGGCGCCCCGGCGATCTGGCTTGCGCGAAGGCAGGTGCTGGCGGAAAGGCCGCCCGCGGCGCTGATCCTGGAGGCGCCGTTCACGAGCGCGCCCGAAATGGGCAAGGCGCTGCTGCCGTGGTTGATCGTGCCTCACTGGATGAGTTACAGCATGTTCGACAACCTTGGCCGCGCGCCGGACCTGAAGCTGCCGGTGTTTCACCTGCACGGCAAGCGCGACGAGATTATCCCGTTTGAGCAGGGCCAGCGCCTGCACAAGGCGCTGCCGGGGCCCAAGCACTGGCTTGAGCTTGATTGCGGGCACAACGACGTGTGGAGCGACAGCGCGCGCGCGGCACAGATTCGCGCGGCGCTGCGCGGGTTCCTTGCGGGGCACGGCGCATGACGGAGTCAATACTGATCCAGGGCGGGCATGTGGTGGATCCAGCCAACAGCCTGGACCAACCCGCCGATGTGCTGCTGGAGGGCGGCAAAGTTGCCGCAGTCGGCAAGGTCAAGGCGGACGCTGACCGTGTGATCAACGCCAGGGGCCTGCTGGTGCTGCCGGGGTTGGTGGATTTGCGCACGCACGTCGGCGAGCCCGGCCGCGACAGCGAAGAAACGATCGCCCACGCCGCCGAGGTCGCGGTGCATGGCGGCTTCACCACGATTGCCTGCATGCCGGACACCGACCCTGCCCTGGATAATGTGGCCGCCGCGCTTTATGTGAAGCGCCAAAGCGAACGCGCCGGGTATGCCGAGGTGGTGCCGGTGTGCGCGCTCACGCGGGGTCGCGCGGGCCGCGAACTGAGCGAGATCGGGCAGCTGGTCGAGGCAGGCGCGGTTGCGTTTTCCGACGAGCAGCGGGCCGAGAATTCGCCAGCCGCGATCCTGCGCGGCATGCAATACGCAAGCATGTTCGACCGCGCGGTGATTGAGTACGCGCAAGACCCGGAGCTCGCGGGCGGCGCCATGAACGCGGGCAAAGAGTGCAGCCTCGCGGGCCTGCCCGGAATCTCGCCGGTTGCCGAAGAACTGGCGATCTCGCGCGCGTGCATGTTCGCGCGGGAAGCCGGCGCGCACTATCACGCGGCACTGCTGACTACGCGCAACGGCATGCGCGCTGTCAAGCGCGCGCGAAAACTGAAAGTGCGCGTGACCGCCGAAGTCGCGGCACATCACCTGTGTTTCGCTGACGAAGTTGTGCGCCGGCGCTACGACACCAACTTCAAGGTGTTTCCGCCGCTTCGCACGCACGACGACATCAAGTGGCTCAAGCGCGGCCTGGCGGAAGGCTTCATCGACTGCATCGTCAGCGGCCACCGCGCCGTTCCGCCGCAGGAGAAAGAGCTTGAGTTCGGCAATGCCACCTTCGGCGCTGTCGGGCTTGAGACCGCGCTCGCTGCGGCCTGGGAGCAACTCGTGATCGGTAATGTACTCTCTCGCGCCGACTTCGTGGCCAAGCTGACAATCAACCCCGCGCGCATCCTGCGCCTGCAAGGCCGCAAGGGTGCGCTCGCGCCCGGTCACGACGCCGACGTGTGCCTGTTTGACCCGAATGCGAAAATCAACGTCACGCCAGCCAGCCTGCACAGCCGAACCAAGAACTCGCCTTTCATGGGCGCCACGCTGACAGGACGAGTGGTCGCCACTGTCGCCCGCGGCCGCGTTTTCGAGTTTTAGCCCGGCAAGAAGAAACCCCGGCTGTCCAGCCGGGGTTGTGTTTGTGTCGGGGCGTCTAGCGCCGCTTCTTTTTGGCGGGCTTCCTGACCGCTTTGTTTGCCGGCTTTCTTGCGGGCCTCTTTGCGACCTTCTTTGCAGCCTTCTTGGCGCCGCGCTGCTTTGCGGGTTTCTTGCCGACCTTCTTTGTGGCTTTCTTCTTGGGCTTGCGTGCTGTTTTCTTTGCCGGGGCTTTCTTCTTTGTTGCTTTCTTCGTTGTCTTCTTCTTGGCGGGCGCCTTCTTGCGGGATGCGGCCTTCTTGCGCGCGGGGGCCTTTTTCCCGGCTGACTTCGCGGGCCGCTTGCCCTTGACGGCCTTGGGCTGGGGGCGCGCTGCCTTTGCCTTGATCGGGCGTGCGCGTTTGCGTTCAGGCTTGGCTGCGGCCGGCTGGGGTTTGGGTTTGGGCGGTTCAAGGAACGGGCGTTCTGCTTCAAGCGTAATCGGGCGCGCCGGCGCCTCGTCCGCGGGTTCATCTTCCTCGGCTGGTTCTTCGACCACGGGCGCCTCCCAGCCCACGTCGTGATCGCTTTCGCTGCTCCAGTCGTCCATCTCTTCTTTGTCGTCGGGGCGCTCCCACTGCTCGGCGGGCTTGGCCTGGTCGGCACTTATGACGCGCGTCAGGCCGCGACGAATGAAGTACTCGCGCATCGGCGTGAAGTAGTGCTCGTGCCAGCCCTTTTCATAGCTCTCGGCCTGGCCGGTCGGGATCTCGCTGTGGCGCAGCGTTACGCGGGTGCCTTCGCCCTCGGGCTCAAGCAGTAGTTCAATGCGCGAATCGGGGGCGTCGTCCGGGAACTCGGTGCTGCGCCAGGCCTGCACAATGCGTCGTCCCGGCTCAAGCTCTAGGTTGCGGCCGTGGATGTAGCCATCCCATGCATCAAAGCTGGCTCCTACCACAGGCTCGCTGTGGGCGGCGCCGCCCGTCATCTCGGTGTGCTGGTCGCCGTCCAGCCACGCGGCGTACACCTGCAAGGGTGAAGCCGGGATAAAAGCGCTCAGGGAAAACGAATCGGACATGGTTATCTCCGGGTGCGGGACAACTGTGCGCATTGACTAGAACCGGGAGCGGATAGTCAAGACCCGCGTTTAAAAGCACGCGGCAGCTCAGGGCGCCAGTCGCAAGCGCGCCATCATCCAGCGGTGGTCGCTGCCCGCGTAGTTGCCGGTCTTGGACCTTTCGCGCTTGAAACCCAGCGTGAACACCCAGTCAAGGCGCCCAAGGGCGTGCGTTTTTGCGCTCGCATCGCTGAAGGCATTCGTCCAGCCCTTGCGGTTGAGGTAGCGGATGCAGCCCTCGGACTCCCAACCGCCCAAAAACCAGCCCACCGTGTTGAAATCGCCGGCGATGATCACGGGAACACGCTTGGGCACGGGCAGGCCCTGCGCCGCCAGAGTTTTCTTGCGTTGCGCAATGAATCTCTCGGCATGCTTGACCATGCGCTTCATTTCAGCGCGGCGCGTGGCGGCGACCATCGGGTGCAGCCAGGTCTTGAAGCTCAAGTGGCAGCTGTACACGCGGGCCACTACGTCCTGGTCAAGCCACACGTCGGCCCACACCGCCTTGCGCTGCGTACCGTCGTTTACCGAAACACGGCCAGACTCGATGATCGGGCAACGGCTCAAAATGGCGTCGCCGCCATGGATCGCGTAGTACCAGCCGTGCTTGCGGCTGAACTCGCGAACGACCTTCTTCGGTGCTTCCTGAAGACAGATGACGTGGGCGCTGCGGAAGTGGGCGTTGGCTGCGAACTCTTTGTCGGGGTCGCCATCGCCGTCGTAGATGTTCCAGGTGATCACACGGATCTCTTCGTTGGCCAGCGCAAGGTTTTCGCCGAAGCTGCGCTCAGAGCGGACTTGCGCCGACAAAGGCGCGCAAAGCATCAATAGCATCAGCAGAAACTTCATGCGCGCATCCTATGCGCATGTGTGCAGCGGGCAAGCGCCACTATTTGTTCGCTATCAGTGTTGCTTGCTGCCATGATGCACCCGCCTTCGCCGCATCTTAGGGCAAGCGAAGGGCTTTCCGCCCTTCACTTCCCGGAGGTCGCTCATGCGAGTGTACCTTGTCCACGTGCGTGATCCGCAGTTCTATGCCATCCAGAAGGGCAAACGCGGCCCCAGCGGCCACCATGAAGTCATGGGCTTTCCGCCCATCGGCATCATGTCGCTTTCGGCTGTACTCAAGGCCAACGGGCACGAATGCGTAATGTTCGACCAGGCCAACCCGGACACGCCCAACGAAGCAATCATCGCAGCCATCAAGGAAGGCAAGCCCGACCTTGTGGGCTTGAGCTTTCTGAGCACCACCAGCTACCCCTACGCCAAGCTGCTGGCCCGCGCGATTCGGGCCGGCGTGCCGGAGGCTCGCATTGCGTTCGGTGGTGTGTTCGCCACACTGAACGCGCTGCAGGTCAAAGAACAGTGCCCGTACGTTGACTTTGTGTGCCGCGGCGACGGTGAACAACTCATCCTTGACCTGTTGGCAAACCTTGACGACCCGTCCAAGGTGCTGGGCCTGACTTGGGCAATAGACGGCAAGGTCGTGCACAACACCGACCGCAAACTTGAGCGCGCACTGGACCAGTGGCCGATCCCTGACCGCGAAAGCCTGCCGCTCGACTTTGTCGAAAGCATGCCTCTGGACGTGCCGGTTGTCCTGTCTCGCGACAAATTCACGACCATGCAGACCAGCCGTGGCTGTCCATGGCCGTGCATCTTCTGTGACATCCCGATTTTCAACGAGGGCAAGTGGCGCTACCGCAGTGCAGAGAGCGTGATTGAAGAGTTCAAGGTGTTGCAGAAGCAGGGCGTCGGCAGCGTGTACTTTGTTGATGACCACTTTCTGCTGCAGCCCAAGCGCATTGAGGCCATCTGCGAGGGCATCATCCGTGAAGGCATCACCGTCAAGTGGGGCGTGGAAGGCCGCGTTGACAGCGTGGTCCAGAAACTGTTTCCGCTGATGGCAAAGGCCAACTGCCGAATCATCATGTTCGGCATCGAAAGCGGCAGCCAGAAGATCCTGGATCGCCTGAAGAAGCAGCAGACCCTTGAGCAGATTGAAACGGCGGTACGCAACGCCAAGAAGGCCGGCATTGAAATCGTGCACGGTTTCTTCGTGGTGGGCAGTCCCGACGAAACCGAAGAGGACATGCGCAAGACCTTCAAGTTTGCCGCGCGCCTGCCGCTCGACACCTTCGGCTTCAACCGCCTGTGCGTCTATCGCGGCACGCCGCTGTGGCATGAATACATGAACCGCGGTTTGGTCAACGATGCGCAAGACTGGTACAAGTACTTCAAGTGCAGCGAAATCGACCCGACCTGCATGAAGGGCCCCGATATCAACCGCGTCCGCGCCAAAGGCCTGCGCGGGCTGTTCTTCCGCAAGCTGTTCCTGCATCCGATACAGACGTTTACGTTGCTGCGGCGCTTCTTGCGCTTCATGCCCGCCAGGGACATTTACACGCTGCTCAGCAAACCGTTCCGCGGCAAGAAGTCCGGCGCAACGCGCGCTGAAGTGTTGAGCCGCGCCGTCGAGCACCAGGACATGAAGACGCAGGCAGCCGACCTGACGCAGCTTTCGGACGAAAAACTCGAAGAGGCGCTGCAGAAGAAGTAGGTGGTTGGCAGTGGCAACCGTGAAACCATAGAATACCGGCGCACCCGGGACTTGCTGGACTTTCCAGGGGCGCTTCATGGAAATCAAGCGGCTGTCTGTGCTGGTCGGCGTTGGGCTGTTGATCGGCGGCGGCGCGTTTGCCGCCATCTGGTACTTTGGGCGTGCCGACGAACCGCGGCCGGACAATCCAGCCGACAAACCGCAGCCACCCGCCTTGCCCGCGGTCAGTGCTGCGCTGATTGATGCGCCCGCGCCAAGGGCCCCGGCAAAGTTAGCGTTCTTTGATCCTTCTAAGCCTGAGGTCAAAGAGCTCACGCGGCTGAAAGCCGGCGAAGGCGGCGAACAGCTTGAGTTCACGCCCGACGGCAATCACCTCGTCAGCGCGGGCTACGGCGACAGCGCCGTCAAGGTCTGGGACTGGCGCAGCGGCGAGCAGATTGCGCGGCGCGCGCACAGGCACCGCATCAATGACATGGCGATCGCACCCCAAGGCGACGGGGTCTGGACGGTAGATGCATACCAGCACCTGTACTTCTGGACTTTCGACGGCAAGGTGCTCGGCCAGACAAGCGAGATCGGCAAAGAGATCGGCAGCAACCCATACGTCGCGGTCAGCCCCAACGGCGTGTTGATCGCCACAACCAGCTTTGACAAGAAGCTGACCCTCTGGAACGCGAAGAGTCGCTCACAGCTCGGCGACATCACGTCACCCTACCCGTTGCGCCGGGCGGCTTTCTCGCCAGATGGCAAGCGGCTGATCGTCGCTACCAACACCAACCAGCTCATGGAATACACGCTGGCCACCGGCCACGGTCGTTGGCTGCACATCCTGCCGGTCAAGCCCGACATTGACTGCACCAGTGTCACGTTCAGCCCGGACGGCAAGCGCTTCTCGACGGGCCACACACAGCCGTGGGTCACCGTTTGGGACGGGGTCGGCATGAACTACCAGCGCTGGCTGAAGTTTCCCGAACAAGCGCCTACGGCGGTAACCTACACCCGCGACAGCAGGTGGGCCGCGATTGCGGTCAACCGCAACGGCATCTACCTGTGGGACCCGGATGTGCACAAAGAAACAGGCGCAGCCCTGAACCTGAAGCCCGGGCACGATTTCGTCCACGACCTTGCGTTCAGCCCCGATGGCAGGATCCTGGCATCAGTCGATGACAGCGGCACGATTGTGCTGTGGTCCAGCCCCTGATACCGGGCATTTGGCGCATCCGTTACAACTATTTCATGTGCAAGGTGTTAAACTGTGTGGCGCGTTAGAATGCCCGCGCTGGCGGGACCAATTTGGATGGCAGCTGACAACACATCCGGCACGGCTGAAGCGGATTCAGGCTTTCTTGAGCTTGAGTCGATGGACAGCATGCAGCGTCTGGGCGACGCGCGCAGCGCAATGTTCTTTGAAGGCGGGAGCACACTGGTAGATCTCGACGGCGTCTCAGAGCAGCACGCGCAGGACGCCGCCGACAAACATCGCGAAGAAATGGCGCACGGCCACCACATGTCCGAGCGCTACAAGGTGGTCAGCGAAATTGCCCGCGGCGGCATGGGCGCGGTACTTGAGGTCCATGACAGCGACCTTGACCGACGCGTCGCCATGAAAGTGCTGCTGCGCGACACTCGCCGCCGCGAAAGCGACAGCGGCTCGCCGATGGACACCGGTCCGGTCAACCGTTTCATCGGCGAAGCGCAGCTTACGGGCAACCTTGAACACCCGAACATCGTGCCCGTTCACGAGCTTGGCCTCGACAGCCAGGGGCGCGTTTACTTCACGATGAAGCGTGTGAAGGGTCGCAGCCTGCGCCAGGTTATGGACAAGCTGCGCCAGGGCCACGCGGCTACGCTTGCCGAGTTTTCGCTGGGGCGATTGTTGTCGATCCTGTTGAAGGTGTGCGATGCCATCGACTTCGCGCACTCAAGGGGGATCATCCATCGCGACCTGAAGCCCGAGAACATCATGGTCGGGCAGTTCGGCGAGGTGCTGGTCATGGACTGGGGCCTGGCCAAGCAGCTTGGTGAGGCGGAAAAGCCTGACACTCGCCTGACTGAAAGCGTGCGCTTCACGCTGGACGTAAGCCTGGGCGCCGCCGACGGCGACGACAGCAACGAAACCCGCGAAGGCACCGTAAGCGGCACGCCCGCCTATATGGCGCCGGAACAGGCCCGCGGCATCGTCAAAGAGCTGTCGCGCCACACTGACATCTTCTGCCTTGGCGGCATGCTGTACGAGATGCTTTGCCTCGTGCCGCCGTTCCTTGCCGCCAGGATGACCGAGGCCCTTGAGCAGGCGCGCAGCCACCGCCTGCTGCCGCCAAAACAGAAACTCGACAAGGTGCTGGCCGACTCGCAGCTTAAACGTGCATTCGGCGACGCCGGCATTGCGCGCGCGCGCGCGCACCCCAAAGAGCTGGTCAGCATAGCCATGCGGGCAATGGCCGAAGACCGAATGCAGCGCTATCCCGGTGTGGCCGAGTTCAAGCGCGACATCGAAAACTTCCTGTCGGCGCAACCGGTCAGTGCGCACCGTGACGCGCCCTGGGTCATGCTGTCAAAGTGGGCGCGCCGCAACCCGACACGCGCGGCGGTCATGACGCTGGCGATGTTTTTCCTGCTGGTAGGCGGCGTGGTGTTCGCCGCTGTGCGCGCCAAGACCGCGGCCGACCGCTACGAGCTGTCCGAGAAGAGCCGTCTGGCCGAAGAGGGAAAACGCGAAGAGACCGAACGCCGCCTGAAAGCCGAGCGCGAGTCCCGCGCCAAGGCCGAGGAAGCCCGCGCCAAGGCCGAGCAGATTGCCAAACTGGAGCAACAGAATCGCGAGCGCGAACAGCGCGACCGCGAAGCCATGATCCGGCGGGGCGAGGCCTTCACACTGTACAGCCAGGGGGCGGACCTGCGCGGCCGCGCCAGCACGTTCATGGACTGGCGTGAGCGCGCGA
Source organism: Planctomycetota bacterium (assembly GCA_019636195.1). Classification (GTDB taxonomy): domain Bacteria; phylum Planctomycetota; class UBA8742; order UBA2392; family UBA2392; genus JADJRK01. The sequence continues at coordinate 98,771 of JAHBYA010000009.1, read as the reverse complement.
AACTTTGGCGGCAAGCGGTCGGGCAGTTCCGGCAGGCGCTTGATAAGGACCCCGATTTTGTGGAAGCGCATGTGGAGCTGGCAAACACCTACGCGGACCTGGGGTTTGATGACGACGCGCTGGTGCACTACCAGCGTGCCGATGTGCTGACCGCGCGCACAACCGGGCGCGGGCACGTCGAGGCCCTGATGGCATATGCGATGTACGACTTTCAGCGCAAGATTCTGCGCGAGGGGTTGTCGGGCGGGCTTGAGGAAGTGTTCCAGCGTTTCGGGCCGGTGCGCGACGCGGCAGGTCCGGGCACATACTACGCAAGAATTGCGCAGGTGCTGCTGGATCTGGGTGAGGCGTTCCGCAACGCCGACGGCGTGGAATTCCTGCGCGCCAAGGACCTGGCTGCTGACCGCCTGCAGGCGATTGAGCGCGAAGGCATGCCGCTGTGGGAAGTGTATTCGCTGCTGGCGTTTCTCGAACAGGGCACCGGCAGCAACCGCGCCCGGCGCGACTACCTGCGCCGCGCCCGTGAGCTCAAGCCCAACCTGCCGCTGCTGGTGTGGGTCGAGGTGCTGCACAGCGGGCGCAGCGGCAGCATCATGGAAAGGCGCGGGATCGCGGCTTGGGACACGTTTATCGAGCAGTTTCCGTATGACCCGCGCGGCTACTACGCCCGCGCCAGTGTGCGCTTTTCCAGCGATACCGTGCGCGACAAAGAGCTGGAAGCGGCGGACCTGCGCCAGGCCATTGAGCTGAATCCGCGCTATGCCGACGCCCACAAGCTGCTGCTGCGGGTGTATGTGCGCGACGGCAACCAGGCCGAGGCCATCCGGCACATCGACACCATGCGCCGCTCGCATAGCGGCTTGGACAACTCGCAGATCAACCTGATTGAGGCCGAGCTTACGGCGGCAACCGGCGAGTACTCACGCCTTTCCGCCGTGGTGATGGCCAGCATGCTTGAGAACCCGCTGGATGGCGTCGCGACACTGGCCCAGGCCGTGAACGTGCTGCTGCGTGACCACGAGTACGAAGCGCTGGTTGACATCTGCGAGCGCGTGGCACAACGCATGGGCGACGCCACACCGCCCGCGGTGATGCTGTTCATGGGCCGCGCGCTGACCATGCTGGCGCGGTTTGACGAGGCGCTGGCTGTGCTGCGGCCCCTTGAAGATGACCCCTCGCGGCTTGCACGCGAACTGCGTGCAACCATGACCGGTTGGATCGATGACGCCCGCGCCTACCCCGTGATGATTGGTTCGTTGACCAGCCTGCCCGCGCCGCGTCGCCGTTTTGACATAGCCCGCATCCTGGCCGTCACCGGCAGCGAACCCAACGAGTGGGTCGGCATGTTCAACACCGACGGCCCCAACCCCAGCGACGCGCTCAGCTTCATGACCGCAGGCGACTCGGTGCTGCTCGCGCGCGGCCACGCGATGCTTTCGCGCCGCTACACCGGCACGCGCGAGAAGGGCCTGCGCGCGCTGGCTGTGCAGGAACTCAAGAGCGCATTTGAAGAAGGCTACCTGAACCGCGCGCGCATACTCGGCGACGAACACCTGGCGCCGTTGACCAGCGACCCCGAGCTCGCGCCGTACTTCAATGTGCGATAGCGGCTACTCGAGCACACCTGCCAGCCACAGGCACCACTCAAGCACCAGCAGGCCAAGCGCGAGCCACAGCAGCAACGCGGGCAGCAGGTCGCGCCAGTTGCTCTGTCGCGCGGGCGGCAGAATTGCCGCCATCGCGTCGCCGCCCGCGGGCGCAAAGGGCAGCGCCTGTTCAACCGGGTCGAACCACACAAGTGACGGCATGTCGACGCCGACGTCGCCGTGCTTCAGCAGCCATTGGCCCGGCTGGTCCGGGACTTGCCAGTCAACGCTGCCGTCTGGCCCGTGAACCAAGTGCACCGCCGGTCCGCGGTAGCTGTCCTGCCACAGGTGCCTGTCATGGGGCGCAACGGACAGTGTGTCTTTCACGTTGCGCGTCGCGCGCAGCGTCACGGGCTTGCCGGCCGGCAACAGCGGCGCCACGCGCGGCACGGCGGGTGCCTGCACCATGTCTGTGAAACGCAGCAACAACAGGCGGCCTGCGGGGTCTTCCAGCAGCGTGCTTTGGTGCGGCACAAAGCCGCAGTAAAGCGTGGGCCTGGGCTCGCGTGATGCTGCGACGAGCACTGCTCCTTCAATGTGGCGCACCAGCGGCGCGAGGCCGGTCTGGGTCAACGGTACGGCCTCGCGAGCGTGCACCAGGGACAGGTCGGGCACTTCAAAGCCAACGTCGGTGCGCTCCACGGGTGCGCGCAGGTTGGGCTCGGCGCGGACCGGCGGGCCGATGGAGTCGCCGGGCAGGGCGACCCCGAACAGCAGCAAGGCGCGAGCGTCAAACGACTGCGGCAGCGCGCGGTCGGCGACCAGCAGGTCGGCCTTGATCGGCGCGGCTGCGGGTACAGCCACCGTGGTGACCTCACGGCCGGGCAACAGCGTTTCGATCAGGGTCTTGAGGAACGGGTTGGCCTCGCCGTCGCTTGCAGGATGGCACAAGGCAACTGTGCGGATGCCGCTGCGGGGAACGCGAAAGGAAATCGCGTCGTCGTCAGTCAGCGCATCGGGCTCACGCACGGTGATGGTCACTTCGTCGCTGTCCAGGATCGGCGGCAACTCCACGCGACGACCCTCAAGACGCTTGCCGTTGCAGGCAATGATGGGATCTTTGCCGCTCAGCAGCTCGGCCTCCACGATGCCGCCCTGGCTTTCGCCGCGCGCGGGCGGCGTGTAGCGCGCGCGTATCACCGCATCGTTGCGCGCGGCCGCGCCGAAGCTTTCCGCGACCACCTGCACGCCCTGCATCGGTGGCAATGCGGGGTCGCCATCACCAAGCCACACCAGCATTCGCCTGGGCGCCGGGCGCGCGGGCATGTTGGGCGGCGGCGGCAGCGACTCAAGGGCCGCGCGCAGGGCGCGCAGGTCAGGCCGCGCAAAGTCGGTGGGCGGCGGCGGGCCGGGGTCGGCGCCCGTTTGCAGCCATTGCCCCAGCAGCGGCTGCCCGAACTTGAAGTGCGCAAGTAAAGCACGGTCATCCTCGCCCAATGCGGCAAGCAGCGCCCGGGCACGTTTGTTGGCTTGCACGCGGCGGTCGGCGCCCCGCATGCTGACAGTGTTGTCCTGCATGATCACCAGTACCAGCGGCGCAGGCTGCTCGTCGGGCGAGCGTTGCAGGCCCGCGGCGTACAGCGCAACGCACGCCAGCATGGTGGTCGCGACCAGCAGCGTCAGGATGGTGCGCAGCAGGCGCTTCCAGGCGGGCGGCACGACGCGCGCCGCCACGCGCTGCCAAAGCGCGGCATGGGTCACGCGGCGCTTGCGATAGCGCCGCGCCAGCAGCCAGCCGACATAAAACGCGACCAGCAGCAGCAACAGCCAAAGATAGTGGGCCTGAGCAAACTCAAGCATGGGGCCAGATTAGCAGCGTGGCACGGGTGCACTACGCCTTGACCACGCCGGCGCGGACGAGATCGACAATCAGGGGCTCTATCGGGTCCGCGCTGTCCAGCTCAATCAGTGCTGCGCCCAGCCCATGCACGGCCCGGCGGGTGCCTTCGCGCCAATGCGCGAGCTCCTCCTTGTAGGCAGCCAGCACGCGCTCATCGACGCGCAGTTTAAGGTCATGCGCAGCCACCGGTTGCAGGCGCGTGAAGCCGTCAAGCCGCGGGTTCAATTCCTCGGCGGCATGTACGCACACGGCGATTGCCCGTGCGCCTGCCCGGCGCGCGTCGGACAAAAGCTGCAACGCGGGCTCGCGCTGCTGAAAGTCGCTTGCGAGCACCAGCACGCTGTCGCGGCCGCGGGTTTCAAACAGGCTGCGCGCCGGCGCTGCAACGGCGCCCGCGCCGCGCGTGGCCAGCGCGCCGAAATAGTCCAACAGGCGGGACTCGCCGGTGCCGTCGAACACTTCGGCTTTGCTGTCCGACAGGCGACAAGCGAGCACGCGCTCGGCCCCGTGCAGCGCGACCAGGCCGACTGCCGCCAGCGCGCGGCGCGCGGCCAGCCACTTGCTGTGTGCCCCGAAGTCCATGGTGGGCGCGTCGTCGGCGACCAGCAGGACCCGAAGCTGGCCGGGAAGCTCAAACAGTTTCACGAACAACTGGTCAAGGCGGCCGTAAACATTCCAGTCAACGCGGCGCAGGTCGTCGCCCTGCACGTACTGGCGGTGCGCGCCGAACTCCTGCCCGGCGCCGAATTGCCGCGAAAGCCGCTCGCCGCGCGCACCGCCGCGCTGCACGCGCTGTGCGTTCAGCCGCAGGTTGCGGATGCGCGCCATGGCGGCTTCGTCAAACAGGGGCTCGGGCATGGTTTCAATTGCCGCGCTGCTGCTTGATTCGGTCCAGCTCGGCGGACTTTTTACGGGCACTCAAGGCCTGCATGATCACGAACAGCAGAAGTATCGCCCAGACCGCGCTGTTGGCGATCCACAGGCTGGTTAGGCTGGCGCTGTAGCTGCTGCGTTCCTGCTCAAGACGTTTCTCAAGCTCGACGCGGTACTCGGCTTCCAGTTGCTTGCGCAGTTCGCTTTCATTGGCTGGCGTATTGGCCGCCGGTTGCGCTTCGGACACCGGCCTGGACCACTCGTCGCGGCTGTCCGCCAGCGCGGGCGCGCAGGCAAGCAGCAGCACGCACGCCGCCAGCGCCACGCACGCAACCTTGACCCGGAGACCTGTCTTCACGCCGCCCTCTCTTGTGCGATGCGCTGGCCCAGCCGGTTCCAGCAATACCTCAGCGCGATCAGGCTTGCCAGCGCCAGCATGATGCCCACCGTCGCCGCATGCTTGGTGGTCGCGATCTCGGGGGCGCTGAGCAAGTCACTGAAGTTGCGCGGGTGGCTGGTCTGGCCGATCTCAACGGCTTTGCTAACCAGCGGGTACAGCGGCCCGATAAGGATGCCGTAAACCGCTGTCATCATCTCGCGGGCCTTTTCTCCGTCGATGGCCCTGCGCAGCACCAGCAGCGCTGCAAACGCGAACCACAGGATCAGCATGGTGGTGAGGCGGGGCTCCCAGTTCCAGCCGCTGCCAATGCGCCCGCTGCCCCAGGCGTAGTCGGCCCAGAAGGTGCCGGTCAGCAGCACGATGGCCCCGACCGCAAGCCCGACTTCGCAACAGCTAACGATGATCGCCTGCCACTGTTCTTTGCGCGTCAACAGCCAGGCCGCGCCGCCGATGGCCGCCAGAGTACTGCACACGGCAGTGGCGTAGGCGGCCGGCAGGTGGACGAAGAAGATGCGGTAGCTCTCGTACAGATTGATGGTGTTGCCGCCGTCCGGCGTGACGACCCACAGCGTGCCCCGCGAGACCTGCACCGGCGTGTAAAAGTATGAAAGGTACAGCGTCACCAGCGCGCCAATCAAACCCGCGCCTGCAAGGGCAAGCGTGACAAGGGGCGACTGTGCGGGCTTGGCGGACATTTACGGCCTTGGCTTGGAACTGCATCAGCCTTCGTTCAGCTTGCCGAACAGCAGCAGGCCGATCGCCAGAAACATAGCGTCGCACACCGCCAGCAACAACACAAAGGGCATGGCTTCCGCGCTGCCGGTGCCGGTGTGCATGGCTTCGGTCGCGCCAGTCGCGCCCAGAAACACTGGCACGGTCACCGGCAACAGCGCGATTGTGAGCAAAGCCTCGCCACCGCGCGCGCGACCCGTGGCGCTGGCCAGCAGCACCCCCGGCGCCAGCACGCCAAGGTCGGACATGACCAATACCCCAAGCATCAGCGGCTGGTCAAAGAAGTCAAAGCGCAGCATCGGCACAGCCAACACGATCATCAGCGCCTGCGTCAGAACCAGCCACAGCATGGCCGCGACCAGCCGCACGGCGTACACCAGCGCGGGGTCGTGCGGTATCAGCATAAGCGCGCTGAAAAAACCCTTGTTGCGGTCGGCCGAGGCCGCGCGGTTCAAGCCGACGACGGCGGCAAACCAGCTGCACACCCACAGCGCCGCCAGCACAAAGCGCCGAAAGGTGTCGTCCAGCATCAGCCCTTTCACCCCAAGGCCGAAAATCACCACGCACAAGGCGGCAAACAGACCCATGCTGGTGATGAGCGACTTGGTGCGAAGCTCAACCCTGAACTCGCGCCCAAGCAGCGCGGCAAAAGCGGGCAGGGAGGCTGGGCGGGCGGTGTCGCTCATGCCGTTCACTCATCCAGCAGGCCGTACTGCTTGCGCTTTTCCCACAGGTTCTTGCGGCTGATGCCGAGGATGGCCGCGGCTTCTTCAATCTTGCCCTCGGTCAGCTTGAGCACGTTCTTGATGTGCGCCTTCTCGGCGGCGGCAACCACGTCTTTGAGCTGGCGGCGGTCGTCGCCCGGTGTTTCGGTGCCCTGGGGCAGCTCGGCTGTGTAGTCGCGCAGGAAGTGCTCTTTTTTCAGCACGCCGCCCGCCTTACCGAACGCGATGGCCCGCTGCACGCTGTGCTGCAACTCGCGCACGTTGCCCGGCCACGGGTAGGCCACCAGTGCGGCCATGGCTTCGGGGTCCACCTTGAGTTCCTTTTCGGGGCAGTAGCGCTTGATGAAGTGTTCCACCAGCACGGGGATGTCGCCTTCGCGCTGCCGCAGCGGCGGCACGTTCAGGTCGATCACGTTCAGGCGGTGGTACAGGTCGCGCCGAAACTCGCCTTCTTCCACTTTCTTGAGCAAGTCCACCTTGGTGCTGGCGATCACGCGAATGTTGACCTTGACCGGCTTGTCGCCGCCCAGGCGTTCAATCTCGCGCTCTTGCAGCACGCGCAGCAGCTTGGCCTGTGTGTCGATGGGCATGTCGTCGATGTCGTCCAGGTAAATCGTGCCGCCGTCGGCTTGTTCAAAGCGGCCGATGCGCCTTGATGTCGCGCCGGTGTAGGCGCCGGGCTCGTGGCCGAACAGTTCGTCTTCCAGCAGGTTGGTGTTGCTTACGTGGCAGGCGACCTTGATCAGCGGGCCTTTCACGCGGGCGCTGTACTGGTGCAGCACGGTGGCGATGACTTCTTTGCCGGTGCCGTTTTCGCCCTGTACCAGCACCGAAAAGTCGCTTTCGGCCACGGTGCGGATGTCGTCGTACAGCTTTTTCATCTGGGGGCTGTTGCCCACCATCTGCTCGATTTTGAATTCGCTGGTGACTTCCTTGACCAGTTGCTCGTACTTGCGCCCGGTGTTCTGGCCTTCGCCGTAGTTGGTCACGAGCAGCACGACGCGCTCGTTGTTGAATGGCTTTTCAATCACGTCCTTGGCGCCAAGGCGCACAGCCTCCATGGCGCGGTCAACGGTGGCGTTGCCGGTAATCATGATGGCGATGACGTCGGGCACCTGCTCGCGGGCAAAGCGCAGCAGGCTGATGCCGTCCACTTTCGGCATCACCAGGTCGGTAATCAGGCAGTCAAAGCGGGCCTTCTTGAGCTCGCGGATGGCTTGCTCGCCGTCTTCAACGGCGACGACCTCGTGGCCGGCGTCTTCAAGGTCTTCGGCCAGCGTGAGCCGTATGCCGCGTTCATCATCTGCCAGAAGGATGCGCATAAGGCTGTCCAGAGTCCCGTGAGCCGCGGGGCGTGTCAACTGCCGAGTCGCAGCATAGCACGTGAGTCAACCGGCAGCCCCCGGACTCGGCACTCGGGACGCGGGACCTGAAGTTAGCGGCCGCGCAGCTTGGGGTTAAAGGCCTCGCGCAGTCCTTCACCCAGCAGGTTGAACGACAGCACCGTGATCAGGATGGCAAAGCCCGGAATCACCATCAGCCACCAGGCGTCGGTCATGTACGCGCGACCGTCGTTCAGAATTTGGCCCCAAGTCGGCTGGTCGGCGGCGGCGCCGATGCCAAGGAAACTGAGCGTGCTTTCCGCCAGCACGGCGCCGGCGACGCCGATTGTGGCGGCAACGAGAACGGGGCTGATGGCGTTGGGCACCAGGTGGCGCCACATGATGCGGAAGTCGCTTACGCCCAGCGCGCGCGCCGCCTGGATGAAGTCCTGCTCGCGCAGCGACAGGATTTCGGCGCGCACGAATCGCGTCATGCCCATCCAGCCGGTCAAGCCGATCACCGCCATTACGATGTACACGTCGCGCTCAAACAATGCCAACACGGCGAGGATCAGGAAGAGCGTCGGGATGGTGATCATGATCTCGGTGAAGCGCATGACCAGGTCATCTACCGTCATGGTCGGCAGGAATATCTTCTGCAACGGGCCCTTGATGTCCTGAATCGCACCTTGGGCATTCCCCGCCACCAGCAGGATCGAGACGATCAGGCCAAGCCACAGGATCGTAGCGGTAATGAAGTGACGGGTGATGCGATACACCGGATAGCGCCAATGTGAAGACAGCAGCTTGGCGCCGATAAGGTCCTTGGAAAACCTGTTGTCCGCTTCGGCCCGGTACTTGTCGAGAAAGTCCTGTCGCATGATGGCGCGGCGGTCCAGCAGCTCAGAGGATTTCTGAAGCGTGAGTTTGCCAAGCTCAACGGTTTGGTCATTGTCGAGCGCACCTTCACTCTTTCTTGCCTTTTCTGTCGCCGCCCCAGCGTCCGTGACGGCCTCTTCCAGCCTGGTCAGGCTTTCGCCGCGCAGATCCGTCAGCTTTGCGCGCTGGGCTTCCAGGGTAGCCGGTTTTGTCTCCGGCTTGGACTCAAGCTCGGTGATTGCTTCTTCAAGCGCCGTGATCTCGCGCTTGCGTGCGGCAACAGCAACCTCAGCCTGCTTAAGCTTAAGCTCGCGCAGGGCAACCAGCACCGGCCACTGGTGTTTCGGCAGATCATCCGTGAGTTGGCTTGTGTTTGACCCGCCTTCTTGAGCCTTGGCGATCGCCGACTCGTGGCGCGCCAGCGCTAGGCGTGACTCCTGAACGGCGGCTTTCTTCTCGGCGATCTCGAGCGCTTCCTTGAAAGCCTCGGACTTTCCCTGCAGGTCCTTGAGCGTGGTTTCCTCAGCCTGCAGCAGCTTGCGTTCGGTTTCAGCGCGGACGGGGCGGTCGATGCGGTCCATGTGCTCGGCGCGGATCTTGCGCTCGGCGATGGTGCGCTCCAGCAACTCGATCCTGGATTCGTGGTCAATCAGGTTGTAGCGCGCCTCTTCAAGTTCAAGCCGCGAGTACAGGATTTCGATTTCAGCTTGCCGACCGATGCGCCACGACTGGCTGCGCGCGCCTTCCACATTGTCGTCGATGTCCTTGACCGCGACGCCGAAGTCGCGGGTAGACAGCAGTGTCTCGCGGGCAAGGCCCTGGATCGTCCGTGCCTGCTGCATTGCCCGGCCATTCGGGTCGGTGTGCTCGATGTAGTAGTTGTAACCGTTAATCGCCAGAAAGATGAACAAGGCCGTGCCAAACACGATCAGCGCGCGGAAGCGCCGGCCGATTGCCGCAATCGCAAGTTGAAACAGAAACGCCAGGGCCGCCAGCACAATGAACAGCACAGCCAGTCCTTCAAACTCGGCGCCGTACGCGATTGCCCCGCCCAGCGTGAACAGAAGCATGGCAAAGAACGGCAACTGGATGCGTTCGCGTCCCCAGAAGCCCGCGATGCCGCCAAGGCTGATGCCCAGCAGGGCCATGATGCCGACTGCCAGAAAACCGATTGTCAGGCTGATCGTGCTGCCGGCCCAGAGCCGCGACACAACATTGCGGCCAAGGTGGTCCGTCCCCAGCAGGTAAAACTGTCCGGTTTCACCGCCGCGGCTGAAGGGCGGCAGCAACTTTTCATCCAGCACGGTCTCAAGGGGGTCACTGACGGCGCGTGGATTGCGCTTGATCTCAACTTTGTCGCCGACGTACTGGTTTTCTTCGATGATTGCAATTTCTTCGGGCGAAGGCTTTTTGCCGGTAAACAATTCGCCGGTCACAGCCACGACCGCGAGCGCCAGAATCGCGATCGCCGCCAGCACCGCCGGCTTGTTGCGGAAAAACAGGCGCAGTGCGTCGCGCAGGGGAGAGCTTGGTTTGCGTCCTTCAGTCGCCATAGTCGATCACGAAAGCTTGATGCGCGGGTCCGCCACGCTGTACAGCAGGTCCGAAATCAGTATGCCGATAAGTGTCAGGCCCGAACCGACAAACAAGTTGGCCATCACGATAAACGTGTCGCGTGTAAACACAGCCTCAAGGAACCAGCGCCCAAGGCCCGGCCACGAGTAGATACTTTCAAAAATCACCGATCCGCCAAACAGGCTGGGCAAGAGGCCCGCGATCATGGTGATAAAGGGCAGGCTGGCGTTGCGCAGTGCGTGTCTGTAGTGCACGGTGTCATGGTCCAGCCCCTTGGCTTTTGCGGTGCGGATGTAGTCCTGGCCCAGCACCTCAAGCATCTGGCCCTTGACGTAGCGCGTGAGCACAGCGATGCCGCCGAACGCGCCGATGATGCCCGGTACCGCCACATGCCACGTACGGTCCATGAACGACTTGGCGCCCTCAAGTTCAACCCCGAGTGTTTCCGGGCTGATGACAGGAATACCCAACTGGACGGTGAAGAAGTTGATCACCAGCAGCGCCAGCCAGAAGCCCGGAAATGCGATCAGCGTGTAAGCCAGCACCGTGATGGTCTGGTCCTTGATCGTGCCGCGGCGCAGCGCCGAAAAAATGCCGATCGGGAACGACAGTGTCCACACGATGATCGTTGTCAGGATCACCAGCGGCAGTGTAACGAGCATCTTGCGCCACATGGTCGGCAGCACAGGCTCTTTGGTGTTGTTGCTGATCAGGCGCCATTCGTGATCGCTGCTGCCGGCCACCACAGCGCCAAGGTCGGAAAAGAAGCTGGAGTAGAAGTCGACGTACTTCTTGACGATCGGGTCGTCGTAGCCGCCGGTATCTCGCTGGCGCTCAATGTCCGCGGGGACGGCATTGGGATCGAGGTGGCCTGCAAATGGGTCGCCGGGTGCAAGCACGACCAGCAGGAAGCTGAGAATGCTGACCACGAACAACGTGATCCCCATCTGCAACAGGCGTCGGATGATGTACGAAAGCATTGATACTCCGGCCTAGTTGCGGAAATCTTCCTCGGTCCACTGTGGACGTTCCGGTACGCGCTTCAACTCATACATCCAGTACGTGAATGCCGCACGGGCGTTCTTGATATTGTCGTGCGTCAACGGGCTGTTTTGGAGTGCCGTCTTGCCGTCCAGTTCAATCTCGCGGCGCCACACCACCCGGGGGTCAACGACGGTGGTGGCAAGCCCCGAGTAAAGAAAGATGTACGGCAGCTCGTCCGCAACCAGCTTGAACATGCGGTGCGACATGCGCACCTGTTCGTCGTAGTCGTAAACCTTGAGGATGTCTTCCATGATCTTGTCAGCCTCGGCGTTCTTGAAGCTGGCAAAGTTCAGGCCGCGCGGCGGCAACGCAGAGCTGTGCCACAGCTGGCGCTTGTCGAAGTCGAGCCCGCCTGACCACCCCAGCACGCACACCGTGAAGTTGCGCGGGCGAACAAACTGGGAGAGGTACACATTCCATTCGTGTTCTTCGACGCGTACCTTGATTCCAAGGTCCTGCCAGCGCTGCTGCGCGTACAGCACGATGTCACGGCGAATCGGGTTCTCGGGGTGCATCGTGATCGTAAACTCAAGCGCCTTGCCGTCCTTGACCGGCACGCCTGAGCTGTAGTCGTAGCCCGCTTCGACCAGCAAGGCCCGCGCCTCGTCCACATTGTAGGGCACGAACTTCAGCGCTTCGGTCTGGCCGGCCTTGGGGCCTGTACGCCACTTGTGGTCAAAAGTGTAGTTGTGGTCATACCACGGCAGCACCGGGTAGCCGGGGCCCGAAATGCGCTCGCCCTGCCCCCAGGCGATCTTGTCGATGATCTTCTCCACATCCAGGCCCATCGCCAGCGCCTTGCGCACCAGCGGGTTGTTTACAGGCTCACGCTCGGTGTTGAAACCGAGGTAGGCGTACGTGGTTGTCTGGCGCTTGATCAACGTGTAGCGGTCGCCGTACTTCTCGTAGCGTCGCACCTGGTGGGGGTCGCATCCGTAAAGGTCAATACCCCCGGTATTGAACACCATTTCAGCCGTCTCACGGCCCATGTTGGGGCTGAACACATAGTAGTCGATGTACTTGTACTCCGGTTTGCGCTCCCAGTAAAACTCGTTGCGCATCAGGCGCACCTGCTTGCCGTTCTGCCACAGGGGTACTTCGCGGCCGTTCAGCGGATACAGCACCATTGCGCCCAGACTGCTGGGCTTGCGTGAGTAGTCGCGTACCTTTGCCCGCAGGTAACCCGCGGGCTTGTAGTCTTCAGGCTTCACGCCGATGTCCTTGGGGCCGCGCTTCTTGCGGATGGCTTCCACGGTCCAAGCAGTATCGTTCCAGTGGTGGTACGGCAGGTATGAGCCGGTCAGCGCCGACAACGCCGGCGAGAACAGTCGCCCGTACACCACCTGAACCTTGTGCGGGTCTGCGAACGTGCGGACCTCTTTCACGTCCGCCCATGTTGACATGCGCGGGCTGGCGAAATCGTGGTCCTTGAGAAGCTCCACAGTGCGCTTGACGTCACGGCTTGTGAACTCCGGCCCTTTGCCCCACCAAGGGCCACCCTTTTCACCGAAGACCTCACTCTTGGACGGGTCGTCGGACTCGACGAAGTTTCTGGCTTTGAATTTCGCGTCGTCACCCGAGCCCAGAGTGTCTTTCACGTGTTTGATCGCGTCCGCCTCGGTGGCCGCGCTGAAATAGCCGGCCTCGTCGCCATTGACTGTGACCAGCCAGGTTTCCTTGACCGGTCCCCAGAACGGACCATCAACCCAATGTACGCCCTTGTGGATCATGAAATCCACGAGCGGGTTGTGTGTAACCCCGGTCAATCCGGCATCAGCGAGCAACTTGCCCAGTGCAGCCGGCAGGCCGGCTGTATCGGCCTTCAACAAGCCGGCAAGGCGCTGCTTATCGGGGTCATCGAGTCCGGCGACGATCGCCGCGGGATTGATGTCTGCATGTAGCTCCTTGCCCAGCCTGGCACTGACCTTGGCGACAAAGTCGGGATCCACGGCGCTGTTGACGCGATCCCGGCGCGGCGTCGTTGTCAGCATGAGGCGCACCTGTCGAACGCCCTTCACAAACACGTTCGTACGCGCCAGCGCTGCATCGGTCATGACGCGGGTCAACGCGTCGCTTTCCTTGACCTTGAAGCCTTGCACCAGTGTCGCATCGGTCGCGGAGGCGCCGTACACATCCCGGACGGCAGCCATGAACTGCTCGTCGGTGACAGAAGCGGGCAGCAGCACCGTCAGTTCGTGGTTCACGACCGCCGAGTCCGCCATGTACGGGGTAATCTGGTACATCTCATTATAGCGCAACAGACCTTCCACCAAGTGGCCCCAGATATCGCTGTCGCCAGCCGATGTGGACTGGTACGGGTTCATGTCTTCGGGGTTGGCGCTCATGTACCAGACCAGGCGGTCAAGGCGGCCTTCGTTGTCGGCGGCTTGCTGTGTGCCGGGAACCCAGAACACGCTTTGCAGCAGGAACACAAGCAGCAGGACGGGCACAATCACCAATGATCGTTTGATCCACATACGTTAGCTCCTGCCACTGGCGTGAACGCGCGTGATTGGTTTGCTGGCGCGTCCGTTGCGCGGCATACCATACAGGCGACCATGGCTGATCCTAGACGTATTGAACGAATTCAGGCCCGCATAAGGCAAGATATTGCCGAGCTGTTCCTGCGGGAACTTAAAGACCCGCGCGTGAAGGGCCTGATTTCGATTACCCGCGTTGAAGTCAGCAAGGACCTCGGCACCGCCCGCGTGTACTGGTCACTGCTGGGCACGCCCGGACAGCGTCGCGCCGCCGAGCGCTTCATTGAAGGGGCGGCCGGCTTCATCCAGAAGAAAGTCGCTGAAGGCCTCGAGATCCGTACCGCGCCCCAACTTACTTTCCGGTATGATGATTCGATTGAAAAGGGCAGTGAGGTCTCTAAGCTCATTGACCAAGCCATCGCAGCCGACACACACGACGACGAGTGACCATGGCAAAGTCCACGATCCGGTCAGCCCCTGAAGGCGGGGTCTATGAGCTCACGAAAAAGCTCGAGCGCTACCTTCAACGCAAGTCACAAAAACTGACCAGCCAGCGCCGGACCCTGCTTGAAAAAATCGTCGAGATGCACAAGACCCACTTTACCGCCGACGACTTGGTACTTGAGTTCATCAACACGCGGCCCCGCGTCAGCAAGGCCACGATCTATCGCAGCCTGAGCGTGATGGTGCAGGCGGGCATCCTGGAAGAACACCAGTTCGGGGACAGTTACAAGGTGTATGAACTGTCCGAAGGCCGGCCGCACCACGACCACCTGATCTGCACCAACTGTCAGAAGATTATCGAGTTCTTCAGCGAAGAAATGGAAGAGCTGCAGGACAAAGTGGCCAAGAAGCACGGCTTTCACCCCACCCACCACAGCCAGAAGATTTTCGGCATCTGCCAGCAGTGCTGGGGCAAGGGCGCGCGCGGGTAGTTTGGCCCAACCGCATTGACCGTTGCCTGTTGAACTCCGATTATCACCCTCATGGCGGCACAACCTGAATCGGGCGATCGTCGCGAATTCCTGCGCGTGTGTGTCGTTGGCGGCGCGCTGGCTGTGGGCGCGGGCCTTGGCGCGTGGTCGCTGTCGCGTCCAGCCGCGGCCCCCGGCGCAGAGGTAGCGCCCGTGCCATTGGCGCCCATGCTGCGCGCCAAAGCGTTGCCGCTGGACGAGCCCGTCGCGCTGGATGTTGCGCTGACCCGGCGCGAAGGTTGGCGCGTGCGAAGCACAAGGCGGCAGGTGCTGGTCGTGCGCACCGGCGACGAAACGTTCAAGGCCTTCAGCCCGGTCTGCCCGCACAAGGGTTGCGGCGTACAACCGAACGCCAAGGAAAAGAAGTTCGTCTGCCCCTGCCACGACGCGCAGTTTGACATTGCCGGTGAACTCAAGTCCGGCCCCGCCCCGCGCGGCCTTGACCCGCTCGAGCTGACAGTCGCCGAGCACGAGGGCGCGCCGTGGCTGTTTGTGACCTGGCAAGAGTTCGTGGCCGGCATCCCTGAGCGCACAGGCAGGCAGGCATGAGCGAGCCCGCCGATACATCCGCCCAGACAAGCCAGGAAATCGAGTACGAGCTCGTGGCGGAAGTCCAGCGTGAGCTCGAGCGCCGTGGCACCACCCTGATCCCGCGCACCCCGGACCGCGCCGACGACCTGCCTGCATCCCTGTGCGCCAACGCAATCCTGGGCGTGTTGGGCGTGCTGGCTGGCACCGGCGTGGCCATGGCGCTGGGCTACACGACAAGCGCCGACGACGCCCATGCCAGCGTTGCGTGGTTTGAGATGTCGCAATTGGGCGGCATCGTGCGCGCAATGCATTGGCATGCAAGCAACCTGCTGGTGCTGCTGAGCGCAGCGTACCTTGGCTACCTGCTGTGGCGCGGCCTTTACCGCAAGCCTGAGCAGTGGCGCTTCTGGCGCGGGGGCATGCTGCTGGCGCTGGTGCTGGCGGCGGGCTTCACGGGCCAGTTGCTGCCCTTCGACCAGAATGCGCTGCACGGTACGGCGGTGCGGCTGGGCTACATAGAGTCGTTGCCCGGCGGCGACATGATCGCGGAGGGGCTGCGCGGCGGCGATGAGCTGGGCACGGGCGCGCTGACACGGTTCTTCGGCCTGCACGCGATTGTGTTGCCGGCGTTGCTGATTGTGCTGCTGCGCTGGTTCTGGGCGGACGCCCGCAGCGAAAAACTGCTTGGGGCGCAACTGGCTGTGCCGGGCGTGCTGCTGTTGTTGCTGGCGGGCGCGGCGATTGTCGTGCGCGCGCCGCACGGGCTGACCGGCGACATGGGCGAGGCCTATCTCCACGCGCGACCGGAGTGGTACGCCCTGCCGCTGTTTTTTGTGCTCAAGGTGCTGCCGGGTGCGGCGCAAGTGGCTGCGCTTGCCGCGCCGCCTGTGATGGGCGCCCTGGTCGTGTTCGCGCTGCCGATTGTCGAAAAAGTCTCGCTCAAGCCGCCGCGCCTGCAGAAGCCGCTGCGCGTTGCGATCATACTGGGCGCACTTGCTTTCATTGCGCTATCCATCGTGCCGCTGGTCGAAGACAGCAGCCGCGGCGAGGGCTGGTTCCAAAAGGACGACGTGCAGGATCTGATGCTGGCCATGGGCCGCCACAACGCCGCGCTGGGGCACAGCACACAGGAGCCCGCGGGCGCAACGCACCGCCATGCGCTGGACTTGCGCGAACTGCACCGGCGCCTCAAGGGTGTGTATCCTGACAACCTTGACGCCGGCCAGAAGGCCAAGTGGGACGAGCTGGCTGTGCAGGGCGAGGCGTTGTCGCGCGAGTTGCTGCTTGCCCCGCCCAGCCGCATGAAGGAGACGCGCTCCAAACTGCGCGAGGTCTGCCAGAGCTGCCATGACGCGCACGAAAAGGGCGATGTGCCCCTTGAGCCGGCGCTGGCGGGCACGGTGGCCGTGAAGGGCCCGCGCTTTTTCGATGTAGGTCGCGCAGCAACCCTGACACCCGAAGAGTCGCAGACCAGCACCAAGCGCATCATGGACCAGGGCCGCTTTCGCATGGCGGACATACTGATCCACGCCGGAATTGCGACCGGCGAGCCCAAGAAGGATAAAGAGCAGGCGCTGGTGGACCTGCGTCGCGCGGGCGCGGCAATCGCGGGCCTGTACAGCAAGAACAACGCGGTGTTCGAAGATGAAGGCCGCTGGAACAACTGGGCCAAAGAACTGAACAAGGCAATTGAAGCGCTGGCCGAGGCAAAGGACGCCGAAGACGTGGGCAAGAAAATGGCGGCCGTCGGCAAGGCTTGCGAGACCTGCCACGAAGGTGCCGACTACCCCGATGAACCCATCGAGTGGGCATACTCAAGCCTTTTGAAGTAGGCCCGCCTACCCGAACATGCCGCGAGTCTCCCCGGGCCGGCGAAACGCCGCGGCACTCCACTCGGCGCGGTCAGTGTTCAGCCCGTGCTTGTGCACAGCCACATGAAACAGCTCGTGCAGGTGGTCGGCGCGCGTGCCCTGCCCGGTCATGCGCGACTTGAAGCGGCCGTCGTTCAGCTCGCCGCCGCGAGTTTCCCGGATGCGCCTTAGCACCTTTTCTTTGTGGCCGGGGAAGTGCGTTTCAAGCCATTGTTCAAAGATCGGCCCTACGGCGTGCGGCAGGCGCACCGGCAACAACGTGACGCGCTTTGCCCCTGCCTGCGCGGCGCGCGCGACAAGCCCGGGGATGTCTTCGTCGGTCAGGCCCGGGATGATCGGCGCCAGCATCACGCTGACCGGAATGCCCGCCTGCGACAGTTGCCGCACCGCGTCAAAGCGCTTCTGGATTGTGCTGGTGCGCGGCTCAAGCACGCGGGCCACGTCCTCGCGCAGGGTTGTGATGCTGACGGCTGCACCAGCCGCGCCGTGTCGGGCCAAGTCCGACAGCAGGTCAATGTCGCGCGTGATCAGCGCGTTCTTGGTGATCACACCTACCGGGTTGCGGAACTCGGCCAGTACCTCAAGAAGGCTGCGTGTTACGCGCAGTTTGGCCTCGACCGGTTGATAGGGGTCCGTCACGCCGCTGATGCTGATCACCTGCGGCTGCCACGAGGGCTTCATCAGCTCGCGCCGCAGCAGCTCAGCCGCGTTGCGCTTGACGTGTATCTTCGTTTCAAAGTCCAGCCCCGCCGAGTAGCCCAGGAACTCATGAAACGGCCGCGCGTAGCAGTACACACAGCCGTGCTCACAGCCGCGGTACGGGTTGATGGCCGCGTTGAAGTACAGGTCGGGCGAGTCATTCCAGGAAATGATCGACTTGGTGTCGTCCCAGAAGTACTCGGTTTTGGGCGGCGGCTGGTCGGGGTCAAACGTGTCGGGGTCGGGCGCGACGTGGATGCGCTCAAACCGGTTTGGCGGGTTGAGTGAAGTGCCGCGGCCATGGATGTGATCATCCATGGCCGCAGCTTAGCAACTGGCGCGACAACTACTTCTTCTCGGGCTTGGGCCACTTAAGGAAGGTATCGACCTTTTCGTCAAACTTCGCGGCGATCACCTTCATCTGGGTCTTGTCGTTGTAGTCCATGCGAATGACCTTGTTGAACCAGCCGTTGTCGGCTATCCAGGTCCTGGACGACCAGTCGGTCTCCTTGATCGTAATGGTCTCGCCTTCGAACTTCTTGCCAGCCATCTCGACGTTGTAGAACTTGGCCTTCATGACAAACCCGGGCTCTTCGCCCTTGGTGCCGCCGGTGGACTTCTGCCATTCGGCGACCTTGATCTCCTGCGGTTCTTCGCCCTCCTTGCCGATCCAGGCTTTGCGCACGTTTGGCTCACCGGCTTCGGCCCACGCATCGACCTGGTAGGCGATGACCACGCCCTGCCCGCTCAGGTGTTCGACGATGAACTCGCTCTTGCCGGGTTTGGCGACAATCTGCCACTTGTCCACGCTGGGCCCCTGGCCGAAGTCGCTTTCAACGTGCCACTGCTGGCCGACGTTGACAGTCTCGTGGATGGCAATCCAGGGCGCCGCTTTCTGGTTGCCGTCGAGATACTGCTTGATGATCATGGCCGCGATGTCGGTGCCGCCGCCGCAATTCGCGGTTTCGCCGTTGCCGCCGCCGCTGCCTTTGTCGCCACCGCTGCTCTTGCACGCGCCAAGCAGTGCAAAGGCAAGCACCGCAGTCAATGGAATGGCCTTTCGCATGGGTTTCCCCCCTTAGGATCAATGGCGGCGTTGTAGCAGCGATGGTTCAAGGAAGTGTGAAGGTGCCGTAGGTTCGCGATAAACCCGGTGGCGACAATCGCCCTCGGCGCGCTAAAACATCAGCGTGAATCCGCTTGTTATCATCAACGTAGTCGGCTTGACCCCGGCGCTGCTGCCGCTGGCACCGACCCTGTCAAAGCTCAGCGCCAAACCGCTGACCGGCGTGTTTCCAGCCGTCACCATGACCGCGCAAGCCAGCATGCTGACCGGCCTGCCGCCTTCACAGCATGGGGTGGTCGGCAACACATGGTACTGGCGTGAACTGGGCGAAGTGCGCAACTGGGTGCAAAGCAACCGCCTGCTGCCTGAGCCCTTCTATCGCAAGGCCAAACGCCTGAGCCCGGCGTTTACCTGCGCCAAGATGTTCTGGTGGTTCAACCAGGGCAGCGGCTGTGACTGGACAGTGACGCCAAAGCCGCACTACGGCAGCGACGGCAGCAAAGAGTTCGACATTCAAACCGAGCCGCCGGAACTGGCGGAAGCCCTGAAGCGTGAGCTGGGCGACTTTCCGTTTCATGCCTTCTGGGGCCCCCGCGCAGGCTTGCCCAGCAGCGACTGGATCGCCCGCGCGACCGCGTGGGTCATGCGCAAGAACAAGCCCACGCTGACGCTGTGCTACCTGCCGCACCTTGACTACGACCTGCAACGCTTGGGCGACAAGGCTGACCATGCAAGGCTTGTCGCCGAGGTCGATGCCTGCGCCAAGCTTGTCGTGGACGCCGCCGCCGAGACCGGCGCGCAGGTCTTGCTTGTCAGCGAGTACGGCATTGCGGCCGTCAGCCGAGCCGTCACGCCCAACCGTGCCTTGCGCAACGCCGGCTTGCTGCGAGTGCGCGGTGGCCCGTACGGTGAAATGCTGGATGTGTTCAGCAGCCGCGCGTTTGCGGTGTGCGACCACCAGTGCGCGCATGTGTATGTGCAAGACCCCGCCGACTTGCTGCGCGCGCGCCAGGCCGTTGGCGAGTTGCAGGGCGTTGCCCGAGTCCTTGACCGGCAGCAGCAGGCCGAGTTGCAGATTGACCACCCCAACAGCGGTGAACTGGTGCTGCTGAGTGATGCGGACGCGTGGTTTGCCTACCCGTACTGGATGGACGACGCCAAGGCACCTGACTTCGCGCGCAGCGTCGATATCCACCGCAAGCCGGGCTATGACCCGTGTGAGCTGTTCATGGATGGCAGCAACGCTGCCGCGGGCGCGACCCTGTTGCGCAAGAAGCTGGGCCTGCGCTATCGCTTTCGCACCTGCCCCCTTGACCCGTCAATCGTGAGGGGCAGCCACGGCTTGCCTGCCAAGGACCCCAGCCAGGGGCCGATCATCGCCGGCAGCGAACCCCTGCCCAACCAGCCGGCCATGACCGACCTGCCCGAGATTGCCCTGCGCGCAATGGGCATATCCGGGTAACCTGTACGAATGAGTCAGCCGCGTGATTGCAGGGTGGCTCTGTGCAAGGCAACCGGAGTTGCCGGTTGCTCGCTGGTTGAAGTGGAAGGCGCACTGGATGGCGGGCGGACGCTGGCGGCCTTTCAGTCTCAGGTTGGTGGCGCGATCGACAGCGGCGCCCGCTGGATCATTCTGGACACGCGGAGAATCACCAGCTTTCTGGACCAGGGGCATGGGGCAGTCGTGGCGCTTGCGGATAAAGCTCGGAAGGCCGGCGGGGGACTGATCCTGCTTTGCCTGAACGTGCGTGAACGCACGATTTTCAAGATGCTCAAGATTGAGCACTACTTCCAGTTCGCCGAGACCATGGAAGAGGCGCTGGCAATTGCTGACGCATGACGCGCGCGCCGCACCCCGTTAGCATGCCATGCAATGACGTCGGCCGAGCAAGCGTACCTGTTTCGACACGCGTTGTTGCGCGACGCTGCGTACGGCCTGCACCTGCCCGGCGAACGCGCCGAGTTGCACCGGCTGGCGATAGACAGTTTTGTTGCCGCACTGGCCGATCAGGCGAACGCCCATGCCGAAGAGCTGGCGGACCACGCGATTGCCGCCTTGGCTGGGGCGCCCGCCGACGAGCGCGAGGTGCTGCTTGCCGCCGAGCTGCACTATCTGCGCCTTGCCGCTGACCGGGCCGCGGCGGAGTGGCGCGTCGAGGCAGAGGTCCGGCTGCTGGATCGACTGCTCAAGCATCCGCTGACCGCGCACGCCGAGCGCGCACCCAGGGCGCTGCGGCTGGTGCAGCACCTGATCGAGGCTGGCGAGTATGAGGCCGCGGGCAGGCTGGCCCGTGAACACGCGCAGGGCGACGATGAAAGTGCGCTGGCTGCGGCGCTGCAGGAGTATCGCGTGCGAGTGCTGACCGGCACCGCGGGGCAGGAAGCAGCCGAGATCGAGGCACTGATTGCGCGCATCGAGCAACAGGGCAGCCGCACGACCCTCGCGCGGGCACTGCTGGCGCGTGCAACGTACCTTGACCGCAGTGGGCACGGAGTGCAGGCCGTGGGCGAGTGCTCACGGGCCCTTGGTGTCGCCCACAGTGCCGGCGACCGTGAATTGCAGACGGAGTGCCTGCTCGCCCTTTCCCTGATGCGCCACACCGCAACACGATCACCGCAGGCCGAGTCGGATGCGCTTGCGGCCCTTGACCTTGCACGCAATACCGGCAACCGCAACCACGAGCTGTCCGCGCTGCACAACCTGGGAATCATCTACTCAGACCGCAGCCGGCTTCGCGAGGCCGCCCGCCACTACGAGCTGGCGCTGGCAATCGCGCGGGACCTGGGCTCAAGCATCGCGCAGGCCTCGATCAGCAATCACCTGGCCAACCTGCACTTTTACTTTCTGGGCAACATTCGTACCGCTGAGCGGCAGTACGTGGCCTCACGCGAGTTTTTTCGTGAACGCGGCGACGTACACGCGCAGGCCCACGCAAACGGCGTATTGGGCCTGATGTACGTGGCGATGGGTGAAAACGCCAAGGCGCGCGACTGCTTTTCGCAGGTGCTGCATCTGTCCACCATGGCAGGCGAACGCGTTATGCAGGCCAAGGCCCTGCGCGCGCTGGCTGTCACCGGCACCCGCGACGACATGCCCGGCGCGCTTGAGGCTTTCCAGCTCGCCTTCAAGGCTGTCCTTGAGACCATGGGCAAAGCGCACTGTACCGACCCCATGATGCGCCTTGCGCGGCTGCTGTGGGATGCAGGCTTGCTGCGCGCCGCCAACGAAGCCCTAGAGGCAGCCTTGAACCTGCCCGGCGGCGAAAACAGCCGGCAGCTTGACGTTGTGCGCTTCACGTTTGACCTGCTGTCAGGGCGGCCGGTGGCCGCGCCGACCGAGTTTCGGAGCCTTGAGCTTGAGCCGCACCACAGACTTACCGACAACATTTATCCGCAGTTCTGCATGGCTGCTCGCGACGGCATGGCGGACGCGGCGCGAGCGCGACTGATTGAGATGGAGCAGTTGGCGGCCACAGCCGAAAACACCGGCTATGTGCGCGTACGGACATGCCTGGAAGTCGCCCGTGCCGCGACAAGGGCCCTTGAGAACGGTGAGCCCGTCTGGTACGGCGTGCCGCCGGCGTTTATCTCGGCGCCGCTGCGGCGGGCGTTGGTTGAGTCACATGACGGGACGATAGACGGAACCCTGAAGGCCGCCATGCTTGAGGGTTCAACCGATCCATGGAAACCCTGGGACACCCCCCTCAAGGACTTGATCGACCTGTCCGGATTGGCATGAAATGGCTGCCCGCATCAAGGGCGTTTGATATAAAGGAAGGCGGGCACGGCGCAGGCCGTGCCTTGTGGTTGACTTGCCGGTGAACGTGCTCCGGAAGGGGTCAGACCCTGTTTTCGCCTTGAACCCTGCCCGGTTCACGGCTTTGCCGCGCGGCGAAAACAGGGTCTGACCCCCTGCGTGTGGCGCGCCCCGGGTCTGGAGAGTCCGATGCCGTTGCCGAAGACCATCAAGCTTACGCCGGGCAAGCGCGTGCTGTTTTTGACCAAGGACCTTGAGCTGATCAAAAAGCAGCTTTACGAGGGTCTGGATCTGCGCATGCAGGACCTGCGCGTCGAAGACCTGCTGGATGACATCAACACCGACACCATGACACCCGCGTGGGTCTGCTTTGACTATCGACCCGAAGACCTGGCCCGCAACGCCTACGCCGGCTTGTTCGATGCCCAGGGCGAGCGCGTGTTCAAGCAGGACGCCCTGATCAACGGCAACTTTGAGGTCATTGTCAGCGGTTACCGCAAGGGCACAGGCAGCAGCCGTGAAACCGCCCCCCAGGCCGAAAAATGGGGCGGCATCTGGCTTGTGATTGCTGCCAGTTTTGCGCCCATCCACGCCGCCAACAACATCAACCTTGGCCAGTTGATGGGCAGCCACGAGCAGTTGAAGCAGTTGCAGGAGGGCAAAGAGCTGCCCCTGTCCGAGTTCACAAAGCAGTACGACCCCGTGACCCGCCTGATTCTTGAAAGCGGCGGGCTGTTTCCGTTCACGCGCCTGCTGGAAGACGGAAAAATCGACCTGCCCAAGCTGACCAACGGCAAGCGCCCGATGACCATGGCCGAAAAGCTGATTGCCAGCCACCTGGTCGAGGGCCAGGGCGAGCCTTTCGTAAAGCCCGGCGACCCCGTGATGGCGCGGGTTGACGCGGGCTACAGCCACGAGTTCACGACCGCGCAGGTACACTACTTTCTGGAAACCGAGTACGGCTGCGACTACGCCGTAACTAACCCCGAAAAGTTTGCGGTGTTTGAAGACCACCTGCTGTACGCCAAAGGCGTGCAGCGCTTTGCCAAGTTCAGCGACAAGATCAGCAAGCTGGTCGAGATGCAGAATGTCTTTCAGCGCCACACCAAGGTGCGCGACTACAGCGCGCGCAACGGCATCAGTCCCGGCATCTGCCACCAGGTCGCGCGCGAGCACTTTGTTGACCCCGGCGACTTTGTGCAGGCCACCGACAGCCACACCTGCATGGGCGGCGGCAACAACTCGCTGGCCTGGGGCGTGGGCGCCACCGAGTACGCGGGTTTGATCTACAGCGGCTTTACGTTTGTACAGGTCCCCGAGTCGATCCGCTTCAACCTGACCGGAGTCATGCAGCCGGGCGTGACCGCCAAAGACGTGATGCTGTACATTCTGGATACTTACGCCAAGCGCGAGCAGACCCTCAACCGCGTCATGGAATTCGGCGGCCCCGGCTTGGCAAGCATGTCCATGGACGAGCGCGCAACGTTGACCAACATGGCCACCGAGTGCAGCGCTCGCACCGGCATCTGCGAAGCCGACGACAAGCTTTGGCAGTGGCTGAAACAACAGCGCAAGCTGGACGACGCGCAACTGGCCAAGCTCAAAGCCAAGGCCGTCGCGCCCGACAAAGACGCGCACTACGACGGCGGCGTACACACGATTGACCTGAATGCGATCAAGCCCATGGTCGCCGAGCCCGGCGACCCGACCTACGGCAAGCTGATCGAGCAACTGGGTGACGTGAAGATCGACATCGCCTACGCGGGCTCATGCACCGCGGGCAAGGTTGACGACTTTGATTACTACGCGCGCGTGGTGCGTGAAGCTGTCAAGGCCGGCCGCAAAGTGGCGGCAAAAATGTACATCCAGTACGGCAGCGAAGACGTGATGAAGTACGCGCAATCAAAGGGTTACCCCGAACTGTTCGCCAAGGCGGGCATTGAAGTGATCAACCCCGGCTGCGGCGCCTGCATCGGCTGCGGCCCCGGCGTAAGCGAAACCAAAGAGCAGGTGACGGTAAGTGCGATCAACCGCAACTTCCCGGGTCGATCAGGCCCCGGCAAGCTGTACCTGGCCAGCCCGCTGACCGTGGCCGCCAGCGCGTTTACAGGCAAGATCACCGCCTACCGCGAAGGCATGTTTGCGGCATAAGCGTCCGATCGGGAGCAACGCATGAACCTGTTTCACATGTTCTGGCCGAGGGCTGCGCACAGCGCCCAGCTTCGCGACCTTGTACAGCAGAACCGCGACAATGCCGGGTCGCGGCGCAGCATTGGCCGCAAACACGCGGACCATGATGACGATTTGGGCACGCTGTCCATGGTGTGCGTGGCGATTGTGGCGACGCTGATCAAGAAGGGCGTGATCACGGAAACCGAGTTTCAGGAAGTGATGGCGACTGTAGATGAAATGGATTCACAAGCTGACATGTCGCTCGACCCGAACACCATGCGCAAGGCGCTGGGCCTGCCGCCGTTGAAGCGCAAGGGTCTGCCATCAGGGAAAGCAGCCCGGAAAATTCCTCGTCATCGTGCATGACAGTCACAGCCAAGCCCATGACTCTTCCTCGTGCAGCGGCCATCGTGATTGTGTGCGCCGCGGTCGGGGCGTTGGTCGGTACGGGCATCGGTGCGGCGCTTGGACAGTTCAGCCCTGACTATTACCGGGCCATGTTTCCCAAGTCCGCCGACATGGACCAGGTTTCGGTCGGACTGGGGTTGGGCTTGACGCAAGGTCTGGTGGCGGGCCTAGCGGTCGGGTTGCCACCGTTGGCATTCTCACGTGGCAACACATCCGTCTTTCAGCCCGAGTCAGGTAACTCCGGGGCACGCTTCTATTGCAATGCACGCATCCGTATCATTCCGGCAAACATGCACGCTGAACTTGCCTACCTGTTTCGGCACGGGTTGATCCGTGACGCGGCCTACGAGTTGCAGACACCAAGCTCGCGGGCTGCGCTGCACGGACTGGCCCTGCGCTTGATCGAGGGGCTGTACGGGGGCCGCCCCAAGTTTCCTGACCTTGCCACGACCATGGAAGCCCACGCACTGGACCCCATGGCTGACGAACTTGCGCTTCATGCGTCACGCGCGGAAGGACCCGAGTTCGCCACCGCGCACGCCAACTACCTGTGGAGGGCAGCCGCGTTTGCCGACCATCGCAACGACCCGCGGCGCGCCATCGAGTTCTACAAGGAGTTGTCCAGGCACACGGCCATCACCGAGGAAGAGCGATTGGCCGCTGCACGAAACTTCGGATGGCTGCTGCACACGACCGGCCAGACAAGCCAAGCCAAAGAGGCCCTGGAGCAGGCGCTTGTCCGGGCGACCGGGGCAGGGCTGGAGCGTGAGGAGTCACGCTTATGTACCGTTCTAGGCCAACTGTACAACGAACTTGGACAGCATGCCGAAGCATGGACGACGCTGGAGCGTGCGCTGGTGTTTCAGCGCAAGGCGGGCTTGAAGGCGGAGGAATCGAGAGCCCTTACGTACATGGCCAACACCGCGCAGAAGACCGGCAAAGTCGAACAAGCCGAAGCCATGTACCGCCATGCATTGTCGCTTGCCCAGGCAGCGCAGGATCAGCGCGGGATGGGAGTGGCGCTCGCCAACCTGGCCACAGTTCTGGTGCGCCTGAAGCGGCTCGACGAGGCCGAAGCAACCTACAGGCGTGCCCTCGAGTTACAGCAAAAGATCGGCAACAAACGCATTGAAGGCGTCGTGCTGGGCAACCTGGCCAACCTCTTGCATGACAAAGGCGACCACAAGGCTGCCGAGGGGTTGTACATGCAGGCGCTGGAGATTCAGCGCGCATACGGCAACCGGCGTTCAGAGGGATTTGTCCTGGGCAATCTGGGAGGCCTGTACGCCGCCACAGGCCGGCTGGACGCCGCCGAGCAGTGCTACCGGCAGGCGCTAGCCATTCACGAACAGGTCGGGGCACGCTGGTCGCTGGCGGTGCATCGCTGCGACTACGCCCTGTTGAAGCTGCGCCGGGGTGAGCCAGCCGCCGCCGCCGAGGTTTGGGGCCAGGGCGCGGCGTTCCTGAGCCAGCTTGGCGACAAGTCAGAGCTTGAAGACAAGACAAACGCCATGCGTAAGGCCTGTGACGCCGCCGGCGTGCCGCCATTTGAGCCTGCGTAGCGGCTACGCGCCGGTGCCGTACATGGCCTTGCGGCGGATGCCGGTGTCGATGGTCTTGTCGTCTTTGGGGTTGATGGCGCGGATCAGGTCGCTGATCAGCAGGTCCAGGTAGCCGATGACGGCGCTTTTGAACAGCTCGTGGTCAAACGCAGCCCCGAACTCGTTGCTCATGGCCCGCAGCACCCGCGCGCACTGCTGGTTGGTGCGCTTCAAGTGCCGCTTGACCAGCGTGTCCAGCGTCAGGCGCTTCTTGATGTGGTCGGGCATGTCCAGCGCCTCCGCCAGCACGTCGCGCACGCGCGGAAAGTAGATGTCAAATTTGCTCTGGTGCCTTGAGCGCACGCTGCGCACCGGCGCGCCTTTGCCTGGGCCGTCCGCGCCGCAGTTGGCGCAGGTGTCGGCGCCGCTTGTGGGGTAAAGCGCCCCGCACTTTCCGCACAAGGGGTGTACCCGAATCAGCGCCTCTACAGCATCGTGGGTCGGCGAGACTACGCAGGCGTGCTTCAGGCTTCGCGCGGCGCTGACCAGTTGTTCCAACTCAATCTGCGCCTTTACGCGCCGCACCCACAGGTCCACGTTTACCGGGTCGCGCTTGAGGCCGCTGGCTGTGGCGCGCAGCACGCCTTCATGGTTGCCAAGCTGGCGCAGGTACTCGGCGAGTTGCTTCCACACGTCAATGCGCTCGGCGGCGGCGACGGCGACGCCGCCCAGGCGCTTGATCACGTTCTCGCGCCGGCGGCGGATTTCTTCATCGCCGCCCAGCTGGTTGGCCCATGCCCGGCGCGCAAGCTCAATCTCGAACGTCACAGGGTCAAGCTGCCGCGCCTTGGCCAGCGCGTCATCAGCCTTCAGGGAATCGCCGACCATCACGGCTTGGCCGCTTTGGTCCAAAAGATTGGCGATTGTGTCTTCGTGGTGTTCGCCCACTGGTGCACGTCCATCAAGTTTCGCTTAAATGTACCTGATCGCACAGCCAAATAAAGTTCAAGCGACAGAACTTCCTGCCCGTGCCATAGGAAGCCCAGCCGGCGGCGTTAGCATGCTGGCATGACCCGACGCGTAACAGCCCAGACCAAGGCCCCGCGGCGCCACGACTCCGGACGACTCAACATGCTGAAGCGCACCACGATCCGCGACATCCAGAAGAAAGCCGAAGAAGGCCGCAAGATCACCATGGTCACGGCCTACGACGCCTACAGCGCCAAACTGGTGGAAGCGGCGGGCATCGACATTGCCCTGATCGGCGACAGCGTGGGCACCACGTTGCAGGGCCGGCACGACACTCTGGCTGTGGAAATGGAAGACATGCTGTACCACACCGAGATCGTGGGCCGCAGCACCGAAAGGCTGCTGCTGGTGGGCGACATGCCCTTTGGCAGCTATCAGGTCAACGAAGACGAGGCGGTACAGAACGCCGTGGCCTTCCTCAAGGCCGGGGCGCATGCCGTGAAGCTTGAAGGCGGGGCAAGCGTGATGCCGTTGATTGAGCGCCTGAACGACGCCGGCATCCCGGTCATGGGGCACCTCGGCTACACGCCGCAGAGTGTCAACGTGACCAGCGGCCCGCGCGTGAACAAGTCGCGCGATGAGTTGATGGAAGACGCGGAATCGCTGAAAGACGCGGGCGTGTTTGCACTGGTGCTTGAGCTTGTGCCCGCCGACCTGGCTGGGGAGATTACGAAGTCGATCGGCATACCGACGATCGGTATCGGCGCGGGCCCGCACACTAGCGGGCAGGTACTGGTGTTTCACGATATGCTGGGTTTCAGCCCGGAGTTTTCGCCGAAGTTCCTGAAGCGCTACGCGAATCTCTATGAGACGGCGCTGGGAGCCCTCAAGCAGTACAAGTCCGAAGTCGAAGGCGGCCAGTACCCCGGGCCTGAGCACAGCTACTAGTTCCCGTCGCGATTGCACAGTTCCGCACCCATCACGGCGCTTGACCTGTGCGCCTGCCGCGGCCAAAGTGCAGCCGTCGCATCTTTCCCGGGTAACCCATGGCACTGGTCGTCGCTGTATCGCGCGCAGGTACCGACGCCACCCTTGGCGAGCATACCTTCGGCAAGGAGGCCCGCGCCAAGGGCATCACTTTCGGGTGCGCCCCGGACTGCGACGTGGTAGTGCTGGAATTGAAAGAGCAGCACGCGCGCCTTGAGAAGCGCAGCGACGGCTACTACTTCGTGGACCTGTGCAAGGAAGGTTTCGCCATCGAGGGCAAGCGCCACGAGGGCGAGTATCGGGTGTCAGATGGCACACGCATTCTTTCGGCGGGAATCGTGTTTCACTTCAAGCGGCAGGCGCCGCCGCTGCGGGTGACGCAGGTGACTTCCACGCCGGTGCCCGGGACAACCGCGACCGGCAGCCACAGCAGCCTGCAATCCATGTCGCATGCGGCGCTGAAAGAGCTGTCGCGCTACTTTGTAGGCGAAGCAAACTTTGAAAACATCGGCGAAGTGCGGCGCTTCAAGGCCCTGCTGCAACTCACGCTGGAAGTGGCCATGGAGTGGATGGGCAAGGCCCTGCGCGGGCGCGCCGAGTTTCAAGACCAGTTCAGCGCGCCGGTTACGCAACTGTACGCGCACTCGCTGAACCCGCTGAAGAAAATGCAGGACATCAGCACGATCGCCAACTTCCTGCTGGACTGGCGCGAAGAGCGCGATATCGAAAAAATCCGCGATACTCTGCGCGACGCCTTCACGGACATGGTCAAGCACCAGATGGGCATGCTGGCGGGCTTGCAGCAGTTTATCAGCGACTTGCAGGCCAAGCTGGACCCCGTATCGATCGAAGAAAAGGTCGGGGGCGGCAAGAAAGCCTGGAAGCACTACACGCAGTTGTACGGCGACACCTTTGCCGAAAGCAGCAAACTCTTTAACGAGTTGATCTATCCAAGCATCCGCAAGGGCTATATTTTCTCGCACGACGATGTGGGCTCAAATGACAAGGGCTAAAGAGAGAAAACGTAAGGAGACAACCATGCGTCATGCCATACCTGCACTTATGGCTGTGCTGTTGCTGGCAGGGTGTACGACCACTTCGGTGACGCTGAAGCTTGAGGCCATTGAGCCCGTGAACAAGGCCTCAGCCGATGGCGACAGCCGGGTTGTTGAAGTGCGCGTCTTTGAGTTGAAGGACCGCGCCAAGTTTGAGCAAAGCAGCACCGAAGACATCTGGGACAACGCCGAAGGAACGCTCGGCGGCGACCTGCTGAGCGTGCGCAACGCCGACCCGGTGTACCCGCAGAAAGAGAGCGCCAAGGACAGCGGCACGACCGTGGTGATCGACCCGATCAACGCCGAGACCAAGTTTATCGGCGTGCTGGCGCTGATGACCGAAAGCGACGACAAGGGCAAACGCCACATCGCGGTCGCGCTTGGCGACGCGGAAAGCGTGGTATTCCGCATCACCGGCTACCATGTGGAGCTGCGCAAGAAGTAACGGCAGGCCGCAGATTCAGCAGCAAGCATCTGAAACCCGGAACCTGAAACGCACATGGAACATCAGCAGAAAGTCCTTTGGTCCGAGGGGATGTTCCTGACTCCCCAGCACTTTCAGCAGTGGGACCGCTACTACGAGAACCTGATCCAGCAGCGCATACGCGCGCTGGCGCCGCTGGGCTATGGCCTTCGCGAGCTGCAAATCAATGAAGAAGGGCTGGCCAACGGCGAGTTCATTCTATCCCGTGCCGGCGGCATTCTGCCGGACGGTCTTGTCGTGGACGTGCCGGGCACAGACGACGCGCCCGCTTCGCGCAGCATTGGCGAGCATTACACCGCGGAGCGCGAAAAGCTGGGCGTCTATCTGGCAGCGCCGATCGTGCCCGACCAGGGCGTGTCGCAGGCCCCCGGCGGCTTTCACGATGGCAGGCCCACCCGCTTCAAGGGCAGGTCCCTCGAGATTCGCGACGACAACGGCCAGGGCGCCAAGCGTGAGATCGGCGTCGCCGGCACACACCTGCGCCTGTTGTTCGACGGCGAGTCGCTCGACAACCACAGCTGGGTGAGGATCGCCGAGCTGGGCCGCACCAGCACCGGCGGCTTTACCCTGTCAGAGAGCTACGTCCCGCCGTTGCTGCACATCGGCGCCAGCCCAAGGCTTATGCTGAACCTGCGCAAGGTCCTTGAGATCCTTGCCACCAAGAGCACCGAGTTTGCGCGCCAGCGCCG
This sequence comes from Planctomycetota bacterium, assembly GCA_019636195.1. GTDB lineage: Bacteria > Planctomycetota > UBA8742 > UBA2392 > UBA2392 > JADJRK01. The sequence goes on along the minus strand of JAHBYA010000009.1, from coordinate 68,052 downwards.
CAACCGCGGGGCGGGACTTGCCAGCTTTTCTATGGCTGAAAGCGCCAGTTTCTGGCTGCTGCACACAGTCAACGGCGCCATTCCGCCGCTGCAACACGCCTACACCACCGGCAACTGGCACCCCGAGCGCCTGTACATCGAAATGGCGCGGCTTTGCGGCTACATGTACACGTTTGCCGGCGAGGGCCACCCCAAGGACGTCAACGCTTACTCGCACGAAGACCTGGCTGGCACATTCGCGCGCCTTGAGGCCCGCCTGCGCGAGCTGCTGGACACGATTATCCCGACCAAGTGCACCAACATTCCGCTCAATCGCACGCGCGACAACATGTACGTCGCCAGCATCCAGGACGAGCGCGTGCTTGAGCCCCAGGGCGCCCTGTTTATTGCCGTGATGGCCGACGTGCCCGCCGAGAAAGTCGTGCGCGAAGCGCCACTGAAGTTCAAGATCAGCAGCCAGGACCGCGTGGACCAGCTGATCACCGCGGCATTGCGCGGCATCAGCGTCCGGCACTCGCCCGCGCCGCCGCCCGAGATCCCGGTACAGCCGGGACGCAACTACTTCCAGGTGGACAAGACCGGCGACCACTGGGATGCAGTGCGTGAGTCGCGCAGCATGGCGTTTTACCTGCCGCCCGAGTTCGCGGGCCTGAAGCTTGAGCTGATGGCAATCAAGGAATAGCGATGGCCGAAGGGGACACAAAACCGCGATTGACCGACCTGGCTGCCGAGGCGTTTGCCTTTGCCTTCCAGTTGAAGGCCGGCAAAGACCCGGGCAAGGCGGGCGACGTAAAGCAGCAGGTCGTGCGGCTGTTTCAGGAGTTTGAACAGGCGGCGCGCGCCGGCGGCTACAAGGCTGACAGCATTGCTGCCGCCAAGTACGCCCTCACCGCGTACATCGACGAGCTGGTGCTGGGCTCCAGCGCACCAATGAAAGAAGAGTGGGCAGGCAGCCCCCTGCAGCTTGAGTTGTTCAATGACTTTGCGGCGGGCGAAGAGTTTTACAACAAGCTCAAGGCTGTGCGCGCCGGCGGCGACGCCGAAGCGCGCGAAGTTGCGGGCGTGTACTTTCTGGCGCTGACCCACGGCTTCAAGGGCATGTACATCGACCTGCGCGGCATGGAAGAGCGCAAGACGCTGATGGACAGCCTTGCCGCCGAGATCAAGCAGGGATTTGCCGGCGACCCCAAAGCGCTTTCGCCCGCGTGGAAGGCCCCTGACGAGCTACCCAAGCTGGTGCGCAACTCGCCGATCTGGCTGATGCCGGTGGTTGTCGGCGTCGTGCTGGTGTTGATGGTTCTGGGCCTGGCAATCGTGATTGACCTGATGGCCGATGGCCTGGTGTCGGACCTGGCGGGCGGATAGCGCGCGCCGGCGGCGACACCCTGACAAGGAACGTTAATGCGTCCATTCCTGACAGCCCTGATGAAAGAAGGCGTCTTCAGCATCGCCATCCTTGTGCTGCTGCTGGTGCTGATCTGGGGTGTTGCCTTCTACACCCGCGGAGAAAACGCCGACTGGATGAACCTGCCGATGTTGATCACGATGGCGGTGATCGGCCTGTGGGTGGTGTTGTTCATCGGCCAGAAAGTGGCGGCTGTGCGCAGCGCTGTGCGCATTGAGAAGCAGCTCAAGGCCCAAAGCGGCGCGCAGTTGCAGGGTGCAAGCGCCGACAAGAAGTCCGAAGTCCAGGCGCTGCGTGCGAAGTTTGAAGAGTCGTTGAACGCGCTGAAGAAGACCAAGGGCGGCAAGAGTGCCCTGTTCACCCTGCCGTGGTACGTGATCATCGGCCCGCCCGGCAGCGGCAAGACCACCGCCTTGCAGGAGTCAGGCCTGAACTTTCCGGCTGTGCAGGGCGGGGCCAAGGTGCGCGGCATTGGCGGCACGCGCAACTGCGACTGGTGGTTTACCGAAGACGGCATTTTGCTGGACACAGCCGGCCGCTACACCACAGTCGCCGAAGACCAGGAAGAGTGGCTCAGCTTCCTGGACATGATCCGTCACAGCCGCAAGACCAAGCCGATCAACGGCGCGATTGTCGCCATCAGCATGGATGACCTGTTTCGCAGCACGCAGTCCGAGCTTGACCAGATTGCCAAGGACGTGCGCAACCGGCTTGATGAGTTGAGCGCGCGGTTGCAGGCGGTTTTTCCGGTCTATCTGATGTTCACGAAGTGCGACCTGATCCGCGGCTTTGTCGAGTTCTTTGAAGACTTCAACAAGGATGAGCGCGCGCAGGTGTGGGGCTTCACGATGGCCTATCGGCTGCCCGACAAGCAGTACACCGCGCTGTTTGACGAGCAATGCGACCGCATGCTCGCCAACATCCGTGCGCGGCAGCTTGAGCTGCTGGCCAGTGAGCGCCCGGCGGCCAAAAAGCAGAACATCTACCTGTTCCCGCGCCAGTTTCAGCTGGCGCGCGAGAAGATGAAGGACTTTTTGGGCCAACTGTTCGGCACCAGCGCCGTCGAAAGCTCGATCCTGCGCGGCGTGTACTTCACCAGCGGCACCCAGAAGGGCACGCCGATCGACCAGCTGATGCAGCGCCTCGGCGCCGCCATGGGCATGGATGCGCCGCCCGAAGGCTTTGACGAACGGCTTGAAAAGAAAAGCTTTTTCATCAATCACCTGTTCACGCGCGTGATGTTCCCCGACAAAACGCTGGCGCGCAGCAACAGCCGCGTGATCCGCAAGCGCATGGCGTGGCGCTATGGCGTGCAACTGCTCACAGCCGCGCTTTTTGCCGCAGTTACCTTCGGGGCAGTCGGCGCGTTCAATGACAACCGGGTGGCGGTCAATGCGGTTGCCGAAAGCAGCGCCGCGGTCAAAGAACTGCCGGGCAGCAACACCGAAAAGCAATTCATTGAGTCGCTCAAGGCGCTGGATGCGATGCGCACACAGCTTGAAGGCGCGCGGGCCGGCAGCCGCGGCTGGCAATGGGGCATGGACCAGCGCGGCAAGGTGTTCGATGCCGGGGCGACAGCCTGGCACAAGGCGATGAGCCCGCTGCTCGCCAAGCCCTGCCACGCGCGCATTGAGGCGGAGCTCAAGAAGCGCCTCGAAACGATCCGCGCCAGCCGCAGCGAGCAGGATTACCAGAGCATGCTGGACCTGTGGCGCGTGTACGGGATGATCGGGTGCGAGATTGAACCCAAGCCCGACTTGATCAACACCGTGCTCAAGCGCAACCAGCGTTTCAGCGGGCCGGTGTCGGCGGACAACGCGGGGCAGGTGGAGGCGCTGGCCGGCGAGCAGCTTGAGTTTTATGCGCAACTGATCGCGCTGGCCTGGGCGGACCCTGAACGCTACGCATTCAAGACACCGGTCGATCCTGAGCTGTACCGCCGCTGCCGCGAAGAACTGCGCGAGGGCTTCTGGATTCCCAATGCCTACAGCGCGATCATCCGCTACGCCTCCGACAAGGCGCGCGCAGTGCCCGGCGACCAGCGCGAAACCGCGGCCCAGGTCACCGAGCGCGTGATGCTGGAGCTCGCGCCCGGCCTGCGCGGCTTGCTGGCGCCGGCCATACCCGCCGGCGACGCCAGCGACCTGGCGTCGCTGGACGCCTACACCCAGACCGCCTGGAACAACCACGTTGAACCCGCGATGAAAGAGCGCGCCAGCGACCTCGCCAAGCTGCTCAAGGAGCTGGGCCGCGACGATACCGAACAGAAGATTCTGGACGAGCTGTACCGCATGCACGCGCTGCGCCAGGCCAAGGTGTGGGATGACTTCATCAACGTGCTTCAGCCGGCTCCCGGCGCGTTCGTAAGCGTTGAGACTGCGCGCTCAGCGCTGGCCACACTGGGCAGCGAAAGCAACACGCCGCTGCGCAACCTTGTGCAGGGCGCCTGGGGCCGCCGCGCGCTCAACATGTCCGCCAACCAGCGCGTGCCGGGCCCGACCGAGGCTGAAGGCAAGTCGCTGGACGACGGGCTGAAGGTCGTCAACGGCTACTACGGCGCCTACGACACGTTTGCCAACAACACCAAGACCGGCCGCGTGCGCTATTACACCGGCGAAGACGCTGCACCGGTGCGCACGCTGGCTTCCGCCACCACCACCGCCAGCAGTGAAATTGCCCGCACGCTGGCCACAGCGCAGAAGCCTGCCGGCGAGCTGTTGCAACGTGTGATCATTGCCGGCTACATCGGGCTCAAGGCCGACGCCGCGACTGAGGTCAAGGCAATCTGGGACGAACAGGTTGTGAAGTTCTGGGAAAAGAACTTCGCCCGTCGCTATCCGTTCGACACAGCCTCGGCGAACAACGCGCCGCTGGCCCAGTTCTCGGAGTTCTTTAACCCCGCCAAAGGGCGCTTCTGGGCTTTCGACAAGCAGCTCAGGGCTATCGCTGACCTCAGCTTCAGCGGCAATGTGCTGGTTGAGTCCACCGCTGAATACCTTGAAATGCGTCGCTTCGCGGCATCCATCCGTGACGCCATGTTCCATGAAGCCACTGACGAGCGCGTGAAGATCAACATCCGGCTGCAACTGTTTTCGCCCGGCGACCTGCTGGGCAAGACCCGCATCTACGTCGGCCGCGACAAGGACAACAAGGACCAGTTCATTGACCTGCTCAGCACCAGCCGCAACTTCAAGGACTTCACGCTTACGCACTATGAAGGCGCGGGCATCTGGACCGGCGGTCGCGTCGAGTTCTATTACGGCGGCCCGCGCGGCCAGGAGCTGACGCTTGGCGACAACCTGATTGAGAACGAGTGGGGCTTCTTCCGGATTCTGCACGACAAAAGCCAGTCATTCGCGCTGACCGACCAGACCACACGCAAGGAGTACTTCATTACCTGGAAGTACCGCGCGCCCGCGCCCACCAACGCCGATTTTGAGCTTCATGCCAAGCTGACCGCCGCCAAGGGCGACAACCCGTTTGCCAAGGGGTTCTTCACGTCCATCAAACTCGCGACGGGGGTGATCAAGTGAGCGAGTTTCCCTCGGGCTGCCTGGGCAAGTTGCCCCTGCACGGGGACTTCATCCGCTACAACGCGGCCGGAGCCGAGATCAACGAGCTTGATCAATGGATCCAGGAGGGCATCTACCAGGGCTACAACGACCTGGGCTCGCGCTGGGACAGCACGTTTGACGCAGCCCCCCCCGCGCGCTTCATCTATGCCGCGCCGCGCACGCAGCGCGTTCTCGCGGGACTGTTCAAGCCAAGTGTGGACAAGGCGGGGCGACGCTATCCGTTCCTGATCTATACGGTGATTGAACCCGGCGCCATGGGCGCCGAAATCGGCTATCTGCCCAACGCCATGGGGCCGTTTCTGGCGCGCGCGCGCGAGCTGCTGGAATGGAGCGAAAGCGCCATCAACCTGAACACGTTTCTTTCCACATTTGAGTCGCTGCGCTTTGTCCCCGACATGGCTGAGGCGCGCAAAGAGTTTGCCCGCTTTGTGCTATCCAGCAGCGCCGGCGACTACTGGGCAAACTGCTTCGGCGACGCGGCCGAGCCTCGCCGCTACGCCGCGGTCGGCAGCGCCGTCGAGGGCGCCGGTACCCGCCCGCCCGGCAGCATTGCGGTCCGCCTGCCGTTTTCCGAGCTGGACTGCGAGCCCGCCTTCTGGTTTGAGCTGTCGCGCAGGCTGACCGACGGCAAGGGCCTGCCCACACTGTTGTACTGGAACGTCAGCCACGGCGACTATCCTGCGCGCCTGAGTATCGCCTGGGGTGAGTTGAGCCCGCGCACGTTTCTGCCCTTTGTGCTGCCCACCCGGACCAGCCTGAACATCCGTGACCTCAGCAACGCTGCCAGTGTCGATGGCCGCTGGATTGAGTATGGAAAGGCCAGATTTGACGAGCTATTGAGCAACACTTCACTCAAGTTGACCGACTTGCTGCAAAGATTGCCGCGCACGCGCTAGGCGCAGATTACGGCAGTTCACGGAGTCGCTGAATTGCACAGTTACCGTTAAACCTCAGACCGGTTGCCTTGTGCAGCCTGATTAGGCGTTTGATTTACGGCCCCCTAACCGCTAATGTTCGGGGCTCTGACTGGGAAACCCGTGGCTGAACCTGTTACACATCCGCTTGGGGAAAACCCCATCCCCGGGTCCAAACCCGCGGGCGAAAACGCCCGCTATGAACCTGAATTCGAGCGACTTCAAGGTGAAGTCAGCAAGCTGGAAAACCCGGCAGGCGGCGAAATCAAATGGTCCGAAGTCGTGGACCTGTCCCGCCAGATCCTTGAAGGCAAGTCCAAGGACCTGCTGGTCGGCGCATATTACGCCTACGCCATGCTGCAGCAGCAGGGCTACCAGGGCCTGCTGGACGGGCTGGCTGTGCTGTATTCCATGTGCAGCGCGCACTGGGATGCCGGCATGTTTCCCGACCGTCCCCGCGCCCGCGAAAGCGCGCTGGACTGGCTGATCGACCGCGTACAGCCGCACCTTGAGAACGGCGCCCCGCCGGCCCGCGGCGAAGCCGAGATTCTGCAAAGCGCGGTCGCCACCATGGACGCGCTGGGACAGTTCGTGAACAGCAAGCTGGAAACACCCAACCCCAAACTGCCGGCCATGAGCCGCAGCTTGTCTGCCAAAGCTGGCCAGGCGGCGGGCGGGGGTGCCGGCGGCAACGGCGCGTCAGAAGCGCCTTCCGGGCGGAAAGGACAGACCGTCATGATCAGCGCCGCAGGCGGGGCGATCACGAACCGCAAGGTAGCCTTTGAGAGGTTGAAGGAAGTGGCGGACTTTCTGCGCAAGACCGAGCCGCACAGCCCGGTCAGCTACCTGGTCAACCGCGCAGTAAAGTGGGGCGACATGCCGCTGGAGAGTGTGCTGGCCGAGCTGGTGAAGAACACGGATGTACGCAAACAGATCCTGGAAACGCTGGGATTGAAAGAAGAGCACTAGTTTGGTGCACGGTAACTGGCGCTGGTTGTCCCAAGGTAAGGGGCCGCGGCAGCCGCCACCAGGCACTGAACAGAGAACGGAGAACACGTAATGGCCAAGGACGGATCGGTAGCACCGCGCGAGCGCGTGAACATCGTGTACAAGCCCGCCACAGGCGGCGCCCAGGAAGAGAAAGAACTGCCGCTGAAGCTGCTGGTGATGGGCGACTTCACGCTGGGCAACGAAGAGACGCCGGTTGAAGAGCGTAAGCCGCTCAACATCGACAAGGACAACTTCAACGACGTGATGAAGAACCAGAACATCAACATCACGATCGGCGTGAAGAACACCCTGTCGGGCAAGGAAGGCGACGAAATGGCCGCCAACCTCAAGTTCAAAAATCTCAAGGACTTCGACCCTGATGCCATCGCGCGCCAGGTGCCGGAGTTGAACAAGATGCTGCAACTGCGTGAGGCGCTGGCGGCGCTCAAGGGTCCGATGGGCAACTTCCCGGCCTTCCGCAAGAAGATCCAGGAGATTGTCAGCGACGACGCCACCCGCGAAAAGATCCTCAAGGAAATCGGCGGAAGCGAAGGCGGCGAAGGATAAAGGCCGGCGTTCGGCGTTCGGCGTACGGAGTTCGGTGTTGCACACGCCGATCACCGCCGTCCAACACCGAACTCCGAACACCGAACGGAGAACGAAGTTATGGCAGACGCGGAACAACAGAAACAGTCAGCCGAGGCCCAGGCGCAGGAGGGCTCGCTGCTCGATGAAATCATGTCCAAGTCGAAGATGGCCCCCGGTGACGAGGGCTACGACGTGGCCAAGCTGGGCGTACAGGCCTTCCTCAAGGAAATCCTGACCGGCGACAAGGCCAAAAAGGCCGACAAAGCCGCCGTTGACCAGATGATCGCGGCCCTGGACGAAAAGCTCAGCCACCAGGTCGATGAAATTCTGCACCACCCTGACGTGCAGAAGCTCGAAAGCGCGTGGCGCGGCCTCAAGCTGCTGGTGGATCGCACCAACTTCCGCGAAAACGTGAAGATCGAGGTGCTCAACGTCAGCAAGCAGAAGCTGCTTGAAGACTTTGAAGACGCCCCCGAGCTGACCAAATCCGGCCTGTACAAGCACGTGTACACCGCCGAGTACGGCACCTTCGGCGGCGAACCCTACGGCGCCATCATCGGCAACTATGACTTCGGCCCCGGCCCGCAGGATGTGGCCTTGCTCAGCAAAGTCGCCGCCGTCGCCACCATGGCCCACGCGCCGTTTATCGCGGCCGCCGGGCCCAAGTTCTTCGGCTTGGAGAGCTACACCGGCTTGCCCAACCTGAAAGACCTGAAGTCGATCATGGAAGGCCCCCAGTACGCCAAGTGGCAGAGCTTCCGCGAGTCGGAAGACAGCCGCAGCGTCGGCTTGACCTGCCCGCGCTTTCTGCTGCGCCTGCCCTACGGCCCGGACACCAAGCCGGTCAAGGGGTTCAACTATGAAGAAAGCGTGCGCAGCAACCACGAGCACTACCTGTGGGGCAACACTGCGTTTGCCTTTGCCACGCGCCTTACCGACAGTTTTGCCAAGTACCGCTGGTGCCCGAACATCATCGGCCCGCAAAGCGGCGGCGCGGTCGAAGACCTGCCGCTGCACCAGTTTGACAGCATGGGCGAAGTCGAGACGAAGATCCCGACCGAAGTGCTGATCAGCGAACGCCGCGAGTATGAGCTGTCTGAAGAAGGCTTCATCGGCTTGACCATGCGCAAGGGCAGCGACAACGCCTGCTTCTTCAGCGCCAACTCGTGCCAGAAGCCCAAGAACTTCGGCCAGAGCGCCGAGGGCAAAGACGCCGAGCTGAACTATCGTCTTGGCACGCAGCTTCCGTACCTGTTCATCGTCAACCGCCTTGCGCACTACATCAAGGTGCTGCAGCGCGAACAGATCGGCAGCTGGAAAGAAAAAGAAGACCTGGGGCGCGAACTCAACAAGTGGATCGGCCAGTACGTCGCCGACACCGACAACCCCAGCCCTGCGATCCGCTCACGCTGCCCGTTGCGCAGCGCCAACATCAGCGTCGAAGACGTGCCGGGCGAAGCCGGCTGGTACAAGGTGGCGTTGCAGGTGCGCCCGCACTTCAAGTACATGGGCGCCTTCTTCACACTTGGCCTGGTGGGCAAGCTCGACAAGAAGTAATCGCAGAGAGTTGGTTTCACGGGGCAACAATGTCGGGGCGCGGTTCGCCGCGCCCCGCCTATCCCCGGAAACGATCAGTGAATAGCGGTTGCAGCAACAGCAGGGGTGGGCAGTCCATCAGACAAAGCGCAGAGCAGGGCAGCTTGACCGACAGCGTAGTTTCGGGACCCGGGGGCAGGTGAGGCTGAGTTTGTGCAGTTGCGCTGTAAGATTGTTTGATGTTTTTGATGGCTCAAAGTTTTTTGTAATCGTGTCTAGGCGGTTTTTGTGTCACGGGGTACGGTTCTGGTGTCGCGGACGAGTAAACCGAGACAAGAAAACAAAACGAACTGTACGATTTTGGGTGGGTTTAGAACCTCAGGAGAACAGCCATGGCTAGCATGAAAGTGTTCATGAAGATTTCCGACATGCCCGGCAGCAGCAGCGACAATGATCACGCCGACTGGTGCGACGTGCGCGGCTTCAGCCACGAGATGAAGTACCCGTTCGACATGCGCGAGAACAAGGGCCGCGGCGAGCCGGTGCACGGTGAGTGCCTGGTGACCAAGGAAATCGACAAGGCCAGCCCCAAGATCTTTGAAGCGCTCGCGAAGAAGAAGAAGATCGGCGAAGTCGAGCTCGAGTTCTGGCGCGACAACCCCAAGGACGGCGGCAGCGAGAAGTACTTCGGCATCAAGCTCAAGGACTGCCGCATCGTGTACGCCTGCCCGTACATGCCCACCGGTCCCGAGTCCAACGAGACCTTCAGCCACATGGAAAAGGTCGGCTTTGCCTACCGCGTGGTGGAGTGGACGTGGCTGTCAGGTGGCCAGGTTCCGACGACCTTCGACTTCAGCAAGCCGGACGCGTAATCAGCCCGCGAAACAGGGGGCGGGCCAGTCCCGCCCCCTGTCGCGCTGATGGAGGCCGCCATGTTTGAGAAGGGCACACTGTTCGAGCGCCTGCTGCACCCTGACCAGTCCGCAAGCCGCACGCTTGAGGAAGACACAGGAGCCCAGCTGCGGTCGATCATGCGCAACCTGGCGCGGATCCTGAACACGCGCACCGGCCAGGCGCCAGCCCAGCTGGACTACGGCATTGCCTCACCCAGCGAAGTCGCACAAGGCTACCCCGAGTCACTGGCCACGATGCAGAAGACAATCCGCCAGTGCATTGAACGGTACGAGCCCCGGCTGCGTGACGTGCAGGTGATGCAGATCGAAAGCGACGACCACAAGCTGGCGGTGCGCTTCCAGATCTCAGCCAAGCTGGCAACAAGCAAGCACGGCACGCAGGTCAGCTTCGACACACTGATGGACCCGGCAGGACATGTGGACTTGATGGCGTAGGTACAGCAGGTTCCGGGTTTCAGGTTCAAGGTTTCAGGGACGGAGGGCAGGCGACAGGAGTCAGGAGCAGGGATCGCAATGAGGGCGCTGCCAATGCAACTCATGCTGGAACCGCAACCTGAAACCTGAAACCTGTAACGGACATGTTCAACAAGTACTACCAGGACGAGCTTGTCTTTCTGCGCGAGATGGGGCGCGAGTTTGCTGACGCAAACCCGGAAGCCGCCCGCTTTCTTGCCGAGCCCGGCGCCGACCCCGACGTTGAACGCATGCTGGAGGGCTTTGCCTTCCTGACCGCAAAGCTGCGCCAGAAACTCGACGACGAACTGCCCGAATTCACCCACGCCCTGATGGGCATGCTTGAGCCGCACTACCTGCGGCCTATCCCAGCCACCACCATCATCCAGTTTGAGCACGCCAACAAGGCCACCGCCGAGCTTAAGGCGCTGGTCAGGGGTGTTGAGATTGACAGCTCGCCGGTGGACGGTACGCGCTGCCGCTTTCGTACCTGCTTTGACTTTGAACTGCTGCCGCTGGAGCTGCGCGACGTCGAGTTGCGCCGCGAAGCGCCCGCCCGCCTGCGCCTGAAACTTGAGGGTCCGGGCAAGATCCCGCTGGAAAAACTCGGCATCCGCCGACTGCGCCTGCACCTCGCCGGCGAGCAGTCTGTGACCCGCGGCTTGTACGTGTCACTGCTGCGCTACCTCAAGAAGGTGGTCGTGCGTGCGGGCGAAGGCGCCGACGATAAGCGCAAGTTTGAACTGCCGGCAACCAGCCTGCGCGCCGTCGGCTTTGACAGCGCCGAGTCGGTGCTTTCCGGCCCGGGAGCGGGTTTTGACGGCTTTCGCCTGCTGCAGGAGTACTTCGCCTGCCCGCAGAAGTTCATGTTTGTCGAGCTTTTGGGCCTTGACGGGATCGCCGGTTTCGAAGGCGAAAAGGGCGTAACCCTGGACTTTGAATTTTCGCGCCTGCCCGCCAGCATGCCGCCCGTCAGCAAGGCTAACCTGCTGCTGAACTGCGTGCCCGCCGTAAACCTGTTCAGCCATGACGCCGACCCGATCCGGCTGCAGCCGGGACGCACCGAGTACACGCTGCGGCCTGCGGGCGCCAACCCTCGGCACTACGAGATCTTCTCGGTCGATCGCGTACATGGCCTTGAGCTGGGCACAGCCCGTGACATTGAGTATCGCCCCCAGTTCAACCTGGCGCGGCGCGGCAAGCGCGACGAGTTGTTCTATCACGTACGCCGCCAGGAGTCGGTCACCGGCGACGGCAGCGACATGCTGCTTTCATTCATTGATCCCGAAGATGCGGCCGCGCGCCCGAACATTGAGACTGTCAGTGTCGAACTGACCTGCACCAACGGCCAGTTGCCGTCACGGCTGGACGCGGGCGACATCAACACCAAGACCCAGAACAGTCCCATTTTCGCCAAGTACCGCAATCTTGCGCGTCCCACGGCGACGGTGCCGCCGCCGATGCAGGACGACCTGCACTGGCGGTTGATCAGCCACCTGACGCTGAACTACCTGTCGCTGCTGAATGTTGACGCGCTTCGCAGCGTGATCGGCCTGTACAACTTTCGCGCGCGCTTTGACCGCCAGACCGAGCAGGCGCACACGCGCCTGCTGGAAGGCATCCAGGCGGTCGCCGGCAAGCCCGCATCGCGCCTGCTTGAAGGTCACCCGGTGCGCGGCATGGAAGTTGAACTGACTCTTGATGAAGAGTTGCTGGGCGGCGAGGGCGAGGTGTTCCTGTTCTCGTCGGTGCTGAACGAGTTCTTTGCGCAGTACGTGAGTTTGAACGCGTTTTCCCGCCTGACGGTTACAGGCGCGAAGCAGAAAGAGGTGTTCCAGTGGCCGGCACGGATTGGCAAACGGGCAATCCTGTAGCCGCCGACCTGCTGAAGAACGCGAGGCTGTACTCGTTCTTCCAGGCGGTGCGCACGCTGCAGAGCGTCAACCGCGACGCCCCGCGCATCGGCCACAACGGGCCGCCGCAGCGCGAGCGCATCCGGTTGCGCCCGGTGCTGGACTTTGCGTTCCCGCTCAGCGACATCGACAGCGTCGAAGAAATCGAGCAGGAAGACGGCACACATCGCTACCGGATTGATGTCGCCTTCATGGGCCTGTACGGCACCAGCTCGCCGCTGCCCAGCCATTACACCGAGGACTTTCTGCGCCGCGAAGAGCGCGAAAGCCTGCTGCGCGGATTTCTGGACATTTTCCACCACCGGCTGCTGAGCCTGTTCTATCGCGTCTGGGAAAAGTACCGCCACACCGTGCAGTACGACGCGCGCGGTAACGACTGGTATTCGCGGCGTTTGCTGGCGATGCTGGGCGCGGAACTTGCCAGCATGCCGCAGCTTGAGCTGCGCGTGGGCCGCCTGCTGGCTTATGCCGGGCTGATGACCCAGCAGCCGCGCAGCGCCGAGACTTTCCGGGCGCTGCTGGCCGCCCACTACCCCGAGTCGCCGGTCGCCATTGAGCAGTGCCGGGGTGCCTGGGCCGCGATCCCGCCCGACCAGTGTACCCAGCTTGGCGCGCGCAACTGCGTACTGGGCGGAAACGCGATGCTGGGCAACGAAGTGTTTGACCGCGCCGGCAGCTTTGAAGTGCGCATGGGCCCGATGGCGCTGGATGACTACCTGGCCTTCATGCCCGGAAACGGCGACCAGGAGCAGCTGCGTGAGCTCATTGACATGCTCAACAACGACGGGCTTGAGTATGAACTGACCGTGATCTTGCGCGGCGGCGAAGTGCCCCGCGCGCAACTGAACTCCCCCAAGACAAGGCTCGGCTGGTCAAGCTGGCTGGGCGAAAGCCGCGGTGAAGACCGCAGCGTGACGTTCCGCTTCAGAGGATGGAAACATGGCAGAGGTTGATCTCAAGGCATTGATCGGGCGGTTGAACCGCTTCAGCACCCGTGCGCTGGAAGCGGCGGCGGGCAACTGCGTGTCGCGCACCAACTATGAAGTCACCGTCGAGCACATGCTGCAGGCGTTGATCGAGGACCCCAGTGCGGACTTCAACCAGGTGTTCCAGAAGTTCAACATTGACCACGGCCGGGTGCTGAAGACCCTTACCCGCGACCTTGACCAGCTCAAGACCGGCAACTCGGGCCGCCCTGTCTTCAGCCCGACGCTGACACACTGGATCCAGACTGCATGGCTGATCGCCAGCATCGACCACGGCCTGGCCGAAATTCGCAGCGCAAACCTGCTTCAGGCGCTGCTGGACAGTCCCAGCCGCCTGGCAGCCGGCGACTACATTGACCTGCTGGCTGAAATCCCCAAGGCCGAGCTGAAAAAGAACTTCCACCAGATTGTCGATGGCAGCACCGAAACAGCAGCCGGCGCAGCCAAGGCATCTGGCACAGCCGGCGCTGCGGGCGCCGAACCCAGCAAGGACGGCACCGCGCTGCAGCGCTTTTGCCAGAACTTCACCGAGCGCGCCCGGCAGGGAAAGCTTGACCCGGTGTTCGGCCGCGACCGCGAGATCCGCCAGATGGTCGATATCCTGGCCCGCCGCCGCAAGAACAACCCGATCTGCGTGGGCGACCCCGGCGTCGGAAAGAGTGCCGTCGTGGAAGGGCTGGCCCTGCGCATCATTGAAGGCGACGTGCCCGAGATGCTGCGTAACGTTGAACTGGTAGGCCTTGATGTCGGCCTGCTGCAAGCCGGCGCCAGCGTGAAGGGCGAGTTTGAAAACCGCCTCAAGGGCGTCATTGAAGAAATCAAGGGCAGCCCCAAGCCGATCATCCTGTTCATTGACGAAGCACATACTCTGATCGGCGCCGGCGGCGCAGCCGGCACCGGCGATGCCGGCCAGCTGCTGAAGCCGGCACTGGCGCGCGGCGAGTTGCGCACCATCGCCGCCACCACCTGGAGCGAATACAAGAAGTACTTCGAAAAGGACGCAGCGCTGGCAAGGCGCTTCCAGTTGGTCAAGCTGGACGAGCCCAGCCCGGAGCTGACCACCGTCATGCTGCGCGGCCTACGCGCCAATTACGAAAAGAGCCACGGCGTCGTGATCCGCGACGAGGCGCTGGTGGCCGCCGCCGAAATGGGCAGCCGCTACATCGCCGGCCGCCAGCAGCCCGACAAGGGCATCGACCTGGTCGATACGGCGGCGGCGCGGGTCAAGGTCGCGTTTCTGGCCAAGCCCGCCGAACTGCAGGACCTTGAGCGCAGCATCGAAACTGACAAGCGCACCTTGGGCGCGCTCAAGCGCGACGCCGACACCGGCGGCCACAACGACCCCGAGCAGATCGCGGAGATCGAACAGCGCATCAAGGACACCGAAGGCAAAGCCGAAGCGTTCCGCAAGCGCTGGCTGGGCGAGCGCGAACAGGCCCACAAGGTCGTGGCGGTGCGCACGAAGTTGAACGACCTGCTCGAGCCCAAAAAACCGGGCGAAAGCAAGAAACAAGAGGCCGGAAAGAAGGACACCAAGACCAAGGCCAAAGAAACCAAGTCCAGAAAACAGGAGCCCGGAGCGCAAGCGACGGGGGAAGCCAAAGAGGAAGCACCCAAGTTCGACCTGCCCGACGATCCCAAGGCGCTGAAAGAGATGTTCGAGCGCGAACTTGCCACGCTGCGCGACATGCAGGGCAAGGACCCGCTGGTGCCGGTTGAAGTCACCAGCGAGGTCGTGGCCAAGGTCATCGGCGACTGGACCGGCATCCCAGTCGGCAACATGGTCAAGGACCAGGCCGCGCAACTGCTGACGATGGAAGACGAATTGAAGAAGCGCGTCAAAGGTCAGGACCACGTCATGACCGCCATTGCCACCGGCGTACGCGCCGCAAAGGCCGGCCTGGGCAATCCGGAAGCGCCGATGGGCGTGTTCCTGTTTGTCGGACCTTCCGGCACGGGCAAGACCGAGACCGCGCTGGCGGTGGCGGACCTGCTGTTCGGCGGCGAGCGATTCATGACAGCCGTGAACATGTCCGAGTTTCAGGAAAAGCACACCGTCAGCCGCCTGATCGGCAGCCCGCCGGGCTATGTAGGCTACGGCGAAGGCGGCCAGTTGACCGAAGCCGTGCGCCAGCGTCCGTACAGCGTGGTGCTGCTTGACGAAGTGGAAAAGGCCGACCTGGACGTGATGAACCTGTTTTACCAGGTCTTCGACAAGGGTGTGTTGAACGACGGCGAAGGCCGCGAAGTTGACTTCAAGAACACGGTGATGTTCCTGACAAGCAACCTCGCCACCGACATCATCACCGAGGCGTGCAGCGACGGCGACCGCCCGGACATGACTGAGCTGGTCAGCCTGATCCGCCCGGCCCTCAGCGCACACTTCAAGCCCGCGCTGCTGGCGCGCATGACGATTCTGCCGTTCTACACGATCGACACGGCGGCAATGAAGATGATCACCGAGCTGAAGTTGAACAAGATCGTCAAGCGCATGCAGGCTACCCACGGCATGGAACTCAAGTTTGAGCCCGCCGTGGTCGCCGCCATCGCCGACCGCTGCAAGGAAGTTGAAACCGGCGCGCGCAACATTGACCACATCATCCGCGGCAACCTGCTGCCGCAGATGAGCACGCAGCTGCTTCAGAAAATGAGCACCGGTGAACTGCCGTCAAAGATGGCGGTCGGCATCAGCGAGTCAGGAGACTTTTCGTTCGGGTTCAGTACCTAGTGCTTCCGTTGGACGTTGCTCGGAACAAGTGACGCTCAAAACAGGAGACGAGACATGGCAACTGATATCGCGACATCCCAGGTCATGAAGTTCCATTCCGACGGCGTGGACGAGGGCAAGCTGGAGCTCACGCGCCTTGTCGGCGAAGAGGCAATCAACCGTCCCTACACCTTCCACCTTGAACTGGTCAGCGAAGACAAGGACATCGACTTCAAGTCGGTCGTCCACAACCCCGCCCACATCGCCATCAAGCAGGGCATCAAGCAGGCCGGCAGCGACAAGCGCGCAGCCACCACCGTCAAGATCCACGGCATCATCTCCAGCATTGAGCAGGCCGGCCGCCACCTCGACGCTGTGCAGTACCGTGCCGTGCTGATGCCGAAGCTCTGGCTGTTGTCACTGTCCTTCAACAGCCGCATCTTCCAGGACACGACCGTGCCCGACATGGTCAAGAAGATCTGCGACGACGCCGGCGTAAAGTGCGACATCGACAAGCTGTCGGGCTACAAGACGCGCGAGTACATCGTGCAGTACGAGGAAAGCGACCTCGACTTCGTGCACCGCTGGCTGGAACACGAAGGCATCTACTACTACTTCGTGCAGGAAGATGACGAGGAGAAAGTGGTCTTCCGCGGCAAGCCCGAAGGCTACGGCACGCTGACCGGCGACCACGAGTTCCGGTACAAGCCGCAGCAGGATGCCAAGGCCCAGAAGGAAGGCAGCGACAGTGAAGAAAGCGCCGACGACTGGTTCAAAGAAGAAGTGATCACCGAGATTTCCTGCACGCAGAAGCAGCTGCCCAAGGAAGTCGTGCTCAATGACTACAACTGGCGCACACCGCAGGACAAGCTGGACTGCACGGCGCAGGTCAGCGACAAGGGCATCGGCACCGTTTACCAGTACAACAACCACTACAGCGACAAGGATGAGGGCAAGAAGCTGGCCGACATCCGCGCCGAAGAAATCAACTGCCGCGAGTTCGAGTTCCGGGGCGTCAGCGACGCCCGCGGCTTCCGCGCCGGCATGGTCTTCAGCCTGAAGGCCCCCGACGACGGCAAAGAAAAGGAACGCAACGGCCTGAAGGACGAATTCTATCAGGAGTACCTGCTGGTTGAGGTGCACCACACAGCCACGCAGTCCGTCGCGCTGGGCAGCGGCAACGCCAGCGGGGCCACCTACAGCAACACGTTTCTGGCCATCCCCAAGTCAAAGTCGTTCCGCCCGCCGTGCGTGACGCCGTGGCCCGCCATCAAGGGCGTCATGCACGCCGTGATCGACGGGGAAGACGACAGCACGCCCTACGCCCAGATCGACGACAAGGGCCGGTACAAAGTGCGCTTCCCGCTTGATCGCGGCGACAGCAGCGGCGGCCATGCCAGCCGCTGGGTCCGCAAAGCCGAGGCCTACGCAGGCCCCAACCAGGGCATGCACTTCCCGCTGCTCAAGGGCAGCGAAGTCCTGATCACGCACATCGACGGTGACCCCGACCGGCCCATCATTTCCGGGGCTGTGTACAACGAACAGAACACCAGCGTCGTGCACCAGCACAACCACACGCACAACACCATCGTCACGCCGATCGGCAATGCGCTGACCCTCGACGACACCCAGGGCGCACCCCAGATCAGCATCTACACCACAAGCCAGATCAACAAGGTGTTCATCGACGGCACCGACGGCAGCGAAAAGATCGAAGTCAGCTCCGGCGGCGACGACCAGAAACTGATCATCGACAAGGGTAACGAGAACATCATTCTCAAGGCCAAGGTCAGCGGCTGCCAGATTCGCATCGGCAAGAGCGCCGGTGAAGGCACCGACGGCAAGGCCAAAGATGCTGACGGTATGCGCATCACTACTGCCGGCGAATACAACAAGAAGGTCGGCGGCGACATGGGCATCGAGGTCACCGGAAAAAAGGAAGAGAACATCGCCGGCGACGCCAAGTCCAAGACGATGGGCGCAAGCTGGGACTTCAAGATCGGCGATTACGTGATCACGAACTTCGCTGCCAAGTTCGCCACCAGCGTGGGCGCAAGCGCGTCTATCCAGGTCGGCGCCGAGCTCAAGGCCGCGTACGCCCTGTCTGCCAGCATCACGCGCGGCGACGGCGTTTCCGCGACGTGGGGCAAGAGCATCAAGCTGGATAAGTCCAGCTCGTTCAGCATCGGCAAGGATGACTGGACCTTCAAGGTCGCCAAGAAGTGGTCAACACAGGCACTGGGCAACTGTACGCTTGAGTCGCTGACCGGCGAAGTCGTGATCGACGCCATGACCAAGCTGGTGCTCAAGTGCGGCGCCAGCAAGATCGAGATGACGCCCGCCGGCATCAAGATCATCAACGGCGGCTCCAGCGAGAAGGTCACCGGCAACGGCATCGGCCTCAAGGCGCCGCAGATGACCATCAAGTCGATGGGTAACCTGCAGTGCAAGGGAACGCCGGGCGGCCAATACAAGTAACGAGGGCAACGTGGAAATCCGCAACCGCACAACCTTTGCCTTTGCACCCGTGATGGGCCGGGTCAACTTCCCGGCCCACACGGCGACGCTGGTCGTCAAGGCAACCTTCCAGCTTGCGCACCGCGGATCCGTCCAGCCGGTGACTGAGCAGCCCGCCCTGGAAGGCGACGTGCTGAGCAAGGGCAAGGTTCCTGAGTGCCTGTACGAAGCCGACCTCGCGCCGTACAAACCGCGCACCGACCTGCTTTTGTCCGGCACCTGTTACACGCCGGGCGGCAAGCCCGCGCAGACCTGCCCGGTGGCTTTCAAGGTCGGCGCCTTCAGTAAGACGCTGGCCTGCATCGGCAACCGGGTCTGGCACAAGGGCATGGTGTTCGCCAAGGTTGGCGAGATTGAGCCGTTCAATGCCCTGCCCGTGACCTGGGCCAATGCGTTCGGCGGCCCCAAGTTTGCAGGCAATCCCGCCGGCAAAGGCGCCAAAGACGGGGTGTTGCCAAACATTGAACATCCCGCCCGACTGATCACAGGCTACGGCGACAAGCCGGAACCCGCAGGCTTCGGGCCGGTGCACCGTACCTGGAAGCTGCGCGCCGACAAACTGGGCACGTACGACAAGAAGTGGCTGAAAGAGCGCTTCCCGGCCTTTGCAGCCGACTTCGACTGGACGTACTTCAACGCCGCGCCCAAAGACCAGCAGCTTGAGGGCTTTCTGCGCGGCGATGAAGAGCTTGAGCTGCTGAACCTTCACCCGCAGCACGAGGTGCTCAAGACCCGCCTGCCGGGGCTTGCTGTGCGAGTGCTGCTGCGCGAGGGCCGCGATGGTGCCGATGCGGCTGTTCGCGAAGTGCCGATGAACCTTGACACCTTGCTCGTTGATGCCGACGAAGGCGTCGTGCACCTGCTGTGGCGCGGGGTGGCCAACGTCAGCGACGAAGACTGGCTTGAGTGCCGCGAGATTCTCGTGGTCGCTGACCCGCTCACTCAGCCGCGAAGCCTTGAGCAGCTCGTGCCCCTGTTTGACGAGCCCGCGGAAGAGACCGAAGTCGAGGATGCACCCGAAACGCCCGAAATGCGGGCCGCCAGGGTCCAGGCCTTTGAAAAAGAGGTCGCAGCCATCGAGAAGATGGCCGATGGCCACGCCAAACAGGCAGAAAGCGCCGCGACCGCAAAACTGAAAGGCGAGCTGGACATCCCCAAGGCGGCCGCCAAGCCGGCGGGCCCCGGCGACCTGAAGTCACTGATCGACCGCATGCTGAAGTCACCTGAAGCGGCCCGGATGGGACTGCCCAGGAGCCTCAAGGCCTCTGACCTTGACATCATGGCTGACCCGGATGTGAAAGAGGCGCTGGCGCTGGCCAAGTCGGCCAAGGCGCTCAAGCCCACGGACACGAAGGCTTTGATGGGTGTGTTGAAGTCCGGTGAAGCCAAGGGCGGCGACTTCAGCGGCGGGCTACTCGGGGGCCAGGACCTCAAGGGCGCGGACCTTTCCGAGTGCTACTTCAATGACGCCGACTTTTCAGGGGCGGACCTTTCCGGCGCCAACCTTTCCGGTGCGTCACTTCTGCGCGCCAACCTGTCCGGCGCCGACATTTCCGGCGCCAACCTGTCGGATGCCGACCTGTCGGGCGCAGACCTTTCGGGCGCAAAGCTGGACGGCGCGATCCTCAACGACACAGTCCTGCTGGACGCGCAGGCCGAAGGCGCAAGCTTTGCCGGCGCCAAGGGAGGCGACGCGATTTTCATCGGGCTGAAGGCTCCCAAGGCTGTGTTCACGGGCACCGAGCTGGGCGACGCTGTCTTCAGCAACGCGCAGCTGGCCGGTGCCGACTTTTCCGGCGCCAGCCTGAAGGACGCGGCTTTTGACAACGTAAGCGCGGTTGGCGCGAAGTTTGAGGGCGCCCAGCTGGCTGGCCTGCGCGGCAGTGAAGGCAGCGATTTCAGCGACGCCGTGTTCACGGGTGCCGCGGCGCCGGGCAGCGTGTGGGAAAACAGCGTGCTTAAGGGCGCGGACTTCCGGCAGTGCAACCTTAAAGACGCGCAGTTTTCGTTTGCCGACCTGACGGGCGCCAAGCTGTTCGGCGCGGACCTGTCCGGCGCCATGTTGCGCAAGGCGGTGCTAGCCAATGCCGAGGCCGGCAACGCCAACTTCTTTCAGGCGCTGCTTGAAAAGGCCGACTTGAGCAACGCTTCGCTGATCGCGTCCAACTTTTTTGAAGCCGAGTTCCATGAAGCAAAGACCAAGGGCGCCGATTTCAATGGCGCAAACCTGAAAATGACGAAGCTGGCCAAATGACCGCGACCATCGACAAAGACGCGTTTCTCAATGCCGCCCGGCAGGGCAAAGTGCCCGCCGAGGCGCTGATTGAAGGCCTGGACCTGAAACTGGCCGCCCTGCCCGGCGCAAAACTGGCCGGCGTAAGGCTTGCCGCGGTTGATCTTTCCGGCGCCAACCTGGCCAACGCCGACCTTTCCGGCGCCGTGCTGAGTGGTTGCAGCCTCAAGGGCGCCGACCTGCGCGGCGCAAACCTTTCCGCGGCTGTGCTCAGCGGGGTGAACCTGGATGGCGCAAAGCTGGAGGGCGCCAACCTGTCCGGCGCGGGCCTTGCCGGCGTGCATGCGGCTGGGGCGGACTTCAGCAGGGCTGACCTGACCGACGCGATGCTGACCGGCGCGCACCTTGATGCAGCCGGCTTTGCGGGCGCACGTGCACCCGGCGCATCCTTCGATACGGCACAGCTGGCACGCGCCGACTTTTCGGGGGCAGAACTTGCTGACGCCAGCTTTGCTGTCGCATTCATGGAAAGCTGCAAGCTGAGCCGCGCCAACCTGAAAGGCGCGGTGCTTGTGTCTGCGGTGCTGCGCGGCGCAAGCCTGGCCGAAGTACAGACCGGCGACGTAGTGGCGGAAGACGCTGACTTTGCCGGCGTGAAAGACTTTCCGGCGATGCTGCACGGCAGCTTCGGCGGAGCGAACTTTGCGGGCGCGGACCTGTCGGGTCGCACTCTGACCGGTTGCAGCTTCCGTGGCGCCAACTTCGAGGGCGCCACCCTGGCTGGCTGCAAAGCAGAGGATGCGCACTTCGGCGGTGCGAACATGGCCGGCACGGACCTGAACAATGCCGACCTGACCGGCGCGGTGCTCGATGGCGCAACCGTCGCCGGCTGCAAGCTGCAGGGTGCGCGTCTGTGCGCGGCGGTGCTTGAAAACTGCGACCTGACCGGCTTTGTGTTCAAGGGCTGCGACATGACTGATGCGCGCTTTGCGGGCGCCACGGTCAAGGGTGCGAAGTTCGAGGGCGCGGTGCTGAACGGCGCCAGCTTTGATGGGGTGGACCTGGCGGCCTTTGACTTCAGCGGCTTTTCGCTGCGCGGGGCGGATTTCAGCACAGCCGTGCTAAAGGGCGCGCGCTTCAAGGCGGCGGTGCTGACGGAGGCCGACTTCAGTGAGGCGGACGTTTCGGGTGCCGACTTTTCGCATGCGGACCTGGCCGGCGCGTCGCTGGTGCACGCCAACGCGACAGACGCGCGCTTTGGCGGCGCGAGCGTGCTTGAGGCGCTGCTGACGGGCGCAAGGCTGGCGGGCGCGGACTTTGCCGGCGCGAAGCTCAAGGGCGTCAGCTTTGCCGAGACGGACCTGACAGCCGTGGGCTTGGCGGGCGGCGATTTTGAGCAAACCGAGTTTCGGGCGGCGAAGCTGGCCGGCATGAAATTGGCGGGCACGCGCATGGTGATGTGCGACTTCGAAGACGCCGATGCCACGGGCACAGTCTTTTCAGCATGCGACCTGACGCAGGCCAGTTTCAAGAACGCAAGGCTGGAAGACGCAAAGCTTGAGGGCGCACAACTGACCGCCGCGAGCTTTGAGGGCGCCAACCTGAAGAATGCAGTGCTGGACAACGCGATGCTGCACATGGCGGCGCTGCCGATGGCCGACGCGTCGGGCGCGAGCTTCAACGGCGCCGACCTGCGCGAGACCTTCAATGACAACTTGAACGCGCAGAAAGCGCGGTTTGCAAACGCAGTCGCTCAGCACGCCATGTTCACGCATGCGAACCTCCAGCTTGCCGATTTCAGCGGCGCCGACCTGATGGGGGCGGACCTGCATGGCGCACGCGACGAAGGCGCGCGCTTTGACGGGGCGAACCTCAAGCAGGTCAAACGCACCGACGCCGACAAGCTCGAGGCCGAGAACTGGAAACCGAAGCAAGGAGCCTAGCCATGACCGAGACAATGACACAGGCAGCACTGGGGCCTGCAATCGTTACCGCAACGCAGGGCGCGCGGGTCAGTGTGTTGCGCGACGGCCGCGACGTCGCCGCGCAGAACGCCTTGGCCTTTCCATACACCCCGCGCAAAGGCGACGTTGTGCTGGTGATCGGCGATGAGCCCTGCTACGTGATCGGCGTGCTGCACGCGCAGGGCGACATGGCGCTGCACTTTCCAGCCAACGTGCACCTGCACGCGCGCGGCGCGTTCCAGTTCACGAGCGGCGAAGCGATTGAGCTGAGCGCCCCGACTACAAAGGTGACAGCCGGCAGGTTCGAGGTCATCGCGCGCACGCTGACCGAGACCGTCCAGAACGCGGCGCGCTGGGTCAAGGACCTCGCCACGTTCAAGGCCGGTCGCCGCAAGGTTGAAGTGCAAGGCGTGAACATCGAACGCGCTGAACGCCACGTGCTGCGCGCAAAGAAGGATGTGCGCGTCAACGGCCACCGCATTCACCTGGGATAGGAAAGTCGTGTCGCTCACGGTTTTTGGACAAGCGAGGACAACATGCTTCCAGCATCGACAAAAGCAGCGGGCCAGTGCCTTGGCGCACCCGATGTTTGCAAGACCCCCAGCCCGGGCGGCCCGGTGCCGATCCCGTACCCGAACATGGCCATGTGCGCGCAGGCGACCAAGACTTCCACCAAGGTCAAGATTGCGGGCTCGCCGGCGATTCTGATGAACAGCAAGATCCCGATGTCCAGCGGCGACGAAGCCGGCAACGCCGGCGGCGGTGTGGTCAGCAGCAAGTTCAAGGGCGAGGTCATCTTCAAGAAGGCCAGCATGAAGGTCAAAACCGAAGGCAAGGGACAGTGCACGGTCACCGCCATCTGCGGCCACAACGGCAGCAACGCCAACATGCCCGCCGGCGCGCAGATCGCCCCAAGCCAGGTCATCGTGCTGATCGCCCTATAGACGTGCAAACGCTTTGCGATACGCTTCCTCCCCGGCCGCAACGGCCGGGGAGTTTCTTGCACCATGGAATCGCTCACTGAACTTTATCGCATCGGCGCGGGCCCCAGCGCCAGCCACACCATGGGACCCAAACGCGCCGCCGAGTTGTTTCTGGCGCGCACGCCGGGTGCTTCGCGGCGGCAGGTCACGCTGTACGCAAGCCTTGCAGCGACCGGCCGGGGGCACCTGACCGACGTGGCCATGCAGCAGGTGTTCACGGGCACCGACTTTTCCATCGACTGGAAACCGCGCGAGCGGCTGGCGTTTCACCCCAACGGCATGCTGTGGCAGGCCTTTGACGCAGCCGGGGCATGCGTTGACACGTGGCAGGTGTTCAGTGTCGGCGGCGGCGCGCTGCGCGAAGAAGGCAGCCCGCCGCCGCCGGACCTGTATGTGCGCCGCAGCATGAAAGAGTTCCTGCAATGGTCGCGTGAAAACAACATGCCACTGTGGAAACTCGTGGAGCTGCGCGAGGGCCCGGGCATCTGGACGCACCTTGCGGAGTGCTGGCGCGTGATGCAGGAGGCCATGGAGCGCGGCCTTGAGGCCCATGGCGTGCTGCCCGGCAGCTTGAAGCTGCGGCGCAAGGCGCACCGCCACTACCAGCAGGCCCGCGGCCGCCCGGGGCCGTTGCAGCGCACAGGCCTGCTGACGGCGTACGCGCTTGCGGTCAGCGAAGAAAACGCGGCGGCGGGCACGGTGGTCACGGCGCCCACCTGCGGCGCGTGCGGCGTGCTGCCGGCTGTGCTGCGCTACCTGAAAGAGACACTCAACGCCGACGACCGGCATATCCTGCGCGCGATGGCCACAGCCGGGCTGGTCGGCAACCTGGTCAAGCACAACGCCAGCATCAGCGGCGCGGCGGTCGGCTGCCAGGGCGAGGTCGGCACAGCGTGCAGTATGGCGGCCGCGGCTGCGGCGCAACTCATGGGCGGCGACCCGAAACAGGTTGAGTACGCAGCCGAGATGGGGATCGAGCATCACCTCGGTCTGACGTGTGACCCGGTGGCGGGACTGGTGCAGATTCCGTGCATTGAGCGCAACGCGGTCGGGGCGATGCGCGCCGTGGACTGCGCCGACTACGCCCTGTTGTCAGATGGCGAGCACGAAATCCCGTTTGATACAGTCGTCGCCACAATGAAGGCCACCGGCGAAGACCTGGCGGAGCGTTACCGTGAAACCAGCGAAGGCGGCCTGGCGCGCCTGCACGTGCCGGCCGGCGTTGACCCGTCAAGCCTTGAGTCCAACCACTGCGGCTGAGCGCTACTCCGGCTCGGGCAATGCCCCCAGCGCGTCGCCGACGCGCAGTGTGCGAATGTTGTTGGGCGGCAACTGCTCGCCCCACGGGTAACGGCTGACCACGACAATGCGGTCGCCGATGCTGACCAGCCCTTCGTCAAGGATCACGCGCGCAAGCTGGCGCAGCTCTTCTTCCATGTCCGGCGCTTCTTCGTCGGTGCGCGTGTGCACCGGCAGCACGCCCCAGTACAGCGCGTGCCGCCGCAGCACGGCGGGGTCGTGATGCACAACCAGTATCGCGCAGCCGCCGCGAATCTTGCTCATGTAGCGCGCGGTCACGCCCGACTCGCTGCGGATCACGATGAACTTCGCGCCCAGCGGCTCGGCGATCATGGCCGCGCCCATCACCATGGCTTTGCGCAGCGCATCGCCGCTGCGGCGGGCCAGGAACTTTTCGGCGTCTTCTTTTGGCGCCAGCACGCGCTCAACGTCGCGGGCCACGCGCGCCATGGTGCGCGCCGCCGCCACGGGGTGCTTGCCGGAAGCCGTTTCAGCCGAAAGCATCAGCGCGTCGCAGCCGTCTTCAATCGCGTTGGCGATGTCGCTGACCTCGGCGCGGGTGGGCGTGGGATTTTCGACCATGCTTTCCAGCACTTGTGTCGCGACAATCACCGGCTTCAGCGCCGCGCTGCATTCGCGGATGATGCGCTTCTGGTGCAGGGGCACGCTTTCGACGGGCATCTCAATGCCCAGGTCGCCGCGCGCGACCATGATCGCGTCGCTGGCTTCAATGATGGCTTCAAGGCGACTCAGCGCCTGGGGCTTTTCAATCTTGCTGACGATCAACGCCTTGCTGTGCAAGGCCTGAAGCCTGCCGCGCAGGTCATTCACTTCGTCGGGGCTGCGCACGAATGACAGCGCGAAAATGTCCGCGCCCAGCCGTGCCCCGAACTCAAGGTCAGCAATGTCTTTCTCGGTAAGCGCCGGCGACGAGACGCTGGTGCCGGGCAGATTGATGCCCTTGCGGCTTGTAACCAGGCCGCCGATTTCGCAGACGCAGGTGACGCGGTCGGGGTGCTTGGCCGTGACGCGCAGGTGGATGGCGCCGTCATTGACGAACACGGGCTCATTGACGCTCAGGTCGTCAATCAGGCGGGCGTACGTGCAGGTCAGCGCCTGCGGCGTGCAGGGCGCGTCGCCGCGAATGAAGTCGATTGTGTCGCCGGGGGTAAGCTCAAAGGGCGCGGGCACTTCGCGCAGCCGAATCTTGGGCCCGCTGAGGTCAAACATGATTGCCACTTCGCGGCGGCGCGCGGCGGCGACTTTGCGGACAGTCTCAAAGGTCGCGCGATGCACTTCGTGGTCGCCGTGGCTCATGTTCAGGCGGGCGACCGACATGCCGGCGTCAATCAGCTCGGCGACAATCGCCGGGTCGCGGCTTGCGGGGCCAAGGGTGCACACAATGCGCGTGCGCAGCGGCTGTCCCCGTGTGGTGCGGATGGTGTAGTCAGGCATGGGTGCGATAATCGAAGTTCAATGGTCTGTGTCCATGGGTGGCAGGTGCGGGTTGGGTTTCCGCAATGCTCTGCGGCACTTTCCCGATCTGCAAGCGAACAATTGAACTTGATTTTGCGTATGCGCCTGAAGGGGTACACTAGACATGCGCAAGAAAGGACCCCAATGACCGGCTACAAGGTACTCACCAAGCAGGGCCTCAAGGGCCCCTTCAAGAAGTCCTCCATCTACAAGGCCGTCACCAGCGCCATGTTGCCCTTGCAGGCCCGGCTGCTCGAGATTGACACCGGCCGCTACATCTCGGCCGCGGAGCTTGTGGGCGAGAAAGTTGAGCCCAAGGCCCGCCCCAGCCACAAGGTTGACGACGACACCCGGCCCCACGACCCCGGCCAGACCACAAAGGCCGAGCCGCTGAAGCTGGCTGAGGAGGTCGGGGAGCCGGAACCGGCGCGTCCAGAGCCCGGCCAACCGCTGCCGAAGGTGGTGTTTGCCGGCAAGGTTCCCCTGAAGAAGGCGATCAAGTTGCCGCCCTCGCTGAAGGCCAAGCCCAAGCTGCCGAAGCCGCGATTGCCCGTCGGCGAAGACAGCGACGAGCTTGTGCTAACGCCCTGACCCCTTGCGCGGAAACGCAAAACCGCGTGAGGTGCACCCCGCCACCAGCACTAGCCCCCTGAAAGGCAACGAATATCATGGGTGCGCAGTGGCAGCGGAGTCAGTGGATGATCGGCTTCAAGGTGTTAACCAAGCAAGGGCTGAAGGGGCCGTTCAAAAAGAGCTCCGTCCTGAAAGCAATTACCGGCGCCATGATTCCGCTTAAGGCGCGGCTGCTGGACCTTGAGACCGGCCGCTACCTAAGCGCCGCCGAACTGGTGGGTGAATCCGCCGACCCGCCCAGCACACCTGCCGCGCAGGCGCAGGAAAAGGTTGACCAGGCCGATATCACAAGCATCACCGACTACGTCGTGCCCGCCGAAGACAGCGATGAGTTGAAGCTGGAGGAATAGCTACAGCTTTTCTACTACAAGTCCCTTCTGGTCGATCTTGGGTGTCAGGCCGGTCGCATCCATGCCGTGGCGCTTGTAGGCCTCTGCCATGGCTTGCGCCACCGGCGTCATGTCGCCAGCCCCGATGGCAATCATGCTGCCGCCTGCCCCGCTGATGGTGGCGCCGTATGCTCCGGCTTCCACGGCGCTGTGCACGATGTCTTCATAGCCCGCGATCATGGATTTGCGGTGCGGCACGTGCAGGCGGTCTTCGAAGCCGGCGGCGATCGCCTTGCCTTCACCGTTGCGCAGTCCCCACAGCAACGTCAGCAGGGCCCGTTGGTTGGTCACCGCTTCTTTACGCTTGAGCTGCTCGGGCAGCCACGAGCGGGTGGCATGCGTGTTTTCCTTCAACGTTTCGCGGGGCACGCACAGAGCCACCTTCAGGCTTTCGTGCATCTTGACCGTGCTGGCGCGCATTTCGTTGCCGTAGTGCAGCGCCGCCTGCAGGCCGCCGAAGGTCGCCGCTGCGGCGTTATCGGGGTGGCCCTCAATCTCGATGGCGTCCTTGAACACAAGCTGCTTGTCGGCTTCCCCTTTGCGCCACAGCTCGGCTGCGGCGGCGCCGGCGACGGTGGCGGCGGCGCTGCTGCCCAATCCCTGCGCGATGGTGATGCCGCTGCTTACCTTGCAGCGCAGTTCCTTGGGCAGGTAGTACTCGGGCCCGGCGCGCAGGATGGCCTTGACGAAGCTGGTGGCAAGCAGGTTGGGCTCGCCGACGTGGTCGATGGAAAAGTCCAGCAGCGTGCCGGAGTAGTTGGTATTGGGTTCAACGGCGCTGCGCCACCAGTCCAGCGGGTCATCAAAGTCGTGCAGTTTCACCTTGTCAGTCGGCCACTCGATCGTGGCCTCAAGGCGGATGTCCAAGGCCAGCGCCAGGCAGTCAAATCCGGGGCCCAGGTTGGCGCTTGAGGCTGGCACCGAAATACGCACTTTGTTCGCGCTCGACGATGTCACGGTAGTTGTCCTTGTCCAGGCGCAGCAGCGCCAGATCGCCCTTGACCTGCGGAAGTGCGCGAATGCCGGGCAACAGTCCGACCATTCGTGACTCTTCCACCACGTCGGTAATTACGCCAAGGTAATTTGTTTCGTCCAGCGTTGTCCGGGCAATTGACAGGACTTTCAGCCCCATGCCCTCAAGCGACGCCACCAGCGCGCTGCTGTCGGCGGCTTCGGCGCGCATGCGCAGGAAGTAGCACAGGCGCAGGTTGCCGGTGTCAGCCAGCGGCAGCGCCGGCCCGCGATCTATGCCGGGCAGCTGACCGGTGCCGCCGCGCGCAATCTTGACCATGTCGTTCAGCACCGCGCTGGCGGTGGGCAGTTCGCCCGCGCCCTTGCCCAGGAACGTCAACTGGTTGAAGCCCGGGCCCTCCAGGATGATGGCGTTGAACTCGCTGTCCACGTCGGCCAGCAGCTCGCCGCGGTGCACCAGCGCCGGGTGCACGCGCAGGCTCAGCCCGCCATCAACACGCCGGGCGGCCGCCACCAGCTTGATGCGGTGCTCAAGCTCAAGGGCCAGCCGGATGTCCACCTGGCGGATGTTTGTGACGCCTTCAATGTGCATGCGCTCAAGGGCCACGGGCGTGCCGAAGGCCTTAAGCGCAAGCAGCGAAAGCTTTTCAGCGGCGTCGAAGCCCTCCACGTCGAGGGTGGGGTCGGCCTCGGTGAAGCCTTTGGCTGCGGCGTCCGCAAGCGCCGCGTCATACTCGCAGCCCGCGCGCTCCATGAATGTGAGGATGTAGTTCGTGCTGCCGTTGATCACGCCCTTGACCAGCGTCAGGTCTTCACAGCCCAGGCTGTGCTCAAGCACCTCGATGATCGGGATGTGCGCCGCCACAGCGGCCTCAAACCCGATCGGCACACGCCCGCCGGCGGCCTCAAGGTAGCGCGGAAGGCTGCGGGCCAGCGCGTGCTTGTTGGCGGTAACCAGCGGTATGCCCCGGGTAAGGGCCGCGCACGCGGCGATGACGGCGATGTCGTTGCCGCCCATGACCTCAACCAGCATGTTGATGTCCGGGTCGGCAGCCACGTCCATCGGGTTGGCGCACACCCGGGCGCCGGAAAGGTCCACGCCGCGGGATTTGGCGGTGTCGCGCACCGCGACGTGGGTGACCCGGAAGGCGAGGCCGTTGGCGGCAAGCTGGCCGGCGTGGCGCGCGAGCATCTTCACCAGGCCGCCGCCGACCACGCCGCACCCGATAAGCCCGACGCGAATTTCGCGCAGTTTGCCGTCCGGCTGCATGGGCTATCCCCCCGCGATGGCGGGCACAATGGACAGGGAGTCGCCGTCTTTGAGCGGGGTGTTGAGGTTGTCCAGAAAGCGGATGTCTTCGTCGTTCAGGAAGACGTTCACGAAGCGCCGCACGTTGCCCTGCTCGTCGCAAATGCGCGCCTTGATGCCGTTGTGTTGCGCCTCAAGGGCGTCCAGCGCCTGGCCGACGGTCGCGGCGCTGACACTGACCTCGGCAGTGTTGCCCGTCAGGTTACGCAGCGGGGTTGGAATGCGGATAATGTTCGGCATGCCGATGTCCTGTACAAAATGTCATTGCCCGTGGCGCGGGAGGATAGCAAGCAGCCTTGACAGCAAAAGCCCCGGCGCGGGGCCGGGGCTCGTCCAGCACTCTCGCTAGTTCAAACCGGCGCGGGCAAACATGCGGTACAGCGTGGCGCGCGAAACGCCCAGCCGCTCCGCCATTTCCTCTTTGGTGAGGCCCTGCTCTTCAAGGTAGATCAGCAAGTCCTTGTTGAACAGAGTTTCAACCGTGGCGTGCAGGCCGCGCTTGCCTTCGGTCGCGACCGCGCGCTTGAGGTACTCGTCCACGACGTTCTTGCGTGACGGTGTGCCGCCTTCGGCCCCTTCCGTGACGCTGCGGTCACTGAGCAGGAAGCGCACGATGGCGTCTTCGCGCGGTTCCGTGTCGGCGGGCGACTCAAAGACCACGGTGTCGTCGCCGTCGCCGCGCAGCAACACCAGCGCGCGTGCGCCATGGCCGGAGGGCTGGCTGCGCGTCACAAGGTTCACGCCGCCCTTGTGTTCCTGGTACACGGATACAACCGACGGGTTGCCCTGCGCGCGGCCCACGCTGCTAACCTGCGCGCCGCGGCGGCGCACCCACGACAAGGCACCAAAGCGCGATTGCAACAGCTCAAACAGCTCGGCGGGCGCCGGGGTCTGGGGTGTGGCGATGTCCACCACTGCGGGAAGGCGCGGCCTGCCGCCGCGTGGACGGCTGGGCGCGAGCTTGGGCATGGCGCGCGGACGTCCGCGCTCGGCGTCGCGCAGGAAGCGCGCGGCCTGCTCAACGACGCCAAGCTCGGCGGCGCGCAGGCCGAAGTGCAGCGAGCTTGAGGCGTAGCGCATCGCGCCCTCATGGTCGGCAAAGTGCGCACGGCACCGCGCCATCAGCAGCATCGCGGCTGCCCGGCGCCGGTCTGACGTTTCAATTGCCGAAAGCCTGCGCAGGCGCTTGAACGCGCCCTTGAAGTGGCCTGATGCAGCCAGACGGGCGGCGGTCGTCTCAAGGTATGCCGCCAGTGTTGCGGGCGACACCTGCTCAAGCATTTTGTTGTTGATATGGCTGAGCAGCCAGGTCGCGCGGTCATCCAGCTTGAAGACGCCGGACTCAAGCAGTTCGACCCGCAGCAGCGTCAGGCGGATGTGGCGGTCCAGGTCGTCACCGGCAAGACGGATCGCGCGCCGCAGCAGGCTGTCGGCTGCGCGAGGCTCGTGCCCGGTCAGGGCGAGCGCGCGGGCGGCAAGTGCCAGCCACTCAATGAATGCAGCGTTGCGGTAAAGGTCGCGGCGGCGCGCCAGCTTCGTGACCATTTCGCGGGCAACCGCGTGGTTGCCGACCTCGGCGTGCAGCAGCGCCAGCCGGGCCTGGTCAACCTCGGCGGCGTTGCGGCCGGGTTCAATCGGCATGTTGAGTTTCGCCGCGATATCGACGATGTGCAGCGCCTCTTCAAAGCGGCCGGAGGCGTAATGCTCGTCAAAGCGTTTGCGGGCCATGCGCACGGCGCGGCGCGCGTCGCCGGCAAGCATCAGCTGCTCAATGCGGGCGTCGGGCAGCTTGTCGAAGATTTTCTCGAACAAGTCGGACAACGCGTGCGCGGCGTCCTGGATCACCTGCTCGCCCAGCATCGACCGCACCTCATGGCGCAATTCGCGACTGCCGGGAAGGATCAAGCCGTCCAGCACTTGAAACGCCCCGCCGCCAGTGAGCGCCCGCAAAGAGGTCGTGCCCGCGCCGCAAGCGGCCGCGATGGCCTCAAACTCTTCGAGGGTCAGGGGACACGGCGCCAGCGAAAGCGCCGCCAGCAACGGCGCGTGCCGGTCGCGTAGCGCGCCAAGTTCGTTGCGCAGGGCGGTGGTGGATATGTCGCCGTCGCGGCCGGAACTGCGGGTCTCGCGAGCGCCCAGGGCGCGCAGACGGTCAAGGAATGCATCGGACTGTTCCGTGCCGGCGCCGGACTGCGCCAACACCAGCAACTCAGGCAGGGGCGGGGTGACGGTCAGGTCGCGCACCGCCTCAGC
This sequence comes from Planctomycetota bacterium, assembly GCA_019636195.1. Classification (GTDB taxonomy): domain Bacteria; phylum Planctomycetota; class UBA8742; order UBA2392; family UBA2392; genus JADJRK01. Next base: position 36,043 of record JAHBYA010000009.1, on the reverse strand, counting down.
GCATGCCAGCAGGTTGCTGAGCCATTGCAGGCCCTCGCGGTCGGCAGCGGCTGGGTCAACAATCACCAGCAGGTCTGCCGCGCCGGACAGCAGCGAAGCGGCGTCGGAGGGCCCAGCCGCGCCCAGCGTGCGCGTGGCCTGGTACATGATCCAGCTGCGCAACGACAATGCGCCGGAAATAGCGTGGCACGGCACCCAAAGCACACGCTTGCCTGCCGCAGAGTACGCCTGCGCCTGTTCAAGGCCCCAACTGATCAGGGCCTGCAGGCTGCGGTTGCTGGCGATGCGGTGTTCGGATCTCAAAAGGTCAACAGAAGTGGCGGCCCCGGGATTCATGCTGATGACTCCATGCAAGTGTATCGATGTTCTTATCACTCCTGATCAGAGGGGTAACAAAATCAAGATGGGATACCTTCCATACTAGTGTGAAAAGAAGCGAGCAAAAGGCCCTTGTGCCAATCGTGCAATCGCTGTGCAAGATGAATACAAGTTTTGTGTTTGGAATGACTTGCAGCAATTTGCTGCGTCGTCTCAAAATGACTAAATGGTTGGTTAGTTGTGCTGCGCTTGATCGGGCAGGCTTGTCGCATCTTCGTATCTGGCGGCAGACTCTTGGCATGGCTGGGGCGTAGCCAGACCGCCGGCCAGCCAAAAACAAGAAGGGGCGAGCCTGAGGCCCGCCCCGTTGTATTTGTTGCGTCTGTGCCTACTTCTTGAAGCGGTCAGGCACGCTGCCTTTGAAGCCGTAGTCATCCAGCTTCAACTTCAGGTCCTTGACCTCGTCGCCGCGCTTGATGCGCACGCTGACTTCCGTGCCAGGATCCTTGCTGCACGCCCACATGATCAGCGCCGGCATGTCACGAACCTTCACGTCCTTGCCGTCCACGTCTGCGTCTTCCATGTCTTCCGGCAGGTCGTCGGCTGCGCCCACCAGGTGAGTGATAATGTCGCCTTTCTTCAAGCCGGCTTTGTGGGCCGCGCCGCCTTCAACGACGCTTTCAATTTCAAGGCCGCCGCTTTCGAGGCCCTTGGCCTTCCAGTTTTCAAGCTGCACGCTGTCGCCGGTAAGGCTGAAGGTGCCGGCTTTGCCCTGCCAGGTGCGAATCACCGCGTCACGCACGAACTCTTCGCTGTGGCTGGGCTCAAGCTTGTTGACCTCGTCCTTGCCGTAGGGGATGAACTCAATGTGGCGGTTCTTGGCATCGACGATCATCTTCTTGAAGCGCGTGGCCAGCGTGATGCCCACGATGCCGTCGAAGTTCAGCTTATCGACGCCGGGGATCATCGCGCCCATCTGGCCAAGCTGGTCGGTGATCTTGGGCAGTTCCATGATCGTGCAGGGCGCATCCACTTCCTTGATGACGCCGACCTGGAAGCTGTCCACAAGGCCCGACTTGGCGTCGCCCTTGCCGATGCCCTTGACCGGGTAGGTGAAGCTGGTGGGAATCTTCACGTCTTCCGCGAGCTTGGTGCCCAGCGCAAGCAGCATGCTGGCACCGGTGTCGAACATGAAGCTCTTGGTCTTGCCGTTGATGACACAGTCCAGGTACCAGTAGGGCACCAGCTCCATCTTGCGGCCGAAGAACTCCAGCTCGCCGGTGCGGTAGGTCAGCGTCATGCCCTCGGTGGGCGAGCGGCGGTCCGGCTTGCTTTCGGTCCTGCGCTCGTCCTGCAACAGCCACGCGGCGTTGGGCAACACGGGCTCAAGGCTGAACTCGTCGTCCTTTTTGTCGGGCTTCTTTTCGTCCGGCGGGGGCTGGCGCCGGCCGGGCATGCCCGGCATCCCCGGCATGCCGCCGCCGCCCTTGAGCATGCGGATCAGCATGTCTTCCTGCATGTCGGAGGGCTCTTCGCCGGCGGGGTAGCGCGTCATGGCCAGCTTGCCAGCCGAAAAGTCGATCTCGACCTTCTGCATGCGCTTGATGACGTTCTGGCCGATGATGCCCATCATGTGGTAGCCAAGGGTGCCACTCATGTGGTCGAGGTTCATGCTGGCGGCAATGCACTCGCCGCGCTTGAAGCCGCCGATCTCCATGCTGTCAAGGACGACCAGCTTGGCGTCGGCGGTGCCGACGCCCTGCACGCCACCCGGCATGTCGTGCAGCTCAAGGCCCAGCTCTTTGGCCAGGCGCTCGTTCAGCACGCTTTGGGTGGCGCCGCTGTCGAAAAGGAACTTGTAGGGGCCTTTGCCGTTGACCTTTGTCTGCACAAACATCAGGCCTTCAAACTCGAAGTCCACCGTGCTTGTGGCGATGTCCTTGGCCTCGGTCTTCTTTTCGGGGTCAGCCGGCTTGGGCGCGTCCTGTGCCAGCGTGGCTGCACTGGCAAGCAGGCCGATGGCCAGCGACAAGGCGAACAGTCTCGTAATCCAGAGCTTCATGAATTCCTCCGTAGTAGCGGGCAATATGCCCCTGCGTGTACCCCTAGTACCCCAAAGTGCGCAGCCCTCACGCGGAAAAACGCGACCGGGCGCCCCTTGGGGACGCCCGGCGCCTTGGGTGGAGCATGGCAAAACTATTCGCCGGCCTTGCGCTTGTCCGGGTGCGGCGCGTGGTTGTTTACGGCCTGTTCACGCTTGAAGGCGCTGCGCTGCTGTGCTGAGGTCGGCGCGCGGCCAAAGGCTTCGCCAGCGGCGTTGCGGGCCTTGAACACTTCCAGGATCAGCGCCTGGCGCTGCAACTGGTCGTCGGTCTCGGTCAGGTCGTACTCAAGGCGCACGAGCTTCTTGAGTGCCTCGAACCCGTCGGCGTCCCAAGCGCCCTTGTGGGTGCCGTAGGTTGCACCCAGCGCCTTGGCGGCGGCGGCCTTGACGCGCGGGCGGTCCACCCGCTCTTCGCTGTTGACTGTTTCCAGCAGGTTGGGCACGACGTTGGCGCGGACCCAGCTGGCACCGGTGCGCTTGGCATCCGCGATCAGCACGGCAATTGCCTCGCAGATCGCTTCGCGTGCGGCCCAAGTGCGGCCGTCCGGACGCAAGCCGCCGGACAGGCCTTCCAGCAGGTTCTGGACGTTGAACTTGGTGGTGGCAGGGTTCAGGGTCGCAATCGCCCATGCCATCAGCACCACCGACTCGTTGGTTTTGCCCTTGGCGTTTTCCACGCTTTCGGACCACGCGTCTTCCAGCGACTGATTCAGGCCGCTGGCGTTGACGGTGTAGTCGGCCTCGGCCTTGTAGGTCACAAAGCGGTTGTCCGACAGGTTCAGCGCCGACAGGTCGCCTTTGCGGTTGTCCAGTTCCGTCTCGGGCACTGCAACCAGCACGGGCACACCCTGCGTGCGGATGTCCTTGGCAAGCAGGTGGTAGATCGGCTCGCTGCGCTCGGCGCGGTTGGCCGCACCGGCGATGTTGGGCGCCTCAAAGACAAACACGGCGCTCATCGCGAGGTTGCCCTCAAGGATGATGGCGTCCCACGGGTTGCCCTGGGTGGCAAGGTCCGCGCCCTCTTCAAGGGTGCGGGCGCCGACCGCGGCATAGCCCAGGCTGGTCAACTCGCTTAGGAAGCGGTTGCGCAGCGCCTCGTCTTCCATGATCACGAGCACGGTGCGGGCCGCGACCTCGGACAGGTTCTTGCGTGCCTCAACTTCCACCAGCGCGTTGTTGCCGAAGTCCTTTTCCGATCCAAGGCGGATCAGCGTGCGCGCGGCCGCGTAGCGGATGTTCTTGTCAGGGTCAGCCAGCGCGCGAATCAGCGGCGCGGCGGCGTTTGTGCCGATGGCCGCCTTGTCGTTCAGCTCGGCAATGGCGTCACACAGCGCAATGCTGACGTGCGGGTAGCCGTCGGCGAGGCTGCGTTCAAGGGCGCGGTACAGCACCGCGCTGCCCGCTGAAGCCGAAAGGCCAAAGCCGTGCAGGTTGGGCACAAACCCGCGCTCGCCCAGCAGTTCGGTGATGAACTCGCGCTCAGATTCGTCACCCAGGAAGTAGCGGCCGCGGCCCTCAGTGTACATGTGCATGTGGATGCAGCTAAGCAACGCCTCGGCGTCGCGCACCCAGTTGTTGTTGTTGGCGTCGCCGCCGGCGGCGGCAATGCCAAGGTCAATCGCCTCAAGCGCGGCTTCTTCCGCCACGATGTCGGCAAACGCCCACAGCGGAACGTCCTGCGGCGTCAGCTGGCTTTCGCCTTCCCCGGTTTCCTTGCCGGGGATCCACTTCCAGGCCGTGTAGCGGCGGTCGTGGCTGTACAGCGCGATCGGCAACTGGCCCTGGTAGGTGCTGCCGACCAGCCGGTTGCGCCAGAAGCGCCCGGCTGCGTTGTTGCGGTAGTAGCCTTCGGCCTGGAGGAAGTACAGGTCCTTGGCGTCGTTGACGCTCTTGTCGCGTTCAGGGGCGTTGCGGCGGATCTGCTCAATGCCGTAGCGGCAGGCTTCACGCACTTCGTTGTCTTCGTCGCGCTTCTGGAAGTGCTTGGCCAGCACCGGCAGCGCCCGAGCGTCGCCGATATCCGCCAGCGCCAGCGCCGCGGTCTGGCGGTCATACTTCTCGGGGCTGTACATGCACTGGATCAGCGCGTTGACGCCCTGCGCGCCAATGGTGCGCAGCAGGTTGCGCGCCTCGTAGCGCGAGTCGGCGCTGTCGGCGTGCATGTAGGTCGCCTGAATGTAGGGGATGGCAAAGTCGCCGTAAGCGTCACGGATGCTTTGCGCGCGCAGCAGCTTGCGGGCTATGTCGCGGTCCGACATGTACGCGTCAACGTACGTCTTGATGCCCTCGGCGTCGTTGGCGCGGCCCGGCGGGTCAGTCTGCGCGCGCCCAGCCAGCACCCAGGTGCCGAAGCGGTGATAGCGTGACTTCAACGTCGGGTTGGCGAAGTTGGCGTCAATGAAGTCGCGGGCAAGCTCAATGCCGATTTCGTCGCGGATCTTGCGGGCTTCCGCGTCGGTCGGGTTGCCGGCCAGCGCCTTGTCAAACTCGCGGATCGCCTTTTCCCAGTTGCCGCGTTTGTACTCGCGGATGCCGTCCTTGACGGTTCCGACGGCGTCCTGGGCGGCGACCGGGTTGCTCTCGGGCGCTGCAATGTCAAAGGAAAGACTCAGGCCAAACGCGCACGCGACAACGAACGACGCACGCACAATGCGTAGCAGCATCTTCAAAAACTCCTTCAGGGGGGTGCTGGCAGAGGACTCAATCTAGCCGTGGCTATGGCTCTGTCAACCTTTGCACAAGTTTTGCAGGCAGCGTGACATAGGGATTACAGGCTGCCGAGTAAGCAGTGCGCGCAAGCTCCGGGTTCATGGCCACTGACTACCTATGCCATCAGTCCCATGGTTGGTTTGATGTATTTTATGGATTGCGTTATGGACTTGGCCACGATGCTGCAGCAAATAAGTGCCCCGCCTAGCTGCCGTCAGTGCGTTTGCCGGTGGCTTGCTTGGCGGGCAGCACCGGCAGGGCATCCAGCGAAAATGCTTTGGCGGGGATGGCCGCGCGCGGCAGCACGACGTTGTTGTCGGCGTCGGTCGCGCGCCATTCAAGGACGCACACTTCGTGCTGGTTGTTTTCGAAGTACTGCATGCGCAGCGGATACACGCCCGGCTTCAGGTGTACCTTGGCGCTGGAGTTTTCGGCGGGCGCCTGCAGGCGGTTGGCGTCGATGATCAGCTCGCCGTTCAGCCACAACCGCATGCCGTCGTCGGTGCGGCCCGTGAACACATAGTCGCCCTCAAGCTCGATCATCAGCGAACTGAACCACTCGATCACAAAGGTTTCGGCTGGAAAGGGCAGGTCAAAGTCGGCCACGGATTCAAAGACCACGCGCCGGTCTTTGCGAACGGCAAAGCACGCCAGCGGCCCAAGGTCCGGTATCTCGGCCAGGCCCGACGGCTGGGGAAAGTCATAGTAGAAGCCGATCAACCCGCGATTGGCAATGTCGATCAGGTAAGGCTCGCTGTTGCTGTCGCCCTGCGTGGCCGTAAGCTTGCCCTCACCCACACCGGGCGGGATGGTCAGCGCAAAGGTCACATGCCACGCGCCCGGCACGTCTTTGGACTCAACCAGCTCGGCGGGCGTGGGTATGCTATCCAGCTTGAATGAAACCGGCGACTGCTGGTGTGGTGAAGCAAGTTGCACCGTCACGTTCATGGTTTCGCCCACGGCAACGGATGGCCGCGACGAAGCGGGCAGCGGCACGGGGGGCTTCCAGGGATCGGGCGTCACATTTTCGACGGCCCACACAACAGGCGGCGCCTTGGGCTGCTGGGGCGGAAAGAGCAAGTGGACTGGCAACAGCCGCTTCTCAATCACTTCTGATTGGTTGCCTGGATCGATGCTCGCGGCAACTCGGGTACGCAGGATGATGCTCAGTTCAGGCGGCAAGTCGGCCTCGCCCAGCATTTCGATGACCAGCGGCAGATAGCGGTCGCCGGAGTCGAACTCCCAATGAAACTCCTGGGTGTCAGCGCTGGATCGCTGCTCGCCGTTCAGTGTCACGCGCATCGGCCGCCCGGTGTTGAAAGTGACTGAGAGCCACCCGCTTGCCGGCAACCCGATCAAGCCGACCCATCGGCTGCAGCACCTCGAAAGTCCGGGGGGCTGGTGATCGGTGTACCCGGCTGTGAAAGTGGGCGGGCACTCAAGGCGCAGCACGTCTGGTGCAGCGCCAGCCGAGTCAATGAACGTCGCGGACTGCAACCCGGACTGGTCAAACCACTCGGCGACCAGGCCGAACTGGGTTTTCAACTTGAAGTGCGCGCTGTTGCTCGGGATGTCCTGTATGCCGACTGTTGCGCCCATTAGCCGGCGGACAATCACGTCGCCGGTCTGCGCGCCGATTGGCACCGTTACCCGCAGGCGTGTCGCCGAACTTTCCGCAACTTGCGCGCGCTGTCCCGCGAAGGTGACTTCGACGGGCAGGGCGTCTTCGACCACAAAGTTCTTGCCTTCGATCGTGATTTCGTCGCCGATCTCGCCGGCTGACTTGCTCAATCCAGTGATGATCGGGGCGTGCTCGCTCCACATCCATTCCGGTACCAGCAGCATTTCGGGGGGCACGGGCACCGGCTTGCGCTCGCCTTGCGGCACCCACATCAGGCAAGCCGCCGCCTTGCGCCAGTCCGCCACGGCGTTGTTGAACTGCGCGAACTCAATGCGCAGCGGATATACGCCCGCGTCCAGCGTTAACACCGTGCTTACTTCGACATAGCGAACCATGCCGTCCTGCAGCAGCACCGTTTCGCCCGCAAGCTCAACCCGGCCGCCGTTGTCGGCGCCCCAGAACAGCCAGTAATCATCCGGCCGCTCTATCACCAGAAAGCCGGTCCAGACCGCGGCAAAGCTTTCGCCCACGGGCACGCCCGCGAAGCTCTCAACGTCCGGAAAGTACACCTGCCGGTCAATGCGCGTGTAGCTGGGCTGATCGGGCAGCGTTTCGGGCAGCTTGCCTTCCGGCAGATTGAAGTACTGCGCGTACAAGCCGCGCCGGTCTTGCTTGAGTTGCTCGCTGATTTCGCCCGGCGCCTTGAGCCCATTGGCCGGCGGCTTGACCGCGCGCGGGCGGGTGTTGCCCAAATTCTGGTGCGCGGGCCGCGCGTGGCCGCGAATGAACGGCGGCCCGGGAATGCTGTCGGCTTGCCCGGTTGGCGCGGTGTTGTCTTTGCCATCCTCGCCGATGTTCTCCGTGTCTGGCCGGGTTTCGCGCGGGGGTTGCGTTGCTGCATCGCGCGCCGGGGTGCTGCCGCGCGGATTGTCGCCCCGCGCTTCAGGGCGCGCATCGGTGGGCCCCTCACTGTCCTCAATTGCGTTACTTCTGGGAATGCGCGCCGTCGGCGGCTGGTCGGGGGCATCCAGGCCGCCAGTGCCGCATGCCTTGGACTGTTCAGCGCCCGTCCTGACCGCATCCGGGGCCTGGTGCAGCCCGGGCAGGTCGCCGTCCGGCCCAAGCACCAACCACGCGCCAGCCAGCGTGGCGCACAGCAGCACGACCAGCAATGCCAGCCAGCGGTTGCGCATTGCAGCATGCTAACGCCGGGCTGGACCGATTGCATGCAATTGCCGAGTTAGCAGAATCGGGCGATGACCCGATACGTCGCACTGCTGCGCGGCATCAACGTCGGCGGTAAAAACAAGATCGCGATGCAGCACCTGCGCGCGATGTTTGAGGCCGCCGGCATGGCCAACCCGCGCACGCTGCTGCAGAGCGGCAACGTCGTCTTCGACAGTAATGAGCCCGCCGCCGCCCTGGAGGCAAAGCTTGAGGCTGTATCCGCCAAGCGCCTTGGCCTGGCCGTCGATTACTTCGTGCGCGATGCCGCGCACTGGCGCGCCATCATCCAGAACAATCCCTACCGCCAACAGGCCGGCGCCGAGCCCAGCCGCCTGATGGTCACATGCCTGAAGTCCGCGCCGGATGCCGGGGCGCTTGCTGCCTTGCAGGGCGCGATTCCCGGGCGTGAGCAGCTGCACGGCGAGGGTCGCGAGCTTTATGTGTACTACCCGGACGGCATGGGCAAGTCGAAGCTGGATGCCGGCTGGATCGACCGCAAGCTCAAGCTCAGTGGTACCGCGCGCAACTGGAACACAGTGCTCAAGATCGCCGCAATGCTGGCTGAGTAGCGGTCACCGGGACAACAGCTCGTGCAGGCGCTGGACCATGGTCGCCGGTGGAAACGGCTTCTGCAGATAGAGTGCGCGCAGGCTTTGCACCCGCGCGCGGAGGGCGTCGTCTTCAGTGTCAGCCGTGTGGAAGGCGACCTTTACGCCCGGGTACAGCTGCGCGATGCGGTCGGCCAGGTCAAGGCCGTTCAGGCGCGGCATGTGCACGTCGGTCAGCAGCAGGTCGATCGGCTGGTGTGCCGCGTTGTGCAGCGCGTGCTCGCCGTCGATCGCTTCGATGACGCGAAAGCCCGCGCGCTCCAGCAGTTTGCGGGTGATCAATCGAACATCGGGGTTGTCATCGACCAGCAGGATCGTTGCGCTGCCGCCCGACGGCGCGTGCGGTTGATCAGCGGGCGCACCTGACGCCGGCACGGCCGTTGGCAGAACAATCGTGAAGCAGGCGCCCTGGCCGGGCGCGGATTCGACGTCGATTGTGCCGCCGGCGTGTTCGATGATGCTGCGCACGGTCGCCAGCCCCAGCCCTGTTCCGCCTTCGTTTTCGCGCGTGGTGAAAAACGGCTCAAACACGTGGGGCAGGTGCGCGGGCTCAATGCCGCGGCCTGTGTCGCGCACGCGCAGCGTGACGGCACCCTCCACCGCGACACTGAGCTCAAATCTTCCGCCGTGAGGTGTGGCTTCACGGGCGTTGACCGCAAGGTTGGTCAAAACCTGCTGCAACTGGCCGGGATCAAGCCGCACATGCGCAGGCCGGGGCGATGGTGTAAATGCGATTTCAATTTCGTCGCCAAGGGCGCGCTCCAGCAGATCGGCCTCCGCGGCGATGGCTGCATTGAGCTCAAGCACCTGCGGCATCACAACCTGGCGGCGCGCGAACGTCAGCAACTGGCGTGTCAGCAGCGCGCCGCGCCGGGCGGCGTCAAGGATCGGCTGGACGCCTTTCACGCCCTGCATTTCAAGCAGTTCGGCGTGCCCCTGCATAATCGTGAGCAGGTTGTTGAAGTCGTGGGCGATTCCGCCAGCCATGCGGCCGATGACCTCAAGCTTAAGGGCCTGCGCCAACTGCTTGCGCTGCCCGATGTCCTGCAGGTTGCCGATCATGCGCCATGGCGCGCCCTGCGCGTCCCGCACACTGCGACCGGTCATCTCAAGCCACGTCAGGCGGCCGTCGGCGCGCGTCAGCCGGAACTCTTCCCGAAACAGCTCGCCGCTTTCCGCGCACTGTTCCAGCCGCGGCCACACACGCTGTCGGTCGGCTTCAAGCATGGACTCACGGACAAAGCGCAGTCCGACCGCGTCGCTGCCCGGCCGCAAACCGAACAGCTCATGCCACGGCCCGGCAAATCGCGACTTGTTGAGTTGCAGGTCCCACTCGAACAGCGCGTGCGACGTCGCGTCCAGCACCAGCAGGTAGCGCTGCTGTTCAAGCTTGAGCTCTTCTTCGCTGAGTTTGCGGGCGGTCTCGTCGGCCAGCAGCAGCAGCGCTGAATCGGCAAGCCCCTGCGCCGGGCAGGCCCACCAGCGCAGCCAGACCGGCGATTCGCCGTCGCGCATCCAGGCGCCGCCCTGGTTGCTTTCGCCCTCAGCGCCGCGCAGCAGAGGAAACGCAAGGTCATCACCGAAGACCGCGGCCAGCCGGGACTGAAGGTCATTGAAATCGGCGGCGCGCAGCAGGGTCAGCGCCCGGTCGTTGCAGTGCAGCACCCGCCCGTTCTTGTCGGTCAGCAGCGCGCCGAACTCAAGGCTATCGCCGATGACGGCGGCGGCGTCGGACAGCGCCCTGCGGCGCGAGCGGTGGCGGGTGGTGCGACGGGCGTCAGCCATGGGAGCGCAAGCATACTTCGGGCCGGGGCCAGGCGCGCACCAAATCCGCTAGCCGCGCAGGTGGTGCACCATGGCGATCAGCTGCGCACCGACGCGCGTGCCGCGCTGGTCATTGGTAACGCGCTGGATCTGGGTCTGGCCGGGGCCGACGATGCGGGGCGGCGTCTCAACCTCAAGGGCGTACACCACCAGGTCGCCGATCACGGCGATGTAGCCGACGAGCACCGTGTCCTTGTCCGAGCCTTCGTCGATGCGCAGGTAGCGCTCCATGCGCAGCTGGTTGCCCTCGCCTTTTCCGAACGCAAGCTCCACGGGGTCGCGCCGCTCAAAGCGCACGCCCAGCAGCCGCTCGTAGATGCCGCGGGCAATCACGTCGGTGGCTTGCGCGTCAGGGGCCTGGACGATGATCAGCGTGGCGCTTTGCGGGTATTCCTGTGTGGCAGTCTTGTTGTCGTCGCCGCCTGACTCAATCGTGTAGCCGGTGGACAGGTATTTGGCAGAGATGCACGGCATCAAGGCGTTGGCGGGTTCTTCGTCGCTGAGGTCCGCGGCCGCCGCGTTCCAGCCGCCGTACACCACACTCTCGCGAATCAGCGCCTTGGCGGTAAGCAGCCTGGCAAGTACCCGGTGCGCGTCGGTTGGCGCTTTGCCAAGATCGACCGCGGGCGTGTGATCGACGGGCCGGCGCTCGGAACGTTCGCCCTCAAGGCTGGTTTCCTTTGGGCCGTTGGCGGTGTTGTCACCGCCGCCGCAGGCCGCGAGCAGTGCCAGGCAAAGGGCGCACAGGCCCAGAGCACCATACTCGAATCTTTGCAGCCCGTGCGTCATTCCCACTCGATTGTTGCCGGCGGTTTGCTGCTGATGTCGTACACCACGCGGTTGAAACCGCGCACTTCGTTGATGATGCGGTTGCTCATCTTGCGCAGCAGGTCGTACTCCAGCCTTGCCCAGTCGGCGGTCATGCCGTCCACGCTTTCGACGGCGCGGATCGCGCAGGTAAACTCATGCGTGCGCTCGTCGCCCATGACGCCAATGCTCTTTACCGGCAGCAGCACGGCAAACGCCTGCCAGATGCGTTTTTCAAGTCCCGCGTTTTTCACCTCTTGTCTAACGATCAAGTCAGCTTGGCGTAGAAGACGAAGTCGCTCGGCGTCAATTTCGCCAAGTATGCGCACCGCAAGGCCGGGGCCGGGGAAGGGCTGGCGCCATACCAGATGATCGGGCAGGCCAAGCTCGCGCCCGACTTCGCGCACTTCATCCTTGAACAAAAAGCGCAGCGGCTCAACCAGCTCAAACTGCATGTCCGCGGGCAAGCCGCCCACGTTGTGGTGGCGCTTGATCATTGCGGTTGGCCCGCCGTGGGCGGCGACGCTCTCAATCACGTCGGGGTACAGCGTGCCCTGGGCCAGGAACTTCGCGTCTTTGACCTTGCGGGCTTCCACTTCGAAGACCCGAATAAACTCTTCGCCGATGATGATGCGCTTTTTGTCGGGGTCGGTCACGCCGGCCAGCTTGGTCAAAAAGCGCTCGGCGGCGTCGGCGACAATCAGGTTGACTTTGAAGTGGCCCTCAAATGCGGCGCGCACTTCTTCAACTTCGCCGCTGCGCAGCAGGCCGTTATCTACCATGATGCAGGTAATCTGGCCGGGCACGGCTTTGCTGATCAGCGCCGCGACCACGCTGGAATCTACGCCGCCGGACAAGCCGCAGATCACGTGGCCCTTGCCGACCTGCGCGCGGATGCGCTCAAGCTGCTCGGTGACAAAGCTGCTCATCTGCCAGTCGCCGGCGCAGCGGGCGACATTGAAAAGAAAGTTTTTCAGCACCAGCAGTCCGTTGACGCTGTGCTTGACTTCAGGGTGAAACTGCACGCCGTAAAACGGGTGCTCGCGGTGCTTGACGGCCGCAAACTCGCAGCTTGGCGTGGTGGCCAGCACTTCAAAGGTCGGCGGCAGTTGCGTTACCTTGTCGCCGTGGGACATCCAGACGCGCAGGGCGTGCGGGTTTTCGGCGAGTTCACGGTTCATGCCCGCCAGCAGGATGTCTTCGTGGTTGATCTTGAGTTCGGCATGGCCGAACTCGCGCACGTTGCCGCGCTCAACTTTTCCGCCCAGCACCTGACTGCCAAGCTGCATGCCGTAGCAGATGCCCAGCACCGGCAGGCCGGACGTGAAGATTGCCGCGTCAACCGTGGGCGCGTTTTCTCCGTACACGCTGGCTGGCCCGCCGGAGATGATGATGGCCTTGGGCCCGCGCTGCTGAATCTTGGCCAATGTGGTGGTGTGGGGCAGGATTTCGCTGTACACGCCCAGCTCGCGCGTTCGGCGCGCGATCAACTGGGTGTACTGCGAGCCCATATCAAGGATGACGACGTGTTCATGTGCCGCCATGACGCCTCCAAAATCAGAAGCGGGGACGCATCGCACGTCCCCGCCGGGGCAAAAAGGAAGTATAGGCAGGGCAGTCCCCCGCGCAATCGGCTGCCACCGGGATTTGCCGGCTGTCGCGTTTGCGGGGCGACCGGACAAACAGGGTGAACCCGCCTGAACCTTCCTCCCGGATTGCATCAGGCTTCAAGGGTTGCCGTCTTGGCGGGTGTCAGGGTGCCCGCTATGGTGCCCCTGACTTTAAAGGACGCAGCCATGGCGAAATACGAGAGCCCGGACTTTTTCTCACTCGACGACATGCTGTCGGAAGACGACCGCAACGTGCGCGACACGGTGCGTGACTTCGTTGACGACAACGTCATGCCGATCATCGAAGACTGCTACGAAAAAGGCGAGTTTCCCAAGGCCATCATCCCCAAGCTGGGCGAGCTGGGCGTGCTGGGCGCCAACCTGCCCGAAGAGTATGGCTGTGCAGGCATGAAAAACATCGCCTACGGCTTGATCAACCAGGAGCTTGAGCGCGGCGATTCCGGCGTGCGCAGTTTCGCCAGCGTGCAGTCGGCGCTGGTGATGTACCCGATTTACGCCTACGGCAGCGAAGACCAGAAAAAGAAGTGGCTGCCCGAGCTTGCGGCAGCCCGCATGATCGGGTGCTTCGGGCTGACCGAGCCCGACTACGGCAGCAACCCCGCCGGCATGATTACCCGTGCAAAGAAGGACGGCAAAGACTGGGTGCTCAACGGCGCCAAGATGTGGATCACGAACGGCAATTTAAGCGACATCGCCGTCGTGTGGGCCAAGACCGGCGACAGCGACGACCCCAAGAGCATTCGCGGCTTTGTGGTCGAAAAAGGCATGCCCGGATACGACGTGCGCGAGCAGAAGAAAAAGCTCAGCCTGCGCGCCAGCAACACCAGCGAGCTCTTTTTCACAGATGTGCGCGTGCCCGAAGACAACATGCTGCCCAAGGCCGAAGGTTTGAAGGGCCCCCTGGGCTGCCTGACACAGGCGCGCTACGGCATCGCGTGGGGGGCATTGGGCGCGGCTATGGCGTGCTTTGACACAGCCAAGAACTATGCCGCCGAAAGAATCGTGTTCGGCAAGCCCCTGGCGGCGCACCAGACCACGCAGCACAAGCTGGCCAAGATGCTCACGGAGATCACCAAGGGCCAGCTGATGGCATGGCGGCTGGGCGCGCTGAAAGACGCGGGCAAGATGACGCACTATCAGGTCAGCATGGCCAAGATGAACAACGTGGGCATCGCGCTGGACATCGCCCGCGTGGCCCGTGAGATGCTGGGCGCCAACGGCATCATGCTGGAGTATCATGTGGCGCGGCACATGGCGAACCTGGAAAGCGTCAAGACCTACGAAGGCACCAACGACATCCACAGCCTCGCCATCGGCCAGCACATCACCGGCACCGGCGCGTTCATGTAACCGGCACGGAAGAGACCTGAACAGAACGGGACCGGCACAATGCGTGCCGGTCCCGTTGATGTTGCGGTCTAGCGCAGCAGCTTGAGGTCCTGGTCGTCCAGCTTGAACAGCGGACCGGAAACCGGCAGTTGCACCGCGCGTGCGAACGAGCGGTAGGTGCCTTCGCCGGTTGTGCCGTCGTAGCGCGTCATTTCGCGGTCGATCACTACCAGGTCGAACATCACCACGCTGGGATAGTTCCAGCGCGATGAAACAAACCCGCGGTCCGGCGAGGTCTGGGTCTGGTAGTTGCCGCCGAACTCAACGCGGTCGCCCATCGGAGGCGTCGGCAGCATCAGGGTGACGGCGCCCGCGCCCGGCTGGCTGGGCTGGCCGGGCTGTTGCGACGGAGGTGCGGCGCCGGCGTTGACCCACAGCCACTTGGCGTTGGTATGGGTGCGCGAGCACTCAGGCATGATGTCGTAGCGGAAGTCCCGGAACTGCTCGGCAACCTGGAAGGCGGCCTGGTCGTCGGTGTAGACGTGCACGGCATACACAAAGTTCACCAGTTCGTCTTCCGAGACGACAAGCTGACTGGCCTGGCGCGTGCCCTTGGCGATGCCCGCGACCTCGGCAAGGCTGCGCTGCGGGATCAGGCGGCGCACAAGGTACGCGCCTTCGGGCTGTTCATCGTTGATGTTGCGGGGGCGCTTGCGCAAGTAGTACACGATCATGGCGTTGCCGGTGACGTACTTCTTCTGGTTGCTGTCCCACCACGTGTTGGTGCCGTGAAAGGACAGAAACTCGCGAATGTTGCGCGACTGGTTTTCGTCGGCCGAGTTCCAGTCGGTCATGTTGGTGTAAATGTTGGCGGTGCGGGCGTTGTCTGGGTTCTTCCAGTCCGCCGGTGTCAGGCTGCGCAGATGGATCGACTCTTTTTCGTCGCCGGTTTGCAGGCGCAGCAGGTCTTGCTCAATCATGTCAAGGCTGGCACGCGCCTGGCTGTACACATCGACGCGTCGCGCGGCGCGCAGGTACATTTCCTGCGCGGTGCGGAACATTGAGTTGAGCATGAGCATGACGATCAGCATCAGCGTAATCGCGATCATCAACTCAAGCAGCGTAAAGCCCCGTCTTACGTATCTCATGGCTCACTCCGCTAGCGCGTGGCGCTGACGTAAAAGTCCCACTCAAAATAGGGGTCGTTCTGCACGTCCGGGTTGAACTCAAAGCCCTTGTAAACCCGGATGTGCACGACAAACAGATCTTCCAGCGGCTGCATGCCGCCGGTGCCGTCCTGTTTGGGCAAGCCCGCACGCAGCACGCTGCGGCGGACCTGCAGGTCAAACTGGTAGGCCATGCGGTCGTCGGCGTCCAGGCCGTCCAGCGCGCCGCTGCGGCGCAGCATGTCGGGCTTGAAGCGGAAAACCAGCGGGTCGCCGCTCTCCCAACTGCGCGGGCTGCCGTTGCCCTGCAGGCCGTTACTGGGCAGCTTGACGACCATGCGCTCGCCGGCGCTGGTAAGCGCGTTGGCGTTGAAGGGCTCAGTCGGCAACCGGAAGAAGATGCTGTTGGCCACCGCACTGCCGCCGACTTCATCAGGCACGCCCGAAGTTGTCGCCGACTGCTCAAACTGTTCGCGGTACTGCTTGGGGTCCAGCGTCAGCGACGTGCCGGGATAGCTGAACTGGTAAATCCGGTCGTTGTCGCCGACCACGATCGGGCGGCTGACCGCCTGCGTCATCAGCGACCGCGCGTTGCGCGTAATCTCGGCGGCGCGCGTGTAATCCATGGCCTGGCGGCTGAGCCGGATGTTGGTAATGAAAAGCGCCATGATCGCGGTGCCGCCAAGGGCGAAAATCGCCAGCGCCACCAGGATTTCGGTCAATGTAAAGCCGCGTTTGCCGCGCATTGCGTACCCCCGTCTAGGGTTCTTCATCGGTATCTTCATAGTCCACGCGCGGCGAGCGCTTCATGGCGCCCGTCGCCGGGTTGATGTCCACAAACACGATGTAGGTGCCGTCGGTCAGCACCATGTCGGTGCGGATGCCCTTGGTCTGGCCGGTGTCCAGCACATAGCCGGGCTTGTCCTCAGGTACTTCCACACGGCCGTCGGGCAGCAGCACCAGCTTGTACTTGCCCACAAACTTCTGGTTGGCCTCGTCGCTGATCGACAGGCTGGGGCCCAGCGGGGCGCGCGACTTCCATGACTTGGCGAAGTCAACCGAGCCGCCGATGCCGCCTTCAAAGTCGAGCTGCTTGACATAGTTGATGCGCAGGTCGTCGCTGCCCGGCGTGGGGTTGGGGTTCAGGCGCCACAGCACGACGCCGGGGCCCGCCTTGCGGTCAAACTCGCCGCCGAGGTTCAGGCTCTCTTCTTCGAAGTAGGTGACAATCACATGGGTCTGGCGCGTGTTCATGGCCTCGGTGCGGGCAAACGCGACAAAGCCCGCGAAGTTGTTGCCGATCATGCCCAGGCCGCGGCCCTTCATGAACGACAGCATCACCGGCACCATCACGGTCACCAGCAGCGCGATCAGCGCCACCACCACCAGCAGCTCCATCAGCGTGAAGCCGCGACCCGCTACGGTTGGCCTTTGCATTTGCGCTCCTACTGCTTCCTCTTCAGCTCGGCCCGTGTCTTCACCGCGGTCTCGCCGACAATCATCATCAGGTCGTCGTCGGTGTTCTTTTCCATGTCCGGCCCGAACGAGTAGATGTACGCCGTCTTCGACGCCCGGTCATAGCTGAACACTACCGGCTTGCCCCACGCGTCCACCAGGTGCGGCAGGCGGCTGGCGTTGTCCTTGTTGATGAACTCGCCCAGCGTTTCGGGCTGCACCGGCGGGTTCCAGTTGGTGCCGCCGTACTTGGCCGACTGTTCCCACACTTCGCGCGACGGCGCCGTGTAAAACAGCAGCATCTGCGCGTAGGCGATTTCGTCCTGCGAGTCAATCTTCATTGCAAGCTGGCCGGCGTCCTTCTTGAACTGTTCCAGCGTCAACGCGCCCTTGTGGGCGCCGATCGTGCTGTTGACCGTCGTCAGCAGCGTCTTGGTGTTGTTTTCGTCGGACTTGCTCAGCCACGGCAGAATCGCCAGCGCCAGCACAACCACCAGCACCGAAATGATGCCAATGACGATGAGCAACTCGATAAGTGTGAAGCCCTTGTTGGTTCGCATGATCTCCCCCGATCCTTTATTTGCCCCTGGCGATGTCATCGTCGTTGCCGTAGATGCCATCGGGACCGCAGGAAACGATGTCGTAATCTTCTGAGTACTTCTTGCCGATGCTGGTGCGCACGCCGCTGCCTGACTTGCTCAGCTTCTGGGTGTAGTTGCGGTAGATGTAGGGGTTGTTCCAGGGGTCCAGGAAGATCGGCTTGCCCTGGTGGTCGCCCTTGATGTAGGCGCCGTCTTCAATGTACGCCGGCTTGCCGCCTTTTTGCGGCTTGGTCACCAGCTCGTCAAACAGGTTGATGTTGCCGTCGCGATAGTCTGCGCCGTCGCGCATGTTGGGGCTGTTGGGGTAATCGTTGCTGCCCATCATGCTTTCCTGCTGCCACTTGGTCATGGCCGCCGGCAACCGGTTGTTCACGAAGTCCTTGGCCTGGTGCTCAGGGCCTTTGCCGGCCACAGCCAGCAGCACAGCCAGCAACACCGTGACCAGAAGTCCGATGATGCCGACGACAATCAGGATCTCGATCAGGGTAAAACCTGATCTGCGGGAAGAAATCATTGCACCTCCAGCGCCTGTCTGAGTGTTTCCCATGCAAAAGTTACGCCAGTTCAGCGGGCAAGTATCCGGCAACCGGCGCAAATGCCAATCAACACACAAGTTCGGTCAATTATCGTGGGATGCACCATGCTACGCTTCTTCCATATTGGTGCAAGCGCGGTATCGGATGGGTAACTGCCTGTCACCCCAAAGCACCCCCGACCAGCTCTAACCGTCTTTGGGCGACTTCGGCGGCGGCGGCGTGGTCGTGGGTGGTAAAAATCACGATTCTCCCTTTTCCCGCGTGTTCTCGGGCTGCCTGCCAAAGTCGCTGTTGTGCTGCGGCATCAAGCCCGGTGGAAGGCTCATCCAGCAGCAGCAGCATCGGGTCGTGCAGCAAGGCGCGGCACAGGCCGATCGTCTGTTCCTGACCGCGCGACATGGTGCTGACGGCGCTGTCAGCAAACGCGACTTCAAAGCGCGCCAGCAGTTCGTCGGTGCGGCTCGGGTTCACGCCGTACAGCCGGGCAAACAGGCGCAGGTTTTCGCGGCCGGTGAGCGCGCCATCCAGCATGCTTTCGTGCCCGAGGTAGCCGATGAGCGCACGCACCCGCGTCGCCTCGGCAACGCCGTCCAACTCGGCCAGCGTGAAGCTGCCGGTGTCGGGCCGCAGCAGCGTGGCGAGTATGCGGACCAGCGTGCTCTTGCCGGCGCCATTGGCGCCGGTGATCGCCACGATCTCGCCGGGGCTTGCGGAAAGGCTTACGTCGCGCAGCGCGCGAGTGGCGCCGAAGCTGCGTGACAGGGATTTCGCTTCAAGTTGCATCGGGGCGCCGCAGGGTCAGAGAGCGTGATCATCAATGTTGCAGGCGCGATGATCAATGAGCTTTGCGTGCCTTACTCGGCCCGGGTATCAAATTCGATCAGACGGTTAAGCAGGCGCTGCTTCTGCTCGAGGTACGCCGCGGCGGGCAGCCTGCGGGCCTCGTAGTCTTCCTGCAGGGCTTTCAGCTCAGCCAGCACCTCGGCGCGGCTGGCCGGCAGGTCGGCAAGCCGCTGCAACTGCTTTTCACGGGGCCAGCGCAGGCTGGCAACCAGCGCGCCGATGAACGCCAGCCCGAAAATCACCGCCAGCACCTTGAACATCATGTCCCAGCGAAAGGTGGAGCCGTCTTTGGGCTGGGACGGTTTCTCGGTCGTACGGATGTCAAAGGCAGCCACCTGCGCCTGGGCGTCATCGTCCAGCCCGATGATGAACTGCACGGCCTGGCCTGCCGCCAGCGGCGCGGTGCTGACGTACTTGTCGCCGTACAGCTTGCGGTGGCCGTCGGTCACCAGCGCCTGCAGCGTGAGTCCCGGGGCCAGACGTGCCGCCGCACCCTGGAGTTCGAGCGGAAAGCTGCGGTTCAATGCGACCTTGCCGCCGGGGTTGGCGATCGGCACGCCTGCCCGGTGGCTTACGCGCAGCACCAGCGTGCCCGGTTTGCCGTCGCGCGCGGGGGGAACAACGCGCGTGAACTCAAGGGCTGCCGCACGCGCAGAGGCCGAGGGCTTCTCGACAAAGCGGGTGTCGCCGGCGCCGGTCATCTTCAGCGCATCGACATTCAAGGGGTGCCAGTTGTCGGCGCTGAACTGCGGGCCCTTGTTGTACACGGCGCCGCCGCCGTGCATGAAATCGCCGCCGCCGAACTTCCATGCCTGGCGGGCCAGCGGCGTGCCCTCAGGCTGGGTGTCGCCGGGCGTGCCGCCGGCCTGCATGAACAACAACTGCGAGCCGTACAGCGTAGGCAGGTGGCGCGCCAGAATGTCCGGCGGCATGGAGAGGTCGAGCGAAAGCTTGACCAGTGCTGCGCGGCTGGGGTCGGGGTTTTCGAAGCGCAGCGTTTCAAGGATCGTGATGCCCGCGTACTTGAGATCTTCCCGCAGCACCAGTGAAAGCTCAAGGATGTGCTCGCGCAGCCACGGCGCGGCATTGTTGTCAATGAAAGCAAAGGGTATGCGCACCTCGGCGCCGGGCTGTTGTTCGGTCAGCCATTGTTCGCGCTCAAGTGGCCACCATAGGCCGTCAACCTTTGCCGCCAGCGCAAGGCGCCGCTCAAAGGGCAGGCCTTCAAGGCGAAAACTGCCGTCTGCGCCTGCTTCGGTGACTGCTGCGCGTTGTGCTGCAACCGCCGACTGCAAGCCGCCAAAGGGCGTGTCGGGCTCGCGGCCATCGGCAAGGGCATCCATGGCCTGCTGCCACTGCGCGGCGCAGATCTCATTGAAGGGGTGTGAATCATCGGGCAAGGTGATGGCCAGCACCTTTGCGGGCTCCGGCAGGTAGGTCTCGCCGCCGGCCATGTCTTTGAGGCTGCCGCCGATGAAGCCCTGCCCGCACAGGCACGGCGCGAGGCACACCAGCGCGGCAAGCAGGCCCGGCAGTTGTGCTACCCGGTTGGCCGGCGCATGCGGCATCAGCGAAGTTCGCTTTCAATCTTGCGGCGCGCGGCGGCCTGCTTTTCGGTCAGCACATCCAGTTGCGCGGTCAGTTCCTTGGCGGCTTGCAGCATGCCGGGGCGCAGTCGGTCCACTTCGTCGCGCGTGAGCTTGCCTGCCATGCGGTCTTCGTCCAGGTCTTTGAGTGCGCGCAGGGCTTCCTGCCTGCGCCGCGCGACAATGCGGTGTTCACTTTCCACGTCGCCGACAAACCACAGGCGCTTGGGCCGGGCCAGCGGCGACAGTGTCACGAGCGCCAGCAACATCACCAGCGGCGGCAGCCACAGGCCGGCCAGCGCGCTGAGCGCGGCGCACGCGCATGAGGCAAGGATCACCATGCTCCAGCGCCGGTTCATTCAAGCTCCTTGAGTTCATTCTCGATGCGCGAATCGGCGACGTCAGGGTCGGGTTGCTGCTCGGTGGGCGCCGGCCGGCGGCGCGTCACAGCCCAGAAGCCGATCCCGAATGCGCCGGCCAGCAGCAGCACCGCCACGATCAGCACCGGGTACAGGCTGCTGTCCGGCGGCACCTGCAGCACTTTCTCGCCGAAGCGCTCGGCCATCTTTGCCTTGATCGCGCCGGCGTCCAGCGCCGGGTCCTGGCACAGCTCGCGCAGGTAGTCGCGTTCAAGTTCTTTGGCCTGGCACACGTTCATGCTGCACACCAGCAGACCCTCACGGCACCCGCCGCACACGCAGAAAAGCTGGCTGCCGACATCGTGGTACAGGCGATCAACCTCAACGGCCGAGCGCGCCGAAAGCGGGGCGGCAAACAACACCAGCAGAAGCAGCAACTTCATGGCGCCACCGCCTTTCGCCTGCGCCTGACACTGGGCAGAAACGCCATCACGGTGCCCGCGATGATCACGGCCAGCCCGGCCAGCCCAAGCGTCATCTGCGGCTTGACGAAGAACCGGAAGGTGGCTGTGCCGTCCTGCCGCGTGTCCTGCAGGATAAAGTACGCGTCGCGGCCCGGCGTGCGGTGGTACTGCGGGTCTTTAAGGGCCTCGGCGGTGCGGGGCACACCGGTGCGCTTGTCGTAAAAGATGCGCATGCGCGGGGTCACGGTGGCTGCGCCCGCGGTGGTGGCGTCAATCTCAGCCCTGATGTGCTGGGCCTTTTCGGGGTGTGTCTCAGCCAGCGCCCTGTGCAGGCCGCCCAGCGTCAGGGGCCGCATGCTTGCCAGCGTCTGGGCCGCGCGCTCGTCGGGCAGCTTGTGCGCCAGCTCGGCCACAATTTCGTTGCGGCGGGTGACGGCGTAGCCCTCAATCATCTCGTGCAGGCGCTCAAGCTGCTGCATGGCGGCAAAGCGCTGTGCCCCAAAGTCGCGCGCGCCGGGGTCAATGCCGAAGCGCAGGGCAAACGCCGCGGCGTCAAGCTGCGCGTACTCCTGGCGCAACGCACGGTGCGTGGCCGGCAGTTCGGCGCCCAGCAACACCGCTTCATCGCCCTGCTCGGTGACGGCCGCCCCGAACTGTTCGTTGCTTGCGTCGCGATTTGCCATGACTTCAAACAGGCTGTCCTGTGCGCGCCGGTAGCGTGTCGTGTCAACCTCGGCGGCCTTGTACGGGTACACCTGAAGCGTGGTCTCAAAGGTTTCGTACACGACCTGGCGCTTGCGCTGTTCAATACCCCACGCGATCGCCGCCTGCATACGCGGCAGCGCCTGCTGCATCTGGGGCGGCAGCTCACCGCCCATCTGCGCCTTGTAATCGCGCACCACCGTGTCAACGATTTGTTCGGCGCTGAGCCCGGGGTTCATGCGCACATAGCGCAGCATGTTCGCGTACAACTGCGCGCGTTCTTCGTCGCCGAAGGCCTCCTTCATGAAGTCCCAGCTTTCGCTGCGCTGGTTGGCCTCGTACACGACCAGCAGCTTGTCGCCGGTCAGGCGGTTCTCAATCACGCCGTAGCCGCCCGGCTGGGCAATGACCGTGCCTTCGCTTTCATAAAAGCTTGAGTAGTAGATCCCCAGCGCGACCAGCAGCACGCCGACGTGCACGATGTATCCGCCGTAGCGGCGCCGGTTGGCAAGACTGACTTTGAACAGCGCAGCCACGAAGCCTTCGCCGGTGCTGCGCGCGCGGGCGCGGGCGCCGGCGGCAAACTCCATCAGGATGCACACCAGCGTGAACACGCAGATCGGCCACAGCGTAAGCTGCACAACAAGGCGTACCACGGCGGCCGCCGTGCCGATACGGTCGCCCTTGTCCACGTCAATCAGCAGGTCGTTGCCCGCAAGCCACAGGCCGTTGATCAGCGCCATCACGCCGGCGGCAATCAACGGCGCCGCGAACAGGCGCAGGCTCTGGCGCAGGCTGTTGCGCTGCCATGCCAGCGCCGGGCCAATGCCCATCAGCACCAGCACGATCAGCAGCAGCGGGATGTTGATCATCACGTAGGCGTCCTGGCCAAGCTCCTGCTTGCCCGTGTCGCCGTAAAGCGTTTCCGTGATCAGCGGCCAGCCGGTGATAATCAGCGTGACCAGCCCGATCGCCAGAAAGATCAGGTTGTTGAACAAAAAGCTGCCTTCGCGCGACCACAGGCTCTCAAGCTGCCGGTCGGGCGCCAGCAGGGGCTTGCGCCAGATCAGCAGCAGCAGCGGGCCCATGAACACAACCAGCATGAAGCCATAGAACCAGGTATCGACGTCGCCGGTGGCACCAAACGCGTGCACGCTGTTGATGATGCCGCTTCGCACCAGAAACGTGCCCACGACCGTCATGCAGTACGTGATCACGATCAGCGCAAATGACCACATGCGCAGCATGCCGCGACGCTCGGTCACGATCACGCTGTGGATGAACGCCGTGCCGGTAAGCCACGGGATCAGGCTGGCGTTTTCAACGGGGTCCCAGGCCCAGTAGCCGCCCCAGCCCAGAATCTCGTAGGCCCACAACCCGCCCAGCGCGATGCCCACCGTGAGAAAGCCCCACGAGGCCATCACCCACAGCCGGATCGGCTTCAGCCAGCCCTCGCCGACTTCGCCTGAAAGCAGGCTGCCCACGGCATAGCAGAACGGGATCGTGAAGCCCACGAAGCCCAGGTAGAGCATTGGCGGGTGAATCGCGACCCAGTAGTTGTGCAGCGCAGGGTTCATGCCGTTGCCGTCGCTGATTTGTTCAAGCAGCACAGCCTGCGCCTCCGGCGGCAGCTTGCCGGGGTTGTTCAGCACCATCGCGTGCAGGTCGCGCAGCGTCATTTCGCCGTGGCCGGACGCGTGCATTGCGCGCAGCAGCTCCCAGCCGTGCTGGGGTGCGCGGCTGTCGGCGTCGGACAGCAGGGCAAAGATGGTCTTGGCGCTGTGGTTGACGGCTGTGCCCGCTTCCTTGTTGGTGATGGTCATGACCATCCACTCGTACATCATGGAGAACGGGCTGCTGCGCTGGGCGGCTTCAACGTCTGTCGGCGAGGTGATGATGAAAAAGAAAAAGAACTGCACGACCGCCAGCGCAATCAGCGTGAAGGGCAGGCGCCGGTCAGTGCGGTTGTGCCGCTGCGAAAAGGCAAACGCGGCCCCGAAGCCGGTAAGGATGAAACACCAGAACAGCAGGCTGCCCTGCTGGCTTGCCCACAGTGCCGCCAGCTTGAAGGTAAGTTCTTCGTTGTTTTCGGTGACGCGCTCAATGTAGTTGACGAAGTAGTAGCCTTCAAAGATGCCCACATACAACAGCGCACAGCAGAAGGCGGTAAGGGCAAACAGCGCGTACTGCCCGCGCCGGGCGGCGTGGGCCAGTCGCTCGTCTTTGCGCCACGCGGAAGCACCGGCCAGGCCCGCCAGCGCGATGGTCATGAACAGGGCCACATACAGCGCGGCGTTGCCGGTGCGCATGATCGCAACGGCGGACTCGAATTGCTCAATGGTTTCAATGCGGGCGAGCATGGTGTCCCGGGTCAGGGCTGGGCGGGATCAGGCGGCGTCAGCTCCTGGCCTTCGTAGCGCGAGGGGCACTGGGTCTGAATCATGGTGGCGACAAAAGCGCCGCGCTTGTCGTCCCAGCGGCCCTCCAGGGTTACATGCGCCGCGCGTTTCATGTTCTGGGGCACGTCGTCGCCCTCGTAAATCACGGTCATCGTGGGTGCACCCGGCGGCAACGGCGCGTTGTTGTCAGGGATGTCGGCCGCGGTGAACACAGTGGGTTTGAACTCGCTGCTGATGCTCAGCACCTGGGCCTTGACCTTCACGCGGCGATCCTCGCTGCCGTCCACAAGCTGACCGACGGTGCGGTACTCGACCCCGCCCTCGTACAGGGCAAGCCCGACCGCGCCGCCGACGGCCAGCGCAAACAGCAGGATCACGATGATGACCTTGATGCTCATGGTTCAGCCCTGCAACAAGCCAGCCCCCGCAACTATTCGTTTATAACAGGCAGGGGCCTGCCCACAAGCAAAGGCGCCCGCGCAAAATAAAACACCGGCCCGGGATCTCCGGGCCGGTGAATTGCGACACGTCTAGTTGCCCGGCGTCGGGTTCAGCGCGTGCCACGCGCTGCTGTCGTTGGCGGTACCGTCGTAATTCATGCTGTCCTGCTGGCCCGGCGCGGATACGAAGTCCCCGGCTGTCCACAGCCCGATCTGCACCGCGGCGCCCTCAAACGGCTGGTTGTCGGCGCCCCACTGGACAAAGTGCATCAGCTCACCGCCGCCGCGTACCAGCGCCAGCGCGCCCTGCGTCACATTCACGCCGGCAAAGCTGGGCGCAAACTGTTCACTGTTCGTGTCCACACCGGCCACGCCAAGGTGCACCACCACCCGCGAGCCCGATGCCAGCCGGAAGCCGAACGGGAAGGTGTGGCTGTGCTGGCCGTCGGTCAACGCCCAGCCGCCGATGTCGGCTTCAAAAGCTGAGGCGTTGTAAAGCTCGATCCATTGCTGGCCGAGCGCGACTTCTTCAATGGTGACCGGGCTGATGGCCACGGGGTAGCCGCCAGGCGAATTGGGCTTGGGCACTGCGTTGGGGTCCGGCAGATTCTGGGGGTTGGGCCCATTGGATTGCGGGACGCTGACGTCCCCTTCAACGGTGTTGGCGTATGCGCCGCAGCCCGCAAACAGGACGGCAGCGGCGACGCAGGCAAGCAGGAATATCGGGCGCATGGTAGCCTCGTAGATCAAGCGGCAGGGGATCTCGCCCGGCCCCCAAATGCACGGACGCGAGGTTGTCACTCAGGGGAGCCGCAAGTGTAAGGTGAAAGCCCGCCCGGTGCAAGATGGATCAAGCCTGTCAATTCCATACCGGGCGCGCAAAGGCTAACCTCGCGCCATGGCCGATGAGGAATCGGTACCATTTTCGTCGCACCTGGACGAACTGCGCAAGCGCCTGATGTGGTCGCTGCTGGGTATCTTCGTGGTGTTTTCGCTGGTGTTCGCGCTGTGGGCCGGCGACATCGTCAACTACATCCAGCAGATCGCGGTACTGGAGCGTGAAGTTGACGGCGAGGTCGTGCAGGAGCCGATCCGGTTTGCGGTGATCGCCACGCTTGAGCCCTTCAGTGTCACGATGCGCGTGAGCCTCTATGCCGCGCTGGTGTTTGCCTACCCTTGGGTCATGCTGCAGGCCTACCTCTTTGTTGCGCCGGGGTTGTACCGGCATGAGCGGCGCTTCTTTCAGTTCGCGATACCTTCGATCTTTGTGCTGTTTGCCGCGGGCGCGGCGTTCGGGCGCTACATTCTGTTGCCGATCAGCATGCCGTTTCTGCTGGGCTTCAACGTGGACAAGTTTGACGTTGAGACACACTACTCGCTGGCCCAGTTTCTCAGCCTGGTGTTCACGCTGACCTTCGGGCTTGGATTTGTGTTCCAAATCCCGCTGGTCGTGGCGCCGTTGATTCGCTTTGGCCTGCTCACGCCCGAGTTCTTTCGCAAGAAGCGCCGCTACACGATCCTGATCAGCGTGGTGATCGGCGCCGTGATTTCGCCCACCGGCAGCCCGATCGACATGGTGCTGGCAGGCGCGCCCGTGCTGTTTCTTGTCGAAGGCGGCGTGCTGCTGGGTGCGGCATGGAAGAAGCTGGCCCTGCGCCGCGCCGAGAAAGAAGCGCTGGAAGCCGCCGCCCGCGGCGAAAAAATCGACCCGGAGGCGCTGGCCGGCGGCCTGGCCATAGACCTGGAAAAGCGCCTCAAAGAATTCAGCAAAGGCGGCGCCCGTGAACTGGCGCGCGAGTTGATGTCGGGCTTCAACGAAAGCGGCAAGGACATTGAGAGCATCTTCGACGATGACTACAGCGACGACGAGAAACCGCCGGTGGCTGTGAAGCTGAAACAGAAGCCATCCGGCAATGGCGCACTCATGCCTGACCAGATGCACGACGCCAAGTTTGAACAGGAAACCAACACCGGCAGCCCGGCGTCCGCACCCGAATCCGCGGCCCCGGGCGCAAGCGAGGCGGCCCCGCAACCCGCCCCAACCGAACCTCCGGTTGACGCACAGCCGGCACCCGAAGAGCACCCCGACCGGCCGTGGGACGAAAACGTCGATGAAAACACCGCGCGCTACATTGATGACCGCATCAGCCAGCGGCTGCGGCAGTACTTTGAAGCGGAGTTGCGGCCGTGGATGGACCGCATTGAACACGAGTTGAGAAACCGCAACGGGAACCACGAATGAGCGTCACAGAGCAGGAATGGGCGGGCGTGAAGCTGTTTGCCACCGACGTTGACGGTGTGCTGACCGACGGCACGGTGCTGTACGGCGAGGGCGGCGAGTTGGCCAAGCGCTTCTTCATCCGCGACGGCATGGGCCTGCGCCTGCTTGAGGCAGCGGGCGTAAAGGTTGCCGTCATCACCAGCGAAGACAGCCCGGTCGTGGCCAGCCGCGTGAGGCGCCTGATGCTCAGTGCGTACTGTCCGGGCATGAAGCGCAAGGGAGATGCGCTGAAAGCCCTGATGCAGCAGTATGGCGCAACGCCCGAGCAGACGGTGTTCATCGGCGACGACGTGAACGACGCCGAGGCGCTGCAGATTGCGGGCATCAGCTGCGCGCCCGCCGACGCCACCGAGTTCGCCCGCGAAAGCGCCCGCTTTGTGGCGGGCAAACCCGGCGGCCTGGGCGCGGTGCGCGAAATTGCTGACCTGGTGCTGGCCGCCAAGGGCATCAGCGCCGAGCAGTTGTGGCAGAGCATCCACAAACAGGCCGAAAGCCACGACGTTGGCAGCGTGTAGCGGGCTAGTCGCGCATCCAGTGGCAGGTGTAGCCGTTGGGGTTCTTTTGCAGGTAGTCCTGGTGGTAGTCCTCCGCCGGCCAGAACTTGCCCGCGGGCGTAATCTCGGTGACGATCGGGCTCTTCCAGCGGCCTGACTTGCCCGCGGCTTCGCGGGCCTTCCAGGCGACCTGCTTCTGTTCGTCACTGGTGTAGAAGATCGCGCTGCGGTACTGGGTGCCGCGGTCATTGCCCTGGCGGTTGACCGTGGTGGGGTCGTGCATGCGGAAGTACCAGTCGGTCAGCAGCGTCTCCAGCGAGACTTTGGCGGGGTCAAACACGATGCGCACCGACTCGGCGTGGCCGGTGGTGCCCTTCTTCACCTGCTCATAGGTAGCGTTTTCCGTCGTGCCGCCGCAGTACCCGACTTCGGTTTCCAGCACGCCGTCAATGCCCCGCAGCAGCTCTTCCATCCCCCAGAAGCACCCGCCGGCAAGGATGATCGCTTCCCTGGTCATGCTTTTGCCCGCCTTGTAAACGCCCGCGTCCGTGAACAGCTTTACGAACTCACCGTAGCCTTCTTTCTCAAGTTCTTCCACCGGGATAAAGCGCAGGGCCGCACTGTTAATGCAATAGCGCAGGCCGCCCTTGTCGCGCGGGCCGTCATTGAACACATGCCCGAGGTGACTGTCCGCGTGCTTGCTGCGTACCTCGGTGCGCAACATGCCGTGGCTGCGGTCATCAAGCTCCATGATCTCGGTGTCTTCCAGCGGCTTGGTAAAACTGGGCCAGCCGCACCCGCTGTCGTACTTGTCGAGGCTTGAAAACAGCGGCTCGCCGCTGACGATATCGACGTACAGCCCGTGCCGCTTCTCGTTCCAGAACTCGTTGGCAAAGGCGCGCTCGGTGGCGCTTTGCTGGGTCACGCGGTACTGCAACTCGGTCAGCCGCCTGCGCAGCTCTTCGTCTGAGGGCTTGCGGTACACGCGCGGCTGGGGCGGGGTCTCGGTGCCGATGTGAGTGGGTTGTGCGGGGTTCACGGTCTTGTCTCCGGTCTCGTTGGTCTGTGCGGGTTCGTTGGCCGGTGCGGGATCACTGGACTGGCAACCGGTGATCAGCAGCAGGGCCGCGATCGCGACAAGCAGGCTTGCGTACTGCATGGCGGTCTCCGGGCAATCGTGTGCGACGCCATGGTAAACCAGTGCGGCGGGCATTGCATTCCAAAGTTATGGGCCGCTTGCGGATTCCGGGCGCGGTCAAATCCGCTTTGCGCCGGCGTGCGTACTGCGGTATCCGGATGCTGCAAGCCCTATGTGCGAGGCTTGGCGGCGCGCAGCCGGCTGCTGAAACCAAGGTACTCGCCGGCTTGGCGTTCCTGCAACGCCAGCTGCTCGGGCGGGGCGCCCTTGCTGTCGGTGCCCAGCAGCTTCAGTGCCGCCTGTTTGTAGTGGTCCGCCGCGGCCTGCATGTCGCCTTTGCGGTAGGCTTCGCGCGCCTTGCCCAGTTCGCTGCCGGGGTCGCCCGGCGGGCCAGCCAGCAGACGGTCCGCCAGTTCGCGGCACACCAGCGCGGTGAAGCGCAGGTCAAGCTCGTCGCGCGGGTCACCCGCGTGGGCCTTGCGCACGAGGTTGTTGGCAAGCTTTTCAAACTTTGCGGCAATCTGGCCCAGGTCGCCGACGACCAGTGACTCGCACAGGTGCGCGGTGAAGCGCGGGCTCAGCTCAATGGAGAATTTCTCCGGGTCGGGCTTGGGCTCAGGAAAGTCGCCCTGGTCCAGACTGATCACCACGCTGTGGCTGCGCTCGGTCTTGTTGTCTGCCAGCTCGTTGAGGTCACTGACCGCGGGCACGCGCTGCGACGAGATGTTGTGCTTGCCCAGTACCGGGGCGACAGGCACGGAACCGTAGTCATGCTCGGGCTCTTCTTTGGCGGGCATGTCAGGCTCGCTTTCGTAGGCGACTTCGGCTTTGTCTTCCAACTGCATTTCGACCGGGGGCACCGGCGGCGGTGCTGCCACAGTGGTGGAAGGCGGGGCAGCCGGCGGGGGCGCGGTTGTGACCGGCCCCTTGCCGGGCAGGCGCGGCCCTTTGCGGCGCTTCTTGCCGGGCAGGCGCACTTGCGGTTTATCGTCAATGGCAGGCGGCGCCGGTATGGATGCGGGCTCATCTTCCGGCACGTCGATCTCGTCGCTTTCGCCGGCTGCGGCCTCGGTGTTTTCTTCAAGCGTGAGCGCGCTTTCTTCAGACGGTTTGTCTTCGGCGGGTTGCACGGGCGCCGGCGGTGCGGTCATGGCGCCCTTTTGGCCGCGGGCGGCGACGCTGCGGCATTGCTTTGCCATCAGTTCAAGCTTTTCGGCGCGCCCCTGCACGTTGCGCTGTTTTTCGCCCTCCAGGCCTTCGGCGATGCGGCGCCAGGTGGTAGCGGCAAACGTGAAGTAGTCCGCGGCCTTCTCGAATTGCTTTTCTGCCGCCGCCGCCTTGGCCTTGGCCTCAGCCTGCTCAGCGGCGGTGCGGATTTCCTTGGCGACGGTTTCAGCCATGGCAGCCCCCGAAACCATGATTCATGGGCCGCAAAGGATGTTCAAGGGACTAACTCGCGAAGGTCTAATCCGGAGGTTGTCGAAAGGCGCCCCCGTGCGCCTCGCCCTACAACCCCGTTGCGACCTGGTTCAGGATATCCACGGCGCGCTTCAGCTTCTCGTTTGTCGCGGCAAAGCTGAGGCGGAAGTTGGTGTCGCGGTCGCTGCACGCGCTGCCGGGCACGACCAGCAGTTGCTGCTTGATGCAGGCATCCATGAAGCGCGCGGTGTCCGCGCCCTCGGGCAGATACGGGAACATGTAGAAGGCGCCCTCGGGCTTCACGCAGCGGTAGCGCTCGCGCAGGCCGTCGTACACGAGATTGCGCTTGGCCTCGTACTCGGCGCGATGGGCGCTGAAGTCGTGGGCCAGCCCCTTCACCGCCGCCCATTGCAGCGGCGCCGGCGCACACACGAAGCTGAACTGCTGCAGCGTGTACATCCGCTCGGACAGTGACTTGGGGGCAAACATCCAGCCGATGCGCCAGCCCGGCATGCCCATGCTTTTGCTGGCCCCGGAAAGCACGATGCAGTTGCTCGTGAACTGGCGCGGGCTCACGTGCGGCGTGCCGTACATGAAGTCTTCGTATATCTCGTCGCTGATGAGCGCGATGCCGGATTCATCGGCCAGCCTCGCCAGCGCGCGGGCCTCGGCTTCGCTCATGGCGACTCCGGTGGGGTTGCTGGGGCTGTTGACGACGATCAGGCGGGTGCGCTCGGTGATCTTGGCCTTGACCTTGGCGGCATCGACCCGGAAGTCAGGGTAAATGTCGTAGGTGACGGCCTTGGCGCCCACCATGGTGGCGAGGTGCCGGTACATGACAAAGTACGGGTCCGGGATCAGGATTTCGTCGCCCGGGTTCAGCAGCGCCAGAAAACTCAGCATCAGGCCGCCGCTGACGCCGCTGGTGACCATCACGTCCCAGTCGCTTACGTCGCCGAAGCGCCCGGCGTAGCGGGCCATCAGCGCTTCGCGCAGGGCGGGTATGCCCTGCGTTACCGTGTAGCGGTTGCGGCCCTGCTTGATGGCGTCAATCGCGGCCGCCTTGACTTCTTCCTCGACATCAAAGTGGGCCTGGCCGATCGACAGGTCAATCGGGTCGGGCATGCTCAGGCCAAGTTCAAAGAACTTGCGAATGCCGCTGGGGCGGATGTCCAGCACACGCTGGCTGAGCTTGAACGGGTCAGGCACGTCAATCCTCCGGCGGGACTGTACCAAGCATGACGCCCCGGCGCAAAACAGACAGGGCCGGGCGCGTGGCCCGGCCCTGTGGTTGGTGGCAGGCTACTTGACGACCTTGGTCTTGGGCAGGCCGGTGACGTTGTCGCCGTCTTTCCAGCGGCGTTCAATCTTGAGCTGCTCAATGCGCTCGGTGCGCTTGAGCACGCTGCGGCGCTTGCTGCCAAGGCTGCTGACTTTCAATGACGAATGACGCGACATGGCTACCTCCTGTCAAGGACGCGGAAGTGTACGGACGACGGGCAACGCGTCAAGCACGGGTCAGGCTCCTGTCTCCTTGTAACCCGGCGGCTTGGGCGTTTAATCAACCCAATGGCCCGCATCAACGACGCGAACTTTGAGCAGTACCTCAAGGAAATCCGCGAGACGCCCCTGCTCACCGCCGAAGAAGAGCTTGAGCTTTCACGGCGCATCCGCGCCGGCGACAAGCAGGCCCGTGAGCGCATGATCAAGGCCAACCTGCGGCTGGTTGTTTCCGTCGCCAAGGAGTTTCTCAACCGCGGCCTGCCGTTCATGGACCTGATTGCCGAGGGCAACATCGGCCTGATGCGCGGCATCGAGAAGTTCGACCCGGAGCAGGGTAACCGCTTTTCCACCTACGGCGTACACTGGATCAAGCAGTCCATCCGCCGTGCGCTGGTCAATTCCAGCAAGACCGTGCGCGTGCCCAGCTACATGGTTGAGCTGATCAGCCAGTTCAAGCAGAAGGCCGCCGAGATGTCGCTCAAGGCCGGCGGCCACAAGCCCGACACCCGCATCATAGCCCGTGAGATCGGCCTGACCGACGAGCAGCTTGAGATGATGCGCGCAGCCCTGAACGCCAACACCCAAAGCGCCGACTACCGCGGCGGCGACGGCGAAAGCAGCCTGACCGACATGATTGCCGACTTCCGCAACCGCGACCCCGCCGAGGTGGTGACCACCGCCAACGAGATCGCGATGCTGACCGAGATGCTGGATGGCATCAGCGAGCGCGAAGCCAAGATACTGAAAATGCGCTACGGCATCGGCTACGACCACCCGATGACCCTGTCCGAGATCGGCGAAGAGCTGGACCTTACCCGCGAGCGCATCCGCCAGATTGAAAACAACGCCATGCGCACCCTTCAGACCATCATGTCGCGCAAGCGCGGCTACCAGGACGAGGTGAGCTGATGCCGCAACAGGCGATCCTGGACCTGCCGGTGATCGAGTTTGAACCGCACGTCGGCTCGCCCCAGCGGCTGCACGCCCATTGCATTGAGGCTTACGGCATCAACGGCCTTCTGCCGCACCCGGATGCGGCCTTTCACTTCGGCGCGTCGCTGTGGCGCTACCGCGAAGGTGAAAGCCCGCGCCAGGTCGCCGGCCTTGCCTGGGGCTACCTGAACGCCCTGACCACGCAGGTCGCGGCGCGTCGGCGGCTGGCAGCGGCCCGCGCCGGCACCCGCAACGTTGATCGCATTGAAGACGCCGAGCTTGAGCTCGAAGACGCCGAAGCGGCACTGGAAGAAGTCACCGCCCATGTGCTGCAGTTCGTCGGTGACATGCTTGAGCAAGCCGCGACCGAGCCCGCGCGCGCCCGCCGCCGCCTTGATGAAAACGTGCGCGCCATGGCCGAAGACGGCTGGGCCGACGAGCTGGAACAGTGGGCGCAGCGCTTCACGCACGGCAAACCGCGGGTGGACTGGTCGCAGGGGCTGGTGGATGTGCTGGACGAGCTTGAGCGCGTGAACGTCCCGCCCGCCAACGGCCACAAGCTGGACGACCAGTTGATCCAGCGCCTTGAGCGCGAACTGTCCGAGTACCGAGAGATCGCGACCACCGCCAGCTCGCGCCTGCAGCAGGTGGATGTTGAGCGCCGCGAACTTGAAACACTGCTGGCCGGCACCGAGGCCGACTTTGCCAATCGCGCCACTGAGCTTGATGCCGCGCGCCTTGAGCTTGAGCAGACGCTGTCCCAGGCCCGCAAGCGCCTTGAGTCGCTGGACGCAAGCGCCAGCCCCGCCGAGCTTGAAAAGCTGCGGGCCGAGCGCGACCGCCTGGCCGATGAGCTGCTGCGCGTGATGGACGCGGGCACCGACACCGAGGCCTCGCGCGAAGAGCTGATGGAGCACCTTGAGCGCGCCGCCACCGACCGCGAGCAGGCCGCCGACGCGATCGGCAGCCTGAGCAAACGCCTTGACGCCGTGCAGCGCGACGCCGAGGCCACCGCCGAGCGCGCCGAGGCCTACCGCAACCGGATGGCCCAGCTTGAGGACCAGTTGAACGAGCTGCGCGTCGAGCTCGCTGACGCCGAGCAGCGCAACCAGCAGGCCCAGGCCGTGATCCATGCGCTGGAGCAGGCGCAGGGCCGCAACACCGAGTTTGAAAGCATCCTGACCGACAGCGAAGCGCGCCTTGCTGACACTGAGGAAAGGCTTGAGGACGCGCAACTGCGGGCCGACGCCTTGGGCGGTGAGCTTGAGGATACGCGCTACGAGCTGGAAAAGGCCCGCGAGAAACTCGCCCAGCAGAAGGGCAACCTGGACAGCGTAAGCGGGCAACTGGCCGAAGCCGAGACGCTGGCCGGCGAGCAGGAAACCCGCATCGCAGAACTGGAGCGCGAGAACGAGCGCCTGCGCCGCGACCTGTCCGACGCCCAGACGCGCATGTTTGACGCCAAGGGCGACCTGGACGAAGCCCGCGCCACGCACCAGAACCTTGAGGTCGAGGTCAAGCGCCTCAACGAGCGTATCAGCGAGGAACGCGGCAAGGCCGAGCGCGCCCAGCGCGAGCGCCAGGAGGCGGCAAAGGCCCTTGAGTCCGCGCGGACCGAGCTGCAAGGCCTGCAGCAGGCCCGCGACGTGCTGGCCCAGCAGCTTGAGACGCTGAAAGGCACAGCCGCCGCCGCCGAGAAGGACATTCGCCAGCGTGACCGCGACCTCAAGCACGCCCGCGAGCAACTGGACAAGCAGCAGGCCCAGTTGGCCGGCCAGCTTGCAGGACTTGAACAGGCCCGCGAGACAGCCGCGCAGGCCGAGCAGAAGGCCGCTGCCTCCGAGAAACAGGCCCGCGAGTCCACAACCGCACGCCAGAAGGCGGAAGCCGAGGCAGGCGCCCTGCGCGCCAGCCTGGAGCGCACAAAGGCCGAGCTTGCCGACGCGCTGGCGGAGCGCGTGCTGCACCAGAATGAGCTGGCGGAAACCCGCGAGCAGGGCAAGGCCGCAGCCGACCTGGCAGCCGAGCGCCACGCCCGCCTTGCTGAAAAGCTGGAGCTGCTGGCCGCGCGCGTCAGGCGCCAGGACACCGAGCTGGCGGCGCTTGCTGACACGCTGGCCGACAGCGAAAGCTCGCGGCAGCAGGAAAAGGCCGAGCTTGAGGCCGTTGCCCAGCGCGCGACCAGCGAGACCGCAGCCGCCCGCCGCCAGCTGGACGAGGCGCGCGCCGACATGAGACGCCTGCAGGACAAGCTGAACGAGACCGAGACCTTCCTGATCGCGCGGCAGCGCGACTTGGACAAGGCCGAAAACCGCTTCAAGAGCCTGCTGGATGAAGTCGGCGCCGTGGCCGACCTGCGCGCGCAGTATGAAAAGGCCGACGCTGACAAACAGCGCGAAAAGCTGGCAACGCAGATCAGCGGCCGCATGGACAGTCTGTTCGCCGCCGCGGGCCGGCCCGTGCACGCCGACCGCCGCACCGAAAAGATCGTGATCCTGCACGTCAAGAAGAGCGATACCGAAATTGCCGCCGAGGCCGAGAAGCCTTTCATCGCTACAAAGGGCGGCGACGATTCGAATATCCACGGCGCCGGGCAGTAGGCACAATCAGGGCCGGAGCACAACGTGTCACTGATGGACAACATCCCCGGCTGGAAGGTCTTTTCAGCAGGCATCGGGTTGGCGGCGCTGGCGGCCGTCGGGTACTTCGTTTACGTCTGGTTCATTGCCACGCCCCAGGACCTGAAGCCGCTGCAGGAAGAGGCGCTGGCGCATGCGCTGGACCAGCTCAGCGAACGCTACGCCGAGAAAGTCCGCACGCAGGGTGAGCAGAACGTCGTGGTCATGCCCGTCGAGGGCGACACCACCAACAAGCAGGTCCGCGCGAAGCTGATCACGAGGCTGAACCGGGTTGAGGGCATCAAGGCCGACCTGCCCCGTGACCCCACGCTGGAGCAACGCGCCGGCGCGCTGGTGCGCGGGATGATCAGCGGCGACAAAGACGACGCGCCGGACCCGCAGGCCGTGTTTGAGGATTCGGGCGAGTCCGACGAGGTGATCAGCGTAAAGGTGCACCAGAACTGGTCGGGTGCCGACAGCGGCATCTTTTCGATCGACGTGTATCGCATTGTCCGCGACGAAACACCTGAGCGCAAAGCCCGCGTGCTTGAGCCCGAGCGCATCAAGGGCCTTTCCGGCACCGCGCGCCCCGGCGATGAACCCGGCGAGGCATCGGGCGACTTCTGGTCGGGTTTCGGGCGATTCATGCTGGGCCTGATCATCGTGCTGGCGGTTGCCGGCGCGCTGCCGCTGCTGGCGTGGCCGCTGGCCAAGGCGGTGTTCCGGCTTGACAGCAACCTTGCCAACATCGGCTTGCTCTCCGGCTTGACGCTGCTGGACCTGACGGCGCTGTTTGTGTACTCGGCGCTGGCGACGGATGCCGCCTTCAACACCACGGCGGTGATCAGCGGGGCAATCCTGCTGCCGCTGGCTGCGTTTTTCAACCTGGCCATGCTCAACTTCATCGAAGAACGCTGAAGCGACTGA
>JAHBYA010000008.1 GCA_019636195.1 Planctomycetota bacterium | reverse complement strand
AGCTCTATGCGCCTTGTGTGTAAGGCAACAGAAACTCGCGGGCGCGCCGGGCGACCTCTAAGGCTTTGTGTTCAAAGGTGTACAGCTCCACGGTGATCCAGCCGTTGTCGTAGTCGGCTTTGCGAAGCTGGCCAAAGAACGCGTCAAAATCAATCGCGCCGTCGCCCGGTACCAGGTGAAAGTGCACGCGGTCAGCGGCGATGTCTTCAATCTGGATGTGGTGGATGCGGCCATTAAAACGCGCGGCGTTGGCGGCGGGGTCTTCACTGACGCAGTAAAAGTGGCCGACATCAAAGTTCAAGCCAAGCCACTTTGCAGCCAGCGGGTCGCCTTTGAAACGCGCCATAAACTCGTCGTACTCGGCGGCCCGCTCAATCAGCAAGCCGGGCTCAGGCTCAATGCACAGGCGCACGCCGGCTTTGGCTGCGTCGGGCAGCACGCTGCGGATGCCTTCTTCAAACCAGTCGGCGGCTTGCTGCCGGGTAACGCCGTCGTCGATGGGGCCGCCGGGTTCGGTGCTGATGGTGGGCGCGCCAAGCCGCGCCGCAAGGTGCAGACACTGGCGCGTGTGCTCAATGCGAAGCTTGCGGCGCGCGGGGTCTTTTTCGCACCAGCTTGGCCGGTGGCAGCCTTCAATGCCGTACAGCATGAAGGCGTTGCAGTTTGAAACCGCAAGCTTGCGCGCAGCCAGCTTTTCGCGCCAGCGCCGAATGTCGGCGTCTTTGACCTGCGGCGGAAAGGCGTGGGGCACGTCCAGCAGAATCTCAATGCCCTGGTAGCCCGCGTCCGCGACAAGGTCAATCGCCTCGTCCAGCGAGTAGCGCTTCATGGCGTTGCTTGCGAATGCGAGGCGAAAGCTCATGGACCACACTGTCAACCGGGCTGCGGCGGCTGTCAACCTTGGGGCGTATTGCAGCTTGGGTTTGGCTGGCTTGACCTTCTCGAATACGGGAAAGCAACGGATTGTGCGGCGCTGTATGCGGTCGCCGCGTGGTAGGCTTACCCTCGGAGCCTTTTATGCCGATTCGCACTCTTTGCGCGGTTGCTGCCCTTGGCTTGCTGTTGTGCGCGTGCTCTGAGACCGACTCGACCGGCGATGGCCGCAAACCGTACCACTATCTGCTCAACGAGCAGTTCAAGGCCTCCACGTTTCCGGCCGCGGTATGGACAGACATTGGCCCGGGCATTGTGTCGCAGGACATGGCATTCGGCGACCCGGCGCCCGCAATGCGTCTTGACGGCTCGGGTGTGCAAAGCGGGCTTACGGCCGGGCCCTTTGACGCAACTTCCAAGTTCGCGGTGCGCATTGCCATAGACCCCGCGCCCGGCAGCGGCTCCAGCGCGGCCTTTGTGCTGCGCAGCGGCGCCAACGTGGTTGCGTCCGTAACAGTCGAAGAAGGCCAGATCACTTACGTCATGGGTACCACCCCGCCCGTGACCGTGGCCTGGGCCACTGACGGCGCGTTTCACCTGTTTGAGTTTGAGGGCGCGAACCTCAGCAGCGGCGGCCACTTCTGGAAGCGCGACGGCCAGCTTGCCGCCAGCACCACCCAGCCTATGGGTGCACTGCAACTTACAGTCAGCCTTGAGGGGCCATCGGCCGGCAGCGCCTGGTTTGATGACGTGCGCGTGTACCAGACGCTGGGCTACCCACATTGACACTGGCGTAACGGCCGCGCTGACTTAGCCTGCCGCCATGCGAGTCTTTCTTACAGGTGCAGCCGGGTTTATCGGGTCCCATGTTGCGCGGGCGCTGTTGGCCCGGGGCGACAGCGTGGTCGGCTTTGACGACTTTAATGACTTTTACGACCCCGCCATCAAGCGCCGCAACGCAAGCGAAATCACCGCCCTTGGCGCGCGCATGATTGAAGGCGACCTGCGCAAAAAACTGGACGTCGAAAAAGCACTGGGCCAGGGCTGCGACGTGGTGGTCAACCTTGCCGCCCGCGCGGGCGTGCGCCCCAGCCTTGAAAACCCCGAGCTGTACGCCGACACCAACGTCAAGGGCACCATCCACGTACTTGAAGCCATGCGCGCCCGCGGCCTGCGCAAGCTGGTACATGCCAGCAGCAGCAGCGTGTACGGCGGGCAGGAAAAGGTGCCGTTCAGTGAAAGCGACCCGATCAACCGCCCGTGGTCGCCCTACGCCGCCACCAAGCGCGCCAACGAGCTGTACTTGCAGACCTATCACCACCTGTACGGCATTGAAAGCCATGCCCTGCGCTTCTTTACCGTTTACGGCCCCAGCCAGCGTCCTGACCTTGCGATCATGAAGTTCATCCAGCTGATCGAAGCCGGCCGCGAAGTTCCGTTCTATGGCGACGGCAAAAGCGGCCGCGACTACACCTACATCGACGATATCGTGCAGGGCGTGGTATCAAGCATCGACCGGGTTTCGGGCTGCGAGATCATCAACCTGGGCGGCGATGAGCCCGTCACGCTCACGCAGATGGTCCAGACCATTGAGCAAGCCACCGGCAAAAAGGCCACGCTGAAGCACTTGCCCGACCAGCCGGGCGACGTGCCGCGCACGATGGCCGATATCAGCAAAGCCCGCCGCCTGCTGGGCTATGAGCCAAAGACCAACTTTGCGCAAGGCGTTGCAAAGCAGGTGGAGTGGTGGCGGTCGTTCAATGCCGGATAACCGCGACAAGACTCGCCGGCCTTGCCAAAAGTTGCGGTTCTCCGTGTTCTCTGTGATCTCTGTGGTGAAAGCAGTTCAGCAGTTGCTTTTTCAACGCGGACTTCGCGTACTTCGCGCCTGATGAAGCTGCTTGTCGAAATCAGCCAGGGGCTGGGCAACTGCGTGCAGGCCACGCCGCTGCTGCGCGCGCTTTGGCTGATGGGCCACGAGCTTGACCTGTACGTCAACTCGCCCATTGCCGACAAGCTGCGCCCGTTGTGGCAGGGCTGGCAGATCATCAACCGGCTTTACACGCACCACGACCAGTTTCGTGCAGACGATTATGACTTTGGCGTAAGCGCCTATGGCCGGCGCCAGTTGGTGCGCATGTTTCCGCCGGGCCTATGCCTGAAGATCGAGAAGCGCCATGTGAAGCACCAAAGCGAAGCCGAAGCCAACGTCGAAATGGCCCGCTGGCTGGGCTACGTCGGTGATACGCCCCAAAGCTTCGTGAATGCGGCCCAGGGCGACTATGGCTGTTCGGCGCTGACAGTGGTCGTACACGCGGGCTGCGACCCCGCCAACATTGCCAAGCGCTGGCCGCACTGGCAGCAGGTCTGCCGCAGGTTGCGCGAGCTTGGCCGCCACGTCGTCGTCGTCGGCACGCAGGCCGACAAGGCGGACTGGGAAGAGGAGTTTGACGCGCGATTCGGGCTGACGCTGCCTGAACTCGCGGCTGTGCTGAACCACGCGGGGCTGTACCTGGGCAATGACTCGGGCGTGGGCCACGTGGCGGCGGCGTGCGGAGCGCCGGGGCTGATGCTGTTCGGGCCCAGCGACCCCGTAAAAAACGCGCCAAACTCGCGGGTGTTGCGGCAACTGGTCATGCACAGCCGCGGCGACGAACGCCCGTCGATGGACGCAATCACGGTCGAGCACGTGTGGGCCGAGATCGAGACCCTGCTGGACGGCCCGCCCCGCGACCCGCCGCGCAATCTGCCCCCGCGCCTGAACGACGGCGTTGACCTGCGCTGGCAGCACTATGTGGAAGCAACCCGCGCGCAGCCTGAGCCGCTGCTGGAGATTCACGGCGACCCGCAGCCGTCGCCCAAGGTCAGCGTCATCATCCCCACGCACAACCGCAGCGCAAACGCCATGCGCGCCGTGAAGTCCGCGCTGGTGCAAACCGAGCAATCGCTTGAGGTGCTGCTGGTCGATGACGGCAGCACCGACGAAACGCCTGAGCTGTTTCAAAGCCCGCCGCCGCGTGTGCGCTACATCCGCAAAGCCAACGGCGGCGCCAGCAGCGCCCGCAACGCCGGCCTGCGCCACGCGCGCGGCGAATGGATTGCCCTGCTGGACAGCGACGACGAATGGGCGCCCGACAAGCTTGCCAGGCAGCTTGCGGCCATGGGCGAAAGCTACGTGGCCGGCGCATGCCGCCATGTGCACATCAATGCCGACGGCAGCAAGGAAGACAAGCCCGAAGACCTGCCCGGCCTTGATTCGCACCTGTTTCGCGACCTGTACGAGGACCTGTCGCTGAAAACCAGCACGCTGATTTTCAAACGCCACCTGCTGGAGCGGATCGGCCTTTTCAACGAGCGCTTTGCAATCAGCAACGACTGGGACTTCTTTCTACGGTTGGCGCGGCTGGTCAACAACAGCGGCTTTGTCTGCCTGCCGCAGGCGCTGGTGGTGGTGCACCGCAGCCCGGACAGTCTAAGCAAAGTCAAGCGCGCAGGCGCGCTGGAAGAAGCACTCACGCGCATCCGCATGGTCAACGCCCTGCTGCACAGCGACGACCCGGCGGCAATCAGGCGTCACATTCGGCGCGCCGGGCGCAAACACCTTGAGCTGGCACGGGCTTACCGCAAGCAGGGCGACAAAGAGCTCGCCCGCGAGCACGCCGCCGAGGCCATGCGCGCAGGTTTGCGCCTGAAAGGTCTGTGGAAGTTGATCCAGGCGATGTAGTCCGGTTGTTGCCGCACCCGCGCCGCGCGGGTACAAACACGCGCCATGGATGAAGCCACTGTACGCCACGTGGCGCGGCTTGCGCGCCTTGAACTGACCGACGCTGAGGCCAAACGCTTCGCCGCCGACATGACGCGCATCACCGAGTACGTGAGCGCGTTGGCCAACGTCAATGTCCAGGGCGCCGAGATGACCGTGCACCCGGTGGCGGAGCGAAACCAGTGGCGACAGGACGAGCCGGCGCCGGGTGTTGGCCGTGAGCAGGCCGTCGCCAACGCGCCCGAAAGCGAACAGAACTTCTTCAAGGTCCCGCCGGTGATTGAGTGATGCACGAGCTGCTGAAACTCGATGCCACCGAAGTCGCCCGCCGCGTCAAGGCCGGCGACGTAACCGCCGTTGCCGTCACCCGGGCGGTGCTTGATCACGCCCGCGCCACCGAGGGCCGCGTCGGCGCCTACTTGCACGTGAATGAGCACGCCCTTGAGCACGCCGCCGCCATTGACAAGGGCGACAAGTCCGGCGCGCTGGCAGGCGTGCCGGTTGCGATCAAGGACAACATCCACGTGGCAGG
This sequence comes from Planctomycetota bacterium, assembly GCA_019636195.1. Taxonomy (GTDB): domain Bacteria; phylum Planctomycetota; class UBA8742; order UBA2392; family UBA2392; genus JADJRK01. Next base: position 163,506 of record JAHBYA010000008.1, on the reverse strand, counting down.
CCAGCAGACCAGCTGCGCCAGCCGCATCCTGGAAAGCTTTGTCGCCCCGCAGGACGCGACCGTGACCGCGCGGCTGCGCGCCGCGGGTGCGGTGTTCGTCGGCAAGACCAATCTTGACGAGTTTGCGATGGGCAGCAGCTGCGAAAACAGCGCGCTCAAGCAGACCCGCAACCCGTTCAATCTCGCGCATGTGCCCGGCGGAAGCAGCGGCGGCAGCGCGGCGTGCGTGGCGGCGCGCAGCGCGTACCTGAGCTTGGGCAGCGATACTGGCGGCAGCATCCGGCTGCCCGCAAGCTTCTGCGGCGTGGTCGGGCTTAAACCCAGCTACGGCCGCGTGTCGCGCTACGGGTTGGTCGCGTTTGCCAGCAGCCTGGACCAGGTGGGGCCGTTTTCACGCAGCGTGCGCGACGCCGCGCTGTGCATGAATGTGCTGTCCGGCCACGACGATCACGACGGTACCAGCGCGCGCAGACCCGTGCCCGACTACACAGCCGCGCTGCGCAGCGACCTCAAGGGCGTGAAGGTCGGCGTGGTGCCGGGCTACATTGAGCAATTGCCCAATCGTGAAGTGGCCGACGCCTGCACTCGTGCAATTGAAGCGATGAGGGCACTGGGCGCGCAGGTCGTCGAGGTCAAACTGCCCAACGCCGACCACGGCATCGCGGTGTATTACGTCGTCGCCAGCGCCGAGGCCAGCAGCAACCTCGCGCGCTTTGACGGCGTGCGCTATGGCCTGCGTGAGCCTGCCGCTTCAGGCATTGAACAGTACTTCAGGACGCGCGGCGCGGGCTTCGGCCCTGAGGTCAAGCGCCGCATCATGCTGGGCACATACGCGCTGTCGGCCGGCCACTGGGAAGAGTTCTACGGCCGCGCCGCACGCGTGCGCACGCTGATCCTGCGCGATTTCGACCGCGCATTTGAGGGCTGCGACGTGATTGTAGGCCCTTGCGCGCCATTCCCGGCGTTCAAGGCCGGCGAGATCTCCGACCCGCTTTCGATGTACCTGTGCGACGTGTTCACGATTCCAGCCAGCCTGGCGGGCTTGTGCGCGCTCAGTCTGCCGATCGGTTTTGACGCGTCAGGGCTGCCGATCGGGCTGCACGTGCAGGCGCCCGCTTTCGCTGAAGATTCGCTGCTTTCGATTTCCCATGCGCTTGAAGGTGCGCTCAAGCAGCAAGTGGACCGGATGCCCAAGATCGCATAGACTTGGGGCATGGCCGGCAACGACCAATCACTCATGCCCGACGACGCGTTTGGCGACCCCGAGCTCGGCTTCGGCGAAGACGACCTGGTGGCGCTGCCCCTGGATGCGCCGGTGCATGACGTGCAGGTCGACGTCGATGTCGAGCCCTCCACGCTGGCGGAAGACGCCAACGTGCCTCTGGATGTCGAGCCTGACCCGGTGATCCCGGAAAGCGAGGTGTTCACCGACGCGGCGCCATCGCTGGATGACGAGCAGGAGGATGCCGAGGTCGAAGACGTGGACGCGCGCCAGACCATCGAGATGCAGGCCGTGCGCGCAGAGCTGCAGGGCATCGCCGACGAGCGCGACCAGCTTGCGGCCCGCGTGCGCGAACTGACCGACAAGCTTGAGGCCGCCGCCCCTGCCGGTGAAATCACACGGCTGGAGGCCGCACTGGCCGAAGCTAGGGAGTTCCGCCGCCAGGCCGAAGAACAGGCAAGCGCCCTGCGTCGTGAAAACGCCGACCTGCATGAGCGGCTGGTGCAGGCCGAGGCCGCTGCGCTGCCGCCCGCCGAGCCCGAACCGGACGAGGCGTCGCGCGACGACCTGGTGCAGGCACAGTTGACGGCGCTGCAGTCGGAGAACGCGCAGCTTAAAGAAGCGCTGAAGGAAGCGCAGGCCGCCGAAGCCCGCGCCGAGCTTGCCCACGATGAACTTCGGCGCGAGATCGAGGGATTGCAGCAGCAACTGACTTCTGCCGAGTTGCGCCTTGAAGAGGGCGCCGATGCTGCCGCCCGCATGCGCGCCGAAAGCGAAGAGCTGGGGCGTGAGCTGGCGCTGGCCCGCAAGCAGGTCGCTGACGTTCGTGACGCCGGCGCAGCCGTCGAGCGCGGCGCCAAAGAGCTGGATGACCGCAGGGCCGAGCTTGACCAGCTGGCCAGGGCGCTTGCTGACGCGCGTACAGAGGTCGAGAGGCTTACGCCGTTTGAGAAAGAGGCCGAGCGCGTGATTGCGCTGGAAGATCGCATCACCGAGCTGCAACAGCAGTTGCTGGCCCGAGAGAAAGAAGCGGCCGAGGCGCAGGAAAAGCTCGATACCGAAGCGGCGCGCAGCTATCGGTTAAGTCAGCGGCGCATCCCGGCCCTGAACAAGGAAATCGAGGACGCGCAGGAACACAACCGCGAGCTTGAACGCAAACTGCAAAAGGCTGAACTCAAGGCCAACACGTTCGAAGACCAGGTTCGCGAACTGACCGAGAAACTCGGCGACCTTGAGCGCGCCCTGCAGGGCGCCAAGGCCCGCGCGCAGGACACCGCCATCATCCAGCCCCAGGACGCCGACGCAAACGCACTGGTCAGCGACGAAGTGCGCCGCCTGACCAACCGGTTGCGCGAAGTTGAGGCCGAGCGCACACGCCTGACCGAGCGCGTGAAAATGATCGACGCCGGCCAGAAGGATGAACTCAAGCGCCTGTCCGAGCGCGCCGACCGCCTTGAGACCGAAAGTGACGAGCGCTTCGACAACCTGCTGAAGCAGCGCACGCAGTTGCGTGTGCTGCGCGAGCGCATCAACGGCATGCTGCGCCTGGCCGAAGACCTGGGCAAGGCCGACCGCGATATGGGCAAGACTCTGCTTGATGCGATCAAGAAGCTCGCCGACCTGCCGCCGGACATAAACTGAACCTGCCTACTTGGTTTTCTTCACGTACACGCCGTTCCATGCGGCGGGCGGGGGGCTGGCGATCAGCGACTCGCAACGCTCAATGTAAAGCCGGCTGGGATTGATCGCGTCTTCGTCCTGCACGCTTTCATGGTGTGCGGAAATCTTGAACTTCTCCAGTGCGCGCTCAAACTCGCGGGCCCGGAAGTGCGCCAGGCCCTCGTTGTAGTGGGTCAGCAGGTCGGTTACGAACTGCGGCACCTGCCGGTCGCCGATCAGTTCAAACACTTCAACCGGCTCGGTCTTGCCCTTCACCACCATCAGGTCGATTGCCCGGGTCGTGAACTCGCCGCGGACCAGCGCTTCCGTGTTCTGGCCGATCAGTATGTCCACGCCGTACTCTTTGCACTGGGGCTCAAGCCGCGCGCCAAGGTTCACGGCGTCGCCCATCACCGTGTAGGCAAAGCGCTTGCTGCTGCCCATGTTGCCGACGGTCATAAGCCCGCTGTTGATGCCGGCGCGCGCGTACAGCACCGTGCCGTCCGGCTTGATCAGTTGCGGCGCAATCGCGCGTATGCTGTCGGCAAACAGCGGCTGCATGCGCGACAGCTCGGAGCGACAGGCCAGCGCGCCGCGACAGGCCCGCACGGCGTGGTCGGACTGGTCAACCGGCGCGCCCCAGAAGCACATGATCGCGTCGCCGATGTACTTGTCGATCACGCCGCCTGTTTCAAGCATCAGGTCGGTCATGCGCTCAAGATAGACGTTCAGCAACTCGACCAGCCGCTCAGGGTTGTTGGGGCCGAGCGTCTCGGTCACGGTGGTGAAACCCGCCACGTCGCTGAAAAAGACCGTCATCTGGCGGTTCTCGCCGCCCAGCTTCAGGGCGCCGGGGTTGCGGATCACGTGTTCAAGCAGTTCTTTGCCCATGTATTGGCGGGCAAAGCTTTCGCGTTGCCGGCGTTGCCGGCCTTCGGTCAATGCCTTGGCCAGCGCACCGTGCGAAAACCCGACAAACAGCCCAGCCAGCGGCGCCGCAAGGGGCAGGAAATGCTGGTACTGGAACGCGAACCAGCACGCGACAACCGCCAGCATCCCCAGCAGCAGCGTCAGCGACAGGCCATTGCGCATACGGCCCGCGAACAACACCGCCCACACCGCAGCCAGCGCACCCAGCATCGCCAACAGCCACTCAACCCAGCGCGGGGACTCGGTCATGAAGTCTTCGTTTTTCAGGTTGTCGAAGTACGTCGCCAGCACCCACGTGCCGGGCGTGTTGGCGCCCAGCGGCGTTTCGTGCCGGTCCAGCAGGCCGATTGCGGTGGCGGCGATGATCACCACCTTGTCGCGAACCATGTCCTGCGGCGGGCCCAGCGCCAGCTTGTGCACGTTCTGGTTGCGCACGGCGGCAAGACTGGTGCGCGCGTCAGCCAGACGCGTCTCAATGTCTTCGCGGTCCTCGGGCGCGGCTGCTGCCAGTTCGGCCTCAAGCTCGTCGATCAGCAGCGTCAGGCGGCGCGTCTCGGATACCTTGAAGTCGTTGTCGGCCAGCGCATCCCAGTCGCGCAGCACATCTCGCGCTGAAAGTTGCGGGTACACGGCAAACAGCCGCCCGTCCGGGTGGCGGGCCAGCGTGTCCGCGCGCTGCTGCTCGGTCAGGAACGGCCAATTGGCATTGTTCTGCACAGCCAGAAAGTTGCGGTAGCGCAGCAGCGCCCGGCCTGACTCATCCAGCGGGATGTCGCGCCCGAGGTAGCGGACGGTGCTGCCGGCGGACTTCACCGGCACGTCGCGCAGCGAGCCTTCCAGCGCATACGTCACGCCGTCGCAAACAAGGCCGGCGTCTGTGACCTCCATGTTGCCGAAACGCTTCTTGAATGCGTCGCGCAGGGTGGCGTCGGCGTGTGCGTCACGCGCAAATGAAAGCACGTACAGCCGCCACGTTTCCAGCGGCAACGTGCGGTACAACTTGCCGGCATGGGCGCCCACCACGTCGTAGCGGCGCAGCGCGCCATCGGCGTCTTCGAAACCCATGACGGTGCCCAGGCCCGCGATGCCGTGGCGCCCAACCGGCTCCGTGAGCGGCAGCAGCGAGCGGTAGCGAACGGTCTCGTTCATGTACTTGTCGTTGTTGATCAGCCGTCGGAATGACGCCAGCTTGGCGTCGGCCCGCTCGTCGCCGCGCCGGCCCTCGGAAACCAGGCTGGGCCATCCGTCGAGCATCGCGGGGTAGGGGGCCTCGGCGGTGCGAAAGACCTCATAGCGCGGTGCAACGTGCTCAAGAAGGCCGTCGCCTTCAAGCGTTGTCGCATAGGCAGGCAGCAGTTCATCGCGCACGTCGCCGGGCCGCGGTGTAGTGCCCAGCGCCAGCGCCAGCGCCACGTCTTCGCGGGCGGTGGCCTCAAGGGCAAACAGGTCGTCCCCGGCCTGGTCGAGCGTCCAGACACGCTTGAGGCTTCCGTCAATCTGCCGCATCAGGAAGGGGTCGTTGGTGTTGGGCCCGGTCTCACTGTAAATCATGTCGAACACGATCACGCGCGCGCCGCCCGCGCGGCACCAGCGGATGATCTTGTTGTACACCTGCCGCGGCCATGGCCACGCAAACCGGTTGCGCGCCTCGGTCGCGTCGTCGTCTTCGAGGAACGAGTCACCATACGCCAGCGCGGCTTCGTCAATGTTGATCAACAGGATGTCGGGGTCGCGCGGCTGGTTGGTCTCAAGCATGCGCACGCGGGTGTCGCGGGTAGGCAACTCGGCGTAGGTCACGGCGCCGGCGTCGCCCCAGTCCGCCATCAGCAACGCGGTGATGGCGCACGCCGCCGCACACGCCAGCAGGGCTGTAACCACGCGCTGGCGCGGCTCGTGCGCTTTGCCGAACTCGACGCGCGCCTTGCGCAGCTTTTCGCCGGCCCGCACGATCGTGCTGCCAAGCCCCGACATCGCGCGTTCAACTGTGTTCTGGTCTGGCATGGACGGGACACTATCGCCCACAGCCGGGCCAACGGCAACCGTGCTTCGGCTGTGATGGCTGGCGTGCAATGGCGGCTGGGCCGGTCAGTGATTTGTGGACAGGGTGTGGATGGCCGTTAGAATCCCGGACCCTTACGCCAACCCTTTTGCCGGAGCACGCCATGAAGCCTGACCAGGAGATTGCCAAGGCCGCGAAGCTGGAACCCATCGAGCAGGTCGCCAAACGCTACGGCATCGAACGCAGCGACCTTGAGCTGTACGGCGACATCAAGGCCAAGGTCAAGCTAAGCATCCTTGACCGCCTCAAAGACCGCCCCAACGGCAAGTTCATCGACATCACCGCCATCAGCCCTACGCCGCTGGGCGAAGGCAAGACCACCAACACCGTCGGCGTCACCATGGGCCTGACGCACATCGGCAAAAAGGCCGCCTGCTGCATTCGGCAAGCCAGCCTTGGCCCCGTGTTCGGCATCAAGGGCGGCGCGGCCGGCGGCGGTTATGCGCAGGTGATTCCGCCGGAAGACCTGAACATCCACCTTACCGGCGACATTCACGCCGTGCAGGCCGCCAACAACCTGGCGTGCGCGTTTCTGGACAATCACCTGTTCAGCGGCAACGAGCTGGGCATTGACCCCGGCACCATCAACATTCGCCGCGGCATGGACATCAACGACCGCGACCTGCGCGATATCATCACCGGCCTTGACGGCAACGGCAAACCCCGCGAGACCGGCTTTGACATCGCCGTCGCCAGCGAAGTCATGGCGATTCTGGCGCTGGCCGAAGACATCCATGACATGCGCAAGCGCCTTGGGCGCATTGTCGTCGGCTTCAACAAAGACGGCAAAGCCGTCACCTGTGAAGACCTGAAAGTCGCCGGCGCCATGACCGCGATCATGCGCGACGCGATTAAACCGAACATCCTGCAGACGATCGGCGGCAGCCTCGCGTTTGTGCATGCCGGGCCTTTCGCCAACATCGCCCACGGCAACAGCAGCATCGTCGCCGACCGCGTGGCGCTGAAGGTTGCCGATTACGTTGTCACTGAGTCCGGCTTCGGCGCCGACATGGGCGCGGAAAAGTTCTTCAACATCAAGTGTCGCCAGGGCGGGCTGGTGCCTGACGCCGTGGGCCTGGTCGCGACCGTGCGCGCGCTGAAAAACCAGAGCGGCAATTTCAAGGTCAAGCCGGGCAAACCCCTGCCCGAGGGGCTGGTCAAGGAAGACCTGAAGTCGCTTGAAGCAGGCATGCCCAACCTGACACGCCACGTGCGCAACTGCGTGGGCTTTGGCCTGCCGGTGGTGGTGGCGATCAACGTCTTCGGGACGGAGACCGAGAAGGAACTTGAGATGGTGCGCAAGGCGGCCATGGCGGCGGGCGCCCACGACTGTGTGATCAGCGAAGTGTTTGCCAAGGGCGGCGAAGGCGGTGCGGCGTTCGCGCGCGCGCTGGTGAAAGCCTGCGACGAACCCAAGAACTTCCAGTTCACGTATGACCTCAACCAGCCCATCAAGAAGAAGGTCGAAGCCATCGCCACGAAGATCTATGGCGCAGGCCGGGTCGATTTCAGCGCCGAGGCCAGCAAGCGCATCAAGAGCTTCGAAGAAGCCGGCTTCGGCAAGCTGCCGGTGTGCATGGCCAAGACACAGTACAGCTTCAGCCACGACCCCAGCCTGTTGGGCGCGCCGGAGGGTTACACGCTGCCGATCAAGGACGCGCGCCTGAGCGCGGGCGCGGGTTTTGTCTATATGCTGTGCGGCGACATGATGACGATGCCGGGCTTGGGCAAAAAACCCGGCGGCGAGAACATCGACATCGACGCCCAGGGCAACATCATCGGCATGTTCTAGGCGGCGTGAGTTTGGAGCCAGGAAGCCCGGACTACCTTGTCCGGGCTTTGCTTTGGCGGTGGGGCATAGTCATCATGCCGCGGTTGGATCACTCAAAAGTAAAGGGGAGCGTATGACCAAGGCATTCAATGTGTTTGCCATATTCGTGATTCTGTTGGCTGTGGCGGCTTGCGGTGGTGGCGACAACAAGAGCAGCGGCGGAGGCGGTAGCGGCGGGAGCGGCGGCGGCGGCCCGGACATGAGCACGCCGGCCGGCACGCTGAAGGAGATGTCGGCGGCCTTTGAAGCAGGCGACATCGAGCGGATTCTGAAGTGCTACGACAAGGACTATCTGGCGAAGAAAGAAGGGGACAGGACAGTCGAGGAAAAGTTCCGCGCTGAGTTCAAGGAGATCAAGGACGGCGGCGGGTACTTGAAGTGGACGTTCAATGAAGCCGACATCAAGATCGATGGCGACAAGGCCGGCTGCAAGGGCAAGATGAAGATCAAGCCCAGCAAGGATGACCCGGAACAGGAAGAAGACGAGTCCGTCACGCTGGTAAAGAAGGACGGCAAATGGTGGTGCGACAAGTAGAGCGGATGTGAACAGGGGCCGCCTTTGGGCGGCTCCTTTCCTTTCCGGGGATTGGTTTGCGGGCCGCGTTCGTTTGAATGCGCGGAAAGGAGTGGCCATGCAATGGCAGGAAATCTGGCCGCCGCTGTTGGGCGGGGCGATGATCGGGCTGGCGGCTGCCGGCCTGTTGGCGCTGATCGGCAAGGTTGCGGGCGTAAGCGGCATCCTTGAAGGAGTGCTGCGCCTGGAAAAGCATGAACTTGGCTGGAAGGCCGCGTTCATCATCGGCCTGCTTGCCGGCGGCGTGGTGCTGGCGCTGGCGATGCCCGGCGCATTGCCCGAGTCAGCGCCGCGCGCGCTGCCGTGGGTGATTGCCGCAGGGGTGCTGGTCGGATTCGGCGCGCGTTTAGGCGGCGGCTGTACCAGCGGCCACGGCGTGTGCGGCATCGGGCGTATGAGCAAGCGCGGCCTTGTGGGCACGATCGTCTTTATGGCCACGGCGGCTGTTACGGTGCTGGTCATGCGAGAGGCGGGTGCGGCATGAAACTCGTCGTCGCGTTCGGGTGCGGCATTCTGTTCGCGCTGGGCCTTGGCATCTCGGGCATGACCCAGCCGGCCAAGGTGATCGGCTTTCTGGACTTTTTCGGAAACTGGGACCCTGCGCTGGCATTTGTGATGGCGTCGGCGATCGGCGTGTACTTGCCCGTGTGGCGGGTGCTGCGCCGGCGCACGCCCGCGCTGGGCGGCAAGATGGCGGGCGCGCCCCCGTCGCCGCTGGACACACGGTTGTTCGCGGGCGCGGCCCTGTTCGGCATCGGATGGGGCATGGCAGGCGTGTGCCCGGGGCCCGCGGTCACGATTCTGGGGCGGCCGACGATCTTTGCGTTCGTGTTCCTGGCGGCGATGCTGGCGGGCATGGCGCTGAGCTGGCTGGTCAAGCCCCGAACGATCAAGAGTTAAGCACACCAGCCGGGTTTCCCCGGCTGGTGTGCGTGAGCGATCACGTTGGGCTATGCGTCTGACATCTGGCGCAGGCGCTTGCGCGACAGGATGGTCACGCGCTTGCCGCTGGCCTTGAGGATGCCGTCTTTTTCCATGCGCGAGAAGCCGCGGCTGACGACTTCACGGACGGTGCCGATCTGCGCCGCGATCTCGGACTGGGTGTAGGGCAGCACGATCATCATTTCGTTGTCGCCACTGTCCGGGTGGTTATCGACAATCCAGCTGTCGAGCCACTTGGCAAGGCGGTTGTGCGCGTCCTTGAGGCTGAGCTGGTCCACAAGGTCAAGCATGTTCGCGTAGCGCTTGCTCTGTTCCTTGAGAATCGCGACGGCCAGCGTGGGCTCGCGGTGCATCAACTGGCGAATCACGGGCAGCTCAATCTCAACGACTTCGGTGGTCGAGCGTGCCATGCAGTTGACGGGCACGGGCTTGTGGGGGTCGGTCAGGCTGGTCAGCCCGAACACGTCCTGCGGACGCGCGTACCCGAACACCTGTTCTTTGCCGGCCTTGTTGATGCGATAGAACTTCAGCTGGCCTGAAAGGACCACGCAGAAGGCTCGCGGGGGTTGCCCTGCGGCAATATACGCCTCGTTTTCCTCAAGACGCTTGAGCGAGGCGGCGTTTTCAAGTTGGTTCAAGGCGTCTTCGGACAGGCCTTTGAACAGTGGCAGGTCTTTCAGCATCTCAGTGGCGTGCATCCCGGTTCCTTTCAGGGGGTCCAACCGCCCCCACCATGAACGAACCGCCATGGGCGGTCCTTCCCGGCGGGGCTAAAACATTCCTGGCAGATTCATGCCTCCGGTTACCTTGGACATCTCGGCGTTTCGCAGCTCTTCAGCTTTCTTCAGCCCGGCGTTCACGGCGGCAATGACCAGGTCCTCCAGCAGCGACATATCGTCGGTATCGACCGCGTCTGCCGAAATCTCGATCTTCACCAGTTCGCCCGCGCCGGAGCAGATGACCTTGATCAAGCCGTCGCCGGCTGAACCTTCGACGTAGCGTTCTTTTAATTCTTCCTGGACCTTGCCCATGTCGCGCTGCATGCGCTGGGCCTGCTTCATCAACTCGCTGAAATTGCCTAGACCTGCCATGAGTCACTCCCGGAGTGCCAAAACATATAAATGACTGGTTAGCTATACGCAAGACCAGAATCACCAGCCAGACAATTTTGCCTATCGTGCACCGAACTGGCGCTTAAGTGCGTTTACCGCAGCCTGCTCGCGCTCGCTCAAAGGCCGCTTTCCGGGCTCAGTTGCGGGCGGTGGTGACTCAGTTCTCGGTTCGCTGCTGTCTGCCGCATGATTGAGCCTTGTCATCAACTCTTGCAGTGGTTCCAGACGGCCCACCAAGGACAGCTTGACCAATGTGGTCTCCACGACCACGCGCGGGAAAGCCGCCCGTCGGACGCGGTTACGGCAGTCCGTCAATAGCTCGGCAACGTACACAAGCCCATGTATTCCGAAGGTTTGCGCTACTGCAGTCAACCGCGGAACCTCATCGGCAGGCACGTCCAAGCCCTTTGCGTCACCACCTGAGGCGGCAACCAGCAACAGCGACCGTGTCAGCGACACTAAGCTGGCCAGCACTTCGGCCACGTCCTTGCCTGATTCAAACACTTCCTCGGTGAACAGGATCCCTGACTTTGAGTCTCCCTTGCCCAAGGCCTCAAGCAACTCGAGCAGTCTTGGCCGCGACACCAGGCCGAAGACGCGCTCGGCATCTTCGACTGTCGGCTTCAGGCCGCAGAACGCGAACAACTGGTCAAGGCGCGACAACGCGTCGCGCAGGCCGCCTTCAACCAGTTCAGCGACCGCGCGCAACAGCCCGGGGCCGGGCTCTGCGCCTTCGTTGGCGCACACTTGCTCAAGACGCGTGACAATCTCGCTGACTGTGACACGCCGAAAGTCGTAGCGCTGGCAGCGCGACAGAATTGTCTCGGGGATCTTCTCGGGGTTGGTCGTGGCAAGAATGAACTTCACGTGCGGCGGCGGCTCTTCAACCGTCTTCAGCAGCGCGTTGAACGCACTGGTCGACAGCATGTGCACTTCGTCGATGATGAACACGCGGTAGCGTCCCCGAGCCGGGCGAGTCTCGACTGTTTGCAGCCGCTCACGAATGTCATCCACGCGGCTGTTGCTGGCGGCGTCCATTTCAATGACGTCAAGGTCTTCGCCCTGCGCGATCTGTACGCAGCTTGGGCACTCGCCGCAGGGCTCGGCCCCCTGGCGGTTGGGACAGTTCAAGGCACTGGCCAGAATGCGAGCGGTCGTGGTTTTGCCCGTGCCGCGCGAGCCCGTAAGCAGAAAGGCGTGCGCCACACGGTTGGTCGCAATCGCGTTGCTGAGCGCACCCACAATGTGCGGCTGGCCCACCAGGTCGGCAAAGCGACGCGGGCGGTATTTCAGTGCAAGCACGGTGTAAGACTCAGCCATGGGCGGGTATTGGACTCAGGAAGACAGGCAGGGTCAACCGCAAGCGGCTTACAGCACCAGCGGCACTTCGTACATGCCTGACCACAGCACGTATGCCCAGTTGGCAATGCACACCGCGACAAAGGCGTACCACAGGCGCCGCCGCTGAGTGCGCGACGCAAGCAGCACCACGCGCCGGCGCGACGGCAGCACCATGCCCAGCCAACTGAAGGCGCCCCACAGCAGCGCAACCAGGAAAAGTATCGCCAGCGGGTTGTACTGCAACGCCAGCAGCGGTTTGCCGACGAACAGCGCCGTCACCGCGCGCGTGCCGCCGCAAAACGGGCAGGCGGTCCCGACATAGCGCAGCGGGCTATGGATCGGTGGCAGCCACGATGTGACAAACGAAAGCGGTATGTAGATCGCCGCGCCGACCAGCAGAAACAGCGAGTACATCTCCCACGGCGAAGGCACACGGCTGACACCCGTTTCAACGCGCAGGCGCAGGCCCGGTGTGGACTCAGGTGTTGCATCCGTGCTTGCAATGGCGGCTTGCTGCATCGCGCGCAGGATAGCAACTCAGCATTGCCGACGCGACGGGGCCATCAGGCAACTAGGGCTTACGGTTGCTGGCGCTTACGCTCGCTTCGTCGTCGTCCACGTACACCTTGCCGCCCCTGTCCTGCAGCACCCAGGTGCGTGTCTTGCCCTTGGTGTCGGTCAATACCAGCAGGTCGGTGATCAGAGTGTGCTCAATGCGCCAGCGCCCCTCGTGTTCGTTGTTGTTGTCGCTGGCTGTGCCGCCGCGGTAAGTTTCGTCGCCGTACTGGTTGCTGCCGCTGACGCTGCCTGAGCCGGTGTATTTGTACGCGTAGTAGTAGGTGCCGTCGCTGCCCAGGTGCCACTGGATGTCGGTCTCCCACGACATGCTGCTGCCGCCGCCGCTGCTGCTGCGGTACTTGTACACGTGCAGGCACTTGCCCTTTAGGCCGCCGGTCCAGCGGCTGCCGCGTTCAGTCACCTTGGGCTCGGCAAACTGAAAACTGTCGGTCACCTTTTTGATGTACGTCAAGGCCGATTCCGCCGTGTAGCCCGGCCCCTGCCCGACCAGCATTACCGTGCAGCGCTTGCCCAGCACCAGCATGGTCACCATGGCGCCGCCGTCGTTGGCGTAGGCGCGCCACATATTGTCGCCTTCTTCCTTGATGGCGCCCTGCGGCGGTATGCCCTCGCCCTGCTGGCCCGGCAGCTTGAGCGGCGCTTCCAGCACCTCGCGGCCCTGCGCGCGGGTCATGCCCGTGTGCGGGATCATCATGGCAAACTCGCCTTCCTGATTGCCCATCTCGATCCAGATTGAGCGCTCGGGCCAGCCGGCGGCGCTACCCTGGGGCACCTTGAACGACAGGCCCATCAGCGAGATCTTCAGGCGCTCGCCGCCTTCATAGCGTTTGCCGGCCACGACTTCGGTGCCTTCAATCGACTCGGTCATCTTGATCCCGCTGTCGGGGTTGCCGCCCTGTTGGGTGGACAGGTTCTCCGTGCCCTTACCGCCCGACGCGCTTGGCGACCCGCAAGAAGAGTCGCCTGACGACGACCCGCCCGAAGACGACTCGTCACTGCCGCAACCGCACAAGAGGACACCCACGGCCAACGCCGCGACCAGCCAGTTGTTTGCACGCACGCGCGCACCTCAAGATGAGTGAATGTGGCAAGTGTAGAATCGGGCAGAAATCTTTACTACTCGCCAAGCACGGCACGTCTGTTAGAAGGCGTGAACAACGCCAAGTTCCGGGGACCAGATACGCCCATGCCGGAGTCACAACCTGAGACCGCCGCGCTGGTAGGCAAGGCGCGCAACGGCGACCGTGATGCTTTCGCGGCGCTGATGGAGCGTTACCAGGAGGGCGTGTTCGGCCAAATGATTGCCCGGTGCGGCGACCCGGGCCGGGCGCAGGAAGTTACACAAGATGCTTTCGTTACAGCATTTACAACGCTTGGCCGGCTGGAAAAACCCGAAAGCTTCCGCAGTTGGGTCATCGGCATCGGCATCAACCTGCTGCGCCGCCGCAAGAAGGAAATCGCCAACCTGGAGCTGCTGCAGGGCGCCCATGCCCCCCACAAAGAGGCTTTGACAGCCATGGCCGGCGCCGAGCAGGTCAATGCCGTGCGCCAGGCCATTGAGGACCTGCCGGAAAACTACCGCACGGCGCTGATGATGCACTACTTCGACAAACAGCGCGGCAAAGCCATCGGGCAGGAGCTGGGGGTATCCGAGGGGGCGGTCCACATGATCCTGCTGCGTGCAAGGAAGGCACTTGCAGAAAAACTGAAAGATTTTGATCCGGGCAATGACTAGGGACAGCAGCTGACAGGAGGCAGGGCTGGACCCTGAAACCTGAACCACATGGAACCACGCGAAGAAATTGAATTGCTGTGCTCGCGCCACCTCGATGGCGAACTGTCGCCCGCCGAGGTCGAGCGCCTTGAGTCCGCCATGAGGGCGGACCCCGAGCTTCGCGCATTCCACGCACGCATGAAGACGCTGCACAGCACCGTCGCGCTGCTGGCGGACAGTTTCAAGTTGCCCGCCGATTTCCGCGACAAGGTGCTGGCTGGCGTTGAATCCGAGCAGGCGCCGGCGGAAGCCCCGGTGATCCAGCTGCCCACGCGTCGCTGGACGCCGTGGGTGGCGGCGGCGGCCGCGGTGCTCACGCTTGGCACCCTGGTAACTGCGTATGTTTTCAATGATCCCGGCGCGCCCAATACCACGCCGGCGGTTGCTATCCACGGTCCGAAGGGGGGCGGCGGTGCGGAGTCCCCCAAGGATCCGGTGAAAGACCCGGTCGTTGAGTTTGCCAAAGCGCGGGTCGTGGCGGTCAGCAGCGGCGACATGGAAGTTCGCGACGCGTCCGGCAAGGTCACGCGCGAGCGCCGGCTGGATGGCGAGATTTCGGTGCCCGCTGAAGTACGCGCTCCCGCGGACTCGCATGCCACCCTGCAACTGCGCGAGGGCTCGATCGTGCTGAAGCCCGGCGCGCGGGTCAGCATTACCGCCGACGCCGATGGCCTGCCCGACGTCGCGCCCATGGACGGCGATATCTACCTCGAAGGTTGGGGTCGTTCACAAGTCAGCAGCCGCGTGGACAAGACGCCCGTGAAGGTTGACCGCGGCGGGCTTACGCTGCGCAGCACACCGCAGGGCTACATGGCGCAACCCAGCTACGGCGGCGCTGTGGTCGGCGACGTCGTGCTGAGCACCGGCCAGTGCGCCGTGATCGGCAGTGACGGCGTGGTCGTCAGCGACTGCGAAGCCGCGCCCCTGGACGCCTGGGCGATCGACGGCCGCGCGGATGCCATCAAGTTTGAGCTGCGCAAATTGCTGGGCGACAAGTTCGAGCAGATTGACGCCCGGCAGTGGCAGCAGTTCGACAAGCTGCTGAAGGGCGTGCTAGCGCGCCCCAACGAGCGCGCCAAGCACGCGTATGTGCTGCGGTTGTTCATTCATCACGGCTTCTTTGAAGAGGCCGAGGCCGAGCTTGTGAACGCGTTTGCCCGCATCGCCGACATCCTGGGCGAGGGCACCACCGAAGAAGACATCCCGGTCAACGAGTTGCGCATGCTCAAAGAGTTCGAGCGCGCCCTGCAGGAAGACCCGGAGGCCATGCGACAGTTCAAGCACATGCTTCGCGAGATGCTTGAGAAAATGGCTGAACGGGCTGACCGCGACTGAACCCGGCACACCTGCGCAACCCGGCCGCATGCGGCCGGGTTGCGGTTTTCGGGGCATACCGGCGGGGGCGCCGCGTGTTACCCTTGCCGCATGGGAAAGCGCCTGATCATTGCCGGGCCCTCCGCAAACACGGGCAAAACCGCGTTGGCCTGCGCGATTCTGGCTGCGCTGCCCGGCGCGCAGGCGCTCAAGATCACGCGCTTTCACCGCGAGAGCCACTGCCCCGTCCACGGCGTCAACGAGCATGGCGACGACAATTGCGACGGCTGTGAACCTGCCCCGGCGGGCTTTGAACTGGTCACTGACCCAGCCGTGCTGGGCACCCCCGGCAAAGATACCGACCGCATGGCCAAGGCGGGCGCAAAGCCTGTGCTTTGGCTGCGCGCTGCCCCACATGTGTTCGAATATGCCCTCAAGGCCGCCATGAAGCACTTTGACCCGGATCAGACGCTTGTGATTGAGGGCAATTCGGCGGCCGCAGTGGCGGACTTTGACGGCCGGGTGGTGTTGTTGTGGCCCCAGCACACGCGGGGCATAAAGGCCAGCGTCCTTCCAGCTCTGAAGCGCGCTGACGTTCTGGTGCTAGTTGAGCACGAACTGTCGCCGCAAAGGCGCATCCCCAATACGCTAAGGTCAGCGTTGGCGCGGGCTGGGATGGCGATGAGTGATTTACCTCAACCCGTGTGGCTGTCCGCGAAATGGTGGGAAAGTGGGATGCAGGGCTCGGCCATGGCTGTTGAACTGGCGGACAGGTTGGCAGCAGCAGAATGAGCTTGCTACTAAACGTCTAAAACGTAAACTTTGCACATGTGCATTGAAGGCGGATTGTGAGTTAGAATTCCGGAATTGCTCTTGAAGCGCGTC
Source organism: Planctomycetota bacterium (assembly GCA_019636195.1). GTDB lineage: Bacteria > Planctomycetota > UBA8742 > UBA2392 > UBA2392 > JADJRK01. The sequence goes on along the minus strand of JAHBYA010000008.1, from coordinate 147,284 downwards.
TAAGAATTAGCACCCTCTCCTGATCGCTTTTCGGAAGTGTGCCGTAACACACATACCGAAATCGGAAAGTGCAAGCACCATGATCCAGACCACTCGTCGCGAACTCGACGTCACCATCGACACCCGGTCGTTGGCGCCGCTGCGTGACTTCGTGCGTGAGGTGCTGGCTGAAGGCAACCTTGGTACGCGCATCACCCGCCAGGTTGTCATCGCGATTGACGAAGCTTGCAGCAGCATCATCCTTCACGCCAAAGAGCACGGGGCAACCGGCAACCTTCGACTCCTGATCGACATCGACCCCACCCGCGTGAAAGTAACCATCGCCGACACAGCCAACGACTACGATGTCGGCGACATCACTCGCGAAGAACTGCTGAAAGAGTTCACGCGCAGCAAGAAAAACGAGCTTGGCACTTTCCTGATCCGGCGCGTGATGGACGAGTTCACGTACATCTTCCGCAAGGGCTTCCAGTCTGAAATCGAGATGATTAAGTTCATCTACGAAGAGCAGGAACCCAAAGCCAACTGAACGGGCAGACTTTCACCGGCGCGGACTTTGTGTCCGCGTTATTTTTTTGGCTTGCGTGTGGGAGCCTGCCGGCCCGGTATCTTCGGCGCGGCGGGTTTTGCCGGCGGCGGCGCAGCAACCACCTGCGTGGAAGGCTTGGGCGGCAGTTTGGGCACCATGCGCGTCGGGTCTTCAGGGCCGGGCGGCGGCGCGGTGTGCCGCTGCGAAGCCTTGGATGGCTTGGCGACTGGCGGCGCAGCCACAACCCTGCCCGATGCCGACGGTGGTGCTGCCACCACCTTGCCGGTTGCGGGCGGGGGCGCGGCCACAACTTTGGTTCCGGCGGGCGGCGGCGCCGGCACAACCGGCTTGGGAATGTTGGTGGTTGTGATGCGCCCGCGCGTCATCTTGGCGCGTCCGGCGAGCTTTTTCAGCTCTTCACGGTAGGCGCGAAACACGTGCATCTGCCCCAAGCGCACTGCGTGCTCGTTCATTTCAAGGGCGTAGGCGAAATCCCCCAGCTCGGCAGCGCACTCCGATGCGTAATGAAATGCCCAGACATTCTGGTGGTCGCGTTCTGTGATTACGCGGTAGGCGTCCAACGCCTTGGCGGGCATCTGCACGTCGCGATAAAGCTGGCCCAGCGCAAACAGCGTCTGCACCAGCCGCTGCGAGTCCCACTCGGTCTGCCAGGCCAGTGCGCCCCAGTTCAGAGCCTGGGCGGGATCACCCTTAAGTCGGAAGTACAGGAAGGCCCCGCGCGCGTACAGGTCGTTTTCGCCGAAGCGCCGGAAGATCTCGCCCAGTGCCCTTTCAGCTGTGCCGAAGTCGCCCTTGAAGCAGTGCAGTTGCAGATAGACTTCCCACCCGTCCTGCCACTGGGGATCGACGGTGATGGCGCGAAACGCCCAGGGGATGGCCGTGGTCAGCGCACGCGAGTCGTAAATGTCGGTGTCCTGCACGCCCAGGCGGTACACGCAGGCGGCGGCAAGTCCGTAACCGCCCCCGAATGTGGGATCGGCCTGGATCGCCGACACGGCGATATCAAGCGTGAGGTAAATGCGTTCGGTATCGCGTTCATAGCCGTACAGTGAAGGCGCATTGGCCAGAAAGGCCTCGGCCTGTGTGCGCTCGCCTGGAATCAGCTTGCCCGGGTCAAGCTCGAGGTATCCGTGCACCGGCTCAAGCGCAAACTCGGCTTCGAGGATGCGGGCATGCACGTAGTCTTCGAGGTCGGGGTTGGACATGGCTTCTTGGGTTCTGAGTCCCGGGTTCCGAGTTGCCGGTGCGCAGTCTTCAACTCATTACACGGAACGGGCCAACTACTTCCTTGCCAGCATTGCTTCGATCCCTTTGGCTGCCCCGCTGGTTACGGGCTCTTTGCCGGCGACTACATCTACAAGTTCAAGCACTTCGCGCGTGTTGTCTTCGCTTACGCGGCGGCTTGGCACCAGCGTCATCGGCTGCCTTGGCGCGCCCACCATGTCGCCTTCGCGGTAGATGGCGCCGTAGGCCGCCTGCTCAGCGGCTTGCATCAGCAGGTTGCGCGCTGGCTCAACCAGTTCAAGCGGCAGTTCACACACCTCAAGCTCGGCGCGCTTGAACTTGCACAGGCCGTAAGTGCGGACCCAGTACCGACCCCTGCCCTGTTCAACGGCACGCACCGCCACGTGCTTGCGTATGTCAAAGCCCTGCGGGCCTTCGTTGCGCCACTCGCCGGCGCGGATCGCCATGCCGGTTTCAAGGTCAACGCCTACGCCACCGGCGAAACGCAGAAACGCATCGACCAGCTTGCACGCAGCCAGCACGCCGCGCAGCGGGTCAAAGCCGTGGTCTGCCAGCATCAGCCGCACGTCCCAGGGTGCGTTTTCAAAGCGCTGCAACGATGCCTTGTCAAAGTCGAACACGGTGCGCGCGTCTTCCGGCAGGTCGAGGTACGGGTTGTGCAGGTTGTGGCGCTTCATCAGCAGTACATGAAACACCGTGCCTGCGCTTTCGTCGGTCATGATGTATTGGCCGGGCTTGAAGCGCTCGCCGGGTTGCAGCGGGCGTTTTTCGAATGTCTTGGCTTCCAGCACGCGTGCGGTCAGCTTGGCGCGGCCCTCGAAACTGGCGGAAGGGTCGGCCACTTCGCTGACGACGGGCAGGTGCTCGCCTTCAAGGAACAGGTTGGCGCGAAACAGCGGCACAAACTCTTCGTCGTCTTCCTGGTGGTCGTCGATATCGCCGGTGTCGGCGCGCGATTCGCCCACCATGCGGAAGGGCCCGTCAACGCCCGCTTTCTTTTCCTCGTCCAGCGAAAACCCGGCCTTTGGCACGAACCCGAGCCTGCGGAAATACACCAACAGTTCCTGCCTCCATAACTGGCCCGCCTCAAACGGCCCGAATGTAAGGCTGCGGCGGTTCAGCTCAAAGGCATCATCGTACCGGCCGCGCTGGTACTTCACCTTGCTCCACAGGTGCAGGCGGCGGCGGTGCGGCTTGCCTGCCAGCACGCCTTCGGCCATGCGCGCGTCCGCCATGGGCAAGTTGCCCTGCCGTGCAAACGCTTCACCCAGATAGACCAGCGCCCAGCTTTTGCGCTCAAGGTCGGGCGCCGACTTGGCGGCTGCCGCAAAATGTTCCTCGGCGCTTTTCCAGTTGCCAGCCAGCGCCGCGCGTATGGCGCAGCCCCACGCCCATGTGTGCGCGAAGTGTTCGCTGGTGCGTATGTCGTTCAGCAGGTCACCCGCCTGTTCAAGGCGGCGCGCGTACAGCTCGCACAGCAACTCGGCCTCGACCACGGCGGGGTCGTCCGGCGCAAGCTCACGGGCCCGGGCCAACAGGCGTCGCGCGTCGCGCAGCGGCCGCGGGTGCCACGTCCAGTCGTCAATGAAGCCGTACAGCATCAGCGCGCGGCCAGCTAGCAGCAGCGCGGGCCCGTAGCAAGGGTCCACCGTCAGCGCGTCAACGCAGCGCTCAACGGCGTCATCCAGCGCTTCAATGTCGCTGGGGTCGTCCAGCGCGGCCTGCACCGGGTCAATCAGGCTGTGGGCGCGGGCGGCGTCGCCGGGGGCGCCGTCCAGGCTGCCCAGCACGCGCTTGATCAATGCCCCTGCCAGCCGGTAGCGCTCCGGCATCGGCTTGGCCAGCAAGGTTTCAACAGATCGGTCCTGCCGGAACATGGGTTAAAGGATAGGCAATCTTCGCCGCGATGGGAAGGCGGGCCGGCCTATGCGCCGCGGATCGCCTTGATAGCCGCCTCATGCAGCACGCGATTGCTGCACACGGCGTTGCCGCTGTACACGGTGGGCTCGCCCGCGAAGTCGGTCAGCATGCCGCCCGCTTCAGGCAGCATGGCGGCAAACGGCGCGATGTCCCACTCGCGGATCTTGGGCTCGATGCTGATTTCCATGCGGCCGGTTGCCACCAGCAGGTGGCCCCAGCAATGGCCGAAGCCGCGGTCCTTGCGCGTGGCGCCGCGCAGCCGCAGAAACTCCTCGACTTTGCCCGCACGGTGAAACGCGCCCTGGCCGGTGGTTGTGATCATGGCGCGTTTAAGGTCGCTGATCGGGCTTACCTGCGCGCGGATGGCGCGCTCACGCAGCGTCTCAACGTCGTAGGCATGGGTCGTGTCCTGTACCCACCAGCAGCCGCCGCCCTTGCTGGCCCACGCGAACTCGCGCTGCGCAGGCATGAAGCAGATGCCCGCCACCATGCGGCCGTCGTGCTCAAGGCCGACCAGCGTGCCGAAGATCGGCACTTTGCGGATAAACGCCTCGGTGCCGTCCAACGGGTCAATGATCCATTTAAAGCCGCTGGTCCCGTGTTCGTCTTCGTGTTCTTCGCCGACGATCGCGTCGTCCGGAAACACCGCACTGAGGCGCTGGCGCAGGATTTTCTCCGCGCGCTCGTCAGCCTGCGTTACCGGGCTGCCGTCACCCTTCCAGACCACATCAATGCCCATGCCGAAGTAATACTCGGCCACCGCCTTGCCTGCGTCAAACGTGGCGTCAAGCGCCACCGCCAGCCGCGAAGTGATTGCCTTGTCGCTCATGCCTTCACACAAGCTTGGCTGGGCCCGCAGCGCAAGGGGCTGCAAAGGCCCTGTTCCGTCGCGGCCCACCCGCTATCATCGTGCGTTCGGGCCAGTTCAAAACACAAAGGGATAACATGACGACGTTTCAATACTTCGCGGGCCTTGCATTCACGGGTGTGATGGCGCTTACCGGCGGATTTGCCGCCAACCTTGTGATGCAGCCGGCGACGCCGGTCAGCGCGCAGGAGGCGCCGGGCATCGTGCGCGGCAGCGAGTTCCGGCTTGTCGGCAAGAACGGAAAAGAGGTCGGGCTGCTGGACATCGATAGTGACGGCGGCGGACGCATCAGCCTGCTTGACGGCAACGGCAAGGTGCGCGTGCAGGTGGCGGCCGGCGGCAAGAAGGCATTTGTGACACTGCTGGACGACGCGGGCACGATCCGGTACCTCGTGGGGCAGGACAACCAAGGCGAAGTTATGCAGGCGTTCGCCGACAAGAAGGGCAGCAACCGCAACATCACCAGCGTGAAGTCCAGCGGTGAAACGCTGTTCGCCCTGCTGGGCCCCAAGGGCGAAAACAGCGCAACGCTGCTGGGCGACCCCGCGGGTGCAAGCACACTGATGCTGACCTCGCCTGACGGCAAGAACAAGCTGGTCACCTATGCCCGCAACGACCAGACGGCCATTCAGCTGAACGCGGGCGACGGCGAACTTCTGAACGCAGTGCTGGGCGACGGCCGCCCGGTGGCGGCGCTGACCAAGGCCGAAAAACTGCGGCTGCGCTCGATGCTGGGCGCGGACGGCACGCCCGAGTTGATTTTCCTGAACGACAAGCGCGAAGCCACCTGGCGCGGCGGCAAGTAGTTCTGGAACTGGACGCAGGCAAAAGGGGTCAGGCACCGTCGCGCGGAGCCAGGCCCCTTTTGTGCGCCAGCCAAAGCGCATAGAGCCACTCGATGGTCGCGCGGTTATCAATGAGTTCGCCGTCCATATCGCGCCAAGTGGTCACGCTGCCGATCGCGGCAATGCCCTTGCGTCCGCGCCGACCCAGTACATACAGCCGGTCGTCCAGTACCTGCACCTCTACCAGCTCAAAGTCAGGGCGGCGGGTTGCCCGACCAGCCAGAATGCCGACGATCGCGCCGACGATAACCGAAATCATGGTGGCTGGGTCCATGCGTGGAGTGTACCGCGAAACCGGGCGGCGTTAACCTTGAATCATGATTCGCGTGCTGCCCAACATTTTGATTGCCGAGCATGAGCTTGCGTTCAAGACCGCCCGCAGCGGCGGCCCCGGCGGCCAGCACGTAAACAAGACCGAGTCGCGCGTGCAAATGCGCTGGCACGTCGCCGCCAGCCCGGGCGTGCCCGACGATGTCAAGGCGCGCTTTGCGGCCGCGTACCGCAACCGCATCAACGAAGACGGAGAAATTGTCATCGACTGCGACGAAACCCGCAGCCAGCACCGCAACCGTGAAATCTGCCTTGAACGGTTGAAGGCTATGCTGGCGGCCGTCGCCAAGCCGCCCAAAGTGCGCAAGAAAAGCAAACCCGGCAAGTCGGCACTGGCACGCCGCCGCAAACACCGCGAAGCGCACAGCGCCAAGAAGGCCGCCCGCCGCAAAGTGGACTACTGACCGCCCATTGACCGCAACGCGATTTCGTTATGATTGCGCCCGCGCCGGGGTGGCGGAATTGGCAGACGCGGCGGATTCAAAATCCGCAGTCCTTCAGTGGGCGTGAGGGTTCAAGTCCCTCCCCCGGCACCAGCCTTCGCGCCGGACGAAAGTCCGGCGCGAAGGCTGTTTGGTGAACCGCGAAGGGCCGCTAAGCACCGCGAAGGTCTTCCCCTCTTGGTGATCCTTAGCGGTTTAAACAAGAACCGTGCGCGTGAGCGCACGGCTTTGTTGAGTTTGCAATGCGGACTACTCGTCTTCGTCCTCATCGTCATCATTGGCGCTGGCGACCTTGATGAACGGCGCAAGCAGAAAGCCGATGATCGGCCAGCCCAGCAACAGGCCGATGCCGCCGCCCATTGTCGCCAGCGGAATCGTCATCAGCAAAATTGCCGCGCCCGCGAAAAAGCCCAGCACTCCACCCGTCTCAGCCAGCATGTTGCACCTCCGGCGCCGAAGATAGCCTTGCCCGCGCCGTTGTCCACCGGCCCTTGCACCCTTGCCCGCCCCCTTGTGGAATCATCGCGCAAACGCAGGGCCTTTGGTACAAAGTACGGTTCGGTACGGCTTTGGGCCGTAATTCACAATCCATGCACCGCCGCAGGGTCCACGATGGGCAAGACTAAATCACCCGCCAAACGCGCCACGCCACCCAACTACCCGGGCCATGCCCGCGCTTATCACCTGATGGTGCTTGGGCGCCTGATCGACGACGAAGCGCCCAACTTCCTGCGCAAAGCCATGGGCTGGAGCTACCACGCCCCCAACGCCGGCCACGACGCCATCCAGCTTGCGCTTGGCTGTACGTTCCGGCCGGGCAAGGACTTTCTGTTTCCGTACTACCGCGATTTGACCACCGCGCTGGCGGGCGGCATCACCGCCCGCGAGGTGATACTCAACGGCCTGTCCCGCGACGCCGACGTCGCCGGCGGCGGCCGCCACATGAGCAACCACTTCGCCAAGCAAAGCATCGGCATCCAGAACGTGAGCAGTTGCGTCAGCAACCACATTCAACACGCCGCCGGGCTGGCCCGCGCGATCAAGTACTACAAAAGCGACGCTATCGTTTTTTGCAGCTTTGGCGAATCCAGCGCAGCCGAAGGCTACGTGTACGAAGCCCTCAACGGCATCAGCAAAGAGCGCACGCCCGTCGTCACCGTCATGCAGGACAACGGCTATGGCATAAGCGTGCCCAAACGCGACCAGGCCGCCAACGCCTGCCTTGCGCAGAATTTCGCCGGCATTGACGGCGTGAAGATCTGGCAAGTTGACGGCACCGACACGCTGGCTTGTTTCAAGGCCATGCAGGAAGCCGCCGACTATGCGGCTGCCTTCCAAGGCCCGGCCATCGTCTATGCCTACTGCGTGCGCATCGGCAGCCACAGTAACAGCGACGCCCACCACCTGTACCGCGACGACAAGGAACTGGCGGAAGCCCGCGCCAAAGACCCCCTGCCGATCTTCCGCAAGTGGTTGATCGACGAAGGCGTCAGCGAAACCGAACTGGCCGAAGTTGAGCAAGCCGCCAAGGCCGAGTTCGAAGACGCCCGCAAACACGGCGAGCAAGCCCCCAAACCCGACCCCACGACCGCACTAGAGTTCATCTTTCCGCCGGCCTATGAGCCGCCTGAACAGAAGCCCCATGGCGACGCCGAAGGCGTCAAGTACGTCGCCCACCCCGAAGACACCAAGGGCCGCGGCCTAACGCTGCGACAGGGCATCAACGCGGCGCTGCGCCGCGAGTTCCGCGACAACCCCGACACCTTTCTGTGGGGCCAGGACATCGCCAACAAAGAGAAAGAGGGCATCTTTCTCGTCACCAAGGGCATGCAAGCCGAGTTCGGCCCGGCGCGGGTGTTCAATGGCCCCATTGCCGAGAATTACATCCTTGGCACAGCCAACGGCATGAGCCGCTTTGACCCCAAAATTCGCGTGGTCGTTGAAGGCGCCGAATTCGCCGACTACTTCTGGCCTGCCATGGACCAGTACCTTGAGTGCAGCCACGACTACTACCGCACAAGGGGCCAGTTTACGCCCAACGTGCTGATACGGCTTGCGTCCGGCGGCTACATCGGCGGCGGGCTATACCACAGCCAGACGATTGAGGGCTCGCTGGCCAACATCCCCGGCGTGCGCATTGTCTATCCGGCCTTTGCCGACGACGCCTACGGCCTGGTGCGCACAGCCATGAAGTCGCAGGGCCCCACGTTGTTCATGGAGCCCAAGGGGCTGTACAACGACCCGCGCACCCGCTGCCACATACCGGAAGATTTTGAAGTCCCCTTCGGCAAGGCCCGCGTAAGGCGGCAAGGCACAGACGTTGTCGTTTTTTCATACGGCAACGCGCTGATGATGGCACTGAAAGCCGCCGAAGAACTTTCGACCCAGGAAACAGGAGCCCGGAGCGCGAGCGACGGGGGTACCGATCAAACGGCATACACCGGTCCCGAGCGCCGCAGCCCCGAGTTTGTAAGAAGCACCGACACCGGCGGTTCAACACCGAACGCCGAACACCGTACGTCGAACATCAGTGTCGCCGTCATCGACCTGCGCAGCCTCGTGCCCCTGGACGAAGAAACGATCATCGAGTGGGTAAAGAAGACCGGCCGGGTGGTGATCGCCCACGAAGGCCCCGAGTTCGGAGGCTTCGGCGGAGAGGTCGCTGCCCTGATCGCCAACAAGGCCTTTGAGTACTTAGACGCCCCGGTGCAAAGAGTAGGCGCCCGCTTCAGCCCGGTACCTTTCAGCACGATCCTCGAGCCCGAAATCCTGCCGCAGCCGGCATGGATCAAGCAAGCCATCACGCAAGCGGCCCAGTTTTGAACCGGTGGCACGGGCGGGATGCCCGTGCCAGACACGCGCTTGTCTGTGGACTGCGGTTGCAGTGCTCCGGGTTCTCTGGGGCTCTGTGGTGAGTCCTGACCCGTCGCTGGCGCTCCGGGCTCTTGTTTCTTGCTATGCGTGGTTTCACCGCTTACGGGCTGGATTGGGACTTCAGCCAGTCTTTGGCTTGCTGGATGATTCTGGTCAGGGCGCCTTGTTCAAAGGGGCTCTTTAAGCCTGCCGACTTTGCCAGCTCTTGAAACGGGGCCTCTCCGCCGCGTTTGCACAGGGCCGCGTAGTCCTGCATGGCCTGGTCGCGGTTTTCATTGACTCGTACCCAGAACTGCAATGCGCACAACTGGGCCAGCACGTAATCGATGTAATAGAACGGGCTGAGGTAGATATGCCGCTGCACCTGCCAGAACCCGCCTTCGCTCGCGTGGGGCAAATCGCCGTAGTCGCGCCAGGGCAGGTACGTGCGCTCGCACTCGCGCCACATTTCAAAGCGCTGCTGTGCCGTCGCGTCGGGCCGCTCATACACCATGTGTTGAAAGTGATCGACTGCTGTGCCGTAGGGGATAAAGAACAGGCTGCCGATCAGGTGCGCGCGCCGAAAGCGGTCGGCGTCCTGCTCAAAGAACTTTTCCATCCACGGCCAGGTGATGAACTCAAGGCTCATGCTGTGGATCTCGGCGCTTTCGTAGGTGGGCCAGTGGTAGTCGGGCAGCTCGTGGTGGCGTGAGCTCCAGTTTTGGAAGGCGTGGCCCATCTCGTGCGTAAAGACTTCCACGTCGCCCTTGCTGCCGTTGAAGTTGGCAAACACAAACGGCACGCCATAGACCGGAAAGCTGGTACAAAAGCCGCCGCCGGCCTTGCCTTCGCGTGATTTCAGGTCCAGCAGGCCCTTTTCATTCATCAGGCGGAAGAAGTCGCCCAGGCCGTGGCCGATGTCGTCGAACATCTCCTGCGCGCGCTTGACCATCCAGTCATAGTCGCCGTGGGGGCGCGGGCTGCCCTTGGCGTCGTGGATGCCGTCGTCCCAGTACATGGCCTTGTCAACGCCCAGCGTGGCCGCCTGCTGCTTTGCCAGTTGCATGCACAGGGGCACGACTTCGTCGATCACCTGCTTGCGCAGGCGCTTGATGTCTTCAAGGCCGTAGTCAATGCGGTGCATGCGCAGGTAGCCGAGCTCAATGAAACTGCGCAGGCCCAGCTTGCGGGCGCTTTCGTGGCGCAGCTTGACCAGCTCGTCAAAAATCGCATCCAGCTTCGGCCTTTGGCTGGCATACCAGCCGAACTGCAGTTTGCGCGCCTCATGGCGGGTGTTACGGTCAAGGTCGGTGTAGTACTTGCCCAGCGCGGGCATGTTCAGCTTCTCGCCCTTGAAGTCGAAGATGGCGGCGGCCTGCAACTCGGTGTACTGGGCGCCCAGGCGGCTGATCTTCACTTCTTCAGGTTCAATGGCTGGGCTGTGGGCACGGGCGTCAAAGTCCCAAAGGGCAAAGGCCTGCGAGCCGAGCGCTTTCAGCAGGGCGTCGCGGTGCTGGCTGGCGAGCACTTTCTTCTTGAGGTCGTTGTTCAGGTTCGTGAGCTTGGGCTCAAGGGCGTCGCGGTAGTCGCGATCCGCTTTGTACTGGGGGTTGCGGGTGTCCTGGTTGAAGCGCAGGCCGACAAGGCTGCTCCAGGTGCGGTGTTTGCGGCGCATCTCGTTCCAGCGCTTCACAGCCGCAATCTGGCCGGCCGCGTCGGGCGCGTTGTCGAAGGCGGCGTGAACGGCGGCCATTTCGGCCTGGGCGGCTTCGTAGGTCGGTTTTTCGGCGGTAAGGTCGGCAAAGGCGGGGATGTTCATCATGGTCTCCGCGCGCAAGATAGCGGGCAAAGCATAAGCCCGTAAGCAAAAACCCCGCGGCCAAGGTCACAGCCGCGGCAGACAAAAAAGTGCCCCCGACGGGCGTCGGGGGCTTTCGGGGTGACATCTCAGGTCTTGAGCGAGGCGCCCTTGCCCAGCGCATCGGCCACGCCCTTCTGGTGGCGGGCCTGGCGAATGGCGAGGTCCGGGTCGATCAGGCCCTTGCGCGCCATGTTCACCAGCGCCTTGTCGAAGCTGATCATGCCGTGCTGCGCGCCAGTTTCGATGGCCTGGTAGATCAGGGCCTGCTGGCCCTGTCGAATCATGTTGGCAATGCCGGGCGTGACGATCATGAACTCGGCGACCATCACGCGGCGGTCTTCGTTTTTCGTGGGCATCAGCCGCTGCGCAATCACGGCGCGCAGCACCATCGAAAGCTGCATGCGCACGTATTCCTGTTCCTCAGTGGGGAACATGGCGCACATGCGGTCGATGGTGGCAATGCAGTCGATGGCGTGCAGCGTGCTCAGCACCAAGTGGCCGGTTTCAGCGGCGGTGATGGCGGTGCGCATGGTTTCAAGGTCGCGCATTTCGCCGACCATGATGACGTTGGGGTCTTCACGCAGCGCAAAGTGCAGCGCGTCACGGAAGGTGTTGGTGTCGCTGTACAGCTCACGCTGGTTGACAAGGCTGCGCTTGTGGCGGTGCACAAACTCAATCGGGTCTTCGATGGTGATGATGTTGTAGTTGTAGTTTTCGTTAATCTGGTCAATGATCGTGGCCAGCGTGGTGCTCTTGCCGCAGCCCGTGGGGCCGACGCACAGGATCATGCCGTCTTTCAGCGTATGCAGCTTGCCCGCCGCGGGCGGCAGGCCCAGGCTGTTGAATGGCTTGACGTCGCTGGGGATGCGCCGATAGACGACGGTCACGGCGCCGCGCTGGACATACGCGCTGACACGAAAGCGGCTTTTCCCGTCGGGCGAGGTGTGCGTGCAGTCGATCGCGCGGTGCTCGTAAAAGCGTTCCATGTCGCGGTCGGACAGAATGATGCGCAGGGCAGCTTCGGTGTCATCGGGCGTCAGCACCTTGGCTTCGACAGGAACGAGGCGACCGTGGATGCGAAGCACCGGCGGGGCGCCCGCGCACAGGTGAAGGTCGGACGCGTCTTCGCTTTCGGCGATTTCCAGCAACTGGTTCATCAGCCCTGAGGTGGCAAAGGCGTTGCCGCCCTGGTCAGCGTAGCGGGGCGCGTGCGGTTCAGGGGCGGCTTCACCGCCTTCCCACCCGCCGCCTTCCCATCCGCCTTGCTGTGTGGCCGGTTGGGCGCCGCTGGGTTGGCGCAGATAGGGGTTGCTGCCGGGCTGGTTGGGCGCAGGCATGGCGGCTCCTTTTTGCCGGTTCCCCCGGCGTGGTGCATTTCTCGTGTGTGACAGAGACTGCCCCAAGTCTATTCCATGAACAAGGGGCAGACAATGCCGAACGCCCGTGGAAATGTGTTCAACTGTAAGGCAGCCTGTGCGTTAGATAGGCAGGTTTCAGGTTTCTGGTAGCGGTTTCAGGTGGGTACAGCGCCTGAAACCGGCAACCCGTGGCCTGGCACCTGCCATTGAAGGGGACAGGCCCCTTCCCTGAAACCAAGAACTTGCAGCCCGGGACCGGCCTTGCCCGTCTTTGAATACAAAGCGCTAAACGCAAAAGGCAGAGCCGCAAGCGGCGTCATTGACGCTGAAACCGCCCGCGACGCCCGGGAAAAGCTGCGCCACCAGAAGATCTACGTCACCGATATCAAGGAAGTTCGCGGCAGTATGGCCAAGCGCGAGGTCGTGAAAGACGAGCTCGGCCAGAAGAAAGTCGTTGTTTCATCTGAGTTGCCCCAGATTGTCACTTACACCGGCACGCTCGCCATCATCTCCGCCGGCGTGATGCTGTTGCACCTAGTGCTGCGTTGGCGCAGCCAACCCGAGGTCGCGGTTGCCGGCGAAGCCCTGGAAGCCGGCCTGACCGGCATCGACGTCGCGGTCAAGATTGCGTCCGCGATTGCGGCAGGCCTGTTCGGGTGGATGATCCTGAAGGGCAAGACCTGGGCGCTGTTCGTCACCGCGATCTTTGCGGGCATTGAGGCGGCCCTGCCCTTCTACAACCTGGTGACCGAAAGCAACTACGTCATGGGCCTGTTGGCGCTGATCTATGGCGGCTTGGCGGGCATGTGCATGATCAGCATCGCCAAGATGAAAGACACCGGCGCCGACGAGGGCAACGACAAGGTGCAAAGCCTGCGCGAAGTCAGTGCGTTTACCCGCCAGCTTGCCACGCTGATCCACAGCGGCATACCGCTGGCGCAGGCGCTGACCGCGTGCATTGAGCAGGCGGAAAGCCCGGGCATGAGCAAGACGCTGCGCCACCTCCGCGAGCAAATCACCCAGGGCACCGACTTTGCCAACGCGCTGGAAACCTGCCCCGGCTACTTCAACAGCCTGTACATCAACATGGTGCGTGCGGGCCAGGCCTCGGGCCGGCTTGACGAAGTGCTGTCGCGCATCGCCGAGTACCTGGCCAACCAGAACAAGCTGCGCAACAAAGTAATCAACGCAATGATGTACCCGATCATCATGTTGACGATCAGCGTGCTCGTGGTCGCCGCCCTGATGACGTTCGTGGTACCCAAGATCACGGAAATCCTGATCGCGCAAAAGATTCCGCTGCCGCTGCCGACCCAGATACTGGTCACGATCAGCGCCTTCATGTCCACGTACTGGGAAATCCTGCTGAAGGGCCCGCTGGTCGGCATGTTCTTTCTGCAAGGGGCGCTGCAGCGCGACAGCTTCAAGCTCAAGTGGGACACCGCCAAGCTGAAGATGCCGCTGGTGGGCGACCTGCTGCGCAAGACCGCCGTCAGCCGTTTTGCCATCACGTTTGCCGTGCTGCTGCGCTCAGGCATGCCGGCCCTTGAGGCGCTGCGCATCGTGCGAAAGATTGTCGGCAACCGCGCGCTGCAGGAGGTAATCCAGGGCGTGCACGACAGCATCATCGAGGGCACGGACATCTCAACGCCGATCAAGAAGTCGGGCGTGTTTCCGCCGGTAGTGGGCTACATGATCGCAGTCGGCGAGCAGACCGGCGAGCTTGAGCAACTGCTTGAGCGGGTGGCTGTGGCCTACGACGAAGAAGTAGATATCAGCATCCAGCGCATGACCGGGTTGATTGAGCCGATCATGATCGTGTTCATGGCCGTGGTGGTGGGCGGCATCGTGGCGGCGGTGATCATCCCGTTGCTGCAGATGAGCACGGGCGGCATGCGGTAAGTCGGCACGGATGTTTGCAGGCGCAGAAGGGGCGGCCACCGGTGGCCGCCCCTTTGTTGAACCGTTCAAACTGAACCGCCCTCTCTGCATTGCTCCTTACTCGCGGGGGGCGCGCTCACGGCGTGGGCCGCGCTCGCGGTCCCGGCCGCCGCCCCTGCCGCCACGGTCGCCGCCGCGTCCGCGGTCACGGCCGCCGGCACGGGGCGCGGGCGCCTTGTACTCTTCGCCGCGGTCTTTCAGCAGCACGGCCTTGCGGCTGCCCTTGATCTTGCCGGTGGGATCGACGTTGATGACCTCGAACTCGATTTCGTCGCCGACCTTCACCACGTCTTCGGGTTTCTCAACGTAGCCGTCGCTGAGCTCGCTGACGTGGATCAGCGCTTCCAGCGCGCCGTTGAATTCAACGAACGCCCCGAACTCGCGCATGCTGCCGACCTTGCCCTTGAAGCGCTGGCCGATCTCGGGCTTTTCGGTCATCAGGCGGATGCGCTCCTTGTTGGCCAGCACCTTTACGCCGTCTTCACCGAAAATCTTGATCGTGCCGTCTTCTTCAACGGTGATGGTGGTCTTGAACTCGTCCTGCATGCCGCGGATCACCTTGCCGCCCGGCCCGATCACCGAGCCGATCAGCTCCTGGTCAATCTTGATGATCTCAAAGCGCGGCGCCCACTTGCTGATCTGCGGCCGCGGCGCGGGCATCGCCTCATGCATCTTGCCCAGGATGTGCAGCCGCGCTGCCTTGGCCTGCGCCAGCGCCTTGCGCATCAGGTCGGCGGTCAGGTTCTTGACCTTGATGTCCATCTGCAGGGCAGTAATGCCGTCGGCCGTGCCGCAGACTTTGAAATCCATGTCGCCGACGTGGTCTTCATCGCCCAGGATGTCAGTCAGCACGGCGTGCTTGTCGCCTTCGCTTACCAGGCCCATGGCAACGCCCGCGACGGCCTTCTTGAGCGGCACGCCCGCGTCGAATGCCGCCAGCGTGGCGCCGCAGACGGATGCCATGCTGGAGCTGCCGTTACTTTCCAGGATGTCGCTGACAATGCGGATGGTGTAAGGGAACTCATTCTCTTTCGGGAGCATCCCCCGGATGCTGCGCTCAGCCAGTGCGCCGTGTCCCAGTTCGCGGCGGCTGGTGCCGCGGATGGGCTTGGCTTCGCCGGTGCAGAAGGGCGGGAAGTTGTAGTGCAGCAGGAAAGATTCTTCGCGGCTTTCGCGCAGGCCGTCAATCAACTGGGTGTCCTGGGCGGTGCCCAGCGTGCAGGTGACAAATGCCTGCGTTTCGCCGCGCGTGAACGTCACGCTGCCGTGGTTGCGCGGGAACGGGCTCATCTCGATGGTGATGTCGCGGACCTCATCAAGGTTGCGGCCATCGATACGCTTGTTCTCGGTCAGGATGATGTGGCGGGTGGCGTCATACTTGAAGTCGCCGACCACCTGTGCCGCGTGCTTGTAGCGCAGCTTGGCGGCGTCGTCGGCGTCGGGGCCGACGGCGTAGGCTTCAAGGGCCTTTTTCTTGAGCTCGCTGAGTGCGTTGCTGCGCTCGTGCTTGGCCTTGATGCGGATTTTCTCCAGGAACTCGTTCCAGTGCTTGGCCTTGATTTCCTTGACCAGGGCTTCGGGCGGACCTTCCGGGGCCTTGAATTCCTTGGGCTTGACGCCGGCCTTCTTGACCAGCTCAAGCTGCGCGTCGCACAGCTTGATGATCGCCTTGTGTGCAAGCTCCAGCGCCTCGACAATCTGGTCTTCGGACAACTCATGGGCGCCGGCTTCCACCATGCTGATGCCCTGTTTCGTGCCCGCGACCACCATGTTCAGGTCGCCGTTATCGACCGTTTCATAGTCCGGGTTGACGATGAACTTGCCGTCGCGGCGACCCATGCGCACGGCGCCTATCGGGCCGTCAAAGGGCAGGCCAGCCAGCATGACCGCGGCGCTGCTGCCGTTGATCATCAGCATGTCCGGGTCAAGGTTGGGGTCGGCTGACATCGCCATGCCGTTGATCTGGACTTCGTCGTTGTAGCCTTCCTTGAACTGGGGGCGCAGCGGCCGGTCGGTCATGCGCATGGTCAGCACTTCTTTGGTGCTGGGGCGGCCTTCGCGCTTGAAAAAGCCGCCGGGGAACTTGCCGGCCGCGCTGGTCTTTTCTTTGTACTCGACAGTCATCGGAAAGAAGTCGATGCCGGGGCGCGGCGCGGCGGTCGTTACCGCGACAAAGACCGCGCTGTTTTCTTCACGCACCAGTACCGCACCAGCGGCTTGCTTGGCAAGCCACCCGGTTTCCAGGACGATGTTGCGGCCGCCGATCTCGACGGTGACGATGTGCTTTGTGATGTTGTGTTTCTCAATGGCCATAATGTGACTTTCTCGCCCCAAAATTGGGGCACAAGTGCTCCTTCCCTGTCTCTGGAGGAGCCGTTTCAAATGGTGCAAAGGGTCGGGTGATTGCCCGGGCGGGCAGAGAGGCGGGTGCTTGCTGCCAAGCACAGGCCTCTGTGTCCGCCAGGAGACAGGGTCCCGGACCCCATGCACTAGCCGGGGCAACACGCCCCGAAAACATGCGGGCGGGCCAAAAGGCCCGCCCCATTCTTACTTGCGAATCCCCAGCTTGCCGATCAAGTCGCGATAGCGGTTTTCATCGGTTTCGCCGAGGTACTTCAGCAGCGAACTGCGCTTGCCGACCATGCGCAACAGGCCGCGGCGGCTGCTGTGATCCTTTTTGTGAATCTTGAGGTGAACGGTGAGGTTGTTGATCTCCTCGGTCAGCAGGGCTACCTGCACTTCAACCGAGCCCGTATCGCCGTCTCCACGCCCGTACTCTTTCACAAGGTCGGCGCGGCGCTTCTTGGTAATCATCGTTTCCTTTCCTTGCACGTGCGCCGGCAGCAGTCGTAACCGCCATCGGCGTGTCCTGTTGGCGCGAAAAGGTAGCAGCAAGGTCCGCCCCGTCAATGGGGAGGCCCACAACCCCTCGCTTTACTCCGGCCGTACGTCAAAGATCGTGTCACTGTTCGGGATCTTGCGAAAGATCGCGCTTGCCGGCCGGAACTCGCCCTGTCGGGCACTTCGCACAGCCAGCAGGGCTTCCGCCACCTCAATGTCCTCGGGCGTCGTGATCTTGAAGTTGCTGGCGCTGCCCTGCACGACCGCGCAGGCAATTCCTGCCAGCGCAGCCATGGCGGCGTCGTCGGTCACGTCCTGCGCATTGTGCATGGAAAAGGCCCGAAGCAGCTGGTCGCGCCGGAATGCCTGCGGCGTTTGTGCGCCCCACAGGCCCGCGCGTTCGACGTTGGCGGTGATCGTGTCGCCTTCCACGCGCTTTAGAGTGTCCCGTACGGGGTGGGCCAGGATGGCGGCGCCGGTCTCGCGGGTTTTCTGCATCAGGCGTGTGAGCTCGGCGCTGGCGACAAATGGCCGGGCGGCGTCATGGATCATGGCGTAGGGGATGCATTTGTCACAGGCGTTCAGGCCGTTGAGCACGCTGTCCTGCCGCCGCTTGCCGCCTGCCGCGATGCGGCTTACGCCGACGGCTGCAAGCTGATGAATCACCATCGGGGCGTTGGCCAATTCACTGATGGCCGCATGAAGCTTGCCTTTGGCAATGCGCTCCATTTCGTCGGCGGGCAGTACGACGATCACTTCGGCAACTCCGGGTACCTTGAAGAACGCCCGGGCCGAGTGCACCACAAGGGGCGCGCCCGCGATTTCGAGCAGGGCCTTCTTGGTGGGCGCCTGCATCCGTGAGCCGGAACCGCCGGCAACAATTACCACGCTGAAGTCGTTCATCCGGGCAAGAATAGCTTGTCAGGAGGCAGGAGGCAGCAGGCTCGGGTGCCCTGAGCCGGGCCTACAGGCCCCGAGTTTTGTCACCTTCACCCCCTCCCTGCCTGCTTTTTTGCGGGGAAAATGCACTTGGCAGGGCGTATTACTTCAGTCAGGGCCGCGCCTGACTCGGGGGAATCCAAATGTACCTTGGCTTAAAACCACAACCGCGAGCACAATCTACGGTCCAGGGAGACTCGCCCCGCATGGACCGGTTCGAAAAGTACCTTGAGCGCTACCGCGGGCCGATTTTCAACTACGTCCTGCGGCTGGTGAAGGACGAGTCCGCCAGTGAGGACATCGCGCAGGAAACGTTCGTCCGGCTGTTCAAAGAGCTTGCCAACATCCGCGACCAGACCGCCAGTGCATGGCTGTACCGCGTGGCGCGCAACCTGGTCACCGACTACATCCGCAAGAAGCGGCCGGTGACGTTTACGGTGCTTAAGGGCCGCCAGCCCGACGATGATGAGGATGACGCCCCGCAGTTTGAGCACCCGGGGCGCGGGCCGGCTGCGACCACAACGAACAACGAACTGCGCGGGCTGATCCAGCAGGCGCTGGACGCCATGAGCCCGAAGTTTCGCGATGTGCTCGAGTTGGTCGATGTGCAGCAACTGACGCACGAGGAAGCCGCAGAAATCCTGGGGTGCAGCGTGAAGACGGTGTCGGCGCGCCTGGCGCGGGCCCGCGAGTTCTTTACCCAGCGCATCTCGCGACACATTGACCGGGACGAAGGCAAACAGAGTGCAGGCGCATGATTTTCTGGCGGGTCAAACGCCGCCGCGCGTAACAGGAGAGTCGCCTTGCCGCCGTGCGTGACGCGGCGGCAAGGAAACGCTCCTGCGCGGGGCAAGACCGGGGCCAGAAATGGAAGCATCCGAGTACCAGCCGTTTCCGCCGGAAATCCACGAGTTCGTGGACGGCCGCATGGACGCCGAGACCGAACGCGCGTTTCGTCGCCGCATGGAAGGCAACGCGGCCCTGGCTGCGCAGGTTGAGCAGTTGCAGGGCGCACTGAAGCTGCTGCGCGAGCTGCCGGTGAAGGCGCCGCCCCCGGACTTCGACAAGAAGGTGATCGGGCGAATCCGCGAAGAGGAACTGGCCGAGCGCGCGCGGGGGCGCATTTTACGTGCGCACACACCGCTTTGGCAGCATGCCGTGCAGGTTGGCGCGGGCGCCGTGGCTGCGGCGCTGGTGCTGGCGGTGGTCGGCGTGCCCGGGCTGTGGCAGCGCGAGCCGGACGTCACGGGCACCGGCGGCGCGCTGATTGGCGCGGAGTTTACACCCACCGAAGAAGACCTGCTGCCGGCGCTGGGCGACCACCTTGAGCGCACCGAGCGTTTGCGCCGCAACGTGAACGCGGCGGGCAGCCAGGAACCAGCGGTGATGCGGCAGCTGCTGCGCATTGAGCTGGAGTCGTCTGACCTGGCGCGCCGCAACCAATGGCTGGAAGGCGAGGTCGTGCGCCTGCCCGCGGCGCGGCGCATGGAGTACATGGCGTTTCTGGGAAGCCTTGGCGCAGCCATTGAGACCCTCGACACCGAGATCATTGAAAGCAACCGCGCCGGGCGCCCCGTGGATGCTGGTCGCATTCGCGCCGCGCTGGACAAGGTGGCTGCCCCTGATGTGCTGAGCGGCGGCTACAGCATTTCGTCGCGCGGCACGCTGCCGGATTCGCGCGGGCTGGTTGCCGCCGTTGAGTCCGAGACCAAAGAGATGCGCCTGTTTGCCCGCGTGCGCCGCGCCGAGTACCGCCATGACCCGCAAGGCGTGTTGCAGGCCGCCGACGAGTTTCTGGCTGAAGTCAACCAGTACGGCCTGTCTGACCACGTGCGCGCAGCCCGGGTCAGGGCGCTGCTTGACCTTGACCGCGACCCCGAGGCCGCACGCTACTTCAACGAAGCCTTCGCCGAGGAAGACTACGACATCCCGCAGGCTACACAGGCCATGCTGCGGGCCTACTTCAAAGACAGCGAAAAGCTGCGCCTGCAAAGCGCCCGCGAAGCCCTGAAGTAGCCGCCAGGCGCGAGTTGCCAAACATTATGCAAGTTGCACAGCCACGGGGTATAATCCCCTCATGCCCCTGCACGCGCAATGCAACTGCGGCTGGAACGGCACCATCAGCGAGGGCTACGGTGGCGCAAAGCTTCATTGCCCAGCCTGCGGCGCCGGCGTGTTCGCGGACACCGAGGCCGCCAAGCCGGCTGTGCCATACGGCTACAAGCCCTACCCGACATGGCAGAAGCGCCCGGCGCCAACTGTGCCGCGATGCAACGTGTCGCAGTGGCGATGCGCGGACCGGCGCCGCAGCGGCGCTGCCTTCTGGTCGCTGGTCTTTGGCACCACCGGCCTGGTACTGGTTGACTGGGGCGTGTGCGGCGTGCTCTGCGTTGCGGTCGGCGTTGTCGGGTTGATGGAGGGCGTCAGAGGTTTTGCGTATGCCCGCTCCAAGCGGCGCCTGCCGGTGCTGGCGCTGATCGGTCTGGTCATGTCGATGGCTGCAATCAGCGTGGCGTTGATGCACGACCGACCCCGGCAAAGGGGCGCTGAGTGCCGCGGCACGCCTGCCGATTGCACGCTGGTGGAGCCGGAACACGCGCAGCACCCGGCACAACCGCGCTGTGCCAAGCCGGTCTGCCAGCAGGACACGGTGGTTACTGAGCCGGTGACGCCGCGCACGGAGTTTGAGCGCCGGCAAGTGGAATACAGCGAGACGGTGCGCAAGGCCCGCGGCGAAGCGCGCGACTAACGGCCGGTTCCGCGCACCTGTTGCTTGGTGCGGATGATTTCGGCGGCCTGCACGCTTTGTTCAAGGTTGGCCTTCACCGCAGGCTCGGTGCGGCTCAGGAACCAGCCGGGCGCGACGCCGATCAGGAAGATCATGGCGACCATGGGCAGCGTAAACGCCATTTCGGTGGCGTTGACGTCTTTTAGGCGCCGGTTTTCCTCGACCTTGATTTCACCAAAGAACACGCGCTGGTAGCTCCAGAGCATGTACACGGCGCCAAGGATCACGCCGGTGGCTGCCAGCACTGACAGCGTGCTGAGGTAGGTCCAGCTCCAGTCCCTGGGCATTCCGACTTCCTGCACGCCGCCGAAGGTACCCAGCAGGATCAGGAACTCGCCGACAAACCCGTTCGTGCCCGGCAGGCCCACGCTGGCCAGCGTCGCAACCATGAACAGGATTGCAAACTTGGGCATCACCTTGGCAATGCCCCCGTACTCGTCGAATTGGCGGGTGTGGCGCCGCTCATAGACAATGCCCACCAGCAAGAACAGCAGGCCGGTGCTGATGCCGTGGTTGATGTTCTGGATCAGGGCGCCCTGCGTCGCAACCAGGTTGAAGCTGAAAATTCCCAGCACGATAAAGCCCATGTGGCCCACCGAGCTGTACGCGATCATGCGCTTCCAGTCGCCGTTGTGCAGCAACTGCGCGATCGACATCATGGACCCGTAGATAATCCCGATCACAGCCAGCACGCAGATGGCCGGGCCAAGCGTCAGCGCGGGCTCCGGAAAGAACGGGATTGCAAAGCGCAGCATGCCGTAGGTGCCCAGCTTCAGCAGCACGCCCGCCAGCACCACCGAGCCGCCGGTGGGGGCTTCAGTGTGCGCGTCGGGCAGCCAGGTGTGGAAGGGCCACATCGGCGTCTTGACGGCAAAGCTGAGCATGAACGCGGCAAAGCACACGTATTGCGCAGTGCGTGTGAACTCGCCGGTACGGGCCATTTCCTGCAGTCGCTGCGCCAGCACCGGGATTTCGAAGGTGCCGGTGATGTTGGCCACATACAGCACCGCCAGGAACATCAGCAATGAGCCCAGCAGCGTGTAGATAAAGAACTTGATGGCTGCATCGCGGCGGCCCTGCGGGTCGCTGCCCCACACGCCGATCAGCAGGTACATGGGGATGAGCATCAGCTCAAAGAACACATAGAACAGGAACAGGTCCATCGCACAAAAGCTGCCGATGACGCCCGTTTGCAGTACCAGCATGGAGATGAAGAACTCTTTGACCCGCTTGTGCACGTTGGTGGCGCACGAAAGCATGATGATCGGGCCAAGAAACGTCGTCAGCAGCACAAGAAACAGGCTGATGCCGTCAACGCCCATGGCGTACTGGATGTTGAAGGCGGGAATCCAGTCCACCTTTTCGGTCATCTGGAAGCCGGCGTTGGACTTGAACTCGAACAGGATCGGCAGACTTGCCACAAACGTGATCAGCGTGAAGAACACGCTCAGCGCCTTGATTTCACGGGCGCGCTTGCTGTTGATAAACGCGATCAGGATCGCGCCCGCCAACGGCAGGAAAGTGATCACACTGAGGTGATGCTTCAGGTTTTGCGGGTCAAATGCCGCAGCCAGCAGGTCCATGCCCAAAACTCCGTGGGCGGATACTAGAGGGGCAGCAAGCGGATTCAAGCCCGTACGGCAAGTGCGCTATGGCACGCGGAAACAAAAACCGGGCGCCCCAAAGGGCGCCCGGTCGGGGTGACATCTGACTAGGAAACCTTGTACTCGGTGAGTTCAGAGGTGGTCTCGAACTCTTCGCCTTTGGTCCACGACTTTACGCCGATGCCGGTCTTCAGGCACATGTACATCTTGCTTTCGTACTTGCTCTCTTCGTCCTTGTAGGTGGTCAGCAGGCACTCGAACTCGCCGGCTTCAACCTTGATCTTGACCACGCGGCCTTCAAGCTCAACTTCGGGCTCGTCGCCGTCTTTGTCGCCGTCTTCGGACTTTTCCACTTCATAGAACTCGTACTCGTGCTCGTCGCTGTAGGTTTCCTTCTTTTCCTCGTCGAGCATGATGATCTTGTACTTGGCCTTCTTCTCGCCGACCTCGGTCACCTCGAACTTCATGTAGCTGACCATCGTCATCTCACCGTACTTCGTGGTGGTCTTGGTGGTCCAGGTGTTGCCCTTGGTCTTGTAGGGCTTGTTGTAGTCGATCTTCTCGTAGTCCTTCAGCGTGGCCTTGCGGCCCTCTTCGCCGTCCTTCTTTTCTTCTTTCTTCTCTTCCTTCTTTTCGTCCTTTGACTCAGTCTTCTTCTCTTCCTTGGCCCGCTCCTTCTCCTGAGCCACCGTGGGCACAGCGACCGTCAACGCCAAGGCAAATCCAAGCATCCATTTCCACATATTATTCTCCGTAGGGCCCCTTTGGCCCGGCGAGACTATCCGACGGGAGGCGGCACAAGTCAAACAGACATTTAACCGCCTGCCGTAACTCCATCGGGTGCAACAAGTTACGAGATGCGCAAATCTTTGAACGCGCTCAGCGTCGGTTTGATGATCGGCGCTTGGGGCAACACGCCCGGCTCCAGCAGCGCGTCCATCGTCTTCAACCCTTGCCCGGTAATGCACAGAACCGTGGTTTCGTTGGGGTCAAAGCGCCCGGCCTTTGCCAGCTTCACGAATGTCGCCATTGTGACCCCACCCGCGGTTTCCGTGAACAAGCCTTCCGTTTCTGCCAGCAGCTTCATGCCGTCGATGATCTCGGCGTCAGTCACGTCATCACCGCCGCCGCCGCTGTCCAAACACAGCCGCGCGGCAAAGTAGCCGTCGGCTGGGTTGCCGATCGCAATGCTGCGGGCGATGGTGTTGGGCTCTTTGACCGGCTTGACCAGGTCCGACTTGCGCTTGATGGCGTCGGTGATCGGGTTGCAGCCGGCGGCTTGTGCGCCCCAGAAGCGCGTCTTGACCTCGTTTTCCAGCAGACCGAGCTTTTCAAACTCCTTGAAGGCCTTGCTGAGCTTGTTGATCAAACTGCCGCCGGCCATGCACACCACCACATTGTCGGGGGCGCGCCAGCCAAGCTGCTCGGCAACTTCAAAGCCCATGCTCTTGCTGCCCTCGGCGTAGTAGGCGCGCAGGTTGACGTTCACGATGCCGATGCGCGCGTCGTTGGCGATTTCGGCGCACAGGCGGTTCACGTCGTCGTAGTGGCCATCGACCTTGATCAGCTTGGCGCCGTAGATCTGGGTGTTGGCGATCTTGGCTTGCTCGAGCGACTTGGGGATCAGGATGACGGCCTTTAAGCCCGCTTGCGCGGCCTGGGCGGCTACACTGTTCGCGAGGTTGCCTGTGCTGGCACAGCCAACCGTGTCAAAGCCGAAGCGCTTGGCGCGGGCGATGCTCACGGCCACCACGCGGTCTTTGAAACTGAGCGTGGGCACACACACGCCGTCGAACTTCACGTACAGGTTGGGAAAGCCCAGCTTTTTGCCGAGGTTGCGCGCGTGGTACAGCGGCGTGCCGCCGGTGTTGAAGCCGCTGACGGGCTGCTGCTCGGGCAGCAGTTCGCGGTAGCGCCACATGTTGAAAGCTCTGGCGGCGATACTTTCGCGGGTAAGGTCGCGCTTGACCTGGTCGTAGTCGTAAACAACTTCAAGGGGCGCGAAGTCGTGTTCGCACACGTTGATCGGGTTGTCGGCGTACTCGGTGCCGCATTCTCTGCAGCGTAAGCCGACGGCAGTGGCCGTGCTCATGGAATCGCTCCATTCATTGCCCGTGAGGGCGGCAAGGGTAGCAAGCACAACCGCCCGCGTAAGCGGGCGGTTGTGAGCGGATTGCCTAGCTTTGCAGTTTCTTCAGGGCTTCGCCGGCCCAGTATCTTACGTCTTCGTCTTCGTCCTGCAGGGCTTTCTTCAGTGCGGCTTCCGCGGGGCGGGCGCGTTCGCCCATCTTTTCCAGCGCGCGGGCGGCGTTGAAGCGCACACGTTCATCTTCATCGCTCAGGCACTTCTCCAGCTCGCTGACGGCGGTGCTGGCGCTTTCGCCTACCGCGCCCAGCGCGCTCAGGCTGCGCAACTTGATGTGCGTGTTGCCCGCGACCAGCGCCTTGCGCAATGGCTGCACCGCCGCAGTGCCGATGGCGCCCAGTGCGTCGCTGGCGGCGCGGCTGACTTCGCCGTCTTCCTGCATGACTTCCATGAGCTTGGGCACAGCCGCGGCTGCCGCCACGCCGATTTCACGCAGTGCGTCGGCGGCCTGGATGCGCACAGCTTCATCGTTCAGCAGCTCGGCCAGTGCGGGCACGGCGTCGCGGGCGTCCTGCCCGATCTGCCCAAGCGCCATCACCGCGCGGCGGCGCACGCGAGCGTCGCCGTCGCTGAGCACTTCAATCAACGCGTTGACCGCGCCCTTGCCGATACGCCCCAGCGCCTTGGCGGCTGCCGCGCGCACGTTGGGGTCGTTCGCCGTCAGCGCCCTGGTCAGCACGGGTACCGCGACTTCCGCGGCGGGGCCGATATTGCCCAGCGCCTCGGCGGCGATGGTCTGGACGCTGGCGACGTCGTTTTTCAGCACTTCCATCAGTGCGGGCACGGCGCCGCTGGCGGCGGGGCCAATGCGGCCGATCGCGTGGGCGGCGTCAAAGCGCACGTTCGGATCTTTGTCGGCCAGCGCCTTGCACAGCGGCCCGACGGCCTCAACTCCCATGTCGCCCAGCGCTTCGGCGGCTGCGCGGCGGACGTCAACTTTTTCATCCTTGAGCGCCAACATCAGTTCCGGGATCGCGTCCTTTGCGGCGCGGCCGATCTTGCGCAAGGCTTCTGCTGCATAGCAGCGGATTTCGCCTGCCGTGTCGCGCAGGGCGTGCGCCAGCGCCGGCACGGCGTCCACGGCGCGGTGGCCGATCATGCGCAGCGCCTCAAGGCTGCGGCGGCGGACTTCGACTTCGTTTTCTTTCAGCGCGTCCACAAGCTGCGGTACGCTGGCGGCGCCGATGCGCCCGAGCGCAAACGCGGCGTCAAACACCACATGCTTGTTTTCGTCGCGCAGCGCCTTGGCCAGCGCCTTGACCGCGCCCTCTGCCTGCGGCCCGATCTTTCCCAGCGCTTCCGCTGCACTGCGGCGAACGTCGGCGTCTTTGTCTGCAAGGCGGTCAATCAGTCGCTGCACTTCAGGTGTGGTCATGGCTGTACCCTCGTCTCGTTTGAGACATCATACCATGCACGCTGCCAAATTGGGGTCAGGCGAAACAGGGCTCAGCCTGCATCGAGCGTCAACCCATTGTGCGGCTGTGCGCTACCTGGCGACCCACGCCTTCCACTCGGCCTCGAAGTCAGGCAGAGACTTGCTGAAGCGCTTTTCGAAGTCAAAGCGGCGGGTGTCCGTGCGGTAGTAGTCAACCAGCAGTGTCAGAAACGCCTTGCGGTGCTCCTTCTTTTCAAACAGGCAGTACCACGCGACGCTGCCGCACAACGCGTACTTTTCGGTGCTGCTGATCGGCGTGCCCTGCGCAAAGTCGACCTGGCCCTGCTTGAAGATCGGGCCAAGGCTTGGAATCCTGCCGTCTTTGGCCTTCCAGTCCTTGATCGTCCACAGGCGCTGCTGTTCAAGGCCCTTTAGCTTGTAGCCCTTGGCCTGGAGCTGCAGGTCTTCAAACAGGATCGCAATCGCTTCCACAATCCAGGCGTGCTCTTTGGTGTAGGCCAGCCCCCACGCGTCGTTGCCGCCGCGCCGCCCGCGCAGGCCGATCTCGGTAAGCCGGTGGGCGCACTCATGAAACAGTGTGCGCGCAAGGTTGTCCCAGCTTTTGTTCTTGCGCCCGACAAAGTCGCAGCGTTCGGCGTTGACATACACAGCGCCGGTGTAGCCCACGTGCAAGCCGCCGTTGTCGGCAGTCATGGCAAAGCCGATACTCTTCGTGAACTCCACAAAAGTGCTGCTGTCCTTGCAGCACCAGACTACGTTGGGGTGCTCGCGCCCGGGCACAACGTCGCCGACAGTTTCAAAGTACACCGCGTGAAAGCGGTCAAGGTACTCAGCGTACTTGCGGGCCCGCGACCACGGCAGATCAGTCACAAGACAAAAGTGCTGCGTGATGATCACCCACGGTTGCTGCCAAGTAGCCTCCCGGTCCTGCTTTGCAGGCGCGTCTTGCAGCGCCACGGCCAGCGGTGCCAGCCGTTCGTGCTCGGCGGATTTGAGCCAGCCCATGCCTTTGAGCTCTTTGAAGCCTGCGCGCTCCAGGGCCGGACCAAAGTCCGGGCAGATACTCAGCACGTCGGCTGCCGGCGTGCCGGCCTCAAGGGCGGCTTGCGCGCGGCGGCGCTGCACCACTTCAAGCCGATCCAGGTAGCCGCCCCAGCTTTCGGCGGTGTATTCGTCCGGCTGTCCGGTTGCAGCCCTGGCGATTTCCGTTGCGCGCTCGGCGCTGACGCCGTTCAGAAGTAACAGTGCCTCGCTGTGCAGTTTGTGTTCAAGGCAGTACTCGGCCAGCGCAACGGTGGCGTCGTGGTAGCCGGGCTGGCTGGGATGCCATGGCAAAGCATCGTCGGCGCGCAAAACGGGCGCCAACAGCAGCAGCAGGCACAAGGCGGTACGCGGCATCGGGCTCGCCGGGGGGAGGCGAAGGGGACAACGGACAAATGATCAATGATTCCGGTCCGGCGGTCAATGGTGTGCGCGGCTTGCGGTCACTCACGGCGGCGGCGGCGCGCCAGCAGTGCAAACAGAACGGCCAAAGGCGCGCCCGCGGAAGGCCCAGCCGCGCAACAGGCACAGTCATCGCGGGCCGTCCCCTCCCGGAGGTTGCAGAAGGGCCCCTTGGGCTCAACGTAACGCACCCTGATCTCGAACACGAACGTCGCGTCCGCATTCACCCCATCGCTTGCAGCCAGGCTGATCGTGTGCGTCAGCGGCGCACATATGAACCAGCCGCTGGAAGGCGCCACGATATAGGGCCCTATGGCGGGGGCGGCACAGAACTCCGAGTCATGAATAGCCTGAATGGTCACATCAGACACCGTGCCAGCCAGCGCGACCGGGTCAGTGTCATTGCCGCTGACTGCGATTTCGAGTTGCAGGCTTGCCATGTCTTGGCTTGACAGCACTTCAATGTAGCCGCCGTCCGGTATGGCTTGGCCGTTGGCGGTCACCGAGATTGTCGGTGTGGCAAGACAGCAGGCAGGGAACAGGAACAGGGCGAACAGCAGCGCTTTCATGGGCAACCCCCACATGAATGTACCACTCCAAACGCAGCGCTGGGCGGAAAGTACGGTTCTGGCGCATGCCGTATCTCGAAGTCAAGAAAGGAGCCGCCGCGCAATCAGAAGCGAATTTCCTGGCCGTGGCTGAACTCCACGCCGTTGCCGTCGGGGTCCCGGATTACGACAAAGTATCCGACGGGGGGACCAAGGTCGTGGGGGCCCTCGGCCAGTGCGCCAATCTCTGCCGCTGCCGCGGCGATGGCGTCCACGACTTCGCGGCTGGCGACCGTGAACCCGAGGTGGTCCATGCGCGGGGCCTTGCCGTCGCCGCCCCCGCCCATCAGCACCAGTACGAAGTCGAGGCCAAGCGGCCTCGCGCTCACCCATACCACGGGTTGGGCCTCGCCGGTGCGCTGGTGCACCAGGCTCATGCCGCAGACGGCTTCATAGAAAGCGGCGGTCGCCAGTGTGTCCCGGCATTTGAGCGCGATGTGCGTTAAACCCGGGCGGCCCGCGACGCCGCGAAGCGGTTCAAGGTCCATGGCACGAATTTAGGAAAATCCGGAACCCGCGTAACGCAATTCGCAACTAAGGAGTAGTAAAGGAAAGCCATGCACATTGACACGGCAAAACTGAACGCGGGCAACACCCCCTACGCCCGGCTTCTGAAAAGCGCGCAAGAACGCGCCCAGAGCCGTGTGCGCCTGGCGGTGCTGCTGGGCAGTGCCCGCAAACGTACGGCTTTCGAAAGCGCCCTGCGCGCCGTTGGCGCGTAACTCCCGCTCCCCATGCAGGCAGGCGGCCTTGCGCCGCCTGTTTGCGTTAAGAGTAGAACTTGAACAGCCACTTGCCGTCGTGCTTGACCAGTTCGAGCTTGCGCTCAACCACCGAGTGGTTCTGGCCGGGCTCAATGATCTGGGTCTTGCTGGACGAGACGAATCGGCCGTCGATTTCTTCAATCGGGCCGGGGGTAACCTTCCACTCGCCCTTCACGCCGGCCAGCCGCTTGACTTCGGCGATGATGCGCTTTTCGGCTGTGGCTTTGTGGTCAGGGTGAAACAGCGCCAGAATCGCGTCTGCATCCAGTTTGGCAAACGCCTGTACCAGCCGCGAAACCTGCGCCTCGCGCTCGTCTTTCTCGGTGGGCTGCGGCGCCGGCTGGCTGTCGCCGGTGCAAGCCGCCGTGTTGCCGGCAGCGTTTCCGCCGGAGTTGCTGCCGCCGCCGCCCGTGCCGCTGCTGCTGTTCGCACCGCATGCGGCGACCAGAAGGCCCGCAAGGCACAGACTGGCGACGCGCAGTTTCACGCACTGGTTCATGGGACGTTTCCTCCGTGATTGCTGGCTGGCCAGCATACCTGCACCGGGCATCAAGGCAAAGCAAAGGGGCCGGCTTGAAGCCGGCCCCGCGCGAGTCTGCGGTGTTATCGCTTGAAGCTCATGTAGTACTTGCCGTCTTTTTCGATGATGGACAGCTTGTTGGACTCGTCTTCCGCCTTGCCGTCTTTGGTGGTTATGGTCATGGCGAAGGTGGCGATGAACTTGCCTTCGACTTCTTCAATCGTCGGCGTCTTTGCCTTGACGGTGATGCCTTCGGCTTTCATGCCCCGCCATTCGCTGCCGATGCGCTTTTCGGCGTTTGCGTGTTCTTCGGGCAGGAAAAGTGTCTTCAAAGCCTCGGCGTCCAAGGCTTCGGCAGCAGCAGCCATCCTGTTGGCCACGGCCTGGCGTTCTTCGGCCGGGGTCTTGGGTTTGTCAGGTTCACCAGAGGAGTTGCTGGACGAACTGCTGCCCTTGTTGCCGGCATCATTGCCTCCGCCGCAGGCCGAAAAGCTGAACACGGCGATCAAGAGTAGGCACATTACGGCAATCCATGGTTTCATGTTGGGTTCCTGTTCATGAGGTTGAGGTGAGCCCGAACAAGATAGTGCCCCGGCGGCGACTTGGCAATTGGTGCAAATTGCGGGCACACCTCTCCGGCACACACTGACTTGCGCCGCCAGGAATCAGTCGTGAGAATCTTCAACATGAGCGATGCGACCATCAAGGCGCTGCAGGAGGCGCTATCGGCAACGCCGGAGAACCAGCCCCTTCGACGCCTGCTGGCGGAGACGCTGCTGGGCGCAGGACAGTTCAGCGAAGCCATTGAGGTTTGTCGCCAGGGCTTGTCCCGCGCGCCCGATCTTGCGCTGGAAATGCTCCTTGCCGAGTCGTTTCGGCGTGCCGGGCGAAACAGCGAGTCGCTGGTTGTCCTTGAAGCGCTGTGCCGGAGGCCCGAAGCCCCGGCAACTGCGCATCTTTCACGCGCCCGGTTGCTCACTGCTGACGACGTGCAGGCCGCTCGGGCGGCGTACCGTCGCGCGCTGGAGCTGGATGAAGCGCTGGTTGACCCGGAACTCGCTGCCCGGCTCGGGGTGTCGGGTGAAAAGTGGCGCGACGCTGACGAACGTGTACCAGCCGGAGATGCCCCCCGGAATGCGGTGCCACGGATGATGGAACGGCCGCAAACCGCATTTGCTGACGTGGGCGGCATGGAAAGCGTGAAAGACCAGATTCAGAAGAAGATCATTTACCCCCTGCGAAATCCTGAGATCTACAAGGCCTACGGAAAGAAGATCGGCGGCGGCATCCTGATGTACGGGCCTCCGGGCTGCGGAAAGACGCACCTTGCGCGCGCGACAGCAGGCGAAGTGCACGCCGGGTTCATTGCCGTCGGCATCAGCGACGTACTGAACATGTGGATCGGCGAGTCAGAGAGGAATCTGCGTGCCTTGTTTGACCAAGCCCGCGAAAACGCGCCGTGCGTCCTGTTCTTTGACGAAGTCGATGCCTTGGGAGCAAGTCGAACCGACATGCGCCAGAGCGCCGGTCGCCAGTTGATCAACCAGTTCCTGTCCGAGCTGGATGGCATTGACGGGAACAACGATGGCATCCTGGTGCTTGCTGCGACCAATGCGCCGTGGCACCTGGACCCCGCGTTTCGACGACCCGGGCGCTTCGACCGAATCATTCTTGTGCCGCCGCCTGACGAACTCGCCCGTGAAGCCATCCTGCGCATTCACCTTCGCGGCAAGCCCGCCGGCGAGGTTGACTACGCAGCCCTGGCACGCAAGACCAAAGACTTCAGCGGCGCCGACCTCACGGCCTGTATCGACGGGGCAATTGAAGAACTGCTGGAAGAGTCGATGAGCAGGGGTGTGCCGCAGCCGCTTAACACCAAGAACCTGCTGCACGCGATCAAGCGCCATCGGCCAACGACCAAGGAGTGGTTTGCCACAGCACGCAACTACGCGCTGTTCAGCAACCAGGGCGGTCACTACGACGAGATCCTTGAGTACCTGAAGCTCAAATGAGTCCAAACCTTCAGCGCGCACTGTTGTTGATGGAGCAGGGCCGGCACCATCTGGCCCTGGCCGAGTTCCGCAATGCGCTGGCAGAAGAACCGGACAACGGCTTCATCCACTCCAGCATGGCGGTGTGCCTGTCCGTCGCGGGTGAGCTTGATCAGGCCGAGCTGGAGGCTCGGCAGGGCATTGCGCTGGCACCCGACCTGGACTTCGCGCACTACGCGCTGGCTGTGGTGCTCCGGACGCGCAACCGCCTGGCCGAGGCGATTGAAGCGCTGAACGCCGCGATTGGGCTGGACCCCGACGACCCGGACTACTGGAGCTTGCTGGCGTTGCTTCATTGCCAGCTGGAACGATGGCAGCCCGCACTTGAAGCCGCCGAACGAGGCCTTGAGATCGATGGCGAGCATGTTGAGTGCCTGAATGCGCGGGCGTTGGCGCTGCGGATGCTTGGCCGCACCGACAACGCGCGACAGGTGATTGCCGGGGCCTTGGCGCGTGACCCTGAAGACCCGTTCACCCATCTGAATGCCGGCTACGCTGCGCTCGATGGCGGCGACCGGAAAGCGGCCATGCACCACTTTCGTGAGGCGCTGCGCATCGATCCCTCGATGGAGTCCGCACGCGAAGGAGTGGTGGCTGCGCTCAAGGCCGCAAATCCTCTGTACTACCTGCCGTTGCGATTTTCGTTCTGGCTGGAAAAGAAGGGCAAGCGCTGGGGCGTGATACTGCCGATAGCGCTGCTGATCGGTGTGCAGGTTTTCACGCGGCTCGGGGACGAGGTGCCGGCGCTTGAACCGTTCATGGAACCGGTCATTTACAGCTATGTGGGTTTCGTGCTGCTGACCTGGAACGCGACGCACTTGCTGGACTTCCTGCTGATCCTGCACCCCGTCGGCAGGCACGCACTGCTGCCGCGCCGCAAGTGGGGCGCCGTGGTGCTGGCGGGGCTCACCGCGACGGGCGTCGCGGGGATTCTCTGGTTTCTGGCGGACAGGGATGGCTGGGGCATCATTGGCCTGGTGTTCGGGGCCCAACTCGTGTTTCTGACCCTGCCGGTCGCGGGGTTCGTGCGTGCTCAGCAAGGCTGGCCCAGAAAGCTGCACGGGGCAGTTACCGGCACGTGCGTTGCGATTGTGCTGCTGACCGTTGTGATGGCGTTTGCCGCGCCGGGCCCCACCTGGTTCACTTTGTGGACAGGGTCATTGATTGCCTGCGGCGTGGCCACATGGGTCGGCATCGTGTCCGCCCGCGCCCGCCCAACACGGTAGCTGAGAAAGACAGGGACAGGCACCCGTGGTGCCTGTCCCTTTGCGCCGTGGGCTACAGCGACTTCTTGTTCAAGTAGAAGTCAATCTGCTCGTACTCTTTGTGGCTCTTGCGTTCTTCGACATCCTTGACCGTCTTGGGCGGCGGCACGATTACCTTGTCGCCTTCCTTCCAGTTCACCGGCGCGGCCACGCTGTGCTTGTCCGTGAGCTGCAGCGCCGTCAGCAGGCGCTTGACTTCGTCGATGTTGCGGCCGACGTTCAGCGGGTAGTAGATGATCGCGCGCACCGTCTGCTTGGGGTCGATCACGAACACTGCGCGCACAGTCGCCGTCTGGCTTTCGTTGGGGTGCAGCAGCCCGTACTTCTGGGCGACGGCGGTGTTCAGGTCGGCGATCAGCGGGTAGTTGATTTCGACGTCCAGCACCTTTTTCAGGTTCTCGCGCCACGCCAGGTGGCTGTGAATGCTGTCGATCGACAAACCGATCAGCTTGGTGTTGAGCGCGTCAAACTCTTTGTTGCGGCGCGCGAACTCGGACAGCTCGGTGCTGCAAACGGGCGTGAAGTCGGCGGGGTGGCTGAACAGGATGACCCACTTGTCGCCCTTCCACTCGCTGAACTTCAGGGTGCCTTCGGTGGTGACAGCTTCAAAGTCCGGCGCTTTGTCGCCGATGCGGGGAATCCCGCGGTACTCGGTTGCTTCGCTCATGGCATTTCTCCAGTTTTGGCGGTCTTGCCGCCTTTCCGTAAACACTTCAGTTCCTGTACTCACGTTGCCCGGTTGCTAACGGCTCAAACATCGCATTCGCATCGTATCCCCCTTCCTGCCCTTGCCGCCAATCAAAACAAAACGCCCGGGTCCTTGGACCCGGGCGGGATGAGCGTCTTGTGCTTCTATGCTGCTTGCGGCTGGACGTTCACCTTTTTCCGGGTCTTTCCGGAGAAACACATCACGCCGTCGCACAGGGCAAACAACGTGAAGTCGCGGCCCATACCGACGTTCAGGCCGGGGTGATACTTGGTGCCCTTCTGGCGAACCAGGATGTGCCCGGCGCGCACGAACTGGCCGCCCGCGCGCTTGAGGCCCCGGTACTTGGGGTTGCTGTCGCGACCGTTCTTGGTGCTGCCGCCGCCTTTTTTGTGTGCCATGGGTGCCGCAGGTTCCAGGTTTCAGGTTTCAGGGACAATCGCCCCTTCACCTGCCGCCTGCTTCCTGCCTCCTATGCCTTGATTTCCGTTACCTTTACCAGTGTGTGGCGCTGCCGATGGCCGCGCTTGCGTTTGCTGTTGGCTTTGCGGCGGCGGTACGTGAAGGCAATCAACTTCTTGTCCTTCACTTCGTCGATCACTTCCACCTCGACGCTCGCGCCCGCGACCTTGGGCTTGCCGACCTTTACGTCGGCGCCGTTGGCCACCAACAACACGTTTTCAAGCTTGAACTTGCTGCCCTTTTCCTGGGCCAGCCGGTCCAGCTTCAGTTCCATCCCTTTTTCGACGCGGTACTGGCGGCCGCCGTCTGCAACAATCGCGTACATGGCTGTCTTTCGTATCTCGGCGGTCAGCGGGGGTCCAAAGGACGCTCAAACCCGAAGACCGAACCGGGGCGCAAAAGGTACTGACGCGCCATGCCAAATCAAGCGGGTAGCGGCGGGAAATTCACGCCAGCTCATCCCAGCGCTTCCGAAGTTTGTCGGCGCCGGCCCGGTCGTTGCGGCTGGCGTACATGGCCAGCGCGCGCTCGAAATGTTCGTCGGCCTTGCCGTTGTGACCATTCTTTCTCAGCCAACAGGCGTAGCGGCCCCGAAAGTCGGCTTCCTGGTCGGCGTGGCCTGACTGCTCAAGCAGTGCGACGCTGCCGCGGTAGGAATCCTCCGCCTTGTCCTTGCGGCCCGTGGCGTCAAACACAGCCGCCAGCAGGCCACGCGCCACGCCTTCGCTGGCGCGGTCGCGGAGGGTCATGAAGGTTGCAAGCGCGTCCTGCAGGGGCGGCTCGGCGTCCGCAAAGCGTTTGTGCTCGGTGTGCAGCATCCCCAGGTTCAGCAGGGCTATGCCCTGCCACATGCGGTCGCCGGCTTCGCGCAGTTGTGCAAGCGCCTGCGCATAGGCCTGCTGTGACGCGGCGTCCTGTTTGGTTGTGTGCAGCAGCAGCGCGCGGTTGGTCAGCGCCACGCCCATGCTGCGCGCGTCGCCGCAGGCGCGAGCGAACTCAAGTGCGCGGCGGTTGGCTTCGATGGCGTGCTCAAAGCGGCCCCAATCGCGGTACAGGGACGACAGGTTGCCGGTGAGCGACCCTTCAAGCTGCACGTCGCGGTGCTCGCGGGCAATCTCGATGCCTTCAAGAAAGCACGCTTCAGCTTCCGCGTAGCGGCCCATGTCGCGCAGCAGGTTGCCGAGGTTGTTCAGCGTTGGGCCCTCGCCCTTGCGGTCGCCGGCCTGCCGCTGCATTGCCCGCGCGTTGCGCATCTGCGCCAGCGAGTCATCCATGCTGGTGGTGCTGCGCCGCAGTTGCGCCAGGTTGCTTTGCGCCAGCGCCTCGCCCTTGGTGTCGCCGGCTTCACGCAGCGCCGCCTGTGCGCGCTCCAGCCACGGGATTGCCGCGGGCTGGCCCTGCGTGTGCGCCAGCGCTATGCCGATGCCGCGCAGCGCGTGGCCCTGCCGGGCGCGCAAGCCGTCGGCGGCGGCCAGCCGCTCAGCCTGTTCAAAACGTTCGCGGGCGGATGCCGGCGAACCCGAATACAGCAGCACCTGGCCCGCGTTCAGCAGGGCGCTGATGCGCATGTCGGCCTCGGCGGCGCCGTGGGAGCAGGCCCTGTCATACAGCGCAACGGCCTCGGCGTTCTCGTAGCGCTGCCGGCAGTGCCCGGCTGCAAGCAGCAGCAGTTGCAGTTCGCGCTCTGCCAGCGCCTTGAGCTCGCGCAGGTTGGTGGTAGCGCGCAACTGCTGGGCGTGTTGCAGGTGGTCGGCAAGGTCGGCGGCAAGGCCTGCGACTTCAGCGGTCGTGAATGTGGCCTCAACGACATCGACGACCAGCACGTGCAGGCGCGCGCGGTCACGCGGCGTATGCAGGGCGTAAGCCGCCTCACGCATCAGCGCGTGCCGGAAAAGGTAGGCCACCTCGGCGTGCATGGCATGATTGTGCGGGGCCGGGGGCGGGATTCCAAGCGCTTTTCAGCGCGCGGTTTGTCCGTATAAGGGGCGCCTCGCGGAGGCTTCATGAACAAGGAACACATCCACCTCAAGCTTGGCACCGTCAAGGAAGCCCAAGCCGATGCCATCGTCAGTGAAATCAACAACGACCTCATCTTTGCCGAAGAAGCGCATTGCAGCCTCGGGCCGGACATCGACACCGAGATCATCCGCCAGTGCCTTGCCATAGGCAAGCTGGACTTGGGAGATGCAGTGGTGACCGACGCGGGCGACCTGGATGCCCGTTGGGTGATCCACGCCGCCAGCATGAACTACGACCAGGTCAGCACCGAGGACAGCATCGTCAACAGCCTGCGTGCGGCGCTCAAGCGCGCTTCCGAAATCGGTGCGCGCACGGTGGCTGTGCCGCCGATCGGCATGGCGACCAGCCACATCCCGATCAAGCGCGTGGCAGAACTGCTGCTGAGCGAGGTGCTGCGCCACGACACGCGCGAAAGCACGGTCGAGGAGGTCAGCTTTTACCTGCCCGACAAGACCATGATGCGCGTGTTTGACGAGTGCCTGAAACAGGTCTAGCGTCCGGGGCGCGCGGCCCTGTGTCGAGCCGGCGCAACGCAGCAATGGCAGCGACACGGGGCGCGGGACAGCAGACACGGGACCGCCATGGCAATTCTGAATTCGATTCTTGACTGCATCGGCGACACGCCGATGGTGCGGCTTTCGCGCTTCAGTGACGGCCTGCCGTTCACGCTGGTCGGCAAGCTGGACCACCTGAACCCCGGCGGCTCGGTCAAAGACCGCATCGGCATTGCCATGATCCGCGACGCCGAGGCCAAGGGCCTGCTGAAGCCCGGCGGCACCATCACCGAAGGCACTGCCGGCAACACCGGCCTTGGCCTTGCGATTGCGGCCAACAACCTGGGCTACAAGTGCGTGTTTTGCCTGCCCGACAAGATGAGCAAGGAAAAGATCGACCTGCTGCGCGCCTACGGCGCCAAGGTCATTGTCACGCCCACCGCTGTTGACAAGTCAAGCCCGCTGCATTACGCCAATGTCGCCAAACGCATCGCCGCCGAAACGCCGGGCGGCTGGTTTGCCGGCCAGTTTGAAAACCAGAGCAACCCGCAGGTGCATTACGAAACAACCGCCGCTGAAATCTGGCAGCAGACCGACGGCAAACTGACGCACTTTTTCGCGGGCGCCGGCACCGGCGGCACGATCAACGGCGTCGGCAGGTTTCTCAAAGAGCGCAACCCCGACATCAAAGTTGTGCTGTGCGACCCCGACGGCAGCTACTACGCGCCGTACTACCGTGACCGCAGCGCCAAGCCCGCCCCGCGCCAGTACACCGTGGAAGGCATCGGCCTTGACTACATTCCCGGCACCATGGACTTCACGCATATCGACGACGTGGTTGCGGTCAACGACCGCGAAGCCTACCTGGCCGCGCGCAAACTGGTGCGCCTTGAGGGCATCTTTACGGGCGGCAGCACCGGCAACAACGTCGCCGGCGCCGTCAAGTGGCTCAAGGCCAACGGCGCCGGCAAGGGCGACTTGCCCGTCGTATTTTTGTGCGACGTCGGCGACCGCTACCTGTCCAAGATGTACAGCGACGACTGGATGCGCGAAAACGGCTTTCTTGAGCGCAGCGACGTCACAGCCGGCGAGATTCTGTTGCGCCAGCGCGGCCGCAAGCTGGTCACAGCCGAGCCAAGCCAGGTACTCAGCGAAGTCATGGTGCACGTAAAGACGCTGGACCTGAGCCAGATTCCGGTGCTCGAAAACGGCACGCCCGTAGGCGCGCTGTACGACGGCCAGTTGCTCAAGCTGCTGCTGGAAGGCCGCAAGCTTGACCAGATCAAGGTGCGCGAGGTGATGGGCAAGCCGCTGCCGGTCGTCGATGAAGAAATCACGGTGGGCGAGTTGCTCAAAGTCGTCGAGCACGACCCCGGTGCGGCGCTGATCAAGCGCGCATCCGGTGACTGGGGCATTTTGACCAAAGCCGACCTCGTGGCGGTGTTGTAGCCATGCTGTTCAGGCAGAAGTTCCTGGACGGGATTCAGGCCGGCGCAATCACGCGCGCGTTTCGGCGCTGGCGGCGCCCGACGGTAATGGCGGGCGGCACGCTGCTCACGTCGGTCGGCGTTGTCGCGATTGACTCGGTGCAGGAAGTTGCGACCGATGACCTGTCAGCCGGCGACGCAAGAGCAGCCGGTTTTGCATCGCTTGACGCGTTGTTGGCCGACATCGCGGGCCAGCGCCCCGGCGTGTTGTACAGGATCAACCTGCACTTTCACGGCGCAGACCCGCGCATTGCGCTGCGAAACAGAACCAATGCAGGGGACTTTCCCGACGTATTGAAGCGGCTGGCACAGATGGATGCGCGCGCCAAGGGCGGGCCATGGACGCGGGTGGTGCTGCAACTGATTCACGACAACCCGGGTGTGCGCGCCGGAAACCTGGCGCCGCTGTCGGGGCGACAGACCCCCGACTTCAAACGCGACGTGCGGAAGTTGAAGGCGCTTGGCCTGACCGAAAGCCTGGGCACCGGCTACCGCCTGTCGCCACGGGGTCGCGCGGTGCTGAAAAAGCTGGCGGGCGGCCGCGGCACAAAGAATCGCTGACCGCGCCCTGCGCGTCAGCGCTTTTCGGGGGCCGGCAGCCGGATCACACCCAGGTCCGTCACGTCGCCTTCGCCGCGGACTACGATGCGTGCATCCGGCTTCAGATCGTCGCGCGACGTGTGCCACAGGTACATCACGTACTGCTTGCCCTTTTCCAGTTTGAAGTGCGGCGCAATCAGGTAGCCGTCGGCGTCAGCGTCGATGCGTTGGTGGCTGTCGTACCATGCGCCGAACATTGCATAACGAATGCGGTGCTCGCGTTTGGCCAGTGCTTCGTAGGTTGCCGGGCTCATGGCCTTCTTGAGCGCTTCAAGGTCGCCCAGTTCGGCGGCATCGCGCAATTCGTTCTGTTCACTCGTGGGCAGTTCCTCCGGAGGCTTGGGCCGCTTGCCGGCAGCGGCAAGGTCGGCTTCAAGTTTGCGCATTTCCTGCGCCTGCTTGTCGTCGGCGAGCAGAAAAACCGACGCCTCTGCAAATCGCGCGGGCGTGCCATCGGCGGCCAGCAACCGTGCAAAGACGCCCACGACGCGGCCCGTGCCGTCGGTTCGCAGGCACCAGCTGCGATCATCATCGCGGAGGCGCCGGGCAGCTTGGCTGGCAAGGTCGCTGCCGGAGTCGGTATCGAACACTTCCCAGCCCGCAGGCCGTGAGTGAAGTTCAAGCCACGAGGCCGCGTCAATCTCGCGGTCAAAACTCACACCGCCGGCCTCGATCCGCCCGTGGGCGTAGTTACCGCCGTGCATCAGCTTCGCGTAGCGCGCCCAGGCGGCGACTGTCGGCGAGAACGCAAACTTCAGCACATGGCGCGTGGACCGGGGGGCATTTGTGTCCGAGGCCGGGGTGTTGTGTTTTGCCAGGCCGGGGTCGCCTTCATTCAGTATCTCAAACTTTGCTGGGTCGAACTCCTGCCAAGCCCTGGATGGAGCGACTTTCGCGGTGTACTCGTTTTTGGTGAACGGGGCCGCGACTTCAAACTGCTCAACACCGAAAGAGTCCTTGCCCAGCAGAAACTTCAGGACGCCCTCGCCGCCGTCAAACACCGTGGCGCTGCACCAGCCGTTGTCCAGCACAACCGCCTGCGGTTTGCCACCGCCGCGGGCGCGTCTGTAATTGAATCCGCCGCGTTTTGCAGCGTACTCCGCGGTACGACGCGATGAACGCCACCGCCGCGGGCGCGTCTGTAATTGAATCCGCCGCTCAAGTCGGGATCATCCTGCTGTCGTGTCGGCGGCAGTCGAAGCACCGGCTCGGGCAGCACGCCCGGCCGCACGGTGTTGTAAACTTCCTCTTCTTCGAACCTCGGCATGTACGGGATGGCGGCAATGGGCTGGCCCTGCTGGTCCACAAAGCGCACGCGCACGACCTTGCGGCTGAGCGGCAGGCGCAGCTCCGTGCGCAGCCCCTTCTCGCCGACGGTAACGCGTGCCTGAACTTTGCCGTAGCGGCCGAACACGACCGAGACATCGTATTCGCCAGGTTCAAGTCCCGGCTTTGAGGGCGAGCCGCCAAACAGCTTGCCTTGTGTGTGGCTGACGTGCGTCGGCACGTACCACGAGTGTTTGCCATCGACTCTGTGCACCTGGTCGATCGCGGCACTGGTCTGGCTGTGGCGGTCGTAAACAACAGGGTTGCCCGCGGCATCCTTGAGCACAATTTCAACGGGCACAACGTTGCGCTGAAGCGCGGGGCCCCATGTGGGCTTGTGAACGGTCTGAGCCTGTTGCGCCGCACAAACCGCTACCGTCGCGAAGATCAACGCAACAGCCGGCACCCATCGCTTTCTGGATGACCACTCGCCCGCAAATTTCGCCATGGCGCATGCCCTCCTGAGTGTCCGGCGAAGCATAGAGCTGACCGCTTGCCGCCGTGTGTCTGGCATCAAGCACAATCTGAGGCTCAAGGGACTTGTCGATGCGGCTGCGTGCAACGATTGCGTCCACTTCGAAGCGGAGTATAGCGAAAGAGACTCACACAGTGAAACACTCGATGCGCCGCGAAGGCGGTGCACTTTCAGTGCAATGCGGGGCCTGATCGTGCACAGTTTCTACTGACTGCACGCGTGGCTTGTGCGATCGGGTTGATGCTTGCGGCCGCGAGTTCACATTCTGCTTGGAGACTTGATTCGCGCGGCATACAATCAGTGTCGGCGCGTGGAGACGCAGGATGGTCCAGCCAGCGACAGGCGGAGAAGTACCCGATACTTCGACACGCAGAATTCACACCACTCCCGGCCACAAGACGGCGATGCTGCTGCATGAAAAATACATGCGCCGGCGCGGGCTGATCCAGTCGTTTGCGGAAAGCCTGCAATGGGGGGAAGCTGCAACGCCCGCCGCGATTGCCGGCCTGCGCGAAGTAGGCGTAAGCGAAGACGAGATCAAGTCCCTGGTGGCCCAGCATTCTCAGTAATGTAAGTCTTTATTTTGCCGCTGCTTGTGTCGTTACAACTGAATTACGTAACTAGTCATTTTGTCAGGAAACTTCGGGGGTCAGATTTCGTTAGTATTGCAGTGTTGCACGGAGGGCCTGCCATGCCCGAACTGGATGTTGACAAGGTGACCCGCAAGTACGTCGGCTTGAACCCGAAAGAGACGGCGCTTCGGCTGCGCGAGACCTACACGCGCAAACGTGAAGCAATCCAGAAGTTCACCGAGCGGCTGGAAAAGTCCGGCGGCTTTGTGGACGACGCGGAAACTGAGACGCTGCGCGCGGTGGGCGTAAGCGAGGAAGAGATCAAGGCGCTGGTGGAAGCCTACGGCGCCTGACTTTCCACAGCGTTGCGCATTGCCCGGGCGTGGTTAGGATTGCACTCCCGGGCGGACGCCTCCATGCGAGGCGTCTTTTGTTTTGGCCGGCAGCGCGGGCCCGCGGAAGTCGAGACGAGACATGACCAAGCACGTGACCAAGCATGCGATCATTACCGGCGGCGTTGTCAGCTCGCTGGGCAAAGGTTTGACCACGGCGTGCATCGGCGCGCTGCTTGAGGCGCGCGGCTTGCGCGTGCGCATTCAAAAGTTTGACCCCTACATCAACGTTGACGCCGGCACCATGAACCCCTTTCAGCACGGCGAAGTTTACGTCACGCAGGACGGCGGCGAGACTGACCTGGACCTTGGCCACTACGAACGCTACACATCCGCGCCCCTGAGCCGCAGCAGCAACATCACCAGCGGCCGCATTTACCAGACCGTGATCAACAAAGAGCGCCAGGGCGCGTATCTGGGCGGCTGTGTACAGGTGGTGCCCCACATCACCAACGAGATCAAGCGCAACATACGCCAGTGGGACGGGCCCGAGTGCGACATTGTGCTGTCCGAGCTTGGCGGCACGGCGGGCGACATTGAGGGCGCGGCGTTTCTGGAAGCATTCCGGCAGTTCGCCTACGAGCACGGCCGCGACCACACGGTGTTTATTCACCTGACGCTGGTGCCGTACCTGCGCGCCAGCGGCGAGCTCAAGACCAAGCCCACCCAGCAAAGCGTGGGCGTACTGCGCCAGATCGGTATCCAGCCCGACATGCTGGTGTGCCGCACGGAAAAACCGATCACCCAGGAAATGCGCGACAAAATTGCCATGTTCTGCAACGTCGAAAAGAAGCACGTGTTTGAAGAGCGCGACGTTGAAAACACGATCTACGAGCTGCCGCTGGTGCTGCACCAGGAAGGTGTCGATGAGGCGCTAATCCGCCGCCTGGGCTTGCCTGAAGGCAACACCAACCTTGAAGCATGGCAGAACGTCGTGCACACGGTGACGCACCCGACCGCCACGGTGGACATCGCCGTCGTGGGCAAGTACGTCGAGCTGAAAGACGCGTACAAAAGCGTCTATGAAAGCATCGACCACGCCGGCATCGCCAACAAGGTGCAGGTGAAGGTGCACCGCATCAACGCCGAGGAACTGAACGACGAAAATGTCGGCGCGCGCCTGCGCGGCATGGCGGGCATTCTTGTGCCGGGCGGCTTTGGCGAGCGCGGCATCGAGGGCAAAATCAGCGCCGTGCGCTTTGCGCGCGAAAACAAGGTGCCCTATTACGGGCTGTGTTTAGGCATGCAGATTGCCGTCATTGAATTCGCGCGCCATGTGGCCGGCATGCGCGACGCCAACAGCACCGAGTTCAGCAAGGAAACGCAGCACCCCGTGATCACGCTGCTCAAAGACCAGGTGAGCGTGAAAAACCTGGGCGGCACGATGCGCCTTGGCGCCCAGCCCTGCAAGCTGATTGAGGGCACCGTTGCCCGCGCGGCCTACGGGGTTGAGCTGGTCAGTGAGCGCCACCGTCACCGCTATGAATTCAATAACGAGTTCCGCGGCCGCCTGACCGAGAAGGGGCTGGTAATCAGCGGCGTAAACCCCGAGCTTGACCTGGTCGAGATTGTTGAGCTGAAAGACCACCCGTTTTTCGTCGGCGTGCAGTTCCACCCCGAGTTCCAGAGCAAGCCGCTGAAGCCGCACGCCCTGTTCACGGCCTTCGTCAAGGCAGCCTCAGAGCGGCACAAGGCCCTGTAAACGCGCACTTTTCACCGGGCGTGATTCGCGTAAGCTGGCGGGTCCCCGCGCCACAGGTGAGACATGATCAATTTCGATAACAACGCGACTACGCCCGTTGACGAGTCTGTGCTTGAAGAACTGATTCGCGCCACCCGCGACTTCTCCGGCAACACCAGCTCCGGCCATTCGCTGGGCAACGCGGCCGGCAAGTACCTGCTTGCGTGCCGTCAGCGCGTCGCCAAGGTGCTGAACGCCGCCGACGCCGACGAGATTGTCTTCACCAGCGGCGGCACTGAAAGCGACAACGCGGCTGTGCGCGGCATCGGCTGGGCCATGAAGGGCAAGGGCCGCACGGGGCTGGTCACCAGCGCGATAGAGCACCGCGCCGTGCTGAACCCATGTGAGTGGCTCAAGGGCCACGGCTTTGGCCTGACCGTGCTGCCCGTGGACGGCAACGGCGTGGTGGACCTTGCGGCCGCAAAGGCTGCAATCAACATCAAGACCGCGCTGGTCAGTGTGATGACCGCCAACAACGAGATCGGCACGATCCAGCCGATCCGCGAACTGGCGGAGCTTGCGCACGCGGCGGGCGCGGTACTGCACAGTGACGCGGTGCAGGCGGTGGGCAAGATGCCGGTCGATGTGCAGGCGCTGGGTGTGGACAGCATCAGCCTTAGCGCGCACAAGTTTTACGGCCCCAAGGGGGTCGGCGTGCTGTACCTGAAGAAGGGCACGCCCTACGACTGCTTCATGCTCGGCGGTACCCATGAAGGCGGCCGCCGCGCGGGCACCGTGCCCCTGCCCCAGATCGCTGCGCTGACCGTGGCGCTGGAACTGGCGGAAAGCAAACGCATCAAGCAGGGCGAGTGGCTGCGCGGCCTGCGCGACCAGCTTGTGCGCGAGCTGCTGGCCAAAGTGCCCGGCGCGCACGTCAACGGCGACCTGAAGCAGACCACGCTGAACACAGCCAGCATCCGCTTTGACGGCATCTATGGCGGACACCTGCTGCGCGAGATGGACAAGCACGGCATTCTGGCCAGCGCGGGCAGCGCGTGCATGTGGGAAATCACTCGCCCCAGCCACGTACTGACGGCGCTGGGCTTGAGCGATGAAGAAGGCGGCGGGACGATTCGCTTCAGTTTGGGCTACGCCAACACGCCCGAAGAAGTCACCAGGGTGGCCGACACGCTGGCCAAACTCGTGCCGCAACTGCGCGCCCAACCGGCGGCCCTGTAGGCAGTCCGCACACTCAGCCCGGCACGTAAGTGCCGGGCCCTTCATGCCGCGCAAGTGCGATGATTCTCTGTCCCCAAACCGTGCAGCGAACGTAATGTGCGGTTGGTGAACACATGAGAAAACTGCTGCCGCTCGCGCTGCTACTGGCGTTGATCCCTGCCGCGTACATCCCCGCCCAGGAAGCCCCCAAGGCGCAGAAGCCGCTGTTGCTGTCACGGATTGAGCTTGAG
This sequence comes from Planctomycetota bacterium, assembly GCA_019636195.1. Classification (GTDB taxonomy): domain Bacteria; phylum Planctomycetota; class UBA8742; order UBA2392; family UBA2392; genus JADJRK01. The sequence goes on along the minus strand of JAHBYA010000008.1, from coordinate 103,022 downwards.
ATCTGGGAAGCCTGGATGCGCGCCGACATGCGCGGTGTATTCGAGAGGTCACAGGCTGCGCTTGAGGCGCCGGACCCCGGACAGGTCGATCCGTTCACCGTTGCCGTCATGCAGGCCCATGCCGCCGACGAACTGGGCTGGCACGAGGCCCACTCGCGCAACCTCAAGGCGCTGATTGAACTTCACGATGATGAGCTTGGCGCGTACCTGCGTTGGCTGCGCATCCAGCGCCTCAAGAAGCTGGGTGAGTTTCAGGCCGCGGATGACGAGGCCAGGCAGTTGGGCTTTCTTACGGCGTGGTGGCTTGCCGGGCCGTTTCCCAACGACCGCGGACAGGGCTTTGAGGACGTGCAGGAACCCGAACAGAACCTGTCGCTCGACTCCCAGTACACGGGCAAGGAGGGCCAGCCCGTCACCTGGCGCGCACTGCCTGCCAAGCCCGCCGACGGCGTGATCAACCTGGGCGCCCTGCTGCGGCCCAAGGACGAAGTTACCGCGTTCTTGCTGACCGCCATCTGGGCCGACGACGACACCGTGGCCGAGTTTCGCATTGGCAGCGAAGAGTCCCTCAAGCTGTGGCGCCTGAGGACCGAGACTGACGAGTCCGCCAGGGACGAAGACTACGATGGCCACCCGGTGGGCCAGCCCTGCCTTGAGACCACGGCCGAGCGTGAACTGGGCTTTGACCAGGACAGGGCGACAAAGATTCCGTTAGCCAAAGGCTGGAATGTACTGCTGCTGAAGGCCGGCAACAGTGAGACATCGTGGCGGCTGCACGTCCGCATGCTGTGCGATACAACAACCCGCGTCGCGGGCAATGCCGAAGAACTGGCGACTGCGCTGGCAGAAAGCGAGGCCCGGAACCGGGGGACGGGCGGAGACGCCCCGCACGGAAAGTCCGGCGAGAGCCCGTTCCGAAGCGCATGCAACGAGCTGTTGCGGCCGCGCCTTGACCGCACCAGCAGCCAGCCGCGGCGCGACATGGACAAGGCCCTTGAGGCTTTCCGTGCCCGGCTGGAAAAGCTGCCCGCGGAGCAGCAGGCGCAGCACAACGCCGAGCACGCCGTGCTGTGCTACGTGGCCGCGTGGGCCAACCGCAGCAGCGTGGCGGCGGGCGCGGGCCGCGAAGAAAACCGCCGCCGTGAACTGCTGAAGCAATGCCTGGAGCTTGACCCCAAGGCGGCCCGCGCCGCCTTTGAGCTTTCGCAGTACTACACCACGACCTTCGGCAACCCGGAGCTCGCCGACCAGTACGCGCAGGCCGCCGTGCAGGCCGCGCCGGGCTGGATTGAAGCCCGCCTTTATGCGTCGCGCGTGGTGCAGATGAAGGGACTAGACGTTGAAGTCGAGCGCGCGCTGGCGGCAATGCTACAACAGCACCCCGACAACGCAACCGTGCTGCGCTACGCGGCCTATTACGCCGGTTTGCGCCGCGACTTCGGCCTGAGCAACGAGCTGTTCGAGAAGGCGCTCACGCACGACCACACCGACAAGTACGCCCGCGACCGCCTGATCGAGCGCGCGACCCAGCGCGGCGACCTGAAAACCGCCACCCGCCACGCGACCGAGGCGCGACGGCTGGACCCCTTCGATATTGACGCGTCAAGGCAATTGGCCGAGCTGCATTACTCGGCGGGCCGCTACTCGCTGGCTGAGCGCGAAGTGAATGCCGGGCTGAAAATCGCGCCGCGCGACGACACGCTGCTGGAGTTGCTGGGGCGCGTGTACGCAAGCTGGGCCGACAGCGACGAAACCAGGCGCACTGACCTGAGGGCAAAGTCGGTTGAGGCCTACCGTGCCGCGCTGGATGCAAACCCTCGCCGTGAGGACCTTGAACGCTACCTTGAGTTCATTGATGGCGAGCGCCCGCCCCTTGAAGCAGCGCTGCAAACGGATATTGAGGCGCGCATCGCAAAGGCGTTGGCTTCGCCCATCGACGGCGACAACCCCTACGAGGTGATCTTCCGCGAAGAGATCGTTGTGGTCAACGAAGACGGCACCACGGCGGTGTATTCGCAGGAGGCGCTGCGCGTCACCAACGACCGCGGCCGCGAATGGCTGACCTCGTTGCGCGTGCCCGCGTGGTCCGGCCAGCAGGGGCGTTGTGTGCACGCGCAGTTGTGGCACGCCGACGGCAGCGTGGAGCAGGGCCGGCGCACACGCTGGGCCGCGAGCTTTCCGCCGCTGGAAGTGGGCGACATTGTACACGCGCGCTTTCGCGTCATTGACCGCGAGCAGAGCTTCTTTGGCGATTTTTACGGCGCGCGCGAAGTGCTGGCCGACTACGTGCCGATCCGGGAGATGCGCCTGGCCTGGGTGCTGCCCAAGGGCCGCCAGTTCCATGAGTACCGTACCGGCGGCGCGCCTGAGCGTGCCGAAAGCGAGATACACGGGCGCCGCGTCTGGGCCTACACGGCGACCGACATTGCCCGCCTTGAAGATGAGCCCTACGCCCCGCCCGCGCACCAGCGTGCAGCCACGGTGCAGATCAGCACCTATGGCGACTGGAGCGAGTTCGGGCGCTGGTACTACAACCTGATTCGCAAACAGCTTGAGCCCACGCCCGAGATGACGGCTAAGGTCGCAGAGCTGACGCAGGGCCTGGCCACCGAGCGCGACAAGGCACGCGCCATCTACGACTGGGTGGTCACCAACGTGCGCTACAACGCCGACTGGCACTTCGGCGTGCACGGCTACAAGCCGTTTTCGGCGGGGGCAGTGTTTGCGCGCTGCATCGGCGACTGCAAGGACAAGGCCATCCTGTTCTGCACCATGGCCGGCATTGCGGGCCTCAAGGCCTACCCGGTGATCATCAACCTTGAACAGTACCGCGGCCATGAAGACATCACGCTGCCCATGCCGGCGCACTTCAACCACGCGATTGCCTTGATCGAGTACAGTGACGGCAGCCGCCAGTTCGTGGACGGCACCACGACTTACAACGCCTTTGACGAGTTGCCCAGCGGCGATGCCGGCGCCGAGGTCATTGTCGTGCGCGAGCGCGGCGGCGAGCGCATGAAGGTCCCCGTACCCGGCGCCGACAAGGACGCGACCCGCGACGTCATTGAAGCAGAGTTCGCGCCCGGCGGCGTGCTGAAGCTGCGCGTCACGCGCACGGCTGTCGGCGACAGCGCCGCGTGGCTGCGCGCGCAATACCAGCGCGAAGGCGAGCGCAAGCGTCAGCTTGAGCAGGAGTGGTCGCGCTGGTTCGCGGGTGCTGGCGTCACTGAAATCAGCGCCGAGAACATCAGCGGACTTTCGGGTGAGCCGGTGCTGCGCTACACGGTAAGCCTGCCGCAGGGCTACGCGATCAAGGATGGCGCCTATGAGTTCAAGCTTGCGCTGCGGCCCCACGAGTTCGGCAAGACCGGCCTCGCCTCGCTGGCAAAGCGCAAGACCGATCTGCTGCTGGCGCCGCCTTACAGCCAGGACATGACCATCACCTACACCCTGCCCGCGGGCATGAAGGCCGTCAATCTGCCGGCTGCGCTGGCGGTCGATCACCCGCACGCCGCACTGCATGCCGCCGCTGAAATGAAGGAAGGCAAGCTGGTGGTGCAAAGCCGCTACGCCAACCGCGGCGGCGTGGTCAAGGCCGACGACTACCCTGCCTTCCGGGCGAAACTGATCGAGTTTGACAGTGCCGAGGCGCAAACGATTCGCCTGGCACGCTAGGGGACCAAGATGCACGCAAGGACTCGCGAGATGACCCGCTTGCCCGCCTGTCTGCTGCTGGTGCTGCTTGCGGCGCCGCTTGCGGCGCAGCGCGGTGCGGATGACTCATACCAGCGCATTTACCTGGACCCGGCGTTGGCCACGGCCGACTATGACGCGCACTTGCGGACACTGCTGGAAGTGATCAGGGCCGATCCGGCATCGGCCCCGGCCATTATCGCGCTGCGCCGGGCTATGCGCATGGACGACCGCTGCGCGACGATGAAGCCGTTGTACGCATGGCTGGATGCCCGCGCCCGCGAAGACTTCAAGGGTTGCGGTCCCCACAGCGACGACTACTGCGAAGCGTACATTGAGCTCGCGCGCCGTTTCTCACCGGACCTGTACTGGCACGAAGTCGCGACGCGCCGCCGCGGCATCATTGAGTGGGCATACATCGGGCCATTCGCCGAAGGCTTCACGCCAGCCCATGACGACGTGTTTCCGCCCGAGGTGATGCTCGACTTTGCGGCAACCTATCCTGGCGCCCACGACACCGTGCGCTTCAAGCCGTTGCGCCACGACGACCCCCTGCGCGGCCGCGTTGACCTGTGGTCGCAGGAGCGCTGGGGCGGCGCCGGCTACTACATTGCCAGCCTGATCATCAGCGACAGCGACCGCGAATTGCGCCTGCGCGTGCAAAGCCAGGGCAGCGGCAAACTTTGGCTGAACGGCGAGTATCTGCTTGATATCGACACGCGCGGCGCTGACTGGCCGCAAGTCTGGCTGCCGGTGAACATCCGGCGCGGTCGCAACCATCTGTTGTTCAAGGTCAGCGGCCTCAATGCGGTCAGCATCGCGCTGCGCACGCCCGAAGGCGCGGTGCCGGGCGGAGTGCTGGCGCAGACGCCCAAATCCTCTGACGGGCACGCCGTGGTTCGCGGCGGCAAGCCTGCGCATGATCTGCCGCTGCCGCCGGAACACGAGGCGATCCACTTTGCGGCACACAACCGCGGCGCGACCGCGCTGCAAAGCGGCTGTGCGATGTTCGCGCTGGCCGCGATGTATGAGTCGCACAGCATGCGCTGGCAAGCTTCCGAGCACGCGATTGCGGCGCGCAGCCTGCTGAAGGATCACGCGGCCGCGCAGCTTGAGTTCCTGCGCGCCCTTGAAAACAGCCCGCTGCACAGCACCAGCGAACGACGCCGGCTGCGCGTGGAGATCACGGACACGCTGCTTGCCGCGGATGCAACCATGCCCGCGGCAGTCATTGAGAAGGCCCGCATTCTTGCCGAGGACCAGCGCTACCGCGAAGCCGTGCAATTGCTTGAGGCCGCACGAAAGGCCCACCCGGCCAACTGGCGCATCAACCTCGCCTTGGCCGACGTGTATCGCGACGCCGACTGGCGCAGCGAGTGGCTGCGCGAACTGGCCGGACCCGACGACGCGCTGCCGGTGCTGCGGGCGCGGGTGCGGCATTACTCGCGCTTTCATGAGCTTGCCAATCGCGCCGCTGTGGACCGCAGGATCCTGGAGCTGCTGCCCGGCGACCGCGACGCCATGCTGGGACTGTGCCAGACGCTGTTGCGCATGGGCGACAGCACCGAGGCGCTGAAGCTGGCGCGCAAGCTGGCGGCATCCGATCCCGGCAACAGCGGCCCGCTGGAAACGCTGGCTGAGGCGCTGGTCGCCAACGGCCGCATCGACGAAGCCATCGAGACCTGGAACGAGCTTGGCCGCCGCAGCGCGCGCCCCGAAGACTACTGGGACGAAGCCGCCCGCGCCTGCCTGCGCCTTGGGCGCGAAAAGCAGGCCATGGAGCTGCTTGAGCGGGTGATTCACGCGTCGCCCGGCAAGCACGCCGCGCGACGCCAGTTGCAGCGCATGAAAGGCGAGCGCGAAGACTACTACACGCCGCACGCGCTGGGCTGGGACGAGATCATGCGGCACGACGTCCGCGCCGAGGACTTTCCGCGCACGCACAGCGTGCTGGTGCTGGACGAGGCCATTGACCTGGTTTACCCCGACGGCAGCAGCCTCAGCTATGTGCACATGGTGCGCAAGATCCTGACCCAGCAGGGCGTCGATGATCGCGGCAAAGACCGTATCCCCGGCGAGTTGATCACCGCCCGCACCATCAAGCCCGACGGCACGATCCTTGAGCCGATCACGCAGGCCGGCGGGCTGGTTGAGTTTCCCGGCGTTGAACCGGGGTGCTGGCTGGACATTGCGTACATTGTGCGCAACGAGGCAGGCCCGCGCCGCACACTGGACGGCAACCGCTTCTATTTCGTGGACAAGGACCTGGTTGAGCCGTTCGCGATCAGCCGCTGGGTAATGATCGCGCCCGCGGACATGAAGTTCAATTTTGCGTACCACAACCTCGGGCCCGAGGATGAGGGCGTGACGATCAGCGAGCGCAAGCAGGGCGCGCAAATCGTGCGCACCTGGGATGTGCGTAAACCTGTGCACGTTGATTACGAGCCCTTCATGCCCGCCGCACTTGAGTTCATCCCGTGGGTTGAGTGCATCGTGCAGCACCAGTGGACCGAGCGCGCCCGCACAGCCGCCGAGCGCGGCCTGCGCGAGCGCCGCACCACCGCCTTGATCAGCCGCCGCGCCGACGAGATCACGCAGGGGCTGACCAGCGACCTTGAAAAGGCGCGCGCCATCTACCGCTGGGTCAACGCGACGTTCACGACCAGTGGCGAAGCGCGCAACACACACCAGGCGCTTGGTGCCGGCGCCGGCGACCGCGAGCAGGCCTTTCTCGCGCTGTGCCACGCGGCGGGCGTGAAGCTGGCGTACCTGATGGCGGACTCGGCCCCCGAGTACAAGACGGCCGACGATTCCGACCTGCCGCGGCCGCGCTTCAATCACCCGCGGCGCGGCGACTTTGAAACCTTCCTCTGCGCGGTGTGGGACGGCGACACGCCCGTGTACATCGACCTGTCGCACCGGCTGCGCCCTTTCGGCGTGCTGTCGTCACGGCTTGGGCGCGCGCCCGCATTTCTGTGGCGCGACGGCCGCACCGAGCTTGTGGTGCTTCCCGGCGGCCAGCCGGAAGACGACCGCTTTGAGTACCGCGTAAGCATAGAGCTGGCTGAGGACGGCAGCGCCAAGGTCAAAGGCAAGTCCGTGATTCACGGCGAGCGCGGCTACGGCCTGAAAGAGTCAATGCGCAGTTCGCCGCACGAGCAGTCGTCGCGGCAGCTTGAGCGCGAGATCGCGGATCATTACCCGGGCTTTACGGTAACGGAGTGCCGCTTCCCGGGCCTGAACGACGCCGAGACACCGCTGGTGCGCGAGTTTGAGGGCACGGTGAAGCGGCTCGCGAGCAGGCAAGGGGACGCGCTGGTACTGGACCTGCCGGGCGAGAAACTGGCCGATTTGCTGAGCGTGCTGGCCGGCGTTGATCGGCGCCGCTACGACATGGTGCTGGCGTTTGACTTCAACCAGCAGGACGAGATCCGCATCAAGCCGCCCAAGGGCTACGCGTTTGTCGGTATCCCCGCCGAGGTGGTGATGCCGACGGCGCCGCTTTCATACAGCCTGCGCTTTCACATGGACGGCGATGAGCTGGTGATGACGCGCAAGATGTTGCTCGGCCCGGGCCGACTGACCGCTGCGGATTACGCCGATGTCGTTGAGCAGGTGAAGGCGATCCGCGCTGCCGAGTCAGTGAAGCTGCGGCTTGTGAAGTAACTCAGAAGCGACCCAGCGTGATGCGCCACGCGGCGATGCCGATCGCCAGCACGGATGCCGCCGGCGCAAACAGCGCCGCTGCGACAGGCGAAAGCGTCGCCTTTTCCGCCATGGTGGCGGCGGCGGTCATCAACGGGTAATAGCCCACCGCTACCGGGATCACGCCCGCGCCGATTGCGAGCAGCCGGTTGGGGTGATTCACCATGGCAGCCAGTAGCGCGCCCAGCAGCGGCAGCAGCAGGCCTGCCAGCGTCAGTCCTGCGCGCCTGACCATCTCGGCGCTTGCACCACGCTTGCCGCTGGTGCGCAATTCCTCGCCTACGCGCTTGATCAGGCGCGCGGTGTCCAGCGCCTTGCTGCCCGCGGGCTCGTCTTCGCCGCCGAAAGAGAAGGGCACACGCAACTCATCGACGCGTTCGGCGATCATGGGCGCGCCGACAGGCCGGCCGCTGGGGCCGTCGTACTGAACAACGCGTGCGTTAAAGCAGCGTGAAAGGGTCAGCAACCCGCTGTGGCGCTGGTACTCGATGTGCGCGGAATCAGCCTGCAAAGAGGCTTGCAGCCCTTCGCTGTCGTACACCAGCACAGTCAGCTTGTCGTACACGCCCTCATCGACCGCGGCATAGTTGATGTCGATACTGGAAAGCCCGTCCGGGCCGGGGAAGCGCAGCTCGTACGGTCCCTGCGGCGGGTGGTCAAGAAAGTCCGCCAGCGCCTTGCGTTGCAGGTTGTGGCGCTGGGTGTAGGCGTCGGGCCCCAGCTCGCTGACACCAAGCAGTGACAGCGCCGCCACCACCATCCCCAGCGGAATCAAGCCCAGAAAGGGCCGCCAGGGCGACACCCCGCTGGCGGAAATCAGCAGCAGTTCGCGCTCGGCGCGCATGCGCCCGAACACGATTGCGCCGGCGAACAGCGCCGAGATCGGCAGCGTCAGCGGCAGCAGCGATGTCGCAAGGCTGGGCGCGAACGCCAGCAGCGTCGAGATGTGGGGCGTAACGCCAAGGCGGTTGACGATCTGGTACAGGCCCAGCGCACTGAACAGGAACGTGAGCCCGAGGCTGCAGACCAGCGTCAGCAGCAGCAGCTCGCGAAACAGGACTTTGTGCAGTCGCCAGATCATGTTGGGTTCGGCGTTCGGTGTTCGGCGTTCGGCGTTGCCCGGCCGGCGGCACCCCCGCCGGTCGATGGCTGGACGTGCGCCGGGCGCAACCGTCGCCGCGCAGCTTGCTTCATGGCTTTTGCTTTTATGCCGAACACTGGCGACCGCACGCTGAACTTTGTCACGGCCTGAACTCCCGCAGGCTTGCAATGTACCCGTCCAGGTTTCGCTTAACTTCCGCCATGCTGTCGCCGCCGGTCTTTTCGAGCAATGCCTGCGCCAGCACAATCGCCACCGCGCACTCGGCCACGATGGCCGCCGCAGGCACAGCGCAGGTGTCGCTGCGCTCGGTGCTGGCTTTGGCGGGCTTGCCCGTGCTTACGTCAACAGTATCCAGCGGGTTCATCAGCGTGCTGATCGGCTTCATGTGCACGCGGCACACCAGCGGCTCGCCGTTGGTCACGCCGCCTTCCAGCCCGCCCGCGTTGTTGCTGCCCCTTGCGTACGGCGCGCGCCCGAATGGCGGCGGCGCGGGGTGTACCGCGTCGTGCACCGCGCTGCCCCTGCGCCGTGCGGTTTCACAGCCGAGGCCGATCTCGACGGCCTTCATCGCCTGGATGCTCATCAGCGCCTGGCCAAGCCGCCCGTCCAGCTTGCTGTCCCAGTGATTGTGGTTGCCCAGCCCCGGCGGCAGGTTTACAGCGACTACTTCAATGACGCCGCCCAGTGTGTCGCCCGCGGCCCTGGCGCCGTTGATGGCGGCTTTCAGCGCGGCGTCGGAGCCGCGGTCCAGGGTGCCGAACTCGCCGGCGTTGCGGGCCGCGCGCGCGGCAGCCGGGTCTTGAACGCAGGCGGTGTAGCCCGCGCCCATCGGCTGGTCGGCGATCACGTCGCCGATGCTGAGCACACGGGCGATCACTTCAATGCCGAGCTCGCGCAGCAGGCTCTGGCATGCGGCGCCGGCCATCACGCGCGCGGCGGTTTCGCGTGCGCTTGCGCGCTCAAGCACGTCGCGGGCATTGCGCGAACCTACCTTCAGCACGCCCGCCAGGTCCACGTGCCCCGGCCGCACGTTCGGAAGGTCCGGCGCCTTGTCGATGCGTGAGTCCTTGTTGTGAATCACCAGCGTCAGCGGGCTGCCGATCGTGAGCCCGCGCCTGAGCCCGCTCAGAGCTGTCGCCTCGTCGCGCTCAACGTTCTGGCGCCCGCCGCGGCCGTAGCCGCCCTGCCGCCGGGCAAGCTGGCTGTTGATCCAGCCAAGGTCCAGCGCATGACCGAAGGGCAGGCCGAACACGGTCGCGATCACGGCTGGCCCGTGGGATTCTCCGGCGGTGGTGAAGGAAAGTGCCATAGGCGTGCCAGTTGAACAGCAAATTACCAATTACCAATGACCAGTTTCGAATGAAAGCGCGCCCAATGTACGTAGGTCAGGGCTCGAACGGCAGCGTTGCCTTGTACGGCGACAGGTTGCCCTGGCCGTCCACGACGTGGACTTTTGCGGCGGGGCCCTGCCTCGGCCGCGGCTTCAACTGCTCATCGGGCTCGCCGTAGCCGACGGGCAGCACGGCCTGGCACGACCAGCTCTCGTCCACGCCCAGCAGCTTGTTGAAGTCCTTGCCTACGCCGGGCGTGTAGGTCAGCGAGTGCAGGCCCTCGGCCTCCAGCGCGGTGATGAAATTGGCAATGCTCAGCCACACGCTCTGCAGCCAGAACGGCTTGTCACGGCGGCCGAACACCGCCACCAGCAGTGGCGCGTTATGCGTGAACTCTTTGACCGGCGTGATGCCGTGGTCGGCAAAGAACTCGCGCAGCCAGTCCGGGCTGCGTTCATGGAAGTCACGGTCGGCTTTTTCGCAGGCTTCGCGGACGGCCTCGCGGATCGGGCCGCGCTGGATCAGCACGTACTCCCAGGGCTGGGCGTTGGCGCCGCTGGGCGCGCGCATGGCGGCGTGCAGGGCGCGTTCAACGGCTGCGGCGTCGATGGCGCGGTCGGTAAAGAACCGTCGCGATCGACGCCGTTTCAGCAGGTCAAGAAACCTGGCGGAATCACTCATTGGGTTTCTTGGGCGGTTCCACGGTGGTCTGCACGCGCTGGATGATGGCCTTGGTGATGTCGGTGACGTAGATGTTCTTGTTGGTCTCGGTGCCCGGCGTGTACAGCACGGGCTTGTTGATCAGTGACTGGGCGTAGGCGCCGCCGGACATGAAGTCGCTGACGCCGGTTTCGGCCACGCTGTAGTCCTGCAGCACGATGTCATAGCCCATCAGCTTGGTGAACTGTTCGATTTCGGCGATCACGTTGCGCAGCACCTCGTTCTGGTACTGGGCGATCAGGTTTACGAGGTAGGCTTCCTGCTGCTTCTTCAGGATCTCCATCAGCTCTTTGTAGGTCTGGGCCTCGACCTCAAGGGGCATGATTTCTTCGGCGCTCTTCTTGGCCAGCTTGGCGCGCTGCACTTCAAGTGTCTTTTCGCGGTAAGTGCGCTCGGTCTTTTCGCGCTCAAGCTTCAACTCGGCCTGTACCTCTTCCCAGCGCTGCTTGCGCACCTTGAACCAGCCCGACTGGCGCGAGGCTTCTTCAAGGTTCACGATTGCGATCTTGACGGGCCGGTTGGCCTGCGCCGCGACTTCCTGCGGCTCTGACTTGCTGAACAGCCACGCGCCGCCGATGCCCGCACACAGGGCGCTGCCCAACAGCAGCGCGAATACAAACACATTTTTCATGAACGTCCTTTCCAATGGCCCGCGTCTATCAAACGCAGGCCGCTATCGCCGTCAAGGCCGCGCCACTGGCGGGTTGTTAGCAAGCACCAAACAACCTGCCCGGGCACGGCGCCGCCACAGCAACAGCAGCGGCGTGAACAACAGCAACTGCCATGGCGCGCGCGCGCCAAGGCTGCACCCGCCGCCGCCCGAGTCTTTGCCGCCCTTGCCGCCGCCTCCGCCGCCCGGTGAGCCGGTGCTCACGGTTACGGCAATCGTTGTCCCGGTCAGCCCCGCCGTCGAGAACGTTATGAAAACCACGCCCGGGTCACTGAACGTGAAGTTGAACGCCGCAGTCCCGCTGCCGGTAACCTGCTGCATGGCACCGGTCAGTGTGCCGGCGGCTGCCGTGTAGGTCGCGTCCACTGTGTAGCTGCCGGCGCCGACTGTGTTGCCTGCTGAGTCCGCCACGCGCACCGGTACGTTGAAGCCATGGCCCGCATACGCCACCATCGGTGGGTCGGCCTCAAGCCGCACGGCTGTGCCGGCCGGACCAAGGCGCAGGTCCACGCGGCGCACTTCGCCGGCTTGCAGGTTCTGCACCATCAGGGTCGCGCTGCCGTGGGTCGGGTCGTTGGCGGTAAAGACGTATGTGCCGGGCGTGAGTTCAAGCCAGCACCAGAAGCCGTCTTTGGCGCTGACGGCTGTGTAGCTTTGGCCGTTGACGTTGACCCACGCGTCCTGCACGGACGCGCCTGCGCTGTTGCTTACGTAGCCATAGACGATGGCCTTGGTCGGGTTTTCCAGCCAGTCGAGCGTCGGCGCGGGTGCCGCGGTCTGGTAGGGCGCGCCGCTGGCGGTCAATGCGCTCCAGAAGTTCAGGCTGTTGGCGCTGCCGTAGCTCCAGACCATGGTGCCGGCGCAACCGAAGCTGCGCGACGCGTTGATCTCGGCAATGGTCTCGGCTGCGCTGCTGTCGCTGCTGGCGCTCATGCCGGGGTAGATGTGGCGGCCGTTGCGCGCGGCCTGCCAGTCGGGTGCAAGGTCAGAAAAGTCGGGCAAACCGCCGCCGTCGGGCCAGTAAATCTGCGGCGCAATCCAGTCCAGTGCGCCCTGCGCCATCCATGCCTTGGCATCCTGGTGGCGCGGCAGGCCGTAGTAATAGCCGGTGGGATAGCCGCTGTAGGCAGTCCAGTGGTACAGGCCCAACGGCGCCGCACTGAGCTGCAGGCGCGGGTTCACGCTGTGGACTTGCGCGTACACGTCGCGCAGCCAGCGCGTGATCTGGTCGGCTGTCCATGGCCCGAACGCGAGGCTGTCCGGGTTGCCGCGGCCTGCGCGGCGGGCGTTGCTGGTGGTGTCGTAGCTGTAGCCCGCCTCGGGCATGCGGATGCGGTCGAAGTGAATGCCGTCAAGCTGCGGGTAGTTGTTCACGATGTGCATGACCTGCGTGCGCAGGTACTGCTGCACGTCGGGGTGGCCGGGCGCGAGCCAGTAGTAGCCGTCAACGGGCGCTCCCTGGGTCGTGCCGCCCGAGTCGGCGATCACCCAGCCGGGGTTGGCGGAGGCAAATCCGGCTGTGCAAACGTGCGTGTTGAAGTAGCAGTGCAGTTGCAGGCCCTGCGCGTGGGCGGCGTTAATCGCGTACTGCAACGGGTCGTCGCCCGGGTTCAACGCGATCAACGGCGACAGCGGCTCATTCGGTGAAGGGTACAGCGTTTCGGTGGTGCCGCGCATCTGCAGCACCACGGCATTGAAGTTGCCAGCCTTGGCGTTGGCCATGATGTTGTTGATGTTGCTTTTCCAGGTTGCGGGCGTGGTGCTGGGCCATTCAAAGCGGCTGACCCATACACCGCGGAACTCCGGGCTGCCCATCGGCGGTGTGGTGTAGGTTTCAAAGCGCACGGCGTCAGCCAGCACGACCTTGCCGCTTTCGGCGTCGTTGCTGAGCGTTACATAGCCGCCCGTGCCCGCCGCAAAATCGTAAGTTCCCAGCACCACCCAGCCGCCGCCGCCTGCTGTCTGGTTCACGCGCACCAGCGCCGTGCCCGTGTTGTGGTACACGCGAAACGGCGCGTCATTGGCGCGGTTGGTGCCCTGCGGGTACCAGACGCTGACGGTGTATTGCCCGGCGGCCAGTGTCGGCCGCCATTCGGCGGCAGCGGTTGCGGGGCCGGCTGTGCCGACCGTGGATGCAAAGCGATAGTCGGCGCCGTACTTGTCGGTGGCGCTGGTGCCGGTGGTCCATGATCCCGAAGGCTCAGAATAGCCGGCGCCCCCGTTGTCGATGATCTGCGCCGCAAGCGGCAGGGCCGCCAGCGCCAGCAGCAGTATCAGCCTGATCATGCGTGCTCCCGCCGCAGCCACACAATCGCCGGCAGCAGCCCCAGCAGCGCGAACAGCCATGTGCTGCCGCCGTCGGTGCTGCACGCGCCGCTGCTGCCCTTTTTCTTTGAGGTGCTGCTGCCATCGCCGTGGCTGGCGCCGCCGCCGGGAGTGGCGATGCTGGCTGGCGTGGGGTAGGCGTGTACGCCGCCGTTCGTGTTGTACGAAAAGACGCGCCAGTAATAAGTGGTGCCCGGCGTAAGACCTACCCAGTCGTAACTCGTGGTTGTGCCGGCCAGCGGGACGTTCTGGAACGTCGGCGCGCCGGCGCCGGCTGTGAGGTCCGCCGCGCTTTCCGCGATATCCAGGTAAAAGCCGTCGGTGTTCGCACCCGGTGTCCATGTGAACTGGATGGTCGTGGTACTCAGGGCGGTGGCAGCCAGGTTGGTCGCAGGGTCTGCCGGTGCCGCGGTGGGCAGCGTGATGCTGCTGACGGCAGGGTAGGCGTGCGCGCCGCCGGCTGCGTTGTACGCCCACACGCGCCAGTAGTAAGTGGCGCCGGGAGTAAGGCCCGTCCAGTTGCGGCCGTTGACTCTTCCTACATTGGCGTTCTGGAAGGTGCCGGTCATGCCGGTCAGGTCGGCGCTGCTTTCAGCAATGTCAAGCCAGTAGCCGTCGGCGTAGCTGACCCAGTTCCAGTTGAACGCGATGTCAGTGCTGTTCAGCGCAGTCGCGGTAAGGCCGTTGGGCGCAGGCCAGACGGGCGGGCCCGCGGCCGTGACTTCGCGGAAGCGCACCGCGTCGGCGATGACCACGTTGCCGCTGGTGGCGTTGTTGCCCAACCGCACGTAGCCGCTGTTGCCGGTGAAGAAGCTGTAGGTGCCTATCCCGAACCAGTTGTTGCCCACACTGTTCTGCTGGTTGACGGGCACAACCGTCGCGCCGTTGGCGTGATAGATCGTGAACGGCGCGTCCGGCGCGCGGTTCGTGCCGTGGGGGTACCAGACCATGACTTCGTAAGTGCCGCCGTGGGGCAGTGTGGGCCGCCACTCGCACTCAGCGGTCATGCTGGGGCCGGTGCTGGCGAAGCGATAGTCGGCGCCGTACTTGCCGGATGCACTGGTGCCGCTGCTCCAGTTGCCGCTGAGCACGGAAAAGCCAGGGTCCACGTTATCGACAATGCGGTCGTTGGGGTTGGCGCCGCCGCCCAGGCGCGCGTTTACTTCAGTGACCAGCGCGTTCCAGTTGAAGTGCGGGCCGGGGTCGGTGCGGTTCCAGGGTTGAATCTGAAAGTGCCCGACCAGGCCAACACTGTTGAAGTCCTGCTGGCTTTGCGAGGTTGCTTGCCCCGTGGGGTGAACGGCCGACACGCCGTGTGTGTAGCACAGCCAAGCAACAAGGTCGTACAGCGCGGGCAGGATGCCCTGGGTCCAGGTGCTGGCTTGCCCGGCAAACCCGGCGCACTCAATGCCGATGCTGCGGTTATTGTAGTACGTCGCGTGCCAGGCGCGGTTGTTGTCGGCGACAAGCTGCTTGATCTGGCCGCCGTCTTCGCGGATCACGTAGTGCGCGCTGGCGCCACTGGACGGGTTCTTCAGCCAACTGACGGCGCCGTTGTAGCTGCCCTCAGTGGTGTGAATGACGATGCTGTCAATGGCAACGGTGCGCCCGGCGGTGTAGTTGGGGCTGGGGTCCCAGATGATGGTTGGTTGAGCGGGCTGGCTGTAAAGGAAAGAACCAAATAGAAACACAAACAGCGAAATGCTGATCCCACGCATTGCGAACTCCCCGAACCTGGTGTCTTGCGGCGGACAAGGGGTTGACCCCGATGCCACTCCCGACCCCGTGCGCCGCAACCCACGCGAGCAACCCAGCCACAAGCCTTGTACCTGACAACGTCCCGATTGCAATGTGATTTCAGGCCTATGCGATCAGGGCGAATCGGTGTGGGGGAGTCGTATTGTGCAACTGGACATTTGGCACGATGCACTCCAATCTGTAGCTTCGGAACGGAGACCGCAATGCAAACCAAATCAATCAGCCGCTGCCTGCTGGCAGCTTCGCCGTTTATTGCCGTCGCGCTGGCCAGCCAGGCGCTGGACGCCCAGGCCGTTAGCAATGTCACGCAATTGCGCCAAGCGATTACCGACTTCAACGCGGGAAGCACGAACGCGACGATTTCGTTGGCCGCGGGCACGTACACGCTGACCGGCGCGCGGTTGGACAATGCCAATGCCAGCGGCGACTTGGACATTACTCGCACCTCAGGAAACATCACGATTGTCGGCGCGGGGCAGACCAGCACGATCATCGATGCCAACCTTGTGGACCGAGTGCTGCACATCACCGGCTCTTCGCCACTAACGGTGACGCTGCGCAACCTGACCCTCCGCAACGGCCTGACGAACGACGACGGCTTGATCACGACCTCGCCCAGCGGCGCGCTGGGCGGCGGCATCTACGTCGCGTCCGACGCAACTCTTGTGCTTGAAGACGTCACAATCGAAGGGTGCCAAGCCATTGGCGATGACGGAGCCTCAAGCCTGGGTGCCCCAGGCTTTGATGCGGCGGGCGGCGGTGTTTATCAAGCCGGCGGGGCGCTGACGTTGCTAAGAACGATTGTGCGTGACAATAACGCCCAGGGGGGGCGCGGCCAATCTTCTATAGTTAGCTCTGGAAGCAACGGCGGGAACGGGGGCAACGCAGTTGGTGGCGGAATCTACATTGACACAGGCAGCGCAAGCATCACTGCCAGTACGATAACGAACAACAGCGCCTCAGGCGGCGCCGGCGGCTTCGGTGCCGACGGGACCTCCGGCGGCAGTTTTGGCGGCAGCGCCGGCGATGGTGGCAACGGCGGTACGGGGCGCGCCGGGGGTATCTACTCCGCCGCCCTCAGCCTCCAGATCGTCAGTTCGACAATTTCAAACAACCAGGCCACTGCCGGCAACGGCGGCAACGGCGGTGACGGTGGAGCAGGGTTCTTTGTCGGTGGATCCGGCGGCAACGGCGGCAACGGCGGCGTTGCTGAAGGCGGCGCACTGGAAACTGATGACGGGACGATCGTGTTGCGCAACTCGACACTTTCGAACAACGTGTCGGTGGCTGGCACCGGTGCGCCGGGCGGTGACGGCGGCAATGCCAACGGCAGTTCCGGGTTTGGCGGCAACGGCGGCGATGGCGGCAACGCCGGGCAGGGCCGAGGCGCCGGCATCAGGGCAGGCGGCGGCGCTTTGACCATCACCAGCAGCACGATTGCTGCCAACGCTGCCACGTCGGGCACTCCGGCCGGCGGTGGGTCAGGCGGCGGCGGTGTCATCGGTGGGGCCCCCGGCAGCATCGGTATCACGACATCTTCGACTGGCCGCGGCATCTACCTTGCGGGCGGCACGGCGACCCTTGAAAGCACGATTCTGGCCGACCATGGCGGGCCGGACATCAGCGGCACCATCACCGCGTCAGCCAGCCTTATTGAAGACATCAGCGAAGGCACGATTGTGCCCGGTGCGATTGCCAACGTCACGGGCGTTGATCCCGGTTTGTTCGCGCTGGCCAACAATGGCGGGGCGACGATGACTCACGCGATCGACGCGACCAGCCCGGCTTTCAATGCCGGCAGCAACCCGGCCAGCCTGGCCAATGATCAGCGCGGCAGCGGGTTCCCCCGTGTCCGCGACGGCGCAGCCGACATCGGCGCCTTTGAGTTACAGGTCGGCAGCGGCGGCGGTGGCGGCGGAAAGCGCAAGAAGGGCAAGTCCGACGAAAAGTGCAGCACGAGCACCGGGGGCAGCCCGGCTTGGCCCTTGGCCGGCATCTTCGGCGCGGCCCTGCTGGCCCTGCGGCGGCTGTGGCGCCCGAGTCGCAAAACTCTTGTGTAGGCTCCGTTTGCGCTGCGCCAGTCGATCCGGCTGGCGCAGCGGCAGTACTTCGAATCGCGCTTGTCGAAAGCCTGCTTCCTTTGCCGCGTGTTCGAAATAGCTAGGATCACCGCCATGCGGCTGATTCTCTTCTTGCTGCTTGTCGTTGCGCCTCTGGCTGCGCAGCGGGTTGATGCAGACGACGGCTATTCGTTTGAGCCGCCCGCCGGCATGCAGGAATTCGGCGGCTCGTTGCCCTTGGCCGGCTTTGAGCCGCAGTACCTGTACGCCGGCCGCATTGTGCCCGGCGACGCCTCGCAGGTGCTGCTGGCGATCGGGTTGCTTGAGGCCACCCCGGGCTTGGGCGAGTTGCCGGAGTTCCCGGCGGACACCAACGCCAGCATGATTCGCGAGTACTGGAACAATGAGCCGGTGTACGGCTTTCGCACACTGGCCACGGACCAGCGCGTGGCGTTATGGATCGACGTGCCGTTGCGCCAGGGGGCGCTGCGTGTGTGCATGGTCTGCCCCCCGAACACCGAGTCGCGCGTGCGCCCGCTGCTGGCGCGGTTTGTCGCCGACATTGAAGGTACACCCGCTGATCGCGCTTCCGGCGGCGCTACCTCGGCCGGGGCGGACTCTGGCAACCTCGCTGCCTGGCTTTTGCTGATTGGTTTGCTGGTGCTGGTTGCCGTGCTCGGCTACAAGCTGCTGCTGCGGCCTGGTGCCGCCGCCGCCGCCCTGCCGCCGGCTGTACCGGAACCCCTGCCCCTGCCTGAGCCCGTGCCGATGCCCGCAGAGGCGCCGCCCGCGCCGCCATCCCCGACCAAGACCGTCCAGCCGCCGTGGGCCGTCACGCGTGACGCGCCGGGCCCTGCCACCGGAGGCGAGATACCGCCCTGGGAGCACAAGCCGAAGCCGCCGGTTCCATAGATGGAGCACATTTGGAATCGGTGCACGGTGGCGCATGTTGTATCATTGTGCCCATGCGACTAGTTAAGGACGGCAGATGCGAATTGCGTTGATCATGCTTGCGGCTGTGGCGCTTGGCGCCGGCAGTTTGCGCGCCCAAGACGTCGGCAGCCAGGCCCCGGACATTGAGTTTGATTGGTCCTGGAACCTGCCGGAGGGCGTGACATCGCTGTCGGGTTTGCGCGGCAGCACTGTGTTGCTGGAGTTTTTTGCAACGTGGTGAGGGCCCTGCGCACAGTCAGTCCCGAAGTTGAACCAGCTTGAAAGCCGGTACAGCGCAGAAGGACTGATTGTCGTTGCCGTGAGCAACGAAGACCCGGCAAAGGTGGCGCCGTGGCTCAATTCCAAGGGTGTCGATTACGCTACCGCGACTTCCAGCAACGGCATGAGCCGCTACGGAGTGCGCGGCATACCCCACGCTTTTCTGATCACGGCCGCCGGCAAGGTTGCATGGCGCGGCCACCCCGGCCAGCTCAATGACAACCTCATTTCAAAGGCGCTGAGTGGCGTCGGCGTGGCGGAGGGCGTCGGCGGCAGCTCATCGTCGGGCTCTGGCGCCGGCGGCTGGTGGGTGTGGATGATCGTGGTGCTGGGCCTGTTTTTTGTGGCTGCGGTGGGGTGGTTCTGGTGGTCCACGCGCGACAAGATTCCGGCGCATCTGCGACCGGGCTACATCGCGCCATCGTACCCGCCGCAGGGCTACGCACAGCAGCAACCGCCGCAGGGCCCGGGCCACGCGCCGCCCGGCTACGGCCCGCCGCCCGGCTACGGCCCGCCGCCCGGCTACGGCCCGCCGCCCGGCTACGGCCCGCCGCCCGGATACGCGCCGCCGCCCCAGCCGGGCTATGGCCCTCCGCCGGGCCAGGCGCCCATGCCTCCGTACATGAGCCAGCAGCCTGGATCGGGTGCGTCCTTGTACTCGCCCCAGCCCGACTACACCCAGCAGCCGCCTGAACCGCCGCCCGGCCAACCGCCGGCGCCGCGGCGCACCCGTGAGTTCAAGCCGCAGGCGTACCAGCCGCCGCAGAACAAGCCCGGCCCGTATCTGGGGCAGCCGCCCGCCGACAGTTGATCGGTGCCCTTGTGAAAGGTCGCCCGCGGCGGATAATGCTGCGCGGAGAATTCCATGGGGTATGACGAGCGGTTACTCGAGCGTGTGCGTGATGTCCTTGAACGCAAACCCGGCTGGACAGAAAAATCGCTCTATGGCGGGCGAGTGTATGTGTTGAACGGCCACCCGTTCATCGGCGCGGTGGACGACGGTTTGATTGCGCTGTGCGACGCCGAGTCATTGCGCAAGCACCTTGAGCTGAAGCATTGCAGCGCGTTTACACAGAAGGGCAAAGCGCTGCCCGGGTGGGTACTGGTGTCGATGGAAGCGCTGAAGACCGCCAAGCAACTTTCGCGCTGGGTTGAAGCCAGTTTCGCGCACGCCCAGACCCTCAAGGCCGCGAAGAAGCCCGCCAGGAAGAAGTAGCGGAATAGAAGCTCGCGCCACCCTGTTAGCCCCGTATGAAACGACTCGTGGACAACCTTCCCTGGATCTTCATGGCCGTGACGGCGGTTGTGTTCCTTGGGTACAACTTCTGGTGGAAAGAACGGCCGCAGGCCGGCGGTTTGATCACCGGCGACTTTGTGCAGGCCAGTGAAGCGGCGGCACAGAGGGGCGTACCGCTGCTGCTGGCAGTGGACAACTCGCCCAACTGATGGAGCTGCCCGTCGCTGGTACAGCGACTGGAAAGCACGCCGGAAGTCAGCGAAGCCACGCAATCGGGCCGGCTGGTGGTCGCCTGTGCGTACTCCGGGCGCGTGCCGCCGGAGGCGCTGGAGCTGCTGCCCGAGGGCTTCAGCGCAAGGCAGTTCGTGGCACGCTTTGAAAATGGCAAACTGACCGAGCTGGTGCGGGGCATGCCTGAGCAGGTGCTGAAAGAGATGCTCGGCGCGCAGGCCCAGCCCCAGGCCGACTGCCAGGATTGCAAAGACTGCAAGGATTGCACGGACTGCAAGGACTGCAAACCGGCCAGGCCCCCGGCCAAACCATGACCGCTGACCGCTTTCTGCATGCTGCGCTGGCACGTATGCGCCAGATCAAGTCGCTGGGCGACGGCGCGCTGGCGCGCGTCAGCGAGGCGCAGCTCTTTCATCGCACGGACACCGAGGCCAACAGCATCGCCATTATCGTGCAGCACCTGCACGGCAATATGCTGTCGCGCTGGACCAACTTCCTGACCGAAGACGGCGACAAGCCTTGGCGGCAACGAGACGCCGAGTTTGAGCCAGTGGTGAGTGACGCCGCGAAGATTCACGAATTGTGGCAGCAAGGCTGGGCGCTGACGCTGGACACGATTCAAGCGCTGCAGCCGGGCGACATCACCCGCGAAGTCACGATCCGCGGCGAATCCATGCTGGTGCTCGATGCATTGATCCGGCAGATCGGCCACTACGCATACCACGTCGGGCAGATGGTCACGCTGGCGCGCCAGCAGGTGGGGCCCGCATGGCAGACGCTGAGCATCGCGCGCGGCCGCAGCGGTGACTACAAGCCGCAGCAACGCGCCCCCGGCTTGAAAGAGTAGGGCGCTGCGCCCCGCCGGAATTCCCGTATCTTTGCAGGCGGCTGATCCGTCCTTGACGCGGAAAGGGGGTTGCATGCCGGAGTTGAACAGCGAATTCACCCGCGAGATCAGGCAGGTGCGGCGGCGTTTCTTTGACGTGATCGACCCGCTGCGGCCCGAGCTGTTCCGGTACTGCCGCCACTTGGCGCGCAACGTCTGGGGCGCCGAAGACCTGGTGCAGGACACGCTGCTGAAAGCCTTTGCCAAGCTGGGTGAAGTTCACTGGAGCATCGACAACCCTCGCGCCTACTTGTTTCGAATCGCCACCAACCTGTGGATCGACATCAACCGCAAGCAGACCGAGGCCGCCATGCCCGAGCACTTTGACGCGCCCGCGGACGCGCCGCCCCCGTTGCCATCAGAGACGCGGCAGGCGCTGGGCGCAATGCTGCACGCGCTGCCGCCCAAAGAGCGCGCGGCGCTGCTGCTGAAAGACGTGTTTGATTTCAGCCTGGAAGAAACGGCGTCGTACCTGCAGACCACGGTCGGGGCCGTTAAGGCCGCGCTGCACCGCGGACGGGAGAAACTGGCGCTGGCGCGCGAGAGCACGCCGCAACCGCCGGTCGCCGACCTCGCCGACGCGGCCCTGCTGGACCGCTGGTGTGAAGCGTTCAATGCGCGTGACATGGCGGCGCTGACCGCGCTGATGCTGGCCGACTCGACAGCGGACGTCGTCGGCATGGTGTACGAGTTCGGGCCTGAGCAGATGAAGAAGGGCAGCCTCGGGCACACCGTGGTTGAAGAGGGCAACCCGCAGGCGCAGCGCCTGGTGTACATGGGCGAGCCGATCGTTGTGTTGTGGTATGACGTTGTCGATGGCGACAAAACCCGCCGCGTTGTTCGCGACGTGCTGCGCTTCACGCAGGACCGCGGCAACCTGGCCAGCCTGCGCTTTTACTACTTCTGCCCCGAGACACTGGCTGAGGTTTGCGCAGCGCTGAACCTGCCGCTGGTGGATAACGGGTACCGCTACGGTTGAAGCGCCTCACACGATGCCGAGCCGGGCAAGGTCTGCGCGCAATGTTTCGATGTCCTTGAACAGGCGGCCGTGCATTCCGGCAGCGACCGCGCCGCCGACGTTTTCGGGGCGGTCATCGATGAACAGGGTGTGTTCGGCGCTGCTGCCAAGCGCATTCAGGCACGCGCGGTAGAACTGCGGCTCAGGCTTCAGGTAGCCTTCGCGGTACGAAACGACTTGCGCCTTGAAAGCCGCGAGGCAGGCAAGCTCGGAGGACAGTTTCTCGTGGTGCACGCGGTCGGTGGTACTGGCCAGCGCGCACGGCAAGCGCGCCGCCAGCTCGGCGGCCAGCGCGTCCATGGCCGGGTCGGGCGTGACCGCCAGGCCCCAGATACGGCGCCAGTCGGCGCCGGCAAAGGCGATGTCCCAGCGCGCAGCCAGAAACAAGGCCACGCCGCCGGGCGCCTTCAGGCCGCGGTCGAATTCTTCTTTCAGCCCGCGGTCGTACAGTTCGCGCTTGAGCTCGTCGCCGCTGATGCCGGTGTGCTGCTGCCATGCGGCCCAGACCGGCGCTTCATCTACGCGGCACAGCACGCCGCCGAGGTCGAACAGGATGGCGCGAATCTCAGCCATCGACGTAGGCCTCAAGCTCAATCTCGATCAGCATGTCGGGCATGATCAGCTTGCGGATTTCCACCATGGTTGAAGCGGGCGGGTACGCGGAGAAAAACTCGCCGTGCGCGCGGCCGAAGTCAGAGGCGAAGCGGATGTCGGTGACATACATGCGCGTGCGCACCACATGCTGCGCGCCGGCGCCCAGTTGCTGCGCTGCCTTAAGTGCGATCTCAAAGCAGCGCCTGGCCTGCCCGTACGCGTCGCCCGGGGCAAACGTGTTGCCTTGCTCGTCCAGCGGGGCCGTGCCCGAAACATGCACGTGCGGGCCGACTCGTACCGCGCGCCGGTAGCCGTACAGCTGCTCCCACGGGGCGCCTGATGTGACTTCTCGCCGTTCCATGGCCGGAGGTTAGCGGCGCGCGGCGCCAGCCTCAAGGCGTACCCGCGGCGAGTCATCGACGAGCGCCCGTGTCGGCGCGATAATCCGGTGCATGGCATACACTGATCCGGTCACTGTCAGTGCCCGCAACGGCGGGCAGGTCGTGCTGCGCTGCGCGCAGGATCAAGACGCAGCCGAGCTGCTCGATTGCGCCCGTGAGATCATGGCGGCTGACGTCGGCAACATCACCACGCCCGAGGAGTTCACGATCAATGTCGAGCAGGAACGCGAGTGGATACGGGGCTTCCTGGACGGCCCCAACGCGCTGCTGTTGCTGGCTGTAGCGGACGGCGCAATTGTCGGCAACATCAGCTTCCGGCCCCACGAACGCGCGCGACTGCGCCATGCCGGTGTGCTGGGCATGGGCGTGCGGCCGGGCTGGCAGGGCCAGGGCATCGGCGAGGCGCTGCTGCGCCAGTTGCTGCATTGGGCAAGGCGGAACCCGCAAGTCGAAAGCGTGCACCTGCAGGTGCTGGGCAACAACCCGCGTGCACTGCGGCTGTACTACAAGTGCGGGTTTACGGTGAATGGCGTGAAGCCGCGCGCGGTGAGGTACGGCGACGGCAGCTACACCGACGAGATCAGCATGCACCTGTTGCTGTGATAGCCGCCCGAGGCCCGTAAGCGAAGCGGTCGCGCGAGCTTGGACTCTGACGCGACCGCCTGGCTGGATTGTGGTGGAGGTGGCGGGAATCGAACCTCAAAACAGCCCGGTGGGCTGTTTTGACCGCGAAGCAGGGCTGCAAGAGCTCGCCCGCAGGCGAGCGTTGCAGCCCGTAAGCGAAGCGGTCGCGCGAGCTTGGACTCTGACGCGACCGCCTGGCTGGATTGTGGTGGAGGTGGCGGGAATCGAACCCGCGTGCCGCATAACCGACCGATGAGGCATCTAGATGTGTAGTCCGTCAACTGGTCTGATCGTGAACCCGCCAACGGACAGGCTTGTTCACGACGATCCGCGTCGTCTCACGCGCGGCCCTGCGGCAGGGCCTGCGCGCCAGCCTGATCATCATTTCGCTCTACATCCCCTCAGGCTCAGGATGCAGCACGCTCGGAGCACTATTAGGCTGCGAGAGCGTAACGGTTTTCAGCATGTATGCTTTTGCCGGTTGATTTACGAGGTCACCGACGTCCTCGACACCCTTCCTCACCGCCCAACTACACGGTCGAAACCGATCACCCCCGTTGTCAAAGAACGCTCAGCCTAGCACGCCGCAACTTGACGCGTCAATACCTAACGCGCGCCGGGGCCCGCTTCATCCCGCAATCGGGGCCGCCAGCACCTCGTGCAGCGGCTGTACCGCGCGCACAAACGCACCCCATTCAAAGTCCAGCGTCGCCCAGCCGGCGCTGCGGGGCTTGGCAAGGCGCTGGGCGTCGGCAAGGCGCAGCAGGCTGTAGCGGTACACGCCGGCGGGGGTTTCGTGCCGTGTGCAGGGCAGATCGGCCACGCGGCCCGGCAACGCGTGCGAAGGCGTGTAGAAGCTGAACAGGAATGCGGGCTCGGCTTTGCCGCGCAGCAGCGTTTGCCAACCCATCATCGAGAACAGGTCGGTGCGGCTGACCCACGGGCGGTCGCGCCGGCCCTTCAACTCAAGGGCCAGCACCTGGTCGGGGCCTTCCACCATGACGTCGAAGTTCTTCAGGGTTACGCCGTGCAGCACCGGCCGGCGCGCCTGCTCAACGCTGAGCGCGCGCACGCCGGCCTCAATCAGCCAACCGCTGAGCGCGTGTTCATAGTGGTTCTTGGCGCCGAACATGGGGCCAGTTTAGTCGCGTGCAGGCAGCCCTCCATGGCCGAAATTCGAATTTCGAGGTTCGGGTCCCAGCCGGCGGCGACTTGTCCGCAAGTGTCGCACGATCCCAACTTTCCAGTTGCCAACCCGCTGCCAATGCTGCACAAGACCGGCATGAGCGGCGAGATCGCATTTGCCATGTACCGGCCCTTCGCGGCGACCAGCCGCAAGGCCCTGCTTGAACTGATTCAGCAGCACAACACCACTTTGCGCGTCGAAGAGCTGATCACCGACCGCCCGGCACTGTTGGCAGAGTCCGAAGACGGAACCTTTATCGAGATCTTTGAGTGGAAGCCCGGCGCAGCCGCCAAGGCCCACGACCACAAGGCGGTCCAGAAGCTGTGGAAGCGCCTGGAAGAACTGGCTGAGTTTTCCGCGCTGATCAGCCTGCCCGAATCCGAACGGCCGTTCCCGCATTTCAAGCCCGTCGATGGCGTGGTGACCTGATCGCGGATTCCTTTCTCGCGGCGCCTTGCCGCCAGGCTGGCTGTATGCGTGTGCTGCACTTCCGGATCGCGTTTGCGCTGGTGGCCTTCTGTGCGCTGGCAGCGGGCGGGCTGGCGGACATCCCGGCGCTGGTTGCCGCGGGCTGTGCCGGGGCCCTGGCCAGCGAGGCTGTCGCGATTGCCCGGGTCATGGACCGCAGCCCCGAGCCGCTGGCAAGGCTGCTGCGCGCCGCCAGTGAGGCCCTGCCCGCTGCCGGGGTGGCGGCCTTTGAGCCCCTGGCGATGGGGGTGGCCGCGGCCGTGGTACTGTATGCCGCGATGGCGGCTGGGCTTGAGACGGTCAGCGTATCCCGGGGCCTTACGCTGGGGCCGGTGCGCGGCGAGGTCACCCGCCGCCTGCTGACGTCGGCTTGCAGCCTGTCGGTGCTGGCGGTCCCCCTGTTGCCGCTGTTCGGGCAGAGCGTGAAGGGGCTGGCGGGCCGCGAGCAGGGGGCGCTGGTGGGGGTGGTGGTGGCGCTGGCCATGCTGGTCAGCCTGCGCGGTTTGATGGATGTCGCACTTGAAGTGCGCAACGCCGGGAAGCGGGCGCAGGCCCAAATCGTTGACAGCTAGGGGCTTGCGGGTACATTGTTGAGCGTTTCCACGACGGTACCCCACGTGCCAGCCGGGCGTTGAGCCCGGGCCGATGAGTTGCCGGGAGGCTTGATGTTGACGCAATCAAAGAAGACACCCCTGGGCAAGATTCTTGTCGGCCTCAAGTTCTGCACAGTTGAGCAGGTCAAAGAGGGACTGGCGCAGGCCAAGACCAACATGATGATGTTGGGCGAAGCGCTGATGGAGCTCGGCTACCTCGATGACGAGAAGCTTGCCAAGGCGCTTGCCAAGCAGCAGGGCGTGAAGTTTGTACTGCTGAACAAGTACGACCTGCCGCCTGACCTTGTGCAGTCGGTCGGCAAGGAAATCGTCGAAGAACACGAGATCATCCCGGTCCAGAAGAAGGGCCGCCAGCTCACGGTGGCGACCTTCCGCGTGCTCGAGTTTTATGCGCTGGACAACCTGCGGTTTATTCTGGGCAGTGAAGTTGACTGGGTGATGGCCCCCGAAAGCCAGATCCGCGGCGCCATGAAGAAGTACTACGGCATCGGCGGCATGGGCGACATCATGGGCGGCGAGGGCGAAGACATCGCCTACAAGGATTTCGACGCTCACGAGCTTTCTACCGACGATGAAGAAGGCTACGTCGCGCAGCTAGTGCAGTTGCTGATCACCGACGCGATCAAGCAGCGGGCCAGCGACATCCACATTGAGCCGATGGAAGAAAAGGTCCGCATCCGGTACCGCATTGACGGCGACTGCCAGGAAATGGAGTCGCCGCCCAAGCGGTTGCAGGGCCCGCTGATCCAGCGCGTGAAGATCCTGTCCAAGATGAAAATCGAGGAAAAGCGCGTACCCCAGGACGGCCGCATCAAGACACGCGTTGAGGGCCGCGACATCGACTTGCGCGTAAGCTGCCTGCCGTGCAGCTGGGGCGAGTCGGTGGTCATGCGTATCCTGGACAAGGCCAAGAACCTGGTGGCGCTGGAAACGCTGGGCGTGCACCCGACGGACTTTGACCGATTCCAGAAAATCCTGCGCAAACCCAACGGCATCTTCCTGGTCACCGGCCCCACGGGCAGCGGCAAGACCACCACGCTGTACGCGGCGCTGACGGCGCTGAACAAGCCGGACGTCAAGATCATTACCGCCGAAGACCCGGTGGAGTACAACCTGTCGGGCATCAACCAGGCGCAGGTGAACCACCAGATTCAGCTTTCGTTCGCGCGCATCCTGCGCGCCATGTTGCGCCAGGCGCCCAACATCATTCTGGTGGGCGAAATCCGCGACCAGGAAACCGCTGAAATCGCTATCCAGGCCGCGTTGACCGGCCACCTGGTGTTCAGCACCTTGCACACCAACGACGCCAGCAGCGCGTTGACGCGTTTGATCGACATGGGTGTCAAACCGTTCCTGGTGGCCAGCGCCGTGCAGGCGATCATGGCACAGCGCCTTGTGCGCGTGCTGTGCAAGCACTGCAAGGCGCCGTACACACCCGAGCCCGCCGAACTGAAAATGGTCGGCCTGAAGCCTGAGCAGGTCAAGGGCAAGACGCTTTACCAGGGCGTAGGCTGCCGCGAGTGCGGCAACGCCGGCTTCCGCGGCCGCATGGGCGTGTATGAGCTGCTGGAAATGAACATGCCCCTGCGTGAGCTGACGATGAAGCAGTCCAGCACGCTCAAGATCAGGGCGGAAGCGCGCAACAACGGCATGAGCACGCTGCTTGAGGACGGTGTGCGCAAGGTGCTGCTGGGCACGACCACAGTGGGCGAAGTTCTGACTATCGCGCACCGCGACGACATCTAGGTTTCGGCCCCAGAACCATTTCGCAGAAAGGCCCCGTGCACACGCGCGGGGCCTTTCACTGCCGCGCCGCGCGTGCAAGCCGCAATTGACGGGAACTACGGGCATTGAAGAATGCGCAACCATGAGTGAGCAAGCGGGGGCAGCAAACCGCCCGGACATACCGGGCATCCTTGAGGCGGCGCAGAACCTGGCCGACCGCGTGCGCGCTGCCGCCGACCGCAGCGGCTACCAGGAAAAGGGCATCCTGAACAGCGAGATACTGTTCATGCTGGCGTGTGTCGCGGCGCTTAAGCCGGCGCGGATTGTTGAGTCGGGCCGCGCGCGCGGCCAAAGCACGGCGCTGCTGGCACTGCTTTTCCCGGACCGCGAAGTGATCAGCTTTGAGTTGCACAAGGGCACGCCGGACGACGAAATCGCGACCCGGCGCCTGTCCGAGTTTCGAAATGTGCGCCTGATGTACGGCGATTCGCTGAATCTGCTGCCCCCGATTGTCAGGGCCGGCGACGTGTTGCTCGTGGACGGCCCCAAGGGTTCGCTGGGAATCGAGTTGTGCCTGCGTGTGTGCGCGGCTGTGTCGCCGTTGATGGTGTTCATGCATGACTCACACCACGGGCAGCTTGAGCGGCAGTTTGCCGAGACGTTCTGGCCCCACCCGGTGTTCAGCGATGACCCGCGCTTCGTGACGGCATTCGAAGCGCTGGATCGGCCATGCTGGGAACTGATCGCGAGCAGCCCCGACCGGCAATGGCAGGCGCCCTACACGCGCGACGGCCTGCGGCAATTGAGTTACGGCCCGACCATGGCTTGCCTGCCTGCCCCCAAGCGACGCGACGCCAAATGGATGCTGCGGGAGCTGCGCCGCCTGAAAAAGCGCTACCCGCGATGGCGTCATTGACTGTGTCGCGGGTGCTGTGGACGACGAGGCGGGCTCAAAACAGCCATTGAAGCTGCAGGCGCACAATCCACAGCACGTTGTAATCGGAGTTGGGCGGGTTGCTGCCCAGTTGGCCCTTGCGCACCGGCGGCTGGTTGTACACGCCGGCCAAGCGGGTACCGCTGCGGTATGAAAACGCCAGTTGCTGGCTTACGTAGTTCACGTCCAGACTTGCCTTGATCCGATCGCCATGGATGTACCAGTTCACGCCCATGCCGGCCTCGGTGCCGTCGGGCCGGATTGCACGGCTGCGGGTGCGTGTGTAGGCCAGTGTTGCGTCCGCGCCCCAGAACTCGTCTGCGTCAACGTGGTTCACGCGCGCGGCCACACTCAGCGGGAAGAACCCGAGGTAGTAGCTGGCCTCAATGCTCCAGCCCCAGTCGGTAAGGTCGCCGATGCCCGCCTTGTTGTTGACCCGGTAGGTGTTGATGCCGCGGTTGCTGAATTCGGTGTGCCGCCAGTAAATCGCCACGTCCAGCGCCGCGCCGTAAAAGCGCGCGTGGGCGTCGGCGGTCACAGCTACGGTGCTTTGGCCCACGCGCGAACGTCCGCTGCCGGTGGCAAACGCGCCCGTGTCGCCGCGCAGGTCGGGGTTGTTCAGGTTGCTCGTGAACCAGTTGCCGCCAAGGCCAGCCGCGAAAATGAACTGTTCACGTTCGGCTTCCGGGCGCAGGTCGTTGGTGCCGTAGGCGACGTCGCCCAGCGGGTGCGTCTCAAGGCGCAGGGCGACCATCAGCTCGTTGTCGATGATCGCGCTGAACGTGTCTTCCGTGAGCTGGTTGTCCTTGTTGCGGAAGTCGTCCTGCGCGCGCAGCACGCCGTTGTAGATGCCGCCGGAGTAACGGATCCAGCGTGTCACCTGACCGTCGATCCAAATGCCCTTGGCAAAGCCCTGTGCAAACGTGAGGTTGGCGTAGCTGCGCTCAATGAACTGCAATTCGTCGGGCGGCACCAGCTGCTCCCAGTCAAAAGGCAGCTTGTGCTGGCCCGCGTTCAGGTTCACGGCCCTGATCAACGCCCAGCGGAAGGCCGCCAGTTCAATCATGTCGGAGGCGGGGTTGGCGAAGTTCAGGCGCACGCGGTACTGAAACGCCGGGTCAAAGATGTGCCCGGTCAGCCAAAGCCGCGCGTGCGGCACCCGGAAATTGGCAAAATCGCGCCCGTTGGTGGCGCGCACACCGCTGCCGGTGTTGCCGCGCTCATCCTGCACGGTCAGTCGGAACTGCACCTGCAGCTTCACCTTGATGGAAAAGCCGTCGCTGTCAAAGCGCAGCCCGTTGTCCTTCAGCAGGCTGATGCTCGCGCTGTCCTGCGCTAACGCGGAAGCGGCAAACACCAGCGCGGCAAAGAACAGTAAGGATCGCATGGCCGGAAGGATACGGCGGCTGTGCAAATCGACAAGGGTTGCAGGCTACAGCTTGAACTCGCGCACTGCGTCCATGGCTGCGGGCGCGTTCTTGACCGTCACATGAAGGCGCTTGCCGGTTTTGAGGTGCACGATCAGCTGGTCTTTCACGCCGGGCTGGCTGTACGCACAGCCGCCGCGGCCATCCCAGCGCAGGCCCCACCCCCCGAACTGCAGCCACTTGTACGGCGCGGCTTCAACGCGGTCGATCTGGGCCCACGGCACGCGGCGCGTGATGATGCCGCCAAAGCTGGCGGTGATGCCGTCCGCTGTGACCGAGAGTTTAAGGCTGTGAAAGGCAACTACCACCAGCAGCAGGATCAGCGCGGTAGCGCCCATGATCAGCGCGAGCAGCAGACTCTGATCCGCCGACCAAGCGAACCACCCGCCGACCACGGCGGCGCCCGTGCACGCAAGCAGCGCGAGGTTCAGAAGCAGGCTGGACTGTTTGTCGTGATACTCCATGCCGCAAGGATACCCGGCGCGTCGCGCCGCGGAAATTCCAAACCTTCGCTCTTCTTGTAAACAGCCTTGCTACCATGCAATGCCAACCCTTCGCGGAGGATATGATGCGAGCCCTTGCCGCCCTGTGCCTGATCGTGCTTGCCGCACTTGCCGCCCACGGCCAGGAAGCGCCGGCCTACAAGCCGCCTGCCGACGCGCGCTTTACGACATCGGAGGTCAGCATCCCCGTCGCCGCCAAGGATGGCGCAAAGGCCTGGGCAATTGCCGCCAGCCTGAATGTGCCCAAGGGCGAAGTGCCCGAGGGCGGATGGCCCGCGGTGTTTTTCATTTCGGGTTCAGGCATACAGGACCGGCACGGCATGGCCGGCGGCATGGACATCGGCACATGGGAGGTTCTGGACGCGATCGCCAACGCGGGCTTTGTGGTTCTGCGTGCCGACGACCGCGCCACCGGCGGCACGCCGATCGGGCCCGAGGGCATCGACCCCCGCGAGATCGGCTATCACGCGCTGGTAGAGGACGCGCGCGTGTGTGTGAAGTGGCTGCGCGCCCACGAGAGTGTCAACAAGGCCAAGGTGTTCCTGGTCGGGCACAGCGAAGGCGGCATTACGGCGCCGATCCTGGCCGGCGAAAGCCTGTGCGCCGGCGTGGTGTTCATGGCAGCGCCCGGCCGCAACATGTACGACGTGATCTATGAGCAAGTGAAAGACGCCAACGCGGGCCTGCCCGCAATAACGCGCACAGCCAACCTGAAAGTGCAGAAAGAGTTTCAGGACGCGGTCAAGGAAGGCCGCGAGCCGAACTACGCAATCCTGGGCAAGCAGTATGAGGCCAACCTGAAGCAGTTGTGGCAGACGCAAATTGAGCCCGGCAAGAAGTGGATGCACGAGCACTACAACCTCGACATCGAGAAGATACACGCCACTGTGGCGTGCCCGGTATTTGTGGCGCAGGGTGAAGCGGACTTCCAGGTGAAGGCGGTCGCCGACGGCCGGCAACTGGCCAAAAACCTGCTGGCGGGCAAATGCAGCGACGTAACGTTCAGGCTCTACGCGGACCTGGACCACCTGTTCAAGGCGTGCAATGGCAAACCCAGCACCCTGGAGATGTACAAGGAAAAGCGCGCGGTTGATGCGACATTCCTCAAGGACCTCGTCCAATGGCTGACCGCGCGGGCGTAACGACACGGCAGGATTTTTGCGGCGCCAGCTTGCCTGCCGCTAAGCCTTGGGCAGCTCGTTGAGAGCCTTTTCCAGCGACTCGGTCATTTCCCGGATGGCCTGCTTGAGCTGCTCGACACCCTGTTCGTTCTCGGGCGGCGGCGCATCCGGTGCTTCAGACGGCGCTGCCGGCACATCCTGCGGCTTCAACTCGGCCAGCTTTGCGTCAAGCTCGGCTTGCAGCTTCTCGACCTGCTGGTTCAGTTCGTCCAGCACCTTGGCGGGGTCTTCCGCCTCGGCGCCTGCTTCGCCGGGCGAGGCGGCGTCCGGCGGATTCACGAACGCGGCAATGATCTGCGCCTTATCGGCGTCTTCGATCGGCAGGTCTTTCAACGCGGCGCGCAACGCGGGCTCAAGCTCAGCACCCCCGGGCACGGCGGGCACGCTGCCCTGCGGGTTGGCGTAGTAGCCCTTCAGAAACTCAAAGAACATCAGGGCGTACTCGGGCTCAAACACCTGCGCCAGCTTCGCCAGCCCGTCCGGCGCTTCCATGGCGGCTTTGCCCGTCGCCTGCCCGACCAGCGTTTCCATGCTGATGCCGTGGCCCGCAAGCTCAACGGTGAGGGCTTCAATCATCTCGCGGATCGGGTCAGCCATGCTTCTACAGCCTGTTCTTGAAGAAGTTGATCAACTGGCTTACGCGGCTTACTGCCGCCGCATCTACCGAGTCCACCGCCTGCTCAGACACAGCCGGCGGCGACGGCACCAGCGGCGGTGCGACGGCTGGGACGGCGGGCAGAACCACCGGCGGCACAGGCGCGCTGCCGCCCATGGCCGCCATGCCCTGGCCGTTGATCTTCACGTTTGGGCCGTCGATGGCGACGCTGTTGCCGCCGATCTTCACCTGGGCACCCGAAAGCTCCAGCGCCTGTGAAGCCTCAATCGTGACTTTTCCCTTGGCCTGCAGCGTGATGCCCTTGCCCTGCATGTCAACCACCTCGATGCCGCCGCTGCTCAAGGTGACCTTGCCGGCCTTGCTCTGGATCACGATGTCCTTGTCGCCGCCGAACACGCCCGCGCCCGCGGCCCCGACGTACACGCCGATCTTGTGGTCGTTGGTCTCGATCACGGTTTCCTTGCTCGTGATCGTGGTTTCGCCGTCCTTGATGATGATGCCCGTGCCCTGGCTGGTCGGTGAGTACGCGCCATGCACCTTGTAGCCGATGCTGGCAAAGTCCTTGCCCACGCGCACGCTGGTGGGTGGGAAGTCACCCGGCCCGAGCAGCCCGGCGTTGCTGGTGCTGATTTCCAGCCCGCAACCGGCGGGCTGGTTGTCTTGCCCGATCACCTGCATCACCAGCGCCAGGTGCGCGGTTGCCAGCCAGTAGTTGGCGTGGTTGGTGATGTCACGGTCGGCCACAAAGTCGATGCTGCCGCTGTCGGTGGCGATGAAAATGCTCTTGCCGCTGCCCAGCATATGCAGTTGCGCGCCGCTGCCGCTGCGCACAAGGCTGATGCCGTGAATCTCTTCTTCCTCGGGGCCGCCGTCGATCGACTTGGCGCGGCTGACGGCCTCCTGAAAGCCCTTCAACGTCACCAGCGCAGCCATGAACGAGGCGGCCTTCTTGACGCCTGCGATCAGCGCGCTGCTGCTGTTGAGGATGCGCTTGCCGCGTGCGGGCCACTTGCCGCCTCGCGGTGTCAACTTGACCTTGATTCCTTTCTCAATTGTCCGCGCCAGCAGCTTGGTCTGTACCTGTACGATCGCCAGCGTGATCACGAGGTTCAAGATCGGCATCACGATGTGCGCCACGCCCGCCGGCTGGCTGCCGCTGCGCTTGGCGTCGGTCTCGTACTTGTAGCCGATGGCGAGCGAGGTCATCAGGGTCGCGATCGCGGCCTGGATCAGCGGGTGGCCGGACACGATCGAGACCTGCCGCATGCTGCCGATGCTCACGCCGACCACGCCCTGCATCACTTTGGTCAGCAGCGCGATCTGCGTGTCCATCGCCGCCAGCGACGAGATGTTGCTGAGCGACTTGGCGCTGGTGCCGACCTGGAAACTTGCATCCGTGAGCGGCCCCAGGCCGACACCGGCGAACGTGCCATCGGTGCTGAGCGTGATGCTTTCTTCGCTTTGCAGGTCCTGCATCACGATGCGCGTGGCCTTGGTCCGGATCATCGTCTGGTCGCGGTTGGTGTTGATCACCGGGCTGGCCTGGGTGGGGCCCGCCAGGGCGCCCACAATCAGGGGGCGGTCCGGGTCACCGCCGGAAAACGCGACCACAACCTCAGTGCCGTTGATCAGCGGCATGTGCATGCCGCGGTCCGGCCCGCCATAGGGCTCCATCTTGCGGATCGGGCATGAAGCGCTGTTCGTGCTTGAGCCGTGGTCAAAGAAAAGGCGCACACGGTAGTAACCGTCGCCGTCAATGCCGGGGTAGTCGCTGCCGTCTTCGTTTTCGACCACGCCGTGCAGCAGGCCCACTACCTGCGGCCGCGGCGTGCGGCGCGGCGGCCGGTACACCAGCACGTTGGGTATCGCCACCCACTCGTTGCGGTACTGCGCGCCGCTGCCCTTGCCGCTGGAAATGTCCACGCTTTGCGTGCCGCTGTGGGTCACGCGCACCAGCAGGTACTCGGTGCCCGCGGCATCTACCGGGTTCGGGCTGAGCTTGACCACGTAGCCGGCCGCCATTGCCCGCACGTCGCTTTCGCCGTACAGGCGGTAGTTCAAGCCGTGCTGCTCGTCGCGCCGGATTTCGAGGATGTCGTTGTGGTCGAAGGTGCTGGTGTCGCTGTCAATCTCGACGTGGGTGCCGGTGCCGGGCGTGCCCACGTCAATGCTTTCGCGAAACGGCTCAGCGGGCGCATCCGCCTTGAAGTCCGCGATCGTCAGCACCTCGGGCACCAGCGCCTCGCGCCACTTCACGCTGCGCACGGCTTCGCGGGCCCGGTCGGCTTCATGTTCGCGCACGTAGGCCAGCGTGTTGTCGCTGCCGACCGGCAGGGCCGGAAAGCCTTCACGGGCGTTGGTAAAGACCGCGACTTCGTTGTCCTCTTCCTGCCGGAAGTAGTAGCTGACGCCATAGAACTCAAGCCAGCGCGCCAGAAAGTCCAGGTCGCGCTCGTTGAACTGCATCGTGAACGCCCGCGTCGGGTTCAGGCCCCCGGACACGCGGTCGCGCTCAAACACGACGTCAACGCCGGTCTGGGCGTTGAACGTCGCCTGAAGGATGTCCCACAGCGGCTTGTCCACAAACACCCGGCTGCGGCGGGCCTGGCTGGCGCGCCAAAGGCGCGGCACCAGCACGGCGTGGTACTGGTAGCTGGTGCCGTCATGGCCGCGCAGCTCAAAACTGCGCAGCATGCCGTGCACGCGCCGTGTGCTGCGGCCTGTGCCGCCGCGGGTCTTGACCTCGTGCCGGATCTCAAGCCGCGCGTGGCGGCGCAGGATGTTCCGGAACTTCGCGGGCTCGGCGCGGCTGATCAGGCTGATGCGGTACTCGTAGGTTCGTTCGATCTCTTCAATGCCGCGAAAGCTGGTAACCAGCAGCGGGTCGGCGTTCTTGCCGTCGTCAGAGTCAAGCCAGTTGACTTGAAACGAGAACTCGGTCTGGGAGGACATGCGCTCTCCGGCGGGAGTGCAGCATCATCCATTGGCGGCAGGCGCAAGCAAGGTATGAAGTGGATGACAAAGGAGCAGGCATGGGCTTTCCGTACGGCGTGGTCGCGATCACCGGCGCCAGCACCGGCATCGGGCGTGAGCTGGCAAAACAGCTGGCGGGACAGGGCGTCAAGGTGGGGCTGATTGCCCGCAACGCAGAACTGCTTGAGAAGCTGTCCGGCGAGATCGGCCCAGGCGCCTGCGCCGCGCCCTGCGACGTGGGCGACTTCGCCGCAGTGCAGGCCGCGGTCGCAAAGATTGAGGGCGCACTGGGGCCGATCGAGTGCATGGTCGCCAACGCGGGCATCGGCGCGCCGCGAGAGGCGCTGGCATTTGATGCCGCCGTCACCGAGCAGATTTACCGCACCAATGTTCTGGGCATGACCCATGCGTTTTACGCCGTGCTGCCGGGCATGATCGCGCGCAAGCGCGGCCATCTGGTGGGTGTCTCCAGTCTTGCCAGTTACCAGGGGCTGCCCCAGGACGCGGGCTACGCGGGCAGCAAAGCCGCCCAGCGCATACACCTTGAAAGCCTGCGCCTTGAGCTGCGCCCCACAGGCGTGAAGGTGACGACGGTGTGCCCGGGCTTTGTGCGCACGCCGCTGACCGACCGCAATGACTTTGACATGCCGTTCCTGATGGAGGTGGGCCCGGCGGCTCGGCGCATCATCAAGGCAATCCGGCGCGGGTGCCGGATTACCCACTTCCCCTGGTCGTTGTTGGCGCTGGTCAGGCTTGGCCTTGCCACGCCACGCTGGATTTTTGACTGGTTCATGGCCATGCAGGCCAAGGGCATGCACAAAGGCCGCAAGCAGGCCCGCAGCGCCGAGCACAAATCTTAGGAGAGGGAATGGGATACAATCTCGGGCATGTGTGCCACATTGAAGTCGCCGCCATCGACATGGCCGCCAGCAAGGCGTTTTACGCCAAGCTGTTCGGCTGGACGTTCAAGCCGATGGCCGACACCTACGAATTCTTTGACGCCGGCAACATCCAGGGCGCGCTGGACACTGACGCCAGGCCGTCGCGAGAAGGCACGGTGCTGGTGCTGTACTGTGATGACGTCAACGCCAAGCTGGCCGAAATTGAGAAGGCGGGCGGCAAGACGATCAAGGGCAAGACTGCCATTCCCGGCCACGGCGCCAGCTACGCGTACTTTGAGGACCCGGCGGGCAACCGCATGGGAGTTTTCGCAACCGACTAGTAGTGTCGCAACCAGTTGTAGCCTTTTCGGCCGGTCCACCTGCGACAAGGTTGCAGTGGAAACTATCGTGTGTCCAAAGGAGCAGTCATGAAACTCGCAGAGATTCTGAAGCAGGACGCCGAGGGCGTGTATCGGGCAGCGGAGGGATTGTTCAAGCAGGTCGATGATCAAACGCTCGACTGGAAGCCGCAAACCGGCAGCAACTGGATGACCGTGGGCCAACTGCTTCACCATGCCAGCAACGCCTGCGGCAGCACGATCAAGGGTTTCATTACGGGCGACTGGGGATTCCCGACGGACGCCAAGCCGCAGGACACTCCGCCGGATGCGATGATGCCGCCTGCCGAGAAGATGCCGGCGGTCAAGAGTAAGGTCGAGGCCCTGAAACTGCTGGCTGAAGACAAGGCGTTGTGCATGAAGCTGCTGAGCGAAGTCAGCGAAGATCGTCTGGCCAACGAGCGCAGCGCGCCGCCCTGGGGCGGGCCGGAGCGCACGTTGTACCAGCACTGCAACGAGATGATCTGGCACCTGGGCCAGCACAAGGGCCAGTTGTTCTATTACCTGAAGCTGCAAGGCAAGCCGGTCAACACCATGACCCTGTGGGCCGGCATGTAGATTGACGCGTCAAGACTTAGCCCGGGCGGCGCGCCACTTGTCCTCGTAGCGTTGCAAGGCTTTCGGAGCGTGGGCCCGCATGGCCTCAGCCGCCTGTGAGCAGATGTTTTCCGCATCGTCGCCGGCATGCAGCATCGCGTGCGCCGCCTCCGCCAGCATTACGGCCGCGCGTTCATAGTCGCTGATTGCCTGGTAGCCTTTGTGTGCGCGGCGGTACCACTCTGCCGCGTCACGCCAGCAACGCGCCTCGCGCGCGATGTCGCCAAGCACAAGCGCCGAAAACGCCACGCCCGGACCGGAACCGGAACTCTGGGCCAGAGTAAGCGCTTCCAGGGCCGCAGGCCGGGCTTCATCGGCCCGGCCCGAGTTTCGCAGCGCACGGGCCAAAGTGGCTTGCGCGAAGCTGAGAATGCCCATGTCGCCTGTCTCGCGCAGTCGGTCCATGGACTGTCGCAGTATCTCAATGGCCACGACAGGATCACCCAGTTCGTCGTACAGGCCGCCCAGCGTCAGCAGGGCCATCGCCTCGCCTCGACGGTCGCCCAAAGCGCGCATCTCGTGCAACGCTCTTGTGCACTCGTGTACCGCTTCGTGGGACGGTCCGGCTACCCGCATCCGGTCCGCCAGGTTTCGCCGTACGGCGGCGGTGGTCCTGCGGTCCGGCGTCACTTCAAGAATCGCCAACGCAACGCGCAGGGTCGCGATCACATCGGTGTTCGCGCACGCCCTTGTCTGCACGACGCCGAGATTCGCCATGATCCCGCCGTGCACGCTTGCATTGCCCGAGGCGGCCGCATGGGCGCAGGCCGCTTGCGCCACGGGCAGCGCATCGGCGGTGCGATTCATGGCAAACAACGCCATGGCCTCGGCGTCCAGCGCAAGTGCGAGTCGCTCGGCGTTGCCGCCCACTTCCGCCGCCGTCACCAGTCTTCGCGCGTATCGAAGCGCGTCGTCAAGCCTGCCAATATTGCGACAGGCGTAGCACAGCGGGCGCAGCACTTCTTCAGACACGTCCGCCCTGTCCGCTGATTGCTCAAGCACTTCAATTGCAGCGTGCATGTGGCCAAGCTCAACAAGCGCCATCCCCTGTGCACCGATTGCGCGCATGCGCTCAGCACCGTCGATGGCGGGATGCCCGGCCGCGCGGGCATACAGCGCCGCCGCTTCCGCGACGCGCCACTTGTTGTGTGCGAACTTGGCTGCCCGCATCAGCCACTCGCACTCGCGAGCGCCGAAGGGGCCGCGCGGCTCACCGGCAGCGGCGGCGTGATTCGCCAGTTCGAGGGCTTGGGCGTCCAGGGCCGTGTCGTCGTCGGCAAACGCCTGCTCGATGATTTCAAGGGCGTGGGCATGCAGCACAGCGCGCTGGGCGGGCGGCTGTAACTCATAAGCGGCATCGCGCATCAGCGCGTGCCGAAACAGGTGTGCGCCTTCAGCGTCCACCCGGTCATTATGACTGTCGCTTTGACAGGGGCAACGTGGCCTTCTGCAACTTTGGCAAACCGGACGGCGCCGGGCCGCTATCCGCAAGTGCCGCATGTTCAGCCATTTATGGGCGGATTGCCATTTGGCACGCGGGGTGCTTTTGCCTTCGTGGTTGAATTGAAAAGGAGATCAGCCATGGGACAGATTCGACTTCGCGACCCGTTTGCCATCGCCATTCCGGACTTCGGCAACTTCTTCCGCGGTTTCTTCAACGATGAAGAAATGCCGGCGCTGGATGAAGGCAGCCTCGCCGTGGACATCAGCCAGGGCAAGGAAGGCGAGACCATCGTCCGCGCCAGCCTGCCGGGCTTCAAGCGCGAGGACGTGCAGCTTAGCGTCCACAACGGCGTGCTCGACATCAAGGCCGAAAGCAAGCACGAAGAAGAGACCAAGAGCGAGAAGTTCTATCGCCGAGAGCGCCGCGTCAGCAGCGTAAGCCGCCGCATCGCCCTACCCGGCAACCCCGACGGCGAGGGCGTGACCGCCGAGCTGAAAGACGGCGTGCTGACCGTGAAGGTGCCCGGCGCGGTCAAGAACGGGCCCAAGCAGATCAGCGTGAAGTAACACCAGCAGGGGCGCGGGCAAACGCCCGCGCCCCTTGCTTGCCGGTACAACCATGCCCACAATGCGGCTGGAGGCGCGTATGCCCAGGAACCCAGCCGTGGATACATACATCGCAAAGGCGGCTGATTTCGCCCAGCCGATCCTGAAGCGCATTCGCGCGCTGTATCACAAGGCATTCCCCGCCATTGAAGAAGAGATCAAGTGGGGTGTGCCGGCCTTCACGCACAAGGGCATTGTCGGCAGCATGGCGGCCTTCAAGGCGCATGTGGGCATGGCTTTCTGGAAGGGCAAACTGCTGAAGGATCCCAGCGGCGTGATGGGCGACCGCGCGGAATCGGCGATGGGCGCGGTGCGCGCCACCAGCGTAAATGAGTTGCCCGCCGACAAAGTGCTGATTGACCTGATTCAGCAGGCAGTCGCTCTGAACGAGTCGGGCATAAAGCTGCCCAAAGCTGACCCGAAAAAAGCGCAAGCCAAAGTGCCCGCGGACTTCAAGGCTGCGCTTGCAAAGAACAAGCAGGCCACAAAGTTCTGGACGGCGTTCTCGCCAAGCAAGAAGCGCGAGTACGTGGAGTGGATCACCGGCGCCAAGCAGCAAGCCACCCGCGACAAACGCCTGAAGCAAGCCATCGAGTGGATCGCCGAAAACAAACCCCGCAACTGGAAGTACATGAACTGCTAGAAAAGGGCCGGGCGATGATCGCCCGGCCCCTCGTTGCACAGCCGTCGGCTGTGCTGCCCAGACTATTTGCGGTCAGTGGTTTGTGACTCGGGTTGGGCCACGGGGTCGGGTAATGTGAATTCGGTGTCGATGTTGCGGCCTTCGTCAGTGACGCGGGTTTCCAGCACCGGGTTCCTGTCGCCTTGCAGCAACAGCCTTTCGACCTGGTCAAGGCTGGTGACCTCGGCGCCGTTGACTCGCAGCAGTCTTTGGCCGGGCACCATGCCCATCTTGGCGGCTGGGCTTCCGTCGGCGATCGCGACCACGTGCACCTTGCCGTCCACTTCGGCCAATGTCATGCCCCATGTCTCGATGCGCGCGACCTTGGCCCCTTGCTGCTCTGCGCTGCTGAAGTTCACGCCCTCGGGCATTTCGCAGGGCACCAGCACGCGCAGCGGGTTGCCGTCGCTGTAGACCCTTGACTCGTCAACGGCCAGGAACGCCGTGTACTTCGTGACCAGATTGTGCGCGACTCCGACTTGCGTGATCTGCTGGATCAGCGCGCTGTTTTCAGGGTCGGTCAACAGTTCAGCCGACAGCGCATCCACCTTGCGCCGCGCCCACAGCGCGGCGATGGCGGGGTTGGTCGCTGCCGCGTCCAGGTCAACCTCCATCGTCTGGGCCACGGCACGGCCGCCGACGCGCCCGCTGACCGTGACCTTGTGCTTGCCATTGCCCGTGATGCGGGCGCTGATCGTCAGCGGCTCGCCGGCAAACAGGTCGCGCGGCACCGCGGCGTCTTCGACCGTCAGGCCGCCCCAGTCCACGTGCACGTCGCAAAGCACCGGGCTGTCGATCGCGGTGAAGAACTCGTCGGCTGCGCGCAGCCCGCCGTCTTCGTCGCGGCCCACATAGTAGATGGCTTTGCCCATGCCATGCGCGGCGATGCCGTCGCACAGGTGCCGGTTGACAGCGCTGCCGATACCGAAGGCGAAACTGCGGCTGTGGCCGGCGTGCTCGGCGCACAGGGCATGGATCTCGCGCTCGTTGCTGATGTAGCCGTCGGTGAGAAACGCGTACACACCCAGATACCGCTTGTCCTTGGGCCTATCCAGCGCGCTCTTGAATGCCTCCATCATGTTGGTTCCGCCGCCGGTGCGCGCGGCATCAATGAAGGCGAGCGCGCGCGTCAGGTTCAATTCGTCGGCTTCCACCGGCGCATCGAACAGCGCCTCGTTGCCGCTGGCGAACTTCACGATGTTGAACTTGTCTTCAGGGCGCAAGCGTTGCAGTACGCGCTTGATCAGCGCCTTGCTGGCTGCGATCGGCGTGCCGGACATGCTGCCGCTGACATCCAGCAGAAACGTAATCTCGCGCGGCATGACGTCGGCGTCGGCGGGGTCAAGCTGCGGCTGCAACTGCATGCACAGGTAGCGGCCATCGTGGGTCCAGACCGCCGCCTGTGGCTGTTTGCCCATCACCGCCCATCGCAGCACGAAGTCGCGGTTGGCGATGCGATCGGCGGGCTTCAGGCTTACGACCACGCGGCCGTCGCTGGTCATCGTGGATTCCACCTCATGGGCGACGCTTTGCAGTCTTGACAGGTCAATGGACAACCCCGGCGCCAGCTCTACTTCAATGCGCACGTCCTGGCCGCTGCGCACGCCCGGCGGCAGGGTAGGGGGTGTGACGGCGGGGGCATCGGGCACGCGCTCGTTGGGCGCGGCTGTGCCCTTCATGCCGACATCGGGTTCGCGGTCGGGCGTCGGCTGGCCGGGCGGGGTGTAGCGCGGCCCGATCGTCAGCGGGAACGCCCACTCGAACTGCCCATCGCGGTAGCTCAGCATCTGAAAGAACGTGAACGTCACAGCCACCTGTTCGTTGACAGTGATGTTGGCGACGTTCTGGGTAAACACATTCGGGCGCTCCTGGGTCATCAGCGTCGCCGTGTAGCCGCGGGCGCGGGCCTCTTTGTATGCCTGCTCCGCATCGGCGCGGGGGCGCACGATGCCGATAATGCGGCGTTTGCCCGCGGTCATGACGAATTCATTCACAGCGGCGTCGGCGGGCAGCGGAAAGGTGTACACCGCCTCGATCGATTGTTTGTACGGATTGGTGAATGTCTGCGTCACGCGTGTGGCGGCCAGCGAGCCGGTGACGCGGCACTTGACCTCGGTGCTTTTCAGTGCGAACGCACCCAGCGTTTCACCGCCGGCTTGCGCGGTCATGCCGCCGGGGGTCTCCGACCTGCCAGCCACCACCTTTTCCACGGGTTCGGCGTCGCCCCCGCCGCGAGCCCGACGGTAGGCGACACCACCGCGGCCCCCGCCCCCGCCCCCGCCCCCGCCCCCGCCAATTCCGCCGTTGATGGCTGGGCTGCTGCCACCACCGCCCACGTGAGGGCCTGCAAGGCCGACACTGCTTGCGCCGACTGGGCGGTTGGGGTGCGGCGCTTCGGTGGTTGGAACCACGTCAGCCGGGCTCTGAGCCAGGTCAAGGCTGGGTTTGTCGGTGGGGTCCTCGTTGACTTCTTCGGCTGGGAAGGCCGATTCAAAGTCGGTGGGTGTCTGCGCAGGAGTCGGCACGTCGGGCGTGCGGCTGCTGGCCACAACGACCACTTCGTCGGCCTGTTTTGAAGGCTCGGGCGGTGTGTCTTCGCCGCGCGAGCAGGCGGCGACAATGATAGCGAATGCAAAAACCGGCAGCGCTTTTCGCGCAAGACGCAAGGCGAGTTTCATGGCCCGGCTCCAGACGGGTCACGCCCCGGGAAGGGAAACCTTCAAACGAGAGCAAGCCAGTATGGTTCAGCGCGGGATGTAAACCAGCAGGTCATCAAGCTGGAACTGGTTGGGATCAGGCCTCGCAAAGCCGGTCTGCGGGATGACCCGCAGTCCGCGATACTCCATGCCTTCCATCCAGCCCGGTTCATGGCGCGCTTCGCCGGCGCGCAGCGCGGAGAGGTCAAGGTCAATCCAGCACCATGCGCCGGGGCGGGGCACGGCAACCTTGGCATCGACAATGCGGTAGCCATCTGCGCTGTGCATGCGCATTTCAATCAGCACTTCCGGTGCGTCAGTCAGTACGCGCATTCTCAGCCGCATGCCCCGGGCTGCGATCAGCCGCGCGCCGCCCGGCCCCGCGCCCACGCCGCGCGTGATTGCCACCGGCGCGGCACAGGCTGTGCTGCCGTATGCCCCGGGTGAC
This sequence comes from Planctomycetota bacterium, assembly GCA_019636195.1. Lineage (GTDB taxonomy): Bacteria > Planctomycetota > UBA8742 > UBA2392 > UBA2392 > JADJRK01. The sequence continues at coordinate 60,077 of JAHBYA010000008.1, read as the reverse complement.
TGCAGGCGCGCCAGCGCGGGCGTGGTGTCCGGCGATTCGCAATCCCAGAGCAACAGTGCGCGGTGCGGCCCCAGCGTTTCGCGCTCGGCGGCGCGCAACGGCTCGCCCTCAAGCGTCGCAGCCTTGAGGCCGCTTTCGAGGCTGGACTGCGCGGGCGCCGACAGCTCGCGCACGTCGTTGCCCAGCGCCAGCGTGGCGCCGCCTTCCGTCAACTTGAACTGGCGCGGCTCAAGCACAAATGCCGCCGTCGATGCGCTGACACGCACGGCGCCCGCTTCAAAGGCCGCATGCGCGTGCGCGCGCACAGCCACGCGACCGGCGGTGACGCTGATGCAGCGTGCGTCGGTCCAGGTAAACGCGGTCGGTGCGGCGGCGTATGCCGCGAACGCCGCCGACGAAAAGCGCACATAGCCCGCGCTGACCTGCACGCGGCTGCCCGGCGCAATCTCGGCGCCGTCGGCCAGCGTCACATACTCGCGCCCGGACAGCGGCCGGGCCTTGACCTCGCCGCCGGCCGCGACGTGGCACACCAGCCGCGGCAGCGCGGACTCCGGTTCAGGTTGCGGCGGCGGCTCCGGCAGGCGCTCCGGCGGCCGAGTTTCGTTGGTTGCGGCGGGCAGATTCGCGTGCTTGTTACGCGGCGCGGGCAGCGGTGTGATGACGACCCGTTCGGCCTGGCTTGACTTGAAGCTGACATAGCTGTGTGCCGCCAGCGCGCCGCCACCGCCGCCAATCAGCGCGAACAGCGGCGCCAGAATCCAGAACACCTGGTTGGACACCCGTTTTGCCATGATTCGATTGTACCCGGTTGCGCGTCGCGATTGCAGCGCCTACATTCCGGCCCCTTATGGCAAAGAGCCTGCTGGTATTGATTGAAGGCACTGACGAGCTGCTGCCCGTGGCCAAGGGCATCGGTGCGCGCCGCATTGACGGCAGCATCTACCACTGGCGCGCCGACGCGTCCGGCGACATGCCCGAGACCTACATTTCGTGCACCGGGGTCGGCACGCAGCGCAGCTACGACTGCACAAAAAAGCGCATCGCCGAGTGCAACCCTGGCCTGGTTGTCAGCGCGGGCACCTTTGGCGCGATTGTCGGCGGCGTTGAAATGACCCAGTGGATGATCAACGCCCGTACCCGCATGCTTGCCAACGCCAGCGAGCAGCGCGCGCCCCGCGAAACGCTGAACGGCGACACAAGCCAAGCCCATGTGCAACGTCTGCGCGAGGGCTTTTCAGCCATCGGCGGCAAGTGGGTCGATGGACTGCTGGTGTGCGTCGGCGACGTGCCGCTGTTCCACGAAGATGAAAAGGCAAAGATCGCGCACGACAACGACGCGATCGGCGTGGACATGGAAACCTTCGGGATTGCCAAGGCCAGCCATGAAGCCGGCGTGCCATGGCTTACGGCGCGTGTGTGCGTTGATACGCCGGCTGTGCCGCTGCCCGACTTCGGCGCGCTGAACCACACCACGGGCCGGCCCTACTACGGGCGTTTGTTCAAGTGGATCGCGCTGCACCCGATCAAGTGTGTGCCGACGCTGTACGGGCTGTGGAAGCTCGTGAACGTGTACGGCCGGCAACTGGCAGAGCTGATCCGCACCGGGCACCTGAAGCCCTAAGCGCGCTACTTCCGGCGCAGCAGCAGCAGCCGGTAGGTCTTGTACTCGGCGAACGTCTTGCCGGTGCGCAGGCCGCTGAAGTACTTGTGCTCGACTTTGTCGATTTGCTCGCGCTTCCACCAGCGGACGAGTTTCGTCGTGCGCGGGTAGCTGGCCATGGCGTGTTCCATCAGCATTTCATAGCCGGGCTTGCCCACGCGCCGCATGAAGTCATCCACCAGGTCAAGGTTGGGCGCGGTCTGCTCGGTGATGTCGATGTCGGTGAGGATCTCGCACCCAAGCTGCGCGGCCTGTTTTTCAAGCTCATAGATCTTGTGCCCGCCGCCGATCGGGCTCTTCTTCTTGCCCTTGACCTTGAAGAAATCACAGATCAGCACGTAGCCGCCCGAGTCGATGAACTTCAAGGCGTGGGGCAGTGCAAGCTCAAAGGGGATGTACTGGAAACTTTCACTGAACATCACCATGTCGAACTTGCGCGTCGGCGCGAAGTCCTGAAAGCGCGCGGCGTGCACCCTGGCGCGCTCGCCCAGCCGCTTGCGGGCAGCCTCAAGCAGGCCGGATTCGGGGGCCACGCACTCAACTTCGAGGCCGCGCTCGAGCAGCTTCTCGGCGGTCACGCCCGCGCCGCAGCCGACATCGAGCACGCTCTTGGCGCCGGCGGGCACATGCGACAGCAGAAACTCGGTGTATCTCTCCTGCGCGGCGGGCAGATTGCGGAAGTGCACTTCCACGCCGGGCATCCAGTAGCCGTAGTGCAGGTTTTCGGTATCAAGCAGGTAGCGCGCCAGCAGCAGGCCGGTCTCAAGGCCGATGTCGCGTGAACGGACGTCTTTCTGGATATACATCGGGCGGAGTATAGCGAGGCAAAACGCAGGAGGCAGCAGGCGCTATCGCCTTGCCGCGGCCTTTGCCTTTTCGATCTCGGCCAGCACCTCGGCGCGTTCGCGCTGGTGGATCGTGCGCAGCTTGGCGTCGTCGGCGATGGCGGCATCGACTTCGGCGTGAATCGCCGCCACTTCGTCGCGCGTAATCTTCAGCACGCTTTCACTGAACACGTCGGTCGTCTTCAGGCTGCGCGCCAGCGTGCGCACCGCAAACACCAGCGGCAGCGCGCAGAACAGCCGTATGTCGCGCTCAGTGCGCGGTACCGTCAGCGTGTACTCAAGCGCCTCATCAAGCCACGCCAGCGTCATGCCGGCCAGCCCTGCCACAACTTCGCGCCCGCGCGGGTCGTTCGGGTTTTCCAGCAGTGTGGCCAGGTCAATGCCTGCCGCCGTGAACAGCCGGTTGGGAACGTATGCCACGCCACGGCCGATGTCGTCGGTGACGCCCTTGATGATGTTGGTGACCTGCAAGCCAAGGCCGAAGCTGATAGCGCGCTCGTCCAGCGCAGCCTTGATCGCGGGCGTGATCGACTTGCGGTCCAGCGCCCACTCGTTGCACAGCAGCTTGCCGACCGTGCCCGCGACGTAATAGCAATAACGCTTGAGGTCTTCTTCGTCTTCAAGGCGCAGGCCCTGGCCGCTTTCTTCGCGGCGCACTGTCTCAGCCATGCCGTGGGCCATTTCAATGATGCTCTGGCGCTGGGCGTCGCGCGCACCCTGCCGAAAGCCGTGAAACGCGCGCAGCACGCGGGTGGTGTTGCGGCACAGTTCGTGGTCGGCGCCGCCCAGCGACGTGTCAGCAAACATGCGCTCAACGCCGGCGGCCAGCATCGGCCAGTTGTGGGGCGCATCAAAGTTGGCGGCAAAGTCCTCAAGCAGCGCGGCGCGCGCCCTGGCCGGCAGAGACGTGGTGTCTTCAATCGTGTCCAGCACCCGGCAAATCAGGTACGCCACGCCAATCTCGTCGCGCAGAGGCTCGCGCAGCAGCTCAATGCCGAGCGCAAACGTGCGCGACACGCCCCGTAGCGCGCTGCGGCAATAATCGCGGTCTTCAAGATTCAGCACCGGCTCTCCCGGCGCGAGTATAGCGCGCAGGTGCACCTGTCAAAGGCCGCTACCCGGCTTCCTGGAACTCATTGAACTGCTGCTCGAGCTTCGCCCAGCCCGCGTCATCCAGCCCGAACGTGCGGTTGAACACCTCAAGCTGGCTGCCCTCAGGCTCGCTGCCCCCGACGTACGCCCGAATGAACTTCAACAGGCGGTCGCGGTACACCGGCTTGCCGCCGACCTCATAGTTGTAAAGAAACAGCATCAGGCCCATGCAGTAGGGCCGCGCTACTTCGACCTGCTGGTTGGCGCGCGTGCGAATGTTCTCAACGACGCCGCTGAGCATCTCTTCAGGCCAGTCGGCGTAGCGCTTGCAGTTGCGGTCAAAGGCGTCGGCGACTTCGGCCAGCGACTGCAACGAAAGCACGTCTTTGGCTGTCAGCGCCGGCCCGCCGAACGAGTTGATGCCGCGCTGGTCACGGTTGAACGGCTGGCGCCAGCGCTTCAGCAGGGACCGGTACATGCGCGGGGCGCGGTTCTGCCCTTCCATCAGTGACATGAACTGTTTGGGCTCATCCGCGTCGTCAACATTGCTGATGCACTCCGCCAGATAACGGCTCAGCAGGAACGAGCTGGTGCGCTGAAACGCCCCGCGTTCATCCAGCTCTTTGGGCGCGTCGGGGTGGTAGCTGTCGATGGCCAGCCGCGCCGCGCCAAGCTGAAGCTCGTTCATGTCGCGTTCGTTGCCCGTGAACACGCAGCTCAGGCGGCCGCGCGGGTGGTCCAGGAAGTGCCCGACCGCGCTGGTGTCGATCAGCGAGCGGTTTTCGCTCAGGTAGCCGCGCCACGAGTCCATACTGCCGAACAGCAGCAGCACCCAGGGCTCACTGTCGCGCTGCGCCTGGTCTTCAATGCCCGTGGGCACGGTGCGCTTGAAGTCGGTCGCGATGTTTGCCGTGTACCACTCCAGCATTGCCTTCACCAGCTTGACGGCGCGTTCGGCTTCGCGCCGTGCGCCCGCTTCGGTGTCGCTGCGGCGCACTTCAATGAATGCCACCACCGGCGCGGTCGCGACCACCTGCCACTTGCCGCGCGGGTAAAACAGTTCCTTGCTGACCTCGGATTTCACGCGGTACGCCACCAGCCGGAACGGGTCTTCGCGCCGGATGCGCTCAAGCTCGGCGGCCAGCGCGTCCAGCGAACCCTCAATCTCCCGCAGCCGCGTCCGCTCTTCTTTCAGCACCCAGCCTTCGATGCTGCGTGCTTCCAGCTTCAGCAAGTCTTCGCGCAGGCCGTCGGCGCCCTCAAGCACGCCGCTGTCGTGCAGCATCGTTGCGCGCTCGACCTGCTTGCCGAAGTCGTATGGCTCGCGGCCCAGCAGGCGCTGCGCCTCTTCCCAGGCTGCCGGCTTTTCGCGCTTGCCCAGGTGGCGCTCAACCACCACGCGCCGCAACGTGTCGGTGGGGACATCATTGCGCACGCCCTTCAGTTCATCGGCCAGCGCGAGCAGCTCATCGTCGCCCATCTCGCCGCCCTTTTCGTCCCATGCGGCGCGGCTGACCGCTTCAGCCAGCTCGGCGATGTCGCCAGCCTCAAGCTTGGCTTCAAGGCCCTGGCGGTACAGGGCTATGAAGTCAGGCAGGCGCTGGCCCGGCGCTACCAGCCGGTTGAGGATGTCTTCGCGGCGGGTGATCTTGGGCTTTTCCGGCTCGTCCGGTTTGTTGGCTGCGGTTTGCGGCGCGTTGCCCGCCGCGACCGGCTCTTTGGCCTTGAAAACGCCCAGCGCCGCGGCAATGCCGACGCCCGCCACCACCAGCACCAGCACGCCCACGCCCGCCAGCAGCGGCGCTTTGCTTTTTGGCGCGGGGGGCGCCACGACTTCGCTTTCGCGCTGCTTGACGAACACTTGCGTCGGATTGTTTGACGGCTTGACCGGTACGACGCGGCCCGAGTCGGTCTTGCGCATCACCGCGGTGCCGGAGCCCATTTCAACTTGTGGCTCGATGACCGCCGGCACGGTCAGCGCGTACCCGCACTGCTTGCAGTTGAAGCTGCGGCCCGCGTACTCGGCGGCGACCTTGTAGGCCTTGGCGCACTCGGGGCAGGTAAATGAGATTGTGTCAGCCATGTCGGCTTGCCAGTGGTCAGCGGGTTTGGACTTGTGTCATGCTAACAAAATCCTTAACAGCCGGAAATGCACATCAATTGCACTTTGGCTGCAAGGCTCCGCCCCCTTTACGCGGCAGAGGTCGGTTCTATCATTCCCCACCCCATCGGGCGCAAAACGGCCCGGCGGGCGGGTGTAGCTCAGTGGTAGAGCATCACGTTGCCAACGTGATGGTCGTGGGTTCGAGTCCCATCACCCGCTCCAGTTTCCCGCGCCCGGCTTGCCGGGCGCGACTTCTTTAACCGCTGAGTCCTTGCGCACTTCCAATGGCGTTTTTCGGCGTAGCGCCAGCGGGCCGAAGAAGCCCCAGCGGGCAGAGGCAAGCCAAACGTCACACAACCGGGCGCGGTTGCCCGCGGGCTTCTTCATTTTGCTTGGTCGATCAGCCGGGCAATCTCGTCCAGTTTGTCGGCTGGCGCGCGACCTGAGCGGCGCGCCAGTCCCAGTACGGCACGCAATCCTGCGATGTACGCGTCTCGCGATTGGCCCTGCAGCAGTTCAAGGTGCTTCTTGATCGTGCCTGTGTCGCCCCGGACAACTGGCCCGGTCAGAGCCGCGGTCAGGTCCAGTTCGTTCGCGTTCAGCAACGTGCCCTGCACCAGCGGCAGCAGCAGATGCGGTGCAGAGGGCACACCCGCGTCGCGCAACAGTTCGTTGGCTATGTCCAGCAGGCCCAGCAGCGCGTTGCTGGCCAGCACTGCGGCTGCGTGGTATGGGCCCCACTGGTCGGGCTTGAGCTCAACGGGGTGCACGCCGATCGCGTGACCCACCTGGCGCAGCCGTTCAACCAGCGGCGGCGGGCCCGCCAGCGCGGCGTAACTGCCGGCGATGCGGCGCTCACCTTTTTCGGGCGGCAGGCTCTGCAGCACATGGAATACTCCGGTCTGCGCGCCGATGTCGGCCAGTGCCTTCAGCGCCCCCGGGCCGCTGGCGCCGGATGTGTGCACAAAGCTGTGCGCGCCGGCCCCGGGCAGTGCCGCAAACTGCGCCGCAAGCGCCGGGATACGGTCATCCTGCACAGCCAGCACCACCAGCGTTTCGGGCGGCAGGCCGCGCAGCATGTCCTGGGGCTCAGGCGCCAGCTTGCGGCCCTGCGCATGCGGCTTGCCGCGGCCGCCGATGCGCTCAGGCTCATGGCCGGCCTGGGCCAGCGCGCAAGCGAGTGCGCGGCCAAACCGCCCCATGCCGAATATGGCGACGCGAATCTCCATACCCGTATGATAGTGAAATGTACGCCGCGTGTGGCGCAAAACAGGCTGGGACGCGAGATTGAAGGCGACTGGGCAATCCGTGCGAAGTGGGCAAACTTCCGCGCTGTAGCAGCCGCTCGGCGGGCGGGATAAAAGAGTTGCGCCCGCGGGTTTGAGCACCGCGCGCGGGTTGGGGCACGCAGAATGGACAATGGCGCGGATTCACAGCCGACAACGGGCGTCAAACCGACCGTTTCGGTGATCATCCCCACCTACAACCGCGCGGGCCGGCTTCATGTATCTGTTGAGTCGGTGATGGCCCAGACGTACCGGCCGATTGAGTTGCTGGTCATTGATGACGGCAGCACGGACGACACGCCGGCCGCCATGCAGGTCCTTGAGCAGCGCGCGCGTGAGGCGGGGCTTTCCACGGTGTTTGTGCGCCAGGCCAATGGCGGGTGCGCCAGCGCCCGCAACGCAGGGCTGGAGCGCGCAACCGGCGAGTGGATTTCCTTTCTGGACGACGACGACCGCTGGATGCCCGACAAGATCGAGAAGCAACTGGCGCTGCTTGCAAAGACCGGAGCAAAGGCCTGCTGCGCGCAAGTGTTGAAGAAGGCGGCAGACTCTGAACGCATGCGTCCCGAGACCGCCGAGGGCCTGATCAACGGCCATGAACCCGCCCGGTACATTGAGCGCGAGACGGAAGGCCACCTGATTACGATTGTGTTTCATCGCAGCCTGCTGCCGCAGGTAGGCGCTTTCGACACCACGCTGCGCATCTCCAGCGACACTGAGTGGATTGCTCGCCTTTGCCACGTGGCGGACTTCTGCGCCGTGCCCGATGTGCTTGCCGTTTACGAGTGGAGCGAGACTGCCCTGTCCCGCGCGCGGGACATGAAGGCCAAGGTCGATCGCAGCCGCATCCAGTTGCGCAAGGTGATGCTGATCAAGCAGCGCTGCAGCAGCCTGCGGGGCTGGGACGAAAGTGCGTGGCGGCGGCGGATGTCGCAGCAGTACAGCACGCTGGGCCGGGACCTGCTGCATGACGGGCAGATCAGCGAGGCGTCGAAGGTGTACCACGAAGGCGTAAAGCTGCTGGGCCGGCTGCGCCCGCTGCGCAAGTTGCGCAACCTGTTATGGAAGGCGCGGATCCTCGGGCCTTTCGGGTGGCGCTTGCGCCACCCCAACCTGCGCTGAAACTCATCCGTTGCCGCAATAGAGAAAAGTGCTGTCAGGGCCCCGGCGTTGGCGGAACTATCGGCACGTAGAAGCCTATTGCAACTGAGACGGATTCTCAGTATTAACTAAACCAGCAGCAGTCGGCTGGGCGGTACTTCATGGTACTGACTCGAACAAGACTTCGGACAAGGAGATTGCAATGTACAGGACAGGGGGGTGGGCGCTGCCGCTGGTCGCGGTGGTGCTGCTTGCGGCGCCGTTATGCGCGCAAGAGGATGACTTGGGCGCGATCGACCGCGGCGGCGGCGAAGGTGTTCAGACCAAGCTCGGAAAGAGCGGCTTGCAGGTTGAAACCGATGGCTTTGGCCTGCGGGTGACAACGCGCGTGCAGTTCCGGTTGACCTACCAGACCGAGGTCGCCAACGGGCCCGACGGCACCAACGGGCGCACGTTTGTTAACTTTCGGGTGCGGCGCGCCGTCACCAGCTTCAGCGGTTTCATTTTTGACAAAGACTTCCAGTACAAGCTGCAACTTGAGTGGACCGGCGGCAACAGCATGATCGAGCACGCTTGGTTCCGCTGGGCGATCATGCAGTACATCAACATCACAGCCGGCCAGGCCAAGCTGATGCACGCGTGGGAGTACAACACCAGCAGCGGCGCTCAGCAGTTTGTGGACCGCGGCTATGTGTCCAACGTGTTCAACCACGCCTACGCCAAGGGCATTACGCTGGACGGCAAGGTGGGCGAAGACGTGAGCTGGCTGAAGTACTGGGTGGGCGTGTACAACGGCGCGCTGCGCGCCAACACCGACTTCCGCAACAATGACACGCCGATCAACGCCGACACGTTCAGCAACACGGTGGACGGCGAAATGATGGTCAACCTGCGCCTTGAAACGCACCCGCTGGGCGACGTCAAACAGTCGATGAACGACGACCGCAGCCGGGAGAGGTTTGGAAAGGTCCTGTTCGCGATCGGTTTGGGCTTCAACTGGCTGGTCAGCGGCTTTGACGCCCGAAGCCTGCGCGGCGACACTGTGCCGGCAACTTCTCCGACGGCTTCAGGCCGCTTCCGCACGTGGCAGGACACGATGCACGTTGCGCTGGACGGCCACTTCCGTTTTCACGGCCTCAGCATTGATATTGAGTTTCATTTGCGTCATACCGAGTTTCACAACCGCGGGCGCAACAAGTTCAACCCGCAACGCGATGAACCCGGCACCGGCACCGCCACCGGCAACCTGACCGACTACGGTTTCAGTTTCCTGGTCGCCTACTTCATCCTGCCTGAGCAACTGAGCGTCGGCGTCCGCTGGGATCATCTGGATGCCGACGAAGTGTGGCAGAAGGGCAGCAACCAGGCGGGCAGTCGACTGAGGGGCGTGCGCCCCGACGCCAACGAACTGGGCCTGAGCGTCAACTACTACATCCATGGCAACAACCTGAAGCTGACCTTCGATGTCCTGATGGTCAGCCAGCAACTGGTGTTTGCGGCACAGGGCACCACCCTGCTGGGCGTGTACAACACGCCGCCGCAGCGCCACGCCTTCAGCAGCCAGCCGTTTCACCTGAACCGCGGCGCGGACTACAACGACCTGTGGATCATGCGCCTGCAGTTGCAGTGGATCTTCTGAACGTCGGCATGCCATGCGCGACAGCGAAGGGGGGCAGCTATCGCCGGCTGGCCCCCTTCATGTTGTGCCGCAACACACGCGCATGAAGGCGGAATCAAGACGCCGTGAAAGCCTTGCCAGAAGCGGGTTTAGAGCCGATTCAAGTTTGTTCAATCCGCATGTTCGCCGTTGATTCCGGCGATCTTCGCGTACACCCTGCCCGCCATTCCCGTGCAGGCATGCACTCAGATCCGGAGAAAAGGAGAGTATTCATGGCAAAGTATTGGGCAGTAGTGCTGGCGCTCATGGTGGGCGCGAGCACGCTGGCTGCGCCGGCGATGGCGCAGGACAGCGACGCCGACGACATCGGCGTGATTGAACGCAGCGGAGGCGAAGGCCCCGAGACCAAGCTGGGCAAGAGCGGTCTGCAGATCAAGACTGACGGCTTCAGCCTCGCGATCTCGACCCGCATCCAGTTCAGGTTGACCTACCAGACCGAGGTGGCGAACGGTCCGGACGGCACCAACGGGCGCACCTTCATCAACTTCCGTGTGCGCCGGGCCAAGACCAATTTCAAGGGCTACATCTTCGACAAGGACTTTCAGTACAACCTGACCCTGACGTGGGCGGGCGGCGCCAACATCATTGAAGAAGCCAGCTTTCGCTGGGCGATCATGCAGTACATCAACATCACGGCAGGCCAGACCAAGCTGCAGTTCAACTGGGAAGAAGCCGTCAGCAGCGGCGCCCAGCAGTTTGTTGAACGCGGCTACAACAATGAGGTCTTCAACCAGGACTTCGCCAAGGGCATCACGCTCGACGGCACGGTGGGCGAAGACGTGAGCTGGCTGAAGTACTGGATCGGCATCTACAACGGCGTGCTGAAGGCCAACACCGACTTCCGCAACGCCGACCAGGCTCTGCCGACCGAATCGTTCGGCGCCCTCGTGGACGGAGAAATGATGATCAACCTGCGGCTTGAAACGCACCCGCTGGGCGAAGTCAAGCGCGGCATGAACGACATGCGCAGCAAGGAAGAGATGGACAAGATCCTGTTCGCGATCGGCCTGGGCTTCAACTGGTTCATCAGCGGCTTCAGCGCCGGTGACCTGCGTGGCGACACCGCATCAGGCGCCACGGCCTCAACCCGCAGCCGCACCTGGCAGGACACCATGCACGTCGCGCTGGACGGGCACTTCCGGTTCTACGGCCTGAGCGTGGACATCGAGTTCCACATGCGCCACACCGAGTTCCACAACCGCGGGCGCAACAAGTTCAACCCGCAGCGTGACGAGCCCGGCACACGCACAGCCACCGGCAACCTGACCGACTACGGCTTCAGCTTCCTGGTTGCGTACTTTATCCTGCCCCAGCAGTTGAACGTTGGCATCCGCTGGGATCACGTTGACTCAGACGAAGTGTGGGCCAAGGGCAGCAACTCGTCCAAGACCCGCTTCCTGGCTGTGCGTCCTGACGCCAACGAGCTGGGCTTGAGCGTCAACTACTTCATCCACGGCGACAACCTGAAGCTGACCTTTGACATCCTGATGGTCAGCCAGCAGCTGGCATTCGCGGCACAGGGCAGCACACTGCTTGGCATCTACAACACGCCGCCGCAGCGCCATGCCTTCAGCAGCCAGCCGTTCCACCTGAACCGCGGCGCGGACTACAACGACCTGTGGATCATCCGCCTGCAACTTCAGTGGATCTTCTAAGTCAGTCAACCAGTGGGGGCGCGCGACGCGCCCCCATGCGGGTTCTCCAGGGTTCATGCCATGCCTTGTATGATCCTGGAACCGGGGGCGGCGATCGCCAGCTGCCCCCGGCCCCGTTTAATCCGCCAGCGGCATGCGGTACACGCGCCAGACTTTGTTGTCGTCGCTCGCGAACAGGTAGGCGCCTTCATCCGTAACCGCCGGAAAGTGCGCCTTGGGGCGGGTTTCAAATGGGGCAGGTATCGCCACCAGCTCACCGTCGCGCAGCGCAAACACCGCCGGTGCAAGGTACTGGTAGCCCGTCACCAGCGTGACGCGCCCGCCGGCTGTGTATTGCAGGTAGGGCAGCGCCTCGTCATCGAACGTGAGCCGGCGGCGTTTGCCGTCAGGCAACTGCTCCCAGCATTGGCCGCCGCCGCATGAAAACACCTGCCCGTTCACGAACAGCGACTCATTGACCACGGGCTGTTTTTCTTCACGCCTGAACTCAACCAGCTTGCCTTCCACTTCACGGGCGACGCGCCGGCGCGCGGCCGTAAGCGCAAGGTCGGCCCACGCCGCGCCATCGCGCACGACCGCATTCACGACCCGCGTGTCCGGCGGCACGGTCAAAAGAGCGTCCGTTTCGCCGCCGCGCCACAGCCGCGTCGTGCCGACAAGCGCGATCTCAAAGCGCATGCTGCCGTCCAGCATCGTGGGCTCATCCCGCACCGGCTCATCGCCCTCCATGACCGCCTTGAACTGGTTGTCGCGGGTTGCCAGCAACCGGCGGTTGTCGCCGTCCGGGCTGTTCTGCTCGCGGGTGTACAGCAGCAGCCGCGCGCCGGCGGCGACCAGTCTTGTTGCGCCGCGGCTGTACCGCGCCTCAAGGGGCATGGCCTCGGCGGATGCGCCCTTGAGCTTCCACACGCGGTCAAGGCCTTCGTGGCGCGTGACCACGGCGCACAGGCTTTCGCTGGCGGCGCGCAGGCGCACGCCGGTGAGCGGCTTGCCGTCGGGGGTAGTCACGATTGTCGCCTTGCCGTCGGTCAGGCTTACGACGCGTTCGCCGTCGTCGGTCTTCACGGTCGCCCATGCGCCGGGCAGGGCGCTGCCGGTCCAGAAGCTGCACGCGGCGTGAAAGTCCCACAGTGTGGAAGGCCCATCCAGCTCAATGCGCTGCGGGCCCCGGCTGTTGATGAACCAGATGGACGATGCCTCGCCGCTGCCGCGCGTGACGTACACCCCGTGCGCGGTAACGCTGCGGGCGGTGATGTCGCGGAGCGGCTTGCCGTCAAGCTGCACAGCCGAAAACGCGGTCTCATCCTGCGCGGTCGCGGCAAGGATCAGAATGGCAAGCACGGCGGCGAGTCGCATAACGCAAATGTAGCGCGCGCAGGCGGCAAAGTCCTGTCTAAAGGTTGAAGGCGCTATTCGTCAAAGCTGCGCAGGCGCTTGTGGCGGGTGCTGGTGGGGCGGGTCTGGCCCGCCAGCGCGCGCAGCAGGTCAAAGTAGCGGTTGCGCGAGACGTCCGGCTCACGAATCGGGTCCTGCATGGCCTGCGCGATCTGTTCGCGGCTGACCAGTTCTTCGCCCAGCGCCGCGAACATGCGCTCGCCCAGGGCTCTGCCCAGCGCGCGCGTCAGCGCCACATGCTCGTCGGTCTCAAGCTCGAACAGCTTGCCCGGCGGCCCGGCATAGCTGCCGCTTTCCAGCACCCGGCGTTCGTATTCCTTGTGCTTGACGAACAGGCGCGCGGTCAGCACGTCAAGGCGCTGGATGCGCCCCAGCTTGCGGCGGCGACCGTAGCGTTGCAGCACCTGCCGCCAGTCGTCCTCGTCGCGGGCGGCGCGGCCGGGGTCGATGATCTTGCTGCAGAAGTAAGCGAGTGCTTCGACCATGCAGCGGGCATAGAACTCGTCACGCGCCGCCACCGGCTCTTTGCTGACCGGGCGCATCGCGGAAAGGATGTAGCGCCCCGCGGCCTCGGCGGCGTTGGCGACGGTGAAGTTTCCGATGTACAGCACGCGGGCGCGCTCAAAGAAGGCGCTTTCCGCCATCTCGATGTAGCTTTTCAGGGCCTGCATTTCGGCGGCTGTGTAGATGCCGCGCTTGACCAGGTTTTCCAGCAGGTCGAGGTCGGCGGCGGTATAGAGTTCAAAGTTATCGCGTTCTTCCAGCTCAATGCCCAGGAAGTCCCCGATGGTGCGGATGTAGCCGACCACCTGCTCGGCAAGGCCGGTGTCGCCGATGAACTCAAGCTCGTCCTCGTCGTGGGCCAGCGAGATGTGACGGCGGTGCTGCCAGTTGGCAAAGCTCTGGAACTTGACCAGCGGCGTGGCGTTCATCAGCACGTAGGCGTCACGCCTTAGCTTCAGGTAATCGACCACGTGCTCAAGGTGCTGCTCGACCAGCTTCCAGTACAGGGTTTCGCTGTTCTGGTAGATGAACACGCTGCGGCGCTTCACGCCCCACTCGGCAAGTTCTTTCTCCACCTGCCCCGGCAGGTGCGTCGGCGCCATGTGCAGGTCGCCGTACACCGTGGCCACCAGGTGATCCGGGTAAAGCTGGGTCAGCGCGCTGACCAGCCGGGCGCCGTAGCGGTCGCGCACATGCAGGGCGTCGTCGCCTTCGGCTTGCAGGTTGATGCCGAAAATCGGCAGGTTGTGGCGCCGGGCAAGCAGGAAGTAGCGGCTCCAGCTTTTCCAGGGAAAGCCCCACTTGGTGTCCCACTTCACGCGCCACAGAAAGGCCTCGTCGTCAATTTCGCCGCGCAGGTAGTCCGTGACGTGCTGCTGGTCTGAACTGTGGGCCATCTCGGTGCACAGGATGATGCGGCGGCCGCGCCGGGCGCATTCTTCCAGCAGGTCAAGCTGCGCGGTCTGGGACGAGCGCAGGGTGTGGTAGTCGCCGAAGTACGCAAGCTCGGCGCGCATCAGGCGCTGGATAATCTCGTCGCGGCTTGCCGCGCGCTCATAGCCGCTGCGAAACTCGCGGCGGTACTCATCGTAGTACTGGTCAATCTCGTCGTTGTCGCGGCCGACGGTGTCGTAAATGCTCTCCTTCAGCTCCTCGACGAGGCGCTGCTGGATCGCGATCAGTTCAGCCCGCGCAGCCATGGAACACCTGAAAGGGGAGCACCCGGCCAGCGCCGGTACCAGCTAATCGGAAGTTTATCGGACGTACTTGAACGAAAGAGGGCCGTGCCTGCCCCATGCGCTACTTGGGAAACAACGCGCGCTCTACCAGGTCGCAGATCACGTGGCCGACCGCGATGTGGCATTCCTGGATGCGCGGCGTGAGGGTGCTGGGCACGTGCAGCACATGGCTGCAAACTTCGTCAATGCGAGCCTTGTTCGCGCCAGCCATGCCCAATGTAACCGCGCCACGCGCCTTGGCGGCCTCCAGCGCGTCACAGACGTTTTTGCTGTTGCCACTGGTGCTCAGGCCCACCACGACGTCGCCCGGCTGGACGCAGCCCTTTACTTCGCGTGAAAAGATCTGCTCGTAGCCGTAGTCGTTGCCGACGGCTGTCAGTGTCGCGACGCCGGCGCCCAGCACAAAAGCGGGCAGGGCCGGGCGGTCGTACATGTAGCGGCCGACCAGCTCGCCGACCAAGTGGTGCGCGTCGGTAAAGCTGCCGCCGTTGCCGCAGAAATACACGCGCTTGCCGGCCTTGAAGGCTTCAATGATGGCCTGCGCAATCGCCGCCATGGTGCCGGCGTGGTCTTGCAGCAGCGCACGTTTCAGTTCGGCGCTTTCGGCAAGCTGGCGTTTGAACTCATCGGCAAGTTTGTCGGTCACGGTTTGCTCCGGACTGCGGACTCACGACCCGCGTTTGCTGCCCTTGTTTGCCTTGTCGATCATGGCGGTGGTGCTTTTGCCGGCGACAAACGGCGCGAACACGACCTTGCCGCCGCGCTGCTCCACGAAGTCGGCGCCGGCGACTTTCTTGCCGCTCCAGTCCTCGCCCTTGACCAGCACATCCGGCGCCAGCGCGCGGATCAGTTGCTCGGGTGTGTCCTGCTGGAACACGCTTACATAATCCACGTCGTTCAAGGCGGCCAGCACGCGCGCCCTTGATTGCTCGTCGTTCACGGGCCGCGCGGGCCCCTTCAGGCGCCGCACGCTGGCGTCGCTGTTGAGGCCGACCACCACCACATCGCCCTGGCCGCGGCAGAAGTTCAGGTACGTCACGTGCCCCTGGTGCAGCAGGTCAAAGCAGCCGTTCGTGAACACGATCTTCTGCCCGCGCGCGCGGTGGCTTTGCAGGGCCCTGGCCAGGTCGTCTGCTTCCAGCACCTTGCCCGCGTGGTCAAAGCCTTCGTGCGCGCCGGTCACGCTGCGGCGCAACTCCTGCCGGGTGATGGCCACAGCGCCAAAGCGCGCGACCTTGAGCGCCGCGGCGTAGTTGGCGACGCGCGCCGCGGTGTTGAAGTCCGCGCCCGCTGCCACGCACAGCGTCAGCGCGGCGATAAAGGTGTCGCCCGCGCCGGTCACGTCGTACACGCTGCGCGCATTGGCCGGAAAGTGCGCCATTTCGCCCCTTGCGGGTATCACCGCCACGCCCTGCGCCGACAGCGTGATGACTGCGGCCTTGAGCCCCAGCGACTCGACCAGCGCGCGGCCCGCGGCTTCCACGCCGGCCATGCCGGAGCAATCCATGCCGGTGGCCTGCTCAGCCTCGGCGCGGTTGGGCGTTACCGCCGTGGCGCCCCCGTAGCGCGAGTAGTCGCGGCCCTTGGGGTCCACGATCACGGGCACTTTGGCCTTGCGCGCGGCCTTGATCAGCGCCTGCGCCGACTGCGGCGTGACCACGCCCTTGCCGTAATCGCTGATCACAACCGCGCGCGCGCCGGCCAGCGCGTTGACTGCGCGCTCGCGCACCTCGGCCAGTTCGTGGCGGCTCAACTCGGCGTGTTGTTCGCGATCCACGCGCAGCATCTGCTGGTTCTGGCTGACCATGCGCGTCTTCAGTACCGTCGGGCGCTGGGCCCTGGCCGCCGCCAG
The DNA here is from genome assembly GCA_019636195.1 of Planctomycetota bacterium. Classification (GTDB taxonomy): domain Bacteria; phylum Planctomycetota; class UBA8742; order UBA2392; family UBA2392; genus JADJRK01. Next base: position 43,667 of record JAHBYA010000008.1, on the reverse strand, counting down.
CGAAAGGCCCTTGGCCTGCCGGCACAGGGCGCTGAAGCGCTTGCCCGGCTCATCGGCGCCGATCGCGCCGACCAGCGTGCAGCGCCCGCCCAGCGAAAGGATGTTGGCGGCCACGTTGGCTGCGCCGCCCAGCCGGTCTTCTTCGCGGGTGACGTGCAGCACGGGGATGGGCGCTTCGGGGCTGATGCGCGAGACACTGCCGAAGACGTAATGGTCAAGAATCAGGTCGCCGACTACGGCCACCTTGGGCGCGCCAAGGTTGTCAATCAGCGAGATCAGGTCGAGGGTGGTCATTCGGGTTCGGCGGCGGCCTCCGCCGCGGCATAGGTTTTTTGTTCACTGGGCGCGTCAAACGGCTCAAAGCCGTTGCGGGTAAAACGCGTCAGTTCAAACTTTCCGTCCTTGACGGTGCACACGATCGCGCCGTCATCGCGCCAGTCGCTCATCACATGCAGGCGCCCGATGTCCTTTGCGCCCTGGTAATTGCGCGAAAACGGCGTGTGCACATGGCCGCACACGATGACCTTTGCGCCGCGAAACACAAGCCTCTCGACGGGCCGGCGCTGGATGCCGAACGCACTGGGGTTCTTGCGCGCGACGTGGCCCTTGCTGCGAGAGCGCAGGTTGCGGGCAAGCCGGTGGCCGCGCTCTTCGTTGATCAGCATTTCCAGAAGCCGCCACGGCAGTCGCCGGAACCACATGCGAAAGCGCTGGTACTGACGGTCTTCGGTACAGAAGCGGTCGCCATGCTCAAAGGCCACGCGGGTGCCGCAGAAGTCGCCCTCAAAGCGATTGGCAAACACGCGCCAACCAGCCTGTCTGGCCTGCGCGCTGAACAAAAAGTCGCGGTTGCCGGGCACAAAAATCGCGTCCCGCGCGCCGTCGGACAGCCGCTTCATCTGGTCGTACACATGACGCCCGAAGGGCTGCAACAGGTGCTGCCGTCCGATCCAGTATTCGGTCAGGTCGCCCAGGCAGGCAACGCTGGGCGTGCCGGCGACGCGATCAACAAACGCGTCGAACAACGCTGTCAGCTCGGGCAATTCGGGCGACAGGTGAAGGTCAGAAAACAACACGCCGTCAAACTCGGCCATTGCGCGAGTTTAGCCTGCCCTTGGTCGCATGGTAGGCCGTCGCCAAGGCTTGATTGCGGCCCATCCTGTGCGAAACTGCCGGCATGGATCGCAACGCCGTCGTGTTTTCGGTCGGCAACGAGGTTGTCCGCGGCCACATTGTTGACACCAACAGCGCGTGGCTTTCACGCGCGCTGGCGGAGATCGGCTTTGACGTGCGCGGCCACGCCGCCATCACCGACGACAGCGCCGACATCGCCCGCGCCGTCCGCGATGCGCTGGATGCCGGACTGCTCGTGATCTGCACCGGCGGCATCGGCCCCACGGTGGACGACCGCACCCGTGAAGGTGTTGCGCACGCCCTGGGCGTTGAGCTCAAGCTTGACCTTGACGACCTGGCGCGCCTGCAAGAGCGCTACTCCGCCATGGGCCGCAAGTTTCCGGAAGGCAGCGAGCGCCAGTGCATGCGCCCCGACGGCGCAACCCTGATCCCCAACGCGTTCGGCACAGCCAGCTGCTTCCTCGCGCGCAAAGGCGGGTCGGGCGTGGCTGTGCTGCCGGGCGTGCCGCGGGAAATGAAGGGCATCTGGGACGAAGAGTTGCGCAAGGCGCTGATTGAGGCCTTTGGCCTGCCCGGCCGCTGGCACACCCGCGAGCTGCGCGTGTTCGGGTTGCCGGAAAGCGACCTGAACAACCGCGTGGCGGACCTGCTGGACAAAGACGGCGCGATCCTGGTGGACGACGCCGTCATCCGCCTGCGCTGGCGCGTGCTGGCAGAAACCGACGAGCAGGCCGACGCCGTGTTGCGGCCTACGCTTGAGGAAGCGCGAAAACGGCTGGGCGAGTTGGTGTTTGCTGCGGGCGACGTGTCGCTTGAGCAGGCGACGATCGACGCGTTGCGCAACGCGGGTCTCAAGGCCGCGTGCGCCGAAAGCTGCACCGGCGGCCTGATCGCGCACATGCTGACCAATGTGCCGGGCAGCAGCGACGTGCTGCTGGAAAGCGCGGTGGTGTACAGCAACGAGGCCAAGCAACGCCGTCTGGGCGTGAAGCCCGAAACGCTGGCGGCCCACGGCGCGGTCAGCGGGCAAGTCGCCGCCGAAATGGCGCGCGGGGCGCTGGCAGCCGGCGGCGCGGGCGTGGCGGTCGCGACCACGGGGGTCGCGGGGCCGGGCGGCGGCAGCGAGAACAAGCCCGTCGGCACGGTTTGGCTTGCCGCGGCGATGGGCGGCGACGTGAAAACGTGGCGCTTGCGCGTGCCCGGCGACCGCGAACTGGTGAAGTCGCGCAGCGCCCGAGCAGCCCTGAACGCGCTGCGATTGGCGGCGCTGCACGGCAGGCTGCCGGATGCGATTGCCCAGTGGGTGTCGCCGCCGTAGCGAAGTCAGTCAGCTTTCCAGTGGTCGGTTGCGTTGTGGCGCTTCCATTCCTGGCCGGTGTTCAGCTTGTAGTGGTTGATCACCGGGTGGATGTCCTGGCGCAGGCAGCGCCCGCTGCGACCGCGGCCGTGGGTTTCACCGGGCTCGTCGTACTCGAACATCAGGTAGCGCGCGCCGGTGCCAAGCTCGGCGACGGTGGTATCCACCGGCACCCACTCGCCGAGCCACACCTCGGCCCACGCGTGGTAGCCCCACATGCCGTCCTGCGCATCCGAGATGAACACAATGCCGCCCACGTTGCGCGCGGGCAGGCCGGCTGCGCGCGCCAGCGCCACAAACAGCGCCGCGTGCTCGGTGCAGTCGCCCTTGCGCTCAAGCCAGGCCTGCTTGGCGCTGGCACTGCCGGTGTCGCCGGTGCCGAAGCCGAGCCGCTTGCCGACGTAGCCGATGATCGCGCGGGCGACCTCGGCGCCGGTCTTGCGGCCTTTGGCCAGCTTCAATGCTTCTGCTGCCAGATCTTTGTCGTCGGACTGGCACATCGCCGTGGCATTCAGCATTGCCTTCACGTCGTCCGGTACTTCCGCCAGCGGGTACGCCAGTGCCCTGGCTGCGTCGCTGAGCCGGCGTTCGCGCAGGCGCAGGGCGTAGCCGGTGTCGAGGCGCTTGACCGAGTGGTACGCGTTTTCGTCAAACAGCGGCGGAATGCCCTCGCCGTCGTCGTGCTTGAATGCAAGCTCGATGTCCATGACCGCGATATCAAGGTAGCGGCTTGTAGCGATATTGCTTTTCATGACCGTGCGGATGGCAACCGGCTCGGGCTTGAAGGGGTCGGGGATCTGCTTCACCCGCTCCATGGCAAAGCCGGACGAGGCTTCGTAGTACAGCGGCATGTCGTCGTCGCCCATGATCGCGGTAGCGGCGCGCCCGGCATGCACCATGCCGATCTGCGTGCCTTCAACGACGCTGCCGTCCGCCAGCTTGCGCTTGACGCGGCCGGTGACGGTCCACACTTCGTCGATCAGCGCGCCGTCGTCGTCTTCCACGCTTTGAAAGGTCAGGCGCGTGCCGGCCTTCATTTCGCCCTTTTTCAATACATGCCAGGCCTGGGTGGTGCAGTACACGGGCGCTTCACCGCGCTTGAGGGTGGTGACCTGCGGTTTGCCCTTATCGACCGTCTTGGTGATGGTGATGTTCTCGGCCCAGGCTGTCTCAATGCGTGTGGTCTGCGCGCCGTTTACCGTGACATCGACCTTGTGCAGCTCGCTCCAGTCCGGTGCGTAGTACGTCTCGGTCGTGCTTTCAATGATGAACTCCGCGCCGTCAAAGCTGCGCTTGATCGCGATGTACGTCTTTTCCTTTTCCAGCACCGCCGGCTTGTCGTTGTGCACGGCATCGCTGAGCGTGCTGGTCGCCCAGCCGACAATCGCGCCGTTGAAGTTGATCAGGTAGTTGAAGGTGCGCGGCTGTGCCGGCTCAGCCTTCGCGGGGGCGTAGGCCAGCAGCATCAGCACAAGCAGGGGCGCAAATCGCAGGGTCTTCATCGTGGTCTCCGCGCCCATGGTAGCGCGCGGCGGGCATTGCGGAACCGGAATCAGCGGCCGATGCGAAGCACGCCCTGCACATGCAGGTGGTCGCCATGGAAGCGCGTGATCAGCGCCAGGTCGCGAAAGAAGCGCATGCCCGCCATGTCGGCGCGCAGCTCGGCCTCATAGCGGTTGCCCTCGACCATGCATTCGCGCAGCCACGCGGACTTGCGTTCATTGAAGCGTCTGGCGACCTCGGCGTGGCTGAGGTCTGTGGTGCCGACCTCGGCGGCGATTTCACGGCGCACTTCGCCGGGGTCGCGGCCTTCAATCAACCCCGTGTTGTACTTGTTGTCGCGCAGCACCTTGGAAAGCTCGGGCCCGCCGGCGTAGGCGGCAAACTGGTCAAACCCGAGATAGACCGTGGCTGAGCCCGCGTCCGGCAACAGGCGCCACACGCTGCCCGGCGCCTTGGCCAGCCCGCCCTCGCGCGAAGCCAGCGCATGCGCCAGCAGGTCTTCGCTGTTGGTCATCACCAGCCATTCGCCGACGACGGCTGCCCGGATCGTGCGGTTGAGGCGGCGGATGAAGTTGTCTTCTTCGCGCGGGTCGTGAAAGCCGTACGCGGTAAAGCCGCCGACGGTCTTCTCGACCACCACGACGCGGTTGGGGTTGGGCGCCTCGTCTTCGTCGGTGTCGTCGTTTTCTTCGGACTTGCGGCCGCGCTGGGCATTCAGGTACTCTTCAAGCAGCGCGCGCGCGGCCTGCGGGTTGGCGCCGGCAGACCGGAACATCAGGGCAAACGCCGGCAGCGGGAACTCGGTGCCGCCCAGCGGGATCGAGGCGTCGGGCGCGTAGCTGCGGGGCGCGGCTGCAAACGCCAGCTCGGAAATCTCGTTGGGCAGTTGCGCCTTCACGCCCGGCGCGCGCAGCGCCACGATAAAGTCGCCGACCAGGCTTTCGCGGGCGCGCTGGTCAAACACGTCGTTGTACAGCACCTCAAGCGGCTGGCGGTAGCTGGCTACCAGCATGGTGTCTTGCGGCAGGATCTCGATGTGCGTTGCCTTGGCCGCGGGCTGCGCCCAGGTCTTGCGCAGGTACTCGTACTCGGGCCTGGCGATGCGGCCCGGCTCAGCCACGAGGTACTGGTCAAACATCAATACGCCCGGCTCAGAGATGTCGAGGCCGTAATACGCGACGTGGAAGGGCCGGCTGTCGAGGTCAGCCTTCAGGATGCGGTTGACCGGCATGAAGATGTCCGGGTAGATGCCCTCCACCGACTTGGGCAGACTGTCGAAGCGGTCGATCGGGCTGACCTCAACGCCGGCGTCAGCCTTCGGCGGCAGGCGCTTGCGCAGGCGGTCAAGGTCAAGCCAGATGCCGGCGACATGTTTTTCGCGGCGCTCAGCGGGCGCCAGCGCCAGCGCGCGCGTGTAGTCGGCGCGGGCGGACATGCCTTTGCCGGCAGTGGTGTGCAGGCGGATGCTCTCGTTCAGCAGGCGCGTGCTGTTGCTGACGGCCAGCACGTCGTCCAGCAGCGCGATCATTGTCGGCGTGGGTGTCGGGTTCTCCGGTGTGGCTGGCGGCGTGATCGTCAACACCCCTGCGGCGTACTCAAGGCGCGGCTGGCCCGGCTCGTCGGGAAAGAAGCCCGACGCCAGGTCAATGAACTGCCAGCGAAAGCGCACGGCGCGCGACACGCGCGAAAGGGCAATGAACTCGGTTGCGCCTTCACCGGGGTCGCTGCACAGGACCAGCTCGCCGCCCAGGATGTCTTCAAACAGCACAGCCCCCAGCTGGTTCACGTCGCGTTTCGCGCGCTCAAGGCCGGTGTCCCACTTCTCCTGCTTGAACTGGTACAGCCCGCCATCCAGCGAATCGCCCAGCGAGTCCTTGAACAGCGTGCTGCTTTCAAACTGGCCAAGCCCGGGTTGCATCAGTGCGTGCTCAAGCAGGCGCTCGATTTCGTACTTGCGGCGAGGCACGTTATCGACGCGAATCACGATGGCGGCCTGCGCCGGGGCAAGGTCGGTCAATTCGCCTTCATACTCGTTGCCTGCGGCAATCCAGCGCGCGCCGACAAATGCGGCCACGGCAACCGCGACGCACCCCGCGCCAAGCCCGGCATACTTGGCAACGAGCTTCCAGTTGGCCTTCAACCAGTCCATTCCTCAGTATTGTACGAGCGTGGCGCACGAGGTGACGGAGAAAGTAAGGCGAGTGCCGGACAGCCTGCCCGGAAACATATAATCTGCCAAACCCGGCGCCCGGTGCGCGAGATCGCGAACCGGGATGACGGGCTTGTGAGTTCGAGAACCTGTCACAGCCGGTTCAAACCGCCCCGGCCTGCGCCCGTTAGGACATAGATGAAGTCACGAGCCCACCTGCTGCTGCCCGTTCCCGCCATTGTGTTGCTGGCGTTGGCCGGCTGGTACTTCGGGCGCGGCGGATTTGAGGTCAAGCTGCCGCCGAATGAATCTGTGCAGGAAACCCGGGCGCGAGCGCCCGAATCCGCGTCTGCACCCGAACGTCCCGAAACTACCGCGGACAGGCCGGAACGCGCGCCCGAACCGCGCGCAGACAGGCCAACTGCCGAGCCGGCGGAAAGTCCCGCCCTGCACGCCGCTGACCACGGCGAGCGCATCTGGCGCGGCGGCGCGCGCGTGGACTTTGAGCTGTACGACGCGGCGGGCAACGCCGCCCCAGCCGGTGACTTCCTTGCGGTGCTGTGGCGGCAGGTGGGTCGCTACTGGGTCGCCAACGAAGCTTCTGCCGCGGAAGACAAGATCATCTGCGAGGGCCTTGGCCACGAGGAAGCGCACAGCACGGGCCTTGAACCGGGCTGGTATGAACTGGAACTGCTGAGCAACAACTGGGGCAACCTGCGCCACCGTTTTCACGTCTCGCGCGGCGACCGCCGCACCGAGCGCCTGATCACCCCCAACACGCGCCGGGTGGTGTGCGTGCGCTACCTGCACCCGGACGGCAACCCCGTGAAGTGGCTGCCTAACAGGCCGACACTGACGGCGCAGTCTGTGGCGCTGGAAGCCGTGTCGCGCGATGCACCTTACCGGCTGGACTTTCGCAGTCCGCCAACGGCGCCGCTGCAAGGCGGCGGTGGCGGCGGATGGCGCGGCGGACGTGGCGGGCGCACGGTGCAGCGCGAATCTCCGCCTACGCTTTACGCCACTGATGAAGGCCGCTGGTGGTTCGTGGCGTACATCGGCGCCCAGAATAGCATCACGGCCAGGCTGGACGCCGACGCCTGGGGCGCTGAACAGTCGGTGGTGACCGAGAGCTTTCTCACGACCGCCGAAGTGGTTGTCACGCTGCCCACACCCGCCGACTTTGAGGCGCGCGCCTTGGCGTACAGCGAACAGCTGTCAGGGGCCGGGGCCGGCAATCGCCTTCTCTTGAACCCGCGGCCCGCACCGAAAGCCGAGTTTCATCCAACGCAGGCCCCGGACGGCCCGCAAGCGCGGCTGACGATCATGCTTCCGCACGAGTGCGAGGTGGATGTGCAGGTTTCTGCGGATGGCACACGCGTGTCGGGCAGGTGCCATCGCCACGGCCGCTATCGCTGGCAGGACGTGCAGCGAGGCAGGGACTACTGGTTTCGGTTTATCGATGGCCCGGAAGTGCTGTCAGACTGGGAGCCGTTCCACGGCAAGGAAGGCCTTACGCTGCTGGAGCGCGACCTGCCCGGGTACGCAATATCCGTGGACGCGAAGGGTTTGTCGCCCACGCTGGAGGCATTTGCCCACGCGGCAAAGCTGACGGTGACCGTGCCCAAGCCGCCGCCAGCGTCAGACCCCAAGATCGCCGAGGACGCGACCGATGAAGAGCCGGTTGAAGAGTTTGTTGAAGCGCCGCACCCGTATGATCCCAGCCGCATGCCGGAGTTGCCGTCCAACAAGACTGCCGTGCTGATTGTGCCGGTTTCACAGAGCGATCAGGGGCTGGTTGCGACACGCCGCGTGTCTGAAGCCACGCGGTTGGCGCTGCAAGCCGAGAACCTGCGTGTGCAAACGATCATCATGGGCGCCTGCCAGTTGCAGCGGCCGGCTTCCGGCAGCTACAGCAGCCGCGCGGACACCCCGCGGCCGTACACGCATGACTGGCTTGCGGGCGGGTGGGTCGAAGTTAAGGATGGCCGGCTTGAGCTTGGCCTCGCGCGCGCGTTTGTGTTGCGCGCGGTCGGCCCCTCGGATGAGGGCCTGCCCTGGGTGCGCGGCTTGATCATGGAGCACGCGCACGACGAAGTCGCGCAGCAGGTGCGGCGCGCGCTGGCAGCGCTGCCCCCCGACCGCCGCCCCGACCTGCGCTGGGACAGTCACACCGCGTATGCCGCCCGCCTGTCAGACATCGAGAAGGCGCCCGGCGAAGCAGGCCTGCGCGAGCTGCTGGGCGAGGCCTACGACCTGCTGGAAACTGACGAGCAGCGCCTGTGGCTTGCGCGCAACGGCGCGTGGTACGAAGCCAAACGCCAGTTGCGCACCGACCTGGACGGCTACATGGTCAACGACGGCAGCCAGCTTGAACCGGGCAAGACGTACGTGCTGTACCTCTGGAGCAACTCGCGCGACGACGCAAAGCCTGACCGGCGCGTGGTTTTCAAGGCTGAGAGCGTCACCGACTTGGGCGCCATCGCCCTGCCTGGTTACGTGGACTAAGAGTATCCGTTTTTGTGACTTCGCATGCGGTCACGGGAATTGCAGCATGCTCCCCCAAGCGTTAAGGTCAATGCATGCCGTGTGTCTGCGCGGCTCGCGTTGCCGGACTGACGTGCGTTACGCACAGCGACAGCGCAACGGGGTTGGGCGAACGCCCAAAGTATGTCACCGCAGAAGCAAGTCTCCGGGCGCCACAAGCCTGCGGCGGCGCAAAGCGCCAAGCCGTTCCCGTTTTCCGTGGGCCTGCGCGGCGCGCTGCGTGAAGGCTACGGGCTGCGCAACCTGCGCGCGGATATAACCGCCGGCGTGATTGTCGGCATTGTTGCCCTGCCGCTTTCGATGGCGCTGGCCATTGCATCCGGCGTGCCGCCCCAGCACGGCTTGTACACGGCAATCGTCGCCGGCGCCCTGATTGCCGCCACCGGCGGCTCGCGCCTGAACGTCTCGGGCCCGACGGCCGCGTTCGTGATTCTGCTGGCGCCGATCAGCGCCAAGTATGGCATCGGCGGGCTGGCGCTGGCGTCGTTGATGGCGGGCGGGTTTCTCGTGGTCATGGGGCTGGCGCGGCTGGGGCGGCTGATCCAGTTTGTGCCGCACCCGGTCACCACCGGCTTTACGGCGGGCATTGCGGTTGTGATTGCGACTTTGCAGCTCAAGGACTTCTTCGGATTGCCCGTAGTCTCAAGCGGCGACCACTACTGGGAGCGCGTGTCGGATATCGCGCAGGCGTTTTCGGGCCTCAGTTACGCCGACACCGTCATTGGCGCACTGACGCTGGTTGTGCTGGTGCTTTGGCCGAAAATCACCCGCAAGGTGCCCGGCCCGCTGGTCGCGATCACGCTGGCCGCCGTCGCCGCTTGGCTGATGGCGGAGTACATGGAAGCGCCGGTGGCGACGATTGCCTCGCGCTTCAGCTACATCAAAGACGGCGTCAGCCACGCCGGCATCCCGCAGCTTCCGCCCATGCCCCTGCTGCCCTGGGCACTGCCGGGCCCGGATGGCCAGCCGCTAGGCATAAGCTGGGAATTGATCCGTGAACTGATCGGCCCGGCAATGGCCATTGCCGCGCTGGGCGCCATTGAAAGCCTGCTGTCCGCCGTGGTGGCCGATGGCATGGCCGGCACGCGCCATGACCCGGACGCCGAGCTGGTTGGGCAGGGCCTGGGCAACCTGGTTGGCCCGTTCTTTGGCGGCTTTGCCGCGACCGGCGCGATCGCCCGCACAGCCACCAGTGTGCGCAGCGGCGGCCGCAGCCCCGTGGCCGGCATTACGCACGCATTGTTTCTGCTGGCGGCGGTGATCGCGCTGGCCCCGGTGTTGGGATATCTGCCGATGGCGGGCATGGCGGCGTTGCTGCTGGTGGTGGCCTGGAACATGAGCGACGCGCGGCACTTCATGCATATGCTGAAAGTAGCGCCGCGCAGCGACCTGGCGGTTCTGCTGGCCTGCTTTGGATTGACCGTCATCTTCGACATGGTGATTGCGGTGGGGGTAGGCGTGGTGCTGGCGGCGCTGCTGTTCATGCGCCGCATGGCTGAAATCAGCGGCGCGCGGGTGGTGGGCAACGGCGACGGCGCGCAGCGTGAGCCCTTGCCGCCGGGCGTCGTGCAGTACGAGATCGCCGGGCCGCTTTTCTTCGGCGCCGCCGACAAGGCAATCGGGGCCATTGCCACAGCGGGCAGCACCAAGGCGCTGATCCTGGACATGCACGCCGTGCCGGCCATGGACGCCACAGGCCTGGTCGCGCTGGAAAGCCTGCTGGCCAAGCTGAAGACCTCGGGCACCAAGGTGTTGATTGTCGGGTTGCAGTCCCAGCCGCGCGGCGTGCTGGCCAAGGCGGGCATTACGGGCGAAGCGCCGGGTGTAAGCATGTTTTCAAGCCTTGCAGCGGCCACGGACGCGGCCCGCCGGGTGTAGTGCATTGACCGCACACCGGCAGCGACTATTCTGGCTGGTCGCTCACAATTTTGGGGTCAGCTTCCAAAGTAAAGGAAAGCACATGCGATACTCTGTCGCGGCGTTGGCGATTCTGACGCTGGCATGCATCACGCACCACACGCCGGTGGTGGCGCAGGGCACAGAGCCCGTGGCAATGGCCGAGGGCCTTGAGTTCAAGAACGGCGACCGCTACTGGATCCCGATGAACACCGAAAACAACTCGCTGGCCCTGTTCAGCGAGTCGGTGCAGGTCATCACGTTCTACAACAAGACCAGCGCCGAGATCACGCTCAACAAGGTTGAGCTGACGCTTGGCGAAGGCGTGATGGACGAAGAATTCACGCTGCTGAAAAACGAGATCAAGCGCTCGCCCCTTGAGTTCAAGGAAACGAAGCTCGAAGCCTCCAAGGGCGCGTTTGCCCTGAAGGTGCGCGCCTTTGTCGTCGAAAGCAGTGAACGCAACGCAACCCTGACCTACACCTACAACGGCGACAAGACCTTCACCCTCAAGCTTGCTACCCGCGGGCGCGACAAAGCCAAATTCTTCAGCCACGGCACCACCACCTTGCACAAGCTGTTCGGCGGCGTGAAGACCGACGAAATGCTCAGCACCGCTGTGGGCGACGCCGAGGGCAACATCTATTTTTCAGGCCACGCCACACAGATCGCCGACCGCTTCAGCACGGATATCTTCTATGGCCGCGTAAACGCCGACGGAACGCTGGCATGGGCCAAGCTCTGGAACGGCCCGTACATGGACCGCAGCCCCGACAGCGGCCAGAACGCCGAAACCGGCGGTACCAGCAACAGCCTGGCGCTGGACGCGCAGGGCAACCTGTACCTGTGCGGCGCGACCAGCAACGACAAGTCAAACAACCTGTTCGCGGCACTGGTGATGAAGATCGACCCCAAAACCGGCGAGCCGGTATGGGAGAAGATGTGGCGCTGCGAGTGGGCCAAGTCAGAGCTGCCCCGCCACAGCGCCGAGGCTTACGGCATAGCCGTGCGCGGCGACCGCGTGTTTGTCACCGGCAGCACGATCGGCAACGCTGAAGTCATGCTGCTGGCCCTCAACGCCGCTGACGGCGCCACCCTTTTCCAGTACACCCTGGACGTCACCGGCGGCACCAACGACCGCGGCTACGCGATTGCAGCCGGCGCCGACGGCAGCGTTGTGATCGGCGGCCTGGCTGCCGACCGCGCATTCCTGGCCAAGCTGTCAGGCTGCGATGGCGACGCGCCGAAGATTGCATGGATCAAGCGCGTTGACCTTGGCCGCGGCAGCGGCATCAACTGCATCGACCTTGACGACAAGGGAAACATCTTCGCCAGCCTTGACCGGCGCGGCGCGACGACGTTCCTGAGTGCCGCCAAGTTCACGCCCGAGGGCGCGTTGGCATGGGCCAAAACCTACACCGGCACCAGCGGCGACGGCAACAACACGCACCTGGTGCGCGTTGCCGGCGACACGATTCTGGTCGGCGGCCGACACGTGGCGTCGGGCATCTACGACGGCGACGGCCTGCTGCTTGGCCTTGACCCTGAAACCGGCGCCGAAAAATGGAGCGCCTTCTACCACACCGGCACCGGCCCCGACGAAGCCAACGGCCACCGCATCAAGGCCGCCGTGCTGCAGGGCAAGACGCTGACGATTGTCGGCCAGAGCTACACCGGCAGCCGCAACGGCGTGCGCTACTGGGGCTACTGGTACAACGGCATCACCGGCCTTGAAGACTACGAGCCCGCCCTTGAAGACATCACCCTGGCCGACGCCGCGTTCAAGACCGTGCCCAAGGGCGAGTCCAAGGACGGCAAGGAAGCCCGCAAGCTGATCGACCCCATGGACAAGTTGCAGTGGCAGGACGCCGAAACCAAAACCGGCGAACCCAGCGACGCCGACGTGGCTGTGTGGAAGATTGAACTGAAGTAGTACCTGAGCAACCAGGGGCGCCGCAGCCATGCTGCGGCGCCCTTTGCATTGGCGCGCCTGCCATCTTGACAGCCACCCGCCAGCCGCTAACCCTTCTGCTTGCTATGTCAGGATCTTCGCAAGGGTGAGCAAGTGACTGCCAAGCCGCGAGTGCTGCTGATCGACGACGACGTAAGCCACGCCCAGATCGCGGGCGAGGTGCTTGAGCGCGCCGACTACGTCGTGACGCTGGCGCACAGCGGCGAAGAAGGGCTCAAGCGCTTCGGCGAATCCGAGTTCGATGTCGTGCTGACTGACCTGCGACTGCCCGATACCGACGGCATGCAGGTGCTCAAGCGGATCAAGGCCACGGACGCCGACGCTGAGGTCATCATCATCACCGGCTACGGCAGCGTCGAAAAGGCGGTGCAGGCGTTGCACGAAGGCGCGTACAGCTTTCTGGAAAAGCCGCTCAACAAAGAAGCGCTGCGCAACACGGTCGCCAAGGCCCTTGAGCGCCGGCAACTGAGCCTTGCCAACCAGGCGCTGAACCGCCTGGTTAACGAGAAGTTCGGCTATGAGGGCATCGTTGGCAACAGCCCGGCGATGCAGGCGGTGTTCAACCGCCTCAAGCAGGTCGCGCCGACCGATGCGCGCGTGCTGATCACCGGCGAAAACGGTTCCGGCAAAGAGCTGGTGGCGCGCGCCCTGCACTTCAACAGCAAGCGCCGTGAGGGCCCGCTGGTGGCGGTAAACTGCGGCGCGCTTTCGGGCGGCGTGCTGGACAGCGAGTTGTTCGGGCACGTCAAGGGCGCGTTTACCGGCGCGTTGAAAGACCACGTCGGCAAGTTCGAATCCGCCGACGGCGGCACGCTGTTTCTGGACGAAGTCGGCGAGATGCCGCTGGAAACACAGGTCAAGCTGCTGCGAGTGATCGAAAACAAAGAGGTTACTCCCGTCGGCAGCAACACCGCGCGCAAGGTGGATGTGCGCATCATCAGCGCCACCAACAAAGACCTGCCCGAGCAGGTGAAGAAGGGCGCGTTTCGAGAAGACCTGTTCTTTCGCCTGAAGGTCGTCGAGATTCACCTGCCGCCCCTGCGCGAGCGCCGTGGCGACATACCCCTGCTGGCCGCCAGCTTCATGGCCGAGTTTGCAAAGCAGCACGGCAAGGCACTCAAGGCCATCGACCAGCCGGCCCTGAATGCGCTGATTGCCCACGAGTGGCCGGGCAACGTGCGCGAGTTGCGCAACACGCTGGAAGAGATGGTGGTGCTGGCGCCGGGCGATACGCTGAGGCTGAGTGATGTGCCCCATAACATCCGTGGCGCCGGGCCCGCACCGGTGGCAGTCGCGGCGGGCGATGCAGGCGGCTTTGTCGGTATGACCATGGCGCAGATCGAGCGCGAGGTGATCCGCCACACACTGGAAGCCAACGAAGGCAACCGCGAACGCACCGCCAAAATGCTCGAGATCGGCGAGCGAACCCTGTACCGCAAACTCAAAGAGTACGGCCTGTCGTAGGCTGAGACTGCAATCGCGCAGCCTGCTAATAGCCCGCGGCTTCCTGCTGGTTCCAGTGTTCACGCAGGATGGTCAGGTAGCGCTGGTAGCGGCCCTGGTCCAGCGTGCCGGCCTCCACGGCTGCCTTCACTCCGCACTGCGGCTCGTGGCGGTGCGTGCACGTTGCAAACTTGCATTGCTGCCGCGGCTGCTCCCAGTCCGGGTAGTACAGCGAAATCTCGTGCGGCTCGAGGTTCCAGAACGGGAAATCCCGCACCCCCGGCGTGTCGATCACATGCCCGCCCGCCAACGGCAGCATCGTCGCGTGCGTGGTGGTGTGCTTGCCTTCGCCCTGTCTGTCCACCTCGCCGACCTTCAACGCCAGCCCCGGCTCCAGCGCGTTCAATAGACTGCTCTTGCCCACGCCGCTGGGGCCCGCGAACACGGCGGTCCTGCCGGCAAACCGCCCCTTCAGGCCCGCCAGCTCGCCGCTGGTTGCGCATGTCTTGAACACTTCGGCATGGGCGTAGCCCGCCACTTCCGGCTGGGCAAGGTCGCACTTGTTGACGACGATGATCGGCGTAAGCCCCTGGCTCAGCGCGCTGATCAGCAGGCGATCGACGGTCAGCAGTTGCTCGTCCAGTTGATCGGCCCCGCACACAATCACAAGCAGGTCAATGTTGGCGGCAATCACCTGCCGCTGGCGCGGAAAGCGCGGGTGCGCACGGTACAGCTCGGTGCGGCGCTCCCGGATCGTGAGGATGTGCCCTTCCGGCTGGTCTGTCTCCTGCACGATCTCGAACTCGACAACGTCGCCCACGGCCACCGGGCTGCGTTCGCGGCGCTTGCCCTGCTTGAACTTTCCGCGCACCGGGCACAGGTACTCGCGGTCACCCGCGATGATCCACGCGTGGTGGCCGTGCAGCCGGACGACGGTGCCTTCAAGGGTCTGCATGCAACGGACTGGTTTGCGCAAGTTCAGGCGCCGATGCAAGGGGAAGCGCCGGCGCAAGTCGCCTGACCTCGCCGAAAGATTACGCGGGCGCTACCATGGCCGCGATGTCGCTTAAGATCAAACTTGCGTTGGGTGTGCTGACCGCCACGGCATTTCTGTCGGTGATGCTGGGCCTGCTGGTGTACAAGGCCCGCGACACGCTGGACCAGACCGCGCAGCGCCAGCTGGACGAAAACAAGCAAGTCGTGGACAGGCTGCGCAGTGAAGACCGCGACCAGGCCGTGCGCGCCGTTGAGCGCATCCTGATCGGGCAGCTTGAGCCGATCCTGACCACGCCCGAAACCGAACTCGGCGACCGCCTGCGTGAAGAGCTGCGCGGGATTGACGAAACGGCCTACATCCAGCGCGATGAAGACGGCGGCCTGCGCATGCAGGTGTTTCGCCCGCAGGGCAGCCAGGCCGAGCCCACCGCCGAAGAAGTGAAAGTGATTGAGCGTGTCTTTGAAAACCGCACCCACGAGTTCCTGGGCGACGTGCTGTTTTACCCGTACCAGCCCGACCCCAACCGCAACTCGCTGAACGGCGTGCTGCGCATGAAGCTGTACTACCCCCAGCCGCGCTACGCCGACCCGCCGCCGGTGCGCACCGCCGACCTTGGGCCGCTGGTGATTGCCGCATTCACGACGCTTGGCCTGGCGATGCTGGCGGTGTTTGTGCTGCTGATGTTTGCGCTGCGCCGTTTTGTGCTGGCGCCGCTGGGCAACGTGCTGGAAGACAGCAAGCGCATCGTCAAGGGCTCGGAGGGCCTTGAAATCAAGGGTTTCACCGGCGGAGGCAACGACATCGAAACGCTGGTGGCGGCGTTCAATGCGATGTTCAAGGAACTCAAGGAGTACCAGGGCGACCTTGAGGGCAAGGTCAAGGACGCCACCCGCACGATCCAGAAGCAGCAGCAAAGCCTGGTGATCGCGCAGCGCCTGGCCGCCACCGGTACGCTGGCGGCGGGGCTGGCCCACGAAGTGAACAACCCGCTGTCGGGCATGCTCAACGCCGTGCGCCGGCTGCGCAAACGCGAGGGGCTGGACGAACGCAGCAGCGATTATCTGGGGCTGATCGAGGAAGGCCTTGAGCGCATCGAAAAGCTGATGAAGCAGATTCTCGACTTCTCGCGCCGCCGCGACATGAAGCCCGAGAGGTTCGAGGCCGAGGCCGCGTTCCGGCGCGCGCTGCCGCTGGTCAAGCACCGCCTTGACCAGAAGGAGATCCGCCTTGAAGAAGACATCCGGCAGGATTTGCCCATGCTGTTCGGCAACGAAGAAGAAGTCGGCCAGGTGCTGATGAACCTGCTGATCAACGCCGCCGACGCCAGCCCCGATGGCGGCGCCGTGCGCGTGACCATCGCGCCGGGCGACCGCGGCGGCGTGAAGTTTGCCGTAGAGGACAGCGGCGAGGGCGTGCCGCACGAAATTCGTGAACGCATCTTCGACCCCTTCTTTACTACAAAAGAGCCCGGCAAGGGCACGGGCCTGGGCTTGTCGATCGTGCACACCATCGTGGACAACCACGGCGGAACAATCCGCGTTGAAGAGGGCGGCACTTTGGGCGGCGCAAAGTTCGTCGTGGAACTGCCAGCCGCTGAAACATTTGAGTCGCGCCGGCAGGCCCAGTCGCGCCCCTGAACAATGCCGCTGACGCTGCGTTGACCCACGCCCCGATTCATGGATACTTGCGTTTTGATGGCGCTTTTACTCCCGAAAACGGCATTTGCCGTTTGGGGGTCGTTGCGCCCCCGAGGCTGAGGACTGATGCCACGCCTGCTGGTTGAAAAGGGACCCGATCGCGGCAAGGCCGTCACCGTAACCACGGGCCAGCAGATCGTTGCCGGGCGCGACAAGTCCGCCGACTTGCAGCTTTCCGACACCATGGCAAGCCGCAAGCACTTCCTGATTGCCAGCAAGGGCAGCATCTTCGGGCTGAAGGACCTCGGCAGCGCCAACGGCACGCTGGTCAACGGCCGCAAAGCCGAAGGCGCTCACAAGCTGCAGGCCGGCGACAGCATCCAGGTCGGCGAAACGCTGCTTTCGTGGCTGGCGGATGAAACGCAGGACAAACAGGGCGGGCTGATCGGGCACGCGATCGGCGGCTATCGCATTGAAGAGCGCCTCGGCCGCGGCGCGATGGGCACGGTGTACAAGGCCACGCAGCTGAGCCTCGGGCGCACGGTGGCGCTGAAAGTGCTGTCGCCGGACCTGGTGAAAGACGAAAAGTTCTGCGAGATGTTCGTGAAAGAGGCGCGCGCCGCCGGCGGCCTGAATCACCCCAACATCATCCAGGTGTACGACGTCGGCGACGAGAACGGCAACTACTACTTCAGCATGGAATTTGCCGCCAGGGGCAGCGTGCTGGAAGAGCTGCAGGCACAGCGCCAGATCCCGCTGCCGCGCGCGGTCAAAATCATCCGTGACGCCTGCGCAGCGCTGGACTACGCCGAGCGCAAGGGGCTGGTCCACCGCGACATCAAGCCCGACAACCTGATGGTGATGGAAGACCACACCGTAAAACTGGGCGACCTTGGCCTGGCCATGAGCACCGTTGAACTGCAGGCCGAACAGGACGGCGTCTTCGGCACGCCGCACTACATCGCGCCCGAGCAGGCGATGGGCAAGCCCATTGACCACCGCGCCGACATTTACGCCCTGGGCGCCACGTTTTATCGCATGCTCAGCGGCAAGACGCTGTTCACCGGCACCACGGTCAAGGAGATTCTCAAGAAGCAGGTGCGTGAGGCGCACCCGCCGATCACCGAATGGGTGCCCGACTGCCCTGAAGCGATCGGGCGCATCCTTGACCGCATGCTGATCAAGAACCCAGCCGAGCGCTACCAGCACGCCAGCGAGATCGCGCAGGACCTGACAGACTTTGAAAACCTTTCGGCCCGCAAGACGGCCACCAGCGGCAGCGCGTTCGGCGCTCGTGTCACGGGCCTGAGCCCCGACCAGAGCCAGCGCATCCACGAGCAGAAGAGCAAGCGGAGCCTGATGATCGCGGCCATCGCGGCCATCTCGGCGGTGCTGGCTGCCGTGGTGTCGGTCAGCGTGTTCGCGTTCGGGGGCAGCGACCCCGGCCCGGAAAACAACGCCCCGATCATCGGCGGCGCCAACAACGAGTCCAACACGCCGCCGGTCAACGGCACCGGCGTGGCGCCCGACGTGGCGGCGGCCAACAAGCGCGTCGAAGAACGCATCACGATTGCCAAGCACCTGCTGGACAACCCGCCCAGCACCCCCGAAGACCTGGATCGTGACCTCGACCGAATTGACACCGTGCTGCGCGAGACCAAGGCCAAGGCCGATCCTGAACTGCACAAGCAGTTGACCGCCCTGCGCGACAGGCTGTGGGCCAAGCGCAACGAGATGCTGGAAAGTTTCCAGGCCGCCAAGGACGAGCACGACGAGGCGTGGCGCAAGAGCCAGGCCTTGATCAACGACTTTAAGTTTGAAGGCGCCAAAGAGCCGCTGGCTGCGTTCATCACCAAGTGGAAGGACAGCAAGGACCCCCAGATCCTGACGCTGGTAACCAGCACCGAAAAGGACCTGAAGGAAAGCTATCCGGACCGCTGCCTGAATGTGCAGCGCGAATTTGCCCGGCGCATTGCCCGCGAAGAGCAGCAGGCCGACAGCATGTCTGATGCCGCGCTGAAGGTCGCCACTATTGAGGGCCTTGCCCAGCGCGTACGCGAAACCGAGGAAGCGTGCGACGAGGCCAACGCAAAAAAGTCGTTGGGCGAGCTGGCGGCAAGGCTTGAACGCAAGGTCGCGACACTCAAGAAAGACGCCGACCGCGCTGAACAGTTGCGCATCGAAGGCGCCGCCGCCCGCGCGCGCCAGACGCTTGACCGGGCGCTCAAAGATGCCGCCACCCACGTCAGCAACGGCAACTTCGCCGCTGCCAATCGCGTGATGGAAGACTGGAAGGTCAGCGACCCCGACTTCACGACCGACGGCAGCCACGAGCTGTTCAAGCCCCACCACGCCGACCTGAAGGCCCGGTCCGAGCAGACCACCCTGATCCTTGAGTCGCTGCAGGTTCTTGTGGGCTCGTTGCCTTCCGTGTCCATCCAGAAGACCAACCTGCTCAAGAACCAGCCGTGGCCCAAGGACGCCTCCGAACTGTTCGGCGGCGGCGACAACCCGATCAGCATTGAGGTTGAGCGCAACCTGCAGGACCGGCAATGGAAGCTGAACGTGGTTGCCGGCGCCGGCCCGCGCACCATGCCTGCCGGCGACTTCAACACACGCGCCCGGCGCGTTGCGCTGGGCAACGCGATCGCCCACCTGTTTCTCTACCACGACGGCATGAAGCAGGCGCTGACCCGGGCCACCGCGTCCGGCCCCTGCGCCGCGGTGGGCGTGTACGCCTGGCTGATGGACATGGAGGCCTATGAAGCCGCAATGCCGTTCATTGAGTGGGGCTTCGAAAAGACACCCCCCGGCAACCGCCACTACAACACCGTGCGCGAATACTACGCGTGGAGCCTGCTGGCCCGCGCCGAGCTGGCCAGCGCCCAGGGCGACCGCAACAAGGCCAACGAGTACCTTCAGCGGCTTGCCACCGAGTTCACCAACACCCGCGCAAACAAAGGAAGGAAGTAGGCGTTCAGCGCCGTGGACCCCTTATCCATACTCATCTTCATCATCCTGTTCGCCCTGTCCGGGGCGTTTTCCGGCACAGAAACTGCGCTTACCGCCGTCTCTGACGCCACCCTCGCCCGCCTTGCTGACGCCGGCAGCACCCGCGCCGCGCTGCTGAAGCGCATGCTGGAAAAACGCGGCCGCGTGATCGCCGCGCTGCTGGTGGGCAACAACATCGTCAACACCGTGCTGGCTGTGTACGCGACGGTCGTGTTTTCAGCGATGTTCGCGGGCGGCACGCTGCTTCCGCCGTGGGCCGGGCCGATCGTGGCCTCGGTAATGGCGGTGGTGTTCCTGCTGGTGTTCGGCGAAGTGCTGCCCAAGTCGATCGCGGTCTCGATGCGTGAGCGCTGGGCGCTGGCTTCGGCGTGGCCCGTCGCCGGACTGATGTTCGTGACGCGGCCGGTGACGTTCCTGTTGGACGGGCTCAGCAACGCGGCGCTGCGCGTGATGGGCGAAGACCCGGGCAAGCAGAACATCTTTGATGTCCATGAAATCCACGCCATGGCCAGCCTGTCGGCGCAGGCCGGCGTGATCGACCCCATGGAGCAAAAGCTGATCCAGCGCGCCAGCCAGCTGAACGACACCCGCGTGCGCGAGATCATGTGCCCGCGCACCGACATCCAGGCGTTGGACGTGAAAGCGCCGCTGGAAGAGATTCGGGCGTTTTTCCAGAAGACCGCGTTCACGCGTATCCCCATGTACGCGGGCGACCTGGACGACATTGTGGGCATACTGAATTTCAAAGAGTTCTTCCGGCACGACCCCGGCCGCGGCAAGGGCTTTGACCCCGCGAACTACCTGCACAAGCCGCTGTTCGTGACCGGCTCTATGTTCATCGGCGACCTGCTGACGAAAATGCGCGAAAGCCGCACCCACATGGCGATCGTGCTGGACGAGTACGGCGGCACAGCCGGGCTGATCACGCTCGAGGACGTGGTCGAGATGCTGGTCGGGCGCATCGACGACGAGTACGACGTGGTCGAAACGCCGATTGAGCGCGTCTCGGAAGACACGTGGGAAGTCGATGGCCGCGTCACCGATGAGCGCCTGCTGGCGCAGCTGGGCATCACGCTGCCCCAGGAAGTGGTGGACAGTTTTGACACAGCCGCCGGGCTGGCCCTGCGGGCATTCGGGAATATCCCGTCGGAAGGCGACACTGTAACGTATCATGGGCTGGAGATCACCGCTTCGCGCGTGAGGAGCCACCGCGTGCGCCGCGTGCGCATCCGGGTGCTCTCCGAGCACGAGGCGGAACAAGCCGCTGAGGCAGAGCAGTCCGCCCGGCGCAAGGGGCAACGACAGACCGGCTTGGTGCGCGGCACGGAGAAACTGCCCGACCGCGACGAGCCCGAAGCGCAGGGCGACATGCAGGACGACACAAGCGAACAACCCATGCGCGCGGAGTGAGTGCGGTCAGCGTTGAGTCCGGTCAGACCAAGGAGCAACCATGGCAACCACACGATTGGCCCTGCTGCTGCTGCTTGCCGGCGCCTGCGGCCTTGCCGCCCAGTCGGCGCCGCAACCCAGCGCCGCCAAGGAATCGTTCATCATTGAGCCGGGCAACCTGCCCAGCGGCGCGCGCAACGCCGCAATCCGGTTTGCCACGACAACCGCCGCCGGGTTCACCACCAGCAGCGCCAAGCTGCCGCAGGTCAAGCTCAGCGCCGGCGCCGAACTCGTGCCCGGAAGTTTCGTCGTGCTCAACCAGAACGAGGCCGAATGCCGCGTGAACATCGGCGAAAGCGCATTCGGCACCATTGAAGTGCGCGTCGAACTGTACGGCGTCAACGGCAGCAGCGTGCTCAAAACCCTGCGCGGCACACTGGGCGTCACCGGCCCGCAGCCCGTCAGCGGCAGCGCCGCCAAGCTGGCTGTCGAGGAAGTGCGGCTGGTGCGCGTCAATGTCACCGAGCCGCAAACCGCGGGCGCCATCCTGATCAGCGGCAAGATCTCCGGCGCTGTCAGTATCACCGCGCCCACCGGCACCACCTTTGTGGAAGCGCCCGTTGCGACCACGGACAAGGGTGACATCAACTCGCCCGCGCTGGGCACCGGCAACAGCGTGTTCACGTTCAGCATCGGCAACCCCGGCCAGGACGACGTGACCGTGCGCGTGGCCAACATAAAGTACATGACCGCACTGTTCAGCGCAGCCGGCGGCATCATGGGCGACCTGGCCTGTGAAGTCGGCGGCGCGGCGCTGGCCAACCAGTCGGCGCTGGTCGTCAACGCATTCACCGCCAAGACCACCATCGAGGGCAAAAACGACATCCCCACCCAGCCGCCGCCCACCACGTCGCAGCCCAGCCCTTCCACCAGCGGGCCCACCGGCGGCGGCGGTGTTCCGCCTTCGGCGCAGGGACAGGGCCGCAACGCCCCCGCGCGCCAGAACCGCGCCAATCGCCGCAACGAAAGCCAGCCGGCATCGCCTTCTGTGACGCCCTCATCACCCGGCGGCGCACAGCGCCCAGCCGGTCCCGCGCAACCCGCCCCGGCAGTGGGCGCGCCGGGCGGCCAGGCTGCGCCCGCGGGCGGCGGTCAGGACGCGAGCGCCAAGCCAGCGCCCGCGGCGGCGCCCACGGCTGCGCCGGCGGGGGCAGGCAGCATCGAGCCCGGCAAGCCCGCGCCGCGCCCCAGCGGGCCGGTCGGCACACTGAAAGTTGAAGCCAAGCAGCTGGTGGTCACGCCCGGCCTGCACTTCTGCGACAAGGATTTCAACCCGATCAGCGCAGTGGTGCTGAACCGGATTGTCAGCGGCGAGGCGGGCGGCCGGGTATGGATCGTGCTGAAGCTGGACAAAGACCGCAACCCGGACCGCGTGGACACCGTCACCGTCAAGCTGACACTGGGCGGCGTCAGTCGCGAACTGCAACTGACCGAGACGGGCAAGAACACCGGCGAGTTCCGGTGCAGCAAAGAAGGCGTGCTGCTGATCGCCCAGGAAAACCCCGACAGCAACGAGCCCGAGGCCGCCAAAGTCGAGCCCAAACCGCGCTTCACCAACCGCTAGCGCGGCACGAAAAACGCAACAAGGGCGGCCTGATGGCCGCCCTTGTTCTGCGCCCGCCGCTACTTGCGTCGCCGGCGCCAGGCCAGCAACGGCAGCAGCAGCGGCAGCAGCACACTGCCGCCGACCGCAATGCATCCGCCGCCGCCGCTTCCGCCGCCCGTGCCGCCGCCGCTGCCGCCGGTTGCCGCGACAGTCACCGAAAACACCTGCGTGTCCGTGCCCGCAGAGTTGACGGCTGAGACCGTGATCGGCCCCGCCGTGCCGGTGTCGCTCGCGCCCGGCACGCCCGACAGCACGTTGCCGGCAAGGCTGAGCCAGGGGGGCAGGCCGGCTGCAGACAACGCCGGCGCGGGTGTGCCGGTAGCGGTGATGGTGTAGCTGTACAGGTTGCCCGCCACGACGCTGAGCGGCGCGCTGCTCGTGATCTGCGGCGCCACGGTGGCGGCGCTGACGGTGATGTCAAAGTTCTGGTCGTGGCTGCCCGCCGCGTTCACAGCCGACACCACCACGCTGTGCACGCCGATGTCGCCCGCGTTGGGCGTGCCCGACAGCGTGTCGCCCACCAGGCTCAGCCAGCCGGGCAGCGTAAAGCCTGCCTGAAAGGTGGGGGCCGGCACGCCGGTGGCGGTCAGGGTGTAGGTGTAAAGCTGGCCCGCGGTCGCGGTGGTGACGGGCGTACTGGTGATGAAGGGGGGCAGGCCGCCCGGCGGGGGCGTGGTCGGGACGGGCGTAAACATGATCTCGCACAGCGAAGGATAGCTCGTGACCTGGCCGGCGCTGCTGATCGCCCCGGAAAGCTCGCCGATGATGATCTCCTGGTTCGGGTTGATCGCGCTTGAGATCGCGACGCAGTGGTTGTGGCTGCTGGTCGCGCCCAGGGTCTGCACGCCGCTTTGCGGGTCGCCATACCGGAAGGTGATCTTGCCGCCCGAAGTGTCCAGCTCAACCAACATTGTCACGCCGTAGTTGTAGATGCCGGGCGTGATGTTGCGCTGCAGCACGTCGCGCCACTCAACGCTCAGCACGCTGTTTTCGTAATGCCACTTGACCACCGCCGAGCCGGTGTGCGGCATCAGGTCGGTCCAGAACGGCGCGATGTACAGGCCCGGCGAAACCGCATGGTCCGGCACGGCAGCAGTCGTCGTGCCGCTGCCGCCCATCACCAGGTAGCCGTTGCTGCCCACGCGAAAGCTGGTGTAGGCCGTGCCGAAATAGTTGAACGAAAAGCCCGTGGGGCTGATCGCCGGGCTGATCGCGTCGTCGCCCAGCGCCAGGGTCGTGCCCTGCGCCAGGTACGGGTAGCTAGTGAGCCGGCTGGTCGTCACGCTGTAGCTCTGCGCGTCGGCGGCCTGGCAGGCCAGCACAGCCGCCACAAACAACAATGGGATGCATCGAATCATGTCTGGTCTCCGTGTGTGCGCGGCGGTGCCGCAATTGTCCTCCGCGGTCATTGTACCCGTATCCGGGAGTGACAAATAAAGCTATGCTGGAAAAGCCTCCCGAGTCCGGGATGAGCTGCGAACGGAGACAAACCTGCCTCTCGCCGACGGGAAGCTGCTGCACGAACGCATCCGCCGCCTGTGCGACGAACTGTCGCAGTCTGAAGTCGCGCGCCGCACCGGCGTGCCGCTGTCCAGCGTCAACCGCTACTGCCAGGGCGCACGCGTGCCCGCCGAGTTCTGCGCCGCGCTGGTCCGTGAACTGGGCGTCAACCCCTCGTGGCTGCTCGTCGGCGAAGGCGCGCCGATGCTGGCCGACGTGCCGCAGCGCACCGCCGAGGTCGGCCGCAACATGCTTGAGCTCGTCGATGCCATGAACGCGGTGACCCGCATGCGGCTGGGCTCATTGGCCGGCAAGCACCACCTGCGCATCCTGCGCGAGTTGAACGAGGCCATCCGCCGCCACGACCAGTTGCGCGCCGCGCTGGACGAGAAAATCGCCCCCGTCGCCGACGACCTGCTCGGCTCATTGCGCCGGGCGCTGGACGCAAGGCAGCTCGATCGCGCCCAGGACCTGTACGCCGCCGCGCAGCAGGTGATGCACCTGTGCCAGAACCCCGCGCTCAAGGCCCGCTTTGACCGCGAGTCGGCCCACTTCGCCTATGTGACCGGGCGCCGCGCGCTCGCCGTCAGCATCCAGCGCCGCAACGTGACCGCCGCCATGGCTGACGCCGCCGTGCCAGCCGAGCAGTTTCTGCGCGACGTGTTCAACCTGGTCGCCGCGCTGGACGGAGACAACCTCAAGCGCGAAGCCATCGGCATTGCGCAGGCCGGGCTTGCCATCGCGCAAAGCCGCGGCGCGCAGCCCGGCATCTGGCACCTGCTGCGCGGCCTGCTGGGGCTGATCCGCCTTGAATGCGGCGAACTTGAAGCCGGCCTGCCGCTGACTTCGGCGCTGTACGCCCACGCCGACGCCGGCCCGACCGCTCCCGGCATTGTTGAAATGATCCGCGCCTCGTTCGCGCTGGCCATGGGCACCGAGCAGCCGCTTGAACTGCTGGCGCGCAAGGCGCTTACCCCGACCATCGCCGTGCTGCTGGCCGACACCTGCCTGCTGCGCGCCCAGCCCGACGAGTTGCGCGCGCTTAAGGCCCGCGCGGTGCAGATCAACCCGTCGTTTCCGCAAACCAACCCGGTGCAGCACGCCCAGATCGATAACCTGCTGTCGGCCCACGCGCGGCGCAGCCCCCCACGCACCGACGCGCTGGAGCAGGCCATTGCGCAAGGCACGCCGCCGCGGGCTTTTGTCGCGGCCGGCTATCTCACGCAGGCGTGGCGCATCGCCGGCAAACGCAACCGCGCCCTCAGCGCGCTGGCCCGCGCACAAGCCTGCCTGCAACAGATCGACCCAGCCGCCACAGCACCCTTCGGCGCCATGGCTGTGCATCACCGGAACCTTGCAATGCTGCAAGGCAACGAGTCCTCGGCGCAATGGCTGGCGGGCATGGTCGCAAAGGGCTACGTCATCCTGCGCGAAATGGCCTGAATCGGCGCCGCCAAATGCGGCGCGCTATCAGTCCGACTCCGCAAAGGAGCAAGACCGCCAAGCCCGGCCCCGTACGTCCCGCATCGGCGCTGCACGTGCTGTCGTCGCCGCCGCCCTTGCCGCCGCCACCGCCGCTGCTGGGGTGGCGCTCGTACGCTCCCATGTCAACGCCGTTGCCGTCGTCGCGGGCCCGGCCGCGCTGGTCCGTGGTCAATGCCAGCGGGTTGCTGCCGGTGTTGCGCGCGGGGCTGTTACTGGCGATAGCCATGGTGATGGTCGGGCCGCCGTTGTTCTGCAACGGGCCCAGCATCGGGTCGCCGTTAAGGTTGTCCGTGCCGGTGAAGATCGCGTCGGTGGGGTCTTCGATCAGGCTGTTGGTGACGCTCGCGCCTACACAGAAGAGGTCCGGCCCGGTACTCGCGCCATTGTTGGCCACAATGGAGCTGACGACGGTCAACGCCCCCGAGTCAACGTAAACACCGCCGCCGATTGCAGGCGCGGCAGCTGCGCCGGTCGCACCCGGTGCGCCTGCCGGGGCGCCCAAGCCGCCTGCGCCGCCGGCGCCCGGTGTACCGCCGTCAGCAGTGTTGCTGGCCAGTGTGGAATTGGAGATCGTAAGGGTACCTCCGGGAAGCGAGATGCCGCCGCCGAAGGCAGTGCCGGCATTGCCGCCATCGCCGCCCGGCGCGCCGACAGACGGCGTGTTGCCCGCGTTGCCGCCCGTACCGCCGTCACCACCAACCGCCTGATTCATCGCGATCGTGCTGTTGATGAATTCTGCGGTACCGACGATCTGGTACAGGGCGCCGCCCCAAGCCTGCGAGCCGGATCGGCCCTGGCCGCCGAAACCCGCGCTGGTCAAGCCACCCGAGCCGTTGCCGCCGCTTCCACCCGCTCCACCACGGGCAACGCAGTACGCAATCGTCGAGTTCTGTATCTGCAGAGCAGCGGTGCTGTTGTGTGAAATTGCCCCGCCCCGCGCCTGGTCTGAAAAGCCGCCATGCGCGCCTGTTACGCCAAATCCGGCACCAGCGCCCATGCGGGCGTTGCCGCCCTGGCCGCCGCTGCCGCCGGAGGCTATGCAATCAATGATTGCGGTGCGATTGATGGTCAAGCCGCCTACCGTAAGCTGGATCGCGCCCCCGCTGCCCATGGCACCGTTGCCGCCAAGGCCGGGTGCGCCCGCATTGGGTGCTTCCCCGCCGTCGCCACCCGCACCGCCGTTGCCTCCGGAAGCGTAGCTGCTTCGGATGTCACCATCCACGATGCCGGCACCGTTGCCGACAATGAGCAGCGAGCCCCCGCCCGCCGCCGCGCCATGGCCGCCATTGCCGCCTTGACCACCATTGTTGCTCACCGTCTGGCAGGTGCCACCGAGGCCGCCGTCCCCGCCATCGGCCCAATTGCTGTCGAAATCGCACTCGACAATGCTCAGCGGCGTCGCGCCGTTGAAATAGATGGCACCCCCGAAAGCCTGCCCGCCGCTGCCGCCGTTGCCGCCGGCAAACCCGGCCGCGTTGAGCGAAGTACCGCCCAGGCCGCCTTCGCCGCCGACACCGCCACGGGCGAGGTTGCTCTCAAAATACGTGCCGCTGAGCGAAAGCATGCCGCCGGTCGAGTACAGGGCTCCGCCGACGGCCTCACCGCCGTTTCCGCCATTTCCGCCCACACCGCCGGCGTTTGTCCCGGCCGCATATCCCGCGCCGCCAAGTCCACCCGCACCGCCTTCGGCCGTATTGGACGTGAAGTTGCAGTTTGTGATCGTCCGGGCGCCGCCCCCCGCGTACAGGCCGCCACCAGAGGCCGGGGCTGCTGCCCCGCCGCTTCCGCCATTGGGCACGGCATAGACACCGTCGGCACCGGGAGCGCCACTCTGGCCCCGGGCAGTATTCTGGAACAGCCGAACGCCCTCAAGGACCAGCGTACCGCCTTGCTGCAGGATGCCGCCGCCCAGAGCGCTGTTGGCGGTATCACCGTCGTCCGTGGCGAGGCCGTTGCGGATGGTCAGATTCCGCAACGTGATCGTGCCGCTGATGCCGGTCAACAGATGCAGCACCCGGTCCACACTTCCGCCATCGAGGATGGTGGTGGTTGTGCCCGCGCCGATGATTTCGAGGTCGCCGGTGGGCTTGGTGATGTCCAGGTCGCCCGACGCGTTGGCATTGTCGAGTGAGGCACCGGTAAGCGTGATCGTGCCGGCCGCAATCAGGATGCGGTCGTTGGTACTCGAGGCGTTCACCGCGTTCACGGCCGTGCGCAGGGTGGCAAGATCGGTCACGTTGTGGTCAACGGCGTGCAGGTTCTGGGCCGCAAACGCAGCCACGCCGAACGGGATGGATAGAAGCAGCGCCCGCGACCGGTCAAGGTTGCGGAAGTACGACTCGCGTTTACGCATGGAAGTCTCCGGATCCCAAAGTGGGCGGCAAGAGTATAGCGATCCCGTTTCGGACCGTCACTTGTGTCCGGTTGCGGCGACTGCCACTGCCGGACTGGCCTCTTGGGTTTCAATCCCCTGTTTCCGGGCGACTTTGCGGCGCTGGACTTTGAGACTGCGGCCGATCGCCCTGACAGCGCTTGTCCGATCGGGCTGGTTCGGGTGAAACGCGGCTGCTTTGCTTGGCGCGATCAAGTGAAAGCGCGAAGCCGCCGTCGGGTCGCCTGCGTCGGTCAGCGTGTTGCCCGCGAATCGCAAGACGTTGCTTCGGCACCTGCGTCAGGGTGCGTCGCGCCCGTGATCGGCTTCACGGGCAGCTACTTGAACAGGGCGGCGTGCAGGGCAGGAATGGCCTTTTTGATGTCGTCGTCGTCGATCAGCAGGCTCAAGTTGATCTTGTTGGCGCCCTGGCTGATCATCTCGACGTTTACGTCCGCGTCGCGCAGGGCCGTGAACACCTTGGCGCCCAAGCCGCGCTGCGCCTTCACGTTCTTGCCGACCACGCACACGATGGTCTTGTCGCTGACCAGGCTCACGCGCCCGTGCGCTTCAAGGGCTTTTACGGCGTCATTCAGGTTGGCGACGCCGGGGCAGGTCATGCTGACGCTGATTTCGCTGGTGCTGATCATGTCGATATCGACCTTCTCGCGCCCCAGCACATCGAAGACCTTGGCCAGAAAGCCCGGCTGGCCCAGCATCTGCGGGCTTTCAATCGTGATCACCGCCTGGTTTTCCTTGTAGGCGATGCTGGTGACCGGGTTGGGGTTTTCGCCGCCTTCCTCGGTGATCACGGTGCCGGGGTGGTCCGGCCGGTTCGTGTTCAATACCCGCACCGGGATGTTGCGCTTGATGGCGGGCAGCAGTGTGCTGGGGTGCAGCACGCGGCCGCCGTAGTAGGCAAGCTCGCTGGCTTCGGCAAAGCTCATAAAGGGGATGCTGCGGGCATCCTTGATCAGGCTGGGGTCGGCGGTCATGACGCCGTCGGTATCGGTCCAGATTTCGCACTCTTCCGCGCCCAGGCCCGCGGCAAAGCAGGTGGCTGTGAAGTCGCTGCCGTTGCGGCCGACGGTGGTGATTTCGCCGCCGCTGGTCTTGCCGATGAAGCCGGTAATGACGGGCGTGACGTCGGCGCCGACGCGGCGCTTGAACTCGGTCTCCATGCGCAGCTCATAGCCGGGCAGGGGCCGGGCCGAGCCGAAGTGCTCGTCGGTGATATAACCGAGGTCAAAGGCGTCAAATGCTTCGGCCTTCACGCCGTGGCGTGTGAAGAAATCGGCGATCACGCGGCAGCTCATGCGCTCGCCGA
The DNA here is from genome assembly GCA_019636195.1 of Planctomycetota bacterium. Taxonomy (GTDB): domain Bacteria; phylum Planctomycetota; class UBA8742; order UBA2392; family UBA2392; genus JADJRK01. The sequence goes on along the minus strand of JAHBYA010000008.1, from coordinate 14,285 downwards.
AGCTGGCCAGAAAATCGAGGCTGCGCTTGCTGGCTTCGCGCACCAGGCTGATGCCGCGCAGCAGGTCTTCAATCTCGCGAAAGAAAGTGTCCAGCAGGTCGTGGTCGCAGCCGCAGCCCTTGAGCACCTTGCGTTGCTTGTCGATGATCTGGCTGGCGTCGGGCTCGCCGCCGGCGGCTTTGCGGCCGGCATTGAGCAGCGCGTCGGTGATGCCTTTGTGGGCAGAGCTGACGACGACGGGGCGGCGCCTGGAACGGCCTTTGACGATCTCAAGGACCTTGGCGATCTGGGTTTCATCGGCGACGCTCGAGCCGCCGAACTTCATCACTAGCATGGCAGTAGTCCCGGGTAATGCCGCGCGACGTTAGCAACGGCGCACACGGCGTACAGGGCGGGGGCATTGGCGCCAACGCCCACCCTTGCGAATACGTTAAACCGGGCCAACATGGGTCATCCCCGCCGCATCCCCGAGAGTATGTTGCATGAGAATCAGCATTCTGACCGCGCTGCTGCTGACTGCCGTCCCGCTGCTTGCCCAGTCGCCGATCAACGGCTTCCAGCTTGACACGATTGCCAACCCGGTGGCGCAGGGCCGGTCCATGGTGTTTGCGCCCGACGGCCGCCTGTTCTACACCGAGAATTCCAGCGGCAACATCATGGTCATCAACGACCCCACGGGCACGCCCGGCGCGCCCAGCCTGTTTGCCACCGTCTCAGGCTTTGTCGGGCCCAGCGGCAACGACCTCGGCCTGCACGGCATTGTGCTGCACCCGGCGTTTCCGCTGGCCGCGGGCGACGCCACCAACCGCTACGTTTATGTGTGCCATACCACCGGCACGGCGGGCGCGCCGCAGCTGGTGGTCAAGCGCTTCACCGAGAACATTGCCGCGCTGGGCACGGCCCTGCCCGCCAGCGAGACGACGCTGTTTTCGCCGATCGACATGGGCAGCCCGGGCTTCAACTTCGGGGGCCGCATCGCGTTCGGGCCGGACGGCCTGCTGTATGTGGGCGTGGGCGACGGCGGCAGCTCGCCGGCGCTGGCCGGCGGTTTTGCCCAAAACGTGGACAACCGGCTGGGCAAGGTGCTGCGCTATCAGGCCGATGGCGCGATCCCGCTGAGCAACCCGCTGACGGGCAACCCGATGTACGCGCGCGGCTTCCGCAACCCGCGGGGGATTGCATTCAACACCTCCACGGGCGACGGCTTTGCCGTGGACAGCGGCAACCCCGGCGTAAGCGGTCCCGATGAGCTGAATGTGCTGCAACTGGCCGGGAATTACGGCTGGGACACCAGCGGCACCAGCGGCAACCAGGGTAACGTCAACTACATCAACCCGGCGTGGGTGCTGGCGCACACGTTTGACCCCTCGTGCGTGGCGTTTTACCCCAGCGGGGCGACGGCATTTCCGGCCATCGGATTCCGTACGGGCGCGGCGTACCTGGGCAGCGAGTCATCGCCGGGGCTGGTGATGCGCGTGGTGCTGACCGGCGGCAATGAGCGCACGGGCGTGGCGGCCTGGAACCTTGTGACCTCGGTGCCGTCTGCGGTGCGCGACCTGAAGTTCGGGCCGGACGGGCACCTGTACATCCTGAGCGACACGGTGCTGTACCGCCTGCGCTACATCGGCAACCAGTCCAGCTTTGACCCGGTGGCCAACGCCGGCCCGGACCAGTCCGTGAACGAGGGCGCGCTGGTGACGCTGAACGGCACGCTCAGCGCTGACCCCGACCCCTCGGACATCCTGCGCTTCACATGGCGGCAGGTGGGCGGCGGCGTGATCGTGAGCATCAACAACCCCACCAGCGCCAACCCGAGCTTCACGGCGCCGGCGGTCAGCTTTACGCAGAACTACACTTTTGAACTGATCGTCGAGGACGGCAACGGCGGCATCGACAACGACTTCGTGATCGTCACGATCAACAACACCGGCAGCGACACGGGGCCCAAAAAGCCGCTGCTGGAAGCACCGGGCGAAGGCGGCTGCAGCAGCGACGGCCGCGAAAGCCTGTGGCATGCGGCGTTGGCGCTGCTGGCGGCGTGCGTGCTGGCGTGGCGCGGCGCTGCTAGATCTCGAAATTGATGCCCTGCTTGACCATGCGGCGGTAGGCGGCCTCATTAAAGCGGTACAGCCGCGCGGCGCGGTGGGCGACGTCCTGCTGCACCTGGTCGGTTTCGTCCAGCACGCCCATGCCCAGGACCTTTTTGCGAAAGTTGCGTTTATCGAGCGCGCGGTCGAGGATTTTCTCGTACATGCGCTGCATCTGGGTAAGCGTGAACATGCGCGGCAGCAGCTCAAAGCCGATCGGTACATAGCGCACCTTGCCGCGCAGGCGCTGTTGCGCGGTGTCAAGGATGCGGTCGTGGTCAAAGGCCAGCTTCGGCAGGTCGTCCAGCGAAAACCACGCCGCCTGCCCGGCGTCGGTAGCGGCCTGCACCTTGTGGTCGCGCAGGTTCACCAGCGCGTAGTACGCGACGCTGACCACGCGCTCACGCGGGTCGCGGCCCGGCTCGCCGAAGGTGTACAACTGCTCCAGAAACACGTTGCGCAGGCCGGTTTCTTCTTCAAGCTCGCGGCGGGCGGCGTCTTCAAGTGTCTCGTCGATGTGAACAAAGCCGCCGGGCAGGGCCCAGCTTCCCTTGAACGGCGCCACGCCGCGCCTGATCAGCAGCACCTTCAGGTCGTCGTCGTCCAGCCCGAAGACCACGCAGTCCACGGTAAGCGCCGGGCGCGCATGTTCATACGAGTACGCCATGCCGCCATTATAGTGTACGCATGACACTATGCAAGGCGCGCCGGGCGTCAGGCGCCCGCGGTGTCAACCCAGACGGAGCCGTCTTTCACCTGCACCGGGTAGCGTTTCACGCGGATGTGCTCGCTCATCAGGCTGTTGCCGCTGGTCACGTCAAAGCGCCAGCCGTGGTACGCGCAGGTGACCACGCAGCCCTCCACTTCGCCGTCGCTGAGCGGGAAGTACATGTGCGGGCACGAGTCTTCAATCGCGTGAAACTCGCCGGCGATGTTGAACAGCGCAATCGCGACGCCGCCCGCGCTGAACGGTGCGGCGGTGCCCGGCTGGGGCGCGTCTTCAAGGTTGCAGAGGCGATGCATCAGTTGTCCGCGCGGTGCAGCACCTGAAAGCCCTGGGTCAGGATGTTGTTGCCGTACGCGTCGGCCAGCTCAACGGCCTTGCGCTTGACGCGGCCGACGCCGATCAACCCCGTCCACCACGGCGAGTTGCGCTCAAGCAGAAGCTGGGTGTTGCCGTCGGGCAGCGCGCTGATGTGGACCTTGAAGTCGCAGTACGCCACAAACGCGCCGACAAAAATGCTCGCCGCCAGGCTGCCTTTGCCCACCGAAAGCGACCACGGCCCGATGTCCTGCACGCCGTATTCCATGCCGCCGGCGACGTGGATCGCCAGGTGCTTTAACCGGTCGGGGGGCATGTTGGTGACGTACAGGGTTCCGGGCATGGCCGGAGTTTATGCACCCGCACACGCCCCGGAAAGGGGCGACACGCAATCACAAGTAAAGCCGAATGCCGGTGCGCGCGAGGTCAAAAAACAGCCCGCCGATGCCGTTTTCGTCGCCGGTGTCCAGCCAGCCCATCTCGTTGGCCGTCAGCGCGCCGCGCCAGCCCAGGCCGACCTCAACAAACCAGCGCAGGTTGCGCCCGCCGATTTCAAACCCGAACTGCGTGCCCGCGCCGATGCTGAGCGTGGATTCCACGGGTGCGGGGCCGTCGGCTGCCATCAGCGCAAGGCGCATATCCATGTAAATCGCGCCCTTGCGCCACGTCACGGCGTACAGCCGCACGCCGACTTCGACTTCAATGCTGCCGATGTCGCGGGTGCGCCACTTGCCGTCTTCACGAAAACCCACAGAGTACGTCCAGAAGCTCAACGCCGCGGTCATCGCCAACTGCTCGCCGAAGTGGATCGACAGCTCGCTGCCAAGGCCCGCGCCCGCGCCCGGCGGGTCGCCCGTGAAGCGCAGGTACGGGCTTGTCCAGAAGGCCATGCCCAGCCAGCGCTCGGGGTTGGGTTCATCGACCCTGGGCTCGGCGGCGGGTTCATTTCTGCGCGGCTTGGGTTCGGGCTCGGCGTCTTCCTCGACGTCAGCCTCGTCGTCGGTGTCCTGCGCGAACAGTGTGGGCTTGATCGGGCCGCGCGGGAAGTCACCCAGCCCTGCATGTAGAGAAGCGGCGGCGGCAAGGCATGCCGCGATCAGCACGACGCGAACCATGGCGACTCCTTCTACGCGCCCTCATTGCACAGGGCGCGCAGGCGGATTGCCAGCCAAATCTAGTCGTCGGTTTCGGTGCCGATCAGCGCGCGGATTTCTTCCACGATGGCGCGCCGGATCGCGATGCTGCCGAACTCTTCGAAGCTGCCGTCCTTGGCGGGGTCGTACTCGTTCATGGCTTCAAAGAAGGCCACCGCGCCGCTTTGGCTGAAGTCGCCCTCCTGGATCGCCTCCAGCAGGATATCCGAGATGTTCTCGGCGTTGGCGCGCACCATGTCGAAGTAAAACTCGGTCAGGGCGTTGCGACTTTCCACGTCGCCCTTTTCACGGTACTTGTCCCACAACGGGCGCAATTCGCGGCCGTCCTGCGTTCGCGTCGCGCCGCGCACGGTTGGCTCATTCTCGTCGTCAACTGGCTGTGTCATTCGTTGCTCTTGCCCTTGGCAATCTTGCCGCCGATCACGCGCCCAGCCAGCATGCCGCCAAGGGCCGCCGCCTGGGTGCCGATCAACGTGGTTGGAAAACCCCAGCCCGCAAACAGCGCGGCAGTCAGCCATGCGCCGGCGCACACCAGGGACAGGCCGACAGCGAAGCGTTCAGGCATGGCTTCCTCGGCGACCTTTGTCTTTGTCATTATTGCGCCAAGGGCGCGTTTCGCAATGGCGCGCGACACAAAACGAAGCCGGCCGCCAGAGTGCTCTCTCGGACGGCCGGCATGTTTGGCTGGGGAAGGCGATTGGGTGAACGGGGGAGTGGTGGCCCCAGCAAAACCGGTTACTCGTCGTGGCGGCCGTACAGGCCGATGGCGTGTTCGGCGATGCCCTGGCGCTTGAGCTCGGCGACCATGAGTTGGGCGTCGTACAGGTTGTTGTAGTAGAAGCTGTAAACGCCGGCCTTGGGGTCGCAGTAGCTGACAAAGTAGCGCGGCAGCTCTTTCAGCGATTCTTCAAGCAATGCGCGGGTCACGTCAGTCTTGCGGCGCACGGGCCCGCGGCGTTCATCAAGGCGGCGTTCCAATCCGGTGGACATGGTGAAAACTCCTGGTTCGGGGCCAACACCACGCCGGCCCGGCAAACCAGTCATCGGCGCGGGCACAGGCGCTTCTTTAGTCGAAGTCGGCAGCACAAACCGGCCACGTCCGTCCAGCCCCGGATGCAGACGCGGGGCATCGCTGCCAATGTTTGCAAGTCAACAGGATGGGCATGATTCTGACGCACCGGCAAGGACCACGGGCTTGCTCCCGCAGCCGCCCTTGAACTGCCTTACGGCAACACGCGACGACGCCAAGAGCGCGACGACGGGACGAACTGCAAACAGCCCTTGCGCGCGGCACGCGCTTCTCTCGCCTCTGGCCGCAACCCGATGAGCCGTCGCGCTCGTTGCGCCGTCGCGTGGCGCAGATTCAGTTGTTTGCGACAACAGGTGCAAACTGTCGCGTACCAAATCACAATCGGGGCATGACTGAGCCCGCAAATCCGGGGCCTCGTCCCAATTCCAAAGACCCGCAGGCGCAGATTGACTGGCTTGTGGCGGCGCTGCGTTGGCACAACCATCTTTACTACAGCAAGTCGGCGCCCGAAATCAGCGATCCTGAGTTTGACGCCCTGATGCGCGAACTTGAGGCGCTCGAGAAAAAGCACCCGCTGCTGGCACACCCTGACTCGCCTACGCGCGTTGTGGGCGCGGGCGCGCGCGGCGGCTTGGCGCCCATGGAGCATCGCGTGCCGATGCTCAGCATCGAAAACGCCATGAACGCCGAAGAAGCGCGGGCGTGGCTGAAACGCATCACCGACGACGTCGGCGACGTTGAGCTGGTGTGCGAGCCCAAGTACGACGGCTTGTCCTGCGAGCTGGTGTACATCGACGGCAAGCTGGCACAGGCCGGCACCCGCGGCGACGGCAAGGTCGGCGAAGACGTGACCGCCAACATTCGCACCATTGCCTCTGTGCCGCAAAAGATCAGCAAAGCGCCAAAACGGCTGGAAGTGCGCGGCGAGGTCTATATCAACAAGCAGGACTTTGCAGCGCTCAATGAACGACTGGAAGCCGCCGGGCAAAAGACCTACGTCAACCCGCGCAACACAGCCAGCGGCAGCCTGCGCCAGATTGACGCCAGCGTGACGGCCCAGCGCCCGCTTTCGGCGGTGTGGTACCAGATTGCCAACCCGGAAGATTGCGGCGTCAAAGACGTGCAGGGCGCCATCAAGGCGTTGCAGGGTTGGGGTTTCAAGACAAGCGTCGAGATGCTGGCTGGCACGGGGCTGAAAGTCGAGAGCTTCAAGGGCGAGCAAGCCCTGCTGGTCCACTACGAAGCCTACGGCAAGCAGCGCCATAACTTGCCCTTTGAAATCGATGGCATGGTGGTGAAGGTGAATGACATGGCTGTGCAAGCCGAGCTTGGCGTGCGCAGCAAGAGCCCGCGCTATCTGCTGGCGTTCAAGTTTCCGCCCGAAGAGCGTGAGACTGTCTGCGAGAAGATCGAGGTGCAGGTCGGGCGCACGGGCGCCGTCACGCCGGTGGCCATCCTGACGCCGACTAAGGTCGGCGGCGTGACCGTGACCCACGCCAGCCTGCACAACGCCGACGAGATTGAGCGACTGGGCCTTAAACCCGGCGACACCGTGATGGTACACCGCGCGGGCGACGTGATACCGCAGGTGCTGCGCGTGACCAAGGCCGGCGGCGGCAAGGCCTTCAAGTTTCCCAAGCGCTGCCCGCGCTGCGACACCGAGCTGGTAAAGCCCGAAGACGAAGTCGTGATCCGCTGCCCCAACCACCTGGGATGCCCGGCGCAAGTGTTGGGCGCGATTGAGCACTTCACGTCGCGCACAGCCATGAACATCGAAGGCCTGGCCGAAAAGAACATTCAGCAGTTGATTGACGCCGGCTTGGTCAAGAGCACAGCCGACCTGTACACGCTGAAAGGCAAGCGCGATGGCATGGTTGAGCTTGAGCGCTGGGGCGAAAAGAAGGCCGACAAACTGATCGCCGAGATCGAAAAATCGCGTCAACCGCAGTTAGCAAGGTTCATTTACGCGCTGGGCATACGCAACGTCGGCGAAACTGTGGCGGGCTTGATCGCCAACGAAGTCGGCAGCATTGACGGCTTGCTGTCGGCGACTGAGGAGCAGTTGAACGCGATTGAAGGCATCGGCCCGGTGATTGCGGCCAGCGTCGTCCGGTTCATGCAGGAGCCGCACAGCGCGGCGCTGGTGCGTGAATTGCAAAAGCACATCACGCCGCAGGCCGTGAAGAAACTGGCGGCGGGCGAAGGCAAGTTTGCGGGCATGACGTTTGTGTTTACGGGTGCGTTGACAAAGTTCACGCGCGAGCAAGCCGAAGAAATGGTGCGCGAGCGCGGCGGCAAAGCCAGCGGCAGCGTAAGCAAGAACACCAGCTACGTGGTAGCCGGCGAAAAGGCGGGCAGCAAACTGAAAAAGGCCAACGAGCTGGGCGTAAAAGTAGTCACCGAAGAAGAGTTCGCGGCAATGACGTAGCATCGCCGTCCCGGCGATGGCGTCTTTTTGGGCCTCCGGCCCGTGCCATCGGCCGCAGGCCGATGAAAACGACATGCGCGGGACGCGCATGCTACGACGGTGTGCGTGTCACCCGTTCAGCGTGAGTTTCTTGAACAGGTCGTCCCAGCCGGCGATCCCGGCGATGGCTTTGACTTCGCCGCCGCCGTGCAGCTTGCCGACTTCGTCGTTGCGCGACTTGGGCAGGCGCAACGTCACCTTGGTGCCGTCCGCGAGTTCGCCTTCAATGGTCTTGCCGTCTTTCAGCGAATCGGGGACGTCAAACCCGAACGTGCTTTCCACGCGCTCAACCTTGACTGTCACCGGCCACACGCGGTTGGCGTTGGCCTGGATGATCTTGTCGCGGTCGAAACTCATGGAAGCCGCGACCAGCGAAGCAATCACGTCATCAAAGCCGCCCGTGGCCTCAGCCGCCGCGGGTTCAGCCGCGGGCGTGGCTGATTCAATGGGCTTGGGCGCGTCAAAGGCGTCGCTGGCCTTGGGCGCGGCGAACGGGTTGGCGTCAAATTGCGACGACGCAAACGCTGGCGGCTTGGCGGCATTGAATGCATCGCTGGGCTTGGGTGCGGCGTAGGCGTTGGCTTCAAACTGCGAAGAGCCGAACACCGGGGCCGTCGGCGCGGCAAAGGCGTCTTCGGCTTTGGGCTCTTCAAACGCATTGTCCAGACTGATCGGCTCGGCGGGATTGGGCTGCGGCGTCCACTGGCCCTTTTCCATCTTGTCTTCAAGGGCATGCAGCACGCCCGCCATGTCCGACATGGCCTTGCGGCGCTGCGCCGGGTCGTCCTGGGGTTCCGCCCGCCGCACCTGGGGCTGGCTGGGCATGCCCAGCGGGGCGGTGGCGGCAAGAATCTCGGCTCCCGCGGCGGGGCGTGCGGGCGCCGGCTGGGCCTTGGGCTGGCTGCCCGCAAGCTGGTGAAACGCGGCGTCAAAGGTGCTGCACAGGTACGCCAGGTCCTGCGCGTTGGCATCAAGTTGCTCGTACTTGTGGACGACGCCGGTCTGTTCCCACATCACGGTGCGGCCATCGACGCGCAGACCGGGGTGGCGCTGCACGATTGTCAGCAGCGCGCTGCGCACCTGTGCGATGCTAAGCAGCTTGTGGGTGCCCAGCAGGTCTTCGGCCTTGATGATGAAGGCGTTGTCGATGGCGGGGTCGCCGACTTGAACGTCCTGCCCGCCCAGCATTTTGCCGACCTTTGAAAAAAAGCCCTCTTTATACAGCACCAGCCCGTGGGGCATGGGCGATGCGATGGTGCCGTGAAACTGGGTATAGGTGGTGCGGTTCTTGCCGCTGCCGCGCGTAATGGTGTTGATGCGTATCGCGACACGGTTGTACCACCCGCTCATGCCGCCGAAGGTGGTGCCCATGTACTGCATGTTGTTGCGGGCGGCAAACGCGGCCCAGTTTTCGCGGATCGCTTTCTGGTGCTTGGCGCCCCAGACCACGGCGGCAATCACCAGGCCCACCACAATCAGGATGAAAATGAAGGCAAAGCCGTCGCCCGCTGCCAGCATCGCAGTCTCCGCAATCGAACCCGCGAAGCATACCCGAAGTTGCGCCGCGTTTGCATTGCAAGTTGCCCGGCAATTTGGAATCGCCCTATGCCAGCGCGTCCAGCGGGCTGATCTCGAGCTTCCATGGCCCGCGCCGCGCCGGGTGCTTCAGCGCGGTTTTGAGCAGGCCAAGGAACTCGGCGCGCGGGATCAGCCTTGCGCCGAAGCGCTCAAGGTGCCGCGTGTGCACCTGCGCATCGACGAAATCAAACTGCCAGAGCCGGAGCTGCCTTACCAGCGTGGCAAAGGCCACCTTGCTGGCGTCATCTTCGCGGGCGAACATCGACTCGCCGAAGAACGCCCGACCCAGTGAAAGGCCGTACAACCCGCCCACCAGCTCACCCTCAAGCCACGCTTCCGCCGAGTGCGCAAACCCGAGCTTGTGCAGCTCGGTGTAGGCCTTGATCATGCCGCGCGTGATCCACGTTCCCGGCTGCCCCGCCCGCGGCACGTCTTTGCAGCCCTGCATCACGCCGCGAAAGTCGGTGTCAAGCCGGATTTCAAAGCGCTGTTTGCGGATCGTTTGGCGCAGGCTGCGCTGAAGCCTCAGTTCGCTTACCGGCAGCACCATGCGCGGGTCCGGGCTGAACCACAGCATGGGCCAGCCGCGGTGGGGCCAGGGGAAAATTCCCTGCGAATACGCGATCAGCAGGCGGTCCGGGTCCAGGTCGCCGCCGACCGCCAGCAGCCCGTCTTCTTCGGCTTCGTCGGGCGGCGGAAACACGTGCTCATCGGGCAGGCGATACACGGGCATGTTTGCAGTTTAGAATCGCGGGGAAGGCATGGTTACTGACGTGCTTCCCTTGCTTGTCACCCTGCGGCGCGTTGCTACCGTATCTCGCCCTGAAATGGGGGAACTGTGCGCATTGTCGCCGCCAACTGGAAAATGAACCTGAGGCGGCAGTCCGCGCTTGAGCTTGCTTCCAGGCTCAAGGCCGACGGGCGCCAATGCTGGCTGTTCCCTTCGTTTCCGCTGCTGCCGGCTGTGGCGCAAGCCATTGCGGGCAGCGGGCTTTTGCTGGGGGCGCAGGACGTTTCACCCGAAGAAGACGGCGCCTTCACCGGCGACGTCAGCGCCGGGCAGCTTGCCGATGCCGGTTGCAGCCTGGTGCTGGTCGGCCACAGCGAGCGGCGCCACGGCCACGGCGAACGTCACCCCCTGCTGCTGCGCAAGCTCAAGCGCGCAGCCGCGGAGGGCTTGAAAATCGTGTATTGCGTCGGCGAAACGCTGGCTGAACGGCAGGCGGGACGCGCCGAGACTGTCACCGGCGAGCAGTTGGGCACGCTGCAGAAGCTGGACGAGTCTGAGCGCGCGATGATTGCCGCCGTGGCCTATGAGCCCGTGTGGGCCATCGGCACCGGCGAAAACGCCACGCCGCAGCAGGCGCAGGAGATTCATGCGGGCCTGCGCGCGGCGTTGCAACGGCTGGGCATCAGCGCGCCGCTGCTGTACGGCGGCAGCGTCAAGCCCGACAACGCCCGCGAGCTGCTGACGCAGCCTGACGTGGCCGGGGTACTGGTAGGCGGCGCAAGCCTGGATTACGAAAGTCTGGCGGCAATCGACAACGCCGCCATGGAGGCCTGAATGTTAGCGAATGCGGCTGTAAACACCCTGCTGGCGGTGCTGTTTATCGTGAACTGTGTGGTGATGATCGTATTTGTGCTGTTTCGGCAAAGCGACAGCGGCGGCATTGGCGCCGCGTTCGGCGGCGGCGATGGCGGCGGCGCGTTCGGCACCAAGGGCCAGGCCGTGGTTGACAAGGTGCTGACGTTCATGGGCGCGACGTTCATTGTGCTGGCGCTGATCTTCAACCTGGTCAGCACCAGCGGCGGCAAGACCGACACCACAGGCGTGGAAGGCACTTCAACCCCCAAGGAGGGTGAATAGTGCCGTACGGCATGACCGGTTTCGGGCGCGGCACGGCGGCGTCGGACCAGGGGGCGATCACCGTTGAACTCAAGTCGGTCAACAACCGCTTCCTGAAGGTGGCCACGCGCCTGCCTGATGTTTTCGCCGAGCTTGAGACTGAAATTGAGGGTCGCATCCGCGGCAAGCTGATCCGCGGCAGCGTGTACTGCAACGTCAGCCTTGAGCGCGGCCCGCGCGACACCAGCTACCGCCTGAACGAAGCCGCGATCCGTGACTGGCTGCCGCGGCTCGAGGCGCTGGCCGCGGAATTGAAAACTGAGGCGCCGGGCCTGGCTGACGTTCTCGCCATGGACGGCGTAGTGCTGGAAGAACGCAGCGAGGTCGAAGCCGGCCCGACGCTCAAGACCGCGCTGATGCACGCGCTGGATGCCGCGCTGGACCAACTGGCCGAGATGCGCGGCAAAGAGGGCAGCGCGCTCGCCGCCGACCTTGAGCCGCGGGTAAAGAAAGTGGCCGCGTTGTCGCAGCAGGTGGCTGCGCGGGCGCCGCAGGTTGTGCTGGAGTATCGCGACAAGCTCAAGGCGCGCATGGAAAAGCTGCTGGCGGACAGCGGCACGGCCCTTGAGCCCGAGGCGCTGGCCCGCGAGGCGGCCTACTTTGCCGACCGCGCGGACATTACCGAGGAAACCACGCGGCTGGAACACCACTGCACGCAGTTTCTGCAGGGCATGGCAGGCAAGGGAGAGGTGGGGCGCAAGCTGGATTTCATCGCCCAGGAAATGCTGCGCGAGACCAATACCATCGCCAGCAAAGCCAACGACGCACAACTGGCAAGCATCGCCGTGGAAATGAAGTCCGAGCTTGAACGCATCAAAGAGCAGGTGCAGAACCTGGAGTAGGGCGGGGCGTGACACAAGACTTGCCGGGTACGCTGGTCGTGCTGTCGGGGCCGTCAGGGGTGGGCAAGACAACCGTCGCCCAGCGCCTGATCGACCTTGGCGGCTATGTTCGCTCGGTCAGTGTCACGACCCGGGCGCGGCGCAACGGTGAAGTGGATGGGCGCGACTACCGCTTTATCAGCCGCGACGAGTTTGAAAACCTGAAGCAGGCCGGCGAGCTGGTCGAAAGCGCAGAGGTGCACGGAAACTGGTACGGCACGCCCAAAGAGCCGCTGCGCAACGCGCTGCGCGACCACAAGGCATTCCTTCTTGTGATTGACGTGCACGGCGGCATGCAGGTGCGGGGCAAGGGCTACAACTCGCTGCTGGTGTTTCTTGCGCCGCCCGACCTGAAAGAACTGGCAAGGCGCCTTGCCAACCGCGCCACCGAAAGCAACGAGCAGCAAACCGTAAGGCTGAAACGCGTCGAGATGGAAATGGAGCAGGCCAAGGCGATCTACAACCACATCGTGATCAACGAAGACCTCGGCGCCTGTGTCACCGAAGTCCACAACCTGGTGCTGGCGCACCGGCAGAAACTGCAAAGAATGAAAGAACAGGGCCAGGCGTTGTACCCAGGCCTCGAAATGAAAGAGTAAGGCAGGAAGCAGGAAGCAGGAAGCAAGGTGGACACTGCATACCAGGTGCCCCGGAACCCAAAACCCGGAACCCGGAACTCAGAACCCGGAACCCGGAACCCAGAACCCAGAACCGAGAGGACCCACGCATGGCATTCGCACTCGACTACCCTGAACTGGAAGGTCTGTTTGAAATCGCTGGCGGCAAGTTCCGCCTGACTGTGCTGCTTCAGCGCCGCGTCAACGAGCTTGTTGCCGGCTCGCCGCGACTGGTGCGCGTGGACGAAAAGCACGGCAAGGACTTCATCTACATCGCCGTGCAGGAGCTCAAGCAGGGCAAGATTGCCCTTGCCGCTGACAACCAGACCGTCGAAAAAACCGACGAAAAGAAAAAGTAAATGGCCCGGCCGCACGTTGTTATCGGGGTCTGCGGCAGCATTGCGGCGTTCAAGATCGCCGTGCTGCACAAGCACCTTCGTGACCACGTCGATGTCACCGTTGCCATGACGCCGTCCGCCACACAGTTTGTCGGCCCCCAGACCTTTCTGGCCCTTACCCGCAACCCGGTGATCACCACCCTGTGGGAAGACTCCAACACCAAGCCGAAACACATCGATCTCGCCGATGAGCTTGACCTGCTGCTGATCGCCCCCGCCACCGCCAACATCCTGGGCAAAGCCGCACACGGCATCGCCGACGAGCCGGTCAGCACACTCATCATGAGCGTACTGCCCAACGAAGTGCCGGTGGCCTTTGCCCCAGCCATGAACACCCGCATGTGGCACAACCCAGCCACCGTCGCCAACGTCAAGCTGCTGCGTGAGCGCGGCTATCACTTCATTGAGCCCGATTCGGGCGACCTGGCCTGCGGCTGGCAGGGGGAAGGCCGGCTGGCAGAGCCGCAAGTAATTGCGGATAAAGTGTTTGCGCTGCTTAAATTGGACGCGTCGCAACCCACGGGGTAGAATTACACAGGCCAGGAGGCAACCCGTGCAACTCGCGGACAAGGCGACACTTAAGTTTCTGGATGACCACCGGCGGGGTCGCATTGACCTGCTGGAAGAGTACGACCTGCCGCCCTGGGGCGCGGTGTACGCCGCCCTGCACCACTTCGGCTACCCCAACAACAAGCTGCCCGCTGGTAAACAAAGCACGTTCAGCTACATATTCAAGACGCCCTACGACGGCTTGTTCCTTGAGCTTTCGGACTTCAAGGCCTATGTCACCGTGCACCTCGTTTACACCGACAGCGCCGGTGAACAGATGGCCCAGAAGCACAAAGACGAAATGACCCGCGTCGCCACCGACCTGCTAGAAACACTCAAGCAGCCCGTCGATCACTTCGGCACCATCTTCGACCCAGCCAACGCCACCTTCACCGAGTGACCCAGCCCGGTCTGCATGAATCTGCGGACTGCATTTGCAGTCCTCCGTGCTTCTCCGTGTCCTCCGTGGCTAAACCTGAAACTGCCTTCACGCGAAGACGCGAAGGTGTCGCGAAGGCCGCGAAGTGCTGACGGCAGTTTACTGCAAGCATCTCGCCAAGTTCACGATGTGCGCCA
>JAHBYA010000007.1 GCA_019636195.1 Planctomycetota bacterium | reverse complement strand
AGTCACAGCCAGCACGTTGGCGCTGACCACCAGGCCGGGTGTGCCGGTGACAGCCGGAACCGGCAGGCCGCTTGGCGTGCCGCCATGGGTGCCGTTGCCTGCAGAGGACACATAGCACTGGAAGGTCTCGTTGTCGGAGGCGTTGGCATTGAGGTTGTAGATCACAAAGAAGCGGCGGGTGTCGCCGGCGGTGAAGTTGGCGTGGCTGGCCATGCTGAACTGCACGGTGCCGTTGTCGGCGCTGAATGTGCCGGAAGCCACCTGGGTGTCGGTGCCGGGCTCAAAGGTGCCGTTGGCGTTGCTGTCATACCAGAGCTGCACGGCGGTCAGGTCATCGACTTCGTGGGCAGAGCCCAGCCCGGTGACAGTGACCGAAGCCGGCTTGTCGGCGGGCCCGTTGGGATAGGCGATGGTGAACGCCTGGCAGACGTTGTTGCTGCTGCCAAGGAACACGGTGGTAGCCGTGGCCGGGCTGACGTCGGCAAAGTTGAACGAGGGCGTAAGGATGTTCAAGCCGTTGATCGTGCCGCTGGGCACGCCCGCCTTCTGGGCATTGGTGCCTGAGACCGTGATGTCGCTGACGACATAGTTGAACGTATGGCCGGGCGACGCGGGCGGCGAGCCGTTTAACTTGACAACCAGGAAGTAGGTTTTGGTCTGGCTGGCTGTGAATGTGCTTTCACTGCCGGTGACGGCGAAGTCGCGGGTGCCGTTGTTGGCTGGGAAGGCGGTATGGGATGCAATCAGAACGTCGGTGCCGAAGTCGAAAGTGTTGTTGCTGTTGTCGTCGCGGTAGATGGCCACTTCAGTGTAGGCGGTGGAGTCGTCGCCGGTGCCGGCGGCCTGCACCTGGATGTTGGTCAAGGACGCGCCGGTCTGCGTGCCCTGCGCAATCGTGAAGCGCGTAACCGAACGGCCATTGCCGCCGGTGCCGGTATCGTTGGCATAGACATTTTGGGCGGCACCAGGCGTGGTCGCCACAGTCAGGATCGGCCCGACCTGAACAATGAATTGAATCTGCCAGTTGCCTGCTCCGTTGGAGGAAGTGCCAGTAGCAACTTGGTAGCTATTGGCGCCAGTCGCATATGCGTAAACACGCGAGCGGGTAGCCACCGAACCAATACTGAAACCTGCTGCCGCCATTGAGTCGAAGGACCAATCCACCAAGATGCCGTCGGTGCCGTTGTATGTCCAACCGTTAGTTAAGGGGAACCTGACCCATGTTTCAGAACCCACAACAATCGTGGAGGGCTGATAGTTCAACGGGTTGGAAGTACCCGAATCGCCTATCACTGTAGTCAGTGAGCCGATGAAGTTCTGAGCAAAGGTGCCGCTGAGTGCCGTTGGATTGCTCTGCGTATGGGCTAGGCGCAGTCGAAAGTTTCCGTAGGTAGTGGGACTTCCGCTTATGCTCCTAACCCGTATCTCGGTGACTGTTCCACCTGATGCAAGGTTGATTTCGGCACCAGAGTATGCAGTCTGATACCTCCCACTCTCACCCCACGGCGAACCACTTAGATTGAATGGAATGACGTTGCCGGTGGTAGTACTTGCACCAAGGCCAATGGTCGTCTGGGCAAATGCGACCGTCGCGAATAGAACAACAACTGCCGCCAACGCTGCAAGGCTTGGATGTCTGAACATGTTGTGTCTCCAGCACCACCAGGTGTTCGCGCTGTCCCCACAGGCAGCCCCACACGAACACTCCGACTTGACGGATCGGCACCCTTGCGCGTGCGCAACTCGCCGCGAACGGGTGTACAACTCGCCGAAGTGGTTCCACGAAGTCTATCCTATGGATGTAATGTTACAAGCCAGGATGTGACACAACCGTGGCATTCAATGCCACGGAACGGCTAGAGAAGGCGATAACTGCACAAAATCAACACGACTTAATGCGACTTCAGGCGCGGCGCAGGTCTTTCAGCTCCAGCTCAACTTCCGGGTAGCCCCGGAACTCGCTGATGCGCGGCGTGAACGCAATGCGCAAATGGGCGCCCTTGCCGGCTTCCGCCACCCGCTCGCCCATGCCGAAGCCGATCGATTTGAACGCGACGTTGCCGGCTTGTTTCAGCATCAGGCTCAGGTGCCCGGTGCCTTTGCCAACAACACGCGGATCTGACGCGACCTCAATGTTCTCGGCCATGAACACCGGCTCCGGGTTGCCATGCCCGAAAGGCTCAAGCCCCGCCAGCAGATTGATCCCCGCAATCTCCAGCTGCGACAACGCCACAGTCGCGTCGATGTTGAGCGTGGGAGTGGCGTAGTCCGCCTGCATCACATGGCGGTCGGCAATCTCGTTGACCGCACGCCGCAAGTGCCCGATGTTCTCGCGCGTGATTTCCATGCCCGCGGCCTGCTCATGGCCGCCGAAGCGCTGCATCAGTGATGCGCAATCGTTCAGCGCGTTGTACAGGTGAAAGCCGGGTATGCTGCGACCGGACCCGCGCCCGACCTCGCCGTTCATGGCCACCAGCACCGTGGGCTTGTTGAAGCGCCGCGAGATGCGCGCTGCCACAATGCCGACCACGCCCGGATGAAACTCGTCGTGGTGCAGCACCAGCACGCGGTCGCGCTCATAGCTCGCGTCGCTGAGCACAAGCTCTTCGGCAAGTTTGGTCAAGCCGCGATCGACACTCTGGCGCTGCCGATTCAGGCCCTCCGCCTCCTGCGCCAGTTGCAGGGCGTCGCCGTAACTGCGGGCGGTAAGCAGCTCAAGGGCCAGCGTTTCACGCCCCAGCCTGCCGCCGGCATTCAGCCGCGGCGCAATCTTGAAGCCCACATCTACACCGCTGGGGACGCCCTTGATGCCGCTGGTTTCCATCAGCGCGCGAATGCCGGGGTTGGGGCTGTCGGGCATCAGACGCAAGCCGGTGCGCGTAAGCACACGATTCTCGCCGGTCAGCGGCACGACGTCGGCGACGCTGGCCATGGCGACAAGGCTTTGCGCACCAGCCAGGAAGTCGCGGTAGGCACTGTCGAGTCCGCTGCCGTAGCTGACGCGCTGCATCACGCCCCACGCCAGCTTGAAGGCAACACCCGCGCCGCACAGGTCACGGAACTGCAGATTCTCGTCTTTGACGTGCGGGTTTAGCACAGCCACCGCCGGCGGCAATGTCTCGCCGACCGTGTGGTGGTCGGTGACGATGGTGTCGATGCCAAGCTCAGCGGCCAGCGCGATCTCTTTGTGGGCGGTGGTGCCGTTGTCGCAGGTGATGAGCAGTTTCACGCCTGACTCGGCCGCGCGGCGAATGGCTCGCTCATTCAGGCCGTAGCCGTCTTCGGCGCGCGAGGGAATGCTGACTTCAACTTCGCGGCCCAGCACGCGAAAGAAATTCACCAGCAGTGCCGCGCTGGCGCTGCCGTCCACATCGTAGTCGCCCTGGACCATGACCTTTTCGTTGCCGGCAAGCGCGGCACGGATGCGATCAACGGCGCGATCCATCTGGCGAAACGAAAACGGGTCTTCAAGGTGCAGGCTGCTGGGTTGCAGAAAGCGGGCCGCGGCATCACTGTCGCGCACGCCACGGTTGTAGAGCACCCGGGCGACGTGCTCGGGAATGCGCAACGCGCCGGCAAGGTCGCGCACGACATTGCCGGGTTGGCTGGCGACAACCC
Organism: Planctomycetota bacterium; assembly: GCA_019636195.1. GTDB lineage: Bacteria > Planctomycetota > UBA8742 > UBA2392 > UBA2392 > JADJRK01. The sequence continues at coordinate 172,889 of JAHBYA010000007.1, read as the reverse complement.
AGGCTGGATCAACGGACAATTGCTCCCCCGGCAATGTAAGTACACGAGGGTGCCGACAACCGCAAGCGGCGATTTGGCGCAAGTATTGTTATTCACAAGATTTCCGCCAACGACTAACGCACATTGGCGAGCCGATCGGACTGACACGAACTGGCCAGCACCCTATACGGAAGATCAATCTGCACAAGGATTAGTGTGCAATTATGCAATAAGGGCAATTACTTGACGCGACGTCCAGTATGGGCTACGGTTAGGACCTGCTTATGTTAAGGTAGTCGCGTTGGCTGGCATGTGCTTGCGCAACGGCAACGGTTGTGAAAACTGTGGCCGCAAACCGGGGAGACGGATGGGGCGATTTCTGGTCGCCGTGGTGTTGTTCGCGCTTGCGGGTCAGCTGGCCGCGCAGGTTTCGTTTACGTCCACGCCCAATCTGGCCATCCCGGACAATAACGCGTTTGGTGTCACCAACAGCATCAACGTACCGGCCACAGGCGACCGCATTGGCGCCTTGCGCGTCGGCATTCGTATCAACCACACTTACGATGCCGACCTCGACATCTGGCTGATCCCGCCTGGAGTCACCTGGGCCGGCCCCTACACCACCTTGAACAACGGCCCGGTCATTGAGCCGCCGCCGGGCGTGGTGCAACTTTCCACCAACAACGGCGGCGCGGCAGACAACTACGGCAGCGGCGGCGCGCCTTTCACCTACGCGCGCTTCAGCTCAAACGTTGACGGCACCTGGCCCGCCACGCAATCGGTAAAGGCGGCCGCGGCGCCCTTCACCTCGCAGACGCAGTGGATCCCGGAAGGACTGGCAGCCTGGAACGCCCAGTACGGCGGCAACCCAAGCGGCACGTGGACGATCGTCGTTGCCGACGGCTGGGCGGTTGACACCGGTACGCTGATTTCGTGGCAGCTTCAGTACATGCCGCTGCCTTCGCCGCGGCTGATCGTACGGCAAGGCGACAACGACCTGCCCGGTACGCCTGCGGTGCCCGGCCAGGCTGACCAGGTGCTGGGCCAGTTGCGCCTCGAGTCGTTGGGCGCGACATCGTGGACCGGCTTGACACTCACGGCGCAGTCGGGCGTCGGCATCGCCGCGAACTTCACGGCCACGCGCCTGTACCATGACGTGAACAATGATGGCGCGCTGGACGGCGGCGACATGTTGCTGGCAACCGGGGCGCCGGCGGGCAGCAACGTCACGTTCACGCTGGGCGCCGCCATGAACCTCGCGGGCAGCGCGGTTGTGCCGCTGCTGGTGGTCGGGGACGTTGCAGCCTCGCCAGCCGCGGAAGGAATCACACTTGAAGTCAGCGCGGCAGCTTCCGTTGCCGGGCCCGCCACCAAGTTCGGGTTGTTCCCGGTAGTGCTGGGGTTTCACCCGATAGCCAGCCTGCGCACGTTCACAAGCGTGCCCGCGGGCGGCAAAGTGATCGTCAACAACACGACGATCGGCGTGCTCGACACCATCACCGTGCCCTCGATGGGTGACCGCGTGGCCAGCCTGCGTGTGGGCGTGCGCATCAACCACAACCGGCTGCAGGATATCGACATGTGGCTGCTGCCGCCGGGCGTGACCTGGAACGGGCCGTACACGGGCGGCGGGCCGGCGGGCGCAATTGAGCTCAGCAGCGACAATGGCGCAAACAACGCGAACTACGGCACCGGCACCGGTCCATTTGTGTACACGCTTTTCAGCAGCACGACCGACCCCAACGCCGCCTGGGCTGCAACGCGCAGTGTGATCCAGGGGGCCGGCGAAGCGCCGTTCACTTTCAGGCCCGCCTATTTCCCGGAAGACCAGGCCGATTTCAACGCACGCTACGGGCAGAATCCTGCGGGCAACTGGACGCTGGTGATCGTGGACGACGACGCCACCGCGGGCAACAACGGCGGCACGCTGCTCAGCTGGCAAATCCAGTACATGGCGCACCCCAAGGCCTCGCTGGCGGGCAACCCCGACCACGGCTCATCTCCGGTGTTCACGCCGGCGTCGCCGCAGACCTACACCGTTGGCAACAGCGGCGACTACCCGCTGATCATCAGCGCCATCAACATGGTGGGCGGGCAGGGCGGTGACTTTGCGGTGGGCGGAATCTCATTCCCTGCAGCCGTTCCGCCCGGCGGCACGCTCGATTTCACAGTGACATTTACGCCGTCAGGCGCAGGTCTGCGCAGCACAGACATGCAGGTCGTGCACAACGACAGCGGTTTGCCTGGCTCCACTTCGCCGCTCAACATCTTTGGCAGCGGAATGCTGGCGCCGGAGTTGCGGATTCTCACCGGCGCAGCCAATCAACCCGGCGAGGCGTTCCAGTACGGCACCGGCGGCGCGGTGATGGGGCAGATCGAGGTCGCAACAGGTTCGCTGGCTGTCAGCGTAAACAGCATCGTGTTCCGTGAAGTGTCGGATCGCACGCTGGCCGCAAACTTCTCGTCGATGCGGCTGTACCGGGACACAAACAACGACGGCGAACTGGACGGCGGCGACGTACTGCTGGCGACAGGCGTCATGGCGAGCGGCGCGGTCACCTTTACGCCGGGCGTACTGTTGCCCATGGCAACGAGCGAAAACTGGATTGTTGCGGCGGACATCTTGGCTGCGCCGGCCGACACATGGCTTGCCCTTGAGGTCCGGGCGGCGGCCGACGTGAGCGCGAGCATGGCGGTGACCTCAGTGCTTCCGGTCAACCTCGGGCCGCACCCGTTTTCGCCGCAGCGCGTATTCACCACGACACACCCCGGCGGGCTTGCGATCCCGAACAGCAATTTCAACGGCATCACCAGCACGATCGTGATTCCTCCGACCACAGAGATTGTGGCCGCATTCCGCGTTGGTGTGCGCATCAATCACACGCGCACCGGCGACATCGACATGTGGCTTCTGCCGCCGGGCGTTGCGTGGGCCCCGCCCTACACCGGCGCCGGGCCGCCCGGCGCGATTGAGCTGTCGAGCGACAATGGTGCCAACGGTGATGATTACGGCACCGGCGCGACTGCTCCATTTGTGTACAGCAATTTCACGCGCGCCATTGACCCGGTGTTCACAGGCGCCATCCCGATTACGGGCGGGGCGGCGCCGTTTGTCGGCAACTATTGGCTGCCCGAAGACGCCGGGGCGGACCTTGACGCCATCTACGGTGTCTCGCCGCAGGGCACATGGACCCTTGTGATTGTTGATGACCAGGGTGGCGTGGCCCAGTCCGGCAACACCGGCAGCCTGCTTTCGTGGCAGATCGAGTATGCGCCGCCTGCGCTGCCCGCTGTCACCGGGCTTTCCGCCTGGGGCAACAATCTCGTCGGCCAGCCGTCGCCACTGAACGACCAGCCCTATCTGGTTACAAACATCGGCGGGGTGCCCATGGCCGTGACCGCCCTGTCAATCGTCGGTACTCATGCCGGGGACTGGAGCTTTGTCGGGCCCAGCGGTGCACCAGTAGTCGTGCCCTACGCCGCCAGCCACGGCTTGTCGCTTGCCTTTATGCCCGGCGGTTTGGGATTGCGCACAGCCGCCTTGCGCGTAACCTACAACAACGGCTTGCAAACAGGCTTGACGTTCGACTACCCGCTGAGCGGTACCGGCGTGACGCTGTCGGGGATTCTTTCGACACCGCCGGGGCCGGTTGACTACGGCACGGGCAACGTGAGTCAGCTCAGCACGCTCAGCCCGGTGACTCACACGGTGACCAACACGGGTACCGCGCCGCTGACGATCACGGCTGTGGCATTTGCAGGTACCCACGGCACTGATTGGGTGGATGTGACGGGCCCGGTTTACCCGGTCGTGATCCCGGTCAGCGGCACGTTTGACTTTGAGTTTGCCTTTTATCCGGGCGGCGTCGGACCGCGAACCGGCATCATCCGCTTCTTCAGCAACACGGGCGGCGTGCCGGGAACACCTACTGACGTACAGGTCACCGGCGACGGGACTTACGGCCAACTGACGTTCACACCGGCCAGCCCCACCGGCTACGGCAGTGCGAACATCGGCACCAGCACGCCGGCCACCAACCACACACTCGACAACTCCGGCACCGGCCCGCTGACGATCACGAATATCACCACCACCGGCCACACCGCAGACTGGAACCTGGTCGGCCTGCCGGCCACGCCCGCCTTGCTGGGCAACGGCGCCAGTATCCCGTTCACCGGCACGTTCAGCCCCACCGCGCTGGGCCCACGCAGCATGAGCATTGAGATCACATGGAACGACGGCGGCGCACCGCAACTGTCTGTGATTGTCCTGCAGGGCACCGGAACATCCGGAAGCCTGACGTTCACACCGGCCAGCCCCACCGGCTACGGCAGCGCGAACATCGGCACCAGCACGCCGGCCACCAACCACACGCTCGACAACACCGGCACCGGCCCGCTGACGATCACCAACATCACCACCACCGGCCACACCGCAGACTGGAACCTCGTCGGCTTGCCGGCGACTCCGGCTGTTCTTGGCGCCAGCGGCAGTATCCCGTTCACCGGCACGTTCAGCCCCACCGCGCTGGGCCCACGCAGCATGAGCATTGAAGTGACCTGGAACGACGGCGGTGCACCGCAACTGGCTGTGATTGTCCTGCAGGGCACCGGAACATCCGGAAGCCTGACGTTCACACCGGCCAGCCCCACCGGCTATGGCAGTGCGAACATCGGCACCAGCACGCCGGCCACCAACCACACACTCGACAACTCCGGCACCGGCCCGCTGACGATCTCGAACATCACCACCACCGGCCACACCGCTGACTGGAACCTCGTCGGCTTGCCGGCGACTCCGGCTGTTCTTGGCGCCAGCGGCAGCATCCCGTTCACCGGCACGTTCAGCCCCACCGCGCTGGGTGCCCGCAGCATGAGCATTGAAGTGACCTGGAACGACGGCGGTGCGCCGCAACTGTCTGTGATTGTCCTGCAGGGCACCGGAACATCCGGCGCCTTGGTTGCGACACCCGCGAGCCCGGTCAACTATGGCAGCTCGAACATCGGCGTGAGTGCGCCGGCCATCCCGCATAACCTGGACAACATCGGCACTGGGCCGCTGACCATCATCTCGGTCGCAACCAGCGGCCACACCGGCGACTGGAACCTCGTGACATTGCCTTCGCCGGCAACCGTGATCGGCGGCGGCGGGGCCTACGGCTTCACAGGTACGTTCACACCCACCACGACAGGCTCGCGCAGCATGACCATCGACATTACATGGAACGACGGCGGCGGGCCCCAGCTTACGGTGATTGTGCTTGAGGGTACCGGCACCTCGGCCACTGCGGGTGCGATCCTGGCTGTCGGCCCCGATAACGGCGGCCCCGTAGCCGTAACCGCGCAAGTCAACACCGGCTTGCCGGGGCCGTTCGACGTGGCCGTGACCTACACCGGCGGCGCAAACCCGGGGCCGGCAGTGCTGGCTTCGGCGGGCGGGCACGCGTTTACGGGCAACGTAATCCATGGCATAGCGCCGAACGCCCCTTTCACATTTGAGTGGGACGCCTACGCGACCGAGCGGCACGTCAACGGCAGCTACTCCGTGGTGATTACCCCCCAGCCGTCGGGCACGCCCGGCGCGAGCGCCGCATTCAACCTTACGCGGCAGGGCGGATGGGCACAGCACGTGACGCCGGGCGCGCAAGCCACGGGCGTGTATTCGCACACGATGGTCTTCGACGCGCCGAACAACCGGGTGGTGGTGTTCGGCGGGCGGCGCGACGGGGACAAGCTGAACACGGTGATGACCTTTGAGATGTCAGGCGGGCAGTACAGCGGGTGGCGCACGCTTTCGCCTGCCGGCGCGGCACCGGCGGGCCGCCAGTATGCGCACGCCGTGTATGACAGCGCCAACCAGCGGATGGTGATGTTCGGCGGCCAACTGGACACGGGCGTCGCGGGCGACACCTGGGTGCTAAACCTGGCCCGGGGCGCCGAGTCCTGGACGCAACTGGCGCCGGCCGCGCCGCCATCGGCCCGCCGCAGCGGCGTCATGATCTATGACAGCATGCGGCAGCGAGCTGTGCTGTTCGGCGGCCTGGGCGCGGCGCAGACCAATGACGTGTGGGCGCTTGACCTTGACACGTCAAGCCCGACCCACGGCGAATGGTCGCCGCTTTCGCCCGGCGGTACATCGCCGTCGGCGCGCTTCGGGCACATCGGCATCCATGACCCCGCCGGCGACCGCATGGTCATTGTCGGGGGCCGCGCGGGCAGCACGGACCTGATCGACATTCACCAGCTTGACCTCGCGACGCTTGCCTGGTCTTCGCTGGCGGCGGGCGGCACGGCGCCTTTGGGCCGCTACTTTACCACCTGGGCGTTCGACGAAACCAACCGTGTGCTGGCCCTGCAAAGCGGCTACCGCGGATCTACGGCGCAGCGTGACGCTTGGGTGCTGGACCTTTCCGGTGCGCCGCTATGGGCCCAGGTCGCCGCCGACAATGACGCCGCGCTTGGACGCGTGGTTGGCGGCGGCGTGTATGACGGCTCACGGTTGTTGTTCTACGGCGGCGTGAACGGTGCCGGCCTGGTCGGGGCGGAAGTCTCGGTGCTGGATGTGTCCGGCGCCCCCACATGGCAGAGCAGCATGCAGGCACAAAGCGACAGCACCGGCCCGGAGGGGCGCTGGGGCGGCGTGATGGGCTACGACGGCGCGGGCGACCGCGTGCTGGCCTGGGGCGGCAAGGGGCATGTGGCGTACTACGGCAGCGTCTGGGCACTGGACCGCAGCACACCCGGCGGCCAGTGGGCGCGACTTGCGCCGTCCGGCAGCGCGCCTGTACCGACCGTGTATCCCGCGCGCGCGATTGACGTTGCCGGCAACCGTATGTTCGTGCACGGCGGCGGCCAGCCCGCAGGCGGCAGCACCAGCCAGCTATGGTCGCTCAACATGGCCACGGGGGCATGGACGGCATTGGCCGGCGCCGGGCCGGCGGCGCGCGACCTGCACAGCATGGTGTATGACAGCCTGCGCAATCGCCTGATTGTCTTCGGCGGCCGCGCGCCGGGCATTGTTGCCGACGTATGGGCCTATGACATCACGGGCGCAACCTGGACGCAGGTCATGCCAGCCGCGGGCCCCGCGCCTGTCGCGCGCTACGGCCACGGCGCCAGCTACGACGCGGTGAACGACCGGATGGTGATTTTTGCCGGGCGCAGCTCCAGCGCGTTCCTGAACGACGTCTGGACGCTCAGCCTCAACCCGGGCACGGAGGCTTGGACCAACCGCTCGGCGTTGTTTGCGCCCATACCCTCGGGGCGCCAGGGCTTCAGCCACGCAGCGGACGCCAACGGCACGCGCATCTGGCTGCACGGCGGCGACGCCAACGGCGCCAACGCCGAGTTGTGGGAACTCAACGTCGGCGGCGCTTTCACGACTTGGACGCCCATGCCGGTCATGGGCTCCGCGCCGCAGGCCCGCTACTACGGTGCAGCATGCAACGACGGCGCCGACCTGTATGTCGGCTTCGGGTTCATGGACAACCGTGGCGCCTCCGACATGTGGCACATTGACGCGAACAACCCGATTGCCGGCTGGGCCAAGATCGGCCAGGGTGACACACCCGCTTCGATCGTAACTTCAGCCAGCGCGTACGACCCCGTGGGGCGGCGCCTGGTCGCGTTCGGCGGCCTCGGCGGCGGCGTGCACAACGCCGACCTGTGGCAACTGGACATGTCCGGCCCGGTCGCGCAGTGGTCAGCCCTGAACGCGGGCCCCGGGCCTTCCGCGCGGCGCGCAGCCAGCATGGTGTACGACGATTCGGTCAGCCCGCCGCGCATGCTGATGTACGGCGGACGCCGCGATTACAGCGCCGCCAGCATTGTCGATGAGTTGTGGGCGCTCGTGCTTGACCCGGGCAACGAGCACTGGGTGCAACTGGCCCAAAACTACATCGACTACCCGGACGGCCGCACCAATCACCGTGCGGTGGTTGCGGGCGGGCGCATGATCATTTTCGGCGGGCAGACCCCGACGGCCTCGCGCAGCAATGACCTGTTCGCGCTGGACATTGCATCCCTTACGTGGTCGCGCATGACACCGACCGGAACGCCGCCCAGTGAGCGCTTCTCGGGCATCATGGCCTACGATCCGCCGCGCAATCGTTTGATCGTTCATGGCGGCAACACGGGCGGCACCAGTCCGCTTTCGGATGCTTTCGTGCTGGACTTGGCGGGTGCTGGCGCATGGGCGCCGCTGGCTGCCACAGGCACCCTGCCGGGGGCGCTGTACTATCACTCGGCGGTGATCGATCCAGCTGGTCAGCGCATGATTGTCAGCGGCGGCTACAGCACCAGCGCCGAAAGCCGCACTTTCATTCTGAACCTCGCCACCGACCACTGGACCGAGTCACCGGGCACCGTTGCTCGTCCCCAGCCGCGCTGGGCCCATGCCGCCACCTGGGATGTTGACCGCATGGTGATCGCCGGCGGGTACCTGCAAGGCGAGATTTCTGCTACCCAGCAGGGCGGCGCAACGGAAACCTGGTTCTGGGGTGATTGAGCCGCGGCGCCGTTCACTGCACAATCCGTTCATGGGCTTCTACGCCTGGCTGCGACCTACACTGCGACCGCTGACGCTGCACATGCGCTGGCTGTTGCTGCGCAACCGCATTGACCGCAACCAGTGGGTGCACCAGCCGGAATCCGCCGTGCGCCACCGGCAATGGATGGAGCTGTCGTGGGACGACACAGCCGCGGCATACCCTGACTACTTCGCGCGCATGAGTGTTTCGGTGGGCCGCACGCGCGGCAGCGTCCTTGAGCTGGGGTGCGGCATGGGCAACATGACGCGCTGGATCGCCGGCCGCGACGAGGTCACGGAAGTGACGGCGGTGGACGGGTTCAACGAAGCGATCAACGAGTTGCGCTCCCGCAACCTGCCCAAAGTCCACGCCATGGCTGCGCATATGACGAAGCTTCAGTTCCCGGCAGGCCGCAAGTTTGACACGGTTGTGTTGTGCGAATTGATCGAGCACCTTTACCCGGACGAAGAGGCGGCCATGCTGCGCGCAATCCGGCCGCACCTGGCTGAAGGCGCGGGCTGGGTGGCCAGTGTGCCGATCGGCTGGCTGGAAGACCCGCATCATGTGCGGGCGTTTTCGCGCGAGCGCTTTACTCGCCACCTGGCGCGGCACTACGGGCCAGTCGAGGGCCGCGACGAAAGCAGCGGCTACTCGCAGGTGGCGTGGGGGCGCTTTCACAGGCCGCAGCTATAATGGCGCAACCATGGGCATAGCCGCAGAGATTTCTGAGGTTGCCGCGCGCCGCGAGCTGATTGTCGCGCTGGCCATGCGCGAAGTGCGCGTGCGCTACAAACACACGCTGCTGGGTGTGGGCTGGGCTGTCGCGCTGCCGCTGTCACTGATGCTGGTGTTCACGTACGTGTTCAGCCGCGTGGCAGAGGTGCAGACCCATGGCATTCCGTACCCGCTGTTCGCGTACATCGGCCTGCTGCCCTGGCAGTTGCACGCCAACATCGTGACGCACGGCGCGCAAAGCCTGGTCAGCAACCGCGCGCTGGTGACCAAGGTGTACTTTGCCCGCGAAGTGCTGCCGCTTTCGGCTGTGCTTTCGGCGCTGGTCGATTTCGCGGTGGCATCGCTGGTGCTGGCTGGCCTGATGGCGTGGTACGGTGTCGCGCCGCAGGTCGGGCTGGCGCTGCTGCCGGTGGTGCTGCTGGTGCAGCTGGTGTTCGGCGTCGGGTGCGCGCTGGTGCTCAGCGCGGCCAACCTGCTGTATCGCGACGTGCAGTACATGCTGCAGGTGGGCGTGCTGCTGTGGATGTTCGCGAGCTCGGTGGTGTACCCGATCCCGCGCGGCGGCGGTTTTGACTGGCTGGTGTGGCTGAACCCGATGACGCCGATCCTTGACAGCTATCGCGGCTTGATCATGGGCCGGGGGCTGGCCCCGGAGTTCTGGTTCGCGGCGCTGCTCAGCGTGGTGTTCGCGCTGCTGGCATGGCGCTGGTTCCGGCGTGTTGAACGCGTGTTCGGGGAGCTGGCATGAGCGAGCCCCTGATCACGCTTGACCACGCCAGCAAACGCTTCGCCCGCGGCTATCATGTAAAGACGCTGGCTGAGTTGCTGTTCACGCTGCCGCGGCGCCTTGCGCAGCAGCGCAAGGACGGCCTGCGCGAGCATGAGTTCTGGGCGCTTCGCGATGTAACGCTTGACGTGTCGAGTGGCGAGACGCTGGGCGTGATCGGCGCCAACGGCGCGGGCAAAAGCACAATCCTCAAGCTGCTGTTCAACATCCTGCGGCCCGACCGCGGCCATGTGCGCGTGCGCGGCCGCGTGGGCGGGTTGATCGAGCTTGGCGCGGGGTTTCACCCGTACCTCACCGGCCGCGAAAACGTGTTCATCAACGGCAGTATCCTGGGGCTGAAGCAGCGCGAGGTTCGCGCGCGCTACGACAGCATCGTTGAGTTCGCGGGGCTGTCCGAGTTCATGGACATGCCGGTCAAGAACTACAGCAGCGGCATGTTCGCGCGGCTGGCGTTTGCCGTCGCGGCTCACGCTGATACCGACGTGCTGCTGGTGGATGAAGTGCTGGCGGTCGGCGACACCAGCTTTCAGCTCAAGTGCTTTGACTGGATTGCCCGCAAGCGCAAGCAGGGCGGCGCGGTCGTGATTGTCAGCCATGAAATGAACAACATCCGGGGTTGCGACCGTGCGCTGTACTTGAGCGATGGCCGCATGGTTGCACTGGGCGAGCCGCTGGAAGTGATCAACCGCTACCTGGCTGAAAGCGGCGCGTCACGCGACCCGCGCGCCGACGATGTCGGGTTCGTAGCCGGTGATGACGGCAAGCCGATCGCGGAGATCACATCCGTAGAGTGGCTGGCGGGCGGTCAGCCGGTGGCCTGCGTAACGCCGGGGCAGGCTGTCAGCGTGCGCTTTGGCTACGAGGCTCGCTCGCGGGTTCAGGACCCGGTGTTCGCGCTGACGTTGTTCCATGACGACCCGCGTTTCAGCCTGACCAGCAAGGGCTATCTTGTCCACCTGTGGAGTTCAGACGCCTTTGCCGGTCGTACGCTGGAGGGCGCAGGCGCTGTCGAAGTCGAGCTTGAGGCGCTGCACCTTCCCGCCGGCCAATACCGCTGCAAGGCCTATCTGTTTGAGGGCGGACGCTTGAACCCGCTGTACGTGCGCGACGGCATCGCGCGAATCGAGTGCACCCGGCCAGACTGGAGCGACGAGCGCGGCCTGGTTGATGTGCGCCAACGCTGGAGTGCGCTTGCGCCCGCTGAAAAGACGACATGAGCCGACGACTGCTGGTTATCACCGAGGAGTTGCCCTCTGAGCTGCATGCAGCCGGCGCCGACGCCGCAACCAAGGCCGCGTACTACAACCCCGCGGGCTTCTTTGACGACGTTGCACTGATTGACTGGGGCCGCGGCGGCGACTGGCCCGGCATGCCGCACAGGCTGCTGCACCTGCCCAGAGTCCCCGCGCTTGAGGCGTGGCTGGTCGCGGTACAGAGCGCTGACTTCAACACGGTGATGGGCGACGAGATCGGGCACGGCTGGCCCGGCGTACCCGCAGAGTGGCTGAAAGAAATCAAGGAGTTCGGGCCGACCTGCATCCGGGCCTATGGTGTGCGCTGGAGCGGCTGGCTGGCGCAGGAACTGGCCGGGCAACTGAACGTGCCGGTGCTGTGCAGCATTCACAACGTGATCGGCTACAGCAGCGCGGTGCTGAAACGCGGTCGTTTACTCATGGCTGTGTCCGACGAAGTAGCTGCACGCGCGATCGCTGCCGGCGCTGACCCAGCCGCGGTCGTCACCGTGCCCAATCGCGTCCATCGGGCACTGTTCTCGCCCGAAGGCGAGACCGCCCCCGGGCCCGACGGCAGCCCAAAGTTGTTATGCGTGGCCCGCGACGTGGCGCAGAAGAACCTGGACCGGTTGCTCAAGGCATGCGAAGCCGCCCGCAAACAGAACTCCGGGCTGATTCTCGTGCACATTGGGCACAGCGGGCGGGACTGGCGGGAATGGCCGTTTGCCACCCACATTGAGGCCGTGCCCAACGCTGAATTGCCGCGCTGGTACCGATGGGCGGATGCGTTCATTCTGCCGAGTCTGTTTGAAGGATTTGGCACATGCATTATTGAGTCATTGGCTTGTGGCCTGCCGGTGGTTACTTCAAACCGTGCACCCATGAGCGAGCTCGTGACCGAACGCTGGGACGGACTTCTATGTGACCCCGAAAGTGCTGCCGACATCGCACGCGCGATAGCTGAAGTCGCCGAGCCCGCAACCCGCGCAAGGCTGGCTGCGCCGGCCCGCGCCGCCAGTGAGACCTACGATTCAGCCGCCATCGACGCGCGGGAAGCCGCGTTGTACAGCTGGTTGACAAGTGTGGAGCGACCAAAGGTAAGCGTGGTGATGCCCACTTTCAACCGCGCGAGCATGTTGCGCACGGCAGTGCGCAACACTTTGGAGCAAGGCTACGCAAACCTGGAGTTGATCGTTGTGAATGATGGCAGCACCGACGAATCGGCGACTGTCTTGGCCGAATTCGCCGGCGATTCAAGACTGCGCGTCATTGAACAGAAAAATGAAGGTCTTTCGCGCGCAATCAACACCGGAATGAAGCAGTCCTCCGGGAAGCTGATGATGTGGAAAGGAGATGACGACCTCTTCAAGCCCGGCGCGCTTGAGGCCTTGGCGCGCGAGCTTGCGCTAGATCCCCCCTCCGGCGTGATGTTTGCCGACTATGAACTCGTGGGGGCAGGTGCTCCGGCCCGTGTCGTGCGTACCGGACCGCTGCACGAAATGGCTGAGCGCAACGTAGTGGGCTTGTGTTTTTTGATACGAAGGGATGCATGGACTCAAAGCGGTGGCGTTAACCCGGAGTACCACCTCGCAGAAGACTACGAGTTGTGGGTGCGACTGTCTCGTATCACGAAGCTGCGGCGACTAGCGCGGGTCTTGTACACGGTGACGGACCACACCGGCACCCTCACTAACACCAAAGTAGCAGAAGTGCAGGAAGCAACCATGCGGGTGCAGCAACAGCACTACGGCGCGCCTGAGCCTGCCGCCTACGCCGAGCAACTCGCGCGGCTGGCAGGCGCGTACAAGGCACAGGGCATGCCATTCAAGAGCCTACGCACAGCGCTGAAACTGCTGCACCTGAAGCCCAAGGCAGGCTGCTGGGCCGGTTTGCGCGCACTCACGCCCGGGCCCGTACTGCGCCTGACGCGTCGCCTGCGGGGGTTGAAGTCATGAGTGTCACTGCCAGCCCCTCCTCCGCGAGGCCCCGCGTGCTGTGGGTGGGGCGAATGATGTTTGCGCAGGACATTCGCGTACGCGAAGTTGAACTTGCCCGATGCATCTCGCAGCACGCCGATGTGTTTGCGCTGGACCGCAGTGACGCGCTTCCCCGCGCACCCCAAGGACTATGGGGAAAGTTGCGCATGCGCGCCAAACTGTGGGCATGCGCGACCAGTGTCGTTGAAGACGGTCCGCTCTCGCGCTTTCGGATGCGCATCACCGGTGCCACCGGCCCGGTCCTGAACCGCCTGGGGGCGGCCTCTAATCTGCGCAGGTTGCAGAATGCGCTGCGACGGTTCTCGTGCAGCCATGTGTTTCTGAGCAGCCCGTTCTTCTTTGTGCCGCCGCCGAAGTCGCGACGTGACTGGCACGCGCATTTTGACCTGGTCGACAACTTTCATGACGAGTGGCCTGACACCATCAGCGGCCGGTCGCGCCGTGCCTTTCTGCGCGACGCCATGCGCAATTGCGACACGTTCAGCGCATCAAGCCTGAGCTTGTGTGACCACGCCGAGTTCCTGACCGGCCGCAAGGCAGCTTACGCCCCTAATGGCGTTCCACTTGAACGCTTTGGCAGGTTTTCCAACGCTGATGGGGCCCGCCTACGCGAGGCTCACGCGCTGTCAGATCGCTTCGTAATCGGGTTTATCGGCAACCACAACATGGGGTTTGACGGCAAGGAGGCCCTTGCCCGCGCTTTCGTAGTCGCCAGGAGAACGCGTCTTCAGCTTGCGCTGCTCGTCGTTGGCCCAGGCAGTGAAAGACTCAGCGGAGACGGCATCTTCGCAGTCGGGCCGGTTTCGCCAGACGAAGTGCCAGCCTATTTCCTGGCATGCGACGCGGGAGTCCACCCGTATGAGCTACGGCCCTTGACCCACGACGCGACGCCGCTGAACGTAGTCGAGTTTGGCATTGCCGGTCGGCCCATGCTCTGCAATCCGCTCAGGGAACTGCAAAGATTGGCTTTGCCACACCTGCGCTTTACGGCCGATGCATCGGTCGAGGCATGGGCCGCGGCTTTGGCTGACCCGGCGAGCTTTCCTGCGCCTGACCCAGCCGCCTTGCATGCAGCCATGGCGCCGTTTGACTGGAAACGCAGTGCGGCGATCATCACGCGGGAGATGGGCCTTTGAGCTTGCCTGCCACCCTTGCGCGCATGCTGCTGGCCCCGCCGGGGTTTCTGGCCGGCGTGCTGGCCAATCGCTTCCGGGGTCGCGAGCTTTTTTGTTTCTTTGCAACGCCTGACATGGGCGGCGCCGAGCGCGTCCACGCGCAGATCATCAAGGCCGTCGCCGACCGCAACCCTGTGGTCGTGTTCACCGAGCCGCCCCGCGGCGCGGCGCTGTTGCCGCTGTTTGAAGCTCACTGCAAACCGTACATCCTGCACCCGCGCCGCCGCTCACGCGTGCGCGAATACTTCAATGAAGCGCGCATCGCCGCCGAGATCAATCGCGCGAAGCACCCCGTCGTCTTCGGCGCCTTCAGCCACTTCTTCTACCGCTTGCTGCCGTACTTTGGCGCACACGTGCGCTGCGTTGACCTGATCCACAACTTCGGCGTTGAGTTTGAACACTTCAGCATGCCGGTCGCCGGCCGCCTCAACGCCCGCGTTGTCCTGTCGCAACGCATCAAGTCTGAGTTCGCTACTTTGTACGAAGCCTTCGGCTGGCCCGAGTCGCTGCTGGCGCACATCCGCGTCATCCCCAACGCTGTCCCGGCGCCGGCTACCCCACCCGACAAGCCGGGCGGACCGCTGCGTGTGCTGTACGTCGGCCGCGACACGCCGGAAAAGCGCGTGCACCTTGTGGCTGCCGTCGCAGCCGAAGTCGCGCGGCGCAACACGACGGCCGAATTCGTCGCGGTCGGCGAAATCGCTGCCGACCTGCCCGGCGTGCGCCGCGAAGGGCTGGTCACCGATGCCGATGCACTGGCACGGCATTACGACCAGGCGCACGTCCTGCTGCTGACGTCCCAGCGCGAAGGTCTGCCCATGGCAATGCTTGAGGCCATGGCGCGCGGCTGTGTGCCGCTGGTGCCCGCCGTCGGCGCGATCCCAGAGCACATTGAAGCCGGCACCAACGGCGTGCTGCTCGACGCGGCGCCCGCGGACGCATTGGTCAAGCAGGCTGCCGATGCCATTGAGCGCCTGGCGAAACACCGCGGCGCGCTGGCCGCCATGGGCAAGTCCGCGCACGCGCATGTGCGGCAGCATTGCAGCGAGCAACAGTTCGAGGTCGCTTGGCGCGATGTACTGGGGTGCGCCGATGGATAGGCGCATCGCCATCGTCACGCCCTCGGTACTGACCCGCGGCGGCACCGAGGTCTATCTGCAACGGTTGATCGGCGTGCAGCAGCGACTCGGGCTTGAGGTGCGCCTGTTTACGCAGGATGCACCGGGCAGCGTCCGCGAGTTTCAAGGCGTTCCGGTCCAGCCGTGCGGCCGCACGCTCAGCGAGGCGATGTCGCCGATTGGCTGGTTCCAGCGCGCCTCCGCTGTGCGCGAGCTTGCCCATGAGGTTGCTGCGTTTGCCGGGCGCGTTGAATACCACCGGCTGGCCCCGCTTGACCTGATGAGCGCACTCAAGGGCAAGTTGCGCCAGGTCGTGTTCGTGCATACGCCTGAGTTGACCTGCCCGGCGCTGGGCCGCTACCTGCCCCGCAGCGGCCAACCCTGCCACCGCAACCCCGGCATCGGCTGCATCGGCGTGCATGCCTTTGAAGGCTGCATGTCGCTGCCCGACGGCACAGCGTTCCCGATGCAGCAGCGCCTGCGGGCGTTCACGCGAGGGCCGGTCACGCGAACAATCGCCGAGATCGCGGACCTGGTCGTGTTCAACAGCGCCTCGATGCGCGACTTGTTTCTCGGCACCATCGGCGCGGCGACCAATGCTGCGCTGCTGCACCCGCCACTGGTCGCGCAACAAGTCGCCGCGCAACGCATACCCAGCCGCCTGCTCTACGTCGGCAGGCTGTCGCGGCCCAAGGGTGTTCGCGACGCGGTGCTGGCCGCCGCCCGCATGGCCGGCAGTGAGCTGCACCTGCACGGCGAAGGCGAAGAGCAGCCGGCGCTGGAAGACCTGGCATCAAGGCACGGCGTGAACGCCGTCTTCCACGGCCACAGCGACCAGCACGCACTGGCGCGCGCCTATGCGGAGGCATCGTGCCTGCTGCTGCCCAGCGGCCTCTACGAAACGTGGGGCATGGTCGGGCCGGAGGCGATTGCCGCCGGCTGCCCGGTCGCCGCCTATGACACTGGCGGCGTACGCGAGTGGCTTGGCCTACAGTTCGGGCAGGCAGTGCCGGTCGGCGACGTGGACGCACTGGCCGCAGCCGCACAGTCACAGTCGGCACGCACGATTGACGCAACAAAGTGGCACGAGGAAGCGCACCGGCGCTGGGGCTTGGAAGCCTTCGAGCGCGGCTACTTACGCACGTTTGTGTCCTTGCCGCCGAAGGCGAAAGTCGTGCACATCCAGCGCAAGCCCGGCATGGGTCACCACAGCATGGAAGTGCTGTTTGAACAGGTGCGCGCTGCCAGCGAGCCTGACCTGAAGCCGCGCGTTGCCGTCTGCCCGCACCCAAGCCGCGGCCTGATCCCGCGACTGCGCGCACTGGCGTGGGCGCGCGGCCTCAAGGCCGATCTGTACCACATTGCGGGCGACGTGCACTTCCTGGCGCTGACGCTGCCGGGAGCGCGAACGGTGCTGACGGTCCATGACTGCGGCGTACTGCGCGGCAAGTCGGGCCTTCGCCGCTGGCTGTTGCGCAAGCTGTGGTTTTCGTTGCCGGCGGCACGGGTGGCAGCAATCAGCACAATCTCGGCGTTTTCGCGCGATGAACTGGCGACGGTGGCCGGCGTACCAGCCGATGCCATCACTGTCGTGCCCAATTGCGCCAACCCGGAGTTTGCGCCTGACCCGGCGGCCCGAGCAACCGCACCGACCTTGCTGCTGGTCGGTACAGCCGCCAACAAGAACCTTTCGCGCACCCTGCCCGCGCTGCACGGCCTTGACGTGAAGGTCATGGTCGTCGGCCGGCTGGACGATGGGCAGGAGCGGCTTGCCCGCGGGCTGGATCTGCAAGCGATCGAGAATCTTGACGCGTCAAGTATGGCCGCGCTGTACCGCCGCGCGTGGGCGCTTATGTTTGCTTCAACGTATGAAGGCTTCGGCATGCCGATCATTGAGGCACAGGCGTGCGGCACGCCGGTCGTGACCTCGCAAGTTATGCCGATGAGCGAGGTTGCCGGCGGCGCTGCCCTGCTGGTTGACCCGAACGATACCGGCGCCATCCGTGAGGCGGTGGCCCGCGTGCTGAACGACGCCGGGCTGCGCCGCGACCTTTCAGAGAAGGGGCTGGCCAACGCCGCGCGCTTCACGCCGCAGGCAACGGCCGCCGCCTACGCCGCGCTGTATCGCAGCGTGCTAGAAAAAGTCGGGCGTGAAGGGTGACGGGCCCGCGAACATCGCCGCCAGCGCAGCGTCATGCTTGGCGCTCCCGGCAAGCAGGCCGGCGGCGCGCAACTCGCCGGGTGACAGGTGGCCGGCATACAGCGCAGCCAGGCCGCGCACGTCCAGGCGCGGGCCGCTGCCACCCTTGCTTGCGCGCATCTCGCCGCCTTCCAGCGCCAGCGTGATGGTACCGCAGTTCTGCGGCAGCTCAGGATCGTGAATCTCCACGCAGGCGCGGGCGGCGACGTGCGGGCTGTAGCCGCGCGATTCAAGGGCTTCCGCGGGGCGCACCACCCGCAGCATCCAGCCCATGTGTGACTCAACCGGAATCTCCTGTGTGCGCAGCACCTCATGCAACAGCGGGTCGTGCGGCGATGCGGGCAACGTGACCTCGCGCGCCACGCTGCGATGCCTTGCCAGCATCGCCAACAGTGACCGGGCCGCGCCCGCATCTGCGGCCACCAGTTCGCGCACGACCACATCAAATGAGAAGCGGCCCGGAACGTCACGCTTCTGCAGGTACATCAGGTAGCCCGCGATCCGGCCCTCACGCTCGGCCACGAACTGCATCACGGGCGTCTCGCGCGGCGCCCGGCGCAGGCGTTGCCAGATTGCTTCACTGCGGTCGAGACAGCCGTTGAGGCCCGCATGGAGTCCACGGTACAGCTCGCGGATCGCGGCTTCGTCGCTGTCGGCGGCAGGCCGCACGCTCGCGTCGCTGTCCTCGGCAGGCAGGTCCGACAGGCGCATGCGCAGCAGCGTGCGCGTGCCGGCGAACTCCCAGCCCAGTTTGCGGTACAGCGCGGGCGCGGCTGGGTAAAGCGTGCTGAGCGGCGGGCCGTGCTCAAAGTTCTCGTGCAGGTTGGCGCGCATCAGCTCAAGGCCCAGCCCGCTGCCGCGAAGGTGCGGCGGCACCGCGACCCCGGCGATCCCCCACGTCGGGACGCTCTTGCCGCCGAAGTACTGGCCCATGCGATAGATGGTCAGGCCGGCGACCACGCCCTGGTCGCGCAGCACGCGCAAATCAGGCCCGAAAGATCGCACCCAGTCTTCGAAGGCGGGCAACTCGCCGGCAAAGGTTACGGCAACGATGCCCGCGTAGTGCCGGATTTCGGCGTCGCCGTCAGGCGGCCCGTAGCGTTGCGGCATGGCTCAGTCTTCCCGGGCGGCCAGAATGGAGGATTCAAACTCGCGGCGCCAACCGTTGGCCCACACCTGCTCAAGCGCCTGCAACCTGGCGCGCACGCTGCCCAGCTCAGCGGATAGCTGGCGCACTTCCGGGTCTGCCGGCCCGCGCCGCAATAGCAGCGGGCGCAGACGGGCGGACAGGCGCCGGTTGTTGTCGCGCAAGTCAGCCAGGTTGCCGCCGCGGGCCATGCCTTCAAGGATTGACTCAAACCGTGCCATCGCGTCGCGCCCCACAATCGGGCGCAACTGCTCAAGTTCATCACTGGTCGGCGGTCGGCCCGCGATGCCGACGTCCATGGCTAGCAGCGCGACGGTCTGGTCGGCTGTGATTGTGAGGTCCAGCATCACGGCCTGTGCCGCCAGCGCCAGCTCGCGCGGCGGGTTCGCGGCAAGGCGCGTGAGCGCAAATGCCGCGCGCTCGGGCAGGGGGCTGCGCGCCAGCGCCAGCAGTACACGCTCGTCACCGCCGATCGCGACAGTCAGCTGCCGGGCGGCTTCGGCGCGGTCTGAGGCTCGCGGCTGTGCAAGGTCGTCCAGCAGCGCCAGCAACTGGCGCAGCGTGGCCTTGGGCGCGCCGGCCCGTCGCGCCTGGTAGCGCGCCCACGCCGGTTGTCCGAAGCTGCCGGCAAATGTGCTGCGCAGCGCGGCGTCTTCGGCGGCAAACGCGAGCATGCTGCCGGGCGTGGCCTTTTCGAGCATGGCTTCCGCCAGGCCCTGCGCGCGTGCGCTGGACAATGTGCCCAGCACGCCGCACAACTGTACGCGCCGGTAGTCGCCGGCGGTTTCTTCGGCAAGGCGGCGCTCCAGTTCGCGCAACAGCTCGTCGGCAGGCACTCGCAGCAGCGCGCGCCATGCATGGATGCGCTCCATGCGCAGCACGTCGGGGTCGCACAGCATGTTCACGCACAACGGGATGCGCCGCGAGTGGTCCGTGCCGGCCAGAATCCGGAACAGGCTCTGCCGCGCGGGCCGCGGCAGGCCCGGCAGCTCGTTCTCGAGTGCTTCGAAATGCTTGGGCGCGGCATTCTCAACGACGACCTCGGCGCCGCGCCGCAGCTCAGGCACGCCTGAACCCAGGTACGGCAGTGCGCCGCGCGCGCGCTCCAGCAACGCAGTGTCCTGCGCGTGCAACGCGCCGCATAACGACAGCAGCAGCAGCGCCAGCTTCATGACCCGGTCCCCGGTTTGGCTTCCGCCTGCGCCGACGCCACACGCTTGCGACGCATGCGCTCCTGGATGCGCCCCGCCACCATCGCCAGCGCAACCGGCGCCAGCAGCAGCATGCCCAGCCAGCCCAGCCCGCGGTTCACCAGCAACACGAACATCGTCGCCTGCGGCTCATCCAGCACGTCGGGCCGCGCGAGCATCACGCCGCCCACCTCGCGGTCTTTGCCGTTTACGGTAAACAGCTCGCGCACTCGGCCGGCGGCGTCAATCGTGCAGGTGATGCCGGTGTTGGTGGCGCGCACCATCGGCACGCGCGACTCAATGCAGCGGATACGGCAGAAGTCCACCGCCTGGTCTAGCTCGGCGCTTTCCTTGAACCAGCCCTCGTTGCTGATGTTGATGTGAAAGTCCGGGTAGCGCTCGGGCTTCTCGTGCAGCTCAATGTAACAGCCGGGCCAGGCGTACTCGTAACAGATCGTTGTCGTAAACGCCCACGCGCGGCCCTTCAGGCGCTCGGCCTTGCCGGGCAGCCGGAACGTGGTGGTGCGCAGGCCGGGCTCCACGCGGCTGGTGTAGCCCTGCAGGCCCTGGCTGTAACCTTCAACGATGTCGCGGACAGGCGCCCAGCCCGCAAGTTCAAGGTTCTCAAGGGGTATGTACTCGCCGCCGGGCACGAGGTAGCGCTTGTCGTAGCTGGCAACGGGCTTGCCCTGCGCGTCATACAGCAGCGCGGTGTTATACACGCGGCCGCCGCGTTCATAGTCTTTCCAGGCGTGGATGCGCTCCTGCTGCGGGATCTCGGTGATCGCGCCCACCAGCATCGGCGTCTTCAGGTCGTAGTAAATGCGCGCGCGCAAGTTGCCGGGGTACCAGCCGCTGTTCAGCAGGCGCTGGTCGGGGATGTTGTCGGGAAAGTACGGCGCCGCCAGTTCCGGGCTGCCGCGCATCAGGCCATCGCGGGTGGTGCCGCCGAACAGCATGGTCTCGGCCCAGCACACCAGCTCGGCGCCCTGTTGCACGCCCTGCTCGGTGAGTTGCATGTGCTCAGCCCACGACTTGGGCAGGCGCTCGGGATCATTGCTGACCTTGACCTCCTGCGCCAGGTTGCCCTGCACGCAGGCGATCAGCGGGCCGTCGCCGGTTTCGCGCGCCTCAATCTGGCGGATGCGCACAAAACCGTACACGCAGCCCAGCAGCACCAGCACCAGCGCGGCGCCCGGCAGCACGCGGCGAAAGACCAACTCGGTGCGGCGTGTGAGTTTTGCCGCCGGGCCGTCCAGCCCGACCGCGACGCTCAGGCCCAGCGCGAAAAACACGCACGAAAAGGTAAGGCCGTACTGGCCCCAGATATCGGCGGTCTGGGCAAACAACGTGAAGTCCGCGAGCGACAGCCCCAGCGGCAGCCAGGGGTAGGGCGCGGGCGTGTAAAACTCGTGCGCAAACTCAAAGCCCAGCCAGACCAGCGGCACCAGCAGCATCGGCCAGTATCCTTGACGCGTCAATAGCCAGCGCGCCTGCATCGCCGCAAACCCGAAAAAGCAGGCCTGCGCCGTCGCCACGAACGCGAACATCGCAAAGATGATCCACTCGTTGCCGGGGTCGGTCACCATCTGGCCCAGCCACCACTGGTTGACCCAGAAGTACGGCATGCCCACCAGCCAACCCATCAGCCACGACCCGCCCGGCGACAGGCGCGGCAAGGCAATCAGCAGCGGCAGCAGCGCGACCAGCCCGACCAGCGGAATGTCCAGCGGCGGCTGGGAAAGGGTCAGCAGCACGCCCGAAAGCGCGCCAAACAGCCACACCTTGAGGCGCGGCTTGCCTTTCAACGGCTCGATTTCACGGGCCTTGAGCATGCTTTGCTATTCAATCGCGATGGGGGGGTCTGTGTCCACTGGCGGCTTCTCAAGCAGCGCGAGAAGTTCAATAAACGGGCCGGGATCGAACGCAGTCTCAAACAGAGATTCGTCCAGTTCGCACATCCGTTGCGCGGACTCCGCGTGGTACAGGCGCCGCGCGCCCCTGGCCTGCGGGCCCTCAACTTCGCGCCACGGGCCGGGCAACACGGCCTGCCACGCGGTTTCGCAAACTGCGCAACGCAGCCGGCCCTCGCACATCGCCCAGGGCGGTCCGCCGCAAGCCGGGCAATCGCGGCCGCCCTGCGGCAGGTCAAAGTGCCGCGCGAGGGCGAGCGCCACGCCCTCGTACAGGGGCTTCAGCGCAAGCCACAACGTGGCGGCCAGCAGGTGCGGGTCAATGCCGTGCTCATCGGCGGCCTTGAAGAACTGGTCCTGCCCGAACTCGCGCCAAAGTGAGAGGGAAAGCGTTGACAGGTCAAGGCCGCTGCGCCGGGCGCCAAGCAGCCCGCGCAAGCTGTGCCCGTGCGCCGGGAAGTGGCGGCACAACTCAAGCACCAGCAGGCTGTGGTAATCAGCCACCAGCGGCGAGTCACGCCCGATCTGCCCGAGCTCAAGAAACGGCGCCGCCGCCGCGGGCTCAAGCCTGACCAGCGCGCCGCGGCTGCCGGCCATGATCTCGCGCTGGCGCCGCCGCAGCTCAAGCAGCGCGGACAAGCCGCAACGGCCAAGGCCGCTGTCGCCGGCGAGCAGCGCCAGCAGCAGCGCGTCGTCAGGCTTTCCAGGTTTCGCGCGGGGTAAG
Organism: Planctomycetota bacterium; assembly: GCA_019636195.1. Lineage (GTDB taxonomy): Bacteria > Planctomycetota > UBA8742 > UBA2392 > UBA2392 > JADJRK01. The sequence continues at coordinate 150,164 of JAHBYA010000007.1, read as the reverse complement.
GCGTTCGCCACGGATCTGGTCCTCCAGCGTCTCGCGGTCGCGCGCGACCCAGTACTCGTTGCCATTTACGATCACTTCGGCGGGGCGGCCGCGCGTGTTGTAGTTGCTCGACATCGAAAAGCCGTATGCCCCGGCGCTGAACACAGCCAGCAGCTCGCCCTCTTTCATACGCGGCAGCTTGCGGCCAAGCGCAAAGTAATCGCCGCTTTCACAGACCGGGCCCACCACGTCGTAGGTGACCGCGTCTTTCCCGGCCGCGGCCTCGGTCAGCGGCGAGTTCGCGCCCAGCGCGGCGCCGTCCGCAAGCCCGGCCTGCTTGACCGGCCATGCAAGGTGGTAGGCCTGGTAAATGCTGGGGCGCAGCAGGTCGTTCATCGCGCCGTCCACGATCAGGAAATTCTTGTCGCCGCTGGGTTTGTCGTACACCACGCGGTTCAGCAGGATGCCGCCGTTGCCGGAAATGAACCGCCCGGGCTCGCTCAGCATCTTCAAGCCCAGCGCCTTGATCTTGGGGACCATGACCTTGGCAAACTCGCCGATCGCAAGCCCTTCGCCCGGCTGGTAGCTGATGCCGAAGCCGCCGCCCACGTTCAGGTACTCCAGCGGGAAATCGGCTTTGCGGGCCTTTTCGATGAACGGCGTGACCTTGTCGATGGCCTCAGCGTGGCGGTCGGCCTGCGTGATCTGGCTTCCGATGTGGATGTGAATGCCGCGCAGCCGCAGGTTCTTCAACTCGCGGATGCGCGCCAGGCACTTCTCGGCGCGATCAAGGTCGATGCCGAATTTGTTCTCGCGCTTGCCGGTGGCGATGTACTTGTGGGTCTTGGGGTCAACGTCCGGGTTGAGCCTGAGCGCAATCGGGGCCTCGGCCTTGCGCTTGCCGGCAACCTTGCTGATCAACTCAAGCTCGGCTTCCGACTCAACATTGAACATCAAAATGCCCTGCTGCAGGCCGTAGTCGATTTCATCGGCCTGCTTGCCTACGCCGGCAAACACGATCTTCTGCGGCTCAGCACCCGCGCGCAGCGCGCGATAGACTTCGCCCTTGCTGACCGCGTCAAAGCCCGTGCCGGCCAGCGCCATCGCGCGCAGCAGGCCCAGGTTGCTGTTGGCCTTGACGCTGTAGCAGACCAGCGGGTTAACCTCGGCAAAGGCCGTCGCGATGGACTGCGCCTGCCGGGTGAAGTGGTTGACGCTGTAGATGTAAACGGGCGTGCCGATGCGCTCCGCGACGCGCGTGACGGGCACGTTTTCGCAGTACAGCTCGCCGCCCTTGTAGTGGAATTCCTCGTTCATACCAAGGGTCTTAGCCGTCTGCCCGATCGTTGGCAAGGCGGGTGTGGGGGAGACAATCGCTTCCGTGAATGGTAAGACTCAAGGCAACCAGTTCGGAGAGGTGCCATGCGTACGACGTTTGCTGTTGTTGTGCTTTGTTTGGCAGTCGCTCAGGTGATTGCACAAGAGGACGCCCCTGCGGGTTTTGTCATGAAAGTCGAGGGCGACTCCACAGAGAAATTCAAGGTGAGCTGCGAGCTGGCAAAGCCCCACGACCAATCCTCGCCAGAAGCACTGGTGGATAGCTGGATCAGGATTACGGACTCGCGGCCGGCTAACCAGCAGGCGGAAGATGCCGTTCTTGGCCGCTGGATCGACGCTGTCAACAAGGCCATTGACGCTGACGCCAAGACCCTGCTGACCGAAGACGCGTTCAAGCACCTCGTTGAAGGCAGGCGCCTTGAGGCTGAAAGGAACGCAGAGCAGGCCCGCAATCGCAAGCAGAACCCTCCCGTCACTACTCGTCTTGCGACCACTGTGGAGAACGGCGTGACGCGCATACGAGTGCAGCAGACAGTGAAGTGGACCTGGAATGAAGAAGTCGGTACCGAAACCACCCTGTACCGTCTGACCTGCACGAAAGGTAACGACGGCAAGTGGCGAATCTCGGAGCTTGCGATTGCTGAGCGAGGAGCCGACGACGAAGATGAAGCTAAAGTCGACTACGAGGCAACTGTCCCCCCTGTGTTGACATCCCTCTACATGCTTCGGCGCCGTGCCGAATGCACATACAAACTTGCCACTGTTCGCCAGGACACTCCCGAGTCCGCTGCCCGCACTCTGCTGGAAGGATTGTTGCCGCGTCGCGAGAAGCTGGTGCTTGAAGGACATGCCCGAAATTTTGCGGGGCTCATGAGACTTCACGAAGAGCTGTACACCGCGGACTTCACGGGTGAAACCAAAAAGAAGGTCGAGCTTTACTACCCGCTGAAGGAGCAGCCAGACCACTCACTGGTCGAGCCGATGGTCAGTGTCGAGGAGAACATTCACACGGTCTGGTTCAAGGTAATGTATGCGGGCAGCACGAATCTGATGCGAGCCATTGCGGTAAAGCTCAAGAAGGTTGGCGAAGTCTGGATGGTCACAGAAGCCGGCGTAAGCGAAGAGTACGGCGAGTTCGTTGGCTATCAGCGAGTGTCAGATATCTATGAACTGATCCGCAACGCCGGCTAGCCGGCTGCCGGTGGTCATGATCCGTCAACAGCTTTGAACAGGTCGTGGTAGCGCACGATGCCGCTGATACCGGCCGCTGCACCGGCGCGCAGCTCGGCCAGCATGAAGACGTCGGCCGGTACTTCAAACTCGCAGCGGATACCAAAGGGCCGGGTCGGCTTGAAGCCAAAGCGCGGGTAATACTCGGGGTGACCGAGCACAAACACAAGGTCATGGCCCGCGGCAAGGCATGCGTCCAGCGCGGCGCGAATCAGTTTGCCACCGATGCCGTGACGCTGCCGGGCGGGCAGCACAGCCATGGGCCCCAGCGCCAGTGCGGTCCGCGCGCCGATATGCACGGGCGTGAACAGAATGTGCCCGGCCACGCCACCGTCGTCGGCAACCAGAGAAATGAAGGGGTCAACATGGCCCCGTAGCCTGTCAACAAGGTCGGCCTCAGCAGGTTTGGGAAACGCGGCGAGATTCACTGCCCGAATGGCGGCGACATCAGCAGCTTCTTCCCTGCGCAGGCGCATGCGGTTCCTACTCGCCGGCGCTGGCGTGCCTTACGCCGTGGTTGAGGGTGTTGCTGAGCCACTCAGGCTCGTCGGCGGGGCGCTTGTACTTGACGAACGTGAACGTGGCCTGCGGCCGGCCGCCGGTGCTTTCGCGGTACCAGCGGTAGCGCATGTGGTACCAGCGCGCGTTGTCGCGGTGGTCCTGCAGTACGGCGCCCTTCAGCTCGTGGTTGCGCTGGTGCGTTTCATTGAAGTTGTCGGGGATGTCCGTGACAATGCTGCCCGTGCGGTTCTGGGGCAGGTGTGCAAAACCCAGCGTGGTCCAGTCCGCGCCTTCCACGTACCCCGGGTAAAAGCGCACGACACGCCACACATCCACCGTCTCGATCATCGGGCCGACACTCAGGTAGCCGCGCTCGTAGTGCCTGTCGCGCTGGAAGCTCGGCAGCCGATACACCACCCGCCCGCCGTCGTCATAGCCGATTCGCGTCAGCTTGAAGGCCTCTACCAGCGTCAACGTTTCGCGAATCTCGCGCCCGTCGTAGCGCGTATAGACCACCTCCTGCACAATCTCCTGCACGACCGCGTTGTACGAAAACTCATCCTTGGCCCGCAGCTCAAAGCCCAGGCTCACCTCATAACGGTCTTCGTCCCACTCAGGCTGGCCGCGCACTTCAAGCTCAAGGGTGTATTCGGGCAGGCGCGCGGGCTCAATCGGCGCGGCGACGTAGTTGCCCACCGTCGCGCACCCCCCTAGCAGCAACAGCAGCAGGACTATACTCGCGTGTCGCATGAACATGCAGCTTCTCGAGCAGACGGACCTGGCCCAGCCGCCATACTACCAACCTTTCGGGCGGCTGATGAAGCGCCTGTTTGGTGAACCCGCGTACAAGTTGACGATCGACGCCGGGTTTACCTGCCCCAACATTGACGGCAGCAAGGCCACGGGCGGCTGTACGTTTTGCGACAACGTGAGTTTCAGCCCGGCATTGCGCAGCGGCGTGACGCGTGTTTCAGAGCAGCTTGAGCGCGGAAAGGCGTTTTATCGCGAGCGCTTCGGGGCGGGCAAGTTTCTGGCCTACTTCCAGACCTTCACCAACACATACGCGCCCGTGAAGAAGCTCAAGGCCCTGTACGACGAGGCGCTCGGCGTGCCGGACGTGGTGGGTATGTCGATTGGCACGCGGCCCGACTGCATCGACCGCGAGAAACTGGAACTGATCCAGTCGTACGCCCGCGCGGGCCGCTACATTGCCATCGAGTACGGCATGCAGACCATGCACGACGAAACGGCATACCGCGTAAACCGCGCGCACACGCACGCCGAGACCGTGGCCGCCGTGGCGCTGACCCGCCGCCACGCCCCCGACGTGCACCTGTGCTTGCACCTGATTGCGGGCCTGCCCGGCGAAAACGAGGCGATGATCCACGCCAGCATCAACGAGTGCGCGCGCCTGGGCCCGGACAGCGTGAAGTTTCACCACTGCTATGTGTACGAAAACACCGCCATGGCACGCGAGTTTGAGCGCGGCGAGTTTGAAGTACTCACGCTTGAGCAGCACGTGAAGCTGGCCGCCGACTGCATTGAGCGCATGCCGCCCGGCGTATGGATGCAGCGCCTTGTGGGCGAGGTCAGCGACAGCGGCGTGGTCGCCCCGGTGTGGGGCGTCAGCAAAATGAAAATCTACGCCATGATCAGCGCTGAACTCAAACGCCGCGGGACGTATCAGGGCGCAAAGGCTTTGCGGTTCGCGGTTTGACGCGCCAGGTTGCCCAGGAAGGAAGCCCGATGCAGGACCAGGTTGAGTCGCCCGAATCCCCAGCCGCCAGCCCGCAAACCCCGACCAGTGATTCCGTGATCCTGGAGTGCCGCAACCTTTCGCGCGTTTTCAAGTCCGGCGAGATCGAGCTGCATGTGCTGCGCGAGGTCAACTTCGCCCTGATCCAGGGCGAGATCGCGGGCATTGTCGGCGCCTCGGGCACCGGCAAATCCACACTGCTGCACCTGCTGGGCCTGCTGGACACCCCGACCAGCGGCGAGGTCTTCTATCGCGGCAAGAACCTAACCGCACTGGGGCCCGAGGCCGCCGCGCGCGTGCGCAACCGCGAGTTCGGGTTTGTTTTCCAGTCGTTCCACCTGCTGCCCGAATTCACAGCCCTTGAAAACGTGCTCATGCCCGCACGCATCGGCGCCGGCGCCACCCAATGGATGCGCACCGCGGCCGCCACCGAAAAGCGCGCCATTGAGCTGCTTGAACGCGTCGGGCTGGGCGGGCGACTGACCCACGTGCCCAGCCGGCTGTCGGGCGGCGAAAAGCAGCGCGTGGCGCTGGCGCGCGCCCTGATTAACGAGCCCGCCGTGGTCTTCTGTGACGAGCCGACGGGCAACCTGGACAGCAAGACCGCCGACGAAATCTTTGTGCTGATCGAGCAGTTCAACCGGGAACTGGGCAAGACGTTCCTGATCGTTACGCACGACGAGCACATCGCCGGCCGCACCCGCCGGCAACTCCGGATGCACGACGGGCGGCTGTAGGGAATGATGATTCGCCCCGCCGAGACTGAACGTAACGGGCAAGTGTGCTAAGATGCGGCTATGACAGACGTGACGCACGTCAAGGATACCCGTGGGCGCCGGCTGCGCGACTTGCGCATCTCGGTGACCGACCGTTGCAACCTGCGCTGCAACTACTGCATGCCCGCGGACGTGTTCGGGCCTGACTATCCGTTTCTGCCGCGCAAGGAGATCCTGGACCACGAAGAAATCGCCCGCATCGCCAGAGTCTTCGCCAGCCTCGGCGTCACCAAGCTGCGGCTGACGGGCGGCGAACCGCTGCTGCGCCGTGACCTCGACCAGTTGATCACAATGCTGCGCGGCATCCCCGGCATCGAAGACATTGCGCTGACCACCAACGGCCTGCTGCTGCCCGCGTTTGCCCGCAAGCTGAAAGACGCGGGGCTGGACCGCGTAACCGTCAGCCTGGACAGCCTGGACGACGCGGTGTTTGGCCGGATGAACGGCAAGGGCGTGGGCACGGCGCCGGTGCTCAAGGGCATAGACTCGGCGATCCAGGCCGGTCTGACGCCCCTGAAACTGAACATGGTGGTCAAGCGCGGCGAGAATGACACGGAGATTGAAGCCATGGCCCGGCGCTGGCGCGGCACGGGCATCATCGTGCGCTTCATTGAGTTCATGGACGTCGGCACCAAAAACGGCTGGCGCATGGACGACGTGGTGCCCGCGCGCGAGATCGTGCAGCGCATCAACGCGCGCTGGCCGCTGGAAAGTGCGGACCCCAACTACCAGGGCGAAGTGGCAAGCCGCTGGCGCTACAAGGACGGCCAGGGGGAGATCGGCGTCATTTCCAGCGTTACCAACACCTTCTGCGGCGACTGCACCCGTGCGCGCCTGAGCGCACGCGGCGAGTTGTACACCTGCCTGTTCGCCGCCAAGGGGCACGACATCAAGACGCCGCTGCGCGCGGGAGCCACAGACTATGAACTGCAAACGCTGGTCGAGAACGTCTGGAAGCGCCGCGACGACCGCTACAGCGAAATCCGCAACGAAAGCACGGTCGGCTTGCCCAAGGCGGAAATGAGCTACCTGGGCGGGTAGGCCGGCTTTCAAACCAAATTCGAAAATCCAAAATCCAAAATAGTCGCTATCATCCCCACCCATGGCGGGCACACGCAACGACCCTGAAGACCTGACCGGCGCGACGCTGGGCAAGTGCGAGATCATCTCGCGCATCGGCCAGGGCGGCATGGGCCACGTTTATAAGGCCAAACACACCGGGCTGGACAAACAGGTCGCCGTGAAAGTGCTGCCGCGCGAGCTTTCGCGCAACGACGTGCTGCGCGAACGCTTCATGAACGAAGCCCGCATGGCCGGCCAGCTTGAGCACCCAAACATCACGCCGGTGTACGCCGTCGATACCTTTGAGGGCCAGCCCTACATCGTAATGCAGCTGGTGGACGGCGTGCCGGTATCGCGGCTTGTCTCGCGCCAGGGTGTGGACCCGCTGCTGGCGGTCAAAATCACGGCGCAGGTGGCACGGGGCCTGGCCTACGCCCACAAGCGTGGCGTGGTGCACCGCGACATCAAGCCCGACAACCTGCTGATCCTGAACAACGGCCGCGTCAAGATCAGCGACTTCGGCGTGGCCGCGGCCATGGGCAGCGACGCCGCCGGCGGGCACAGCGGCAGCCCGCCGTACATGAGCCCCGAGCAATGCCGCGGCGAGCCGGTCGATGGCCGCAGCGACATCTACTCGCTGGGCGTGACGCTGTACCTGCTGCTGACCGGCCGGCGGCCGTTCCTGGGCGAAACGGCGCAGGCGCTGATCCTGATGCACCAGCAGGACGACTACCCGCCGCTGTCGGAGCTGCGGCCGGGCCTGCCGCGTGAACTTGAGCGCATTGTCAACCGCATGCTGGCCAAGGGCGCCGACGCCCGCTACCAGGATGCCGACGAACTGGCCGAAGACCTTGAAGCCTCCGCCGAGCTGATCCGCAGCCAGCGCCGTCGCACGGTCACCGTGCAGCGCAGCGAGGGCAGCGGCATCTACAAGCTGGCGCGGCAAGCCGCCGAGCAAGCCAGCGAAGAGCTGGACCGCAACGAGACGATCGAGCTGGCTGTGCTGAGCATGACCACGCAGCTCGAGAACTCGGTAACCGACGCGCAGCAGGCCATGAAGAAGGCGCGCTTTGAGGACGCCTTGAAGCAGATTGAAACGGCGATGCGCATCAAGGGCGACGATGCGCGGCTGCACATGCTGCGCGGGCACATCTATCGCAAGATGCGCAAGATGAAAGAGGCGCTGGCGGATTACGAAGTCGCAGTCAGGCTGAACCCCGACGACCCGCGCGCGCGCAGCTTTCTGGGCAGTTTGCAGCGCATGACCGGCGACCTGTCGGGCGCGCGCGAAAACCTGATTTACGCGCTCAAGCTCAATGCCCACAACGTCGAGGCCCGCATCAGCCTGGGCAAGATCTATGAAAAGGGCCGTGCCTGGAAGGCCGCCGAGCGCGAGTACGAAAAGTGCATCGAGCTTGTGCCCGCCGACGAGCGCGGCTATGTGGCGCTGTCGGTGCTTCTGATCAACCGCAAGGAAGAAGACAAGGCCCGCAAGCTGCTGCTGCGCGCGCTTGAGATCAACCCGGCCTTTCCGGAAACGCTGTACTGGCTGGCGGTGCTGACCGCGCCCGACAACCCGAGCGAAGGCCTGAAGTACTTGGAACGCGCGGTGAAAAACGGCTTCCGCGACCGCAAGCGCCTGACCGACAACGCCAACTTCAAGACACTGGAGACGGTGGCCTCATTCCAGAACCTGCTGAAGGTTTTCGGCCACAACAAGCCTGCCCGCAAGTAGCTTCAGTGGTCGTGCGCAAACAGCTCAATGCCCGTGGCGGTCAGCGTGATCCAGGCTGCGCCGATCAGCAGACAGGCCAGTGCGCTGGCGATCATCAGGCCCTTGACCAGCTTCGGCCCGCGGTCGCCCAGCTTTGCTGTTATCGCCCCGAACACTCCCGCGAACATCGTCATCGCGCCGATGCTCCCGAGCGCATACCCGCCCAGATACGTGAACGCCAGCAGCCGGTTCGGCGCAGCCACCACGGGCGCGACCACCAGCAGGTGCGCCATGCCCGCAATGCCGTGAAAGGTGCCCGCCCCCAGCGCCGCGTGCTTGTGCAGGTGCGCGTGCCAGCCCTTCTCGTCGCCGGTGTGGGCGTGCAGGTGCGCATGCGACTCGCTGCCATCGTGGCTGTGCGTGTGGACGTGCAGCTTCTGCGTCCTGGCCTGCCAGAGGCCCCATCCGCCCAGCGTGACCAGAAATGCGCCGACGGCGATTTCGCCCCAGTACTCGAAGCTCTCGGTCCAGTCGGCGGCGTTTTCAACCAGCGTGCGCGCGACGATCAGCATGATCGCGACAATCACCACGCCGATCGTGTGGCCCGCGCCCCAGCGAAAGCCGAGCCACGCGGCCTTAAAGCGGCGGTTAACTGATATCGGCAGCAGCGCGCCCAGGTGGTCCGGCCCCATGAAGACGTGCGCGATGCCGGCCACGATGCCGGCGATAATCGCCATGAACATCGACTCGTGCACGGCTTCAAAGAATGCTTGGGCCAGCATTCAATGCTCCCTGCGCAGGGCCTTGCCGGTGCTGGAAAACGCCAGCGCGGCGTGCAGTACGCCCTTCAAGCTGCGCATGCCGTCGGCCATTTGCCGCAGCACGTCGGGTTTGCCGCGCATCATGATCATTTCGGCGCACAGGTGGTGATCGAGGTGCACGTGGGTGCTGGCCAGCACGTTTGCGTGATACTCGTGTTGCAGCGCGGTCAGCCTGTCGCCAAGGCCTGGCTGGTGATGGTCGAAGACCAGGGTAATCGTGCCCAGCACCTCACGGCCGCGCTCCCACTCTTCTTCCACCAGCGAGCGGCGTATCAGGTCGCGGACAAACTCGCTGCGGTTTTCAAAGCGCGCGCGGTCCACCAGCCGGTCAAGCTCGGCGGCCAGCGGCGCCTCCAGGGAAATGCTCAGTCGGACAAGCTCGGTCATGGGCAGGGCCTGTATTACGATTTTGCTAAAGTGTAATACGCACAGCCGGGCTGTCACGGCCCGGGAATTCCGGCCCTTTACGCACCCGCCCGCAAGCGGCATGGTGCCACGCCATGGAAACCCGCCCGGGCAGACTTCAGCTTGCCGCCATCAGTGCCGTGTTCTTTGTTTCGGGCTTTCCCGCGCTGGTTTACCAGCTGGTCTGGCAACGCAGCCTGTTCGCGATCTACGGCATCAATGTCGAAAGCGTGACCGTCGTGGTCACTGCTTTCATGCTGGGCCTTGGCCTGGGCAGCCTGGCGGGCGGTGTGATCAGCGCCTCGCGCCGCGTGCCGCTGCTGGCCGCGTTCGCCGGCATTGAACTTTGCATCGCGCTGTTCGGCTGGTTTTCGCTGGACCTGTTTGAAGCAATCGGCAGCGCAACGCTGCTGGCCCCGCCTGCCGTCACCGCGGCTCTGACCTTTGCCATGGTGCTGCTGCCGACGCTTCTGATGGGCGCGACGCTGCCGGTGCTGACCGCGCACCTGGTGCGGCACACGCAGAATGTCGGGCGCTCCGTGGGCCTGCTGTACTTCGTGAACACGATGGGCAGCGCGGTGGCGTGCTTTGCCGTGGCGCTGTTTTTGATGCGCTGGCTGGGCATGCGCGGCGCCGTCAGCGCAGCCGTGCTGCTGAACCTGCTGGTGGCTTCGGCGGCTGTGATCATCGACCAGCTTGCGCGCCGCCAGGCCGCGCCGCCATCCGCCGAGGCATCGGCACAGGGGCCGCGCGACCGGCGCTTCTGGCTGGCGGCTGTGCTGGTGGCCATGACGGGCTTTATTGCGCTGAGCTATGAAATCCTTTGGTTTCGCGTGCACTCGTTCGCGTCCGGCTCAAGCGCGGCGGCGTTTTCAGCCATGCTGGGCGCGTACCTGTTGGGCATTGCGCTGGGCTCATTGACCGCGCGCCGCTTTTGCAGCGCCGACCCCGGGCCGCGCTCGTTGGTTGCGCTGGGCGCGTTTGTGCTCGCGGCCAATGCCGCCGGCTTTGCGGTCGCGCCGCTTTCGGCGCGCATGGTGACGCTGGCGCCCTACCCGGTAATCCTGCCGCTGGTCACGATTGCTGCGGGCCTGCTGGGCGCTACCTTTCCGCTGCTGTGCCATTACGGGGTGCGGCCCGACAGCCGGGCGGGCTCCGGCATGAGCTACCTGTATCTGTTCAACATTCTGGGCTCGGCGGCGGGCAGCCTGCTGACCGGCTTTGTGCTGATGGACCTGCTCAGCACCGCGGCAATCAACCTGTTGCTGGCGCTGGCGGGCGTGGGGCTGGCGGTGGTGCTGGCGTTGCTGGCCAGGGGCACGCAATTGCTGGCGCAGCTTGGCGCGTGCGGCGCGGTCGCGCTGGTGTGCGTGGCCGCAACCGGCGTGGGCTTCAGCCACTTCTATGAGCGCCTGCAATGGAAGTCCGGGTACAAAGGCGAAGCGTTTGCCGACGTGGTTGAAAACCGCCACGGCGTCATCACCGTCACGCAGGGCGGCGCTGTGTACGGCGGCGGCATGTACGACGGCGTGTTCAATGTAAACCTGATGGACGACAGCAACATGATCGTGCGGGCCTTCAGTGTGGGCGCGTTTCACAGGGCGCCGCGCCGCGTGCTGATGATCGGCCTTGCCAGCGGCAGCTGGGCGCAGGTGATGGCGCACCACCCGGCCGTTGAGCACATGACGATCATCGAGATCAACCCCGGCTATCTGCAACTGATCCCGCAGCACCCCGAAGTCGCCAGCCTGCTGCAGAACCCGAAAGTTGAAATCGTGATCGACGACGGCCGCCGCTGGCTCAACCGCAACCCGGACGCGCGCTTTGACGCGATTGTCATGAACACCTCGTTTCACTGGCGCGCGCACATGAGCAACCTGCTGTCGGTCGAGTTTCTGCACCTGCTGCGCGGGCACCTGAACCCCGGCGGCGTGGTGCTGTACAACACCACCGGCAGCCCTGAGGTGCAGCGCACGGCGTGCGCGGTGTTCCCGCATGTCGTGCGCGTGATCAACAACGTGGTGGTCAGCGACTCGCCGCTGATGCCCGACAAACAGCGCTGGCGCGAGCTGCTGCTGGACTACCGCATCGACGGCCGCGCCGTTATTGACACGTCAAGGGAGGACCACATGGCCGAGCTCGACAAGATTCTGGGCCTGGTTGACACACTGATTGAGCCCGGCTTTGAGTACTACGCCATGGAAGTGCGCAGCAGCATCGTCGCCCGCACACAGGACGCGCGCATCGTCACCGATGACAACATGGGCACCGAATGGGACCTGTACCCGGGCGGATAGGCCCCCGCGACTTGGGAACTTGCGGGCGCCCGGAAGCCCGCTTGGCGGGCCGGTTGCATCCGGTATGCTTGTAAGGCGCGGACTTAACGTCCGCCCGCGAATGGAAAAGACCACAGCCAGGATCATCGGCAAAGAGCCATCGTTCCTCGCGGCCATTGAAGCCGCCGAGAAGGCGGCGCCGCGCGACGTGCCGGTGCTGATTTACGGCGAAACCGGCAGCGGCAAGGGCCGCGTGGCTGAGCTGATCCATCGCGCCAGCGGCCGCAAGGGCAAATTTGTGTCGCTGAACTGCGCGACCTTTCAGTCCAACCTGTTTGAAAGCGAACTGTTCGGGTACATGAAGGGCGCCTTCACCGGCGCCGACAAGGACACGCCGGGCCTGTTTGAAACCGCCGCCGGCGGCACGCTGTTTTTGGACGAGATCGGCGACACGCCGCTTGAAATCCAGCCCAAACTGCTGCGCGCCCTTGAAGAAGGCGTGGTGCGACGAGTCGGCGGGCGCACTGAAATTGAAGTCAACGTCCGGCTGGTTTGCGCGACCAACCGCAACCTCGCGGACCTGATCAAGCAAGGCAAGTTCCGTGCGGATCTTTACTACCGCATCAACAGCTACGTGGTTGAAGTCCCGCCGTTGCGCAAGCGCAAGAGCGATATCCCCGAGCTGGCCCGCCACTTCCTTGCCGAAATCACCGGCGCCGGCAACGGCCCAGCCGAGATCAGCGACTCGGCGATGCGCGTGCTGGCTGCCTATCCATGGCCGGGCAATGTGCGCGAACTGCGCAGCGCGGTCGCGTACGCGGTCGCCAACTGCGGCAACGCAAAGACGATTCTGCCATCGCACCTGCCGCCCTCGGTGCAGCGCGGCGCGCCCGACAACGAGCAGGCGCCCGAGTCGCACCTGGACCTGTTCCGCGAGTTGTACCTGCACGGCGGCAGCGACGCCGCCATGTGGGCGCGCTTTCTGCTGGCGCTGAACCGTGCGCTGGGCACCAACAAGTTCGCGCGCGGCGACGTGCTTGAGTGCATGCGCCACGCCCGCGGACCTGAGCCCACCAGCAACGCGCTGGTCAACGAATGGCAGCGCCACGTCAAGCCCGTGCCGCTGCAGCTGGGCCTGATCCATGAAGAAGGCAAGAAACTGCGCATTGACCTTGATGCGTGCAACGCGGCGCTGAAGGGCCAACCACTGCCGTCCCCCGCGCGCGGAGAAGAGCCGCAGCCCCAGCCCGCGCCGGTGGCCGTTGCAACTGCCCAGGCACGCACCAACGTCGCGGCAGCCCGCACCAGCTTTGTCGGGCGCACGCGCGAGATGGAGCAGCTTGTGGCGCTGATCAGCGCCGGCACACCCAACCTGGTCGCGATCACCGGCCCCGGCGGCACCGGCAAGACGCGCATTGCGCGCGAGCTTGCCCGGCGCATCGCCGACAAGCTGCCGGGCGGCGCGTGGTTTGCCGACTTGACCGAAGCCCGCAACCTTGAGGGCGTGGCGTACGCCGTGGCGCGCGCGCTTTCGGTGCCGCTGACCGCCAACCAGCCGCCTGAACAGCTGATCGCGGGCATCCTGGAGGCCCGGCCGCCGATGCTGCTGGTGCTGGACAACTTTGAGCAGGTGGTGGAGGTTGCCTCGGATGCCGTCAATGACTGGGTGCGCCACGCGCCGCAGGTGCGCTTTGTGGTGACCACGCGCGCGCTGCTGGGCATTGAAGGCGAGCAGGAGATCCGCCTTGACCCGCTTGGAGTGCCGCCCCAGGGCGCTTCACCCGCCGAAGTTGCATCCAGCGACGCCGTGCGGCTGTTTGTCGAGCGCGCCCGCATCCAGCACGTGGCGTTTGCGCTGACAGCCGAGAACGCGCCCGCGATCGCCGCGCTGTGCGAACGCCTGGAAGGCATGCCGCTGGCCATTGAGCTTGCGGCGGCGCGCACCGCGATCATGCAGCCGGCGCAGATCCTGCAGCGCATCGAGGAATCGTTCGCGCTGCTGAAGTCAACGCGCCGTGACCTGCCCGAGCGCCAGCGCAGCCTTGAGGCGACGATCGACTGGAGCTTTGACCTGCTCAATGACTCCGAAAAGTCGGCCTTTGCGCAGTTGAGTGTTTTCCGCGGCGGGTTCTTCCTTGCAGCCGCCGAGGCGGTCCTCGAGCTGCCGGACGGCGATGTCGTGGACGTAATCCAGAGCCTGCGCGAGAAAAGCCTGCTGCGCGCGCTCGAGACGCCCTACGAAACACGCTTTGCCATGTACATTGCAATCCGCGACTACGCCGCCGCCAAGTGGCAGGCTATGGCAACCGAGCAGCAGCAGGCTGAACTCGCGAGCCGCCACACGCAGTGGGTGCTGGCCTACACAAAGGACTGGGAAAGCCGCACGCACAGTGCCGACGCCGTGGAAGCGCTCGACCGGCTTGACTATTCGCGCGACAACATGCGCGCCGTGCTGGCGCGGGCCAAAGCGGCAGGCGACGGAGAGACCTTCAGCGCACTGGCGCGGGTGTGTACCACACTGCTCAAGACACGCGGCCCAGCCAAAGTGCGCGTGCCGCTGCTGCGCGACGCGCTGACGCTTGTCAACGACGACGCCGCGCGGGCGGGCCTGCTGCTGCTGCTGGCGCACGCCGAGTCCGAGGCCGGCGACCCCGCGCAAAGCGAGCCCGCGACACAGCAAGCCATCGAGATCGCGCAGCGCATCGGCGACAAGCAGTTGATCGCGCTGGCGGGCTTTCGCGTGGCTGGGCAACTGCTGTTTGATCGAAAACTGGAAGAGGCGCTTGAGGCCCACCGCGAGAACATCCGGCAGTTTGAAGAAGTCGGCGATCGCAACAACGCAGCCCGCGCGCAATCGCGCATGGCGCTGGTGCTGGCGCACCTGGGCCGCTTCGACGAGGCGCTGGCCCAGCAGAAGCTCGCTGAGAACACTCTGCGCGCGATTGATGACCCCACCGGCGTCGCGATGGCGGTGGGCAATCGCGGCACGATAAACTTCCACGCCACGCGCCACGAAGACGCGCTGGCCGCCTACCGCGAAGCGTATGACATTTATGAGCGCCTGGCGGACAAGCGCATGGCGATGCTGATGCGCGGGAACATGGGCCTGATCGCCCGCCAGCAGCGCCGCTACGACGAAGCCATCAGCGCCATGGAGGCCACGGGCCGCATGGCCGCGGACCAGGGCGACCTGCCGTCGCTGGCGATCAACTACATGAACGTCGGGCTGGCCTACCTGGACCTGGCCCGCAACGACGACGCGCACGATGCCTTCGTGCGCGGTCGCGACCTGTTTCATCGCCTCGGGCGCAAGGGCTTCGAAGCCGTGTGCATCGAAAACCTCGCCATCGTGGCAGGCCGCCGCGGCGACATGAAGGCCGCTAACGAGTTGCTGGCCAAGGCCATGGCGCTCGTCGATCAAGGCGAAAACACGCTGTGGGCCGGCGTGCAGGTCACGCGCAGCGAGCTGCTGCTGCAACAGGGCGACGCCAAGGGCGCGCTGGAAGCCGCCCGCCAGTCGCGCGCGACACTCGAGGAAGCAGGCCTGCGCCGCAGCCGCGACTATTACCGCGCCGTGACCGCCCACGCCCGCGCGCTGCACGAAATGAAACACAAGGACGCGCCCGAAGCGGCAAAGACCGCCTTGTTGACCGCGGAATTGCTGGGCTACACAGATAAGGACCCGTCACCCAAAGTGCGCGAAGATTTGCTGGCTTTGCGCGGGATCACCCTGTGACCCGCAGCATTACAAAAGTACCTGCTCAGAGTCCCCTTTTGTAATAGTCAGGCCGGCAGCGAGGACCTTTGCGGCAGCCGGTCGCCAAGGGCCCTGAGTCCCGCGCTGATCTGGTTGCGTCCGTAACCGCGCTGCACAAGCACAAACGGCACGCCGGATTCCTTGCACGCCTGCTTCATGTGGTCTTGCAGGTCATGGGAGCAGAAGCGCGCCAGCAGAAACACAATGTCAAAACTGCCGTTGCGAATGCGCCGCGCAAGATTTGCGCCGTCGGCGGTTTCGTTGCGTTCATTCTCGATCCACTCCAGCTTGGCAAGCCCGTAATACTCCTGAAGCTGCTCACGCCGGTATTCGCGGCAGGACCCGCCGGCAACGGCGGCCCGGCGCCCCGCAAACCAGTTCCGGAATTCGTCATCCGGCGCCCTGCGCGGCGCCGCTTGCTCGGCGTCCGGCGCGACCGCGGGCAGGCGCGCGCTGTCGCCGGCGATCACACCGGTCCGCCGCAGTGCATTGCGTAACGGCTTGAAGCTGTGGCCGGTCCGGAACAGCGGCTCGTGAAGCGCAAGCTTGCGCGCAAGCGAATCAGGCACGGGTTCCGGCTCCAGTGAGTCTTTCTTCAGGGGCCTGACCGCGAGCAGTTCAGTTACAAGCTCGATCAGGCTTTCGGTGTCCGGCTCGGGTTCCGCAAGCAGCTCGTCCAGCTCCTCTTCGAGTTCGTCATAGATTCTGGCGTTCTGGTTGCGAACCAGTTCGCGGCGCCGGAACTCCGTCGCGGCCTGATGTTTGCGACGCTCACTTTCGGTGCGCTTGTTGACCCAGTCCGCCAGTTCCTGACCGATTCGCTTTTCTTCCTCGGCCCATTGTTCGGCACTCCATCCCGAATTGGCCGAGGGCCTCAGCGTGTCAATGTAAACACCTTGGGGATTGAGGTAATCAGCGCAGATTCGTGTCAGCGTGCCGAACGTCTGCTTGACAAGTCGGCCCTGTTCACCGGCCGCGGACTTCAGTGTAGGCCACGTTTCCTGTACTTGCCTTGTGCGCGCGACAAGCTGCTGCACCCGCAGTTCAAGTTCCACACGGTCAATCTGAGGGGCTGCCGACCTCAGACTCTGGGCGGCCGAGAACAGGTCCCGAACGGCATCCCGTGGCTGCTGACGATTGGGCTCAGGCTTGGCTGGTGCCGGCGCGCCCGCCACGGACGGCGCTGGCACGTCCGGCGCTTTCGGGACCGCTGGTTCGGGCTTCGCTTGCTTGCCGACGTCGGGCGTATCCGGATTGTTCTGGGCCGCCGCCGGAAGCGTGTCCGCAACGGGGGGATTCACAACTTCAGCGTGACCCGGCTCGGCCACGACAACCAGGGTCGTCGTTGGCCCGGCCTGAAGCCGGGCAAGTCGCGCATGTATGGTCTGGCGTTCGCGCTCCAGGGTGGCGATGAGATCACTGGCCTCGCGATAGCGCTTTTTCTGGTTCAGTTCTTGAAGGCGGCCACTCTGGACTTGCAGTGTGCCCATGTATTCGTCAATGACGGCGGCACGGTCCTTGAGATTGCGAAGCTCGCTTTCGCGCTCTGCATCCGTGATTGCTTGCGCAAAACGGCCGCTGGCTTCCGCCAAGCGTTTGCGAAGCTCTGACGGGTCACTGGGCAACTGCATGAATGCCCCCAGGATTGCCAAAGCGGGCTCCGACGGAACCCGCTTTGAATGGTCGGGGCGAGAGGATTTGAACCTCCGGCCTCTTCGTCCCGAACGAAGCGCTCTACCAGGCTGAGCTACGCCCCGACTCGCGCGGGAGTGTATCAATCAACACAACGGACGGAAGTCGCAGGCAAGGCGGCTTCAGCGCGTCAGTTGCCCAAAACTCCAGTGGTAGCCGTCGGGGTCATCAAAGTAAAACTGCCGCTCGCCCCACGGCTGGTCCAGAATCTCGCCTACCCTTACACCGCGGTCCTTCAACGTCGCGTGCGCCTTGGCCGCGTCTTCGACCTGCACAGCCGCCCACATGCCGCCGCCGTACTGGCCGTGGCCCTCTTTGCGGGTGTCGCTGTGGATCACAAGGTAGCCATTGCCGAAGGCAAAGCCTGCCACATCTTTCTCGTGCGTGCCGATCTGCCAGCCCAGGGTCTCGCCGTAGAAGCGCTTGCTGCGTTCAAGGTCGCTGACGTAGATGAAGATGTAGAAGATCCCCTTTTCGTTCATGGCTTCTCCCCCCAACGTTTGCCCAGCTTGTGGTCTATCGCCAGCTGGTCCAGCACGCGGGCGACCACGAAGTCGATCATGTCCTGCACCGTGGCCGGCCGGGTGTAAAAGCCGGGGTTGGCGTCAATGATCGTGCCGCCGGCTTCCGTGACTGTCACCATGTTGCGCAGCGCGATCAACGAAAGCGGTGTTTCGCGCGTGACCAGCAGCAGCTTGCGACGCTCTTTCAGCGTCACTTCGGCTGCACGGCCGATCAGTTTGTCGCCGGTGCCGCTGGCGATGGCCCCCAAAGTGCTCATGGTGCAGGGGCACACGACCATGCCGCGATGGCGAAAGCTGCCGCTGGCCACGGGCGCACCGACCTGGCTGTTGCGGTACAGGCGAAAGTCGCCGTCGCCGGCAAAGGCGCGCAGGTCCGGCTTGTCGGGGTTGCAGGGCACATCCAGCTCGGCGCGCCACACGTCAAAGGCGGCTTCACTGAACACGACATGAGTTTCGACGCCGGAAGACCCCAACACGCCCAGCAGGCGCTGGGCATACTGAATGCCCGATGCACCGGTGATCGCGACCACGACTCGGTTGGGTGTGTCCATGGCTGCGTTGTAGCAGGATCCGCGTGCGTCAGCACGCGGCTGGCGGCGTTTGCAAACGACTTGTCGCCACGGGGTTGCGCCCGCGGTTCTGGCCCAGACTTCCGGACCGGCCCGTCTGGTCCGTTCGGCGAAAATCTGAAGAAACCTCTTGCAGACAGACTTGTCTGGTCGTATATTGACCGCATGAACGCAACAGCCGACAAACTGAGCGTACGCAACCGGTTGCTGGAAACCGCCAACCGGCTGTTCTACGAGCACGGCTACTTGGCAACCGGCATCAACGAAGTGATCAAAGAGGCGGGCATTGCCAAAGCCAGCTTCTACCACCACTTCAAGACCAAAGAGGACCTGCTGGTGGTGACGCTGGAGCAGCGCCACGACCGCATGATGGCCGAGGTGCGAGAGGTTGTAAGCCAGGGCCAGACGCCCGGCGAAAAGATTGCGCGGCTGTTTGAATGGCTGGGCACGCAGTGCTCATGTGGTTCAAAGTCAAAGGGTTGCGCGTACCTGAACATGGTCAGCGAGTTCCGGGATGCAGGCTGCAAGGTGCGCGAGGTTGTGCGGTGGCACAAGGACAGCTTCCGGAAGTTTCTGCAGGAGTTGATCAGCGCCCACTACCGCGGCCAAAGCAAGACAGAAGACGAGCTGGAAGAGGCCGCCGATGAGCTGTATCTGCTGATTGAGGCTGTGTTTGCGGCATCGCCCGTGCACCAGTGCACTTGGCCAGCCGAGACAGCCTTCCGCATCGCCAATGATCGTTTCAAGCTGGTTTAGGGGTATTTTTTTGAACAGGAAGAAAACAGACCAGTCTGTACGTGATTTCTGGAGATTTTGGAAACGCAATTCGTAAACAAAGGGCGGGAAAGTACCCGCACAACAAAGGGGAGAGTCATGAAAAAGCACAATGAACTCAGGCAGCGCTTCGAAGCCGAAGCTCTCCCGCTGATGCAGGAAATGTTTGCCCAGGCCTATCACCTCACGCGCAACGCCGCGGACGCTGAAGACCTGGTGCAGGAGACCTACATCCGGGGGATGCGCAAGTTTGCCCAGTTTGAGCAGGGCACCAACTTGAAGGCGTGGCTGGGACGCATCCTGTTCAACCAGTTCATCAACGAGTACCGGCGCAAGAAGCGCCGCATCAAGTCGGTGTTCGTCGAAGGCGTCGAGAACATGGCAGAAGTCGAAGACACACCCGAGCAGGACGACCGCCTGCCCGCGATGCAGCCATCCGCCATGGCCGACGACGAGCGCTTCCTTGAAAACCTTGACCAGGACCTGAAGGCAGGCCTGCAGGAAATGGACGCGCGCTACCGCGACGTGCTGTTGCTGAACACGGTCGGCGAGCTCAGCTACAAGGACATCGCCAGCAAGCTCAAGCTGCCGATCGGCACGGTCATGAGCCGGCTGCACCGCGCCAAGGCGTTCCTGCGTGAACGCTTCGGAGTTGCGCCGATGGCGGCATGATAAACGCCAGACAAGACCCCCCGGCAAGCGTGCCGGGGGGTTAGCATTTGAGTTTGTTTGAACCGACAGCGGACCGTTGGCGTTTCAGGGTGAGTTGGGCAGCCGTTATTGAACCGCCCCGGGGTTTTACATAACGGTTACAGGGGACGGGCGTTCCCGCGGGTGTCCAGCGCGTATCTTCTGAGGGTGGCCATAGTGGCCGCCGAAAAGGAGCCTCACCATGAGCAACTTCCGCAAGAACACCCTGGGAATGCTTGGTATTGCCGCGCTGACGATGGTCGCCAGCCTGGCCCTGATGACACCGCGCTTTGCAGGCGCGGCCGACGACGACCCGACCGATACACCCAAGACAGCCGAGAATCTGCGCAAGATCAGCGCGCACATCGCCATGCCCACGCTTGAGGCTGACGGGTGCACGATGACGATGAAGACCGACAAGGAAAGCTACACCAAGGGCGAAAAGCCGATCCTGACCGTCACCGTCACCAACAACAGCGACAAGCAGGTTGAAAAGACCATCATCGTGACCATGAACGCCAGCGATCTTGAGCAGCGCTCGCGCCTGCCGGCTGCGCCGGTCCAGCTTTTCAAGGATACACGCAAGGTCACACTGGAAGCCGGCGAAAGCAAGACCATCACCATTGAGACCAACGTCGAGATCTCCGACCGCAAGGCCAATTTCTTCCAGTTCGGCGACCTCGACACTGAAGACGATGAACTGGTGGACGCACCCGCGGTCAGGCGCGTCGAGCGCGCCGTGCGCGTGCGCAACTGATCAGGGGCCGAACCATGGACGCGCCGGGCAGCCTCAGCAAGCTGAAATGGCCGCTCGGCGTTGTCCTGGGGCTCGCGGCGGCAATCGCCGTGATGCCGCTGCTGGGGGGCGACAAGCCCAAGCCGCAGTCCACGGTCGGCAGGACTCTGAGTGACTGCGACGGCGCGCTGCATGAGCTGGTGATCCAGTACACGCCCGGCAGCGCCGACATCGTCGAGGCCGCCTACCGCGACTTTCTGCGCCAGTTGCCCGACGCTGTCACCGTTCATGTAGTGGTCCGCGAACGCGCCGACTTTGACGAGCTCGCCCGCACAGTCGGCGCGACAAAGTGCCGGCTGAACCCGGTCGTTGTCACCCATGACATCACCTGCTGGGCCCGTGACCGCTGGTTGGCGCTGCACCCAGCCGGAGAGTCTCGCGCAATCACGGTGCTTTCGCCGCAGGGCGAGGTCGGCGCCGACAGCTGGCCCGGGCGCAAAGGCGATGAAAAGGTGGGCGAAAGCCTGTCCGGCGCAGTTGCAGACATCACCGCGGTGCGCAGCGAGCTGTACTTCGACGGCGGTGACTTCGTGTGCGACAATGAGACGGCGTTTGTCACGCCCAACGTGCGCAAGCGCAACCTGCAGGTGACGGTCCAGACCGAAGCCGAGCTGATTGAGCGCCTGGAGCAGGTGCTGGGGCTAAAGGTAGTGCTGCTGAAGACCGAGCTGGACCACCACGCCGGCATGTACATGATGACCTTGGGCAAGCGCCGCGTGATGGTGGGCGACCCGCGCATGACGCGCGCGTTGCTGACACCTGAGCAGGCAGCTTCACTGCCGCTGAAGGGCGGGCCGGACTTCAGTGACGCCACCGCGGCAAAGTTCGACACGGTGGCGGACCAGTGCCGCGCCGCGGGCTATGAAGTGATCCGCGTGCCACAGGCCCCCGGCGGCGACGGTCGCACGTACATAACCTACGTCAACGTCATCCTGGACGAACGCGACGGCAAGCGCGTCACGTACATGCCCAACATCAACGGCGCCGACGTGCTGAATCGCGCAGCCGCCGAGGTCTGGCAGCAGGCCGGCTACGAAGTGCGGCCGGTGAATTGCACCGGTTGCTACACCTACTTCGGCAGTTTGCGCTGCCTGGTCAGCGTGTTGCGGCGCGGCTGAGGGTTGCCCCCCGCCACGCGTGGGTTATGCTCGCGGCGCACACGTCGAGGCCGCCATGCCGGAGCGTCCGCTCAAAGTTGTGATCCTGGCCGCGGGCAAAAGCACGCGGATGAAGTCCGACACGCCCAAGGTGCTGCACACCATCGCGGGTGTGCCGATGCTGCAATGGGTGCTGGACCAGGCCAGCGCGCTGAACACGATTGAAACCATTGCGGTCGTGGGTTTCGGCAGCGAGCAGGTCAAGGAGGCGTTTTCGCACCACCGCGCCATCCACTGGGTCACGCAGGAGCCGCAACTGGGCACCGGCCACGCCCTGATGCAGTGCCGTGAAGCTTTGAAAGGCCACAACGGTGACGTGGCTGTGCTGTGCGGCGACGTGCCGCTGCTGCGCGCCCGCACCTTGAATGCGCTGCTGGACAAGCACCGCGAGCGGAAGACCGCCTGCACCGTCCTGACCGCGCGCGTGCCCAACCCCGCGGGCTACGGGCGCATCCAGCGCGACAAGAAAGGCTATGTGCTGGGCATTGTCGAGGACCGCGACCTTCAACCCGGCCAGGACAGCAACGAAATCAACACGGGTACATACTTGTTTGACAGCAAGCTGCTGCTTGAGCGACTTGAGCGGCTGGGCCAGGACAATGCCCAGGGCGAGTACTACCTGACCGATGTGGTGCGCATGCTGGTCGAAGACAACAAACGCGTCAGCGCCAGTGTTGTCGCGGACTGGCGCGAAACGCTGGGCATCAACGACCGCAAGCAACTGGCCGTGGCTGAGCGTCGCGCGCGCCGCCGCATACTCGACTTCCTGATGCTGGAAATGGGCGTGACGATCACGGACCCGCGCACAACCTATGTTGAAGCCGGCGTGCAGATCGGCCGCGACACGGTGATTCACCCATGCACCGTGATCCATACCGGCGTCGAGATCGGCAAGAATTGCAGCATCGGGCCGTTTGCCCACCTGCGCAGCGGCACACGCATTTTCGACGGCTGCAAGGTCGGCGCGTACGTCGAGACCAAGAACGCGATCCTGGACGAAGGCGCCAAGGCCGGACACCTGGCCTACCTGGGTGACGTCAGCGTGGGCAAGAACGCCAACATCGGCGCCGGCACAATCGTGGCCAATTACGACGGCAAAGAAAAACACCACACCAGCATCGGCGACAACGCCTTCATCGGCTGCGGCACAGTGCTGGTCGCGCCTGTGCGCGTCGGCAAGAACGCCCAGACCGGCGCCAACACCGTGGTACCCAAGGGCAAGAACGTGCCCGAAAACACGGTCGTGGCCGGCGTGCCCGCCAAAGAACTGCGCAAACGCGAATCCTAGTAATCGTTGATGCGGAAGCGGTTGTAGCCCGTGAACAGCGCCAGGATCAGCCAGCCCGCGCCCACGCCGATGTTGCTCCAGGGCATCACCACCACGCTGAACACCGCACTTTCCGCCGACTTCTTCAGCCAGTGAAAGCTGGGAAAGCTCATCTTCACGATGTCCACCCAGCCGGAAATCCACTCAATGTCCGAGACCCACGGGTAGCGCGCGCGGTCGGTCAGCACGCCCACGGCTGTGTCCACGACGATGTAATAGACATAGCCCACAACCATCGCCATGCCGGTGCTGCGCGTCCACAGGCCTACCCAGCCGACAATCGCGTACAGCAGCGCGAGGCTGAACAACGTCATGGGCAGCGCGCCGAAGAACTGCCATAGCCATATGCCGTGCATCAGCCCGAACAGGATGAATGTCGCGACGTACATGACCATCAGCGCGACGCTGAACAGCAGCAGGCCGCCCACATACTTGCCGAAGTAGATGTGCCAGCGGCGGATCGGCTTGCTGAGCACAAGGTCAATGCTGCCTGCCTCAAGCATGTTGGGGATGTAGCCCGCGCAAATCGCGATAAAGCCCAGCATCGCCAGCGTGTAGATCATCTGGGCGATGCTCGCCATCTGCCACTCGGCGCCCTTGTGCAGTTTGCTGACGTGGCCGGTGCGCTCGGCGATGATCTTGTCCACTTCACCGCGCACATAGTTTGACAGGTCGCGGTTTTCCTGGCGCGCGAGCTCCATGCGCTGCATCAGGTCGCGGGCTTCGCTGCCGGCCTTTGCGATCTCGGCCTCGCTGGCCCCGCGCGCCACAAGCTGCTTGTAGCGGTAGTCGGCGTCGCGCCACTGCTGGAAGACCTTGTCCTCGGCGCGGCGTTGCTCGCGCAGTTTTTCATCCAGCCCGATCTGGTGGCGCAGCGCGTCGGCGTACAGGCCGTCCCATTCGCGCTCCAGGCCTTCGTGCACCAGCTCGCGGTGCGTTTCGGCGGACAGCACCTTTGTGCCGTCAGGCAGCTCGCGCACTTCCACGAAGAACACGCCCATAAACACAGCCGCCACCATCAGCAGCAGCACCAGCGGCATCACCCACTGGTGCTTGCTCTGGCGCCAGGTGTCGCCGACGATCGCCCAGAAGGCCGTCATTGCCGGCCTCCTACGCCTGTGGCGTGGCCGTCTTCAAGGATCTGCAGGAAGGCCTCTTCCAGGCTGGCGTGGTACTGCTCGACTTCATAGATGCGCACGCCGCTGCCGCGCAGCGCGTCAATCAGCGCGGGAATCTCGTCGCGGTTGGCCACGCTGCACTTGAAGCCGCCGTCGTCGCGCTCAGCCCCGTTGACGATCGCCGGCAACTCGGCGGGCAACTCGCTGGTGCGGAAGCGCAACTGCATGCGCCCGTCGCGGATGCTCATTTCCTCGGTGATCTGCTTGACCGGGCCGCGGCGCAGAAGGCGCCCGCGGTACATGATCGCAATTTCGTCGCACACTGCCTCAACTTCGGCCAGCAGGTGGCTGTTCAGAAAGATCGTCACGCCGGACTTGCCCAGGCCCTTGATCACGTCGCGGATCTCGTGGCGGCCGGCGGGGTCCACGCCGTCGGTGGGCTCGTCCAGGATCACCAGTTTCGGGTCGCCCAGCAGCGCCTGCGCCAGCCCCACACGCTGCTTCATGCCCTTGCTGTACTTGGTGACCTTGCGGTCGCCCCAGTCCTGCATGCCGACCAGCTTCAGCTTTGCGTCAACTTCGTCTTTCAGCTTCTGGCCGGTCAGGCCCTTGAGCTTGCCGAAGTACTCACAGACGCCGCGCCCGGTCAGGTAGCGCGGAAAGGCCGTGCCCTCCGGCAGGTAGCCTACCTGCTGCCGCGCCGCGGGGTTGCGGGCGTCGATGCCCAGGATGCGGCAGCTGCCGCTGGTGGGCCGGCAGATGCGCAGCACGGTCTTCACAAAGGTTGATTTGCCGGCGCCGTTGCCGCCCAGCAACCCGAAGACACAGCCCGCCTGGACTTGCAGGTCAAGGGGATCAAGCGCGCGCACGTGCCCGTGCAACAGGCTCTTGTACACCTTGGACAGTCCCTGGGTTTCAAGAGCGTATTCCATGGTGCGGATAATGAAGCATGGGGCGGCGCGCGGTCAAAGGGGTAGTGCAGGGTGCGCTGGCGGCAAATGGACCGGCCCCCGCTGCGGGGCTTTGTTCTGTCGGCACTGAAGACAGGGGCTTTGCCGCGGCGAGGGCACGATCGTTGTCGGATACCAGTTTTTTGAGACCGTCAATGAAAGCACGCGATCCATGGGCACGTTCTATACCGTTGCGCACTGAAGCGCCGCCCAAGGTCGCTACGCTACATGGCGGTTCCTCCTTCCTCGGCCGGTGCCCGCTACCGGCGTTGCGGGCCGTACCGAATGGTCCGAAAAGTGCCCGACCCCCTAGTCGAACACGCCGTCAAACGGCTTCACCTTGCCAAAGAGCTCGGTGCCGGGGGCATTCCATTGCTCTTTGGTGATTTCGTATCCCCATCCAAGCATGTCGTCATACCGCACATACTCTGCCACTTCGCCGTCCGACCAGATGGAAATGACTTCGTCGTCGTGGTTGAGCCAGTTGCGCTCGTTGGCGCAGATGGCAATGCGGCGGTTGTTACCCCGAGCGCTCATCAGGTAGAACGCTTCGTTACCCTGCGGGCCGGTCCAAGAGCAGCTCATGGGCTCAAGAAAGAAGAACTCGGGGTTGTCCAGGCTGCGCCGGTCCATCTCAATGTCATTGCCCGAGGTGGCGACCATCTTGGGCAGCATGTCCTCCTTGAAGATCCCCTGCTTGAAGCAGCCCTCCCAGAACTCGCGGCCGCGCAGCTCAGCCAGCGCGCCGTACGCGATCGTGCGCTTGACGCGCTTGTCGTTGCCGTGGCTGACCATGCCCAGGTTGTTGTACAGGTCTTGCAGGACCTTCTTGTCGAGGTCGCGGCTGGCCTGGCGCATCTTGCTGACGACGCTGGTGGCAAGCACGCTGGCCAGCAGCCCGATGATGGCGATAACGACCATCAGCTCAACGAGGGTAAAGCCTTTGCGGTAGGGGTTCATGCACAAGCTCCGGTCGGGGTTCACGCCCCTACCATAACCCGCCTTCCCCGACTCGTGAAATAGTTGTCCCCATTTCAGCAACTCGCCATTGCCGATCTGCGAAGGCCACGAAAGCTGTCTGGAATGATCAAAGGGCGCGGGGGCGCCCCATCTTGGGTGAGGGTCAGTGTCAGATGACCGCATGGCAGTATTACCAGTAACACTATTCCAGCCACCCTGCAAGCTGAAAACCCAAGGCCGGGCAACTATGCATCGTCCAGCGCCTTCAGGCCGTCTTCCAGGGCGTCCACGATTTCATCAACCTGCTGGCGCTCAATGTTCAGCGGCGGGCAGATCGTGATCACGTTGCCCAGCGGCCGCAGCAGCACCCGGGAATTGTCGATCGCCCGGCGGCAGATGCGCGCCGCGTCGCTGCGCTGCTCGTACCCGCCGGCTTCTTTGCCCTTTTCGTCCTTGATCGGGATACCGATCGCCAGACCCCGCTGCCGAATCTCGCCCACCCGCGGGTGGCTGCCGATCCGCCGCTTCAGGATGTAATGGAACTCGCGGGCCCGGGCGCGCACATTCTCCTTTAGTTTGTGCTCAGCCACCAGCTCAAGGTTGCGCAGCGCGGCTGCACAGGCGATGGGGTTCCCGCTGTAGGTGTGGCCGTGCAGGAACTGCTTCATTTCCGACCACTCGCCCTTGAAGGCTTCGTACACCTTTTCGCTGGCGACGGTCACGCCCATCGGCAGGGTTCCGCCGGTGATGCCTTTGCCCAGGCACAGAATGTCCGGCTCAACCAGCTCGGCGCTGCTGGCGACCAGCGGGCCGGTGCGGCAGAAGCCGGTAAAGACCTCATCCGTGATCAGCAGAATGTCGTACTCACGGCAGTACTTCTTGATCTTGCCCAGGTAGTCGTCGGCCAGCGGGCGCATGCCGGCCGCTGCCTGCATCACCGGCTCAATCACAATCGCCGCCAGGCGGTCGGCGCGGCCCGCCAGGATTGCCTCAAAGGCGTACTCGGCGCTGCGGATGCCGTCGGGGCGTTCGCCCTCTTCAATCTGCATCGGGTAGTCGGCGTTGACGCAGTCAAACAGGCTTGGCGCGAACTTGCGCCGGAAGGCGTCAATGCTGCTGGCGCTCATGGCCCCGAAGGTGTCACCGTGGTAGCCGTAGTGAAAGGTCAAGAACTGCGTGCGGCTGATGCGCCCCACCTGGTTCTGGTACTGCAAAGCCATCTTCATCGCGACTTCAACCGCGGTGCTGCCGTTGTCGCTGAAAAAGACGTGGTTCAGGCTTGGCGGCTCAGCGGCGTACTTGAAGTCCTCCTTGATGGCCGTGGTCAGCGCCACGGCAAGGTCCACCGCCGGCACGTGGCTTACCGTAAACAGGCTGGCATGGCACAGCCGCGCGGCCTGGTCCTGGATGGCGTTGACAATGTCCGGCTGGTTATGGCCCCACACGTTGCACCACATGCTGCCGAAGGCGTCCAGAAAGCGCCTGCGCCGCACGTCGTACAGGTAGGGGCCCTCGCCGCGCTCAATGATGATGGGCTCGCGCTCGCCGTACTCGGCCATCTGGGTGTAGGGGTGCCAAAGCACGGTCTGGTCCTGCTCGGCGAGCAGTTTGTAGTCGCGGAGTCCGCCAAGGCGGCTGCTGGTGCGTGCTTCAGACATATCCACAGGCCGTGCAAAGCTGGGGTAATTGTCTAGTGAACCAGTCTTGCGGCGTGACGCAAGCCTGTGGGCAGGGCAGGTTTGCGAAAAGCGGTGCGATGTGGGAATTGACGGGGAAAACTGCCGTACATTTTGACGTAACCTGCGACGGCCCCTGTTCGTACTCATTGTTGGTCGGGGGCGGCGCTGCTACCATCATCCGCTTGCCTCAGCCATGCGGGGCCAATTAGTCCCGGACGGGACGGGAATCCAGGGAGAATATATGCGTAAGATGAAGTGGATGCTGGTAGTCGCGGCGATGTTCGCGATTGCGGCGGTGGCTGCGCCTTTGAGCGCACAGATGGGCGGCAAGTCTGAAGAGCCGTCAAAGGAAAAGGAAAAGAAGGAAGAGCCCGAGAACCCTGAAGACGCGGACAAGCTGTCCGTGCAGCTCAAGAAGAACCTGAAGGGAATTGAGGACGTCACGGGCAAGGTCGAGTTTACCGAGGCCGACCTGAAGGCGACGCTGAAGCACCACGCCGACCTGGACAAGCTGTTTGAAGGCGACGAGAAGTTCGAGACGCTGAAGCAGTCCAACATGAAAGAGGCGTTCGACTACATCGTGAAGAACGAGAAGTACGTCGCCTGGGCCAAGAAGAACGAAGTTGACGCCGATGCCTTCATGCGCAAGACGCTGCGCCTGCGCACCAACTTCTACAAGTTGTACCTGCCGGACTACCTTGACGGCATCATCAAAAAGCAGCGCGAAATGATGGAAGGCTTCAAGGACATGATCCCTGAAGACGAGTACAAAACGGCCATGGCTGAACTGGACAAGGCCGCCGAAGACTTCAAGGCCTGCCGCAAGATCCTTGAAGGCGTGCCCGGCCCGACCGACGCCGAAAAGAAGCTGATTGAGGCCAACAAGAAGGAACTGGCCAAGATCTTCGAACTCGAAGAAGAGGAAGAAGACGGCGACGATGAAGACGAAGACGGCATGAAGTAACCCCGATTTTCGGTGACAAAAGGGACGCCCCAAGGGGCGTCCCTTGTTGTTGGTCACGCCCCGGTCACGGCGTGCAAAGTTTGTTGTGAGACGTGAATAGACCGTTGACAGGGAAGGCCAATGCCGGTTGAATCGTGCCTCACCCCCGGAGTTCTGCTTTCAGGTTAACGTGCGCCCGTATCGGGGCGGCGTGCCTGCAAGGCTGTCAGCAGGAGCAGTGGGCATGCGCCACATGTGGCTCTTTGTGCTTGCAGCGATCGGCGCAAGCGTGTTTGCGGCCTCTTCCTACGCGCAGCGTCTTCCGCAGGTGCTCAACATGAACACCCACGAAGGCAAGTTTGCCGTCGGCGGGGTTGGCCTGCAGGTTGGCTTCGGTACCGGCATCGGCGGCGAGTTGCACCGCGAAGGCCCCACCAGCCGCGTCGTGGACGGCGCGCTTGAGGCTGTGTTCCGGCGCCGCTTCTCGCAGACCCACAGCCGGTTCGTGATGGCCGCCAAGCTTGACTTCCAGATCGGCAGCGACAACGACGTGATCGGGACGGACTTTGGGATTGAGCTGTACAACTTCAGCCTCAGCACCAGCAGCGCCTCGGAGCACGGCACCAACAACATCACCCGGCCAGCCGACACCGACCCGGTGTTTTTGGGCATGGATCACTCGGCGACCCTGATCTACTTCGGGTTCGACTTCACCATCAACTTCTACAAGAGCGAGTTCATTGAAACCGACGGCCGCCGCACCCGCAACAACTGGGGTCTGGCGCTGATCGTCGGCCCCAAGGCCGGCATGCTGATGGGCGACTTTTCAGACCTGAACGGGTTTGCCACCGCGGGCCTGGACCTGGGCCTGATGGCGGACTTCCCGATTCCAATCCCCGGCGCCGAAGACCTGCTTTCGGTCAGCCCCTACGCCCTGTTTGAAATCAACTACCGCTTCGGCGTTGACACCGGCCTCGTGGACAGCAACCCAGCCAGTCCGACCTTCGGCCAGGACGTGCTGAACGACAGCTTTGACCTGGGCTTCTACAGCGAGTCGCAGGAAGACCAGAACAACGACGGCCTGCCCGACTACGACGGCATCGCCATTCGCCGCCACAACTTCATCCCGGCCTACCAGTTCACGCTGGGCGCCACGGTCAACCTGACGCCGATTTTCATCTCGCGCTCGGGCGGCCTGATCAACAACTGGCGCTTCTGGATGAGCTTGAACGCCAGCTTCCCGCTGGGCCTGAACTTCATTATGGCCAACTACGTTGGTGACTCGCTGTGGGGCACCGACGAGCTGCCGCAGATGAGCTTCACCTTCAGCTTCGGCGCGGCCTACTTCTTCTAAGCCAAGCCAAAGTACACCACGCCCCGGGCAGCCGCCCGGGGCGTTTCATTTCAAGCGCTCAACGGCAAACAGGCCCGCGTGGCGGAGTTGCAGGAGCAGTCCATGGCGTATCTGGCGAGTCATTGGAGAGGCATGCCGTAAACTGCCGCCAGCCGCGAAGTCGGTTTCCGGCCTGGCCACGGAGCCGCTGAGAACTGAAGAGTCAGCCACAGATTCACACAGATGAACACAGGCAAACACAGAAAAATGCGCCTGCGGTGTTCTCTGCGTTGAATTGGATCTGCCGCGAAATCAGTTTCAGGCTTAGCCACGGAGGTCACGGCGAAGCACGGATGGAGACAGAACATCAGGATGGTCAGGATTCACTTCCGTGAAGTTCATCCTGCCCATCCTGTTGATTTACTCCGTGTCACTCCGTGCGCTCCGTGGCTGCCGTGAACTGCCGTCAGCTCTTCGCGACACCTTCGCGTCTTTGCATGAAGGCAGTTTCAGGCTGTGCCACGGAGGACACGGATGAACTCAACGGCAGGCCTCCGCGTCTTTGCGCCTCTGCGAGAGGCTTGCATGGGACTGCCGGCAGCTGCGGGATGCACAAACCCCCGGCGCGGGGCCGGGGGTTCGGGTTAGTCCTTCTTCTCGGGCTTGGGCAGCTCGACGGGTTTCTTCTTCACCCAGCCGCCGCCTTCCTTGTACTTCACTTCCGGCACGTACTCGTGGTTGCGCTTGCGGATGACCTTGGCGGACTTGATGGCGTCGTCCTTCTTGACCTGGGCCACAAGCTCAAGGCCGTAGATCACGGTGCCGAACACGCAGTACGGGCTTTGCTCCTTGTCCCAGTCCGGGTACTCCTTCAAGTTGATGAAGAACTCGGTGCTGGCGCTGTCGAGGTCGCTGGTACGGGCCATGGCAATCGTGCCGCGGCTGTTGCGCAGGCCGGCTGCCTTGTAGCGCTCATTGTCCACGGCTTCGTTGCGTATGCCGTAGTCATAGCCCTGCCGGCTGCTGCTCTGGTCGTAACCGCCCTGGATGATGCGCGCCCCGCCGGCCTGGTAAATCTCGGCGATGTCGGTGGCTGTGCCCTCAACGCGATAGAACTCGCAATCGCTGTTGTAGAAGCCTTCTTCAATCAGGTTGATGAAGTTGGCGACGGTGTTGGGGCAGGCGTCTTCATACAGCTCGATCACGATGTCGCCCTTTTCCAGTTCAATCACGACAATCGGGTTATCGCGTGAGCTCGCGGGCACAATTTCGGTTTCGGCCTTGCTGAAGCGCAGGGGCTTGGGCACCTCGCTGCGCTTTTCCATGGGCACGGGCCAGCCGTCATAGAACACGCGGGGCACGTACTTCACGCCTTTGCGGCGTGACTCGACGTAGGTGTAGTAGATCTCTGCGTTGTGCAGGCGGCGGGCGACATTGAGGCCCTTCTCGCCGTCCAGCACCATGCCCAGCGGCAGAAAGTTCACGCCCAGCACGTCGCTGGGTTCAATCACCACAAAAAAGTCGGCGCGGGCGCGGGTGGGGTCGTCGCTGTCGCGGGTGAGCGCGATGCTGCCCGGTTCAAAGCGGCGCGTGGTGCTGCCCTGGTATTCAATCTGGTACGGGTTGGCGACCGGGGTGGTGTCCACGTCGTCGCCTTCTTTGGCCGTCGTGGGCTTTTCGAGCTTCACGCCGGCGGGGCGGCCCTGGCGGCCGGCGCCGACCACCGTCGCGCCCTTGAAAGGCCCGGTCGGGTTGAAGCTGTTGCTGAAGGCCAGCGTGGTCGCGTCGGTGCGGTGGTAGTAGCCCTCTTCGCACAGGCTGACCATGTGCTTGACGGCGTTGGGCGCCTCGTCTTCGTACAGCTCAATGCGCAGTGTGCCGGCCTCGGTCACGAACACGACGACAGGGTTGCCGCTTTCAACTTCCTTGACCGGCGGAACATCGGGCTTGCTGTGGTGGTCCCACGGCAGGCGCGCCTTGTTGGCCGGGTTTTCAAGAAACTCAAGGTCGGCGCGCAGCTTGGCGCCGAGGCCCGCCAAGTGGCGCACCCAGGCGTCGTTTTCGGACTCGCCCAGCGCGCTGATCTTGTCGGTGCTGCTGCCAATCACGCCGATCACGTCTTTCAGTTCGTCCAGTTTGTATGGCCGGGCCAGCAGCTGGTAGGCGCGTGTGCCAAGGCGGTAGTTCGCGTAGGCCACCAGCAGCTTCTCTTTCTCGGCCTCGGCGATGACAACTTCCATGGCAGTCTTGAGCTCAGGCAGCTTCTCGGCCTTGGCGGCATCGTCAATCTTGTTCTTGAACGCGACTTCTGTGGCGGTGCCCCGCTGGTTGATCAGGTACACGGTAAAGAAGCCCGCGATCACCAGCACCAGCAGCGGCACCAGAAACTTGCCGTAGCTCGCCAGCAGCTTGCTGGCGGCATCAACAAACGTGGCGCCCAGGGAAAGCCCGGTGCGCGGCAGCACGTCACGGCTGGCATCCTTGGATGCCGCCAGCGGCTGGTCGCCCTTACTGCCTTTGACTTTGGTCCGTACCATGTGTTCCTGCGTCCCTGCGTCTATGAGAACTTCGGGTTCAACTCAATCACCAGCACGCTGAAGCGCTTGCCCTGCATACGCTTGTCCGGCGCCAGCGAGACCAGCAACTGGTCGTCAGCCTTCTTAAAGCGCACCGCCATGGTGCCCTTCTCCTTGTCCAGCTCTTCGACCATCAGCTCCCAGCCGTGGTTGGGCAACTCGGCCTTGAACCACTCCTGCACCTTGCCCGCATCGTCGAGGCCTTCGCCGGTGCTGCGGTAGCTGTACTTGCCGTAGATGCGCTTGCCGGCGTCGCTGTCCTGTCGCTTGAAGGGCGGGTTGTCGTGGGCCTCGTAGTTTACGGGCACGGGCACGTCGGCGTAGGCCTCGCCCCACGCGGGCTTGTTGTTGCCGTTGGTGGTTTTGCAGCCTGCCAGCAGCAGAAGCGTCATCAATGCCAGAAATGTGAGCGTGCGCTGCATCCCTGTCTCCGTAAGGGGGTCAGACTATATAAATCCGGCCTTCCACAAAGCAGGGGAAAACCGGGCCATTTGACGTATCGGTATGTCGGCAAATTGGCGCCGGTTTCTTGCCATAAAACCCTAGGACTTCAGGGCCTCGGCGGCGGCTTGCAGCATTTCGCGGCGCTGCCGTATCGGGTCGGGCTCGTCAAGCCGGTCCGCGCTGCGGGACTTTTCCAGCACATGCTGCTGCCAGGCGCGCTGGCGCTCAAGCAGCGGCTGGTTGATCATGTCGCGAATGCGGCGCTCAAGGACTTCCTGGTACTCCTTTTCGCGCATGCCGGGCGGCATATCCGCGATATAGCGCTCGTACGTCAACGGCGGGTGCACGACCTGGATGTGCTTGCGGAAGAACCACGGCCGCCAGCGCGACTTGGGCCAGAACTCGCCGACTGTGACAAAGCTTATCGGCAGGATCGTCGCCTTGGTCGCAAAGGCCGCGCGCAGCGCGCCGGGCTTCCAGTCGCCCATCAGGCGGCCCTCACTGCGGCTGCCCTCCGGAAACACGCCGGCGGCGCCGCCCTGCTCAAGGATACGCACCAGCGTGACGTAGGGCCCGCGGCCGGGGTTGGAGCGGTTGACCGGGAACGCCTTGTAGTTGCGGGTAAAGAAGCTGACGATCGGGATGCGAAACAGCTTGTCCCACGCCATGATCGAAAGGTCGCGGTCGGCGTAATAGATCATCAGCGCCACCAGCGTCGGCGGCTCAAGGTAGCTGGGGTGGTTGGCCACCACCAGCAGCGGCCCCGTGCGCGGAATGTTGTGCGTGCCGATCGGTTGCCAGAACAGCAGCACCCGCCCCAGCGCCGCCGCAAAGTTCACGGCTGTGTGATACACCCAGCCGCGCCAGCCGGTGGGGCGTGTGAGGTCAACCAGTACATGTTCGTCGCGGGCCATGTTTGGGTCGCTTCCGGCCAACCTACAACCAAAGTCCAACGATACATAGTTCCGGCCTTGGCGTGATCTTGCTCAAGGCACGGCACCCTGCGCGCCGATGAACCTTGCCGGAGACGCCATGGTCGCCACCGTCAAACGTATCACCGAACGCATCCGCAAACTGGTCGCAGAGACCCAGCCGCCCAGCAGCGGCCCGCCCGCGCGTCTCAACCCGTGCCTGAGCGTGGCAGGCCGCCTTTGCATGCGCGGCGCCGAGCTGCTGCGCAAGCAGCTGTTCGCGATGGTGCACGACAAGCACCGGGCGCTGGCGGTTGACCTTTCGCGCGTGCGCTTCATGGACGGCTGCGCGGTTGCGGTGCTGGTGGAGTTCGCGCATGCGTGCCTGCAGCGCGGCTGTACGCTGCGCCTGCACGGCCCCACGCCCGAGGTGTGGGACGCGTTTACGCTGTACGGGCTGCGCGAAGTGCTGTGCGAGTACGCCGAAGAGACCGACCTTGAGGGCATGCTGATCGTGATGGAAGAAGACTTCCCCGACAGCATTCGCCTGCCGGTGGCGCTGGTGGTTGAAGAAGATTACCCGGACAGCATCCGACTGCCCGCCGCCGCATAGTCCTGCCTGAACAAGAGCCCCGGCATGTCTGCCCGTAGCATCGCCGTCCCGGCGATGTCGTTCGCAGGGGCCTCCGGCCCATGCAGCATCGGCCGGAGGCCGATGCAACGCCATGCGCGCGACGCGCATGCTACGGCGTGCTTGCTCGCCGCGGCAGCGCGCCAAACGGCCGCGTACCACACCACGCCGTTGACCGTGCCCGCGTTCAGCCCCTATATAGCAGCCATGCACATTGCCGTGATTGGCGCGGGCATCAGCGGCCTTGCCGCCGCATACCGCCTGCACAAGTCCGGGGCGCGGGTGACGCTGCTTGAAGCCGGCCCCCGCGCCGGCGGTGTAATTCACACGTTACACCAGCAGGGCTGCCTGCTTGAAACCGGGCCCGACTGCTGGGCCGGCAACAAGCCCGCCGGCGTTGAACTGGCGCGCGAACTGGGCCTTGACGACCAGCTGATCGGCACCCGCGAAGGCGTGCGCCGCAGCTTTGTGCTGTGCAAGGGCCGGCTGGTGCGCCTGCCGGAAGGGTTCTTCCTGATCAGCCCGATGTCGCTGGGCGCGCTGGCAAAGACGCGCGTGCTAAGTTTGCGCGGCAAACTGCGCATGGCCCTTGAGCTGGTGTGGCCCCGGCGCTACGGGAGCCGCGACGAGTCGCTGGCAAGTTTCGTGCGCCGCCGCTTCGGCCAGGAGGCCCTTGAGCGCATCGCGCAACCCATGATCGCGGGCATCTACACAGCCGACCCTGAAAAGCTCAGCCTGAAGGCCACGTTTCCGCAGTTCATGCAGTACGAGCAGGAGTACGGCAGCGTGATCGCCGCCCTGCGCGCCCGTGGGGCAAACCGGGGGCAGGGCGGGGGGGCCCACGAATCGCAGGCCGCCGGGCCGCGCTACGGTATGTTCGTGACGCTGAAGCAGGGCATGGGCGCGCTGATTGACGCCCTTGTAAACGCCCTGCCGCCGGGGGCGTTGCAGCTCAATACGCCGGTGCATGCCGTCATGCCGGACGCCGCTGGCGTTTCACTGGCGTTACCCGACGGGCCCGTGCGCGTCGATGGGGCGGTGCTGGCCCTGCCGGCGCACAAGGCGGCAGGCCTGCTTGCGGCCGCCGACGCGCCACTGGCCAGGGCACTGGGCACGATCGAGTACGCGGGCGCCAGTGTCGTGAACTTCATCTTTGACCGCGCGCAGATCAGCCATGCCATGGACGGCATCGGCGCCGTGATCCCGGCCGTGGAAGGCAGGCGCATCATTGCCTTCAGCTTCAGCAGCATAAAGTTTGAAGGCCGCGCGCCTGAAGGCACGGCGACCGTCCGCGTGTTCATGGGCGGCGCGCTCGCGCCCGACATCGCGAAGCTTCCGCCCGCGCAGCAGCAGGCGATCGCGCTGGACGAAATTCGCGACCTCGCGGGCATCCACGGCGAGCCGCGCTTTGCCAGCGTCACAAGCCATCACGCGGCCATGCCGCAGTATCATGTGGGGCACCTTGAGCGCGTCGCGGAGATTCGCCGCGTGGCGGCGCGGCACACGCGGCTGCGCATCATCGGCAACGCGTTTGACGGCGTGGGCACTCCCGACTGTATCCGCGGCGCCAACGAAGGCGTGAAGTCGCTGCTGAGCAGCGGCATCTTGCACACCACGTGAGTACAAGCGCGGGCTTTGCCGTCGCTGTGAACCGCAAAAGCACTGAGGACACTGAGAACGGCCAAGGCCGTCCGCAGACTCACGCAGACCGGGCTTCTGCCCGGAAACCCTGCGTCTTTGCCCCAAACGAATCCGAGACCCCCGATGAGCCCGGTTTTTTGGCGGAATTCACCGAACCCGCACAGCCGTCGCCGGCTCCGGTCAATGCCGGGTTGCAGTTGCGGCTGGGACTTGCGAGCCTTTGCGCGGAGCAGCGATGGATCGCCACGTCCTTGAACAGCTTGCGCTGGCCCGCCGGGGAGACGTGGATGCGTTTGCGTACGTCGCAACCGCCTTTCGAGACCAGCTTGTGGCGTGGGCGCGGCCGTTTACGCGCGAGCCTGAAGACGCCGCCCAGCAGGCCCTGCTGCTTGCCTTCACGAGGCTTTCTGAACTGCGCGAGCCTGAGGCCTTCGCCGGCTGGCTGCGGGCGCTGGTGCGCAGCGCGGCACTGCGCCAGTCGCGTCGCCGCCGGCCTGACATTGTGGATGCGCCTGAGCCCGAGGCTCCGGGGCAGGACAGCGCCGAAAGCGCCGAGCTGCGGGCAGCCGTCGCGGGTGCGATCCGGCAGCTTACGCCGAACCTGCAAGGGGTCATTGAGGCCCACTATCTGCGCGGCGAGAGACTGGAAGACATTGCGCATGCGCTCAGGTTGCCGCTGGGCACGGTCAAGCGGCGCCTGCACGACGCGCGCGAGCAACTGAGGTCAAGGCTGGCCGGGTTTGCCCCCGGGCGCAGCGACGACCAATGGAGAGGATGAAATGACCGAGATTACGCACATGACAGCCTGGGAGCGCTTCGACGACTGGATCAACAAGGCGCTTGAAATGAGCGCAACCGACATCCACATCGTGCCGGGGTACCACCCCAAGGTGCGGGTGCGCGGCGAGTTGCGCGACCTTGACGACCTGCTGATCACGCCGGCCCAGACCAGCTGGATCCGTACCAGCCTGTTCCAGCAGGGCTACTACGCCCCGCCGTCGTCCGGCGCCTTGCAGCGCTCGTTGCCCGTCGGTGAGCGCAAACTGGCCGATGTCACGTGCGCCAGCGCCGGCGGCGAGTTCAGTGTCGCGATCCGGTTGCATGCCGGCGAGGTCCCGGGCCTGGATGAAGCGGGCTACCCGCCGACGATCAAGAAACTGCTGGAAGCGCCCAACGGGCTGGTGCTGATTGCCGGCCCTCACGGCAGCGGCAAGACCACCACGTTGTATGCCGCCACTAACTGGATCAACCAGCAGCGCGCCGTGCATATCTGCACCGCAGAGAAGCCGCGGCACTACTTGTTTCCGCGCGGCAAGGCCATCGTGCAGCAGCGCGAAGTCGGCCTGGACGGCGCAAGCCACACCGAGCTCGTGCACACCGCCATGCAGCAGGATTGCGACGTGGTGATGGTCGGCGAGATCGAAAGCTTTGACACCCTGGCGGCGGTGCTGCACACCGCCGAGACCGGCCACCTGGTGCTGGTGCAGGTGCACGCCGACAGTGTCGAAGACGCGGTGCAGCGGTTGCTTGAGGCCGCGCCGCCCGGCATGGAGGAAATGAACCGCCGCCGGCTGCACGCGACACTGCGCGGGGTGGTGATGCAGCGCCTGATCACGAAGAAAGACGGGCGCACCCGCGTTGCCGTCTGCGAAGTGATCGGCGAGGGCGCCCGCAAGTTCATCGATGCCGGCAAGCCGGATGCGGGCTTCTACCTGACGCGCGCCCACGACGAGATTGCCAAACTGCTGGACAAGGGCGAAGTCACCCCCGAAGCAGCCGACCGGCTGCGCCGCGAGTTCGGGGCTTAAACCGAAAAGGGCCGGTGTGGGGCCGGCCCTCTGGTGCCCAGCGGATGCTTCCGCTTGGCTGGCTGGATGTTCAGCCGGGGCGACCGCACTGGGCGCCCCGGCCTGTTTCCTGGCCGGAGGCTCACGCCTCCTCACGCCTTCTTGCGCTTGTCCGACGCCAGGCCAACGCGCCCAGGGCGATCAACATTGCCAGGATGGTAAGGCTGTTCATGCTGGCGACGCACCCGCCGCCGCCGCTGCCGCGCTTGGATTTGCCAAGGTCAAAGGCGCCGCCGTTGCCCGCGACGTTGGCGCTGGCGTTCAGCGTCCAGGCCGGGGTGGCCGGGTCGTCGCTGGTGATGGTCAGCGTGAACGACAGCGGGCCGGAGTCCTGCGTGGTCACCGACAGGATAAACGGCGCGCCCGCCCCCGCCGCAAGCCCCGGCGGAAGCTGCTGCACGACCGTGACCGAGCAGTTGCTCTGGCTGCTTACCGCAACGCGGGGCGTGCCCGTGAACGTAAGGGGCGCTGCGCCGGTGTTGGTTGCGATGTAGTTGAACGTCACGCTGCCGCCGATCTGCATCGTGCCCAGGTTGTCGCTGCTGCCGCTGGCGAGCACGCTGCCGCGGCTGACTTGAAGCGTCGGCGTCCCGCCGCCGCCACCGCCGCCGCCGCCGCCACCGCCGCCACCACCGCCGCTTGCCACGGCGTTGCCCGTGAAGTTCACGACGTACGTGCCGTTGGCGGGGTCGTTGCTCTGCACCGTGATCGTGAACCCGAAGCTGCTGCCCGCCGTCGTCGGCGTCACGTCCACATCAACCTGATAGCTCCAGCCGCCGCCGGGCAGGTAGTTCTGCGTCGGCTGTGCGAACGTGGCTGTGCAGTTGTTGATGTTGCTGATCGCGACCATCGGGCTGCCGGTGAAGTTGAGCTGCGCGGTGCCGTTGTTGAAGATGCGGAAGCCGCCGTTGAAGGTCGCACCGGCGTCGCGGTCAGCGTAGCTGTGGGTGCTGCCGTTGGGCATGACGGTGTACACCGGGCGATGAATCTCGATCAGCGGCGCGGGGGCTGCGCCGTTGCCCTGCACGGTCCAGGTAAACGTGGGCTTTTGCAGGTCGTTGGTCGGCATGTGCATCGTGAATGAAAAGGGCGCGGTGCTTGTCGGCGTGACCATCGCGATCGTGGCAAAGCCCAGCGTGTCGGGTGAAAGGGTCACGCCGTTGCCGGGCGTGAACAGGCTTACGCTGCAGTTCTGGACGTTGCTGGTTGTGATGGTCGCGTTGGGGTATGCGTTGGTGAACCGTACAAAACTGCTGGCGCTCGCTTCATTGCCCAGCAGCCAGTACAGGTTGTGCTGCACGCCCGCGGTCAGGCTGCCCACGTTCTGCGTGCCGTTGTGCGCGATCATGCTGCCGACTGCCCCCCAGCCGTCGTACTCGGCGACTTGCACCTTGGCGCCG
This sequence comes from Planctomycetota bacterium, assembly GCA_019636195.1. GTDB lineage: Bacteria > Planctomycetota > UBA8742 > UBA2392 > UBA2392 > JADJRK01. Next base: position 110,587 of record JAHBYA010000007.1, on the reverse strand, counting down.
GTGTTCTGGTTGTAGGGCACTTCGTGGTCTTCCACTTCGCCGTAGTCGGTGAAGCCGTAGCCGGTTGCGCCGCCGGGGTGGCCGCCGCCGTTCAGCGCCATCGCGCCGCTGCTGTGGCTGGCGACGTCCCACAACAGGGCGCGCACCTTGACCGTGCTGCCGACCGCGCTTGCCGGTATCGGCACGCTGTAGGTGTTGAAGCTGGTGCTGCTGCCGCCGTAGGGCGGGCTCACGCGCGGCTGAAACGCGCCGTGGGTGGCGCCGGGCGACTTGCCGGCCCACACCACGCGCTCGCTGCTCTCCCATACGCCGTTGTTGTTGAAGTCCATCCAGATGCAAAAGTCGCTGTTGCCGTCGGTGGACACGACCGCGACCTTCACGGTGGCTGTCTGGCCCTTGACCATGTTCAGGAACTCAAGGCCGTCATCTTCGAGGCCCGCGGTCCAGCCGTTGGCCGGCGTGGAGTCACCGCTGACTCCGTTGCCGAGGTAATCAAGGCGATATCCCGTGTTGCCCTGAAAGACCACGAACTGCGGGTAGGGCGAGGGCGCGTCGCTCGCGTCCTGCGCGAAAAGCACGCCATTGAGCAGAAGTGCCGCAAGGGCCAGCCAGCCGATGTTGCGCATGATGGATCTCCGTTTCGTCCACGTGGCTCAGGGGTGCTCCCCGTTGCCGGAGATCAATGTAACGGTAAAGCGACACTAACGAAGCATTGCTGGAAAAGTGGTGTATCGTATAAATGACAGACAATTGTGCGTTGTAACGGAAAGTGAACAGTTCCGAGTCCGCCAACAACGCCAATCAGCCAACACGATTCCAAAGCCAAGAAGCCCGGAACCCAAAACCCGGAACCCGGAACCCAAAACCCCATGCCCAACGAATTCCAGTCCCGCCTGTCCTTCCTTTGTGAGCGCTGGCCCCAGGCCGAAATCGCCCGCAAGACCGGCACCCAGCGCAACAACGTCAGCCGCTACATGCGCGGCGGCAAAATTCCCATGGACTTCGGCGCCGAGCTGGTGCGCAAACTGGGCGTCAACCCCGCGTGGCTGCTGGTCGGCGAGGGCACGGCATTCCTGAGCGACGTCAACGCCGGTACCAGCCGCATGGCCGGCGACCTGCTGGAGCTTGTGGCCGCCATGAACAGTGTGGCCAACATGCAGCTCGGCAGCCTCGCCGGCAAACACCACCTGAAAGTGCTGCGCGAGTTGAATGACGCGCTGTCGCGCTTTCAGGACCTGCGCACGCGCATCAACGAGCGCACCGGGCCCATCTTTGAAAAGCTGCTCAAGGACTATTGGGCTGCACTCGACAACTGGCAACTTGAGAAGGCCGACGACCTTAAACGCGCCGCCGAGCAGGTGGCGCGGCTGTGCGACAACGAGGTGCTGCAAACGCAGTTTGAGCGCACGCTCAGTTACCACGCGTTCCTGCGCCGCGACGCTGACGAGGCCATCCGCCAGCAAAGCAAGCTGTTCCGGCGCGCGCTGGCCCGCGAAGGCTTGATTGACGCCAACGGGCTGAACGAGGCGTTCAACCTTGCCAACGCGCTGCAAAGCGTGGGCCGCCTTGAAGAAGCACGCGCACTGTGCGACGCCGTGCGCACGATGGCCCCGCCCGCGCTCCGGCGCAGCAACGTCGGCAAGTTCCTGCTTGCGATGAGCGGCTACGCGCTGATGGAACTGGGCGAGCTGCACGAGGCCCTCAAGCGCATCGTGGAAGCCGAGCCGCAGCCCGATCCCCGCATGGCCGACGCCCAGCGCAGCATGCTGATCATCGCCCTGATGTACACCGGCCGCCTCAGCTTCACGCAGGCGCTGGCCATGGGCGAATGCGGCCAGCCGCACCGGCTGGGCATGGTGACACAGGCGCTGTGGCGCGAAGACGGCGACGCGCTGTCTGAGGTGTTAAAGGTCTGGCCCCCCGGCGACGCGCGTGACTGGTTCTGGCAGTTGGTGGCGCACGTGCGCGAGTGCGACCGCGGGCAGGTAAGGGCCGCGCAGGCCTTCGTGAAAGCGGGCGTGCCCGGCGGCCGGCGCGGCTACAACGAAGGCTTTGACCAGTTGGTGTACATGACCCTGCTGGCGCGCAAAGCCAAAGACAAGTCGGCCGGCAAGTGGCTGGCAAAGGCGCAGCAGCATCTTGAGGCCGCGCCCGGGGGCACGGTGATGTCTGTGCTCGCCCGGACCATCCACTTCCGGAGCGCGCAGTTGATCGACACCGGACCGCTGAAAGAGCAAGCCAGCCAGTTCTTCCAGCAACATTACGAAAAAGGCTTCGGCGCGTTCGCCGCGTTCACTTAAAAAAGCCCGGCACTTGCGTGCCGGGCTGGATCGACTGCTCTGCTTCCCCCGTCGCTGGCGCTCCGGGCTCTTGTTTCCTGGTCTGGCGCGCTCTCCTAGCGGCCGTTGTGGGCGGGGCCGCCGCCCCACATACTCCAGCCGGTCAGGGCCTTGTCGCCGGTGTCAATCGCGATCAGCCAGCCATCCAGCGTTGACAGGTACAGCTTGCCGTCCATCACCGCCGGCTGAAACACGAAGTTCTTGTTCACTTTCAGGGCGTGCTTCACTTGGCCGGTTTTGGCGTCCAGCGTGAACACCGTGCCGTCAAGGCTGGCAAACACCAGCTGGCCGCCGGCGCTGGCGGGCGGGCTCAACAGCCTTTCCTTTTTCTCGGGCCGGTAGTTGATCTGCCAGTCAACGCTTGCGCCATCCAGGTTGCCGCGGCTGATGCTGTTGCCCAGCGTGTTGTACAGCCTGTCGTGCTGCACCATCGGCCTTGAGCCCTGAAACGCCCACAGGCCAACAATGCTGGCTTCGCCTACGTTGTCAGCGGCGCGCGCGCTCTGGGCTGCTTCAGGCGCCTGCGAAAATCCCACGCCCGAGTCCTGCAAGGCCTTCGACTGTGCGCCGTAGTAGGTGTTGCTTTCTACCACGCGACGGTCAAGCCAGTCGGCTTTCATGCGCTGCTGCGCGAACCCGGCTGTGTTGCGCGAATCAAACTGGCGCGTGCTTTCGTAGTGCACTTTCACTTCCTTGCCGGCGACGGTTTCGGTCACGGTCTCGCGCTGGCTGGTAAAGGCGTGCAGTTCGTTGTTCAGCATACCGACCCACGGGGCGCTGGTGGCGTTGTGCGCGTCTTGGGCCAGCACCTTGCCGGTCTTGAGATCGACCTGTGTCAGGGTGCCGTCGAGGGTAGCGGCAAACACGCGGCCGCCCTCAATCACCGGCGCGCTGATGCAGTCGCCGGGCACGCCCACGGCCCAGTATGTCTGGCCGGTCTTGAGGTCAAAACAGCCCAGCGCGTGGCTGCCCTTGCCGGCGACTTTCACGCCGCCGTGGACGACCGTGCCTTTGGCCACAGGGCCGGGGCCGGATGCCGGGGCTTCGCCGCTCTGCTGCAACGGCATCATCTCGCCGCTGTCGGGCAGCTTGTCGTCGTCTTGCGGGTCAATGTTTTCCTGCAGGAAGCTGCCGTGGTTCGGCCAGCACATCACGACGCGCCCGTCGGCGATCGCCGGCTGGCTCATCAGCGGGTCGCCCAGCCAGCGGCCCCACACCAGCTCGCCGTTGCTGCACAGGCGGACTTCAAGGGTGCAGCTTTCGGTGTTGTAGGCCACGTAGTCGCCGCTGACGACGGCGCCGGTCGGGCCGTCGTCGGTGGTCTGGACGCGCCAGATCAACTCGCCGCTTTTGGCGTCAATGCAGTAAAACGAATAGCTGCCGAAGCCCCCGCCCACATACATGCGGCCGTTGGCGACGGCGGGCGTGGCCAGCGGGAAGTTTTCGGGCAGGCGCACTGCCCAGCCGGTCATGCCGTTGGGCAGCTTGAGCTTGACGGGTTTGTGCGGCTCGGCGGCTGCAATTTCGTGGACCTTGAGGTCTTTGAAGTCCAGGTTCATGGTTGTGCCGGGCACGGGGGCGGGCCGGTGGACGTCGGGCTGCGGCGTCGGTTTGCTTGCAACGCAGGCGGCCAATGAAAGGGCGAGGATCGGTGTAAAGTTGAGTACGCGCATGGCGGGTCTCCAGAAGCCCGGGGATTCCAGTTAAGGACGCCAAAGGCTGAACAAGGGTTCACCAAATTATGGTAGGAAAGGACAGGCGCGCGCCGTGTAACAGCGGTGTAAAGTATCGACCCGTATGAAGATATCGCTGAAACCCAAGCACCTGAAACGCTACCGGCAGATTGCATCCTTGTTGCTGCGGTTCGGCTTCAGTGAGGCTGTGCGCGGCAGCGGGCTTGAAGAGCTGCTGGGCGAAGAGCTTGGCCGCATCACCCAGCGCGCGCACCCCAAACCTGCTGAGCTGGTGTCCGAGCTTGAGGCGCTGGGCCCCACCTTCGTGAAGCTGGGCCAGGTGCTGAGCACGCGCGGCGACCTGCTGCCGCACGAGTACATCGCGGCGCTGAGCACGCTGCAGGACAAAGTGGAAGCCGTGCCCTTTGAGGCGATTGAGCAGGTCGTGCTGGAAGAGTTCGGGCGCGGCATTGCGGGCGTGTTTCTGACCTTTGAGCCGACGCCGCTGGCCGCCGCGTCACTGGGGCAGGTTTACAAGGCCACGCTGCACGACGGCCGCACGGTGGCAGTGAAGATTCAACGGCCGGGCATCCGGACGGCGCTGGCCGACGACCTGGACGTGCTGGACGAAGTGGCCGGCGTGCTGGAGGGCGTGAGCGATGCCGCGCGGCGCTACCGCGTGAAGTCAATCGTGGAAGACCTGCGCCGCACGCTGATGCGCGAGCTGGACTACCGCACCGAGGCCGCGAATCTTGCCTTGCTGCGAGAGAACCTGGCCGAGTTTCCCGAGATCATGGTGCCCGCGCCGATCAGCGACTTCACGACGTCGCGTGTGCTGAGCATGGAGTTCGTGGACGGCGTCAAGGTCACCGAGATCGACGATGAGCGCCGCAAGGCCATCGACGGCGCAAAGCTCGCCGATGCGCTCCAGAAGGCCTACATGAAGCAGGTGTGCATCGACGGCTTCTTTCACGCCGACCCGCACCCCGGCAACGTGTTCCTGACACGCGACGGGCGCGTGGCGCTGATTGACCTGGGCATGATCGGGCGCGTTTCGCCCGACATGCGGCAACTGATCCTGCGCCTGCTGATCGCGCTGGGCGAAGGCCGCGCCGAGGCCGCCGCCGACGTGGCGGTGCGCATCGGCAAGCCCGGCGCCAGCTTTGACGAAACCGGCTTTCGCGCCCGCATGCGCAATCTGGTCAACGCGCACCAGGGCGAGCACGTGGAAAGCATCCAGCTTGGCCGTGTGATCATGGAACTTGCCCGCAGCGCCGGCGACTCGGGCATGCAGCCGCCCGGCGAGCTGACCATGCTGGGCAAGGCGCTGTTAAGCCTTGACCAGCTGGGCCGCGCCCTGGCGCCGGACTTTGACCCGTACCGCACAATCCGCGAGCAGTCGATCCCGCTGGTGCTGGGCATGCTGCGCAAGCAGGCCTCACCGGCGGCGGCGCTGGGCCGGCTGCTGGAAGTCGGCGAATTCGCCAACGAGCTGCCGGGCCGGGTGAACAAGATCATGGACCGGCTGGCCGAAAACCGCCTTGAGTTCAAGGTGAACACGGTCGATGAGACCGAACTGGTGCAGGGCTTTCAGAAAGTCGCCAACCGGATTGCGCAGGGCGTGGTGATTGCGGCGCTGATCGTCGGCGCCGCGCTGCTGATGCACGTGGAAAGCGAGTTCACGATTTTCGGCTACCCGGGGGTGGCGATCATCCTGTTTGTGCTGGCGCTTGCCGGCAGCGCGCAACTGCTGTGGGACATCATGCGCCACGACCGCCGCAAGTGACGGACGTGTGCATGAACATCGGCGGGCAGAAACTCGCATTTCGCGGAACACTTGTTCATGGCAGACGACGCGCTGTTCGGGCCTTCCTTTCTGCGCCAGCTTGAAGCTCTGGACGCGGCGTTGCTGCGCCTGCGCGGCAGCGCCGGTGAAGGCCTGCGCGGCAGGGCCGGCACCGGGCAATCCGAGTTCAAGGGCCATCGCCCCTACGCGCGCGGCGACGACCTGCGCCGCCTTGACTGGAACGCCTACGGCCGGCTGGGCCGGCTGTTCCTGCGCGAGTTTGAACCCGAACAAAGCGAGGCCCTGACGCTGCTTGTGGACACGTCCAAATCCATGGCCGCGGGCCAGCCGCCCAAGCACATCCTGGCGCGGCGCGCGGCCGCGGCCTTCGGCTTTCTGGCGCTCAAGCGCGGCGGCGCGGCGGGCCTGGCCGGCGAAGCTTCGGTGCAGGGCGTGTCGCGCTTTTCGCGGCTGCTGGACCAGTTGACGGCGCTGGACTTTGCGGCAGGCGCGGGCATCGGCGAGCGTGCCCGGGCGCTGGCATCGCGCCGCGCGCCGCGCAACCTGATCGTTGTGACCGACGCCCTTGAGCCCGCCGAAAGCTTTCAGCCGCTGGCGGCGCTGTCGGAAAAGCGCTGCCGCGTGACGCTGGTGCAGGTGCTGGCGCCCGACGAGCTTGACCCGCCGCAGGCCGGGCCGTGTGAACTGTTCGGCCTGGAAGAGTCCGCCACGCTGGACCTTGATATTGACGCGTCAACGCTCGCCGCCTACCGCGCCGAGATGGCCCGCCACTTCGAGATGCTGGAAACACTGGCCCTGCGCCACGGCTGGTCATTTGCCGTCACCGACAGCGCCGCCGACCTGCGTGAACTGCTGCTGGGCAAGCTGCTGCCCGCGGGGGCGCTGCCATGAGCCTGCTGGCCGCGCCCGCGTTGCTGCTGCTGCTTGCGATCCCCGCCCTGCTGTGGCTGGCGCTGCATCGCACGCGCCCCGCACGCCTTGAAGCCGGCACACTTTTCATCTGGCGTCGCGTGGCGCAGCAGGCCCCTGCCAGCCGCAAGGCAACGCGCCGGCTTGAACCGCTGCTGTGGCTGCTGCTGGCGTGCGCGATTCTGGCAGGCCTGGGCGCCGCGCGGCCCGGGGTAATGGCGCAGCAGACGCCGCGCGCGGCTGTGTTCATTGAGCGTATCGGCGCCGGGCAAATTGAGCCGCAACTTGAAGACGCGCTTGGGCGCGCGCGGGCCGCGGCGGAGGGCGCGAAGCTTGAAGTGTACATGGCAGGCGGCGAAGCCCCGGCACAGCCGGACGTGCGCCTGCTGGCGCCGGGCGCCATCGAGGCACAACTGGCCCAGTTTGAGGCCCGCACGCGCGATGTGCCCGCACGCATACTGCTGCTGTGCGCGCCGCACCCGACGGCGCAGCGACTGGGTCTGGTGCTGCCCAGGCTCACGGCGCAGCGGCGCGGCGTGCTGCACGACGTGGGTGTCCAGGGCGAACAGATCGTTGCCCGGTCCACCCCGGGCGGGGCGCTTGAGCCGCGCGGGCTGGCGCCGGTCGATTCACGCGCGCAGGGTGACGACGTGCTGACGCGCTACACGCTTTCACAGCCGCTGGCCGAGATCACCGACAGTCACGGCAACCGCGTCACCATCCGGCGCGCGCCCTTTGTCGTCGGCGTCGGCGGCCAGTGGTCAAGCCGCCGTCACCGCGCGCTGTACGCGGCGCTGAACGCTGACGCCGCGGACGAGGATCCGCCGGCGGTGTGGCTGGGCTCCGCCGAGTTCAAGCCGGCGCTGCGCTTGAACGCGGGAGCGGCGGCGCAGTTGGACCAGGCGGAGATCAGCTATGACGCCGGCCACGCCCTGTTTGCCGACCTGCCGCTGGGCGGCATCGACTGGCGCGCGGGCAACCGGGTGCTGGCCCGCGACAGCGGCCGGCGCCCGCTGGTCAGCGCCAGCCGCGACGGCGCAACGGTTGGCGACCTGGTGCAACTGGATGAGAACGACAACGTGCTGGTGTTCGCAGCCGACCCGTTTGAAAGCGCCCCGATTGCCGAGTCCGCGTTGCTGCTGGATAACGCAATCGGCGTGCTGCTGGGCCAAAGACCGTCCGCCATGCCCCGCGCAACCGTCAGCGGCGACCTGCCCACCCGCCGCGCGGCCCACGCCGCGCCGTTTGAGACGCAGGGGCAGTTCCAAACTTCGACTGTCGCGAGTGCATCGCGGGAATTTGCGTCATGGCTGCTGATACTGGCGGCGCTTGCCGCGGTCGCTGCATCAGCATCGGTGTCCAGACGGCCTCAGGCCATCCAGCAGTGAGCTTCAGCTTGTTTCCGAACGCTGGCGGATTGCGGCGCGATCTTACTTGTGTTCGATTTGCCGATTGCTACCATCCCGCCCCATGAAAATGATCAGCATTGCCGCCCTGCTGCTACTCGCCCCCGATCGCGGGGTGAGTTAGCGCGTTGCGGCAAGCGCGAACTCCGGCCCCGCCCAGTGGCGGGGCTTTTTGTTTTGGAACGCCGGTCATGAGCATGTGCAGCCTGATCCTCAACCTTCTGCTTGCGCCTCGGGGCGCGCCGGGTTGAGGATTGGCCAATCCTCTTTGCCCCGCGCCCCGCGAACGCGGGGCGCTTTCTTTTCCGGAGACCACAATATGGAAGCAAACGAACGACATTGGCCCGCCTTGACCATTTTTGACACCACGCTGCGCGACGGTGAACAGACGCCCGGCGTTTCCTTGAGCGCGCCGCAGAAACTCGAGATCGCCGCCGCATTGCAGGAACTGGGTGTGGACGTGATCGAGGCCGGATTTCCAGCGGCCTCAAGCGGCGAGGCCGACGCCGTAGCCGCCGTGTCCGCCGCCGTGTCGCGCGCCGCAGTGTGTGCGCTGGCCCGCTGCCATGAGCCGGACATTCTGGCAGCCGCTGATGCCCTGCGCCCCGCGGTACGACCGCGGTTGCACGTGTTCATTGCCACCAGCCCGCTGCACATGCGCCACAAGCTGCGCCTGACCCCGTCGCAGGTGTTGCAGCGCGCCCGCCAGGGCATACGCCTGGCGCTGGACCTGTGCCGTGACGTGCAATTTTCGGCAGAAGATGCCACCCGCACCGAGCCGGCGTTTCTGCACGATGTGGTGGCCCTGGCCGCCGAGCTGGGCACGACAACAATCAACATACCAGACACCGTTGGCTACGCCACGCCCGCCGAATACGCCGAGGTAATCGCAATCGCCCGCCGCGCGGCAGCAGGCCAGCCGGGGATTGTGATCAGCGCACACTGTCACGATGACCTTGGGCTGGCTGCGGCCAACACCCTGGCGGGCATTGCCGCCGGCGCGCGCCAGGCCGAATGCACGATCAACGGCCTGGGCGAGCGCGCCGGCAACGCGGCGCTGGAAGAAATTGTGATGGCTATCCGCACCAGGCCTGAACGCCACGCCGTCATCACGGGCATCAACACGCGGCGTCTGTGTGAAACCAGTGCACTGGTGGCGCGTCTGACCGGTATGGCCGTGCCCGCCAACAAGGCAGTGGTCGGCGCCAACGCCTTTGCGCATCAGTCGGGCATTCACCAGCACGGCGTGATCGGCAACGCCAGCACCTATGAGGTCATGAGAGCCGAAGACGTGGGGGCCAGCACGCGGATTGTGCTGGGCAAACACAGCGGCCGCCACGCCTTCGAGGCCTGGCTGGAGCAGCGGGGCGTCAAACTTCCTGAATCGGAACGGCAGACCGCTTTTGCCGCATTCAAGTGTCTGGCAGATACCGAACCGCACCCGACCGAGCGACAGATTCTGGAACTGGCCAGGCCGGCCCGAATGCAACCTGCAGGCTGGAAGCTGCTGGCGGTCACCGGTGAAGACGGCCCCGTGATGGTGCAACTGACCGATCCTGACGGCCGCGTGCGCAAGGGTCGTGGCCGGGGCACACCCGCCGAGGCCGTGGTGCGCGCCGTAGCCGAAGCCACCGGGTTGCGTCTCCGGCTGGCCGCCTGCCGCGCCGGCTTTGAATCTCGCGGCGACGGCAGCGTGGCGACCGTGGCGGTTGAGTTTGACTGCGAAGGCGCGGCCCTGCGCGGCCAGGCAATCGCGGCCTGTGAAGTCGAGGCCGTAGCCCACGCTCTGGTTGACGCCTTGCCTGCGGCGCGGGCCGCACGCATGGAGGTGTCGCCATGAGCGCCCCCCGCAACCTGTTGGACAAAATCTGGGACGCGCATGTGGTGCAATCCGAACCCGGCTGCCCGGCCGTGTTGTACGTGGACCTGCACCTGATTCATGAGGTGACGTCACCGCAGGCCTTTGCCGAGCTTGACCGTCGCGGTCTTGCGGTGCGGCGACCGGACCTGACGCTTGCCACCATGGACCACAGCACGCCCACGGTTTCGCGGTCGCCGCGGGGTCTCGCGCCTGAGGCGCGCCGCCAACTGCGACGGCTGGAGGCCAACTGCGCGCGTCACGGCATTGAGCTGATGCGCCACGGCGACCCGGGCAACGGCATTGTCCATGTGATCGCGCCCCAGCGCCGGCTGGTGCGTCCGGGCATGACCGTGGTCTGCGGCGACAGCCACACCTCAACGCACGGAGCCTTTGCTGCGCTGGCCTTCGGTATCGGCAGCAGCGAGGTCGCGCACGTGCTGGGCACGCAGTGCCTGCTGCAGCGCAAGCCCGCGTCCATCGAAGTGACGTTTGAGGGCGCCCCCGGCCCGGCCGTCACGGCCAAAGATCTGGCGCTGGCCATGATCGGGCGGCTTACGCCGCGCGGCGGTACGGGTGCGGTACTGGAACACCGCGGCGAGTGCGTGCGCACCCTGAGCATGGAGGGCCGCATGACCCTGTGCAACATGAGTATCGAAGCCGGCGCCCGCGCCGGACTGGTCGCGGCTGATGAGTGCACCGCCGAGTGGTTTGATGACGACTCTGATTTCAGCCATTGGCGGTCGGACCCCGGCGCGCCCTTTGACGCCAGAGTCAGCGTCGATGTCACCGGTCTCGCGCCGCAGGTCACCTGGGGCACACACCCCGGCATGGTCGCGCCTGTGGACGGAAGCGTTCCTGAACCGGCCGATGCCGCCGAAGCCAGGGCACTGGCCTATATGGGCCTGAGGGCGGGCACGCCCCTGCGCGACATTGCCGTCGGGCACGTGTTCATCGGCTCGTGCACCAACGGCAGAATTGAGGACTTGCGGGCGGCAGCACGGGTCTTGCGGGGTCGGCGCGTGGCGCCGGGCGTGCGCATGCTGGTTGTTCCGGGCTCGCAACTGGTCAAGCGCCAGGCTGAAGCCGAAGGTCTGGACCGTCTGTTCCGGCAGGCCGGCGCGCAATGGCGCGAACCCGGATGTTCCATGTGTATAGCCATGAACGGCGACGTTGTGCCGCCGGGCGAATACTGCGTCAGCACCAGCAACCGCAACTTCGAGGGCCGACAGGGGCCGGGTGCGCGCACGCTGCTGGCATCGCCGCTGACGGCGGCGGCCAGCGCCGTTGTCGGGCGCGTGGCCGACCCGCGACAATTTGTCGCAACCGCGGAGGTGACCCATGCCATTTGAGACGATTGTTTCGCGGTGCGTGACTCTGGATGCCGACGACGTGGACACTGACCAGATCATCCCGGCGCGGTTTCTGAGCGGTGTGGACCGGGACGGGCTGGGCCGGTACCTGTTTTACGCCCTGCGCCACCGGCCTGACGGGACGCCCGACCCGTACTTTGCCCTTAACCGCGCCGCCTCGCGAGGCGCGCGAATACTGGTAGCCGGGCGCAACTTCGGATGCGGCTCGTCGCGCGAACACGCTGTGTGGGCGCTGCTGGATTGGGGGTTTCGTGTTGTGATTGCGCCGTCGTTTGCCGACATCTTTTCTGCCAACGCGCTCAAGAACGGCCTTTTGCCCGTGGCATTGCCGCTTGCGGCTTGGCGGGTGGTCCACGCCGCTGCCGAGGCCAACCAGCCGGTACTGGTGGACCTGGCTGCCGGCATGGTGCGCCTGCATGGTCAGGCTGCGCTGACCTTTGCGATTGACGGTTTTGCGCGCCGCTGCCTGCTGGAGGGCGTGGACGAATTCGGGTGGCTGCTGGCGCGTCTGCCGGCGATCTCGAGCTTTGAACGGGGGCGGCCATGAACGCAAGGGTTTCGATTTTGCCCGGCGATGATTTCAGCCCGGGGATACTTGCGGTTGCGCCAAGCCGGGCGCACTCAGAAGGTCGCCCGCCTCAGTCGAAGCAACAACAACACGCCGACGGCAACGAAGGGCGATACAGCCGGGTTGACCGAGCAACCCCCGCCGCCGCTGGACTTGCCCTTCCCGCCGCCTCCGCCGCCGCCACCCCCGCCGCCACTGCTTACAACGGCCGTGCTTTCGTTGCTGGGCGAGCTGTCGCCGCTTGCGTTGACCGCGATTACGCGATACGTCCACGTGCCGTTGCCGGGCGAATCATTGAACGTCACTACGTTGGCCGCTGTGGTGGTGACAGTGGAGTACGCGCCCCCTAACGGCTTGCGCTCAATGCGGAAGCCGGTTTCGTTGGCGCTGTTGTCGGTCCAGCCCAGCGTCACTTGCGCGCCGGCCACGGTGGCTGTTAAGCCGGTCGGGCCGTTGGGCGATCCTCCGGGCGGCTGTCCGCCGCCGGTGCCGACGGTGCTTGCCGCGGGCGGGGTGGTAAGGGGCGTGCCGCCGGATTCGTCGGCGCCGATGTCCCACGCGCCGGTGCGGGTGTTGCCGTCAAAGTCATCGTTGAAGCCGGCGATGGTCGCGCCCGCGTCTATGCACGCGCTGCCGGCTTCAAGGTGCCAGGTGGTCGTGTTCACGCCGGGGTCGCCCTCGGTGCTGTTGGTGTCGGTGCCGCTGGTGGTCTTCCAGTTGGCGAGGTTGAGGGTGTAGCTGGTGGGTTCCCACCAGAAAACAAAGCTGCCGCCGCCCTGCTTGAAGTAGCGGTTGTTGCTCATGGTCAGGGTGCCTTCGTGGCTGTTGTTGCCCATGAACACCATGGGCCGCGGCGACGTGCTGCCCAGCACGATGATATTGTTACGGATCGTGCAGTCGCGGCAGCGGACGACGCCGACCGTGCCGCCCTTGTCGGCGGATGCGATGCGGATGCCGCCCTGGTACTGCTTGGCGACGTTGATGAGGGTGTTGTTATAGACATGCGCGCGCAGGGCGCTTTCAAGGTCAATGCCGCTGCCTTCACAGTTTTCGATGATGTTGTTGCGGGCAATGCAGTCGCGGCACGAGTAGTACTCAGGGTTCAGCGTGGCGTTATAGAATTGCAGCCCGCTGCTTTGCGCCATGCTGATGCCCTTCTGGCCGCAGTTACGGATCAGGCAGCGCTCAATGATGCTGCCGATGCTGCCGCCCTTGGGGTACACGCCGTTGGTCGCGATGTTGTAGATGTAGCAGTCCTGCACCAGCATGTAGTTGCCGGCCACGTTGTCGATGCCCTCGGCGTTGCTGGGGTCGCGCATGCCACTGTCGTAGATGCGGCAGCGGCGGATGGTGATGTTGTGCGAGCCGGGTATCTTCACGCAGTCACGCCCGCTGTTGTGGATGATGCAGTCTTCCACCAGCGCCGGGCCGGTGTCGATCTTGAGCGCATAGTAATAGCCGCCGCGCAGGGTAAGCCGCCGGATCGTGCAGTTGCTGCCGGTGCCGATGTAGAAGGCAACGTCCTGGCCGCTGACGTTGTTCGGCAGCTCAATCACCGCCGTTTCGCCCGTATAGCCCTGGTAGGTGATGTTGTTTTTCGTGAAGTAGCCGCCGCCGGTGTACGTGCCCGCCCGAAACGTGATGGTGTCGCCCGCGGTCGCGGCCTGCTGCCCCCGCGCCAGCGTGGCGTAGGGGTTGCCGATGCTGCCGTCGCCGGTGGTGTCGTTGCCGGCAGGCGAAACAAAAATCTCGGCTGCATGCAGCCCAGCCGACGCAAGCAAAAGCCACACGCAAAGCATGCGCATAGATATCTCCCGATTGGCGTCGAAAGGGCAAGATAGCAAGCCCTACACAAGCAATGTACTGCCAACCGGGCAATTAACCACGCCAGCAAAGGAAGCGCCAAGATGTGCAATCACTAACCGAAAAGGGCTAATCTACCTAGTTCGCCCCGTTCCGACTCGGGTTGAAGCCACTTTCGGAGGCCAACTAACGGGGTCGGTGGATCAGTTAGCAACAGGAGGCGTTTCAACGGACTCAAATGTTGGACTCACACATTTGCAATGTTGCGTGACGAGAAGGATAGCCTATGTGAGTCAGACACGCTGGCCAGAAGTGACTTCTTCAATGTAGCCGAACGCGGCGCGTACGTCAGGATTGATGTGATTGACTTCGATGCCATGATCGTCAGCGAAACGTCTTGCCTCGGCGGCTAGGCGCGCAGCCACGACGGATGCTTCATGTGCCAGTTGTCGCTTTGTTGACTCCGAGTCACTGCCACTGGAACTAGCGCTCACCTTAGCGAGCCTCCAATTCACGCGGGCTTCGATTGCCATGCGCTCGAAGGTAGCATCTGGGTCGAACTCTGATTTAGCCAGTTGGACCTGTAACGTGCCCAGTTCGCGCAGTGTTTCGGCTATCTGGCCCAGTCTGCTGAGGGCCGTAGAGCTGTCTTCAGCCCAAAGCCCGTACATGGCCTTTGCAAGACAAAGCCGGGCATAGCACAGTTGGCGATGGGCACCAGCAGCCTGTGCGAGCGCATCCGCCGCCTTTGCAACATCAAGCGATTGCTCGAATCTGCCCAGCCCAGTCAGACACCAGGCTCTGGAAGCGTCAGCGTATGCGATACTCTCGGGCTCTCCGATCTTCCTCCAGATTTCGCTTGCTGCAGTGAAACAAGAGAGCGCCTCGTCAAAGCGACCTGAAAATCCAAGCAGTTTCGCGCGACGAGCGAGTGCGTAGGCCTCCTGCTTTGGCATCCCAACCTGACGGATGTTCATTTGCTCCTCGGCAAGTGCCTGAATGGCTAGGTCCAGTTCCCCCCGCCTTTCGTGTACCCATGCGATACCGTCCAACGCATTCGCAATGCCTCGGAGATTTCCTTCTCTTTGCATTAGTTCTTTGGCTTCGTTGAAACACCGCAGCGCCGCATCCCACCGGTTAGCCTCAAGCTCAACCTCTCCTCGGTGCATCAGAAAGACTGATACGCCTCCCCAGTCACGGTCGCTTCGCGCCATCGGCTCGCCCTTGTCCCAACTCCTAAGGGCATCCTTAACTCTTCCAAGCTTCCGAAGTGCGACGCCGCGGTAGCAGTGCAGGGAGCTGTCTCTATCGATGTAGCCGCGCCCAACTGACTCGGCCTCAGAGTAACACTTAAGCGCCTCCTCCTGCGATCCTATGTGTGAGAGTGCTCGACCGTAGCTAAGCAATGCAGAGGCAACGCGCGCATTTTTGTCTGAATCAGTCTCCGGCAGTCCCTTTGCAACGGCAAGTGCCGCGTTAGCTCGTTGGACCATCAACCCACTTCTGCCATCTCTGAAGTAAGCCCAGGACAGCATCCGCAAGACTTCCACTCTCAAGCGCGACACCTCGTTCTCTAATGAAGAAGCAGCTCGCTCAAGACGTGGAATGCAGCAGTCAAATGGTCCTCGCGATTCGAGCAGATTCTCGATGTGAAGCGCGATGTGTGCAGCCGAGTGAGGGTGAACCGATTCCAAGAAGTCTTGAGCCGCGAACAAGTTGAGTAAATCGAGTTCGATTCGACGATGCGCGACCTGTTGTCCGGCGTCTACGCGGCCATCGGTGTTCCAGAACCCAACGTACTCAGAATAGAACCTTCCATGCCGCAGGCGCAGGGCTTTGGCGCCTTCTTCGCCGGTGTGGCCCGGGACGGCGTTGGGATCCATCATCTTCCACTCGGCGTACTCGCGGATGCTTTCGTACATGCGGAAGCGGGCCTCGCCGGGCAGGCTTGGCACCTCGTAGGCCTTCAGCAGGCTCTTCTCGGCGAGGTTCTCGATCACGTCGATCACCATCGGCGCCTCGGGGAACGCCGAAAGGTCGAGCACCGCTTCTGCGGCCTCCAGGAAGAACCCGTCGCGGAACACGCTGCACTGGGCCAGCGCCAGCTTTTCCCACGGCGCCAGCAGCTCCCACGACCAGTCAATCGCCGCGCGCAGTGTCGCCTGTTTGGCGCTGGCGTCGCGGCGGCGGCTGGTAAGCAAGTCAAAGCGCTTGGGCAACCGCTCCAGAATCTTCTGTGGCGGCATAGACGCCACGCGCGCCGCCGCCAGCTCAATCGCCAGCGGGATGCCGTCGAGCTCCTGCACGATTCGCTTGACCGCGTCCTGGTTGCCCGCATCCAGCTTGAAGTCGCGGCGCACATCCGATGCCCGGTCACAGAACAACTGGATCGCAGGCGCGTCGTCGGCCTCCGCCACACTCAATGCATCCAGCGGAAATGACTTCTCGCCTGCCAGGTGCAGGGGCTCGCGGCTGGTGGCCACGAACTGCACCTCGGGCGTGTCTTTCAGCCAAAGGCCCAGGGTGGCCGCAGCGTGCTGGGTCACTTGTTCAAAGTTGTCCAGAATGATCAGCATGCGCCCGCGCAGCCGCAGCGCCGCGTGAATCTGGGTAATCGGGTTTTCCTGCGTCAGCGGTATGCCCATGCCCGTGCCCACGCCGTGGCAGATGCCGGCTTCAGTGCGGGCCTCGGTCAAATCGCAGAACCATACGCCGGCTGGGTAATCCTGGGCGACCCACAGTCCGAACTCCTGCGTGAAGCGGGTCTTGCCGATGCCGCCCGGCCCCAGCACGGTGACCAGTTTCGCACCCTCGCGCAGCCTGCGTGCCAGCTCAGCCATTTCGCGCTCGCGGCCGACGAAGCTGGTGGGCGCAAGCTGGATGTTGGTGCGCGGGCCGGCCGGCGTTGCGGGAGTGGACGCGTGGGAAACGTCGAGGAAGTTCTCCAGTTGCTCGATCACATGCTTCAGCGGCAATCGGTCGTCCGCCTGCTTGGCGCACATGCCGCGAATCAGTTGCTCAAACAGCGGCGGCAGTGCCCCGAAGTGCTCACGCGGGAACTCCAGCGGCATCTCAACGTGCCCCTTGATGATCGAAAACGTCGAGTCTGCGTCGTAGGGCGTGCGGCCGGCCAGCATCTCGTACAGGGTGATACCGAGGGAATACACGTCGGTGCGCGCATCAAGGTGCTTGCCGACGGCCTGTTCCGGCGACATGTATAGCGGCGTGCCCATGACTGCGCCGGTGCGGGTGTTCTTTTCGGCGCCATCGGGGGCGACGGTGGCCGTCAGCAGCGCCAGGCCGAAGTCCAGCACCTTGACCGCGGGGCCCTTGCTGTCGGCGGGTACAAGCAGGTTGGCCGGCTTGATATCGCGGTGCACGACACCCTTGCCATGGGCGTAGCGCAGGGCGTAGGCGGCCTGCAATGTGAGGTTGGCCGCCGCGCGCGGCTCCAGCTTGCCCCCCGAAGACTGCAACGTGCGCGCAAGATCGACGCCATCCACCAGTTCCATGACCATGAGGCGCAGGTAGCGGCCCCGGTGTTCACGGCGACCCGCCTGCAGTACGCGCACGATGTTGGGGTGATCCAGCTTGGCGACGGCGCGGGCTTCACGCTGGAAGCGGATGACGAAATTGGCGTCCTCAGCCAGGCGCGCAGGCAGAACCTTGATCGCCACGGGGATGTCCAGCTCCGTGTCGCGGCCCAGCCAGACTTCGCCCATGCCGCCGGCGCCAAGGCGGCGCTCAATCAACAGCTCGCCAAGTTTTACCCCGGCCAGCCCGGCGGGGTCATTGTCCGTGATCGGCGTGTCGCTGGCGCCCAGGTTCAGGATCGTGCCGGTTGGCGTGGAATCGGCCAGACGCCAGCCTTCAGAAGCCGCGGCGTTGCCGGGCGACGATGTCCTTTCGCCGGCAGGATCGCTGTCGTTTGGCGCAGATTGCCCCATGGCCTTCCAATGTGCGGTACTTCACAGATTCTAGCATCGGCGTTCCGGCGCGTCAGCCAAGTCAGCCGTCCCCGACGCACTGCCTTCATACCCCGGGTTGGCTGGCAAACGACACGAGCGACTCGTGGCAGGGTGCCGGCACGCGGGCGGTACGATTCAACGAGTGTGTGCGCGAGTGGACGGGAAGTTTCGTACAATGTCGGCCCCTGCCCCTTGCGGGCTGACATGGCATCGGCGGAAGAAATCTACCTGTTTCGGCACGCGGTTTACCGCGAGGCGGCTTATCACCTGCAGGTGCCGTCCGCGCGCTCGGGGCTGCACCGGGCCGTGATCGCGATTATTGAACGCGCCTGGCGCGGGCGGCTGGGCGAAGTGTGCATTGAGCTTGCGCGCCACGCCCGTGCGGCGCAGGACGGCGCGTCTGCCGCCGAGCTTGCCGGCTTGCAGCAGCTTGAGGTGCAGTACCTGGTGCTGGGGCTGGTTGCGCCCAACCGGATGGACAGCGCACAGGCCATTGTCGAATCCGCCGGCCGCGTGCTTGCGCTGCCGGAGTTCTGGCCGGCGGCGCGCCTGACCGCGCAGGCTGAGTTTGCGGGCGGCCTGCGAAACTACGGGCGCCTTGAAGATGTGACCCGTGCCTACGAAGACTTGTGCCGCATGGCCGCGGAGCAGGGTGACCTCGCGCGGTACTCGGATGCGTTGATTCAGCGTGCGCTGTTTGCCCTGCACGAAGGCGACGACGTTGCCGCCGAGCAGTACTTTGACCGCGCGCAAAAGGCTGCCGAGGAGCTTGGCTCAGGCTCGGCCATCGGCTGGGTGATGGCCGCGCGGGCGAACCTGCACGACTTCCGCGGGGACTTCGCCACAGCCGAGCGCCTGATGCGTGAGGCCGTGCCGCTGGTTGAACATAGCACGCGAGGGTCGCTGGCATTGGCGGTGCGCGGCAACCTGGCCAACCTGCTGGCGCAGCAGGGGCGGCGCGACGAAGCGATTGCCGAGTACCTGAGGCTGCGTGAGGAGTTCGCGGCGCTGGACAGTCAGTCCGGGGTTGCGACCGCGCACTCCAACCTGGGGCGGCAGTACCTGCTTGAGGGACGGCTGGAAGAAGCCGAGCCGATGATCCGGCAAGCGATGCAGTTTCATGTGCGGGCCGGCATACGCACGTCGCACGCGTTTTCAGCGACCAACCTGGCCGAAGTGTGCATGTTGCAGGGGCGGTTTGACGAGGCGCAATCACTGCTTGACGCCGCGCTGGACTCTGCCCGCGAAACCGGCATTCACCAGCGCAGCGCCGCGGTGCTGGTCGCCCGCGCGGGCTTCGAGCTGATGTGCGGCCATGAGCAAACGGCGCAGGAACTGGTAGAGCAGGCCCGCGCCGAATTTGAGGCCGCGCGCAGCAACGTCTATATCCCCGAGTACTGCGACATCGTGCGGCTGCGCATCGCGGCCGCGATGGCGACGACGGTGCTGGCGCAGCGGGGCACTTCAAGGCTGCGGGCCGAGCCGCCGCAGCGGCGCTGGCTGCCGGTGATGCGGCAGATCATGGCCGGCATTGAAGCCGCGCTGGCCGTCAACCGCCGCCCGCACGGGACGCTGATCGAGGCCGCCGCCATGGCAGGCCGCGCGCTGCTGGCCGAGCTTGAGGCCGCGGTCGCCGGGAACCGCCCGGCGCTGGTGTTTCGCGGCTGGCTGGCCGGCGAGTTACGCCCGGCGCAGCGCAAGGCGCTGCTTGCGCGCATGCACAAGCGTTCACCGTCACAGGCGCAGGCGCTGCGGCAGTCGCACCCGGCGTTGTGGGCCGCGATGAGCGCGTAGCCGCCGCCGCTTGCGCATGTGCCTGCGGTTTCCGTACACTCCGCGCCGTGAACACCGACCTGATCAGCTTTCTGAAGAAGCAGAGCCACTACACGCCCGTGGGCGACATCGAGGAAAAGCTCGAGCTGTCGCGCGACGCGATTTTCAGCGACGTGGAAGCGCTGATTGAACAGGGCTACTCGATCGAGTTTCACCCGTACCTGGGCGTGAAGCTGATCGACATACCGGACCGGCTGCTGAAGCACGAGATCCGTGACGACCTCAACACCAAGGTCATCGGCCGCAAGCTGGAAATCCATGACCAGGTCGCCAGCACCAACGAAACTGCGTGGCAGTTGATTGAAGCCGACGATGAGTTGAAAGACGGCACGGTCGTGCTGGCGGACACGCAGACCCAGGGCCGCGGGCGCATGGGCCGCGAATGGCACAGCGCCGCGGGCCACGGCCTGTGGATGTCGGTGGTGCTGAAGGTAGCAGTGCCGCCCGACAAGGTGGCGTTTCTCACCGCGATGGCGAGCCTGGCCGTCGCCAACATGCTGCAGCAGTTCATTCACCTGCCCGCCGAGATCAAGTGGCCCAACGACGTGATCATCCGCGGACGCAAGGTGTGCGGCATACTGGTTGAAGCGCGCAGCAACGTGCCCGACACGTTTGTGCTGGGCATCGGCCTGAACGTGAACCAGTCGCGCCACGACTTCCCCGAAAGCCTGCGCGAAACCGCCACCAGCCTGCGCCTGGAGCGGCCGGGCGCCAAGCCGCTGAACCGCGTGCGCGTGCTGCGGCCGCTGCTGTTCTACCTTGAACGCGTGTATGACCTGACGCGCAAGAAGAAGTGGGACAAGCTGGCCAAGGCGTGGTCCGAATTCGTGCACATGGGCGGCAAGTACGTACGCCTGAACCAGGGCGCCGCCGAGGTTGAGGGCACGGTTGTGCGCGTGCACCCCAGCGAGGGCATCACGCTGCGCATCAACGGCGCCGAAACCACGATCAGCGCCGAAAGCGCCAGCAACATCCGGCAAATACAGCCGCCCGCCGAGGCAAGCCATGGCTAAGCAGCCCAGCACGCTCTACGACACGCCCGAGCTGTACGACCTGTTGAGCGACGGCGTGCCCGGCGACCTTGCGTACTTTTCGGCGCTGGCAAAGAAGGCGCACAAGGTGCTTGAACTGGGCGCCGGCACCGGGCGCGTGACCATTGCGATGGCGCGGGCCGGGGCGCAGGTCACCGGCCTTGAAGTCGCGCCGATGATGCTTGAGGCCGCGGGCGAGAAGGCCGAAAAAGAGTCCAAGGACGTGCGCAAGCGCATCAAGCTGATTGAGGGCGACATGCGCGCCTTCAAGCTGAAGGCGAAGTTTCCGCTGATCGTGATCCCGTTTCGCGCGTTCCAGCACCTGCACGACACCGTGGAGCAACGCCAGTGCCTGCAAAGCTGCCGCGACCACATGACCGGCGCCAGCCGGCTTGTCATCAACCTGTTTGACCCGAACCTGCGGATTCTGGCCGAGAATGTGGGCCCGAACGCGACGGCTGTGCGCAAGGTGGGCGAAGTCGTGGTGGATGGCGGGCGCGTGGTTGCATACGCCAGCCGCGTTGCCTGTCCCGAAGAGCAGCGCTTTGAAGAGCAATGGACGTACGAAAAGTTTGACGACCAGGGTCGCAGCCTGTGGCGACGCGCGCGGCGCATCAAGTTGCGCTATTTCTTTCGCTACGAGATGGAGCACCTGTTCGAGCTTTGCGGGCTGGAAGTGGAGAAGCTCGAGGGCGGCTTCACGGGCCAGCCCTACAGCCACGGCAGCGAGCAGATCTGGACCGTGCGGCGCGCCTAATCCCAGAGTCCTGTCGAGTAATAGCGCTCGCCGGTGTCGGCGAAGACGGTGACAATGCGGGCCTCGGGCTCGCGTTGCGCCAGCTTGCGCGCGGCGGCGAGGTTGGCGCCGCTGCTTTGGCCGACAAACAGGCCGTTGCGCGCGAGCAGGCGGCTGGCCTCGAAGGCCTCGTCAACGGTGACGTCGATGCGCAGATCGACCAGCGACTCGTGGAAGTTTTTCGGCTTGATGCTGCCGGGGGCCTTGAGCGGCTTGAGGCCCTCGATGCCGGGGAATTCTTCGGGTTGCACCAGCACGACCTTCAGGTCGGGCCACTCGTCTTTGAGCCGCAAGCCGATGCCGGTCAGGGTGCCGCCGGTGCCGACACCGGAGATGAAATGGGTGAACGGCACGACTCTGCCTTGCGCGCGCTTGCCATAGCCGTCGAAAAAGTGGCCTGACCCCTTTTTGGCGATCTCGGCGCCGGTGCCGTGGTAGTGCGCCTGCCAGTTCGCGGCGTTGCTGTATTGGTCCACCAGCAGGTAGCGATCAGGGTTTTCGTGCGCAAGCTGGTGCGCCCGGCGCATCGCTTCATCGTAGCCGAGCAGCGGGTCGGTCAGGATCACTTCCGCGCCGTGGGCCTTGATGCGCCGCAGCCGCTCTTGGCTGGCGTTGCCGGGGATCACCAGCGTGACCGGGATACCCAGCGCGGCGCCGATCATGGCGTACGCGATGCCGCTGTTGCCGCTGGTTGAATCCAGCACGCGGCGGCTGCCCAGCACGTCGGGATCGATCCCAGCCAGCATGTTCAGCACCGCGCGGTCCTTGATGCTGCCGCCGGGGTTGACCCACTCGGCCTTGGCCTGGATTGAAAGGCGCGGAAACAGGTTTTCATAGACGTTGACGTCGATCAGCGGCGTGTTGCCGATCAGCTGCAGGGCGGGCACGCGGCGCTTGAGATCTTCAATCGAGTTCAGTGTCGTGGTCATGGCTTTTCCGGTGTCAGGAGCGCAGGCCGTCGGCCTGCATGGGTTCGTCGCGGACAAGATGACCGCGACAGTTGCAGGCCGGAGGCCTGCGCTCCTTAACATCGCAGCTCTTCGGGGTGAAACTCGCCGTTGACCAGCTCAAACGAGTGAAAGTCGCCGGGCTTGCCCTTGTTCACAGCCACAATCACATAGCTGTAGCCTTCCCAGGCGGCGGCGAGGTCCGTGGCGCTGGGCTGTGCGGGGTGGTCAGGGTGGCTGTGGTAAATGCCGATGATATCGAGGCCGCGCTTGCGGGCCTCAAGGTCGATGCGCATGTAGTCTTTGGGGTCAAGCGTAAAGCGGTCGTGGGCGCGCTCGGTGTTCAGGTTGCCGGTGCGGGCGGCTTCAAGGGCCGTGCGCACGGTGCCTTCAAGGCGGCCGATGAGCACGCCGCAGCACTCGTGCGGGTACGCGGAAACGGCGTGATCTTCAATGTAGGCCTTGATGGCCGAAGTAAGCGTAAGCATGGGAAGCGTCCGAACAGTTGAAAAAAGGTTGCCGCACGGCAGGAAGCCGCGTTATCGACAACAACAATCGTTCAGACGCATGTGCATGGCGCGCAAGGTTAGCGCAGGGCCGGTCGCCGTCAAGGGCGCAGCCACTTGCCGTCGATCAGCAGCTCATAGGGTTGATAGCGGGCTTTGTACTCCATGGCCTGGCAGCCCTTGACCCAGTAGCCCAGGTAGTAGTGCGGAATGCCCTTTTGCCGGCACAGATCTATCTCGCGCAGCACGCTGTACACGCCGATGCTGCGGTGGGCCTGCGCGGGTTCAAAAAAGTGATACACGCTGCTGATGCTGCGGCGGCTGATATCGCAGATGCTTACGCCCAGCAGTTGCCCGGCTGGGTCGCGGTACTCGACTTCCACGGTGGCGACGCACGACGAGTACAAAAACTCGCGCATGCTGTCCATGTCGGCGCCCTGCGGGCTCTTGTCGTGCTGCATGGCCAGGTAGCGCTTGTACACGTCGTGTTTTTCGGCGGTCAGGTCGGGCTCGGACACGGACATGCGCACGTCGGCGTTACGCTTGAGCACGCGGCGCTGGCCCTTGTTGGGCTTGAAGTCGGCAACCGGCACCCTGATCGGCACGCACATGCGGCACGCGCCGCAGCGCGTGCGGTACAAGATGTTGCCGCTGCGGCGCAGGCCGCGGTCCATCAGTTCGTGGTATGCCGCCGGGCTTACCTGCCACGCCAGCCATGCTTCCTCGGTGGCCTGGCGATCAGGCAGGTAGCTGCATTCATGTGAATGCAGGCCCAGCGGCACCGAGTGCGGGCCGATCAGCGCCTCAAGATTCAGGTTCTGGGAGCCCATGGCTACACCATCTGCACGATGCGTTTGCGCGCCAGCATCACGATGCGCGCGCAGGCCTCGGCGTCGCTGAGCGCTTCATGGTGATCAAGCGGGATCTTCAGCACCTGCGCGACGTGGCCAAGGTGCGCCGGATAAATGCCCAGTGTCCGCCGCGCCTGCAGAACACTGCACACCCACGGCAGCTCCGGCGCTTCCAGCCCCGCGCGGTCGCAGCAGGCGCGCAGCACGGCGCGATCAAAGCCCGCATTGTGCGCCGCCAGAAATGCCGCCCCCTCAAGCACATCGGCCAGCACCGGCCACGCCTGTTCAAAGGTCGGCTTGTCCCACACCTCGTCCAGCGTGATGCCGTGGATGTGCGTGAACAGCATGCGCGCGCGCGGCGGCTTGATCAGTTGCCGCACGCGGCGCGTGACCCGGCCGCGCTCCACCCGCACCAGGCCGACCGAGCACGCCGAGTCAGCGCCGTGGTCCGCGGTCTCGAAGTCGATCGCGACAAACGGGCCCGGCACGGGATCAATGAACTGGCTGCTCATACATGCATTCTAGTAAGCGACCCGACAGTTTACTTGTGGGCGGCCAAACATGGGCCGGCCAACGGCATCGGCACAGCCCATGGCGAAAACTTCGGGCCGACTTTACCCTGCCGCCATTGATTGTGGACGCACGATGAACCAGCCAAGGCGCGCAAGTCCTGAGTTGATCGCTCTGGTCGCGTTGTGGGCGCTGCTGCACATCCCGGCCCTGTTTTCGCACCAGCCGTGGCACTTTGACGAGCTGCGCTACCTTGAGGTTGCACGCCAGATGGGCGAGTACGGCAACTGGCTGGTGCCGCACATCAACGCCGAAGTCTATACCGAAAAACCGCCGTTCTTTTTCTGGTGCGTGGTGATTGTGCAGCGCGTCGTGCGGGATTATCTGATTGCCGGGCACCTGACCGTCGCGCTGGCTCTGCTGGCGTCGGCGCTATTGAGCATGCACCTCGGGCGACTGCTGTTCGGCAGCGCACGCGTTGGCGCGTTCGGCGGCGGCCTGATGCTGACATTCTTCTTTGTGCACGACATCGGCACGCGGGTGCTGCTGGACCCTTTCTTCATCGCGCTGACCACCGCCGGCACGGTCGCGCTGCTGCACGCGGCAATCACCGAGACCTGGCGGCGGCGTCTTGGCTGGACCGCGCTGGCCGCGCTGGCCACGGCCGCGTCATGCATGACCAAGGGACCCGTGGGCATTGCCGTGATCGCGATTGCCGCCGTGGCGCTGGGCGTGGTGTGGCGCGGGCGCAAGGGCATCAGCGTAGTGGCGCTGCTGACGGCGGCGGCCGTGGGCGGGGCGCTGACGTTGCTGTGGGTGTACTTGGCGGCGCTTGAAGCCGGCTGGTGGTACTTCGAGCGCATGGTGTTTCGCCAGACGGTGGGCCGCGCGGTGCAAAGCTGGGCGCACCAGAAACCCTGGTGGATGTACATTGCCAACCTGCCGCGCATGCTGCTGCCCTGGATCGTGCTGCTGCCCGCGGCCATCTGGGGCGCGTGGCGTGCGCGCCGCGCGCACGGCGGGCGCGCGGGGCTGGGGCTGTCGGCGTGGGTGGTGGCGACCATCGTGTTTTTCTCGTTCATGTCGGGCAAGCGCATGGGCTATCTGGCGCCGATTTACCCGGCGCTGGGGCTGTTCATTGCCTGGGGCGTTTCGCGCCATGTGCTGCTGCCGGCCAACCTGCCGCGCAAACTGCTGGCCGACGTGCCGCGGCTGGTTGTAACCGCGCTGCCGTTTGTGGGCGCGCTGCTGGCACTGGCTCTGGCCATGCTGCCGTGGCTGCCGCTGGAAAACTCGATGCCCGGCGATTCACAGGCCGCGTGGATTGCGCTGCCGGGTGCGACCACGCCGATTGCGGCAGGGTTTGCCGTCCTGCTGGCGGGCGCCGGCGGCTACATTTCGCGCCTGCATGAGCCCGTTGAGCGCGCGCTGTGCGCGGGCCTGTTCACGGTGGCTGCGCTGGCAGCCCTTGCCCACGCCACCCTGTACCCGGCCTTTGACCGGCAATACACCGCTGAGCCGCTGGCGCAGTATCTGCGCGCCAACAAGCCGGACGACGAAACAATGGTGTTCCTCAACGACCACAAGGATGGCCGCTTCAACTACTACCTGAACGTGCGCGGCCACGAAGTCCTGCGCGCCCGTGAGCTCGACGAACGCGCCGACCAGCCGGGCCGGCTGTGGGTGGCTGCCTACAGCAAGCAGTGGAAAGACGACGTCAAGCCGCCCGCCCGCGACCGTTTCGAGCTCAAGTTCGAGTACCAGTGGGCCGGCAGCACCGTTCAAATCTGGGCCGAAAAGTAGCCGGTACAGCCGGCAAGTACCCGGTGCATTGCCGATCGCGGCAACGCGTCAAAGACCGCTGCGACGCGGACGGGCGCAGAGATTCGCCGGCCTTTGCGCCCCGTGGTGAATTCAGTCAGGCAGGTCATTGGTAAATGGCGGCCGGGGTTTCATAACACTTCCATGCGCGTGGCCTTTGCCCACCATGAACCGATTGACGCGGCCAAAGCCCGCTGGGTCGCCATCGTGCGCAGTCTTGCCGCAATGGCCGAAGTTGCCGACGTCACGTGGCTCACGCCTGACACGGCCGCACGCACACAGGCCTATGCGCGCGATCACCTTGGGCTGGCGTTGCCCGCCGCGCTGCGCGTGCAGACCCTGCCCAGCGTGCACAAGCTGGCTGGGCTGACAATCAATCACGTCTTCTTTCGGGCGTGCGGCCGCGCGCTGGAAAAACAGCCGCCCGACGTACTGTGGCTGCGCAGCGACAAGCTGGCCGCGCACCTTGCTTCGCGCCCGCCCGCGCCGCTGGTGTATGAAGCGCACCTTGTGGGCCCGCTGTGGGCCGCCGATAACGGCCGGGGCGAGCGCGCCTCAAAGCGCCTGGAGCAGCTTGAGCGCCGCCTGTACGGCGCAGCGAGCGGTGTCGCCGCCATCACGCAGGGCCTGCTGGACGAAATTCGCGCCCGCTACGGCTACGGCGGCCCGGCGGCGGTTACGCCCAGCGCCGTCGATACCGCCGTGTTCAGGCCTGTCTTCAATGCCGGTGGTCAGACGGTCGTGTACGTCGGCACGCTGCAATTCTGGAAGGGTTTAAGCACGCTGCTGGAGGCGATGGCGCTGGCGCCGGGCCTGCGCCTGCGCATTGTGGGCGGCGGCGATGACCACGCGCTGCGCGAGCGCGCCGCCGCGCTGGGCATTGCCGGGCGCGTTGAGATCACGGGCCGCGTGCCCCAGACGCGCATCCCTGCCCTGTGCGCCGACGCCCTGTGCGCGGTGCACCCGCTGCCACCGGAAATCAGCATCAGCGCGCGCTTCACGTCGCCCCTGAAGCTGTTCGAGTACATGGCGATGGGCCTGCCGATTGTGGCCGCAGACGTACCCAGCGCCCGCGAAGTGCTGAATGACGGTAACGCCCGGCTGTACAAAGCGGGCGACGCAGCCGCGCTGGCGACGGCCTTGCAGCAGCTTGCAGGCGACGCGGCGCTGGCTGCAAGGCTTTCTCAGGGCGGTCTTGCGACGGCGCAGTTGCACACCTATCAGGCGCGCGCGAAGCGGCTGCTGGACCTGTTTGCTCAGGCCTCAGGGTGACGCGACTTGAGCAGGTCGCGGATTTCGGTCAGCAGTTCCTGGTCTTTGGTCGGCTTGGGTTCTTCTTTGGGCGCTTCTTCTTTCTTCTTCTCGAGTTGCTTGCGCATGCGGTTGACGGCTTTGACCACAAGGAACAGGGCAAACGCCACGATCATGAAGTTGATCAGCGCGTTGATGAACAAGCCGTAGTTCACGGTTACAGGATCGGTGTCCGTGGGCAGCTTGATCGCGAGGTCGGCAAAATCGACCTTGCCCAGGATGTACCCGATCGGCGGCATCATGATGTCTTTGACTAATGACTGCACGATGGTCGTGAACGCGGCGCCGATCACGATACCGACGGCCATGTCAACCACGTTGCCCTTCACCGCGAACTCGCGGAACTCTTTGATCAGTGGCATGAACGCTCTCCGGAAAAGTGCCGGAGTGTAGCTGCGGCGGGCAGATTTGTCATGCCGACGCGGGCTGCGGCGACTGGGTGCTGACTTCTCCGGGGTCGCGGGCGATGCTGACAACCACCACGCGCCCCTTCTGCTGTTTGGCCTCGTACATCGCCTCGTCGGCGCGGTTGATCTTGCGGTCGATGTCAGCCGACGGGCTTTCAAACCAAGCGATGCCGACGCTGGCGTCCAGGCCGCATTGAGGGTACTTCGCGGCGACACCTGCCACGACCTGCCGCATGCGCTCGCCGACTTCGTGGGCCTCGGCGGCACTGGCGCGCCACAACAGCGCGACAAACTCGTCGCCGCCCATGCGCGCCGCCATGTCGGTCGCGCGCAGGCCGGCGCGCATGGCCTGCGCAATCGCGCGCAACGCCTCATCGCCGGCGCCGTGGCCGTAGCGGTCGTTCACTTTCTTGAAGTTGTCAAGGTCAAGGTACAGCAGGCACAGCGGCTGGCCGTCGCGCAAAGCGCGGTCCGCATCGGTCTGCAGCCGCTCACGAAACGCGCGCGAGTTTGCCAGGCCGGTCAGCGGGTCGGTGCGCGCCATTTCACGTTCGCGTTCCAGCAGCCCGCGCGCGCGGTCGCGCTCGCGCTTGAAACCCGATACCAGCGCGCCGACAAGCGCGAAGATCACCAGCGCCGCAAACTCGTTCCAGGCCAGTATCCAGAACGGCAGCCATTCCTCTTCGTAGTACTGCGCAAGCGCCCACGCCAGGCCCGACGCCAGCACCACAATCACCACATGCCGGCGCGAAAGCAGCCAGGCAGCACCCGCGATCGGCACCACATAAAACACAGCCGAGCGGATCTCGGTGCCCGTGACATAGTCAATGTATCCCAGCGCCGCCACGCATCCCAGCAGCACGGCAAGCGCGGCCAGATTCTTGAGGGACCTTTGCATAGTCTATGCCTTGGCCACGTTGGGGGCGTGTTCGCGGCCGGTGTCAACTTCGGTGGGTTCGCGCTCGACGTTGACTACATTCACGCGGCCCTTTTC
Source organism: Planctomycetota bacterium (assembly GCA_019636195.1). Lineage (GTDB taxonomy): Bacteria > Planctomycetota > UBA8742 > UBA2392 > UBA2392 > JADJRK01. The sequence goes on along the minus strand of JAHBYA010000007.1, from coordinate 81,876 downwards.
TTTCTTGGCCTCGTACATGGCGTCGTCGGCGTCGTCCAGCGCCTCTTCAGGGTCTGCGGGCGGGCGCTCAAACCATGCCGCGCCCACGCTTACGCCCAGCTTGCAGGCGGGGTAATCGGCGCCGATCTCGTTGACTGCGTTCAACAGGCGCTCGCCGACCTGCTTTGCCCCCTGCTTCTCGGTCTGCCACAGCAGCGCCGCGAACTCGTCGCCGCCGATGCGCCCGGGCATGTCCGATGCGCGCAGGTGCCGGCGCAGGGCCTCAGCCACACGCTTGAGCACCGCGTCGCCCTCGGCGTGGCCGTGCTTGTCGTTGATGCGCTTGAAGTTATCCAGGTCGAGGTACAGCACGCACAGCGGCTTGCCGTCGCGCCGCGAGCGCGCGATTTCAAGGCCCAGGCCTTCAATGAAGTCGCGGCGATTGGGCAGGCCCGTCAGCGCGTCGGTGCGCGCGTCCCGGTGTTCGGCTTCAAGCAATTCGCTGATCTGCTTGTTGGCTGATTGCAGCCGGCGCTGCTCGCGACGCACCGTCGATATCGCGATGCCGACCAGCACGAAAATCGCCAGCGCCGCGGCCTCGTTCCAGATACCGACGGCAGGGTGATCAAACTTGCGCGAGTAAAACTCAACAGCCGTCCAGGTCAGGCTGGCCAGCAATGAGGTCAGCACCACCCAGCGCCGGTCCAGCGTCCAGGCCACCAGCACAATCGGCACGATGTAGAACATCACCGACGCCACTTCCACGCCCGTGATGTAGTCCAGCCACGCCACCACAGCGATCGCGGCCAGCGCCGACAGCATTACCAGCGCAGTCTGTTTGGGCCCCTGCACCATGGTTGCAGCGTATCACGCCAGCGGCTGGACTGCATTGCGCATGCCGTGCGTTCTGTCATGGTGGTGACCCATGTGGATACCCGGTTTCGGTCGCTATGTGGCAAAGCCCGGCAACCGCGTCGGCGACGATGCGCCCGACTTCACGCTGCCTGACCAGGACGGCAAGCAAGTGCGCCTGAAAGACCAACTGGGCGATTTGCCGGTGGTGCTGGTGTTTTACCCGCGCGCCAGCAGCCCGATCTGCACGGTGCAGATGTGCAGCCTGCGCAACGGCTGGGACGCGCTGCAAGCCAAGGCCAAAGTCTTCGGCGTAAGCTACGACGCGCCCGATGCGCTCAAGCGTTTCAAAGAGCAGGACAGGCTGCCCTTTGCCTTGCTCAGCGACCCCGACAAGAAAGTCGCCAAGGCCTACGGCGTAGCCGGCACCTTCGCGGCCGCAAGGGTAAGCTTTGTGATAAGCCCCGATGGCAAGATCAAAGCCGTGATCACCGACATCAAAGCCGACAATCACAACAGTCAGTTGCTGGCGGCAGTGTAGCCCTTCGTAGGGCAGGCACCTTGCCTGCAACGGTGCGGGTGCCTCGCCCGCGCCAATGGCGACCGCAGCGGGGCGCTGCGGTCGGGCAGGCGGGGCGCCTGCGCTACATGCGCGTTCAGTGGTTGGTGCCGAACTCGCTGGTCAGCAGCAGGGCGTACAGGGCGTCTTCCCAGGCTTGTTGCTCGTTTCTGGATTGCAGCACAAACGCCTGGAAGCGTTTGCTTTCTTCTTCTGTAGGCTTGCGGCTCAGCGCCAGCAGAAACATGCGCTCGACGCGCGCGGCGCTGTTGCCGGCCTGTGCGATGAACTCCAGCAGTGTGCCCTTGCCCCACTGGCTCAGCTCAAACGTCGCGTTGCCGTTCATCAGCAGCAGCGCCTGGTCGATCGTGAGCGTGAACGAGTCGGCCTCGGTCATTTCGTCGTCGCTTGAAATCGAGGCGTAGTTGCGGCTGGCCTGGCGGCGCAGGTACCAGCCGGGCGACATGCTGTCGATGATGGCGGCCATCTTGTCCAGCGCCTCAAGGTCATAGTCGATGACGCGGCGGTTTTCGGGCAGCTTGCCCTCTTCCTTCTGCTTCAGATAGCGCGCGGCCTCGGCCTTTTCGCGCTCATAGGGGTTCGCGCGGGCGCGGATGCGCGACTGCTGGCGCTGCGCGTGGCCGCCCAGCACCATCAGCGCGCCAAAGAACTGCTCGGGCGAAAGCTGGCGCACGGGATAGCGCGCGAAGTGCCAGTTTTCGATGTTGCCCTGTTCGCGTTGCGCGCCGCTGCTGGCGCTCTGCCACGTGCGGGACTTCAGCACAGCCCGATAAAAGCGCCGCAGGTCGTAGCCGTTGTCGCGCAGGTCGTTGGCCAGCAGGTCCAGCAGTTCGGGGTGGCTGGCCTCGTTGATGCTGTTGAAGTCATCGACCGGGTTCAGCAGGCCCATGCCGAACAAAAAGCTCCAGTGGCGGTTCGCGAGATAGCGCTGGGTCTGGGTGTTGTCTTTGGCGATCACCCACTTGGCCCAGGCTTTGCGCCACAGGTCGGAATCCGCGCGCACGCGCTCGCCCAGCAGGTACTTGGGCGCGCGATAGCGCATGCCTTCATACTCGCGCACTCGCTGCTGGTTGTCGGTGATGCCCGCCAGCCGCCTTTGCATCTGGGCGGGTTCCATGATGCGCACCTTCTGGTCACCGATGATCGCCTGGCGCGGCCGCATGTCGCCCTGCCTGCGCAGGCGCAGCGTCGAAAAGAAGCTCGCCACGCCGTTGAAGTCGGTCTCTTTCCACGCTTCCTCATAGGGGTGGTCGTGGCACTGGGCGCACTGGATCTGGACGCCCGTGAAGTGCCGGGCGGCCTCGCCCGCGACGTCGGGCGTGCGCAGCTCGCGCCGCGCGCCGAAGTAACTGGCGGCCGGGTTCTCGGACATCTTTCCTTCGGCGGTCAGTATGTCGTAAATGATCGCGTCAAACCCGCGGCCCTCGTGTATCCGGCTGGACATCCACGCGCCCAGCAGCATGTCGGCGTTGTCGGCTGCACGGCCGCGGCCCGCCAGCACATTCAGCCACTGGTCGGTCACGTGGTCGGCAAAGCGCTGGTCGGCCACCAGTGCGTCAATCAGCTTGCCGCGTTTGGCGGGGTCGTCGCTGCCCAGAAAGGCCAGCGTTTCGTCAAGCGTGGGCGGCATGCCGGTCACGTCGAGATACAGTCGGCGCACGAACTCTTCGTCGCCGACAACGGGCGCGCGGGTGATGCCGTCGCGGGCCAGCAGCTTGGCGATTTCGGCGTCGATCGCGGCCGTGAGATTGGCCTCGGAGGCCACGGGATCGGGTTTCGCCTCGGTCTTGCGGTCGGGGTGATCCGGCGCCGGATCGTCGGCGGCGGCAAACGACTGAAACGCCAGCAGCGCGCAAACAGCGGCGGCCAGCCCAAACAGTGCGGTCAAACGCATGGAACCCCCGTATGCGGGATCGATCCATGTTAAACACGGAAGGGTGCCAAGGGTTGCGAAAAAAGGCCTTTCACGACGGCGGTCCGCAGATTTCGCGGATGGACGCAGATAACTGCTTTTGAATGGCGTACTTCGCGGACCTGGCGAGAGGCTGCCTTTGACGAACGGGGTTGGGTACACAGGACATTAGGACGTTAGGACAACTCCCGACAAACATAGTACCTGCCAAGCAGAAGGCGCCTTTGTCCCAATGTCCTAACGTCCTGTTTCCTTTGAACTGCGGCCGCGCGCAGACGGCGCGGAGTTCGCAGAGAGCTGCAACTTCATGTCTCGGTGGTGAATGGCTTTACGCGAAGACCGCGAAGAACTGAGGGCAATACTCCGCAAGCCCCTCGCCATTGGCGGTTATCTGCGTTGATCCGCGTGAATCCGCGGACCGCCGTTGCCTTTCTTTGTGTCTCTGTGCCTCCGTGGTGAATGCCGTTCGCCACGGAGTACCGCAACGGCTTGTCGCGGCAACTTCGCCGCGACGCACGGACGAGGCGTCCGTGCCACAAGCCCTTGCCGCGTTGGAGTCTTTGGGTGGCTTTTGCAGTACCCTGATTCAGTGGTTGGTGCCGAATTCCGTGGTCATCAGCAGCGCGAAGATCAGGTCTTCGACCAGCGGCAGCACGTTGCGCTCGCCCTTGATCAGGTCGCGCCAGCGTTGCCTTTCCGTGTCGGTGGGTTTGCGCGACAGGATGGTCAGGTAAATCGCGTCAAAGCGCACGCCAGGGTCCTCATGCCGCTTCAGGATGTGCCCCAGCAGCGTGCTTTCGCCGCTGCCCGCTAGATTGTTCGTGAACTCGCCGTTCATCACAGCCAGCGCCTGGTTGATACTCAGCGAAAAACCGTCCGCCGCCGTGTTTTCGTCGTCCGTGCTCAGGCTTACGTAGCGCCCAGCCGACATGCGCGCCATCCACCAGCGGCCATCCACTTTTCGAAAACGCTGCTCAAACCTGTTCAGCCGGTCTTCATCAAAACTGTAGTCCTGCCGCTGCTCGGCATTGCGCTTGAACTGCGCGCGCGCGGCGACAAACGTGTTTTCAAAACCGTCCGTGATCAGCCGGTTGCGCTGGGCAGGCTCCATAAGTCCGATCAGCGAAGTCAGAAACTGCTCGGGCGTCAGCGCGCGCACCGGGTAGCGCGCGTAGTGCCAACGCTGCCCGCCGCCGCCGGCGCTGCTGCGCTGGTACGTCTCGGACCTCAGGATCGCACGGTACAGCCCGCGCACGTCCCAGCCGCTGCGCAACAGCTCGGCGGCGAGCGCATCGAGCAGTTGCGGGTGGCTGGGCTCGTTCAGCGGGTTGAAGTCGTCGGGCGGGTTGACCAGCCCGGTGCCGAACGCCATGAACCACATGCGGTTGGCGACGTAGCGGCGGGTTTGCAGGTTGGCTTTGTCGATCCACCAAGCCGCCAGCTCGTCGCGCCACAGCTCGGGTTTTTCTTCGGCCTTGGCGCCGGTCAGCGTGACCGGGTTGACGTAGGGCCGATAGAAATCGACCTGCGCCTGCTGGTCCTTGCGCAGCTTGTCGTAGTTCTTGATGGCTTCAAAGATGCGGTTGACGGTCGCCGGGTCGTCACGCACCACTATCTCCGGCGGCTGGCGGCGCTGGTCAACGGTTGCGCGCGAGGGCGCCAGAAACGCCACCATGCCCTGGAAGGTCTTTTGCGAAATCGCTTCGTCGTAGGGGTGGTCGTGGCACTCGGCGCACTGGATCTGCACGCCCATCAGGCTGCGCGTGAGTTTGCCGGACATGTCGGTGATCAGCTCGCCCTGGCCGTCACGGAACCACGGCACGACTGCCGGGTTGTCGGCGATGTCGCCGCGGGCGGTGATGATCTCGCGAATCACCTGTGCAAAGCTGACCCCCGCGTTCACGCGCCCCGCCATCCAGTCGGCAAAGTACGTGCCGCCCGACAGCGCGTTGGCGTTGCGCGGCGTAAGCAGCACACTCCAGTGGTCGGCAAAGTGACGGCCGAAGCGCGGGTCGTTCAGCAGCCGGTCAATCAGCTTGTTGCGCTTGTCCTTGCCGGTGTCGTCGAGAAACGCCACCGCTTCGTCGTAGCTGGGCGGCATGCCCACCGTGTCAAGGTACACGCGGCGAATGAACTCGGCGTCGCTTGAGCGTGGCGCAGGCTTGATGCCATCGCGCTTGAGCACGCCGTCAATCTCACGGTCAATCGTCGCGCTGAGTGCTGCGCCGGCGGCGGTCGCCTTGTCGTCGGCCTGCACAGGCGCCGGCTGGGCAAGCCAGCAACAGGCCGCCGCGGCCAACAGAAACACGCCAGCAAGTGCGCGCATCGCAACCCCTGAAGAGTGTTTCCCATTGTACGGGCGATGATTGCAGCGCCTACCAGATTATCGCCAGTCGGGGCGCACCCGTTGCACGACCTCGCGTGCCTGCCGGGCCTGGGCGACGGCGGCGCCCTCGGTCGCGTTTTCCACCTCGATGGTAATGGCTTTGAGGTTGGGCAGCCCTGGCAGCAGCGTACGCAGCAGGTACAGGCTGGCCTCGGGGATGGGCCCTGCGCCGTGCAGGTCGCGGTATATGCCGCCGCCCGCAAAGGGCTCCACGCGTGCGCCGGCAAGGTGGACCTCGATGACTCTTGACAGGTCAAGGCGTTCAATGCCGTGGTCGGGCGTTTCGCCCTTGCCCACGCACAACTGGTAGCTCCACCAGTGGCCGAGGTCGAGCACCAGCCCGCAGTCGGCGCCGTGGGCGACCTCGGTCAGGAAGTCGCCAAGGTGCATGTCGCCGACCACAAACTCGTACGGCGCATTTTCGGGCAAGAGCGGCGCGTGCAGCACGGTGTTCAGGGCGTCAAGGTTGGCGACTGTCGCATGCACGCACTCGCGGTTCAGGATCGCGGGAAAAAAGAAGTCCGTGTAGTGCCCGTCAATGTGCCGCACCGCCAGCTCTTCGACCGTCCAGGGCGGGCCCAGCAACGTCTGGTTTTTTACGCACCCGGCAATCGGCCCGTCGGGGCACAGCGCGGGCGCCACGGGGTCAAGGCCCTCGTGGTGGTAGGTGCGGGGCACGTCGTCGGGGATTTCGCTGAACGGCACGTCGGTGTTTTCCCAGTCGCCGCGCGAATAGACTTCCAGAAAGTCAAAGCCCGCGCGGTGCTGCGCGATCAATTTGCGGAAGTCCGGGTGCTGATCATAGATGTCAATGCCCAGCCCCACGCCCAGAACAGGCGCCGCCAGCACACGCTTGAACGGGGACTTTCGCACGCCGGAATGATCAGTTATCCGTGATCAATGATCAATGGCGGGATGTGCAGGCAACGAACGACAGCCATTAAACGCCTCACGGGCCAGCGGCCCGTGAGCACGACTTCGGCTGAAAGCCGATTCTATTTCTGTTTGGCCTGGCTGGCTTCGTCCACGGCGGCTTCGGCGCGTTCGGCTGGTATCAGCACGCCTTCGCGTTCGCTTTCGAGCAGCAGCTCTTCAAGGCTGCGAGTCACCTTGCCGCTGCGTTTAAGCAGCTCGCCCAGTACGCGCGACAAAAAGCGCACGCCCAGAATGCTGGCATGTTTGACCGTCTCGCGCACTTCGGGGCTCAGGCGGTCGATGCGCGCCGTCACCAGTGAACTCAGGCTGCCGGGCAGGCGGGCGGTGTCGGTGCTCTTCATCTTGAGCTTGGTGCGCTTGGCGCCTTCGTCGGCGGCGGTGGGCACCTGCACGCTTTCAAGCTCGCCGGTTTCATTCAGGTGCAGGATGAGCTGTTCGGTAAAGAACGGGTTGCCCTTGGCCTTGCCGCTGATCAGCTTGACGGTTTCGTTGTCCAGCTCTTTGTCGTCGCCCAGCAGCACCTTGGCCATCTGCTGCGTGAACTCGTCGCCGCTGATCGGCTGCAGTTCAAAGTCCTGCAGTTCGACGTCTTGCGCGATCTGCAACTCGGGCTTGCTGCCGTCGTCGGTAAAGCGGCTGGTGCAGATGATGGCCAGCGGCAGCGTGGCGATGTTGCGGGTCATGGCGGTCAGCCACGCGGCGGTGCTGGCGTCGATCCAGTGGGTGTCTTCAACTTCCAGCACCGTCGGCGCAATGCCGGCCAGCGCGCGCAGCAGTTCTTTGACCGCGATAATGCGGTTTTCGTGGCGCAGCTTGGGGTCGTCCAGCTTGGCAAACGGCGAGTCGTCCCAGTGGCAGTCCACCAGGTCAGCCGCGAAGCTGAGCGTGCGCTTGAGTTCGCTGCGGGTGTTTTCAGGGATGCGCGGGTCGTTTTCGAACTCGGCGTACTTGTCTTCGATGGCTTTGCGCTTGGCCTCCTGGCTGGCACTTTCGGCGATCGCGAAAAATGCGCGCAGCCAGCTGCTGACGGCGTTCCAGCCGCTTTTGTGCACGCCGTCGCAGGGCATCGTAATCCAGTGAAACGGGCGGCCGCGCTCTTCCAGCTTTGCGCGCAGGGCGGCCACCAGGCGGGTCTTGCCCAGGCCCGGCTCGCCCAGGATGCGCTTGACGCCCGCGAATTTGGGCTCCGCGGCCCAGGCGGGATCGACAAACGCCAGCAGGTCGGCCAGTTCCTTGTCGCGGCCCAGCATCGGGTTGCGGTAGGTGAAGCCGCGCATGCGCCCGCGCAGGGCGGTGGGCTGCAGCACGCGCGTTTCCTTGGCCTTGCCCTTGAGGATGCGGGTGCCCTTGTCCGCGAACTCCCAGCGTTTCTCGGCGGCTTTCTGCACGCGGTCGGTCACCAGCGTCTGGCCGGTCTCGGCGCCGGTCATCAGGCGCGCGCTGGTGTTTACGGCGTCGCCGATGCAGGTCCACTCGTTGCGGTTTTCGCCGCCCAGCAGGCCGGAGTACACCAGGCCCGCGTCAATGCCCGCCGACATGGTGACGCCCTTGATGGTGTTGAGGCCGTTGACCGGCAGGCTTTGTGCAAAGGCAATCGCCGCGCTTTCGGCGTTTTCGGCGGCGATCGGCGCGCCGAAGAACACCAGCGCCGTGAAGCCCTTGTCGCCGAAGTCGATCTTGTTGATCGTGCCGCCGTGGCGCTCGCCCGCAGCCAGCAGCGCGCCGAACACCTTGTCGATGGTCTTGTGGTCCTTGGCCCCGTCAAAACGCAGGAACAGGCTGACGACGTGGCGCAGCTCGGCGCGTTCGCCGGCGTCGATCACGCTGTCGTGAAAGAACTTCTTCAGGGTCTTTTTGTCGCTGACGGCGGCGGTCTTCTTGGGCTTGCCCGGCGGGTCTTTGCGCTCGTCTAGCTTTTTCATCGCCTTGCCGAGCTCAATCTTGCCGCGCTTGGCCTTGTGCTCGGCGCCGGCGGCGCCGTCCACCGCCGCGCCGCGGAAGTACCACTGGCGGGCCTTGTGCTTCTTGTCGTGGACAATGCCCCACTCAATGTCGCCGTGCTCAACCCCGATTTTCACGCCGAACTCGAAGTCGCCGTGCCGCGTCTTGCTGGTGCCGTGCTTCTTGAAGAACTCGATGATCTCGTGGCTGGCATCCAGCGCGCGGCGCGCGCTGCCCTTGCCCTTGGGAAACACAGCCGTGAAGGCGTCACCCATGAAGTTGGCGATGAAGCCGCCGCGGTTGTGCACCGCCTGCACCATGGGATCGAAAATGCGGGTCAGCTCGCGGCTCATGAGCTCAGCGCCGGCGTCGCCCAGCTTGAAGGCGACTTCAGTAAGTGAGGTGAAGCCGCTGACGTCCACGAACAGGACGGTGCCCTCGATGGTGCCGGAGGACTTTTTCTTGGTCAGTTGATCAGCAACGAACGTCGGCAGAAAGTTCTGCATAGGAGGCCTCAGGATCGTCAGTCAGGGCGGCGATTATGGTATCGGAAGCGCCTCAGGTCACGGGGGAACTTGCGGGATCATGTGACGTGCTGGGTGATTTGCGCGGAGTACGTAGTGCGCCCTGCCCCTTCCGCCGAACGCCGAACGCCCCACGCCTACCCTTTGACCGTTCTTCCGTTACGATACCGCCATGAACATCCTGTACGTCATCCAGGTGCTGCTGGGCTTTGGCTTTGTGATTGCCATCCATGAGGCGGGGCACTTTTTTGCCGCCAAGCGGGTGGGCATCAACTGCCCGGCCTTCAGCATCGGCTTTCCCATGCCCATCTGGACCCCCAAGGGCTGGAAGGCCTTCAACATATTCAAGTTCAAGTGGCGCGGCACGGAGTACCGGCTTGGCTGGATCCCCTTCGGCGGCTATGTGCAGATGCAGGGCCAGAGCGACAGCCCCGGCAAGCTGGACGCAGCCGAGAAAGGCGATCCCGCCGACTACCGCAACAAGAGCTACTGGCAGAAGACGCAGGTGCTGCTTGGCGGCGTGACGATGAACGCGATTACGGCGGTCATCGGCTTCATCTTGGCATTCCAGCTTGGCGTGACCTTCATTGAGCCCACCGTGGGATTGGTCGAAACCCGCAGCAGCGCCTGGAGCGACAACGAAATCCAGGTGGGCGACAAGATCCTTGAAGTCAACGGCCGCGAAGTCGTGGACTTTGAAGACGTGGTTTACACCGGCATCTTCGACGGCGGCGACAGCATTGACCTGGTGATTGAGCGCGAAACCGGCGGCGAGACCGTGCGCAAGCACGTGACGCTGTCGCTGGACGAAGACCCGGTGTTCGGCATCAAGATGCCCGGCATCAAGGCCAAGCACCGCGTGATCCTGCTTGAAGACGAAGCAGCCCGCTTTCCGGAAGACCTGGGCGACGACCGGCCGCAGGACGGCGACGAAATCATTGCCATCAACGGCGTGACCATGCGCAACGCCTACGACGTCAAAGGCTACATTGAACAGTCGCGCGGCAGCATTGACCTGAAGTTGCGCCGCGGCGTCGGGGAAGACGCCCGCGAATTCACGGTCGCGTACACCCCGCGCCGCCACATCTACGGCGAAACCAGCGCCTATGCCGGCGACATCTCGGTTACGCCGCCGCCGCACGTCAACCGCGTGCGCAAGGGCGGCCCCGCCGACAAGGCCGGCCTCAAGCAGGGCGACAAGTTCATCGCGATCGGCACGGAGCAAGTCAACAGCTTCGGCGACCTGACGCGGCTGGTCGATGCCAGCAACGGCAACACGGTGTCGGCGGTGATTGAGCGCGACGGCGTGCAGAAAACCCTGTCCGTGACACCCGAGCCGCGCGAAAGCTCGCCGGGCCGCTACCAGCTGGGGCTGGTCGTTTCGCCGCTTGACCTGCGCGGCCTGAGCACCAAGGAAGAAGCGGTAAAGCTGGCCGAAATCACCGGCAAGCTGGTGGCCTACGGGGTGCGCCCCGGCAGCCAGGCCGACAAGGGGGGCCTGAAGCCCGGCGACCGCATTGTCGGCATCAAGGTCGCGGGCCAGCAGATCCGCAACCCTGAAAGCGGCGCCGTGGACGGCGTCGCGCTGGAAGAAGCGCTGCGCATGTCCACCCGCGCCGAGCCGCCCGAAGAAGTCACCTACCAGGTCGAGCGCGCCAGCGGACTTGTCGATATCACGATCAAGCCTGACCGCGACGGCCCCGACAGCGGCGCGTACCTGATGCTGGCCACGGCCGAGCAGCGCAGCGAGCCTGTGACGTACGGCCTGATCGAGTCCGTCACGCAGGGCTTCTATCACAGCAAGAAGGTCGGCTACAAAATCATCATGACGCTGGGGGCGCTGTTCACCGGCCGCGTGAAAATCTGGCACCTGGGCGGGCCGGTGGTGATTGCCAAGCGCAGCTACAGCCTTGCGCAGTGGGGCACGGGCACGCTGATCTTCTTCCTCGCGTTCATCAGCATCAACCTCGCGATCGTCAACCTGATCCCGCTGCCGGTGCTGGATGGCGGCCAATGGCTGATCGTGACCATTGAGGCCATCCGCGGCAAACCGCTGCCCGAAAAGGCCATGCACTGGGTGGGCTTGTCCAGTTTTGTGGCTGTGCTGGGGCTGATGGTGTTCGTGCTGGCCAACGACCTGGTGACCGTGTTTATCCGAAAATGGGTTTAGCAATTTGTGATTGGGCATTACGGATTGACCTGCATCGCGCCCCGTCCCCACCCCGACTCGCGGATCGACCATGCCTGAACCTCAAAGCCCGCCGAGACCGCAGCCCGGCCTTTTCAACCGCCGCGGCGGCGTCTGGTCCTGGGTTGGCACGGCGCTGGTGATCGGCATTGTCAGCGTCTGGATTTACAACGCGTTTTACAAGGACGCCAAAGAGCCTGAGCCCGAAGCCGCGCCAGCGCCGCGCCATCTGGTGCTGATCAGCATTGACACCCTGCGCGCCGACCACCTTGGCTGCCACGACTACGAAAAGGCGCGTACGCCGGTGATCGACAAGCTGGCGGCGGACGGCGCGCTGTTTGAGCGCCACTACTCGTGCTACCCGCTGACCCTGCCCGCGCACCTGACCCAGTTCACGGGCGTCAGCACGCTCGGCCACCGCGTGCGCGACAACCTGTACCATCGCCTGCCCGATGAGCTGGGCACGCTGGCCGAGGCCATGCGCGACGAGGGCTTCCGCACCGGCGCCTTTGTTTCGGCCCACACCATGAAGGCCGGCAGCGGCCTTGAGCGCGGCTTTGAAGTGTATGACGACGCCGACGTGCGCACGTTGCAGCCGGGGCACCTGACGATCCCCGAGCGCAAGGCGCCGCAGACGTTGAAGCTGGCCGGCGACTGGATCGCGCGGCAGGGGGCCGAGCGCTTTTTCTGCTTTGTTCACTTGTTTGACCCCCACGCGCCCTACGAGCGGCACGAGGGCCTGACCGAGGGCGACGACACGATCAGCCGCTACGACGGCGAAATCGCGTTCACTGACAAGGCAATCGGCGAATTCCTTGAGCGCCTGCGCACGCTTGACGTGTTCAAGGACGCGCTGGTCGTCATCACCAGCGACCACGGCGAGGGCCTGGGACAACATGGCGAGCTGACCCACGGCTATTACTGCTACGACACCACCACGCACGTTCCGCTGATCCTGCATGGCGGCGGCCTCAAGGCCGGCACACGCGTACCCCACGTCGTGCGCAACTATGACCTTGCGCCGACGCTGGCCGACATCATGCAGCTCAAGGCGGAAAGCCTGCGCAAGCAGGCCCACGGCGTAAGCCTGATGCAGACGCTGAAAGACCCCGCCAAAGACCCCGGGCTGAGCGCTTTGGTCGAAAGCCATTACGCGTGGCTGAACGCGAACTGGGCCAAGATCCGCGGCCTGCGCACGCGCGACGGGCTGGCCTTGTTCGCCGGCGATGAGGCGCTGTGGCTGCCCGGCGACCAGTCCGCGCCCGCGAACAATGAAGCTGCCGTGCGCGCCGCCCGCGACGAGATCACGCGCCTGATGGGCGCGTGGTTGCCGCCGCGCAAGGGCAGCGCCGCACCGCGCGAGGCAGTGGGCGGCAGCCCCTACCCCGGCGAAGTGCCCGTCGAGCAGAACTTCGACCCCGAAAGCCTGAATGACACGCGCGAGCTGCCCTCGCCGCACAGCCAGAAGCACGTGCTGCGCGCCTACCAGGAAGCCGAGCTTGACTACGACGCCCAGAAATTCGAGTCCTGCGCCGATCGGCTGCGCCGCCTGCTGGCCGACCACCCCGCCTTTGCCATGGCGCACCGCCTGCTGGCCGCCGTGCTGCAAGGGCTCGTGACCGCCAACTGGCGCGAGCTTGGCCGCGACAAGGCAGCCGCATACACCCGCGAGGCAGCGGCTTCGCTGGGCGCATCCGCCCGTCACAGCGCCCGGCACAGCCAAACCGCCGCCGCGCTGGCCGCCGACCTGAACCGCGCGTTGCTGCTGGCGTGGCTGGACGACCATGAGCAACTGCGCCTGCTGGCCCGCGACACCGGCGACGACCGCGTGGCCTGGCTGCTGCTGCTGGTTGAGTACCGCATCGGCGAGGCGGGCAGCATCGACGACGCGATTGCCCTGCGCGCGCGTCTGCCGCTTGCCGGCGCGTCTGCCGCCGCCGCCGACGCGCACCTTGCAGCCATGCAGCGCGGCCACGCGATCAAACTTGCACCGTGGGAAACCTGATGCTGCTCGGTTACAACACCAACGGCTTCGGCTATCACCGGCTGGAAGACGCCCTTGCGATCATCGCCGAGCAGGGCTACCGCTGCGTCGCGCTGACGCTGGACGTGCATCACCTCAACCCGTTTACCAGCAGCGCCCGCGAAGTCGGGGCGGTTGCCAGTCAACTGGACCGCCTGGGGCTGGCCTGCGTCATTGAAACCGGCGCGCGCTTTCTGCTGGATGCGCGGCGCAAGCATCGCCCGACGCTGATCGACAACGAGCCCGACACGCGCGTGCAGTTTCTGTACCGCGCCGCCGAAATCGGCGAAGACCTGGGGGCGCTTGCGCTCAGTTACTGGTCGGGCGCCGTACCCGAAGGCTGGGCAGGCGGCGACGAAGAGTTGTTCAGCCGGCTGGCCTTTCACGTTGAGAAACTCGAGGACGTGTGCCGCAACCACGGCCTGCGCGCGGCGCTGGAGCCTGAGCCGGGCATGCTGGTGCAGCGCATGGCCGACTATGACCGGCTGGCGGGGCTGCTGGGCTTCAAGCCGGGGTTGACGCTGGACGTGGGGCACCTTGAATGCATGGAAGAAGGGCCGGAGGCTGAGTACCTGTGCAGATACGCCGAGGTGCTGTACAATCTGCAACTCGACGACATGCTGCCGCGGCGGCACCGTCATCTCTTCTTTGGCGAGGGGAGCGTGGACTTCGGCGCCGTGTTCAAGGCGCTTCACGAAGTCGGCTATCGCGGCCCGGCATGTGTTGAGTTAAGCGAGGGCAGTCGCGACGCGGTGGCAGTGGCGGCACGCGCCAGGAAGTTCCTGGACCCATTCATGGATGCGCAACAGTGACGGACAGCAGCTCAGACGAAGACAAGACGATCACGGAAGTAGGCCGTGAGTTGTTGAAGTATCTGCACAAGCGCCTCGAAGAGCTGGGCATGAACCAGGCCAGTTACCGCCAGGCGCGCATGGAGCTGCTGCGGATCCTTGAGCGCAACCGTGAAAAGGCGCGCTTCAACTGGGGCTTTGAGGCTGTGTTCACGCAGGAAATCCACACACTGGAAGAGCTGGGCCTGATCAGCGTGAAGTACGGCAGCGGCGCGATCATGGCCGGGCGCACCAGCCCCAATTCGATCTACAACGTAAGCCTGACCGACGACGGCAAGGACACCGCAAGGGTGATCCTTGAGCGCGAAATCCGCGTGCGCGCCGAGACCGCCAAGCTGGAAAAGTCCGAGGCGCCGGACGACGACGAAGACGACGACGAAGAAGAGCTGGATGAAACCGACCGCGAGCCTGAATCCACCAAGGTCGATAACCCCGCCGCGCCCCCGCCCAGCCTGCCAGGCGACAAGTACGCCAAGGACGAATAGCGCAAGATCAGCCGGAAATTCTGAAACCCGTCACGGCCGGGCCGCGTTTATGTATTGACGCGTCAACATTTCTCTTGACGTGTCAATACTGCCGGGGTATGCTGCCCCGCAAGGAGATGACCGTGTCAATGCAGGGCAACATCCGATTCAGCGCGCGCCCGGGCCGGCAAGCCCGCTGGGCAGGTCGCGATACGGGCGGACGGGGTCTTTCGCTTTGAAGGCGCGTTTGCGCCGAAGCGGGGACCCGGCGACGGGTCCCCGCTTTGTTTTGTGCGGGTTGGTGTAGCGGCTGCATGTCGCTCTGTGAAAGCGAAGGGGCGGTTCGAATCCGCGCCCGCACCCATGTGCCGGTAGCTCAATGGCAGAGCACCGCGTTGAAGCCGCGGGGATCGTGGTTCAAGTCCACGCCGACACACCAGTTCTTTGACAACCGCGTCGATTTGCAATGCCCTCGTGGTTCAGTGGCAGAATTCCTGATTGCCAGTCAGGGGACGGTCGGTTCGATTCCGCCCGAGGGCTCCACCACAGTTGCACGGGGGCGAGGCGCCACCGTGCCATGCAGGCGAGGCGCCTGCGCTACAACAAGGGCCGGTAGTGTCAACGCGAGCACGCGTGTCTTGCAAACACGCAGACTGGGTTGAACTCCCAGCCGGTCCACCAATGGCTCGTCGTCCAAGGGAAGGATTCAGGTTCGCGAAACCTGCGATGGTGGTTCGAGTCCACCCGAGCCAGCCAAACCCCTTGCTCTGACGCTCGAAGCGCTATGGCTCTGGCACCGCCGCTTCGCTTACGCCCGGCGCCGCCCGCCTGCGGGCGGGCTTGGGCCGGGCTGCTGCGCGGTCAAAACAGCGCACCGCGCTGTTTTGAGGTTCGAGTCCACCCGAGCCAGCCAGATTCAGAGGCATAGCTCAACGGCAGAGCAGTCGATTGATAATCGACCGATCGTGGTTCGACTCCACGTGTCTCTACCAGTCTTGAAACCGGCCCCATGGTCCAACGGCTACGATGCCCGATTGTCTATCGGGAGATCGGGGTTCAACTCCCCGTGGGGTCGCCAATCAACCCGGAACCCGGAACCCAGAACTCCACGGGCGTATCGTCTAACGGCCAGGATCTCTGATTCTCAATCAGAAGGTCGGGGTTCGAATCCCCGTACGCTCACCAGTTCAGGAAACAGGAGCCCGGAGCGCAAGCGACGGGTAGCGCGCAGAACCAACTGCCCATGAGCGTCAGTGTACCCAGTAGCAAAGTCCAATTTGCAATCGCGGAGCAGTCCAGAGGCCGGACGCTTGCCCCGGGAGCAAGAGACCGTGGGTTCGAATCCCACCTCCGCGTCCAACTTTCCCGGCTCGTCCAATGGCAGGGCCCCTGTCTTACAAACAGGTGACGGGTGTTCGATTCACCCGCCGGGAACCAGGCCGCTGTCGTCCAACGCCAGGATGCGCCCCTGCCGGCGGCGCGATGCCGGTCTTCCCGGTCGCCGCGGTGCGGCGCCCGGGTTCGTTGCTTCGCAACTCCGGCCGGCGGCTCCATTCGCCCGTAGCTCAAGCAGAGCACGCGGTTCTTACCCGCGGAGATGTGGGTGCAACCCCCACCGGGCGGACCAACTTTCGCGGCGCGCGCCGGTGCGCAGCCGGGACTCATAACCCTGGCCTGAGGGTTCAACTCCCTCCGCCGCCACCACAACTACCCGTTCGGAGTTCGGAGAACCATAGCCCGACTTCAACACCGCACGCCGAACACCGTACTCAACCAACGAAAGGAGAAGCCATGACCCGCATTGAGCTTGAGCGCGTGCTGACCCTCAACCGGGTCTGGCAGCCGCTGACTACACTGGTGCTGCGCAAGGCGCTGGTGCTGGTCGCACGCGGCCGCGCGCGCATTGTCTGCCCGCAGACCTTCCAGATTTTCAACTGGAAGCAGTGGATCGCCGACCGCGCCGTTGCGGCCGACGCCCACGTGATTGAGGCCGACTACATCCGCACCGCCACCATGCACGTGCGTATCCCGCAGGTGATTACACTGGCCAAGTTCGCCGGCTATCCCAACGCCGGCGTGCCGTTTTCGCGCCGCGGCGTTTACGAGCGCGACAACGGCCGCTGCCAGTACTGCAACGCGGTCGTGCACAAGCGCGACATGACGCTTGACCACGTTGTCCCCGTGTCGCGCGGCGGCGCGACCAGCTGGGGCAATTGTGTGCTGGCTTGCGGCCGCTGCAATCATCGCAAGGCCGACCGCACCCCGCGCGAGGCCGAAATGTCGCTGGTCGAAACGCCGCAGCAGCCGACCCGCGAAGACCTGCTGCTGCGCGGCGTGCATCGCAACCCGGCCTGGGAACCGTTCATCGGCAAGGCCGCGGAGGTCACGTCGGCTTCAACGCTCAAGTCGTAGGGACGGGCCTGAGGGCCCGTCCCTCATCGGCCGGAGGCCGATGCGCACCCCCCAGCCGGGACGGCTGTGCTACTGCTCGCGGGTCGTCCAACTTGATAGGACGCCGGGCTCTGAACCCGGAAATGAACGTTTGAATCGTTCCCCGCGAACCACACTCAAACAGGCCGGGGCCCGGGGCCGGGCTGGTCTCCAAAACCAACCGGGCAGGTTCAACTCCTGCACGGCCTGCCAGCATTGGTTCGGTGTACGGGGTTCGGTGTTCGCCGTTAGCGGCAGCAAAAGCGAGCGCCGTACTCCGAACTTCGTACCCCGAACGTACACTCCCGGCATGCAACGCTGGCTCATCACGCAAATCGGCGCGGAACACAAACTTGAACGTCAAGACGTGCCCGCGCCTTCGCCGGGCCCCGGCGAAGTGCTGGTGCGCATGCACGCCTGGTCGCTGAACTATCGCGACCTGATGATCCTGCGCGGCGAGTACGGCGCGCCCAAGCACATGCCGCTTGTACCGCTGTCCGACGGCGCGGGCGAAGTCATTGTCTGCGGCGCGGGCGTCACGACGCTCAAGCCCGGCAGCCGCGTGATGACCACGCTGTTTCAGGGCTGGCTGGAAGGACCCTTTCACGCGGGGGTGTATGGCACCGACATCGGCTTCAGTTTGCCCGGCGTGCTCAGTGAGTACGTCTGCCTGCCCGGGCAAGGCGTGGCGGACATCCCCGACGGCTTGTCGTTTCAAGCCGCCGCGACGCTGCCGGTGGCCGCGCTGACGGCGTACAACGCGGTCAAAGACCTGCCGCCGGGCGCCACCATGGTCACGCTGGGCACCGGCGGCGTGAGCCTGTTTGCGATGCAGATCGCCAAGTCGCTGGGCAACCGCGTGATCGTCACCAGCAGCAGCGACGACAAGCTCGCGCGCGCAAAGCAACTGGGCGCCGACGAAGGCATCAACTATGTGACTCACCCCGAATGGGACCACGAAGTCCTGCGCCTGACCAGCGGCCGCGGCGCCGACTGGATAGTTGAAAACGGCGGCGCAAAGACCTTCCAGCGCAGCTTGGCAGCCCTTGCACCCACGGGGCGCATCAGCCTGCTGGGGCGCCTGACCGGCATCACCAACGGCGTCAACTTGCAACCGCTGGTGTACAAGGCTGCAAGCGTGCGCGGCATCTTTGCCGGCAACCGGCAGGAGCTGCTGGAAGCCGCCACTGTCATTGAGCGCGCGGGCATTGAGCCGGTGATTGATTCAACCCACAACTTTGCCAACGCCCCGCAAGCCTGGAATGCGCTTGCCAAAGGTCCCTTCGGCAAGGTCGTGATCACCGCGTAGCGTTTTACCTGCCCGTTACAACAGAAGTGTCATTCACCGCGTACTCTTACACAGGCGCATTCGGGCGCCATGGAGAACGCGATGATCACTTTCAAGTCCCTCTTCGTACCGCTGGCCCTGGGCGCGTTGCTCGCCCCCGCGCTGCTTGCCCAGCGCCAGCCGGAAACCCTTGAGCGCCGCGCGCTTTCAAACAACGTAATCGTTCCCCAGACCGGCACTTTCACAGCCGGCACGCAGGGTGTGCAGGTGACGGCTGTGTCTGTCTCGGTCAAGATTGTCGAGCAGACGGCGACCACCAGCTTTGAAATCAAGCTGCACAACCCCGGGCGGCGCATGGCGGAAGCCGAAATGCTGCTGCCGGTGCCGCCGGGCGCGGTGATCGGCGCCTTTGACTTTGACGGCATCGGCGCCGAGCCCAGCGCCACGCTGCTGCCGATTGTGGAAGCCCGCCGCATCTACAACGACATTGTGCGCCGCTACCAGGACCCCGCGCTGATGCAGTTTGCCGGGCTGAACCTCGTGCGCACGAGCGTCTTTCCTGTTGAAGCCGGCGGCAACCAGGCCATTCGCTTTACCTACGAGCACGTGTGCGACGCCAACGGCAACCGCGTCGATTACATGCTGCCGCGCACCGAGGCGCTGAGCTACGCGTTGCCGTGGGACATCAGCGTGAGCATCCACAGCACACGGTCAATCAGCACCGTGTTCTCCCCCACCCACACGCTGGACACCACCCGCCACGGCGACAACAAGCTCAGCGCCAAGGTCGCCGACAGCAGCAAGCGCGACCCCGGCCCGCTGCACTTCAGCTGGCTGCTGGGCGAGGGCGTGACCGCCAGCATGTTCGCCTACCCCGACCCCGCGCGCGGCGGCGGCTACTTTCTGATGGTCGCGGGTGTGCCCGCCAAGGCCGACGAAAGCGCGATCAAGCGCGAAGTCACGATTGTGCTCGATCGCAGCGGCAGCATGCGCGGCGAAAAGTGGGACCAGGCCCGCGAAAGCGTGCTGCAGGTCATCGCCAGCCTGCGCGACGGCGAGCACTTCAATGTCATTACCTTCAGCAATGGTGTCGATTCGCTGTTCAAGGCGCCGCAGGCCCGCAGCAAAGACACCGAAAAGGCAGCCACCGAGTTTCTCAACGCGCTGCGCCCCAACGGCGGCACCAACATCCACGACGCGCTGGTCGAAGCCCTGAAGCCGGCGCCCGCCGAAGGCACACTGCCGATGGTACTGTTCATTACCGACGGCATGCCCACCATCGGCAACACCAGCGAAGTTGACATCCGCACGCTGGCCGCCAGCCACAATAAGCACAAGCGCCGAGTGTTCAGCGTCGGTGTCGGCACCGACCTGAACGCCCCGCTGCTGGAATCGCTCAGCGACCTTACCCGCGCCGCGCCGACGTTCATTGCCCCCGGCGAAAACGTCGAAGTCAAAGTCGGCGATATCACCCGCCGCCTGAAAGGCCCGGTGCTTGCCGACACGCTGCTTGAGCTGCCGCGCGGTGAAGCGGGCGGCACACGCGTGCTGGACCACATGCCCAGCCTGCTGCCCGACCTGTTTGAGGGCGACCAGCTGGTGATGGTCGGCCGCTACCTGGATGACTCGCCGCTGACCTTCAGTGTGCGCGGCAACTACATGGGCGCGCCGCGCAGCTTTGACTTCACCTTCTCGCTGGACCAGGCGACCACCCGCAACGCCTTTGTGCCCCGGCTGTGGGCCAGCCGCCGCGTGGCGCAACTGATCGACCAGATTCGCATGGCGGGCGCGGATACCAGCCGCCCGGACCAGATCGACCCGAAGTTCAAAGAGGTAGTCGATGAAATCGTCAAGCTCAGCACCGAGTTCGGCATCCTGACCGAGTACACCGCGTTTCTCGCGCTGGAGGGCACCGACCACAGCAAGCGCGGCGACGTCAACGCCCAGGCCTGGAACAACCTGCAGCAGCGCGGCCAGCAGCAGCGCAGCGGCAATGCCGGCTGGGCTCAAAGCAGCAACGCCGCCGACATGAAGCGCCAGGGCAAGGAAAACAAGCGCAACGAGTACGTGAACGACAAACTTGAGCGCGTTAGCGTGGGCGAAGTCCAGCAGATGAACGACCGCGCCTACTTCAAGAAGGGCGAGCGCTGGGTCGATACCCGGCTTGTCGAAAAGACCGAGCTCAAGCCCGACGAGACGATCACGCTGGGCTCAGACGAGTACCTGAAACTGGTTGAGCGGCTGACGGCGCTGGGCCGCGAGGGCACGGTGGCGGTCAAGGGCGAAATCGTGATTGAGCTCGACGGCAAGGTCATCCTGATCAAGCCCTGACCACGACCGAACGCGAAGCGCAAGCGAGCGCCCTGAAACAAGGAACATACACCGACCGCAGTACGTCCAAGTACCAAGGAGCCAACATGAACACCATCCTCAAGACCATGTGCATCACGGCGCTGAGCGCCGGGTGCATCTTCGCGGGCAGCCGCAACGCCGACGCCTGCATCACCTATGAAGAACACAAGGCGTTGCAACACAACCTGCAAGCGGAAGAAAAGCCCGCAGAAAAGCCCAAGGCGCCGCCGCCCAAAATCCAGCTTGCGATCCTGCTGGACACCAGCGGCAGCATGGACGGCCTGATCGACCAGGCGCGCACGCAGATCTGGAAGCTGGTCAACGAGTTCGCGTTCGTGAAGCAGGGCGGCGTGACCCCGGAGTTTGAACTGGCGCTGTACGAGTACGGCAAAAGCAGCATCCCCGCCGAAGAAGGCTACCTGCGCCAACTGGTCGGCTTCAGCACCGACCTGGACAAAGTAAGCGAAGAACTGTTCAAGCTCACGACCAACGGCGGCAGCGAACATTGCGGCCAGGTGATCAAGGCCGCGGTCGAGGGCCTGGCCTGGAGCAAGGTCGAAAGCGACTACAAGGCGATTTTCATCGCCGGCAACGAGCCGTTTACGCAAGGGCCGGTGGACTATCGCGAAGCCTGCAAGCTGGCGATCAGCAAGGGCATCATCGTCAATACCCTGCACTGCGGCAGCTACGACGAGGGCGTGCAGGGCAAGTGGCTGGAAGGCGCGCAACTGGCCGACGGCAGCTACATGTCGATCGACCACAACACCAAGGTCGCGCACATCGAGGCGCCGCAGGACAAGGAAATCATTGAGATGGGCGAAAAGATCAACGGCACCTACATCCGCTACGGCAAGGACGGCAATGAGGGCGCACAGCGCCAGGAAGCCCAGGACAAGAACGCCGACGACGCCGGGCAAGGCGCGAACGTGAACCGCGCGCTGGCCAAGGGCAAAGAGCAGTACCGCAACAGCGCGTGGGATGCGATTGACGCAATCGACGAAGGCCGCGTGAAAATCGAGGACATGAAGAAGGAAGACCTGCCCGAAGAGCTGCGCAAGATGACCACAGAAGAACTGAAAGAACACATCGACAAGAAGCGCACCGAGCGCAAAGAGCTGCGCGAAAAACTCGCCGAGCTGGAAAAGGCCCGCAACAAGTACGTCGCCGAAAAGCGCCGCGAGATGGCCGCCAACGGCGACACCGGCATCGACGAAGCCATGATCAAGGCAATCCGCGAACAGGCGGGCAAGCGCAACTTCAAGAACGAAGGCTAGGTGCTTCACCGCAGCGGGCACAGAGGACACTGAACGTTATCTTCCGTGAACTCTGTGCCTCTGTGGTGGGCAAGAAACGCCCTTATGACCATCCCCTACGCCAGCCGGATTTCCTCCACTCCAACGGCCGCAACGGCCGTACAATGCAGGGCCATGGCAGGCAAACGCACAATCCTGGTGATTGAAGACGACGCGGCCATCCGGCGCGGCGTTGTCGATTCACTCAAGTTTGAGGGCTACGCGATTCACGAGGCCGGCGACGGCGAGACCGGCCTGCGCCATGCGTTGCAAGTCGATTGCGACCTGGTGCTGCTGGACCTGGCGCTGCCGAAAATCCCCGGCCTCGACATCCTGCGCGAAATCCGCCGTGTGCGGCCCACGCTGCCGGTGATCATCCTGACCGCCATGGGCGGCGAGAAAGACCGCGTGGCAGGCCTGAAGCTCGGCGCCGACGACTACGTGGTCAAGCCCTTCAGCATCGCCGAGCTGTCGGCGCGCGTTGAGGCCGTGATCCGCCGCAGCCCCGAACGCCCCGCCGACGTTGACGCCTTTGAGTTTCCCGGCGGCGTGGCCGACCTCGCGCGCTGCGAAATCCGCTACGACAGGGGCGAGCGCGTCGAGTTATCCGAACGCGAACGTGAACTACTGCGCTACCTGGTCGTCAACCCCGGCCGCGCCATCAGCCGCGACGAGATACTGCAGCGCGTGTGGCGCATTGACCCGCGCGGCATCAGCACGCGCACCATCGACATGCACGTGGCGCGGCTGCGCGAAAAACTGGGCGACAGCGGCGACGAGCCGCGCATCCTGCTGACGGTGCGGGGCAAGGGCTACATGCTGGCGGAGAGGCCATGAAAGGCGGATTTGTCTGGGCCATGTTTGCGCTGGGCGTCGCGATCGCGGCAGGCGTGATGGTCTGGGCCACGCTGCTGCTGAGCGACCTTGAAACCGCCCACGCGCAGGCCAACACCCGCGCACTGTCTGAGCAGCGCGTGCGCAACGCGCTGTGGCAGCTTGAATCCGAGCTTACGCCGATTGTCACCGACGAAGCCGCGCGACCGTACTTTCACTACTCGGCGTTTTACCCCGCCGAGGGCGCGTACACCCGCATGTTCGGCGAGATTCGGCCTGACGAGCCGCTGCTGCCGTCGCCGCTGCTGAAACTAGAGCAGGGGCCCGTTCAGCTTCACTTCCAATTTGAGCCCAACGGCGACCTGACATCGCCGCAGGCGCCGCAGGGCGACAAGCAGCGCATCGCGCTGCGGCAACTGCTGGCGCCGGAGGACATCCTGGCGGCACAAAAGAAACTGGCCGCCGTAGCCGGGCGCGTTTCGCGCGATGACATGCTGCTGCGCCTGCCGGGCCGCAAGCATGACCCGCGCGAGATTGTCGCCAACGACATGGTGTATGCCGATGACGGCTGGGCGGCGCGCAACGCGCAGAACAAGGCCGAGTACCAGAAGCGGGCCGACGCGACCAAGAAACAGGCGTCGCGCGTCAAGGGCAAAGAAGACTACGAACAGCAGGCCCAGAGCAATATCGCCGAGCCCAGCGCGGAGCCCCCGCCGCCCGTAAAGATCCGCGAGGGGCCGATGACCGCGCTGTGGGTCGGCGAGATGCTGCTGCTGGCGCGGCGCATCGACCTGGACGGCCGCGAGTACGTGCAGGGCTGCATGCTGGACTGGGGCGTGATCCGCGCCGAGCTTGCCGACGCCGCAAAGACCGAGCTGCCCAACGCGACCTTCCGCCCGGCGCCCCTTGACGCGTCAACTGTAGAGAGCGCAAGCGTGCAGCGCCTTGCCTCGCTGCCCATTGAAGTCCTGCCCGGCGAAGTGCCCGGCACTGCGCCTGACGCCGGCATCTCGCCGCTGCGCCTGACGCTGTACGTCGCGTGGGCCAGCCTTGCCTTTGTTGCCCTGGGGCTGGGCTTTACGCTGCGGCGCACGCTGGCGCTTTCGGCGCGGCGCGAAGAGTTCGTAAGCGCCGTCACCCACGAGCTGCGCACGCCGCTTACCACCTTCCGCATGTACACCGAGATGCTCAAGTCTGGCCGCGTGCCCGATGAAAACGCCCGCAGCGAGTACTACGACACGCTGCACCATGAGGCGCTGCGCCTGGGTCATCTCGTGGAGAACGTGCTGGCCTACGCAAAACTTGAACGCGGCCGCAAGGATGACCGCATCGAGAAAGTCGCGCTGTCGCGCCTGCTTGAGCGCGCCACCGAGCGCATGGCGCAGCGGGCCAAGCAGGCCGGCATGCAGCTTGACATCGCCGCCTGCCCTGAGGGCAGCGTGATGGCCGACCCCGGCGCCGTCGAGCAGATTCTTTTCAACCTGGTCGATAACGCCTGCAAGTACGGCGTCGGCGGCACGCGGCGCATCGAGATCACCTGCGAACTTGACGGCAAGGCGCGCATCAGCGTGCGCGACTTCGGGCCCGGCATCAGCCGCACCGAAGCCGCGAAGCTGTTTCAGCCCTTCCGCAAGTCCGCCCAGCAGGCCGCCAACAGCGCGCCCGGCGTCGGGCTTGGCCTTGCGCTCAGCCGCCGCCTCGCCCGCGCCATGGGCGGCGAGCTCGCGCTTGACGCGCACGTCAGGGACGGTTGCCGCTTTACCCTGACTTTGCCCGCAGCGTAGTTAAGCTGGCCCCGTGGCGCGAACCCTGTACATCCTCGGCAGCGGGCAGGACGGCGGCCTGCCGCAACTCGGCGCGCGCATCGCCGCCGACATGCACGCGCGGGTGGACCCGCTGGCTGTGCGCCTGGGCCCCAGCGTGTGCGTGCTGGATGACGACGGCCGCTGCCTGCTGATCGACGTAAGCCCCGACATCAAAGAGCAGGAATCGCGGTTGTTGCAGGTGCCGGCCTACGCCGCGCGGCCCGCGGGCAACCCGTTTGACGCCGTGCTGCTGACCCACGCACACATGGGCCACTATGTGGGGCTGGCGCACTTCGGGCGCGAAGCCGCCAACACACGCGAGTTGCCGGTGTACTGCACCGCGAAAATGGACGACTTTCTGCGCCGCAACGCGCCCTGGGACCAGCTCGTGGCGCTGGGCAACATCGCGCTGTTGCCGGCCGCGACCATGCACCCCTGGCCCGGTTTGAGCATCCGCACAATCCCCGTGCCGCACCGCGGCGAATACACCGACACGGTGGGCGTGAGCATCAACAACGACATCCTGTATGTGCCGGACATTGACGACTGGCGCCAATGGCCCGCAGCGCGCGAAGAAGTGGCCAGGCACCGCGTGTGCCTGCTGGACGCGACGTTTTACTCGCGCGACGAGCTGCCAGGCCGCGACCTGAAAGAGATCTCGCACCCCTTTATTGAAGACACCCTTGCGTTCTTTGCCGATGAAGCGAAATCGCGCCGCATCATCCTGACGCACTTCAACCACAGCAACCCGGTGTGCGACCCCACCAGCCCCCAGGCCGGGCGCGTGCTGGACGCCGGCTTTGAGCTTGCGCAGGAAATGACTGCGATCGCACTTTAGACCAGCGGCACAAACGCGACCGCGCCCAGCTGATTGATCGCCACTTGCCCGTGCCGGTCGCGCGTCACCAGCGTCATCTGCTGGTAGCCGCCGCGCCCCACCGGCAGCACCATCCGCCCGTCCGGCGCAAGCTGGTCCAGCAGCGCTTGCGGCACTTCGCTGGGCGCTGCCGCGGCAATGATGCGCTCAAAGATCCGCGCCTGGGGCCAGCCGTGGCGGCCGTCGCCCTGCATCAGGGTCACGTTGTCAATGCCCGCGCGCATCAGGTTGAGCTGCGCCTGCCGCGCCAGCTCCGGCACCAGCTCAAGCGCATAGACGTGCCGGCACAGCTTGGCCAGCACCGCGGTCTGGTAGCCGCACCCGGCGCCGACCTCAAGCACCTCGTGCTTCGGCGACAACTCCAGCAGCTCGCTCATCCATGCCACGATGTACGGCTGGCTGATGGTCTGGCCGCGCCCGATCGAAAGCGGGCAGTCGTCGTAGGCTTCGTGCACCAGCGCGCCGTCCACGAATTCGTGGCGGCGCACCTCGCGCATGGCGGCCAGCACGCGCGGGTCTTTCACGCCGCGGGCGACGATCTGGGTTTCGACCATGCGGTTGCGCTTGCGCGTGAGTTCAGCTTCGTCGGGCATGGGGCGGCGGCGCTACTTCTTGTTGGCTTCTTCCCACTCGGTCTCGATGCGCTTGGCATCAGACTCGGCAAACACAGCCGCGCCCGTGCCGGCCTGCGCCTTGGCAAAGGCCTTCAGCGCGTTGGCGTAGGTCTGCCACTCGCCGGCTTCGTGCCTTGCGCGCAGCTTGTCGTAATCTTCCCAGGCCTTCAGCTCTTTCTTCAGGTCTTTGTCTTTCTTGAGGCGCGCGATTTCGGCCTTGGCGTCTTCGCCGTGCTTGTGGCCCTTGAAGTCATCTTTCATGCGCTCAAGGCACGCCATCACAAGGTCGTAGCGTCTGGATTCGGTCCATTCCGCGATGTGCTTGAGGCGCGTCTGGGCAAAGCCCTCCAGCCGGGACTGCAACTGGCCGAGGTCGGCCTTGGTTTCATCGTCCAGCTCGCCGGCCAGCAGCTTCTCGGCATCGGCGAGGCACTTGCCCCACTCGCGTTTCTGCAGGCCGCGCGCGACCTTGGCGGCGGCTTCGGTCGCGGTGTGCTTGCCGAGGTTGGGGTACTGGATGCGGGCAAGCTCGCGGTCAAGCACAGGCTTGAAGTCGTCCTTGCCGCTGTAGAAGGCGACCTTGCCGTCGATGTCGATGATGGTGGTACGGAAGCCGTCGTCCTTGTATTTGAAAAAGTCGTTCTTGTCGTCGTAGAAGCCGCCCATGCAGATCGGCAGCGTGAACTTGCGGTCCAGCGCGATCTTGCGCACCTGGGCGATCTTCTCGAAGTCCAGCCGGTGGATCGTGAAGATCATCAACCCGTTCTGGCCGTGCTTTTCCCAGTACTTCTGCAAATCGGGCACCTTGCCGGCGCTGGCGTCGCGCGCGTGCCACTCATGAATCACGATCACGTCGCCCTTGCAGTCCTCAAGCGTGCGCGCGAACTCGGGCGGATTGATCATCGCGCCGCCGGCGCTGAACTTCGGGGCATCTTCACCGACTTTCAGCTGCGCACAAAGCGGCGAAGCCAGCAGCAGGAACAACAACAACGGGCGCATGCATCCTCCGCCCCCAACATACGCGCCGCGCAGCTTCCACCAAACAAAAACCGGGCGGGGGGGCGCCCCACGGCCTGCCAGCCGGGGCTTTTGCCGCGGCGGGGGATACAATCCGGCCATGAACTTCGCGGGGTCAGCCTACATCTTTCGGCACGCGGTGCTTCGTGACGCGGCGTATCAGCTCATGCCGCCCGGCGACCGCGCCGCGCTGCACGCGCAGGCCCTGCTGCAGCTTGAGCACGCTTATGGCGGGCGCGCGCCCGCAACGCCCGAGGTTGACCCCGCCAGCGACCAGCGCATCGGCCCCCACCCCACCGACGCCGTCGCCCACGAGCTGGCCTGGCACGCCGCGCTGGCCGGCAGCGAGCCGAGCCTGCTGGCGCTGTACCTGCGCCGCGCCGCGGAGCTGGCGGTGCGCCAGTATCGCGCCGTCGACTCCGCCGAGCTTTGGCTGCAACTTTCGCACCTGGGTTCACAGACCGCCCGCACTGAGGCCACCCGGCGCGCCGGCGTCGAGTACCTTGCCGCCCACAACATCCAGCGCGGCCACGAGCTGCTTGAGCAGGCGTTGCAGCGCTTTCGCGAGCTTGGCAACCGCATCGGCGAGGGCGTTACGTTGGGCAACCTGGCTGTGCACCACTACCAGTCGGGCCGCGGCCGCATTGCCGAGGACATGAACACACAGGCGCTGGCCATCCTGTCCGCGGGCGGCAGCCGGCGCGCGCTGGCCACGACGCTGGGAAACCAAGCGACGATCTGCCTTGAGACAGGCCGCCTGGAGCAAGCCGAAGAAATGATCGGCCGGGCGCTGGCCGTCTTTGCCGACATGGACGAGCTGCGGCTGCACGCGACGGCGCTGGGCAACCTCGGCATCCTGTACCACTGGACCAACCGCCTTGAACTGGCTGAGCAAACGTTTGAGAAGGCGCTGGCCGAGCACCGCGCGGCGGGCAACACGGCGGGCGCGGGCAATGTGCTGAGCAACCTTGGCATCCTGTATCGCGACACGGGCCGCGCCGAGAAGTGCGAGTCGATGTACCGGCGCGCGCTGGCCGACCTGCGGCAGGCCGGCGACCTGCGCTTTGAAGGCATCACGCTGGGCAACATGGCCAGCCTGCTGGCTTCGCAGGGCCGCTACCCCGAAGCCGAAGCGGCGGGTCGGCAGGCGCTGGCGCTGCACGCGATGACCGGCAACCTGCCCTACGAGGCGCTGGCATGGATGAACCTTTCGCGCGTGTACTCGCACACCCGGCGATTTGAGCAGGCGCTGGACGCGCTTGAGCGCTCGGTGGCCGCGTACGCGCAGGTCGGCGACCGGGGCAACGAAGCCGTGCGCCGCTGCGAGACGGCGGTGCTGCTGCTGAAGCTGGGGCGCGTGGAAGAAGCCCGGCAGCAGTGGGAGCAGGGCTGGCCGGCCGCCGGCCCCGACCACCCGGAAATGGAAAAGCCGCTGTCCGAGATGCGCGAGGCCTGCGCCGCAGCCGGCGAGCCCGCGTTTGCCTGACGGCGCCGGGGTCCAAGGCTCCTGTCGCCACTTCAAGGGTTGTCGGTAGTATCCGTGCATGTTTGCCGAGCAAGCCTATCTGTTTCGACATGCCGTGCTGCGCGATGCCGCCTACCAGCTTCACACGCCGGCGGATCGCGCCGCGCTGCATGCGCTGGCGGCCACGCTGATCGAGCACACCTTCAGCGGCGATGCGCTGGCGGCCCTCAGCCCCGAGATCGCCGATCACCTGCACGCCGCCCGCAACCTGCGCGACACGCCCGAGTTGCGCGCCCGTGAAGCGCACTTTGCCGCCCTGGCCGGCGCAGCCTGCGAAGCCGCCTGCCGCTACCAGGACGCCTGCACCTACTGGCAGCGCAGCGCGGACCTTGCGCCCGCCGACGAAGCCGCCCAGCGCCTGTGCAAGGCCGCTTCTGCCGCCGCAGCCTTCGAACAGCACAGCCTGTGCGACCGTCTGGCCGCGCGCGCCCTTGAACTAGCGGGCGACCGCACGGCGCAGCGCGCGCAGGCGCTTTCGGTGATGGCGATCCGGGCCCAGTACACCGGCCGTCAATTGCAGGCTGAGCAGGGCTTTCGCGATGCTCTGGAACTGTTCCGGCTGGCGGGCGACTTGAAACAGCAAGGCCTGACACTGCGCAACCTTTCGGTGCTGCTGCTTCAGACCAGCCGCATGGCGGAAGCCGAGCAGGCGCAGATGCAGGCGCTGGAAATCCTGCGCGACCACGGCACAGCCCATGAGATCGCCCGCACCGAAAGCCACCTCGCGCTCACATACCAGGTGACCGGCCGCTTTGAGCAGGCGCAGGAGCTGCTGCTGCGCGTGCTGGCGCAATGGCGCAACCTCGGCGACCAGCGCATGATCGGGGCCGACACCAGCAACCTCGCCAGCCTGTACCTGCGCATGGGTCGAATGGACCGGGCCGAGGCCGAGTACAAGGCGGCGCTTGAAGTACAGCGCCGCATCGGCGAGCGGCGCAGCGAGGGAATTTCGCTGACCAACCTGGCGCTGGTGTACCAGAACACGGGGCGACCCGAGCTTGCGGCCAAGGCCTGCATCGACGCGCTGGCCATCCATCGCGAGGTCGAGAACATCCATGGCCAGGGCATCGCGCTGGGCAACCTGGCGTTCAATGTCGCGGCCGCGGGCCGCCACGCGGAATCCGAGCGCATGTTTCACGAAGCGATTGAGCTGCTGCACCGCACCGCCGACTTGCGCTTTGAAGGCGCGAACCGCTGCCACCTGGCGTATGTGCTTGTCGCGCTGGGCCGGCTGGACGAAGCGCGGCAGCAGTGGGAGGCAGGCGCCGACATGCTGCGCAAGGTGGGCGACCTGCCGCAGCTTGAGCAACAGACGGCGGCCATACGGCAGATTTGCCGCGACTACGGCGCGCCGCCGCTGGCGTAGCGGAAGCCCCGTCAGAGTCGGGCCTTTAGTTTTGCCCTGTAAGTGGGTAACAGCCCCTGCAGTTCTCATTAATATCGCGGCCCATGCACGCCGAGCAAGCCTACCTGTTCCGACACGCGCTGCTGCGCGATGTTGCCTATGAGCTGCACCTGCCCGCCGACCGCGCCCGGCTGCACGGGCTGGCGTTTGCGCTGATCGAGCAGGCGTTTGGCGGCCGCGCGCCCCGGCCGCCGGCGCTGGATGCGCCCGACGCGCGCCTGCAGGCGCACCCCAGCGACGCCGTTGCGTTTGAGCTGTACGAGCACGCCCGCGCCGGCGGCACCGAGCCCGCCGCGACCCTGCGCCTGTACCTGCAACGCGCCGCCGAAATCGCGCAGACCGCCTTTGCCAACCAGGACGCAACCGCGCGCTGGGAGGCGCTATCCCACTTGCTGCAGGGGCCTGAGCGCGCCGAGGCGCTTCGCCGCGCCGCCGAAGTGGCGTTTCGCGCGGGCAACGCCGCTGCCGCGGCCGGCCTGTGCACGCGCGCGCTGGCCGCAGCGCCGGACGACGGGCCGGTGCGCGCCCAGTGCCTTGGCACGCTGGGCACGATCCAGCTTGTGCTGGGCAAGCTTGACGAAGCAGCGCAGTCCAATCAGCAGGCCCTTGAGGCGTGGCAACGCCTGAAGATTCCTGAGCGTGAAGCCGCAGCGCTGGGCAACACCGCCAACGTGCTGTTCTATGCCGGGCGGGTCGATGAGGCAGGGCAGGCGTACCAGAAAGCCCTTGAGGTCTATACCCGCCTGGGCGACCGCCGCGCGTGCAGCGTGGCGCTGGTCAACCTGGCCAACGTGTACCGCGACCTGAAGCAGCCCAGCCGCGCCCGTCAGGCCGCCGAGAGCGCCCTTACGGTCTTTGTCGCCGACGGCGACCGCCGCGGCGAAGGCATGGCGCTGGGCAACCTTGCGGCGATCTACCAGGACCAGGGCGAACTTGAGCGCGCGCAGCAGGCTTATCAGCAGGCGATTGCGATCGCGCGCGAAGTCGGCAACCGCCGCACCGAGGGCGCGGTTCTGGGCAACCTTGCCAACCTGATGCGGGTCATGGGCAAGCCGGGCAACGCGCGCCAGATGCAGCAACAGGCGCTTGCGATCCACCGCGAGGTCGGCAACCGGCGCTTTGAGGGCATCGCGCTGGCGCACATCGCGGTGCTGCTGCAACACGAGGGCCGCCCCGAGCAGGCCGAGCACGAATGCCGGCAGGCGCTGGCGATTCACGCTGAAGTCGGCAACCGGCGCAGCCAGGCGGCCTGCCTGGTTGAGCTGGCGGGCATCCTGCGCGACCTTGGCCGCACCGCCGAGGCCGTGGCCGCCTGCGAGCAGTCGCTGTCGATTCGCCAGCAGTTGGGCAGCCCGGTCGCCACCGCCAACGTGCACGCCGAGCTCGCGCGCCACCTGGTGGCACACGGCGACCTGACGCGCGCGCGGCTGCACTGGCAGCAGGCGGCCGCGGAACTGACCCGGCTGGGGGCAATCGCCGAGCTTGATGCCGCCGCCGAGGAGGTTGATTTCGAGTGCCGGGCAAGGGGCGTAGCCTGCATCACGGAGCGCCCATGAGCAGCGCCGAGGTTGCATATCTGTTTCGCCATGCGCTGCTGCGCGACGCGGCCTATGAGCTGCAAATGCCCGCCGACCGGGCACAAATGCACGCGTTGATTGTGGCGATCTTTGAGAGTCTTTTCGGCGGGCGACCAGCCGCGCCGGCAACGGCGCTGACCGGCGCGGCCAGTTTTGCGCCATCACCGCTGGACCGCGAAAGCGCCGAGCTGGCGCAGCACGCGGCGCAAGCCCTGGCGACAGCCCCGGACAACCCGGACATGCAGCACGCACTGCGCGTATATCTTCAACGCGCTGCCACGATTGCCAAGGCCAGCTTTCGCAACGATGAGGCGGTGCAGGCATGGCTGAAACTGGCCGAGCTCCCGGACGGGCCCGGGCGCGGCGCCTGCCTGTTGCAGGCCGCGCACGTCGCGCAACGCAGCGGCCGGGGCGAGCAGGCGATTGAGTTTGCCATGCGCGCCGCAGCCGAGGCCGCGGCAACCGGCTTCAGTGCCCTTGAAGCCTACGCGTGCCACACAGTCGCCGGCGTACACATCGAGTTGATGCGGCTGGAACCGGTGGAAGCCTATGCGGAAAGGGCCCTGAAGCTGCACCGGCAGAACGGCGACGAGCTGGGCCAATGCATCGTGCTGCGCAATCTGAGCCATTATCACCGTATCTCGGGCCAGCCGGAACGCGCGCTTGAGGCAAGCAGGGCGGCGCTGCAATTGGCGGACAAGCTCGGCAACCGGGGCGAGCGCGCGCGGGCTTTGCAGAGTCTTGCCACCGCGCTGGTGGATGCCGGTCAGATCACGGAGGCAACAAACGCGATCCAGGAAGCCTGCGAGATTGTCACCGCGCTTGGGCTGGTCGGCGAGACTGCCACCTACCGGGGCAACCTGGGGCTGTTGCTTCGATTCGGGAACAACCTTGCGCGCGCCGAAGAGTTGATGCGCGAGTCGGTGCAGATGGCCTGCTCTACGGGCGACGAGCGCAGCATCGCCTGGAACCAGTTCAACCTTGCGACCCTGCTGAAAGACACGCGCCGCCGCACCGAGGCGATGCACTTGTACGAGCAGACGCTGGGGCTCGCGCGCGAAGTCGGCGACGCAAGGCTGGAGGGCATGCTGCTGAACGCGATTGCCATTGAGCAGGCTGACGTCGCCGCGTTTGAGCGCGCGCTGGCCCTGCACCGCCGCGTGGGCAACCGCTCCAGCGAGGGCGTGGCGCTGGGCAACATGGCCGGTCTGCTGGCGCGCGGCGGTCGGGCCAAAGATGCCGAGGAAGCGTACCTGGCGGCGCTGGCGATCCATGACGAGACGCGCAACCTGCGATTCCGGGGCGTGCACGGCTGCGAGTACGCGACGTTCCTGCTGCGCCAGGGCCGCACGGCAGAAGCCGAACGGATCTGGGTCGAAGGCATGGCAATCCTGCGGAAGTCGGGCGACCAGGGCATGGTCGAAATCAAGATCACCAACATGCGGAAAGACTGCGAAGACGCCGGCGTGCCGCCATTTGAAGCTTAGCGGCCCGGCGGCAGCCCGCCGAAATTGTGCCTGATTCCATTGCCGCTACAATTCGCGCATGCCCTCGGCCGAAATCGCCTACCTGTTTCGACATGCGCTGCTGCGCGACGCGGCCTATGAGCTGCAAATGCCCGCCGACCGCGCAAAGCTGCACGCGCTGGCGTTTCACCTGATCGAGCAGGCCTTCGGCGGCCCTGCGCCGAGCACACCGTCGCTGGACACACCCGACCGGCCCGGATTTGTCAGCCACTCAACAGACAGTGTCGCAGCGGAGCTCGCTGACCATGTGCGCCTTGCCTTGGCAGCAGGCTCGGCCGACCCCGAACTGGCGGAGGCATACCCGCGCTATCTTCACCGGCTGGCTGAGTATGCCGGCAAGACCTACCAGCCCGCAGTTGCCGGAGCGGCCTGGGAGCAATTGGCCGCCGCCACGCAGGGCCCCGCACGCGGCGAGGCGCTGAGAATGGCAGGCTCCGTGCAACACCGCATCGGGGCCACGGCCCGGGCTGAAGAGCTGTTTCTGCAGGCGCTCGAGATCCAGCGCCTGCACGGACAGCGGCGGCTGGAAGGCGCGGTTCACCAGAGCCTCGCCATGCTGTACTTTGAAACCGGGCGACTTTCGCTAGTTGAGCCGACCCTGGCCACGGCGATTGACATTTTTGCCGAACTCGGCCACCGGCGTAACCGCGGAATCTGCCTGGGTACGCTGGCTGTGTACTGCAAACATACCGGCCGCATCCCTGAGAGCGAGAGGTACTACGCAGAGGCCTTGCAGTTGTATCGCGAATGCGGTGACGAGATCGGGCAGGGGATTGTGCTTGGCAACCTCGCGGTTCTGTACCGCCATACCGGCCGCATCGAGCAGGCGCTGGAGGCCTACGGACAGGCTCTGGAAGTGACCCGCCGTGCAGGCGACCGGCAAGGCGAAGGCATCAACCTTGCCAACCTGGCCGTCCTGCACATGGAAAGCGGCCGGTCTGCCGCAGCCGAAGAACTGCTCGCGCACGCCCTGCGCATCCATCGCGAGACCGGCAATGGCCGCGCCGAGGGCGTGGCGATGGCCTTCCTTGGTGGGCTGCTGCACGACACCTCGCGGAGTGACGAGGCAGAACGCATTCTCCACATGGCGCTTC
This sequence comes from Planctomycetota bacterium, assembly GCA_019636195.1. Taxonomy (GTDB): domain Bacteria; phylum Planctomycetota; class UBA8742; order UBA2392; family UBA2392; genus JADJRK01. The sequence goes on along the minus strand of JAHBYA010000007.1, from coordinate 47,604 downwards.
GCGTCAACCGGGAGGGTGGCATCCGCATTGACGAGGCCAAGACCCTGGCGCACCTCGCGAACCTGCAACTTGACACGGGACGCGCAGCGCAGGCGCGTGACACATTTCAGCGCGCGCTTGCGATCCTTGACCAGGCAGCAAGCAGGCACAACGCCGCCGGCCACGTGTGTGACTACGCCCTGTGCCTGCTGGCATTGGGTGAGGGCGCAACCGCCCGTGAACTGTGGCGGAACAACGCCAGACTGATTGAACAGGCCGGCGATACCGTGCTGCTGGGCCAAAAAACACTCAGGATGCGCAATGCCTGCGCTGCCGCCGGCGTGCCGCCGTTTGACGGGTAGGGGCCCGGCCCGATCCCGGACGCAAGCCGCCGAAGTGTGCCCGGCCCCACCATTGCCGCGCGCAATCAGATCGCCAGGTAGCTTCCGCCCGCCAGCGCCGCAAGCTGCTGCCCGAAGCTCGCCACCGCGCCGCCGCCAAGGTTCAGGACCACCAGATCACAGTGGCTGAACGGCTGCCACCACGCCGGGAAGTCGGTCAGCACCTGCACAGCCGTCATGCTGCCGCCGGGGTTGTCCGCGATGTACAGGAACATCCGGTCAAGGTCGGTGGGCATGGCTGCGCAAACCGTCTGCAGCGCGTTGCCGCTGTCGCTGACGCCGCCGGTGGTGGTCGCGTTCAACCAGCTCAAGGCGACGGCCACGTTGCCGGTGGTGGCGGGCATCAGGCTGCCCCACAGGTACGTCACGCTGCCGTTGAAGGTCGCGATGTCGAACTCGTCATTGTCCGTCAGTTGCTGGATCACCGCCGTGACACTGTTGACCATGGTGGTGTGGCGCGCGCCGGCCATGGCCGACGAGCGATCCAGCACAAACATGAACTTGCCGCCTACCGGCTGGCTGTAGTAGCCGATCACGTCCAGTTGCAATGCCTGCGTGGCTGTGGCGCCCAGCGAATCCTGCACCTGCAGTGTAAATGAGTATGAGCCGGGAAGGTTCGGCACCCCCGAAATCGTGGCGTCGGGCGTGCCGTCAATGAGCCCGAAGCCGAGTGGCATCGCGCCCGAGACCACCGACCAGGTGTAGCCCGCGCCGCTGCCGCCCGTGGCGCTGATTGTGGCCTGGTAGTTCACGCCGACCTGCGTGCTCGCAAGTGCGGTAGTGATGATCTGCAGGGGCGTACCGCCGCCGCCACCGCCGCCGCTGTTGCCATTGTTGTTGCCGGGCGCATCACAGGCGGCCAGCAGGCAGCACACAGCCGTCGCCAAGATCAGGCGTTTCATTGACTCCTCCTCATGTATGGGCGTTGTCCTCAAGATGCGGGGAAGCAAGTGGCGGGCCACAGTTTCGCGTGCGGCAAGAAGCGCTATTCCGCAAGCCTTTGCTGGCCACGGGTGGCACCGGGGTAACCACAGTGTTTCTGTCTTGCACAGCCGGGGGCTCCCATGCCAAAGAAGGATCTGTGACCGTAGTCCACGCCGAGGTTGCCTATCTCTTTCGCCACGCGCTGCTGCGCGACGCGGCCTATGAGCTGCAACTGCCCGCCGACCGGGCCAGGCTGCACGCGCTGGCCTTTCACCTGATCGAGCAGGCCTTCGGCGGCCGCGCCCCCGAGCCCCCGCCGCTGGACGACATCAATGCCCCCGCGCTTGAGGCCCACGCCATCGACGCCGTGGCTGCAGAGCTGGCCATGCACGCCGGGCTGGCATCTTCAGCCGGCGCCCTGGAGACACAGCGGCGCGACTATCTGCACCGCGCAGCCGAACACGCCCAGCGCAGACACCAGACGACACAGGCATTGTCACTGTGGAGCACATTGGCGGACGCAAGCCAGGGCATCGCAAAGGGCGAAGCCCTGCGCCGCGCGGCGCACGTCGCGTACCACTCCGGAATGGGCAGGCAGGCCGAGGCGCTGCTGCAACAAGCCGTCGAATGCCTTGAGCAGTCGGGCGGACGGGCGCACCTGGCCATCGCGTTGAATCACCTTTCAATTGTGACCCGTGAGCGGGGCGACATCGACAAGTCCGAGGCCATGCTGATGCAGTCCATGGCAATGATGCGCGAGCTGAAACTGGACCGTTACTTGCCCGGAGCACTTGTGTCGCTGGCAAACCTGTATCGCTTCACGGGGCGCGGCCACCTGAGTGAAACGACCCTGCGCGAGGCCCTGGACCTGCTGCGCAACACCGACAGCCGGCGGCTCTACGGAATCGCGCTCGGCAACCTGGCATCAACCTACATAACCTCCGGGCGGGCAGAGCAGGCCGAATCGCTGCTGCACGAGTCGTATCAAGTCAGCCTTGCGGCGGGCAACCCCGGCTCTGCGGCGATCGCGCTGGGCAACATCGCGCTGTGCCACGAGACATTGGCGCAATGGGACAAGGCCGAGGAAACGTACCACAGGACACTCAAGCTTGCGCGCGAGATCGGCGACCGCCGCACCGAGGGGGTTAATCTGGGCAACATGGCGCAGATCAGCCTGCGCGCCGGCAGGACGGGTCAGGCGCTGCGCCTTCTGGAACAGGCGGTTGCCATCCATCAGGACTGCGGCAACCGTCGATTTGAGGGCATCCACCTTTGCGACACGGCCCTGTGCCATCTGCGGATGCAGTCCACTTCGCAGGCGCGCGCGTGCTGGCGCAAGGGCATCACCATTCTGCGTGAACTGAAAGATGTGCATGAGATAACGTCGTTCACCGAGGCCATGCAATCCGAGTGCAAGGCCGCCGGCGTTCCGCCGCTGGACGATGGCCTTGGAACTGAACAACCGGGTTGAACCTCGGCGGACAGATTCAACAGGCAGTCGCGCGGACACGCCAATACAATGCCGCCATGCACGCCGAGGTTGCCTATCTTTTTCGCCACGCGCTGCTGCGCGACGCGGCCTATGAGCTGCAACTGCCCGCCGACCGGGCCAGGCTGCACGCGCTGGCCTTTCACCTGATTGAGCAGGCCTTCGGCGGCCGCGCCCCCGAGCCCCATCGCAATGAAGACGGTGAACTGCGCTGCGCGCCACACAGCACTGACCCATTTGCTCTTGAACTTGCCGGGCATGCCCGCCTGTCCGGGCCCGAACCGGATGCCGCGGCCCTGCACCGCCTGTACCTGCGCCGCGCCGCGGAACAAGCCGAGCGGCAATTCGATCACCGACAGGCCCTGATGCTGTGGCAGTCGCTGGCTGAGACACTTGCCGCGCCTGAGCAGGCCGAGCCGACCCGGCGCGCGGCGCTTGTCGCGCACTATGCGGGCCGCCCCGGCATCGCGGAAGGCTTGCTCAATCGCGCGCTGGAACTGGGGCGACAGTCAGGCACCCCGATCGCGGTCGCCGCCACGTTGTCCAACCTGGGCGTGCACCATGAGCAGATCGGCAACCCCGACCTCGCCCGGCGCCACTATGAAGAAGCGATCGGGATTTTCGATCAGCAGGTCCACCGGCGGGCACAGGCGGTCACGCTGGCGAACCTCGGGGCCATGCTGTTTGACCAGGGCCACGCGCAGCAAGCCGAGGCAATGCTGCAACAGGCCATCGCGCTGCACCGCAAGAGTGCAAACCGGCGCTACGAGGCAATTGCACTGGGCAACCTGGGCGGAGTGCTGCTGCGCAGCGGACACCTGCACGAGGCGCTGCAGGTCTTTGAACAGGCGCTGGCGATCCATCGCGAGCTCGGCAACCAGCCCTTTGAGGGCATCGTCTTGATGAACATCGGCAATGTGTACATGCACCAGGAACAGCCGGAGCATGCCGAAGAGTTCTTCCGGCGCGCACTGGCCCTTCATCGCGCCACGGGCAACCGCAGGCACGAAGGCGTGACCCTGGCCAACATGGCGGTGCTGCGCCAGAACTGCGGGCAACATGCCGATGCGCTGGCGCTGAACGAGGCCGCGCTTGCCATCCATCGCGATGTCGGCAACCTGGGCGGCGAAGCGCTGTCGCTGGTGAATCTCGCCGGTGCGCTGGAGGCGTTGGGCAGATTTGAACAAGCCGCCGAGGCATGCACGCAATCCATCGCCCTGCACCACAGGCTCGGCCATGCGCGGCGCGAAGGCGAAGGCCTGTGCGACCGCGCACGCATCCTGGTGCGGCTGGGAAGGCTCGATGCCGCCCGTGCGGACTGGGCGGCAGGTTGTGCCATCCTGTCCGCGCCCGAGCGTCAAGCCGGCCTGAACGAGCGCAGTGCCGCCATGCGCGAAGCCTGCAAAGCTGCCGGCGTGCCGCCGCTGGACGAGGGCGCTGGAAGTGAACAAGAGCCCGGGGCGCCGGCGACCGGTTGAACTTCGGCGCAAAGAATCACCGGGCAGGCACGCGGGCGCGCCAATATAGTGCCGCCATGCACGCCGAGGTTGCCTATCTGTTCCGCCACGCGCTGCTGCGCGACGCGGCCTATGAGCTGCAATTGCCCGCCGACCGGGCACACCTGCACGCGCTGGCCTTTCACCTGATCGAGCAGGCCTTCGGCGGCCGCGCCCCCGAGCCACCCCCATTGGACGCGATCGACCCGCCCAAGTTCAGGCCTCACCCGACTGACCCCGTCGCGCTTGAGCTGGTTGCACACGCTGAACTGGCCCTGGAACAAAACGTCGCACGCAACGCCGAGTGGACCCTGGCGCGCAAGCTTTACTTGCGCCGCGCCGCCGAGCACACCGAGCGCCGGTTCCGCAATGCGGATGCGTCACGCGCCTGGCAGGCGCTGGCGGGGTCACTTGCGGGTACTGAGCGCGCCGGCGCCAACGTGCGCCATGGCCGGCTGTTGTACCACATGGGCAAAACCTCAGAAGCAAAAGCGGTATTGGAACATGCCCTGCGCCTGTTCCGCGATGCCGGCCACGCCCGGGGCGCGATCGACGCGCTGGCCGCGCTGGCCGTCGCGTCGCAGGAGACCGGCGACCTCTCGCAAGGCGAGGCAATGTACCGCCAGGTCATGGAAGACTCGCGCACAGCCGGCGACGCCCGCGGATACGCCCGGGCGCTGGGCAATCTCGCAGGCTTGCTGCATGAAACCGGGAGAAACGCCGAAGCCGAAGACGCCTTTCGGCAGTCGATTGCCCTGGCGCGCGACGCGGGTGATGAACACAGTGAGGCTGTGTTGACCGGCAGCCTGGCGTACCTTCAGCGCGACACGGGGCACCTCGACGAAAGCGAAGCCGGGCACACACGCGCCCTTGCCATGCACCGGTCCCAGGGGCGACGCCGCAGCGAATGCCAGGAGCTGGCGATGCTCGCCGGCGTACATCTTCAGGCGGGCCGGTTCGCGCAGGCGGAAGCCATGTACCTCGAGGCGCTGTCCGTTTCGCATGAGGTTGGGCACCGCCACAGCGAAGCCATGATCGTCGCCAATCTCGCCAACACGTATGCCCAGACGGGCCGAACCGCCCAGGCAGAGAACTGCTACGACGCAGCCATCACCCTCGCGCGTGAACTGGGCCAGCGCCGCTTTGAGTCGATCACGCTCGGGAACCTCGCTATGCTCTACCTTCAGACGGGTCGCCAGCCGCAGGCCGAGGCAGCGTGCCACCAATCGCTCGCGATCTCGCTCGCGATCGGCGACCGCCGTGGTGTTGGCGTGATGCGTGCAAACCTGGCCGAGGTGTACCTGCACGCGGGCAACGCCGCGTTGGCCGAAGAATCGATCCTGAGCGCCCTTGCCGTGGCGCGTGAAATCAACAACCCGCGTGACGAGGCCTCGTACCTGTGCCGCCACGCGCAGTGCCTGGTTGCGTTGGGACGCATCGCCGAGGCAAACCGGGCCTGGATCAAGGGCTCCGGCATCATGCGCAGCATCAAGGACAACCTTGAGCTCGAACACCAGGTAACCGCCATGCGCAAGGCGTGCGCCAAAGCCGGCGTGCCGCCGCTGGACGAGGGTGCTGGAAGTGAACAAGAGCCCGGGGCGCCAGCGACCGGTTGAACTTCGGCGCAAAGAATCACCGGGCAGGCACGCGGACACGCCAATATAGTGCCGCCATGTACGCCGAGGCCGCCTACCTGTTCCGACACGCGCTGCTGCGCGACGCGGCCTATGAGCTGCAACTGCCCGCCGACCGCGCGCGCCTGCATCGCCTGGCTCTTGAGATTGTCGAGGCGCTGGCCGGCGGCCGTCCGGGGCGTCTTTCTGTGGCGGACTGCGACCGCGAACCCTTCAAGGCCCACCCTACCGATGCCTACGCCCGCGAGTTGGCCCGTCATGCCGCCTTGGGCGCTGAAGGCGGCCCCAACGCCGGGTTTGCTCTTGACCAGTTGTACCTGTATCGCGCTGCCCTACACGCCGATGCCTCGCATACCCCAGCCGAGGCGCTGCAAATCTGGTTGATGCTTGCCGACCGTCTGCCCCGTGGTGAAGCAGGCGTGGCAAGACGCCGCGCGGCACTGGCGGCATCGTTGATCGGGCGCACACCGGAGGCTGAGCTGTGGTTCAAGGATGCGATCGGGCAACTGGAAGAGTCCGGCCTTGCCAGCCAGGTTGCGATTGCCAGGACCAACGCAGCCGTGCTGGCCCGGCGCGTCGGCGATGTTGACCGGGCGGGCGCGCTGTACGGGCAGGCGCTGCGCCGTTTTGACGCAGACGGCGATACATTGAACGCCGCAAAGGTCACGATGAACCTGGCACACCTGAATTCGGTAAAGGGTGACGTCAAAGCCGCTGAGGAATTGTTTGAGCGCAGCATTGAAATGATGCGGCGAGTCGGCTCAGTTCTGGATGAGTGCACGGCGGTTTCCGCGCTTGCCTCGCTGTACACCGGCACCGGCCGTTCCGCGCAGGCTGTGCCGATACTGGAACGCTGCCTCGCTTTGCGCCGCCAGGAAGGAAACGCGCGTCGCGAGGCGGCAATACTGACGACGCTGGCAAGCGCCCATTACCACCTTGGCCGGCACGAAGCCTTCTTTGAGTGCGCGCAGCGTGCCCTGGAACTGACGCGCCAGGTCGGCAACCGGGCCTCCGAGGGCGCGATCCTGGGCAACCTGGCAACGGCGTGGCTTGAGCGGGGCGAGACTGACCGCGCAGAAGCCGGGCTGACAGAGGCGCTCGCGATCCTGCGCGAGACAGGCAACATGCGATCGGAGGCTCTGGCGTTGGGCAACCTGGCTTTGGTGTACATGCAGCGTGGTGAACTGGAACGCGCAGAGGCAGCATACACACAGTCGTTGCGCGGGCTGCGCGCCGCCCAGGACAGGCGCTTTGAGGCCTTGGTCGGCTGCGACTATGTGCTGTGCCTGCTGGAGCTGGGGCGTATCACAGAGGCGCGGGAGTTGTGGCAGAAAAGTGCCGCAGCCCTGGACAGGCTCGGCGACACCGCGCAACTGCCGCGAAAACTGACCGCCATGCGAGAAGCTTGCGCCAGGGCCGGCGTGCCGCCGTTGGATGAAAGCGCTGCATGACCAGCGCCGAGACCGCCTACCTGTTTCGCCATGCGCTGCTGCGCGACGCGGCCTATGAGCTGCAATTGCCCGCCGACCGGGCGCGCCTGCACGCGCTGGCCTTTCACCTGATCGAGCAGGCGTTCGGCGGCCGCGCCCCCGAGCCCCCGTCGCTGGACGCCATCGACCCGCCGAAGTGCGTTCCGCACCCAACCGACGCAGTCGCCGCCGAGCTTGCCTGGCACGCCGAACGCGCGCACGGGGACAGCGGAGAGCCGGAGTTCCCTGACCACAGGCGGCGCTACCTTCAACGCGCGGCTGACTACCACGAGCGGCACTTTCAGTTGCAGCAGGCGCTGTCCAACTGGCAGCAACTGGCGGGCCTGACGCAGGGCGTCATCAAGGCCGGCGTGCAGCGCGCGGCAGCCCGCACCCTGATTGCCATGGGCCTGTCGCTTGACGCCGCTCCATGGCTGGAAGAGGCCATGCAAACTTTCAACCGGAACGGCAACCGCCCCGGAGGCACCGGCTGTGCAATCAACCTGGTGGCCGTGTATCGCGACACCGGCCGCATCCAGCAGGCCGAGGCGCTGGCGCAGGCGGCGTTGCAGTCAGCCCGCGCCGAGCAAGACCGCTATGCCCAGTCCATCCTGACGGCCGAAATCGCCGGCATCTACCAGATAACCAGCCGTCATGACCTCGCCGAGCAGGCCTACCTTGAGGCGCTTGAGCTTCAGCGCAAGTTCGGCGACGACCGAATGGTTTTCATCACGCTGACCAACCTGGCTGGCGTTTACACCGCCATCAACCGAATCAGCGAAGCGGAGTCCGTGTACCATCAGGCCCGTGACATCCTTGCGCGCAACCCCAACAAACGGTTTGAGGGCATACTTCTTTCAGGCCTCGGCAGCGCGTTCCGGGCGCAGGGCCGACTGCAAGACGCTGAGCGCGCCCAACAGGGGGCCCTGGCGATTGCGCGCGAGACCGGCAACCGCCGTGAAGAAGGCATGGCGCTCGCCAACCTCGCGGTGGTCTTCGCCACAGCCGGGCGCGAGCGCCAGGCTGAGCAGGCGTTTCTGGACGCCCTTGATCTGCACCGTGAAGTCGACGATCCGCGCTTTGAGGGTATCACGCTGGGCAACCTGGGATACTTTTATGAGCACGCCGGGCGAGCCGATGACGCCGTGCGCACATACCTCGAAGCGGCCAGGGTCGCGGGCCGGCTGGGCGACTTGAGGACGCAGTGCCTCGCGCTGGACAACCTGACGGCATTGCAACTGCAGGCAGGCCGGCCGGCAAAGGCGCTTGAGACAAGCCGCGAAGCGCTGGCGATCCAGCGCAGGCGCGGCTATCGCCGTGGCGAGGGAGTGTCGCAGTGCGCGCTTGCGACCAGCCTTGCGGCGCTGGGCATGCACCCGGACGCTGCAAAGGAGTGGGAGCAGGGCTCGCGACTGCTGCGTGAAGAAGGCGCGACGGAGCTATTGCAGTCTTGCGCTGAACTGATGCGATCGGCTTGCAGCAAGGCCGGCGTGCCGCCCCTGGACGCGGGCGACACGCCGGCCTGAAACACGGCTACTTCACGTCAAAGCGGTCGAGGTTCATCACCTTGTCCCAGGCCGCGATGAAGTCCTGCACGAACTTTTCCTTGCTGTCTTCGCAGGCATAGACCTCTGCCAGTGCCCGCAGTTGCGAGTGCGAACCGAAGATCAAATCCACGCGCGTGGCCGTCCACTTGGCCTTGCCGGTCTTGCGGTCCTTGCCCTCAAAGGTGTCGCCCGCCTTCTCCCACTGCGTGCTCATGTCCAGCAGGTTGACAAAAAAGTCATTGCTCAACTCGCCAACCTTCTTCGTGAACACCCCGTGCTGCGACTTGCCGTGATTGCCGCCCAGCACGCGCAGGCCGCCGACCAGTACCGTCATCTCCGGCGCTGTCAAAGTCAGCAACTGCGACTTGTCCACCAGCATCTCTTCCGCGCTCAGGCGCTGCGCCCCGCGCTGGTAATTGCGGAAGCCGTCCGCCGTCGGCTCCAGCGGTGTGAAGCTGGCCACGTCTGTCTGCTCCTGCGTCGCGTCCGCGCGCCCCGGCTTGAAGGGGACTTTCACTTTTTTGTGGCCCGCGGCCTTGGCGGCTTTTTCAATCGCCGCACAGCCGCCCAGCACAATCAGGTCGGCCATCGAGACGTGCTTCTTGCCCTTATTGAACTTCTTCTGGATGCCCTCCAGTTTGCCCAGCACCTTGGCCAGCTGCGCGGGCTGGTTGACGTCCCAGTCCTTCTGCGGCGCAAGGCGGATGCGCGCGCCGTTGGCGCCGCCGCGCTTGTCCGAGTCGCGATAGGTTGACGCGCTGGCCCACGCCGTCTGCACCAGTTCGGGCACACCCAGGCCGGACGCGAGAATCTTCTTCTTGAGTGCCTCAATGTCGGCGTTGCCGATCAGCGGCTTTTTGGCGGCTGGCACGGGGTCCTGCCACACCAGCGCCTCTTTGGGCACCAGCGGGCCCATGTAGCGGGCGATAGGCCCCATGTCGCGGTGCGTAAGCTTGAACCACGCGCGGGCAAAGGCGTCGGCGAACTCATCCGGGTGCTCATAAAAGCGCCGCGAAATCTTTTCGTAGATCGGGTCAAAGCGCAGCGAAAGGTCCGTGGTCAGCATCGACGGCGCGTGGCGCTTTGTCTTGTCGTGGGCATCGGGAATGCTGCCCGCGCCCGCGCCGCCCTTGGGCGTCCATTGGTGCGCGCCGGCGGGGCTCTTGGTCAGTTCCCACTCATAGCCGAACAGGTTCCAGAAAAAGTTGTTGCTCCACTTGGTGGGCGTGGTTGTCCACGTGACCTCAAGGCCGCTGGTGATGGTGTCTTTGCCCTTGCCGGTGCCGAAGCGGCTCTTCCAGCCAAGGCCCTGCTCTTCGATCGGCGCGGCTTCAGGCTCCGGCCCGACGTTGCTGGCTGGGCCGGCGCCGTGGGCTTTGCCGAAGCTGTGTCCGCCGGCGATCAGCGCGACCGTTTCTTCGTCGTTCATGGCCATGCGCGCAAAGGTTTCGCGAATGTCCTTGGCGGCGGCCAGCGGGTCAGGGTTGCCGTTGGGCCCTTCCGGGTTGACGTAGATCAAACCCATCTGCACAGCTGCCAGCGGGGCCTGCAAGTCGCGCTCGCCGCTGTAGCGTTTGTCGTCTAGCCATTTGCCTTCAGGGCCCCAGAAGATGCTTTCGTCGGGCTCCCAGACGTCGGTGCGGCCAAAGCCGAAGCCGAAGGTCTTGAAGCCCATGGCGTCCAGCGCCACGGTGCCGGCCAGCACCAGCAGGTCGGCCCAGGAGATTTTGCGGCCGTACTTCTGCTTCAGGGGCCACAGCAGGCGGCGAGCCTTGTCAAGGTTGGCGTTGTCGGGCCAGCTGTTTTCGGGTGCAAAGCGGTGCTGCCCGGCGCCCGCGCCGCCGCGGCCGTCGCCAACGCGGTAAGTGCCGGCAGCGTGCCACGACAGGCGAATAAAGAGGGGACCGTAATGGCCGAAGTCAGCGGGCCACCAGTCCTGCGAGGTGGTCATCAGCGCCTTGAGGTCTTTGAGCAGCGCCTTGACGTCGAGCTTCTTGAACTCTTTGGCGTAGTCGAACTTCTGGCCCATCGGGTTGGACTTCTCCGAGTGCTGGTGCAGCACGGAAAGGTCAAGCTGGTTGGGCCACCAGTCGCGGTTGGTCATGATTTGCATGGGAGTCTCCGAAAGTGGTTTGCGGGTGCTGCGGTCGGGCATGAAACCCCGGCCACGGTGGGCAAGTCAAGCACGATTTTCATACTCAGTATGAAATTTGGCGTAAAGGCCGGAGTGCGGCCCAGCGCGCTTTACATGTTGATACCACCATGAACAGAATGCCGCCTGTGCACGCCGAGACTGCATACGTTTTCCGCCATGCGCTGCTGCGCGACGCGGCGTATTCGCTGCAACTGCCGGAGCGTCGCCGCGCCCTGCACATGCTGGCATTTCAGGTCCTTCAGGAAATCACGGGCCCAGCTCCGGCGTTGACGCCGCTTGAGGTCAATACGCGGGTGGCTGCCCCGGCTCACCCGGCAACTGCACTCGCCTTTGACATGGCCGGCCATCTTCGCGCGGCACAGGCCGACGTCTCGCTGCGGCTGCCGTACCTGCAGCTTGCCGCCGGGCACGCGAGCGCCAACTTCGACTTCGTTGCCGCGCGCGAGTTGTGGCTGGAGTATGCCGCAACCTGCCCAGCCGTGCAACGCGGGCCGGCGACTTACCGGGCGGGAATGGCCGTCCTGCGTGGCGGACACCTTCACGATGCGGCGACACTGCTTGAGCAGGCTACCGTCACAGCCCGGAAAACGGGCGACATCGCGTGTGAAGCCGCTTGCCTTGCGGGGCAAAGCCGGGTCTTGACCGGGCTGGGTCGTCTCGCGGATTCCGCAACAGCCGCCGAGCAGTCACTTGAGCTGAGCCGCAGGTCGCATGACCACCATGGCGAGACGATGGCCCTGCTGGTGCTGGGCAGCCTGGAGCTGCATGCCGGGCACAGGGCAGAGGCCGACGCCTGGTTTGAGCAGGCGGCAACGATGGCGCGCGCGGTCGGTGATCGGCACAGCGAATGCGCGGCGTACACTAATCGCGCCTCCGCGCTGATTTACATGGGCCAGGTCAACGAAGCCGAACAGCAGCTTGAACTGGGCCAGGCGACTCTCGCCGACGTCAACGACGATCAGCTCAGGCTCGGATTGATGATGAACCGTGCCGCGCTGCATGGTGCAAAGGGGGACACTCACGAAGCAATCAACCAGTATGCAGAAGCAATTACATTTGCCCGCAAGCGCGGCGACAGGGCCTCTGAAGCAATCTGCACGAACAACATTGCCGACGAACACCACCGCGCGGGCCGCCTTGAACACGCACGCGAGATGTTTGTGCGCACACTGCAACTGGCGCGGGAGACAGGCCAGTCGCTGCTTGAGCTGCATGTACTGATCTGCCTTGCGGAAGTTTCATCCAAGGCGGGCGATTCGCATGATACTTTGCAGTTTGCCGACGCCGCCTTGTCACTGGCGCGGGCCCTGGATTCCGCCATGCACACGGGCATGGCGCTGGCGTGGCGAGCGGTTGGCATGGTCGCGAGCGGGCACCCGGAAGCGGCAAGGGCCGACTGGCACGATGCAGCGGACCTGTTTCGAAGGTCGAAGCTGTCACCCGGCGGCGTTGCCGACGCCATGAGGCAGGCTTGCGCCAAGGCCGGCGTGCCCCCATTTGATGAGGGCGACACATGACCAGCGCCGAGACCGCCTACCTGTTTCGACATGCGCTGCTGCGCGACGCGGCGTACCAGTTGCAGACGCCGGGCGACCGGGCCAGGCTGCATGAACTGGCGTTCTTCCTGATTGAACAGGCATTTGGCGGCCGCGCCCCTGAGCCCCCGTCGCTGGAAATCATTGACCCGCCGAAGTTCGTTCCGCACTCCACCGACGCCGTGGCTGAGGAACTGGCCCGCCACGCGCGCATTACAGTTCAGTCTTCACGCCGCGCGGATACCGGGGGCATGGCTTTGCTGCGTACCATTTACCTGCGCCGGGCGGCTGAGCACCAGGAACAGCAGTACCGCACAGAGGCTGCTGCGAACTTGTGGCAAGAGCTGGCCAGGCTGCCTGACTTTGCGTTCAAACCCGAGGCACTTTTTCGTGCGGCCGGTGCATTCTTCTCGGCCGGCCGACCGCGCCTGGCAGAACCGATTGTGGAGGGGGCGCTGGCCCTGGCACGATCATCTGACTCATGGAAGCTTCAGGGCAGGTTGCTGAGCATCCTCGCGAAAGTGCAGCAGCAGACGGGCAGGCCCGCGCTTGCCGCGGAAACTCTGGAACAGGCCCTGGCAGTCGCGCGCAAAGCCGGCGACCGCTGGTTGCAGGGGGTAGTCCTGGCAACCCTGGCGGCCACACACGGTGAAAGCGGCCGAAGGGATCAGGCGGAACAGTTGTATTTGCAGGCGATCTCAATTCATCGCGACAGCGGCAACCGGCGCCACGAAGGGATGGCGTTGAGCAATCTTGCGCTTCTTCAGTATGAGACCGGCCGTCGTGAACAGGCAGAACAGCTTTATCTTCAGGCGCTGGTGATTCATCGCGAGCTGGGGAATCGGCCCAGCGAAGGCATTGTGCTGGGCAACCTTGCCAACGTGTACAAGGAAACCGGCCGCATGAACGAGGCCGAGCGGCACTACAACCAGGCGCTTGCAATTGCCCGGGAGGTGGGCAACCGGCGCTTTGAGGGCTACGTACTCGGGAACCTGGGCATGGTGCTGGACGAGACAGGCAGGGTGCAAGAAGCCGGACAGATATATGAGCAAGCACTGGTACTTCACCGGGATGCCGGCAATCGGCGCTTTGAGGGCATCGCCCTTGCCAGCCTTGGTAACATTCACAACAAAGTCGGGCACAAGGATCTGGCCGGGCAGAACTACCGGCAAGCGCTGGCAATCCACCGTGAGATCGGCGACCGCCGCTCTGAGGGAGTGGTGCTGTCAAACCTTGCGGTGGTGTACGCAAGCACCGGCCGCTCTAAAGAGGCTGAGGTGGCGTACGAGCAAGCGCTTGACATTGCCCGCGGGATCGGCAACCGGCGCGGTGAGGGCGTTGTGCTGGGGCAACTTGCGTGCCTGTATCGCGACACCGGGCGTGCAGAACAAGCCCGGCAGGCCTTTGCGCAGGCGCTGGCGGTGCATCGCGAGGTGGGCAACCGGCTGTTTGAGGGGGTGCATCTTTGCGAGTCGGCGCTGTGCCAACGATCGGGTCCATCCGAAATTTCGGCGGACATCTGGCGCAAAGGAGCATCCATCCTGCGTGAGCTGGGAAACACCGGCGAGCTTGACAGGCATACCGCAGCCATGAGGCAGGCCTGCGCAAGGGCGGGCGTGCCGCCCTTTGACACCGATTTCACCTGACTTCAGCCCAGTTCGCGCTGCAGCTCTTCGACTTCATCCAGCAGCTTCAAAAACTTGCGGCCGAACGGGGTAAAGGCGTACTCGACGCGCGGCGGCACTTCCGGGTAGCTGTGCTTTTCCAGGATGCCGAAGCGCAGGAACTTGTTCAGGCGCTCGGACAATACCTTCTGGGTCAGGCCGTCGGCGGTGCGTTCAAGGGCACCGGGCCGGTTTATGCCCGCGCGAATCTGCGCCAGCACGTGCAGCGACCATTTGCAGCCGACAATGCTTTCCACCATCGCGTGCACCGAGGTTTGGCTCACGGTTTTCTTTCGGCTGTTCATCGCAATCCATACCGATTTGTGGGCACCCCACCGGAAAGTGCCGACTTTCCGGCCTTTTCGGGCACTCTAGCTTGTGCGCACACGCCGCATATCGGGCGGCCAAACACAAGGAGATAACATGAAGACCAAGGCAGTGTTCTATCATGCGGGATGCCCCGTCTGCGTCGAGGCCGAACAGCAGCTTGCCGCATGCCTTGACCCGTCAAGATACACAGTCGAGCACGTTCACCTTGGCAACGCCAAAGACCGCGTGCGCGAGGCTGAGGCCGCGGGCGTCAAGTCCGTGCCCGCACTGGTGCTGAACGGCAAGGCCTTCCACATCAACCACGGGGCCGACCTGTCCGCTCTCAAGGCCTAGTGAAGTGCCGGGGGCGGATGGGTCCGCCCCCGGTTCAGTTCAGGTGCCATAGCGCGGCGTTCAGCACCGTGGCAAAGCTGACCCACAGCAGGTACGGCACCAGCAGCAGCGCCGCCGCTCGCGCGTGGCGCCGGAACGCCAGAATCGTCGCCAGAATCGCTAGCCACATGGCGATGATGATGCACAGCGCAACGCCCATCCAGTGCAGGCCGAAGAAGAACGGCGTCCACGCCGCATTCAGCGCAAGCTGCACCAGCCACAACGCCAGCGCGCGCCAGGCATTGCCGCGCCGCCACACCAGCCACGCGCTAACGCCCATCATCAGGTACAGCGCCGTCCAGACCGGCCCGAACACCCAGCCCGGCGGGTTGAACGACGGCTTGTCCAATGCGGCGTACCACTCGCCCGGCGAAAAGAACGCGCCGCTCGCCGACGCCCCGAACGAAAGCAGCACCCAGCCGGCCAACCCCAGCACCGATTTCACCCCGGATGTCCGCGCGCTTGCCATGGTCATCGCAAGGCAAACGCCCGCGCGGGCCCGGACAATCCGGGGTTCACAGACAACGGCGAACAGCATCTTCATGCAGGGCTTGCGCCGGATTGACGACGCCGGTTATGGATTGGCCAGCGCAAAATCAATCGCGGCGCAAACGGCAACGGCCTGCGCGGTGTTGCATTCTGCGGGGTTTGTGCGCGGGCTGTCAGGATAGACTTCCGTCGTGGTGCGGTACTTTGCGTCCGTGATGCCGGCGCACAAGCCAAGCTCTTTGAACTGGTAGCGAATCACGCCGGCGTCCACGGTGGGCGTGTCGATCATCCGGCCCTGCGGGTCGGATGGTGCTATGTGGGTGACTTTCGCGACGGCTGCGATAATCGCGGCTTGAAATGCCGGCTGCGGGCTTTCGGAGTCGTCCACAAGGTAGAAACCGTCGGGGATGGTGCCGGGCTTGTGCGGCTTGCCGTCGCGCGCCGCCAGTGCCGGGCCAAACTCGGTTTCGTCGGTGTCCGTTGTTTCGTGCAGGTCAAGGTGCACCAGCACGCGCAATGGCGCAACCAGGCGCATCAGGGCTGCGCACTCTTGGACACTGGTGCCCTCTTTGAACGAGCGATTGGGGTCAATCGCGAAAGGCGTCCAGCGGTGGATGCGCTCGTACCCCCACGGACAGACGCAGGGCGCAATCAACAGGTTGCAGCGGTCGGCATAGTCCTTGGCTTGCCTTTCGGCAAACAGCAGCGCGCCGTGTACGCCGCTGGTTTCGTAGCCGTGCACGCCGCCCGTGACCAGTACCACCGGCAGATCGTCGCGCCAGTTGCGATTGCGAATCGCGAAAAGGTCGTAGCGTTCGGGCGGGTAATCGATTCGCCCGTATTCAATGACATCAAAGTGTGCGCGCAGGCGGTCAATCGCGCTGAGCACGTTTGCCTGATAGCTGCGGTGCCGCACCTGCCTAGACAGCCAGAGTGCCCTTTCCGCGTCGCCCCACGGCTGGCCCGGAGTACCGATCGGATAAGCTGCCGCCATGCCATGACGCCCCGCAAAATACACCTGCCCGCAAGTCTGGCCGGTTTGCCGGGTCCGGTGTGTCCCAATCTGAAAGCAATCACTTGCCCATGGTGGCTTTGCGGATGTTTTCCTGGTAGCCCCACAGGTCTTTGGGCATGGCCCTGTCGGCGATCCAGTCGGGGTCCTTGAAGATGTCTTTCAGCAGCGCGTAGTCCTGCGGCGTGGGCAGCACGGTTTTGATGTACTGGTCGTATGCGGCTTGTTCAAGCAGGTTGCCGTGCACGTCGTATGGCTGGTTGGCGTAGCGGCCGATGGCGCGATGGAATTTCTCGTGCGGCATGAACAGCTTTTCTTCGCCGGTCACGAAGCTGTTAAGCCGCTTGACGATGTCCGCAACTTCCACGTGATACAGCATGCGGTTGTGGTGGTTCAATTCCTTGCGGTCGGGGTCAAGGTTGCCTTCTTTGCGCTGCTGCTCTTCGTCAAAGCGGGCTTTGAACCCCCACACGTAGCCCCACTCGGCGGTGCTGCTTTCGTCTTTGCCGAACAGGTCCATGGCGCAGCTGATCCATTTGTTGAAAAAGCGCTGCAGCACCGGCACGGGCACTTTGCCGGCCTTGACGATGCGCGTCAGGCCGTCGTTGCCGCTGCCAAGGTGGAAAGCTTCTTCGCGCAGCATCGGCCCGGCGCTGCGCGCCAGCGGGCTGAAGCCGCAGGGCTTGAGCATGCCAAGCTGAAACTTGCCGTCGCGATCGACAAAGCAGGTGTAGGCGTAAAAGTCCAGCCAGTTGTCCACGGCTTCATTGAATGCGCCCAGCAGGCGCGGGTTTTTGGCTTCAGGAAAGGCTTCGCGGGCGCGGCGCTCAAGCAGCTTGCGCGCTTCCACCTTGCCGCTGGTGCCGAAGTGCTCAACCAGTATGTGGCACATCTGGAGGCCGTGGCGGATTTCTTCAAGCATAATGCGCACAGCCGCGTAGCGGTCGTAGTCGTGGGGCACGCTTTCAAGCAGGCGGCGCTGCTGCTCGACACTTGCGAACTCGGTGTCGCCCTGCACGAAGGTAAGCGCGAGCAGGCTGTCGCGCATGTTCTGGGTGGGGATTTGCGTTACGCGCTCCCACTTGGGCTGGCCCTTGAAGTCGCCGAACTCAATTTCGGGGTGGATCTTGTCGTCGTAGATCGGCGTCATGATGAAGTTCTGGGCGTCTTCAAGCTTTACGCCGATGTCGGACTGCCACTCTTTCAGGTAGTCCATCCAGTCGTCAAAGTGGCGGATGTTTCGGATCACTTCCATGGGGTCGCTCCACTACTTGGCTCTGAGTCCGTTAACAAAAAGGTCGCTGTAGGTCTTTCCGATTTCGGCGGCATTGAACGGGCCGTCGGGGCGGTACCACTTGCCGATCCAGTTGATCGCTCCCAGGATCGCGAGCGTGGCAAGCTTGGCGTCGGTCCTTTTGAACTCGCCGCTTTTCACGCCCTCGGTGATCACGCCGCGCATGCCGCGCTCAAACTGGTCGCGCTTGGCGATGATCCTTGCCAGCAGCTCCGGCTTCAGCGCCGTGAAATCCAGCGCCAGTGCGCTGCCCTGCAAATCGTCAATCATCACATCGACAAAGCCCTGTACCAGCGCGCGCAGCCGGGTCTCGGCGTTGTCGCCCTTGCCGTCGGCGAGCACCTGTCGCATGCGCTCAAGCACGCGATCGAGCGAAAAGTCGTGGCAGGCGTACAGGATTTCTTCTTTGTCCTTGAAGTAGTAGTACAGGCTGCCCTTGGTCATCAGCAAGGCTTCGCTGATGTCTTCCATGCTGGTGCCGTGATAGCCCTTGCGCCGGAACGCCGCCGCGGCGCTGCGCAAAATCGCCTCGCGCTTCATTTCGGTCTTGCGTGCCCGTCTCTCGGCTGCCTGCATTTAGTTTAGTATTCAAACAATCGTTCAAAAGTCAACTGCCTGGTATAGAACGCCGCAGGCGGAAGAACGGCAAGGCAAGCCACAAAAACACAAAAGCACACAAAGCCACGAAGCCACAAAGAAACAGGCAAGGGCAGTTCTTTGCGCCTTTGTGCCTTCTTGTGAAAAACCGTTGCAGTGCGCTGCGCGGTCGGCGAAGCCAAGCCCAGCCACCAAAACACAAAAGCACGAAGTGTTGTTTCGTGCTTTTGTGCTTTCGTGGTTAAACAGGCACACAAAATACAAAGAAGCCAGCGAAGGCGGTTCGTTGCGCTTCTGCGTAACTGGCCGTTGCAGTACAAGCCGTGCTTAGCGCACAACCTGGGGGCCGTCTTTCAGGAAAGCGGCGATGAAGCTGCTGCTGCTGCTGCCGTCTTCTTCCTTTATGTACAGCAGCGGGTTGCCGTCCTTGCGCTTGACCTCCCACACCTTGCCTTGGCAGATCTCAATCGCCTCAAGGTCGCCGCGCCCGATGTTCACGCCCGGCTTGAAGAACTCGAACATGCCCAGCAACTGCTCGGTCATTGCGTCCTTGGGCAAGCCGAACATCTTGGCGGCCTCGCTGATGCGGTAGTCGTTGAACTTCTTGAGCGTGTCATGGTCGCCGGCCTTGATCGCGTCGCAGTACTGCATGGCAAAGTCGAGCATCGCCTTGGCGTCGGCGGGCTTGGCGTTGTCGAGTATCTCTTTCAGGTCGGCCTGTTCGCTGTCGAAGGTGTGCACCAGCTCGTTGCCTTCGGGCATGGCCAGGTCGCCGTCCTCCAGGCTGTTGACCATCTCGCCTTCTTCGGCTTCGCGCACGCCGCTGCTGAACTTGGCGTCGGGCCCTTTGCGCGTGAACACAAAGCGCAGCACGTTGCCCTTGCCGATCAGGTACGGGTTGAGTTGCGCCACGCCGCTGCCGCCGTCGTCGGCATTGAAAATCTGGAAACCGTTGCAGGTGGCGGTGAAGGCGCAGTCATCCGCCTTGTAAGTACACACGAGCATCTTCGACATGGCGTCTCCTTTGCCCGCAGTATGGGCCGTGGGGCGGCTGGGTAAACCGCAATCGTGTGTTTTTCTCACAAAACTCAGCCGCGCCGTGCATTTCGGGCGTTTCACGGGCGGAGGCAAGCCATGAACCCCAACAGCATCACCCTTCCCGCCTGGATCACCCTGTTCGTCCTCGCCCTTGCCGGCGCCTTTGGCGCGTGGCGCGTCATGGCGGACACGCGCAGCGACAACGCCGCGCTGCACGATGCGCTGGCGCGCGTCCAATCATCCCAGCCGCGCATCCGCTGGGAGCAGGCAGGCGCGCAAGACCGCGCGCTGCTGCCGGGCGTGCAGTTGTCGCCGACGCCGCGGCCCGGTGAGGCCCCGGAAATCGTCAAGCCGGACGACGACAAGCCTGCGCCACCGCCGACCGACGACGAGTTGCGCGCGCAGCTTGAGGCTGATCTGAACCGGCGGTTGCCGCTGGCAATCATTGCGTGGAGCACGGACCTTGAGCCCAGCGCCTTCATCGCCGCGGGGCGCGAGCGCATTCATATCTGGCAGGGCACGCGCTTTGCCGACGTTGACGCGGTGGTGGTTGCAATCGCGCGCGACCACGTGCTGCTGGACGCCGCGATGCCGGGATATGCGGGCAAACGCTTTGAAGTACGCCTGCAACTGCGCGAGCCCGCGATGCCGCAAACAAGCTGGAAAAGCACAGAGCCGAAGCTGCTGCGCATCGGGCGTGACTAGTCGCGCACGGGGTGCCGGCCGGTGTATTCGCGCCAGCCGCCGGGAAAGAGCATGACGTTGGTGTAGCCGCGCTCAAGCGCAAGTTCGGCGGCGCGTTCAGGGCGCGTATCCAGCGGTCCTTCGCCGGTGAACAGCACGGGGGCGTTGCGGTCGGCGGGCAGGGCGCGCTCGCGCGAGATGTCGTCCAGTGTGATGCGGCGGGCGCCGGTGATGTGGCCCTGCATCCACTCTTCGTGGTCGCGCAGGTCGTACACGACGGCGCCCTCCCATACCGCAAGCTCAACGGCGCCGCGGTCATTCAGGATACGCGCCTGTGCGGTGTTCCCGCCGCCGCCCCAGTCATGGCGAACTTTGCCGCCACATCCGGCCAGAACCACCAGCACCAGTATCATCGCGATCGCCCGCGACATATGCTCACCCTTTTGTGCCGCAGCGGGTTATCCTAGCAACATGGGCGCGCGGAAAAACCGCGCGGCGAAAATCGCGCCGCGCACAAGTAAGCGCGCGCTAATAGGTAGCAATTGCTGAACGACCGGGAACGTCAGGAACTGCTGGGCGGGCTGCGCGAGTTGCATTGGCGCGCGCCGCTGGCGCTGCTTTCAGCGCTGCTGCTGGTGGCATGCGGCGACCACTTTGCGCTGTGGCCGCTGTGCTGGGTCGCGCTGGTGCCGCTGGCTTTTGCCTGCCGCGGCGCGGGCCCGGTCGCCGCGCTGCTGCTGGCGTGGGCGTGCCTTGCGCCGGCGTCCATCGTCAACACGCTGTGGCTGCTCGATACCGACGCCTCGCCGCTGATGCCGTGGCTGCTGGCGGGCGTGCCCGCGCTGGCGGCCGCGAGCGCCGAAATGCCGATCGCGCGCATTGTGCCGCGCATCGTGCGCGCGCTGATGGCGGGCGCCTTGCTGGCCGGGTGGTACGCGCTGCTGCCGCATGACTTTGCCTACCTGGTGCCGCTGGGCACGCTGATCGACAGCGGCATCGTCACCGTGGCCTACCCCAAGCTGGGCCTGGCCACCGTCGCGGGCATCCTGTTCGCGCTGGCCTGGACCTGCGCCGAGTGGCACGGCGCCGCGCCCGCCGACCTGAAGGTGCGCCCGCGCTGGCCCGGGCTGGTCATGGCGGCTGTGTTGGCAGTCGTCGCCGTAGCCGACTGGGCGGGCGCACCCCGAGCCGAGCCGGGCGACCAGCCGCTGAGCGTATGGATTGTGCCCGAAGCCGAAAGCGCCGAGCGCGACAGCGCCGTGCTGCTGGGCGAAGACGGCCACGGCGGCGTGATGCTGTGGGCGGCACTGCCCGAGCCGGGCGCGGCACGCCTTGAGCGCCACCTGTGGGCCGCGGGCCGCATCGCCGAGACGCGCGCGCTTACGCTGGTGGCGCTGGCACGCTGGCCCGACCGCACCGAGGCGTGGGTGTTTCACCGCGATCGCGCACATCGCTTTCACCACGAATGGCCTGCCGGCAACACCGAGCCGCTGGTCCTTGAAGGCACCGGCAACCTGTCCGTCGCGCCGACCCATGATCTGCCCGAGACCTGGAGCCTGCGCAACGACATGCAGTTGCTGGCATCACCGGAACAGCCGCACCACGAATCGCAACTCAACTGGTGGCTGCGCGAGCAGCGCCGCAGCGCGCTGATCCGGGGCACGCGGCGGCTGGTGGTATGGCAGGGCGGCGGCGCAGCGATTGACGCGCAAGGGCGGCTGGCTGCAGTCAGCAAAGACGGCCGCGCGATCGCGGCCCGGCTGGCGGGCGGCGAGCGCCACGGCGAGGCATTCGGCCGTGAGCGCCTGCGCGTCTGGGAAATCATCGCAAGCTTCTGCGCGCCGGTGCTGCTGCTGATGCTGATCGGCGTCAGCGGCGTGCGCTGGGCCAAGCTGCGCTATCGGGCGCGCACAGCCGAAGTCGCGATTGAAGAAGTTGATAACGACGAAACCAGCCTGACACCCGAGCAGAAGGACAAGATCACGCGCGTGCGCCGGAAGCCGCAGGACTAGCGGCGCGCCTTGCGGGCCTTGGCCCCGGCGGCAGGCCTGGATTTGGCCTTGCGGGCGGCGGCTTTGGGCTTGGCCTTGCGGGCGGCTTTGGTTTTGGGCGGCAGGGCGGCTTCGTACAGCCGGATGTACTCTTTGAGCGGCATACGCTTGATGGCTTTGCCGACCAGATCCAGCGGCAGGTCTTCCAGTTTCTTGAAGCGGATGCAGGACTTGCCCATGTCCAACTTCTTGCCGGTCTTGGCCCACTCGGCGCGCAGCCACTTCACGGACTCGGGGGACATGTAGCAGCCCATGAGGTACAGCGACATGTAGTTCTTCTGGGAGGCCATGCCGGCGTAGGGAAGGGGCTGCTTCGGGTCGCAGTGGTAGCCGGCGGGGTAGATGCTGTGGGGCACGTAGTAGCCCATCATCCCGTAGCCCATGCCCTCTTCGAAGCCTTGGTCGAGGTTTGCCAGAAACACCTTGCGCAGCGCCTCAAGTGCCTTGCGGCGATCTTCGGGCAGCTCAGCGAGGTACTCCTGCACGGTTTTGGCCTTTGATTGCATGCCGGGCAGTGTAGGCGGCACGGGGCCGGAATGCGAGCCCCGCCTGCGCGGAATCTCCTTGACTTAGTGTCTCTCGCACACCACACTAAGTGTGCAGATTACACTAATGAAGGAGCGCCGAGACATGGCTGCCATCACCAGACTTGCCGGGCTGCGCCACCTGCGCGCCGAGCCCAACCAGTACATCCTGCACTACCGCGCGGGCAAGCTTGCCCGCCAGGGCGCCGGCATCGCCTACTGGTTTGTACCCATGAGCGCCAGCATCGCGATGCTGCCCGTCGAAGACGCCGAGGCAACCTGCGTGCTGAATGAACGCACCAGCGACATGCAGAGCATCAACGCGCAGGTCGTGATCCGCTATCGCATCGCCGAGCCGCTGGCCGCTTCGCGCCGCGTCAACTTCAGCATCAGCACGCAGACCGGCGCGTGGGTTGAACAGCCGCTGGAAAAGCTCACCGAGTTCTGGCACCAGCGCGTGCAGGGCCCGGCGCGCAACGCGCTGAGCACCATGACGCTGGCCGAGGCCGTGAAGTCCGGCGCGCAGGCGGTGTATGCCGCAATCCGCGGCGCCCTGGAACACGACCCCGAACTGGCCGACATGGGCCTTGCCGTGGTCGAGGTGCACGTGGTACGCGTGTCGCCCAGCAGCGAAATGGAAAAGGCGCTGCAAACGCCCGCCCGCGAAAGCCTGCAACAGAAGGCCGACGAGGCCATCTTCCGGCGCCGCGCCGACGCCGTCGAGAAAGAACGCGCGATCAAGGAAAACGAGCTCGCCACGCAGATCGAGCTGGAAAGGCGTAACGAGCAACTGATCACGCAGCAGGGCAACAACCGGCGCCGCGAAGTCACCCAGAACGCCGAGGCCGACAAGCTGGCGACCGAGGCCGCAATTGAGCGCAACAACCTGCAGGCCAAGGCAAGCGCCGACAACGTGCGCCTGCGCGCCGAGGCTGACGCCGACGCCGCCCGCGCCATGGGCAACGCCACCGCCGACGCCGAAGCCGCCCGCGCCGCCGCATGGAAGGACCTGCCCAGCAAGGTGCTGCTCGGACTGGCGGCCATCGAGTTCGCGCGCAAGATCGAGCAGATCAAGCACCTGAACGTAAGCCCCAACCTGCTGGGCGACCTGCTGACCGAGTTTGTCGAAGGCAAGGCCGAGAAGTGAACGCCCTGCGCCCGGCGGCAACCCACAGCCGCCGGGCGCAGGCACCGGAGAGCCAGCCATGAAAGCGCAACTGCCACGCATCGTGATCGTCACCCGCCCCACGCCGCTGGCCATGCTGCTGCGCCGCTTCGGGACCCTTGACCAGGCCCGCTTCTACGTCACCTCGCGCGGCCAGGATTTCGAGCGCGTGCAGCACATCGACGCCCTGCAGCAGCAGGCCGTGGCCGCCGTGCTTCGCGCGATCCCCGCCGAGCAACGCCGCGCGCAGGTCACCCGAGACGAGCTTGACCGCTTTGTCTTCAACGGTGACGACGTGGTCTTTGCCATCGGCCAGGACGGCCTGATCCCCAACGTCGCCAAGTACCTCGACGGCCATCTTGTGGTCGGCTTCAACCCCGACCCCGCCACCGTGGGCGGCCTGCTGTGCAAGTTCGTGCCTGCCGACGCGCCGCGCGTGCTGGCGGCGCTGGCTGAAAAGGGCTCAGGCGCCGCCGCGGCACCGCCGAGCCTTGCCCCGTTTGTGCTTGAGCAGCGCGCGATGGTGGTCGCCGAGCGCGAAGACGGCCAGAAGCTGCTTGCCCTGAACGAGCTGTTTGTCGGCCACCGCACCCACCAGTCCGCCAAGTACCGCGTCAGCGTGCCCGACACGGGGGCGCACGAACGCCAAAGCAGTTCAGGCGTCATCATCTCCACGGGCACCGGCGCCACCGGCTGGACAGCCAGCATCGTCAGGCAGCGCGGCATCCGCGAGCCGCTGCCTGCGCCCACCGAGCGGCGGCTGGCGTACATGGTGCGCGAGCCATGGCCGAGCATCGCCACGGGCACCGAGGTCAACTTCGGGTTTCTGGCAGAGGGCGAAGTGCTGACGCTGGCCAGCGAAATGGAAGAAGGCGGCGTGATCTTCGGCGACGGGATTGAAGCCGACTACCTTGAGTTCAATGAAGGCCAGACCGTGACCGTGCGGCTGGCTGAGCGCGCGCTGCACCTGCTGGCGCCGGCGCCAACGGAGAGCGTCCAGTAGCATGCGCGTCCCGCGCATGTCGTATGCATCGGCCTCCGGCCGATGCCTGCACGGGCCGGCGAAAACACTCTCTCGCGATTCAGGCCTTGAACAGCTCGGCGTGCTCGGCAAGCCAGATGCGCTGGTCGGGGGTGTCGGGCACTTCAATGCCGCGGGCCTTGCCGACCGCCTCAAAGGCGTTGTTCACGTCGTGGCCCATGCGCAGCAGCAGCGCGGCGGCCGCCAGCCCGCTGCGGCCGATCCCGGCGCGGCAGTGCACCCCCACGGGCTTGCCGCTGTCAGCCAGCTCTTTGACCACCGCCGCAAACAGTTGCGGCGAGCGCGGCACGCCCCGGTCAGGGATTGAGTACCGCATGAACTCAAGGCCGTGCTTTTCAGCCAGCACGACCTCGTCGTACAGGCCAAGCTCCACTTCCTCGGTCGGCTCAAGCAGCGTGAACAGCACGCCCACGCCCTGCGCGGCGTAGCTGCGGACTTCATCCTCAAGCCACTCGCCGCCGCGCGGCCGCGGCAGGATGGCAAGGCGCTTGGGCACTATCCAATGGACGTCAGCTTGCATGCGTTGTTGAACAGCCGAACCGGCATTCTACATCCGGCGGCGACACAAATATCGGGGCGGCGTGCCGCTTGACACAAAATTCACCCGTGCAGCGCTGCACCCGCCAGAAAACAAAAACCCCGGCTGGGAAGCCGGGGTCTGCCGCACAAGGTATGAACTGCAGGTCGGCTGGCGCTCTGTTTCCGCGAGGCTAGCTTTCGTAGCTGCTGGGCAGCACCTGCTCAGTTTCGCCGGTTTCGGGGTTCATCGCCCACACCGCGTCAATCTTGTAGTTGTTTTTGGCGCTGCGGCTCAGCACAGCCACCAGCACGATGTCTTTTTCGGCGTAGGAGCTGGAAAGTTTCCACTCCACCGTGGTGCCGGCGCTGATGTTCTCGGTGTCGGGGCGGTCGCCGCTGACAATTTCGAAGGTCAGGCGCACCCAGCGCGTGCTGTCGCCGTCGGCTTCTTTCAGCTTGATCGTGCCGCGGTTGGCCGCGCTTTTGCCGTTGTGCGGCTGGTCAATCACCTGTTCTTTGTTGGTGGGCACACCGGAATCGTTCAGCCACACCTGGTGAATGCGCACGCGGACACTTTCTTTGTCCCAGGCGTCGTCGTAGTTGGTGGCGACGACCGACACGCGCACCAGGGTCTGGTCTTTGACGGGCTTGCGGGCGTCCATCACGATCTTGGGCATGCCGCCGCAACCCAGCAGCAGCGTGGCAGTGAGCATCAACAGGGCAATTCGCATCGGCGTCTCCGTGGCGTGTGAGCGCGACAAGTTTGCCAATCCCGGACGCGCGGGCAAGATGGATTGAGAACGCAAATGCGTTCGCGGAATTTCTGCACCCATTGCACGCTTGACGTGACTACACTTGGGCCATGAGCAAGCGAAGCCTGATCATTCTTGCTGCCGTGCTGGCCGGTGTCGGTGGCATCGTGGCCGTCGGCGTCATTTACGTCCTGCTGGGCATGCCCAGCGTTGAGACCATCGACAAAGAGCAAGTCACCCCGCCCCAAGTGGAAGACCTGCTGGCCGACGACAAACTTGAAGACAAGAAACCCGCCTTCAACCCGTACCTGATTGACAGCCGGCCCTTCGGCCCGCCCGACAACCTGTGGGAGATCAACACCAGCGCAGCCGTCATCCGGCTTGACGTGCCCGCCACCCGCAGCGACGCCCCCGAGGCGCTTCTGCGCCTGTACCCCGATTACGCCAGCGCGGCCAAGGCGCTGACCGATGCCGGCTTTCAAGTGCTGCCCAGCGTCAACCTGGTCGGCGGCAAGGCCAAGCAGTTCGATGACGGCCTGTACGCCGCCATCGACGAGTGGGCTGTGCGCAACCACGAAAGCGGCGTGCGCGACATTGAAAGGCTCGTGCGCCAGGTACTGACCGAGCTCAACCCAGCCGGCGAACCCCACGCCTGGCTGTGGGGCTGCCTTGAAGTCGGCGGCATGGTCACGCCCGAGGAATACGCGATGCGCCCCGGCAAGGCGGCGGCGCACGTGCAGCGTTTTGAGCAAGACGCCGCGCAAAGCCGGCCTGTGGGCTTTTACACCTGGAACGAGAACCTGCGCCGCGTGTTTCGCTTTCTGCGTTACCTGCAACAGCCGATCGCCGACCGCGCCATCGCCGATGCCATCGCCCGCGTGATCACAGCCGACCCCGAATGGCGCGAGCAGTACATGCGCGTACTGAACCTGTACACCGGCCTGACCAACCCCTTTGTCGCGCTGAACCTGCTGGTGCTGCCCGCCAACGCCGGCAAGCCGCTGGATGAGATCGCCGGGCAGGTGGGCGTGCGCCGCGCCACCGTCCACTTTCTGCCGTACAGCGACAACCGCGAAGCCGCGCTGTTTGAAAAACTTTACCCGCAGGGTCTGCCGCAAAGCGCTGACCTGATGCGGGACTTCATACGCGCGATCCGCGCCGGCGAACTTGACCTTACGCCCCAGCCCGGTTGCGGCTGGTACGACTACCAGGTTTACGCGCTGGAAACGTTTCTGCTGCCCGAACGCGGCGCCGAAAGCGACAAGTTGCTGCTGACCCGCCAGTACAAGCTGCGCATGCTGGAGGCGTTCAAGGCCATGGTGACCAAGACTCGCGAAACGCACATCCGGCAGTTGTACCTGGCCGCCGGCAAGGCCGCACCGCCGCCCGACGGCCTTGCTCCGCGCCTGCGCTGCGAGCCCAACCCCACCTACTACCTGCGCATGGCGCGCAGCTACGCGTTTTTGCAGCGACTGCTGGTCGCCAACGTGGCTGACCTCAACCGCCTGCGCGGCTGGCGCGAAAGCGGCCCGCGCGGCCTGCCGCTGGGCGACGAGCTTGAGCACATGCGCATGCTGTTCTATGGCCTGCACCTGGTCAGTTGCGAAGACATCGGCATGGAAGCCCAGACCCTGCCCGACGAAATCGAAAACGCCGACTACCTGCGCGTGATGGCCGCCAAGTGGCTTGAAGACTGGGCCACCGACCCCGACATGGCCACCGACACCCGCGTGGCTGTGCCGGTGTATGCCATGCCCGGCCGGTACACGCGCTTCTGGGCGACGCTGGGTGTGCGGCCGATGCGCCTTGAGGCGCACTATGTGCGCTACCCCAGTTGGCGCGCCAAGCAGAAGCACGGCGAACACCCCGCCGAGTGGGAAGAAGTGCCCTCGTACCGCACGCAGGACGCCGAGTGGATTATCCTGGGGGATGACTTCGGCGAGTTTCAGCGCGCGGGCGACACGCCGCTTACCCGCAAGCAACTGCGCGAAATCTGCGACCAGCACAAAGAGAAAGCCGCAATCCTGCAGGCGCTGGGCAAGTAGTTTGTGTTTCCACCACAGAGCCGCGGCAACGGCAACGGCGGTCCGCAGATTGCGCAGATGAACACCGACACAGCCGGCAACGGAAGTTCTCTGCGCCTTTGCATTTCTTCGTGCCTTTGTGCCTTCGTGTGAGAGACCGTTGCAGTGTGCCAGCCACAGCCGCCGCGCCGGAACGATGCGAACCACAAAAGCACGAAGAAGTCGGCGACGGCAGATTGATTCAAGATGCCAAGGCAGTTCTCTGCGGCATTGCGCCTCTGCGAGCGGCGGCTTTCTTGCCCAGTCAATCTTGGCGTGACCGACTACTCGTTGCGTCGTTGCGTGTTGCAGTCAGAAGCTTCCGCCGCAGGTTTCACCGAACACGGCAACGGCTGGCTGGGCGCTGCTTGGCTGTACAGCCGTTCGCCGACCCGCCACAATGGCACCCTTCCGCCTCCGCCCAGCCGCGCCCTGCCGTTTCTGCACAAATGGCAGGCTCGCCGCCCGGCGCAAATCAGCGTAAGTCGCTACTGGAACACACCTTAGCTGCCGTAACGCCAGTGTTGGCACCGTCCTTGCGATAGTTCCTCCGTACATACTTGGGCGGCCCTCAGGGCCTTACCGGAGCTTCATCATGGCTAAGACAATCGGAATCGACCTCGGTACCACCAACAGCGTGGTCGCCATCATGGAAGGCAAAGAGCCGCGGGTGATCGCAAACCCAGCCGGCAACCGCCTGACCCCCAGCGTGGTCGCCTTTGCCGAAAACGGCGAGCGGCTGGTGGGCCAGATGGCCAAGCGCCAGGCGGTGACCAACCCGCGCAACACGGTGTTTTCAATCAAGCGTTTCATGGGCCGCCGGCACAACGAAGTCGCCAGCGAAGAAAAGCTGGTGCCCTACGAAGTCACGGGCGGCAGCCACGAAATGGTGAAAGTGCGCGCCCGCGGCAAGGAGTACACGCCGCAGGAAATCAGCGCGATGATCCTGCAGGACCTCAAGAAAACCGCAGAAGCGTACCTGGGCGAAACGGTCACGCAGGCCGTGATCACGGTGCCCGCATACTTCAACGACGCCCAGCGCCAGGCCACCAAAGAGGCAGGCGAAATCGCCGGCCTGAAGGTCCTGCGCCTGCTGCCCGAGCCCACGGCTGCGTGCGTCGCGTTCGGGCTGGACAAGCGCAAGCAGGGCAAGTTCCTGGTGTTCGACCTTGGCGGCGGCACGTTTGACGTGTCGGTGCTTGAGGTAAGCGCCGATGGCGGCGAAAGCGTGTTCCAGGTGCTCAGCATCACCGGCGACGGTCACCTGGGCGGTGACGACTTTGACCAGGTGCTGATCGACTACATCGCCGACGAGTTTCAAAAGAAGGAAGGCATCGACCTGCGCAAGGACCAGATGGCTTTGCAGCGCCTGAAAGAAGCCGCTGAAAAGGCCAAGTGCGACCTGAGCAGCACCGAAAGCACCGAGGTCAGCCTGCCCTTCATCACAGCCGACGCCACCGGGCCCAAGCACCTGCAGCTCACGATCACCCGCGCCAAGTTCGAGCAGCTTGCCGACAAGCTGTTTCAGCGGCTGGTCGGCCCCACCAAGCAGGCCCTGACCGAAGCCGACTTGAGCGCCAAAGACATCGACGAAATCCTGCTGGTCGGCGGCAGCACGCGCATCCCCAAGGTGCAGCAGATCTGCAAGGAAATCTTCGGCCGTGAGCCCAACCGCGGCCTCAACCCCGACGAAGTGGTGGCGCTGGGTGCGGCTGTGCAGGGCGGCGTCGCGACCGGCGAGTTCAAGGACATTCTGGTGCTTGACGCCACGCCGCTGTCGCTGGGTGTGGAAGTGCTGCACGGCGAAATGAACGTGCTGATTGCCAAGAACACGACCATCCCCACCAGCAAGACCCAGACGTACAGCACCGCGGCCGACAACCAGACCGGCGTGACAATCAAGGTGTACCAGGGCGAGCGGCCGATCGCGGCGCAGAACCGCCTGCTGGGCAGCTTTGACCTGATGGGCATCCCGCCGGCGCCCAAGGGCATCCCGCAGATTGAGGTGAGCTTCGATATCGACGCCAACGGCATTCTGAAAGTCGGTGCCAAGGACAAGGGCACCGGCAAGGAAGCCAAAATCGAGATCAAGTCGGACAGCGGCCTCAGCAAAGAAGAAATCGAGCGCATGAAGTCAGACGCCGAGAAGCACGCCGACGACGACAAGAAGCGCATTGAGGTGATTCACGCCAAGAACGAAGCTGACCGCATGGCGATCAGCATCGGCAAGATGCTGGCCGACCACGGCGACAAGATCAGCGCCGAGGAAAAGAAAGACATCGAGGAAAAGAAAACAGCGGTCGAAGAAGCGATCAAGGGCGACGACGTGGCCAAGATTCGCAGCGCCACCGAAGCACTGACCAAGGCCAGCCACAAGCTGGCAGAAAAGATGTACGCCAACGCCACCCCGCAGCAGCAGGAAGAAATGCGCAAAGCCGCCGAGGAGCACCAACGCGGCGGAGTAGGCGGATCATCCACCAGCGGCAGCGGCGACCGCGTAGTTGACGCCGACTACTCGGTGAAGGACGACAACAAGTAAGGAAGCCGGGAGTGCAACAAAGCGCGGGACGGCAAATGCCGTCCCGCGTTCGCTTCCTGCACTCCGCCACTCCCGGATTACGCCGTTAGAGAACGCTGCCGTTAGAGGACGCTGCCGCTTGAGAACGCCGCCGCTTGAGAACGCCGCCGCTTGAGAACGCCGCCGCTTGAGAACGCCGCCGCTTGGGAACGCTACCTTCGGCACTTTGAGCGCCCGGAGGGCGCGCCATACATTAGCCCGGCGCGTAAGCGCCGGGAAACCCGGACACACATGTTCCGAGCCCCCGAAGGGGGCGCTATCCTGCGCGCAGGAGACCCGTGTCCGACACCTACCACGCCATCAACCTGCACTTTGTGTTCGGGACCAAGTCCCGCGCGCCGCTTCTTTCCGACCAAATCCGTGTTGAGTTGTTTCCCTACATGGGCGGCATTGTCCGCGCGAATGAATCCACACTTGTCCATTCGGGCGGCGTTGCAGACCACGTGCACCTTTTGATCGGCTTGCCGCCGAAAGTGGCGCCGTCTGAGTTGATGCGCGACGTTAAGGCCAACAGCTCGCGCTGGATGAAAGAACGCTGGGATTTGCCCGAGTTCGCGTGGCAGGACGGATTCGGTGTGTTTTCGGTCAGCCCGTCAAAACTCAAGGCCACGAAAGACTACCTCGACGGTCAAGCCGCGCACCACGCAAGAGTCTCGTTCGGCAGCGAGTTGCGCGCCATGTACGACGCGCACGGGATCGAGTACGACGAACGATGGATGCCGCCGGTTTGAATTCCTGATGCCGCCCCCTTCGGGGGCTCGGGGGTTGTTGCGCGTGGCGTTCCCGGCGCTTGCGCGCCGGGCTAACACATGACGCGCCCTCCGGGCGCTGAAAGGCCGCACACTGGGCGCAGTGGGCGCAAGACCTCCCCATTGGTAACGTGGCAGCAGCCCGGTTTTCGTGGAGCCACGACCATGCCCAGCCACCCGATTTTCCAGATGGCGTTTGCCAAGGTGTACCCGCTGTACGTGCAGAAGGCCGAGCGCAAGGGCCGCACGCAAGCCGAAGTCGATGAGATCATCCGCTGGCTTACAGGCTACACGCAGGCGGGCCTGCAAAAGCAGATCAAGCAGGAAACAGACTTCGAGACCTTCTTTGCCAAAGCCCCGCGCATGCACCCCAACTGCAACCTGATCAAGGGCGTGGTGTGCGGCATCCGCGTCGAAGAAGTCGAAGACCCGCTGATGCAGAAGATTCGATGGCTGGACAAGCTGATCGACGAGCTGGCCAAGGGCAAGAAGATGGAAAAGATCCTGCGCTGACCTGCCTTCGCGCACGCGAAGTTGATGCCGACGTAGTCATGAACGACGACAAGAGGTAGTGAATGTCGTGCCGTCGCGCCGCTGTTGTACTGCCAAATTGCACACAAAGTGCACAGTGCTAGCGCATTCATGAGATTATCGAGTCGCTTTACTTGACACACACACAGAATCTACTGTTGTCGCCTCGGTCGTAGTGCGAACGCGAACAGGGGCGGTCATGCAAACAGACGTGGGAAGAATTGATTGGCGCAAGACCAATGGCACCAGGAGCGGATTGTTGGGTACTGCAGCTTGCATTTTGGTGCTATGTGTAATCTCGCAACCCTTGCTGGCTGGACCGAATCGCAAGGCAGTCGTTGTCGGCGAATCAGAGGGCGCAGGCCAGAATTTGGCATGGCCGGGGTACGGCCACCCAGACCAGCCCTTTGATCAGAACGGCGGCGATGCACTGACCAATCACGGCTACCTTCGGGCAGATCCGGACAGTTTCAAGACATACGTCAACGGAGAAGTGGTTATCTGGTACCTTGCGGCTGGCGGCGCCTGGATCCGTAAGTACGGGCTATTCGGTTACGATACCTGGGAACGACCGATCCAGATCAACAACTGCGAGCTGGGGCGTTTTGTGTACGACGCCAAAGCTTCGATCAGGGTATCCGCCGAGGCGGCATTGACTCGTGGCATGCATGAAACAGGCGACGTTTTCGCTTGCGCAAGTGCCTCGCTCAGATTCTCGGTCGATGATGCGGTTGTAGCCTACGATAGCAAACAGGCGATGGCAGGAACGCGCAACCTAGAACTGGCCGACAAGCCGTTGATTGTATCCGGCCCATACACGTACGAAGGAAAGCCCGCAGCCGGAGATGCCAAGGCGAAAGTGGCCAACGACGGCGTGAACCCGGCAATCGCCGTGATCGACGCAAGTGTCACACACGGAGGCACGAAAGCAGGGCTTAACGCCAAGTTTTCCATTCGTTCCTACGGCGACGTTCGCGTCAATGTCACCGAGACCGATTACGGTTGGGGCCGCGCAAGAGTCAAACACGTCTCATACCCGCACCCCGATACCAGCGGCAAGTATGCCGGCAACGGAAACAGCACCAACGAGTACTGGAAGGTAACTGTCGAAGCATGGGACTACGACCTGCCCGGCAATCCGATACGCATCAGGAAATTCGAATGGACAAAGTGGGGCGACGAGTAGCTCGGCGGTGAACGATGGCTCGCGATCAAGCCAATCCGACGCAAGGGACTGTCCGCCCGGCAAAGCTCAAGTGCATTGCGCCGTTGCTTGTGCTCATATTGTTAGTCGGCTCGATCGCAGTTGCCGTTTGGCCCGGGCGCGATGATGCGAAGGGGCCCACGCCTGACAACGCCCCCGGCGCGGCGGCGCGCGACGAACCCGAGCCCGCCGGCGCCGCTCTGACGGTGACAATGGACCACCCGCAAGCCAGGCAGGCCCGCGTCGTGGCCTGGCGCGAGCGGGCTGTCAGGGTTGCCGACAACGTTTCTGCGGGCGTCTTTCGCTTCACTCCGCCGCCGCCCGCCGATTCACTGATCGTTGGCTGGACCACGCGAGACGGGCCAAGCCTGGCCGGCGCGGTCGGTTACGCCGCATACACCGGTGGCGACGACGCCATGGTGCTGCACGCCGAGCCAGTCTGGACGCTTCGTGTGGCTGTGCGGGGCACGTCGCCGGGCGAACAGACACTCAGGGTTGGACTGCAGTTCCCGGGCGCGGCGGACGCGGCACGCTGGTCCCATCTCGTTGAACTGATTGGCGGGAAGCCCGCGGGCTTCTACCTTCGGCGGCCATCCGGTGCGAACCAGTTCGACCTGCCGATGTTGCCGGCTGACGTTCCGTTGCGCGTATCAGCCGAATGCGACGGAATGTTCGCGGAATCCGAAGAGGTCCGTTTGAGCGACGACGCAGAACTGGAACTCACGCTGAGTCGCGTGCTTTCGGAGAGGCAAGTCAGGGTAC
Source organism: Planctomycetota bacterium (assembly GCA_019636195.1). GTDB lineage: Bacteria > Planctomycetota > UBA8742 > UBA2392 > UBA2392 > JADJRK01. The sequence goes on along the minus strand of JAHBYA010000007.1, from coordinate 13,555 downwards.
GGGATTCTTTGGGCGCGCCGGCAGATGCAAAGCTGGCCATCGACGTTCGGCCCGCTCAAGACGACGACGCCGGCAGGATTCACACGGTCACTCGTACAGGCCCAAGCGGGAACGCGGAGATACCGGGCGATCTGAACTCGACGGCCTACGTCAGCGTGGTGGACGACGACTGGGTGTCCGACAGGAACAGACATGTACTTCTGCCTGGAGGCCGCACCATGGACATCCCCGTCTGGCGGGCCGCAACGCTGCGACTGACCGTCGAGTACGACGACGGGCAACCGTACTACGGCCCAGTACGGGTGTTCGCAAACCTGGATGATGACGAGTTGGAGCCGTCAAACAGGCGCAGTGTGTTCTTTGCACGTCTTGTGGATGCCAGCACGCCCATTGTCAGACCAACCAATGAGATTGAACGCGCAATGTACGGAGATTCATCGTTGTTTCATGGCGTGGCCGAGTTTTACAAGGTGCCTGTAGGGCCGGACCTTAAAGTAAACATTCCGCACGAGCGCGTGGGCTACCCCATGTATGAGAGCACTCTTCCCCCGGACGCAACCGAGCCCGGCGTCGTAACGAAGATCGTGGTGCCGGCAAAAATTACCGCCAAGTCCCTGTCCAGGATCCGCATCGTCGGGGTGGATAAACCCTCGCCTGACCTGCACGTCGTTGTCTATCGATTGATCGGGCAGGAAGTCGCACCTTTCTGTCGCTTCGCACTTGCGGAAACCAACGAAAGCTGGTCAATGCACCCCGGGCGATACCTGGTGCGCATTACCGGCGCCAACGCTTGGCAGGCAGAGGTTGAGTTGCCCCCGGGCGTGACGCACGACGTTTTTCCCCGGTTTGAGCAAGGCGCAGTCGTGAAGGCCCGAATCCTGAATGAACGGGGAGAACCCATGGCCGGAGCAACACTTGACATCGCGTCGCGCGGCGCGCCCCGTTTCCCCGCGGAAGCCGTCTTCGGTGTGCTGGCCGTTGCCAACGCCGATGGGGTCGTGGAATTGCGAGGACAGCCGGCCGGCACCGCGGTCTTTCGGCTTGAAGCCTTCGGCTATCAGCCGGCGCACGTTAACGCCACGGTTCATGCCGGCGGCAAAGTTGAGTTGGGGGATGTCAAGCTGTCCCGTGCAGTGGGAGAGATCCGGATTCGATTGCCCGAATCCCGCGAAGGAACGGTGCTCTTGAAAGCCGACCTGGTGGTGCCTTGGGGAACTGGTCAACTCATGTTCGAGGTAGAGTCCGGCAACATGATCATCTTTGCCGGAGTTGCCGTGGATCGTACTTACTCGGTTGCCGTCATCCCCGAAGGGGGTGGCTCTTCACTGACGATATTCAACGAGGTTCGACCGACAGCCGCCGAACCCATCGTGATCCTCGACGCAACCGACATAGAAGTGCCCAAGGAATCGAAGTGAAGGATCGGCTGCAGTGCAAAGTGCTGGACCAGTTGCGTTAACGGGCTGAATCCGCCTTTGTGACGGGCACCAGTTACGATCCTTTCCGAAGCAGGGCCTTGGCCGCAGGATCCGCTGGCTGGACGAGCTGGCCAAGGGCAAGAAGATGGAAAAGATCCTGCGCTGACCTGCCGGCGTTCCTGGCATCCCCGCGTGATCCGCCGTGACGGAAAGGCTGTTACAGGCTAACCTGCGGCCATGAAGCGGATTTTCCTGATGCAGCTTTCCGATGGCAGCGAGATCAACCCGGTCAGCAAGCGCCGCGTCATGGAAGTCATGTCCAAACTGCACCCCGACGCCTTCCAGAGCGGCGACAACTACATGATTCTGCGCGAGAAAACCGGCACGCGCGCATCGCTGGAATGGACGCACTTCAACGGCCATGGCTTCTACATGATTCTGCGCCGCGGAGTTGACGCGCACTCGCCCATGACCGCACGCCCGATCGCCAGCCGCAGCAGCACAGCCTGGATACGCTGCCGCTACCGCCACGACACCCTGAACATCTCACCCGAAGTGATGCTGACCGGCGAAGAAATGCTGCGCGTGCTGCGGCACTTCCTGGAGCGCGCGGCCCGCAGCACCGTCATGAACTGGGTCGATATCAAAGACAGCCGCGCCGAAGCCGAGTAGCGCCTATTTCAGACTTACCGTGAACGAGACCGCCTTCTTGCCGGCTTGCTTGCGCGTGACCTTGAGCTGATTGCCCGCCCGCCATTCCAGCTCGTCCTCAACGCCATCACGAGCAACGACGTACGAGGCCTTGGCGCCCCGGCCCTTTTCCGTGACCTGCAGGGGCGTTTCGCCGGGCGCGCGCGGCGCCAGCAGCACCATCGCCTGCCACGCGTCGCCCTGCCAGTTGGCGTCCATGCGCGGGTGCGCACCGAAGTTGTTGCTGGGAAACTCGGTGGTGCTGAACTTCAGCTCGCCCTTGCCCTGCACAAAAAACCGCATATCCAGCGCACGCCCCGCCAGGGTCTGCGTGGCGCTGTTGTCGCCGTACTCAAACTTCGCGTCCTTGTCCGCGTGCAGCATGAACGTGTAGTCCGCCCGGCCGCCCTTTTCAAAGTGATCCAGCACAATCACCCACGGCCGGTAGTTCTCAACGCCGGGCGGCGCCAGCATCACGACAAACGTGCGCGTCGCCCGCTTCAGCGGGTTGTAGTTGTCCTTGGCGTAGGCCTTGGCCAGGTCGGCTGTGACCACCACCGCCGACTCGTGCACCGCGTAGTCGCGGCTCACAGCCTCACAGAACTTGCCGCCGCCCACGATCGCCTGGCCCTTGCCGCCCACCAGCACGCCGTTGTGGCCGCAGGTCTGGTTGGCTGTGCCCTCCTTGGCGACGTTGCTGTAGCCGGTGTCGCAGGCCAGCCACCCACCGTGCGACCAGACCAGAAACGCGCCATGGTCGCCCTGGCAGTGCAAGCCGCCAAGCCGCTTGCCGGCCTCTGTATAGAAGAAGAAGTCGCCCGCCTCCCAGCCGCTGCGCACGGTCAGGCGCCCGGTCTCGGCGCAAAAACGCGCGCCAGGGCCCGGTCGCTCGGCCTTGGTGTCGGCGCCTTCCCACAGCACGGCGTAGGGTGCGGCGTGGCCGGCGTTGCCCGCGCGGCGCTGCACCAGCTCTTCCCAGGCCCAGCGCGAGGGCGCGTGCGCGTAGGTCGTGGCGCAGTACAAAAAGTGCACGCCCGGCCAGCCGCGATAGTTGCCGTCCGAGTCGTTCATCGGCACCGCCATGCTGCCGCCGGGCACAACCTCGGCGATCAGTTGCTCGCAGATGCCGGCAAGGCGGCCCTTGGCAAAGATGTCCGCCACGCCCAGCTTCACGATCGCGGCCTGGAAGGGCAGGATTCGCGACAGCCCGAACGGCCCGTACATGCTGCCCTCGATGGCCGCCCCGTCTTTGTCGAACGCGCCCTCAAAGTACGCGGTGCACTTGCGGTCCGCCAGCTCGGCCCACTTGCGGGCCTCGGGCTCTTCGTGCCACAGCGCCAGCCCAGCCAGCCCCACCGCGCCCATCGCCGCCATGGAGTGGTTGTTGGCCTCGGTTGTGGCCTCCCATGATTTCTTCTGCACGAAGCCCTGGTAGTTGATGGTCGCGTGGCGCCTGAGTATGCGCTCCATGTTTGCGCGCGCCGCCGGGGTGATCACGTTGTAGGCCCAGTCGTAGCAGGTGGCGAAGCCCTCCAGAAACTCGCCGCGCGGCATGAAATCGTTTTCCGGCAGCAGCTTGTGAAACGGCTCGTCGTCAAACTTCTCCAGCAGGCCGGACAGCTCGGCGGCGGCCTCGGCATCGCCCGAGATCGCGGCGTGAAAGCCTGCGCACTCAAGGGCGTTGGTCAGCGCAAAGCAGCGCGTTTGCAGGCTGGGCGAAGGCAACGCGTTGGCGGGGTCCATGCGGCGCGCGGCGGCGGCGCGGCTGGTGACCTCGGCCCATTGCGCCGCCCACGGCTCGCGGGTGATGCGGTCGCGAATTTCAGGAATCTCCGGCTGCGTGAACAGGATGCGCGGGTGCGTCTTCGGCACGTCCAGCTTGCCGACCTCAACCGCGGGGGCGCCGGGCTTGGGCTTGGCCTGAAGGCTCGGCGCGCGGTCCAGCACAACCGCGCACGCCAGCATCAGCGGCAACAGCAGCAGCCATGTGCGCATGGCGTCTCCGGGTTTCGGGGTGCGGGCAGTTTAGGGCCCGGCTGGGCGCAAACCATCCAGGCGCCGTCATTGATCCGTCACAGCCGTTCACGCGCCGTGCACGCACTCGACGACGGCTTTGACGTTATCGACCGGCGTGTGCGGCAGAATGCCGTGCCCGAGGTTGAAGATGTAGCCGACGCCAGCCGGGCGCCGGGCAGCCTGCGCCAGCACTTCGCGGGTCTTTTGCAGCACAACTTCGCGCGGGGCAAACAGCGCCACGGGGTCTAGGTTGCCCTGCACCGCGCGCGCCCCGGCCTGCCAGCCGGCTTCAAGCGGCGTGTGCCAGTCAATACCGAGAACGTCGGGTACGGTCTCCCCTTCGCCTATCACCAGATGCAGCAACGTGGCTGTGCCCGTGCCGAAATAGATGACCGGCACCTTGCCCTTCAGCGCGCCGATCACCTTCTGCACCCACGGCAGCACATGCTGCTTGAAATCGCCCGGGCCCAGGCAACCAACCCATGAGTCGAAAAGCTGCACGGCTTGCACGCCCCACTCAATCTGCGCGCGCAGATAGTCGATGACCTGGGCCGTGAACTTTTCCATCAGCACGCGCCACGCGCCGCCGTCGCCCAGCATCAGCGACTTCGCGTGCACATAGTTGCGTGACCCGCCGCCTTCAATGGCGTAGGCCGCCAGCGTGAACGGCGCGCCCGCAAACCCGATCAACGGCACATCGGCGGGCAAGCCGGCGCGTATCAACTTTATCGCTTGACCCACAAACGGCATGCTTTGGCGCGGGTCAGGCGTGGCCAGCGCGTCGATTTCGGCTGGGCTGCGCAGCGGGTTGTGAATTCTGGGCCCTTCGCCTTCTTCATAGGTGAGCTTCATGCCCATGGGCTCAAGGATCGGCAGCAGGTCGGCGAACAGGATGGCTGCATCGACGCCGAGTATGCGCTGGGCATCCAGCGTGACCTGTGCCGCCAGCTCGGGCGTTTTGCACAAGCCCAGAAAGTCGGTCTGCGCGCGCACGGCGCGGTATTCGGGCATATAGCGGCCGGCTTGCCGCATCAGCCAGACCGGCGGCACGTCGGTGCTTTCGCCCCGGCAAGCCTTAAGAAAGCGCGAGTTGTGCAGCACGTCGGACATGCCGCGACGTTAGCAACCGGCAAGGCCGCCGTAAGCCCGTGAAGGGCCGGGTGCTGACTTAACCTAAAGCGGGCGGACACTTTCGCCCGATACACACCTCACGGCCCTTGGCCGCTTCCTTACTTCACGGGACTTTCTCCATGCTCAATATCGCCCTGCTTTTCGGCGGCACCTCTACTGAACGCGAAGTCAGCATCAAGTCCGGCGAGGCCGTCTGGGCCGCGCTGGAACGCATCGGCCACCGCGTCACGCCCATCGACGTCGGCGTGGAGCCGCTGACACCGCTGGCGATCAGCCGCTTTGACTTTGCCTTCATCGCCCTGCACGGCGGCGAAGGCGAAAACGGCACCGTGCAGCGCCAGCTTGAGGCCTGGAACGTGCCGTACTCCGGCAGCGGGCCGATCAGCAGCCGCCTTGCCATGGACAAGGAACTCAGCAAGGCCGAATTCCTCACGCACCGCGTGCCGACGCCGCCCTTTGAGGTTGCCGAGGAGTTCGACGCCAACTATCGCATGCGACGGATGGCCCGTCGCATCGGGTGGCCGCTCGTCGCCAAGCCGATTGACCAGGGCAGCAGCATCGGCGTCAGCATTGTGCAGGGCGCCGAGGGCGTGGACGCCGCGCTGGCCGAGGCTTTCAAGCATTCCCGCCGCGTGCTGCTGGAAAAGGCGATTGTCGGGCGCGAACTTACCGTCGGCGTGATCGGCGACCGCGCGCTGCCGGTGTGCGAAGTGCTGCCCGCAGCGGGCTTCTACGACTTCAAGGCCAAGTACGACAAGCAAAGCGGCACCCGCTACATCGTCAGCCCGGACCTGCCCGGCGCGACCTCCAAGATGGCCCAGCACTATGCCCGACGCGCCCACCACGCGCTGCGCTGCCACGGCTACTCACGCGTGGACCTGATGCTGGATGAACACGGCGACCTGTGGGTCCTTGAAGTCAACACCCTGCCCGGCATGACCGAAACCAGCCTGCTGCCCAAGGCCGCCGCCGCCGAGGGCACCGGCTTTGATGAGCTGGTGCAGGAGCTGATTGACGCAAGCCTGGCCCCGCGCCGCACAGCCAGCAACCGCACCCGCGCCATCGCAGCCTAGGAGTCGCCATGTCCCGCCGCCGCACCCGCAAGGTCAAGACCCGCGCACGCAAGTCCACCGGCCGCATGCAGCTTGGCCGCCGCCTCGCCGACATGGCCGGGATGCTGGCGCCGCTGCGGGCGCTGGCGGCGCGCGCCGCCGCGTGGGCCTGGCACAGCCGCAACGTGCGGCGCTGCGCGGGGCTGGCCGGCGGCGCGGCCGCGATCGCCGTGCTGTCGTGGATCATGCTGGGCAGCCTGGGCCGTGACGCGCGCTACACGGTGGATCCCGCGCGCATTGAGCTTGCCGCCGAGCCCTCATGGGCAACCGGCGAGCTGGCGGCGCGCCTGCGCCACAGCATGGAAGAAGACCTGCGCGCCGAGCTTTCGGACCTGCCGTCTGCCAGCGCGTTTGACGAAGCACTGATGCAGCAGGTCAGCGAACGCCTTGCCCGCAACCCGTGGGTCGCCGGCGTGCCGCGCATTGAGCGGCGCTTTCCGGCAGCGGGCGACGACCACGCCCGGCTGATGCCGGTGCTGCAGTTGCGCCGCCCCGCCCTGCTGGTTGAGTGCCGCGAACGGTACGTGCTGGTCGATGGCGAGGGCGTGGTGCTGCCCCTGACGGTGCCGCGCGACGCCGAAGAACTGCGCGACTTTCGGGCGCAACTGAACGCCCCGCTGCGCGTAGCCCGCGGCGTGACCGGCGATGCGCCCCAGCCGGGCAACCAGTGGGCCAACGAGCAACTGGCCGCGGCGCTGAGCATGGAGCGCGTGATGCGTCGCGCGCGCCTTGACCTCAGCCTGCCGATCGACGCGATTGAGCTGGTCAGCGTGCCCCAGAAGTGCGACGAGCGCGGCCGTGTGCACTACCCGCCCGGCGGGGGCGTGGTGCTGGTGCCCGACGCGCGCGCCCTGCCCGACACCCGCGTGATCTGGGGTCGCCCGCCCGTGCACGCCAGCACGCTTGAGCTCAGCGCCAACGAAAAACTCGACAAGCTGATCAAGCGCCTGTCACAGCCCGACGCCCTGGGCGGCAGCATTGACCTGCGCACCCGCAACACTTAACCGGCCAGCCGTCGCGCGTTATGCTGGCGCGCATGTCGTTGACCGCCATGTACTCGGCGCTGTACGCGCTGTTTTACAAAGACAAGGCGCGCCGGGCCTTCCCCGCCGCCCTGCCCGCGCATGAGCTGCGCGACGCCGAAGCCGCCGAGCTGCGCGCCATTGACCCCGCGCGCCTTGAAGCCGTGGTCGCGCTGCACCAGGCCGACCTTGCGCACCAGTGGTATGCGGGCCGCGTGCCCGCCACGTGGCTGGCGCTGCGCGTGGCGCTGGACACCGATGACCACGGGCTGGTCGCCAGCTTCACCGGCAGCGACGCCTTTGAGCTGCGCGTCAACGACGACGCCGACGGCCGCGCCCTGCACGCATTTGTGGACGCGCTGGCCCAGGCCGGCCACCTGCCCGACGCGCCCTGGCTGCCGGAGCTGCTGCGCTACGAGCTGGTGCTGAACGCGCAGTGGATCGGCGTGGACACACCGCGCATTGAAGAGTTCGCGTGGGATGTGCCCGGCATTCGTGAGTCGCTGCTCAAGCGCAGCACCTTTCCGACCGACGAAGAGCCGTGGCGCTACAGCGCGATTTTTCACCGCGAGGGCGCCGAGACCCTTGAAGCGCAACTTGAGCACGACGAAGCCCGCGTGGCACGCGCACTTCTGGCCGGCGACGACGTAAGCCGCGAGCCGCCGCGGCTGGTCAAGCGCTGCAAGGCCCTGCTGCGCGAGATTCCCGGCTGGTAGCCCGCATTGCAGCGGCGTTTCACACGCAGGCACAAAGAACTGCAACGGCGCGTCACGCGAAGGCGCCAAGCCGTGATTGACTGGGCAAGAGAGTCGCCGCTCGCAGAGGCGCGAAGCCGCAGAGAACTGCCTTGGCATCTTGAATCAATCTGCCGTCGCCGACTTCTTCGTGGCTTCGTGGCATTGTGTGCTTTCTTGCTTATGTGGTTCGCATCGTTCCGGCGCGGCGGCGGCTGGCGCACTGCAACGGTCTCTCACACGAAGGCACAAAGGCACGAAGAGACGCAAAAGCGCAGGAAACTTCCGTTGCCGGCTGGATCGGTGTTCATCTGCGTAATCTGCGGACAGCCGTTGCCGTGCTTCTCCGTGGCTGGGCTTGGAGCCGACTGCTTGGTGCCTTTGTGCCTTTGTGTGGGCCGCTGTCGGCAGCCAAGTGGCCCAATGCCGCTTCAGCGGGTATTATCAATGAATGGCGCAGTACTTCATTGAGACGACTTCCGGCCGCAAGGGACCGTTTCCGCCCGACGCGATTGCCCGCGGCATCAGGCAGGGCAAGATTCCGCTGGGCGCCAAACTGATCGAAGACGGCACCGGCCGCAGCTTCAAGGCCGCTGAGGTCGCCCACATGGCCGATGCGCCCGAGCCCCCGGTCGCCGAATCCGGCAGCCACGAGCCTGCACAGCCGGCGCGCAACCCGCAATACTACGCGCCGCGCCCGGTGGCTGTGCACCCGCCCATGCCGCCCGCACAGCAGGCCTACCCGCAGCAGGCCTACCCGCAGCAGGCCTACCCGCAGCAGGCCTACCCGCAGCAGGGTGCATACCCGTACCCCGGCAACACCGCGTACCCGCAGGCGTACACCGCGCCGTACGGCAACGCGTACCAGCCCTACGGCGCACAGCCGCAACCGTACTATGCTGCCAAGCCGAACAGCGGCCTGGCGATTGCCTCGCTGGTGATGTCGATCCTGACGTTCGCGACCTGCCTGCCGACATGGATCGGCGGCATCATCTGCGGCGTGATGGCGTTGAAAGAGACCGAGCCCAACGGCCCCAAGCAGGGCCGCGGCCTTGCGCTGGCTGGCCTGTGGATGGGCGTGGGCTTCGGCGTGTGCTACCTGCTGTTCATCGTGCTGCTCATCGCCGCCGAGTCCTGAGCGCCCGCAATCTCCCGATCTGAGAAGGGGTCCGGCTCCGCGTGTCGTTGGCCGGCACCATTCCGTCCGGTTCGCCGGAATAGTTCGATATCGAACGATGTTCTCTGTGCATGGGGGCACGGGCCCGCCTTTCACAACACAGGGAGAACGTCATGCGCTACGCGATTGCAATCCTGCCGCTGCTGCTGCTGGTCGCATGCAGCGACCCGACTACAAACTTCACAGCCGCCAAGGTCGGCGACGCCCGGGAAGTCACGAAAGAACAGGGCAAGACGCTCACTTTCAGCAACGACAACAGCAAAGTCGAGTTCCTGAGCGGCAAGGTCACCGCCGACCACAAGGGCGGTTTCACGAAGTTCACGGGCGCGGTCGTGACCGGCGATGACGGCAAGTCGATCAAACAGATCGAGGTCGAAATCGACATGGACCACATCTGGACCGATGACCCCAAGAAGGACAACTCCCGCCTCACCGGCCACCTCAAGACCGGCGACTTCTTCCTGGTCAGCGAGTACCCCACCAGCAAGTTCATCTCCACGGAGGTCAAGGCCGGCGACGGCGGCGCCTACACAATCACCGGCAACCTTACGATGCGCGGCCAGACAAAGTCCGTCACTTTCCCGGCCACCATCGCCGCGGACGACGGCAAGGTGAAGGCCCGGGCCGAGTTCAAAATCAACCGCCACGACTGGGGCGTAAGCTTCAAGGGCAAAGAAGACGACCTTGTGCGCGACCACGTGGCGATGATCCTTGAGATCAACGCCGGCTAGCCCAACGCAGCCGCTTCCAGCCCCGGACGCAAGTCCGGGGCTTTGCTTTCACCGCTGCACGCTGAGCGAAAAGGTGCCGCGACTTACTCTTCGGGTTGTTCTTCTTCGACAGGCGGGGCGGGCAGTTTGGCGCGCACGTCGGGCGCAAGGTCGGCGAAAAACACCGGGATGTGCCGCGCAGGGTACAGGATGCCCTGGCCGCCCTTGTACAGCCGCTTGACGATGCCCAGGTGACGCACGCCCACCTTGCCCATGTACAGCAGTTCAAAGTCTTCGGGGCTGCTCTGCCACAGCTCGCGCACCTGCTCATAGCCGTTGAAGTAGATGTGGTCCTTGGTGTAGCCGCCGCCGCGGAAGGCGCGCTCGCAGATCGTGTACGCCTCCTGCCGCGTGAACTTGTGGTCGCTGACCAGTATCCCGAAAATGTCGGCAAAGGGCAGCTCTTCCTTGTCCATCAGATAGACGGCCTTGGTGCGGCCTGCCAGCAGGCGCTTGCGCCGGTTGGTCAGCACGCCCGCCAGTTCTTCGTTGAAGGTCGCCAACCCTTCCTCAGTGGCCAGATAGCCTGAAGCCGGCAGGTCGTAGCGCGGAAAGCCGTGAAAGAACAACGCCCGAAAGGGCTGCATCTCGCCGTTGCGGCTGCGCAGCACGTGGGTCTGGATTTCGTGCACAGCCAGCGCGGCGATATCGTTGGGGCTGTAGGTCGCGCCCTTGCGCAGGGCCACGCTGGCTTCGCCGGCGGCGGCGTCGCTGGAAAGGTACTTGCGCACGCGCACGTTGCACAGAAAGCGCTGGCGGCGCACCACGCCGTCAAGCTGCGCGCGGGCTTCGCGGGCGTCCATCAGGTTGGGGTCTTCGGGCTCGGGCGGCAACTTCAGCCACTCTTCGGCCTTGTTCAGGGTGCCCTTGTCGGCGGTGCCGAACAGCAGTCTTGACCTGTCAAGGAACTCGGGCGTGTCGCGCGACTCCAGCATGCAGATGGTGTTGAACACCTCGTCGCGCTTGCTGCGGTAAATGCGCCCGAGTTCGCTGTCGATGATCGGCAGGTTAAGCAGCTCCACCTTCGTGTGCTCGGGGTCGAAGTCGAGCTCGCGGTAGCGGTACTTGGGGTGCGCCTTGGGGGCCTTTTCGCGCTGGACATACAGCTTGGAGACTTCGCTGCTGTTGGCCGGGTTGATGTAGCGCAGCACGCGCAGGTTGGCGCTGGCCATGCTGATGTGGCGGTCGGCCTCAAGCAGCAGGAAGAAGTCCTGGCTTTCGAAAGCCTCCTGAAATTGCGGGGCCTCATCGTTCACGGCGCAAAATGTGCATTATGCCGAAGCCCCGCGCCAGTGGCTGTAAACGAAGCCTGAACGGAGCCGCCAGAGTTTGCCCACCACTGCAAGCCAACCCGGAACTTTGCGCCTTTGCACTGACCCGCGCCCTTGCGCAAATCGGCGCTTGTCCCCGCGGTTGGCGCTGCATCAGGCCGCCAGGCTGATACACTGGCGCCGGAGGAGGCCCCATGCGTTTCTGCCTGCCGCTGTGCGCGGTTGTGCTGCTGCTTGCCGCCAATCCCGCGCCCACAAGCGCCGACGCCAACGCCGTGCTGGCCTGGCGCTGCCCTGAACTGACCGGCCTGCGCTACGTGCGCACCAACGAGATGCCGCGCGCCTACATCGGCGGCCCGCGCTTCGGCGACGACCTTGTCGTGCTGCGCGCAAACGTCAGCAGCACCGGCGCCGTCACCCTGCCCGGCAACTGGGGCGCCCCGGGGGCCGAAATCGCGTTTCGCATCGCCGCCGCCGTCAGCGGCAAGCCCGTCAAGACCACGCGCTGGAGCGCAAAGTTCGACCACACCAGCCACCCGCGCGCGCTGGCTGTGCTGCCCGACGTTGTCAGCGCCGAGTACACGCTCAAGGGCATCGAGGGCGACATCGCGCAGATCAGCGTGAAGGCAACCGGCGAAGACACCGAGGCCGCCGGCGCCAACCAGAAGAAGGGCCCCGTGAGCATTCAGATGGACGTGCAGTTCGACCTTGCCAACGGGTGGCTTCACGCCTTCAAGGGCACATACACCGGCACGGAGTACGGGCGCGAGGCAAAACACGAGTTTGTGTACGAGCTGCGGGGGCAGGTCAGCTTTGACAGCCGCCCGGCATTCGACGCCGCCGTGGCCCGCGCGATCCAGAAGGGTTGCAAGGTCATGGACGACATGCCCGAGAGCTGGCGCCGCGCCGACTACGCCGCGCTGGCGGCCTACACTTACCTGCAGTGCAGCCGCGGCGTCAGTGACCAGCACGTGCAGCAGGCGCTGCGCCGCATGATCAAGGAAGACGGCAGCACCCGCTACATCCAGCTTTACCACGCGGCCGCCGTCGTGCTGGCCATTGAAGCCAAGTACATCACCGACGACGAACGTCGCCTTGTTGCCAAGGGCCAGCGGCCTGGTGCAATCAAGCGCGCCCTGACCGACGCCGACAAATCCGCCATGAAGCACGCGATTGACTACATCGCGGGCGGGCAGGCCGACAACGCCCCCGGCCTGTACAGCTACGGGTCGGACATCGGCAAGGGGCAGCCGCCGGACCTTTCCAACACCCAGTTTGCCGCGCTGGCGCTGGCGGCGGCGGCGCGCTGTGAAATTGAGCTGCCGGTGGGCCTGGTGCGCGACATGGGCGAGAATCTGGCCGGCTTTCAGCAAGCCGACGGGCCCGACGTGTATCGCATTAAGGGCAAAGGCAAGCGCGGCTGGGAGTACGAACGCTACCCCGACAAGGCCCGCGGCTTCGCGTACAAGGGCCCCGGCATGCCTGTCAGCGTCGCGGCCGGCAACGGCAGCATGACCGGCGCGGGCGTGTGCAGCCTGCTGCTGCTGCTGGATACCTATGAGACATGGCCCGCCGAACGCCAGAAGAAAGAGATTGAGCCATCCAAGGCCAAGGCATGGATGAACGCGGTGCAGAAGAATGCCGATTGCGGCATCGCGTGGCTGACGCACAACTACAGCGTGTCGGAAAACCCGATGGCCGGCGGCAACGACTACTATTACTACTACCTGTATGCCCTTGAGCGCGTGGGCGCGTTTGCCCCGACCGAGTACATCGGCGAGCACGAGTGGTACCTTGAGGGCGCGCTGACGCTGCTGCTGCGCCAGAGCGAAGCCGGCGCCTGGGGCAAGATTGAAGACACCTGCTTTGCCCTGCTGTTTCTGGGCAGGGCCACCACCCCGGCCCGCCGCCCCATCACCGGCAAGTAAGCCTGTTAACCCCCGCAAACAAAAGCCCCGGCTGAAAAGCCGGGGGGGTGCCGCGCAGCGGCACAACGCATGCGCGTGTGCACTGCCCGTCGCGGACTTCCGTCCGCGACCCCCGAAACCCCAACAAAAGCCCCGGCTGAAAAGCCGGGGGGTGCCGCGCAGCGGCACAACGCATACGCGTGCGCACTGCCCGTCGCGGACTTCCGTCCGCGACCCCCGAAACCCCAACAATAGCCCCGGCTGAAAAGCCGGGGGTGCCGCGCAGCGGCACAACTCATGCGCGTGT
>JAHBYA010000006.1 GCA_019636195.1 Planctomycetota bacterium | reverse complement strand
CGGCGGACTTGGCGAGAGGCTGGCAGTGAACTGCCCGCAACTCTGTGTGGCTGACAATCCTTCGCGGCTTCAGTTCTTGATGCCGTAGTGGCCGGCCAGCACGGGCTCGAAGCACAAGAAGCCCCGGGCAACGCGGCGCTTGAAGTACGTTCGCGCACGCTGCACAGCCGGCCGCTGCGTCTTGTCATCTTGCAGCAGGTCGAGCGTGGCGCGGTGAGCGGTGGCTTCGTCCATCGGCGGCGGCAGGACTTCGGGGTCCATGTTCACGCGCAGCTCGTTCGCCGCGATAATGCGCTCGCGCGCCCGCTTGCGGTCGCCCGCCACGCGGTATGCCTCGGCGGTGTTGACGAACCTGAGCCACGGCGAAACCTCGGCGTCACCGTTGTTGTCGGCATCCTGATCTTCAATCGCCTGCACGTTTGGCGCCGACGGTGACTCAAGCTGCTCAAGCAGGATGCCCGCGATGCCCACAAAGTTCTCGCCCTTCCACACAGGGCTCAAACCCTGCTGGCGGGAGTATTGCAGCGCGGCCTTGATCGCCTTGGGGTCGAGCAGCCACGCGGCGTAGCGCACGAAGTGTTGGGCCTTTGCGTCGGTGGGCTCGCCGACGTTGAGCGCGTCAAAGATGGTCAGGGCGCCACCCCAGATCAGCATGCGCACCAGCGCGGCTTCGCTGACTTTGCGGTACATGCCGGAAAGGCGCGGCAGGCTGCGCTCGATCAGTTCAAGGCCTTTGCGCAGGTTGCCGCTTTCTGCCATCAGCACGCCGAAGGTGTTTTCGAGGCGGTGAAAGGCCTCCCACTTGCGGCCGCGGTGGCCCGCCAGGGCGCGGATCGCGCGGCAGATGCGCATGGCTTCGCGCACATGGTGCATTTGGGTCAGCGCAACCACGATGCGGCGGCCTTCGTCGCAGGCGCGTTCGTCAAACAACTTGCCGTCGGGCAGGCTGCGCAGGAACAGTTTGCGCTGGTAGTCAAGAAAGCGGTCGGCGCGCTTGCGCTGGAACTCGTAGAAGGCGCTCACGCGCAGAAAGTCGCGGGCCAGGCCTTCGTCGTCGCACAGCCGGCTGACCTGGGTGGCGGCCTTGTGCAGCTCCGAGGCGCGCTCAAGGTCAAGCTTTTCCAGCGCCCCCTGCAGGTCCTGCAGAATGCGCTCGAACACCGGGCGCGAGCGGCTGTTCATGCTTTCGCGCAGGCGCTCGTGGGACAGCAGGGCTTCATTCAGTTCGCGCAGGACTTTCAGGTGGTGTTTGCCGGTCAGGCTGCCGAGCAGCATTTTGCTGACGGCGCTCATTGCCTCGACCAGTTCCAGCATGTTTTCGCCAAGGCGGGCGGTCTGTTCCGGCACGTCGGCAAGGTAGGGGCTGCCCTCGCCCATCAGCAGCCACGCCGGGTTCACGCCAAGTCCGCGTACTAAAGAGGAACAAAACGCGGCTGGTATGCGCGCGCCGTGTACGTAACGATTGACGGCGGCAACACCTGTGCCGGTTTTACGTGCGATGTCGCTTTGGGAGTGCTCGGTCAACAGGCGGTGCAGACGCTCGCGTACACCGGCGTCGTCATCGGGGCCTTCTTGATCGCGCATGTCGTCTGTCACTGTTCTCGAAGTCGAAATGTTACCTGCCCGTCAAATGCGAATCAACTTTCACGTTGGCAATAATCGGGTCAAACTGGAAGCGCGTAGATTCCACAGGAGACCACGATGCGTTCAATGCTGCTGCTGATTGTCCTGACCGCGGGCGCAAGCCTGTCAGCCCAGTCCTACACCGTAAGTGCCGGGTCGCACACCTACGCGGACCTTTCCACGATGACGGCGCTCAGCCTGGGGTACGGCGGCACGTCGGGCGTGATTTCGCCCACCGGCTTCAGCTTCAACTACTTCGGCACCAACTACAGCAGCTTTCAGGTGTACGCCTCGGGCTACATCGTGATGGGCAGCGCTACCGGCACCCCGACCAAGGCAGTCAACCACGCCAGCGGCGTGGGCAACTTTGTCAGCCCGCTGTGGGGCGACTACAACCCGCAGGCCTGGCTGGGGTGGGCGTCCACGTGGGGCGAGGTGGGCTACCGCTTCAGCGCCGGCGTACTGGTGGTTGAGTGGAAGAACATCCCGAGCAACGGCAACAACATGGTCGGCGTGCGGATGCAGGCGGTGCTGGACACCGCCAACGGCACCATCGAGTTCCGGTATGGCGCGCCGCAGGGCGGCAGCGGCTACACCAACAGCAGCAACTATGCCTGCGCGATTTCAAACCCCAACACTTCCAGCCCGCAGCAGGTGGTGGCCGGCAGCGACGGCAGCTACGTCAGTAGCAACGGCGCGGTCAACACCTATCCCGCCGGGCGCTACATCCGTTTCACGCCCTTGACGCCCCAGCCGATGAACATCCCGCCGGTGGTGACCGTGGCGTATGACCCGGGCACGGGCTCAACGCTGCTGGTGAACAACAGCACCATCAATGTGGCCTACGGCACCAGCGTTGCGTCTTTGGCGTTTGTGGTCGCGGTCAATGACAGCGACAACGACGACTGCAGCCTTTCCGCGAGCATCAGCAACATCGGCGCGACCGGCCTGGACACGCAGGAGTGGACGAAGGCATCGGCCCCGGTGCCGTACCAGTTGCAGCCGGGCTCGGGCACGTTCAATACGGCGGGGGGCGTAACGCACAACTTTACGCTCACGGCCAACGACGGCACGGACAACACAGTGTTCAACTTCACGGTGGTGCAGGCGGCGGCGCCCGCGCCGGTGCTGGAAGTTGCAGCCGGCGGCACGGCCGTAAGCAGCGGCCAGGCGGCGGCGGGCACAAACCGTGACTTCGGCAGCGTGGATGTCGGCAGCAGCTCGGGGGCGCTCACGATCACGCTCAGCAACACCGGCGGCAGCGACCTTACCGTGAACACGCCCAGCGTGGGCGGCGCCAGCACCGAGTTCGTGATTGACACCAGCAGCATGAGCGGCACGGTCAGCGCGGGCAACAGCACCAGCTTCACAATCACGTTTGCGCCGACCAGCGCCGGGCCCAAGCAGGCGCAGCTTGCGCTGGCCAACAACGCCGGCGCCGACTTCATCCTGCATGTGGCTGGCACCGGCGCCAACCCGCCCGTGCCGGCGCCGGTGCTGGTGGTGCGGCTTGGCGGGGCGGCGGGCCCGCTGATCACGAACGGCGGCGGCATTGACTTCGGCGCGGTCACGATCGGCGGCAACGCGCAGCGCACGATTTTTGTCCAGAACTCCGGCAACGCCAATCTTACTCCCGGCGCGCCCCAGAGCAGCGGCGCCGAGTACACCGCGGGCACCCTGCCCGGCACGATTGCGCAGGGCGCCAGCGCGACGTTCACGATCACGTACGCGCCGACAGCAGCGGGCACCCACAACCGCACCGTGACCTTCACGCACAACGACGGCACGACCGCAACGCCGTTTGTGATCAACGTGCAGGGTACCGCGGCCGGCACCGGGGGGCCGGGCGGCGGCGGCGGCGGTTGCGTGGCCGGCCACGGCGGGTTTGCGATGGTTCTGTTGATGCTGGTTGCGGTCATGGGCGTCCGCAGCCGGCGGCACCGCAGGGCATCGGGCCAGTAAGGGCCCCGTGCTCGGCGGTGAAAGGGCGGCGCGTTGCCGCCCTTTTTCTTTTGGCTAATGTGCCGCGATGGAACCGCTGTCGCACACCCTGGCCGTGACCGTGCGCTTCATGGAAAGCGACCTGCTGCGCATGGCGTGGCACGGCAACTATGTGCGCTGGCTTGAGGACGCACGGCAGGCGCTGGGGGCGCGCATCGGGCTGGGCTACGAAGATTTCATGCGCGAGCGCATCGCGTGCCCGCTGGTCGATATGCACCTTGCGTACAAGCGGCCCGCGCGCTACGGCGACAAGCTGCATGTGAGTGCAAAGCTGCTGTGGATGGAAGTCCCGAAACTGGTGCATCACTACGAGGTGCGCCGCGCAACCGACAACGAGTTGCTGACCACAGGCGAGACGATCCAGGTGCTGCTGCACCCGGGCGGCGAGCTGGCGCTGAACTTTCCGCCGTTTCTTGAGGCCTTCCGCGCCCGCTGGCGCGCGGGGGGCATCGCGCCGCAGGCCGCGCCCGAGCCCTCGCCGTGGGCATAGCCGCGCGTTAAGCTTGCGCCATGCGCGTTGCCATCACCGCAACCTCAGTTGCCCTGCCCGACGGCGAGGCACTGTCGCCGACCGACGAGTACTGGCCGCTGCTGGTGCAGGGCCGCAGCCTGCTGGCTGTGCGCCCCCACACCGGCGCGGATGCACCGGCGGCAACGCTGCCGCCCGCGTTTGCGGGGCGGCGGGCGACGTCGCTGGCGCACTTTGCGCTGCGCCAGGTCTGGCGCATGCTGCCGGCGCGCGCGGCGCTGGTGATTGCCACCACCAAGGGTGAGCTTGAGCCGTGGCTTGAAGGCGCCGGCGGCGACGGCCTGAACGCGCTGGCCGCCCAGCTTGCCGACATGGGCCTGAAGCTGCCGGCCCTGACGCGCGTGGTCAGCAACGCCTGCGTCAGCGGCGCGCAGGCGGTGATCGAAGGGCTTGAGCTGGTGCAGGACGGCGACGCTGACGCCGCGCTGGTGCTGGGCGCCGACGCGCTGACGCCGTTTGTCGCGCAGGGCTTTCACAGCCTGCAGGGCGACTCGGCTTCCGGCGCGCGGCCCTTTGACGCCGCCCGCGACGGCCTGAGCCTGGGCGAGGCGGCGGCTGCGCTGCTGCTGCAGCCGGGCCCGGGCCCGCACATCGCCGGCTACGGCGCCAGCAACGACGCCAACCACATCAGCGGGCCCAGCCGCGACGGCAGCGGTCTGGCGCTGGCGATGGAGCGTGCGCTGCATGGTCTTGACAGGTCAAGTGTGGTCGCGATCTGCGCGCACGGCACGGGCACGCTGTACAACGACGCCATGGAGGCGCGGGCATTTCATGCCGCGTTTGACGGCAGCCCGCCGCCGGTGTTCGGGATCAAGGGCGCGATCGGCCACACGCTGGGCGCCGCGGGGCTGATCGAGGTGATCGTCGCCGCCCGCGTCGCCTGCACCGGGGTCATACCGCCGACGGCCGGCTACACGCGCGGCGAGACGGAGTACGCGCTGGATGTCGTGCATGGCGCCGCCCGCGAGGTTGCCCCCGGGCTGGTGCTGACCACCAACAGCGGCTTCGGCGGCATGAACACCGCAATCGTGGTGTCGCCATGACGGCCCGCCTGCTTGCCTATGCCCGCATATCCCCCGGCGGCGTGCTCAGCGCCCTTGGCGCCCACGTCACGCGCAAGGGCTGGCCTGAGCTTGGTGATGTCGCGCCCGGCCCGCTGGGGCTGCCCGTGCTGAGGGCGCGCTGGTTTTTCGACTCGCCGTTTTCCAAGTTCGGGCGCATGGACCCGCTGTGCAAGGCGGCGGTCGCGTGCTCGCAACTGGTTGCGGCGGCGCTGCCCGCCGACCGTGACGAAGTCGCGCAGGTCGGCGGCACCATGCTGGGGTGCCTTGAGGCGGACGCGCAGTTTGAAGCCACGCGTCGCGCCGGCAACCCTTCGCCCGCACTGTTCGTCTATACGCTGCCCAGCATGTTCCAGGGCGAAGTGGCGATCCTGCACCGCCTGCGCGGGCGCTGCACGCTGCTTTCAGCGGGTGCGCTCAGCGGCCTTGCCGCGCTGGCGACGGCTGTGCGCTGGATTGAAAAGGGCCGGGCAAGGCACGTGCTGGCGATTGCCGCCGACGCAGCCGGGCCCGCGGCGCAGGCCATTGACCCGTCAAGAGAACCCCAGACCGCGGCCGCCGCGTGGCTGCTGTCGGGCGAAGGCGGCCGGCTGGGAATCGGCAATGTACGCTACAACGCGCCGCGCGGCAACGCGCGCGAGCTGGCGCCGGGCAGCCTGCGCCACGGGCTGACGTTCGTGGACACGCTTGAGCCGTTGCTGCTGGGCGTTGAGCCGGGGGCCGTATGGGCCGGGCACGGCGGCAGCTCGGTGGCATTCGATATCGCAGGCTAGCCGCTTCAGTCCTTGGCGCGGTACTCGACCCACCACTTCTTCAGGGCGGCGCGCAGGGCTGTCGCCTCGCGGCGCGGCAGCGCGTTGATGCGGTCCACCGCCTCGGGGTAGCGCTCGCCGGCCAGCGGTTCATCGTCACCGCGCCACCACTTCAGGCGCAGGTAGGCGGCGGCTCTGGTCTCGGTCACGTCGCTCTGCCATTGCGCGATCAGGTAGTCGCCGTAGCGCCAGCCTTTGAGCTTTTTGCCGGTGTGTTCTTCTTCGCGGTTTTCCATCTCGTCAGCAAACGCGCGGATGCGGGCGGCGGCCTTGCTGCGCGCGTCGTGGCCGGCAGTCGCCTGGTAATTGAACAGGATGGCGGCATCGCCGATCAGGACCGCTTCCAGCAGCAGCGTTGCGCCGCGCCGCAGCTTTTCAGACAGCAGCTTGGCGGCCGGGGTCTCGTTTTCGGCGGGCTGGTCTCCCTGCATCAGCGCCGCGCACTGGCGCAGCACCAGCGCCATGCCGCGCGCGCCAAGCTTGCGGTCAAGAAGCACCATCAGCCGCATCGCCTCTTCCACCGGGCCGCGCGCGCCCTTGGCCTTTTCGGGGCGTATGCCTTCACAGAAGGCCCGCAGGTAGCGCCCGTCCTCCAGCAGCTTGCGCAGCGCCTCCTGACGGCGCGCGGTCAAGCCGTGCTCGGCGGCGCCTGTCGCGGTGGCCGGCGACACGCGCGTAAACACGTTCAGTGCCGCGGACCGCACATCGTGGTTTTCGCTTTCCAGGGCGCACAGCGCGATGATTGCGGCGTTGGGCTTGTCGGCCGTCGCGACAGAGTGCAGCACAAGCTGGGTCTCGCGCACGCCGTAGCGCAGCAACTCAGCGCCGACCTTTTCCGCGCTTTCTTTGGTGATCTGGCCCAGCTCGGTGCAAGCGCGGTCTTTCAGGCCCGCATCCTGCGACAGCAGGCCTTCAATCACCTGCGTTGCGGACATCTCGGCGCGCGGCGTCTGGCCTTGCACAAGCGCCGCGGCAACTAGCAGAAACGCAATGCTGATCGCCCACTTCATGCCTCCAGTATGACGCAGCGGTCGCTCAATTGCTACACTGCCGCCTGCATGAAAAAAGTTGTCCCAGCCGTGCTGTTGGCGTTGATCGGCGTTGCCGTGGGCGTGGCGCTGTACTTTACGGTGTTCGACAGCGAGCCGCCGCAGCAGGCCAACGGCGAGCCGCCGCGCACAGACCAGGAGTTCGACATTGAGGGCTTCATGGCCCGCTTTGACGACGACACCGACGGCAAGGTCAGCCGCGAAGAGTTTGACCGGCACTATGACAAGGGCGAGCCGCGCTTCGTGATCAGCGCCAAGGGCGGCAAGGCGGCCCCGGTGGACGCGGCGTGGCGCATCCTGGACCTGGATGCCGACGGGTTCATCACCGAGCCTGAACTCAAGCGTTACACAACGCTGCGCTGGGCCAAGCACCGCATGGAGACTGAGGCCAGGGGCCTTACCGCGCGGGCGTGGGGCGACACCTTTCTGGCGCTGAACTCGCCGCTGCTGATTGCCTATGAGTCGCAAAAGGGCGCGATCGCCCGCAACGAGGTGCCCGTCGCCGGCCGCGCCTTTGAGCGCAAGTACCTGGCGTCATGGGCCGAGGTTCGCACGGCGCGCGGCGAAGCCTTTGAGGCCTGGGTGTCCACGATCGAGGGCCGCACCTACGTGTTACAGCCGCATTACCGCATCCACGAGGTGCGCTACGACCCTGAGGTTGAAAAGACGATCATGGAGCAGGACCGCACGTACATTACGGAGTGGGCGGCCCCGGTCGCGGGCAGCAGCGTGGAGGGGCAGCAATACCCGACGTGGGGGCGCATCGTGCGCGGCGGCGGCAGCGCGCTGGACCTTGAGGGCTTTATCCGCCGCGAGCCCGGCCTGTTGCGCGTGGCTGTGCCGTCACCGCGATTGCGGGTGATGAATGCCGCCGACACCGAGATTCGCGTGAAAGACAACGCGCCGCAAATGCAGTACGTCGCCCGTGCCAAGGAGTTGAAGTTTGAAGACACCGCGGGCGCGCTGGCGCTGGCGCGCGACTGCGTAAAGTGGGGCATGGTGCAGGAGGCGCTGGCGATGTACCTGCGCGTGCTGATTTTCAGCCCGGGCAACACCGAGGCGCTGGACTACTGGGGCATTGAAGTGCGCGACGAACAGTTCTACCCGCGCAAGCGCTGACATGGATCCGATCACGGTTACCGAGCTTTCGCAGCAGCTCAAGCGCGCCATTGAGGCGCCGTTTGCGAACGTCGCCGTCACTGGTGAACTGGGCAACTATCGCGGCCAGCACCACTCCGGCCACGTCTATTGCAACCTTAAAGACGAAGGCGCGCAGATACGGCTGATTATCTGGCGCGGCACCTTTGAGCGCCTGCGCTTTGACCTCAAGGACGGTCTGGAAGTCACCATCACCGGCAAGCTTGACGTTTACATCCGTCGCGGCGAGTACTCGCTGGTGGCCACAAGCGTTGAGCCGCGCGGCCTGGGCGGCTTGCAGCTTGCCTTTCAGCAGATGTATGAGCGCCTGAGCGCCGCCGGGTTGTTCGATGACGCGCACAAGGTTGCCCTGCCGCAGTACCCGCAGCGGGTGGCGCTGGTGACGTCGCCCACCGGCGCCGCCGTCGCCGACATGATCACGACCGCTCGCCGCAGAAATCGCCTCGTCGAGCTGCTGGTCGTGCCGGTCAAGGTGCAGGGCGATGGCGCCGCCGAGCACATTGCCCGCGCAATCCGCAGGCTGAACGCGCTGAACGATGCGCTGGGCATTGACGTCATGATCGTCGGCCGCGGCGGCGGCAGCCTGGAAGACCTGTGGGCCTTCAACGAAGAGCCCGTGGCACGGGCGATTTACGACAGCGAAATCCCCGTCGTCAGCGCCGTCGGCCACGAGGTGGATACCACCATCGCCGACCTTGTCGCCGACCTGCGCGCGCCGACGCCCACCGCCGCCGCCGAAATGGTGATCCCGGAACTTGCCCAGATGGCCGAGCTTGTGCAGGAGTACCGCCTGCGACTCACGCGCGGCCTGCGCCACACAGCTGAACTATGGAAGGAACGGTTGGGCAATCTGGGTTCGCGCCTGCAAGCGCAGGGTCCGCTCAACCAGCTAAGGCGCGAGCAGCAAAGGCTTGATTACCTGTGGGAAGGCCTGCAAGGCGGCATGAAGCACCGCATGCGGGCCAGCCGCGAGCAGGTTGCCGGTTTAGGCTTGAGACTGAACGCATTGAACCCGCTGGCGGTGCTGCAACGCGGCTACAGCATCACCCGCAACGAAGCCGGGCAAGTCATCAAGAAGGCCAGCGAGGTCAAACCCGGCGACGTGATCGTGAGCAAACTCGCCGACGGTGAGATAACCAGCAAAGTGACACCGCGACGAAGCTGAGGCATGCCAAGCCAGTTCAAGCATCCGCGCGTGTTGTTGACGGGCATGTCTGGCGCCGGCAAGTCCAGCGTGATCCTTGAGCTGCGGAAGCGCGGCTACGCGGCCATCGACATGGATGAACCGGGTTGGTCCGGGCACGACAGCGACGGCCATCAACTCTGGCGCGAAGACATGTTGCAGGAAGCCCTGCAAGCCCATGCGCAAGAGGCCCTGTTTGTGAGCGGCTGCGCCGAGAACCAGGTCAGGTTCTATCCGCAGTTCAGCCATGTCGTCCTGCTGAGCGCACCCGCCGACGTGATCAAGGCCCGGCTGGCCGGTCGCACGACCAACGCCTTCGGAAAATCCCCCGCAGAGCTGGCCTACGTGCTGCAGCATCTTGAGTGGCTGGAGCCGCGCTTGCGCGCAAGCGCGACCTGCGAAATCAGCACCGTGGCGCCGCTGGATCAGGTTGTGAACGAGCTGTTGTCGCTGGTGGCAAGACCTTAGCTGTCCGCGCTGCCGAAAGTGGCGTACACTGGCCTGACGCCCATGCAGAACGATCCTGTCAAACGCCGTGTGCTTCAGGGCCAGTGTGTCTGGCCGATCAGCCCCAACCAGGCGCGGGTTGAGGGCAACTCGATACTCTACACCGCCTACGACGACCCCTTTCACCGGCCTGAATCGGGCTACCTGGGCCTGCCCCACGTTGAGTACGAGCCCATCGCCGTGGAAGGCATCATCACCCCGGCGTTTTGCGACTGGCACTTTCACTGGGTGCAACACCGCATCGCGGGCGTGAAGGGCAAGTCATTGCTCGGCTGGCTGGCCGAAGACGCCTGGCCCGAAGAAGCGCGCTTTGCCGATGCCGGCTTTGCCGCCGTTGCCGCGCAAGGCTTTGAGCGCAAACAGGCGGCTGCGGGCACACTGGCCGGCGCGTGCTGGTGCAGCCCGCACGCCGAAAGCGTGAAGGCCGCCGTGGATGCGGGCGTGCGCTTTTCACTGATCGGGCCGACCATCATGACAACCGGCGAGCCGAAGTCGCTGGTACAGCCGCTCGACCAAGCCATCGCGACGCTCAGGGAATTGCAGATTGAGCTGGAAGAGCAGCTTGCAGTCACGCCCCGCTTTGCACTGAGCTGCGATATGAAGTCGCTGAAAGAGCTGCGCGAGTTCGCGTTCGACTACACGCTGTGGGTGCAGACCCACCTGGCTGAAAACGAAGACGAGTGCGCCGCCGTGGCGCGCGCCTTTCCCGACGCCAAAAGCTACGTCGATGTCTATGACCAGGCCGGGCTGCTTACGCCGCGCACGCTGCTGGCCCACTGCGTGCACCTGGATGACTTTGACTGGCGCACGATCAAGAAGCGCGGCAGCATTGTCGTGCACTGCCCGACCAGCAACGAGGCCCTGAACAGCGGCCGCATGAAACTTGAAAAAGTCCGCGCGCTGGACATCCCCTGGGTGCTGGGCACCGACGTCGGCGCCGGGCCGGACCTGTGCATGCTGGACGTGATCGAGACTGTCACGCGCATCCACGACTGGAGCGCCCCCGTCAGCACGATTGAGGCTTTCTTCCGCAGCACCGTCAGCCTGGAAATGCTTGAAAGCTACGCCAGCCGCAAAAGCCGCGTCACACGCATGATGGGCACTGCCCGCGCCGGCTTTATCGAGTTCAAGCGCCCGCCGGCGATTGACAGCGGCGACCGCGACCCGGAGCGGATTCTGGCGGCCATCGTCGAGCAGTACCGCAAGCATCGCAACGGCAGCATCGCCGCGGTGTACGACCAGAACTTCAACCTGCTGTACGAAAACCGGGCCTAGGCTGGACCTTTTCATGTCCGTGATTTCGGGCATAAGATGAGTCTTTGGACTGGGCAAAACTGTGGCTGCTACCAGCGACCGATCGCGCAAGGTTCAACTTGGGTTGTTGCCCAAGGCGCCGGTGATTCCGGGGCTTGAGATATCAACGCTGTACGAGCCTGTGGACAGCGTGGGCGGCGACTTTTACGACTTTCTGGTTTTTCCGCCGGGCCGCGTGGGCCTTGTGATGGCCGATGTGTCAGGCCACGGCATTGACGCCGCACTCATCATGGCGACGGCCAAAAAGTCGCTGCAACTGATCGCGCGGGGCAACGACTCGCCGCGCGCGGTGCTGATCGCGCTGGCCAACGAGTTGCGCGACGACCTGCCCGACAGCAGCTTCATCAGCGTGTTCTACGGCATTCTGGAACTGCGCAGCGGTCAACTGACGTACGCCAGCGCGGGGCACAACCCGCCGCTGCTGCTGAAAGGCGACCAGGCCATTGAGCTCACGGGCGGCGGCACCGTGATCTCGCGCAAGCTGACCGACCACCTTGAGCGCACACTGACGCAGCACACCGCCGAGCTCGGCAGGGGCGATTCACTGCTGCTGTACACCGACGGCATTGTCGAGGCCGTGGACACCAACGACGAGCAGTTCGGGCCTGAGCGCCTGCGCCAGATCGCCGTTGAGCTGCACGACGACGGCTGTCACACGCTGGTGGCGGGCATCAAGGCGTGCGTCGATGACCACGTGGACAAGCGCGGTATGGACGACGACGTGACGCTGCTGGCGGTGCGGCTGGGCTCGATGCTTGCGACGCCTGAGCCGCCGCGCACCAACTCAAGGCTGCCGCGGCGCTTGAGCAACCTGCCGGCGCCGCAAACCGAGTTCGTGGGCCGCGCCGAGCCGCTGGCGCGGATGCAGCAGTGGGCCGATGCCGGCCAGAACGTGCTGGTCATCAGCGGCGCGGCGGGCACCGGCAAGACCGAGCTCGCCCATGAGTTCGCGCGGCGGCAGCTTACGCGCTACCCTTTCGGCACCTGGACCGTTGACCTGTCAAGAGTGCGCGAGCCCGCCGAGGCGATGGCCGAAATCCTGGCAGCGCTCGGCGGCACCATGGACACCGGCGCCCCGCCGGTGCGCGCGGTGGCCGAGGCCTTGAAGCTGCGCGGCGGCATGCTGCTGATCCTCGACGGCGTGCTGGAGCCCGGGCCGCTGCTGGGCGACGCGCTGCCGCAGTGGGCGGCTGCGCAACCCGAGGCGCGCTTTGTGATCACGACGCGGCGCAGCCCGCGCTTTCTGGGCACGCCTGAGATCATGATCGGGCCGATGAACTTTCCGGACCGCGCCTCGCGCCGCACCGCCGCCAGCGAGGAACTCAAGGCCTTTGACGCGGTCGCGCTGTTTCTGTCGCTGGCGCGGCAGCACGACCCCGAGTTTGCGCCGTCGGGCGACGCGCTGCGCACCGTGTGCCACGTGGTTGAGCTGCTGGAAGGCCACCCGGTCAGCCTGCAGCTTGCGGCATCACGCATGCCGGCGCTGGGGCTTTCCGAGCTTGAGAACCAGCTTAAGTCAAACACGCGCAAGCTGGCTGTGCTCAAGGACGGGGGGCGCAAGGACACGGCCTACATCGTCAAAGGGCTGGAAGATGCAATCGAGTGGTCGCTGGGCGCGCTTCAGAAGTGGGAGCGCGAGGTTCTGACCCAGTTGTGCGTGTTCGCGGACGGGTGCTTTCTGGAAAGTGCGCAGGAAGTGGTGGCGCTGGAGGCCGCAGCCCCCCCGATCGTGAACATCATATCGATGCTGGTGGAGCGCGGGCTGATGACCCGTCAGCCCGGCGTGCTGGGAAACCGCCTGCGGGTGCCCGCGCCGGTGCGTGAAGCGCTGCTGGCCGGCGCCGCGTGGGCCGACAAGCCGCCGGTCGGCGACAGCCCGCTGCGGCGCTTCTACCGCCACATGGCGCGGCTGGTGTTTGACACCGTGCAGGACCTGAGCGGTCGCAAGGCCGCCGAGCACGCCGAGCGCATGCGCGCCGAGCAGGGCAACATTGACTACGCCGTCAAGCTGGCTGAAAAAGCGGGCGACGTGGATGCCGCGGCACTGCTGCTGGCGGGCGCCGCCGAGGCGATGGGCCACGCCGGGCGTGCCGCTGAAGTAGCCCGCAGGCTCAGGGCCTACCTCGAGAATCTGCCTGAAGACCGCATCAAGGCGCAGGCCGAGGCGTTGATCGCGGACACGCTGGCCGCTGCCTGCACATGGTCCGGCGACCAGGCGGGCGCCGCCGAGGCGCTTGCGCGCAGCGCCAAGGCCGCCCAGCGCAGCCGCAACCGCATGTTGCGCGCCTGGGTCGCGCTGCACGAAGCCGAACACCTGCTTAACTGCAAGCAACTGGATGCAGCACAGGAGCGGATTGACTACGCGGCGTTCGTGTACCAGCGCGCATCCGACACCACCCGCATGGACATGCTGAACCTTACCCGCGGCCGTCTGATGCTGTTCCGCGGCCTTGTGCCCGAGGCGATTGAGCTGTTGCGCACCTCCGCTGAACACTTGCGCAGAGCCGGGATGCGCAGCCATGCGCACAGCGCATTGAACCTTGTAGGCACGGCGCTGAAAGCGATGGGCCGCGCCGAGGAGGCGATCAAGCTTTTCCAGGAACTGCTGGCCGACATGGCCGGGGAAGAGCGCAGCAGCATCGAGCCGATGGCCCGCCACAACTATGCGCTCGCGCTGATGCGCGCGGGCATGCTTGAGGAAGCCATGGTTGTGCTTGACGACGCCGAAGAGGTGGTTCGACTGCAGGGCCGTGTTGAGGGCATGGCGTGGCTGAGCACCGCGCGCGCGCAACTGCACCTGCTGATGGGCGACGCGGAAGCCGCGGAAGGCCTGATGGAGTACGGCCTGAAGGTCGCCCACGAAACCGGCAGCGCCTCGGTCAAGTCGTCCTGCTACTACATAGCGATTGTGACGGCGGCATTTGCCCGCAAGTGGCAGCGGCTGCTGGAGCTTGTCAATGAGTTGCACGCCCACGCGCCCGCCATACCCCAGTCGCGAATGTGGGCGGACATCCCCACTCTGGAGATTTTGGCGAACACCGAGTTGGGCCGCCACGAGAAGGCGCTGCCTGCCCCTTCCGAGTTGGTGCCGGACTCGCTGGGCAGCGTAGAAACGCCGTTGCGGGCTTTGGCGTGCATCGTGCTTGCGCGCGCGCACACCGCCCGCGGCGACAGCAAAGCCGCGGCCGATCACCTGAAGCTGGCCCGTGAGCACATGAAGTCCGGCAACGTGACCACGTACGATTCAGACCTGATCGCGCAGCTGGCAGTCGAGCTGCTGGACGAAATCGACCGCGCCGAGGATGAAAAGCTGCGCGCCGAGGGGCCGGTGGGGGCGCTGATCCGTGCGACGGACAGGGTCATCCGTTTCGGGTGCGCGTGCGGCGCTGAATACACCGTCAAGCGCGAACGCGGCGGCAAAAAGACCAGCTGCCCGCGCTGCCGCAACGTACTGATTGTTCCGCGCGCGTAAGGAGCACACGATGATCATTGCCGGCCTGGTCGGGCACCCGGTGACCCTGTCGTTTGAACAACTGGCGACGCTGCCGCAGATTGAAGACGTGGGCCGCCTCGTGCCGGGCCGCAAGGGCGCCGCCGTGCGCCTGCACGACGTGCTGGCCGGCGCCCGCCCCGACACAGCCGCCACGCACGCGACGCTGGCCAGCAGCGACGGCGACTTCACAGCCAGTGTGCCGCTGGATGAAATCGGCAACGCCCTGCTGGTGTACCGTCTGGGCGACCAACCCCTGCCCGAATCGCTGGGCGGGCCGGTGCGATTCCTGATCCCGGACGCCAAGGCCTGCCACAGCGGCGGCGCAGACACCTGCGCCAACGTGAAGTTTCTGGGCAGCATCACGCTGACAGCGGGTGGCCGGCCCGACACCCGCGACGAGAAGACCCCCCATGCCTGACGCCATGTACCGCGAACTCGCTCCGTGGTGGCCGCTGCTGTCGTCGCCTGAAGATTACGCCGAAGAAGCCGGCATGTACGGCGACCTGCTGCAGCAGGCCTGCAATCCGCGCAGCGTGCTGGAGCTCGGCAGCGGCGGCGGCAACAACGCCAGCCACATGAAAACCCGCTTTGCCATGACGCTGGTCGATGCCTCGCCCGACATGCTTGCCGTAAGCCGCGCGCTCAACCCCGAATGCGAGCACACACAGGGCGACATGCGCAGTGTTCGGCTGCAACGGCAGTTTGACGCGGTGTTCGTCCACGACGCCATCATGTACATGGCCACCCGCGAAGACCTGCTGGCGGCCCTGCAAACCGCGGCTGTGCACTGCAAGCCCGGCGGCGCGGTGCTGCTGGCGCCGGATTGCACGCGCGAAACATTCGTGCTGTCAACCGAGAGCGGCGGCCACGACGGGCAGGGCCGCGCCATGCGCTACCTGGAGTGGGTCACCGACCCCGACCCCGGTGACGAACAGTTCACGGTTGACTACGTCTTCGTGTACCACGAAGACGGCAACCCGCCGCGCGCGCACCACGAACAGCACATCGAGGGCCTGTTTGCAGAACAGACCTGCTTGAACTGTGCCGCGCCGCCGGACTTGAGCCGCGCCGCGTGACGATTGAGCACACGCAGGTCGGCCACACGCCGGCATTCATCTGCCGCAAGGCGTAGGCCGCGCCGCACGCTATCGCCATTCCAGCCGTTTGCCCTGCGGGCCGAACATGCGGCTTTCGCCGGCATCGACGTGGCAGCCCATGCAGCTTTCCATGCGACCGGCGCCGGTGACGGTCTTTCCGTCCGCGTCCAGCGTCCCGTACACCCAGCCGTTGTCGGTGCCGGGTGTTGACGGGTCAAGCCGCAGCATCACGAACAGCGCAAACTTGTCGCCAAGCTCGCGCGAGCCCGCTGCCTTGGGATGAAAGCTTTCCTTTACCAGCACCTGGCCCACCGGCTGCTCAACGGTCGCCTTGCCGGGCGTGTAGTAGGCGGCGTGGTCCCTGGCAAACATGTAGTAAAGCTTGCGCCCGTGCGGGGTCTTCTGCTCGGCGTCGCTGCGCAGGCCTTTGTCGCTGCGCGGCGGGCGGCACATCGTCGGCGCGTACTGCGGGTCGTCGCCCAGCCGCTTGTATGCCTGGTACTCCGATGCGGCCTTCAGCAGCAGGTCGTGCCACTGCGTTTCATCGACAGCCGGCGGCGCGCCGGAGGTATCGACGACAGCGCGCGGGGAGGGGTCGGCCTCGCCGACCGGCTGCAGTTGCGGCGCGGGTTCTGACCGTGAAGCGCAGGCGGCAGCAAGGCAGGCGGCGGCTGCGATGGCAATCAGGATACAGTTTCGCATGGCATCTCCGTCGGGCGTGCGCGCATGGTAGCGAGGGGCGGCCCGACACTGTGTAAACGCCGTGTAACAATCACTCGTAGTGCAGGGCTTCGACGGGGTCTTTGCGGGCGGCGACCATGGCTGGGTAGATGCCGCACAGGAAGCTGAACATCACCACGGGCGCGACGATGTCGGTCGCCAGCTGCAACAGCTCGGGCCCCTTGATGCTGGGGATGTAGGTAAGGAAGTAGATCTCCGGCGGGAACAGCCGTATGCCGGTGCCTTCGTCGATGAAATCTTCAATCTGGTTCAGGTACTCCGACGTGACCATGCCGATCGCGCCGCCGACCAGCGCGCCGAACAGGCCGATAAACAGAGCGTTGAACATGAACACGCTGCGGATGCCCCACGGCGAATAGCCCAGCGCCTTGAGAATGCCGATGTCTTTGACCTTCTCGTTCACGAGCTGATAGACCAGTATGAAGATCACGCCGCCGGTCAGCAGGATAATGAAGCTGACAATCAGCTGGATCAGCGTGCGCTCGGTGTTCACGGCATCCAACAGGGTGCGCGACTCGTCTTCCCAGACGCTGACGCTTGCGTAGCGCACGTTCTGGTCCTGCAGGGCGCGGCGCACCTCTGTCTTGAGCCGGTCGCTGCGGGCCTGGCCTTCATAGATCGAGTAGTCGGAAAGGCGCACGCCCAGCGTGTAATGAATCTCGGTGTCGCACAGCAGCCGCGTCAGCTCTTCAAAGTCGCAGTACATGCGTCGGCGGTTTTCTTCGTACAAGCCGCTGCGGAAAAAGCCGGTCACGCGAAACCACACCTCGCTGGTGCGCGGCGTAAGCCGGTTGTCTTCGTAGTAAATGCGCGGGATCGTAACGGCAATCGAGTCGCCGATCGCCACGCCTGCCCCCAGCGCCATTTCGGCCAGCGCGTCGCCCAGGATGATGCCGGGCTTGTCAGGCTCGGGCCGCAGGTTCTCGATGCGCGCGCGGCGCATGTACTCTTCGGCGGTTTCGCCCTCCTGCATGGTGGTGCGCAGCGGCAGCACTTTGCGGTACGCCTCCATGCGCGCGGCAATGGCGGCCGAGCCTGTCTCGTAGCGCTCCACGGCGTAGCTCAGCGGCAGCGGGACGCGCATGCGCAGGCGCGCCGCCATCGGCATCACGTCTTTGGCCTCGGGCAGCGTCGCGCGCATCAGGCGCAGGTGTTCAATGCTTGCGCGGTGGCGCTTGGCCTCCGCGGCTGACAACGCTTCGTCCAGCTCGCGCTCAAAGGCCGCCACCAACTCGGCGATTGCCTGCTCGCGTGCGGCCATGCCGGCGGCTGGGTCGTCGCACTTCGCCTTTGCGGTCTTGGCGTGTGTAAACAGCTTGTCCTGCAGGGCCGTGAGCGCGGCCTTCTGCTCGGCGGGCACAACTTCGTCGCTTTCTTTGCGGAACTGCGCGATCAGCTGCTGCTGGTCGTAGTACAGGCTTTCAATTTCGTACAGCGCGGCGCCCACGCCGCCCAGGTACTCGTTAAGGATGATCCGCGCGCCGGTGCGGTTGACGGCTTCAAAGCGCTCGTTGGGCGTGCTGTCCGCCAGCGGTTGCAGAATCGCGCGCACGTCGCGCTCGCAGGCCGACAGGATGCGCCCCAGCTGCGCCAGGTCGTCGGACCGCGAAGCCGCCTTGTGCGCCTCTTTCACGCGGTTGTAGATGCGCCTGCCCGGGCTGAACTCAAGGTACGCCACGCTGTCAAACTCGCTCCAGCGCACCTTGCGCGAACTGCGGATAAACCCGCGCGCAGCCAGGTAGCGGCCAAGATCGGCGGGCAGGCGCTCCGAGGCCACGCCGCGGCCGTCTTCCGTGAAGCGCAGCATCGGACGATAGCCCGGCGCATCCATCGAGTCCGGGTGCTCCCAGCCCAGCGTCGCGCCCAGCACGTTCAGCAGCGGGCCCAGCACATACTGGTCGCGGAACATGTTGAGCTCGGCGTTGCCGACGTATTCGCCCAGGCGGCTGATCTCCGGCTCGTGGTTGATATCGACGCCCACCAGCTCGGCGTCGTTCAGTTCGCGGGTGCCGCTGCGGGGCGTCAGCAGCGTCTTGGTCGCCACGCGCCACGACACGCCCTCAACGTCGGGCTTGCCCGAGGGGTCGGTGTGCTTCATCAGGCCCGACTTGGCTTTGTCAAACTGCTGTTGCAGCACGCCCCGGAACAGCGGGGCGTACCACTCGCGGCGCACCAGGTCTTCGGTGGCGCGGCGCAGGTTGCGGCCTTCCTCGGTGCCCAGGTTGGCGATGCGCGAAAGATAAAACTCGCGGGGCGTGGTCACGCTTTCGCCGTCGCGCAGGCATTCGCGCTCAAGCCGCGACAGGCCCTGCCCGGTGCGCAGCCGGCGCAGAAAGTCGCGCGCCTTGTCGTCCAGCGGCGGCGGCGGGTCGTCGGGTAAAGCCGGCTGTGCGCGCGCAAAGTCGGCGCTGTCAGGCAGGCGGTCATCGTCGCGGTCGCGCGCAAGGTCGCGCCAGCGGCCGATTGCGTCGGCGAGGGCGTCTTCCCATGCGTGCTGCTGGTTGGGGTCGGCTTCAATGCGCGCGACCCAGACCGCCCATTCGGCCTGGCGCATGGCGCTTTCGTCCATCAGGTTCTGGACGCTGCCGCTGTCGAACTTGACCAGCACATGACTGAGGCTGCCGCGCATCTGCTCGCGGAAGTCCTTTTGAAAGCCCGTCATCACGCTGTTGACCGCGATCAGCGCCCAGACGCCCAGCATCACGCCCAGCACGCTCAGCATGCTCATGACGCGGCGGCGCAGGTAGCGCAGGCTGACAAACGCGCTGGCCCCGCTGGCAAAGTAGTGCAGGATCGCGCGGCCCAGAAAGTAATCGACGACCAGAAAGAAAATCAGCTTGATCGCCGACCAGCCGGCCAGCAGGCCCGGCGAGCCGCCGATCAGCACAAGGCCGGCAGCCAGCGGCAGGGCGACATTCAGGCCCAGCAGCGCGCCGACCGTGAGCACGCCTTCCCAGATGCGGCGGTGGTTGCCGCCGCGCGCCTGGATCGCGCTGAGCAACGCACCCAGCAGCGCCGTGGCGGGCAGCACCAGCACGCCCGCGATTGCCAGCAGCAGGCGGTTGTCGGCGCTTTTGCGGCGCAACGCCGCTGCAATGAACTGCAGCGCCAGAATGCCGCCGCCCATGGCCATGAAGCCGAGCGTCCAGCCGGGCGAACTTGCGACCGCCAGGTCGTTGCCCAGGTGCCGCACCTGCCAAAGCACCATGCCCGCCGCCAGCAGCAGGAAAAACACGAATGCAATGGCGCGGATGGCAATCATGCGGGCGCGGTTCTTCCTTATGTATCGGAAGGTTTATACGAGCCGGTGCAGCAATAGCAGCAACAAAGAGCGGTGCCGCGCCTAGGCCAGCTTGTCGCGAAGCTGCTCTACAAGGCTGGCCAGGTCCTTGCCGCCGGGCAGGTTGGGCAGCTCGTCGGCCAGCGTCTCGGCGGCGATTTTCGCGCGCTGTTTGGCCGCCGCGGTCGCGTCGGCGTGCTCGCGCCGCATGTGCGGGAACAGGATCACTTCGCGAATGCTTTCGGTGTTCGTCAGCATCATTACCAGCCGGTCAATGCCCACGCCCAGGCCGCCCGCGGGCGGCATGCCCGCTTCCAGCGCCTCGACATAGTCGAGATCGACTTCTTTGGGCGCTTCCAAATCTTGCGTCTTGAGGCCGGCTTCCACCTGCTCGGTGAAGCGCTTGAGCTGCTCGACGGGTTCATTCAGCTCGCTGAATGCATTGGCGAACTCGACGCCGCAGATGAACAGTTCAAAGCGCTCGCAGATCCGCGGGTCTCCCGGCTTGGCCTTGGTCAGCGGGCAGATTGCGGTCGGGTAGTCGATCAAAAACGTCGGCTGGACCAGCTTGCTTTGCACGGTGGCTTCGAGCACGGCGTCGGCGGTCATGTAGTGATCGTCGGGCGTTTCAAGACCGAGCTGCCCGGCCTTGGCCTTGATCGCGGCGGCGTCGTGCAGGTCAACGCCGGCGTATTCGCGCAGCAGCTCGCTGTAGCTGCGGCGGGCAAAGGGCTTGCCCAGGTCAAGCTGCTGGCCGTGCCACTCAAAGACCAGCTCGCTGTCCGGCACACTTGACACGTCAACACAGCGTTCAAAGGCGCGCACGGCGCGGGCGGATTCACGGATCATGCCCTCGGTGATGCGCATCATGGAGTGGTAGTCGCCGTAGGCTTCGTACAGCTCCATCATGGTGAATTCGGGGTTGTGGGTGTGGTCGATGCCTTCGTTGCGGAAGTTGCGGTTGATTTCAAAGACGCGCTCGAACCCGCCCACAAGCAGCCGCTTGAGGTAAAGCTCCGGCGCGATGCGCAGGTACAGGTTCATGTGCAGCGTGTTGTGGTGCGTGATGAAGGGCCTTGCGCGCGCGCCGCCGGGTATGGGGTGCATCATCGGCGTTTCGACTTCCAGAAAGCCCTGTGCCTCAAGATAGCGGCGGATGGCGGCGACGATCACGCTGCGCTGTTCAAAGCGCTTGCGGACGTCGGCGTGGACCATGAGATCGAGATAACGCTTGCGGTGGCGCAGCTCGGGGTCGGTCAGCGCGTCGATGGATTGCTTGTTGCCTGATTCGTCCGTGAACTCGCGCGGCAGCGGCGGCACCGAAAGCGCCTTGGTCAAGAAGCGCAGCTCGGTCGCGAACAGCGTGACTTCGCCGGTACGGGTGCGCTGGATGTCGCCCTTGACCCAGATGAAGTCGCCAAGGTCAATGTTGTCGTAAATCGCCATGCCCTGCTCGCCGATGCCCTTGGCGTTCAGGTAAACCTGCATGCGGCCGCTGCCGTCATACACGTCCAGAAACACGGCCTTGCCCATGCGGCGATTCGCGAGCACGCGGCCAGCCAGCGCGCGACCTTCAAGTTTCGCGCCTTCGGCGACTTTGGCTTCGACGGCTTCAAACGCGGCCTTGAGCGCGCCGGCAAGCTCGCGTTCCGGGGTGCGCACTTCGTAGGGGTTTACGCCCAGCTTGATCAGCGCGTCGCGCTTTGCTTCACGGGCCAGTCGGTACTCGTCGCTCATGGGTTCCTCATCGGCGGCGCATGCTAACGCTTGGGGGCTTCACCGCAACGTGCCGCCGAATGTACAAGGCCGCGGGCTAGCCCGCGGCCTTGTCCCGGATGAGCCGTTGCCTACGCGGTCCTGCGCCGCAGCAGCATCAGCCCAGCCAGCGCCAGTAGCAGCAGCAAGCCGGTCTGCATGCCTGCGCCAACGTTACAGCCCCCGGCGCCGGTCCGCGCCGCAGTGTTGCCGTTGCCGCCGCCGCCGCCCGTGGCTGCGATGACCCATGCGAAGTCCTGTTCGTCGTAGCCGGCAGAGCCGTCCTGCACACGCAACCGGAAGGTGTGCGTGCCGGATGTTGTCGGCGTGCCCTGCACTGTGAATGCGTTGCCGGTCTGCGTGCCGGTCATGCCGGCGGGCAATGCACCCTGGATCACTGACCACGCCAGAGCGCCGCCGTCGCCGCCGGTCGCCGCGAACACGTGCTCGGCTGTCACGCCCACCGTGCCGGGCGCCGGGTTGGCTGCGCCAATCGCAATCGGCGCGGGGTTGACCTGCCATGCAAAGTCGCGGGTGGCAAAGTTGCCGCGGCTGTCTTCAACGCGCAGCGTGAAGTTGTAAGTGCCGGCGCTGGTTGGCGTGCCCGTGACGGCAACCGCTGGCGAGCCGTTGCCGGGGACGCCGCTGAGGCCCGGCGGCAGGCTGCCCGCCGCCAGCGACCACGAGTAGGCGCCATCCCCAAGCCGCGCGGCGAAGTCGTGGCTTGCGGGCTGGCCGACGGTCAGGGCGGGCAGTTGCGCTTCGGGGATTTCGAGTTCGCGCAGCATGATGACATACATGTCGCTGCTGCCGCCGGTTCCCTGTGCCTGTTGCACGCTGCTGGTGGGGTCAAGGTCGCTCAGCGAACCGATTGCGCCGGTGATGGTGACCGCACCGCGGCCGTCGGCGGCCACGGAGTAAGGACGTGAGCCCCCAGAGAGCTCGCCAAAGTTGCCTGACCAGTAGTAGGCGCCGTCATGGCCCAGCTTCAGGACAAACTGCGCGCCCTGTGCGCCGTAGTGCATGGCTGTGCCGGTGCCCGGGTCAAGGTCGATTGAGCTGCCGAAGTTCGACGCCACATATACGCCCGTGTGTGAGACCGCCAGCTTGGTGCATTCAGGGTTGCCGGGGCCGTGCAGCGTCTTGATCCAGATGTTGTCGCCGTCGGTGTCGGCCTTGAGCACCCAGATGTCCACATCCCAGGGGTCGCTTGCGTTGGCGGTAAGCATCAGCGGACCGCTGCTGTCGCCGAAGTCGGACGTTGCGCGAAAATAGCCAACGCCGTACACGTGATCCTGCGCGTCCACGGCCACGCCCATGGCGCCGTGCTGGTTCAAACCGGCGCCACCGAACTGGCGGTACCATTCAAAGGCGCCCGAGGCGCTGTACTTGACGATGAAGCCATCGCTGTCCCCGCGGATGACAGCCGGCTGTGAGGTCGGCGAGGGGTCGAAGTAAAGCTCAGAGTTGTTCTGGGCTGAAGCCAGGCTGATGTAGGTGGCGCCGGTGCTGTCCACGGCAATCGCCGACGAAACCGGCAGCGAGTTGCCCGGCACGCCGTAGGCCCACACGTAGTCGCCGTTGCTGTCGAGCACGACCACAAAAATGCCGATGATGTTCGGCGAGAACATGTGGTTGGCGGGCCCCGGGTTCAGGTCAATCGCGCTCAGCGCCGGCAGGCCGGTGACGTGCACGGTGCCGTTGGGCCCGACCGCAATGCCGGAAACGAAGCCGTAACGGCAGCGCAACTGGCGCGCCCACACAAAGCCGGCGTTGGCATCCAGCTTGATGATGACCAGGCTTTCAATGCCGTTGCCGGTGTTGCCCTGGGCGTCTTCGGCGGTGATGTTGTGTACGCCGGTGCCGGGGTCGCAATCCAGCGTGCCCTGAAAGCGCGCGCCCATATAGATGTTGCCGGCGGCGTCCAGGCACATGCGCTCAAAGTACACGAAGTCGTGGTTGCTCTGGTACGAGAAGCTCCACAGGTGGGTGCCGTCGGGCGCCAGCTTGGTCAGCGAAACCGCCGGCCCGAAGCTGACCTGCGGCTGGCTGCCGGGGCCCGGGTCAAGGTCAACGCTGCCGATGAAGTTGCCCATGACCAGCGAGTTGCCCTGCGGGTCAATCGCGGCGGCAAAGCCGGTGTCGCTGCCGGTGTCGCCCACGGTGTAGGCCTTGACCAGCTCAATCGGGCCGGGTTGCTGCGCGCCCAGCGCTTCGGTGATGAACGGGGCCAGCAGCAGCATCATTGCAAGTGCGGGTTTCATGTGTCCTCCTGTAGCGTTTTGTCCTCTGGGGCCGGCAGGCGTTGCCGTCCTTGTCCGCGTACAGAATAACGAAAATGTTTGCCAACCCCGCAAACGTTGCCACACTGTCGTACAAATTTGCAACGTCAGGGAGACCGCATGCCGAAACGAAACGAACTGGCCCAGCGCCTTGAAGTCGCCCTGCGCGGCCGCGTGCACGCCGAAGTCGCCCGCCGCACCGGCACCAGCGCGCCCAACGTAAGCCGCTACCTGCGCGGCACGCGCGTGCCCGCGGACTTTTGCTCCGCGCTGGTCAACGAGTTCGGGGTCAACGCCAACTGGCTGCTGACCGGCAAGGGCGCGCCCTTTTCGGCCGAGATCGCCGCCAGCGGCGAGCAGCTTGCCGGCAGCCTGCTGGAGCTGGTGGAGGCCATGAACGTCGTGGCGCGCATGCGCATCGGCGCCGTGTCGTCCCAGCGCCAGGGCCGCATGCTGCGCGAGCTCAGTGACGCCACGCGCAACTATGAGCGCGTGCGCGACAAGCTGTTCACGTACAGCAAACCGGTGCTTGAGCAGTTGATCAAAGAGCTGGGCGTCGCCATGCGCAAGCGCGACATGCCCCAGGTTGAAGGCCTGCTGCAGACCGCCGATCAGGTGGCCAAGTTCTGCGAAGACCCCGACATGCTGCTGATACTCGACAGCCTGCGCGCCGAATACCACTGGCGCGTGGGGCGCCGCGACATCGCCCTGCGCATGCAGGAAACCAACGTGCGCCGCGCGCTGCTGGGCCAGTTCAACCGTGAAGAGTACGCCTACATCCAGGTCAGCAACTTTGCCGTCGCGCTGATCGACCGCCGCCGCCTGCGCGAGGCGCGCCGCATCATCCGCGCCGCGCTGGCCTTCGGCGAAGAACTGGGCCCGCGCTGGCGCGCCATCACCATGCTGCGGGGGCACCTGGGTGCGATCGAGATTGAGCTGGGCAACCTGCGCGACGGCCTGATGCTGCTGCACCACAGCCACTCGATGATCCGCGAAGTCGAGCAGATGGTGCAGGCGACCGAGATCCACGCCCAGCGCGGCATGATCGAGCGCACGCAACTGCTTTCCGGCGCGCTGACCCTTGCCGAGATGCTTGGACGCGAGTTTCCCGAGCCGTGGTTTCCCGGCGTCATCCGGTTTGCCTGCTGGCTGGAAGACCCCGCGCTGCTTGAGGCCGCGTGCGGCAAGGCCCTGCCCGCAAGCCCGCACCCGGACGCGCACACGCAGGTCAGTTTTCTGGCGGCGCCGTTTTTGCGCGACGCGCTGGCCGGCAAGTCACGCGCGCGCAAGGCGCTGGACGCGGCGTTGGCCGAGTTGCACGAAGACACGCCGATCCTGCGTTTCATGGTTCTGGTGCTGCGCGCGCAGGTTGCGCGGGCGGCCCAGGCCAAAGCCGAAAGCGCAGCCCTTACCGCAGAAGCCGAGAAACTGCACGCCACGCTGCGCGACGAGTTCATGGCGCCGCTGGAAATCCGCGCCACGCATTACCGCAACCTGCTTGAAACGGGCAACGAATCAGCGCGCGAGTTTTTCAAAACCCACGCCGCCGCGGGCTACCACTGCTTCAACCGCTTCGCCTGACTACATGCGGTCAACCAGCGTCATGCCCAGCAGGGTCAAACCCTTGCCCAAGGTGCGGCGGATGGCGTTTACGAGCCTTACCCGTGCGAGGCTCAGCGCCTTGTCGTCGCCGACGATGCGGGTGTCTTTCGTGGCGGTCCACCATGTCGATGTGGCGCCGGCCAGCTTGATCAGGTGCTGGGCGACGACCGAGGGCTCGTACTCGTCGCTGGCTTTTGCGACCGCGTCGGGGAAGTCCGCCAGCAGCTTCAAGATGCGCCATTCTTCGTCGAGCGTCAGCAGGGCGGCGTCGCCCGTTTCGGCCTGGTTTGCGACCTCGGCGATTGCCGCCCCCGTCGCTTGCGCTCCGGGCTCCTGCTTCCCGTACCGATTGGCAAACGTCTGCATCACGCTGCCCATGCGCACGTACTGGTACAGCATGTACGGGCCGCTTTCGCCTTCAAAGTCGAGCACCGCGTCCCAGTCAAACTTGACGTTGTTCCGCCGGCCGGCCTTCAGGTCATTGAACACCACCGCGCCCACGCCCACGGCGTGCGCCACGCGCTCGCCCTCCGGCGTGGCTGCAAGCTCAGGGTTTTTGGCCGTCATGATCTCGCGCACCGACTTGATCGCTTCGTCAAGCAGGTCTTCCAGCATGATCGCTGTGCCGCGCCGCGTGCTGGATTTGGCCCACTTGCCGTCGGCCTGCTGAAACAGCATCAACCCGAAGTCGATGTGCCTGCAACCGTTTGCCCACGTGTGTTCAAGCAGCTCAAGCGCCTTGAACAGTTGCTCAAAGTGCCACTTTTGTTCGCCGCCGACCACGTACGCCAGCTCATTCGCCTGCCAGTGGCGGTGGCGATAGATGGCGGCCGCGAGGTCGCGCACGTGGTAGCTGGTGGCGCCGTCGTTCTTGACCAGCATCAGCGGCGGTTTGTCCTTGCCGTGGGTGTAGATGACGATTGCGCCTTCGCTTTCTTCGGCGACGTGGCCGGCCACCGAGTCTGCGATGATGCGCCGGCACAGGTCTTCGGCGGCGACGTAGTAGCTTTCGCCGATGTACAGGCAATGCGCGCGGTAAAAGGCTTCGGGCTCGCTGGTCAGCACCTGCTTGTGCGCGTGATCAACCACCGGCCACAAGTGAAAGCTCAGGCCAAGGTGCGCGTACATGCGCTCAAACTCAGCCAGGCTGATTTCGCGCGTGTGCTGCCAGATGCGAAAGTTGACTTCGCCCGCTTGTGTGCGCTCGCCTTTCACCAGCGCCTCGATGTGCTGCTCAAGCACGGCAAACTCGTTGCGGCCGGCTTCAGCCAGCGCCTCGTTGTCTTTGCTTTCGCTGTTGAAGCGCGCGTAAGTCTCATTCAGCGTCTGCACGCTCATGTCGCCCAGTGGCTTGTCGTCGCCCGCTTTGGCGCGCTGTTCAACCTCGGGAAAGTACTTCTTGAGCCCCGCGATCAGTTTGCCGAAGCCCGTGCCCCAATCGCCCAAATGGTTCACGCCGACCACGCGCCAACCCTGGCTTTCGCGCAGCTTCTTGATGCTGTAGCCGATCATCGTGCTGCGCAGGTGGTGCACCGCAAGCGGCTTGGCGATGTTCGGGCTTGACAGGTCAATCACCAGCGTCTTGCCGCGGCCGGCCTCACTGTCGCCGTAGCGCCAGTCCTTGGGCTCGGCGCCGGCTGACTGCTGCTCAATCGCAGCCAGCACCAGCGCCGCCACGCCCGCGCGATTGAGTTGGATGTTCACGTACGGGCCGGCTGT
Organism: Planctomycetota bacterium; assembly: GCA_019636195.1. Lineage (GTDB taxonomy): Bacteria > Planctomycetota > UBA8742 > UBA2392 > UBA2392 > JADJRK01. The sequence goes on along the minus strand of JAHBYA010000006.1, from coordinate 159,723 downwards.
GCCGACCGTGACGACCAGGTTGGCGCGCGCGGCGGGCAGGTCGGGGCCGGTGTCGATTTTTCTCAGGCGCTTGCTGATGCCGGCTGTGTCCCGGCCAGCCACCAGCTCAAGCGCGAGTTGCGGCGGTGCAATGCCGCGCTCTTTGGCCACCTTGAAGGTGGCAAAGGCGAGGTCGCCCATGTCGTCCTTGGGCGGGCGGGCAAGATTCTGAAAGATTTTGTCGGCGGTCAGGCCAAGGGCCTTAAACCCCGGCCACTCCGCCAGTTCCGCCGCCACCTGCTGTTCGATCAAGCCCATGCTTCTGCCGCTTTTCTGCGAGTTTTTCGTGCCGCGTGTGCCCGCTGCTTCCTGGGGTTGAAAGGGGGCAATTCAGCCCCTCGCAGGAAGCAACGCATGACCGATGCATACCACGAAGCGCTCGCCCTTGCCATTGAGCACACCGCAAGGCCCCGCGTTTTCCAGCCGCGTACGGGCGACGAGCTGTTCGCCCTGTTCACCGGCAGCGGTGAGTCGCGCCGCATGGCCGAAAGCCGCTTCGCCTTTGACATGTACTGCGGCGACCAGCTTCGTTACCTCACGCGGCTGCCCAACGAATCGCCGCTTGAGTTCCAGCGTCGGCCCCACAAGCAGTTTCTCAACCTCACGCGCGTTGTGATCGACGTGCTGAGCCAGTTGTATCGCCGGCCCGTCACCCGCCACGCCGGCGAGCGTATCGCGCGCGTGCATGCCTTCAACCCCGTGGATCGCCTGATGCTGGGCGTTGACCGGCTGGCCCGGTTGCAGGGCGTGTGCGCGGTGTGCGTAAGCTATGAAGACAACGAGGTGCGCTACTGGCCCTGGCCCGCGCACCGCTTGATTGTTTTGCCCGACGAAATGCGCCCCGACCAGCCGCGCGGGGTTGTCGCCATCGCCGCCGGTGACGGCTCACTCGCGCATGTCTGGACACCCGGGCACTTCTCTACCGTCGCCGGCGGCCGCGTTGTGCGCGAGCACGCGCATGGCTACGGCCGCGTTCCCTTTGCCTTCGTTCACGACCGGCTCCCCGTGGACGGCTTCTGGGTGGAGGGGCGCGGCCGTTCGCTGGCGTGGGCAAACAACGAGTTCAATGCCAAGTTGTCCGAGCTCGCGCACACCGTGGCGATGCAGGGCTTCGGCGTCATGGAGATCGTCAACCCCGACCCCGCGCAGGACATCACGGTCGGGCCGGCGCGCGCGATCCGCTTTACCGTGAACGGCAATGAACCCTTCGGCGTGAACTTCAAGGCGCCGGGGGCGCCGATCCGCGAGTTGATTGACGACCTTGAGTTTCTTCTGCGCACGCTGCTGAAAACCCAGCGCGTGCCGGAAAGCCTGCTGAGCGTACAGCCGCTCAGCAACGCCAGCGGCGTCAGCATCCTGGCGCAGCAGACACCGGTGCTGGAGGACCGCATTGAGCGCCAGCAGGTGTTTCGCGCCTTTGAGCATGACCTGGCGCAGGCCACGCGCACCGTGCTGGCTGTGCACGAGGGCTATCAGCCGGAAGCGACGCTGCACGTCGATTACCCGGAGCCCGAGCTTGAGCAAAGCGTCGCCGAGCGCATTGCCGCCGACGAGTTCAAGCTCCGGCACGGCCTTGTCATGCCCTGGGAGCTGATGCAGCGCGACGACCCCGACCGCTTTGAATCACCCGAGCAAGCCCGCCAGCAGTGGATGAAGAACAAGTCCGAGCCTGTCGCCTGAGTCCAAGCCCATCGCGTAAGCGATGGAGACCAAGGAGAAACCCATGCCCGAAAGAGAAGCCATCACCGATATCATCCGCAACGCGCTGCCTGAGGCACTGCGTGACGATCCCGCGCTGAAGGGCGCGCTGCAACAGGTCGCGAATCTCGAGTCCGAGCACGTACGTCATGCGCTCGAACGACGGTTTCTGGAGCGCGCGTCGCGTGAAGGCCTGCTGTACCCCGGCGACGCGCTCAAGCTTGAAGACGTGACCGGTGCATTGGGCGACGAAGCCGGCCTTGACCGCCTGTTTCGCGAACTCAGGGCCAGGCGCCCGTACCTGTTCAGCAAACCGCCCGCGGCGCCCGAAAAGCTGGCATCGCGCAAGCCCGAAAACGAGGGCATCCGCCAGGCCTGGCGCGGCGGCTTGACACGTCAAGTCCAGATCGCCCGCGACGCCCTGCGCCGCAGGTAGCAGTTGAAGCGCCGGCGCGGGCAGGACGCCCGCACCGAAGCAGGCAAGGCGCCTGCGCCACGACACCAGCAAGGAGACACCATGAGCTTCACAGGCAAAGCCACTTACGACGCCGGATCAACCCTGCCCGAGCTCGTTGACGATGTCAGCGACCTCGTGGGCTTGATCAGCCCCTTCGACACGCCGTTGCTGGACGCGATCGGCAGCCCGCGCTATGCGGCGCAATCGACGCGCCACGAGTGGTTTGAAGACCGGCTGAATCCCAACTTCACGGCCGTGAATAACGAGGGCGGCTACAACAACAGCGCCACCAGCATTGTCGTTGACGACGGCGGCGTGTTTCGCGCCGGCGACATCGTAAAGCCCCAGGGCAGCGACGAGGTGTTGCAGGTCACGGGCATCAGCACCCACACCCTGACCGTCGCCCGCGGCTACGGCGGCAGCACGGCTGCGGCGCTGGCTGACAACCAGCCGCTTACCGTGATCGGCCACGCGGCCCTTGAGGGCGAAGACGCCGCCGCCGCCCGCCATCGCAACCGCCTGCGCCGCGAGAACTACACGCAGATCTTCACTGAGACGGTGATGATCAGCGGCAGCATGGACGCCGTGGGCCTGCACGCCGTGGAGCGCGAGTTTGACTACCAGGTGATCCAGCGCCTGCGCGAGCTGCTGCGCAGCCTTGAGCAGACGGTGATCTGCGGCTTCAAGGCGGCGGACAACCCGCAGGGCAGCGCCAGCGTGCGCCGCACGATGGGCGGGCTGCTGCAGTTCATTGCGGGCAGCGACGCTGCCATCACCGACGCCGACAACGAAGCGCTGGATGAACCCATGCTCAATGCCGCACTGCGCGAGTGCTGGGAGAAAGGCGGGCGGCCCAACGCGATTGTCTGCAACGGTCTGCAGAAGCGCGCGATCAGCAGCTTCATTCAAAGCTCACGGCGCTATGAGCCCGAAAGCACGGCGCTGCGCCACCTGGTGGACACCTACGAAAGCGACTTCGGCGTGCAGCGCGTGATCCTTTCGCGCTGGGTGCCCGCCGACAAGGTGCTGCTGCTGGACCTGGACAAGCTGCAGGTGCTGCCGCTGCAAGGCCGCAGCTTTTTCGTAAAGCCGCTGGCCGAGTCGGGCGACTTCCGCAAGGCGCAGATCATCGGCGAGTACACCCTCGAAATCCTGAACGGCCCCGATGGCGGGCACGGGCTGATCACCGGCCTGGCCACGGAGTAGTCAGGACCCGCCGCGCCGGGGCGGGCGGGCCCGTCCGCCCCGGTCTCTCCCGCCACGGAGTCACCATGATCGAGTACGTAACCACGCACGGCGTGCCGTTTCTCAGCCACTGGGACATCCACGGCGCCACGCGCGAGAACACCGACAACGGCCGCTGCTGGCTTGAGGTCAATGCCGCGCTTGCGCTCACGCTGTACCGTGACCCGGCCCGGCAACTGGCGGTCGCGACCGCAACGCTGGAGCCGCCGGGCGCAGAGCTGACGCCCGTCAATGACAGCGGGCTGTCGGGCACCCTGCGCGTGACGCATGCCCACGCGGCGCTGGGCGTGATCGACATCTTCTATGCCGCCGACGATGACCTGCTGGCGCGCCAAGCCGGCATCGCGCAATTCCTTGAGGACGGCGCCTTTGCCGGGCGTGAGGGCTTCAGCGAGCCATGCCTGCGCGCCAAGCGGGTGATCGACGCGCTGCTGTCGGCGCGACTGGGCCCGGGCGTGATCCTGGACGAGCTTGGGCCGCTGTGTGAACCCGCGGCCTGCTACGCCCTGCAGTTCATGTACGACTACCTGTCGGCGCGCGCCGACGACGCTGCCGCGCAACTGTCGCTGCGCTGGCGCAACGCCGCCCGTGAGGCGCTTGTGCGCGTGCGCGTGAAGGCCGGCGACCTCGAGATCAAGCCCTTTGAACCGCGCCTGCTGCGCGCCTGAAAGGAATGCCATGCCGAACTATGAATCAATCTTCGAGACCCTGGGCGTGTTCGCCCGGGCGTTTGCCTCCATCCAGAACTTCGCCGAACGCGACCTCGCGGTTACGGAAACCGGCCAGACCATTCGCTCGCTGGATCAACTGCGCAGCCAGTTCGTCGCCATCCTCAATGACAGCAGCGCCGAGCGCGACGCGCTGTCGGCTGTGGCTGTGCTGTCAGACGCCGCCCGCGCCGCGCAGGAGTGGCAGGCTGCGCTGGGGCTTGCGCTGGACGACTGGCTTCGGGGCCCGCTGGCGCAAGCGCTGGCAGCCCGCGGCGCCCCGCGTGACGAGGTTGTGCGGCAACTGGTGCGGGCCATGCACACTGATGGTGAAAGCGTGGCGGGCAATGAAGTCAGCATCGACGCGATCGAGGCCGGCGGCAACGCAGGCGACACCGCGCTTCACGTCAGCGCCGACACCGTGGACGCCGGCGAGAACGTGATCACGGACCAGCGCGTTCGTACGCAACGCATTGCGCTTGAGTGCACACGCGACCACCCGCGCCACCGCGTGCCGGTTGGACAGGAGGAGTTCCGCCTGCGCCCCGAGTACGGGCCCGCCCTCAACCTGCGCGTGATCCCCGTGACCCGGGGCGACGTGCCTGACGCGCGCAACGCGGTCGCCGATGGCGCCTTCGAAGACGCCGGCTTGGCGCACTGGAGCATTGAAGCAGGCGCGAGCGCCGTCAGCCGCGACACGGCGCTCAAGCGCTTTGGCGCGGCATCGCTCAGGATTGCGGGCGACGGCGCCACGGCGGTGGACGTGCGCCAGGACCTGGCGCAGCGCGACCCGGCCTTGCCGGCGGGAGCGTTTCTTGCGCTGGGCGCGTGGGTGTACGTCACCAGCCACACCGCCGGCAGCGTCGTGATTGACCTGCTGCTGGACAGCCAGCCCTCGCAGTTGCAGTTAGTGATCGACGGCGACACGCCGACCGGCCAGTGGCTGCACGTGGGCGGGTTTGCCTACGCGCCGCGCGCGAGCTTTGCCAACAAGGTGATTGTGCGCATTGCGTGCGCTGCAACCTTTGACGGCGCGGTGAACCTCGATGGCGTGTCGCTTGCCCCGGCCGTTGAGGCGCCCGATGCCGGCCTGCGTGTCGCGTTGTTTGAGGGCGCGCTGGCTGCGCAGGCGGGCGATCACTTCAGCATTGACACGTCAAGTGACGACGCGGGCGCATTCCAGGTGTTTGCACGTGACCGCCTTGGGGTGGCCCTGCCGGCTGCGGACACGCCGACCATCGATGACCAGCTTGCGGAGTAGCCATGCTGACCCTGATGTTTGACGGGCAAGTGCTGGGCGGGGCCGAGCACCTTCAGTGGCAGCGCCAAAGCGCCGGGGGCGGCGCGACCGAGACGTGGCGGGCAACGCTGGACCTGCATGCCGCTACGCCCGCCGCGCTGGAAGCGGCGGTGGCTGCCCTGCGCGCGCTTGCGGGCCGGCAGGCGGATCTGGCGGCCACGGCCGGCGGCGCGACCGTGCGCCGGCTTGAGGTTGCGGAGTGTCGCCACGGCCCGGTGCTGGAAGCGGTGAACGAGCAAGACCCCGCGCCGGGCGCGGCGCACAACCGGCGCCGCGTGGTGCTGGCATTCAACGCGACACTGCAAGACGCCGACAGCGCCGTGCAATTGCACTCGCGCGCGCTTGAAGTTGTGACGGCGGCGGGCGTGCCCGTGCGTGTGCGCGCCACCGGCCGCGGCGTGCTGCGGCGCGGCGAGGATCCCGCGGCCCATGAAAACGCGCTGCTGCCCGCGATCCCGGGCGGCTATCGACGCGTCAAGACTGCGGTCACCCGCGACACCCAAGAGCCTGCACTGGCCTATGAAACTGAGGACGAACGGGTGTTCATGCCGCTGCCTGCCGGCGTTGAAGACGGGCACTATGTGATCAGTGAAAGCGCGCAGGCCGACGGAAGCGTGCTGCGCATGACTGCGGGCTTCTTTGTCGGCGCCGGCGCAATGGCGCAGGCATTGGCGCTAGGCGGCGGTGAGCGTACGTTGCGCAGCAACCCCTTCACGCGGCGCGTGGACTTCGAGTACCGCGAGCTCGTTGACAGCGGCCAGGGCCAGCTTGCGCTTACTGAAACGCTGTCTTTCACCACCACCCGGCGCGTGATTGACCACCCGCTGCTGGCCCCGAACACGCCGGCGTGGCGCCAGCAGGTCGGCACAGCCCAGACCGAGATCGTGCAACAGGGCAGCGCCGTGGGCCGTGGGCGCCACGTCGCGCCGCCTGCCCCGCGTTATGCCGCTGACCTGCTGGAGCGGCATGTCAACTATTCCGTCCCGCAACCCGGACTGCCTGATGACAAACGCTGGATCACCGCCTGGCGCTATGTGTCGCGCACGCGCGGGCCCGCCTTGCATCGCCCGCCGGAGGCACCATGAACATCCATGTGACCGTGAACGGCCTGCCCGCCCTGGGTTTGCACGCGCGGCTTCAACGCGGTGCGCAGCCGTCAACTTGCGAGGTAGCCCTGCCGCCGGGGTCGCACCCCGCGGTGGGCGACCCGCTGGTGCTGATCGTCGGCGACGGGGCGACAACCCGCACGCTGCGCCAGTTTGAGTGCGCGCGCATCGAGTTGCATGGCGACGGCAGCGCCCGGGTCCACGGCCGCGACCGCCGCGCGCGCTGGCAAGGGCGGCGCGCAACGCTGCACGCGACGGGGCCGACGAAGCTGGCGCAGGCCCTGCGCAAGGTGCTCGAATCAGCGGGCCTGCCCGGCGAGGTTCTGCCAGCCGGCGCGGAGAAGTTGCCGGCGTTGCCAACCCTCAGCGGTGACGCGGGCCGGCTGCTTGAACAACTGTGCGCGCTGGCGGGCCTTTCGCTGGGCGTTGGCGATGACGGCGAGTACCTGCTGCATGGGCTGTCCGGCACCCCGGCGATCGACGAGGCAGCCGTCGTAAGCCGTCACGAGGGTTTCTCCGAAGCCACACGCCTGCTGGTGCAGGGCGGGCCGCCGTTGCGGCTTGAGACCATTCGTGACTGGCAGGCTGTGCTGCCGATGCCCGACGGCGACGCCCGGCCCCTTGCGCAAGTGCTGCACGAGTGGGGCATTCCGGAAATTGCGGCGCGCCGTGCCTGCCTGTCTGAGGGCGGCTTTGACGCGCTGGTCGGCACCGCACCCGACGCCGCGGCTCGGGCCGCCTTGCTGCGACGCTACGCGTTTCGCGTGTTCAAGGCGCAGGGCGGCTGGGTGCCGGTCGGCGGCGTGAATGAATCAGGGCTGCTGCCGCCGCGCCTTGAAGTCCAGGCAACCCGCGCCACGGGCCGGGCGCCGCGCAGCGCCGGCGGCAGCGCCTTTGAAGACGGCGCCGAAAGCGCGGCGATCGGGGCCTTCGAGCTTGACCTTGAGCGCGGGCTGCTGTTCACCGGGGCGCCGCCCTACCGGCTTGAACCTGCCGGCGACCCCACCCTGCAATCAAGGCGCCTGCGCGGGGCGCCGCAGATTGCGCTAACCATTGCGCGTGAGTCCGACGGCCCGGCGTTCATGTACGCCGCCGGCGAAGGCCCTGAGCGCGTGCTGCACGCGCCGTGGCTGTTCGAGGTGCAGGATGAAGGCGGCAACGCGATCAACGGCCCGGCCCTGGTTGTTGCCGCCGCGGCCATGGCGCGGCAGTGGGCCGGCGCGCCGGCAAGTGAAATCACGCTGGCGGGCGTTGTGGACACCCACGCGACCGGCGCGGTGGCAGAGGTCCGCGTAAGGGCGGGCCGCGACGGCTTGACCAGCACGGTGCGCATGGAAGCCGCGCCTCCGCCCGCGTTGCCGGCGCTCGCGCCGCAGCCCGATGCCGGGGGCGCGGTCGCACCGGACCTGCCGCAGCACCAGCCGATCAACGCGTTTCGTGCGGGCCCGCTGGTACTCGCGGCAGACGGCAACGTGCCGGAAGGCGAAGCGGTGCTGGCCATGCGCGCAGCCGCGATGGACGGGCGCACCGCCGCGCTGGAGCTGGATCAGCCGGGGCCGCTGGGGTTTCCGTTCTTTATCGGCAGCGAGAACGCTGACCTGTACGGCCGGTGGTTCTTTGTGGCGGGCTGTGAAGCCACGCGGCAGGGGCGAGTGCGCGTGCTCGGGCCGGATGACCGCCACGCTGAGTGTACGCCCGCGCCGTTTGCCCCGGTGCGCAAGTCGCGCCCTGAAGGGCTGCGCGGGCTGCTGGTCAGCCTTGGGGGAGCCCCCGAGTTTGTGGACGCGGGTCCGCTGGTCAGCGACGCGCGCGGGCGTGAACGCGGCAACGCAAGCAACCTGGTGGTGGATATTGACGGGTCAAGGCTGAGCGCGCGCAAGAGCGGCGGCCTGCAACTGCTGACCGTGTTGGCGCTGAGCCCGGTGCACAAGTCCGCCGGTGTCGGCGGCGGAGCGCCGGGCTGGGCCCCGGTGCTGAACCTGCGCGACGGCGCGACCGGCGCGCAGCACGCCAACGGCCGTGGCCTGTTTGCCGAGGGCGCGGGTCGCGACCTTGGGCGGCTTGCGGCAAGCGGCAACGGAGGGCCCGTGCTGGCCGATGCACGCAACTGCAGCAAGCACCTGTACGGCAGCGCGACCGACGACGATGGCGTGTACCGCGAAAGCGCGGGGCACATCAGTACCGAGGCCTTCTACAAGGTGCCGGGCGACCCCGAGCACGACGCGCCGCTTGCATTCGTGCCGCAGCCCTTTGCCGGGCCCGTACCGCCGTGGCCGCCCTACGAGGCGCAGATCAAGTACCACCAGGGCAGCACGCACATCTGGGACGGCAAGTCGCGGCCGGGGCGATGGCGCATCCAGTATCGCGTGCCGTTTTACCCGGAGATTCCGCCGACCTGGAAGCCGCCCACCAAACCGCCCGTGGACGACCCGCCGGTGGATGACCCGCCGCGCGTGCATGTGCCGGCCATGCTCAAGTCCGCCGACGACGTGAACCCCGCCGTCACCGAAAACAACCTGTGGGCGCCAAGCCACGACTGGGTGCCCGCGCCCAGCCGGCGCGACGGCGGCGAAGTACCCTACCCCGGGCCGAGCCTCAAGAGTGAAGGCTGGGCCGGTGAAGCGGGCGGCGTGCCTGACGTGGCGCTGGGCGGGGGGTGCGTGTTTCTGCCGCCGACGCGCGGCATAAGCGAGGCGCAGCAGGACAACGGGCAGCGCAAGACCTGGCTGGTGCTGCACCCGGAGGTTGCGCTTGCGTTCGGCGCACCGGGCATGGACGGGCCGGCGAAGCTGCTGCAGGGCTGGGCGCTGCAGATGGCGGCAAGCGGGCACCACCTTGAGCTCAACGCGCATATCCTTGACGGGTCAATGGCGGACGACAACACCCGCGGTCTGCACGTGAATGGCTACCTGCGCGCGGGCAGGTCCGGCGCTGGCTATGCTGAGTCGGGCGCGTTGCGCCTTGGCGGCGGGCCGGGCGACGGCATCAGCTTCGGCGATGCGGCGCTTGCGCGCGGCGAAGCGGGCGGGTTGGCGACCACCGGTGATCTTGCGGTGGGGGGCAAACTGACGGTTGATGGTTTGATCGACCCGACAGGGCTGGAACTTACCCCTCAGGCGACAAACCCCGGTGACGCCGACAACACACTTTGGATTCACAACGGCACGGGACGGGTGCGACAGGGTGGCAACGTGCTGGCCTATTCGTCCGATCTGTCGGCCTACCAGCCACTTGATGCTGAATTGTCAGCTATTGCCGGCCTGACCAGTGCGGCTGACAAGCTGTCGTACTTCACTGGCTCCGGGACTGCGGCCCTTACCGATCTGACCAGCTTCGCCCGGACGCTGTTGGATGACACTACGGCAACCGCGGCTAGAACCACACTGGGCTTGGGTACAGCGGCGGTTCTCAATTCCGGCGACGTGCTGTTGTCTGCTAACAACCTGAGCGATTTGGCGAGTGACGATAGCGCCCTGAACAACCTGATCGGTGGCAGCACGATTCGCACCCCGGCTGCTGAGACGCTGCTGGGTGGCGTAGGGTTTGTCAGCGCTACAGGTTCCGGTGGTCGCTTCACGCTAGCGACGTTGATTGGCGCGGGCCGTGTGTTCACTGGTCAATACACAGGCAACGGAACCAGCGGCAATACCGTAACGCTGACGGGGATAAGCCGCGCCCACCTGATCATCATATCGCAGGCCAACACAAGTACGGTGCCGCAAGTGGACGTGCATCCACGAGGTACAACCGGAACGCAGAACTGGAAGCGTTACGATAACAGCGCGGTGTCCAACACGTTCAGCTTGTCAGCACCATCAGGCTCGACAAGTCAAGTGCTGACGCTGAACACGACAAGCACGATCGTGAACGCCAGCAGTACGACCTACAACATTTTCGTCATAGGAACACCGATTGGTTACTAAGGAGACGCAATGGACTGGCAAGACAGATGTTCACAACTGGTAGGGCTGTTGCTCCCTGCTCGGACGTTCACAGCAGGTGAGTTTGAGAACCTTACCGATGCACAATGGGATGCATTGATGGCCGAAGCAAGAGCGGCGGCCAAGACTGATGCTCGGTTTGAGGCACAGGAGCTACGCCAGCAGCTTGAAGCCCTAAGTGCCAGCGAGGCAGCCCTGAACAAGGCACGCACATTGGGTCTAAGTGCAGCCGAAATCGAAGCTCTGGCAAGGATTAGCTGATGGAACCGCTGCTCGTCACCATTGCCGCAACCTGGATCGGCGCCGTGGGGGTCGGGCTGATCCGCGTCGGCCTGAAGCTGAACAACGCCGTGCAGCGCCTGACTGTCGTCGTGGACGGCCTGAACGCTGAGGTCAACCGCCAACGGCGCCAGTTGCGCGCCACCACCATCGAGCACGCCGAGCGCCTAAGCGCCCTTGAACGCAAACACCACCCGGAGAAACGATGCGATACGCCATAGTTGCAATGCTGCTCATGCTGCCCGGTTGCGCCCTGCTTGACGGCCTGCTGGGCACAACCACCGTGCAAGCCACCGACGATCACGGCCGCCCCATCTACGAAGACCTGCAAGGCCAACCCACGCACCTTCCCGCCGACCCCGCGACCGGCCAGCCGCACCAGCCGCGCACCATTACGCTGGTGAACCCCGACGGCGCGGCGAGCGTCGCGGATTGGCTGGGCGGGCTGGGCCCGTGGGGGGCGCTGGCGGGCGCGCTGGCGACTTTCGGCGCGGGCGCGTACGCGCGGGTGCGCAACCGGCAACGGCTGCGCGAAGCGGGCATGCGCAAGCAGGCTGAGGATCAGCTTGACGCCACGGGCAGCGCGCTGACGTTTGCGCTGCGCATGATTGAAAAGATCAAGCAGGGCGAAGCGATCGACGCCGACAACGACGGGCGCGTAAGCCTGAAAGAGGTGCGCCAGTGGGTGCGCAGCCAGGGCGCAAGCTTTGAAGACCCGCGCTATCTGGCTGACCTTGTGAAGATCGCCAACCAAAGCCTGCCGACAGCCGCCGAACGCAAGGCCCTGCGCGGCGCGTGAGGTTGTGACGAAATCAGTGACTACATGATACCCCGGGCGGTTTCCGGGGTATCATGTTTTGCCCGTCCGGAGCCCGTCATGCGTAAACTTGCATGTCTGCTGCTGCTTGTGCCTGTGCTGTTCGTTTCGGTGCAGGCCCAGAAAGTTGAAAAAGAAGTCGAGAAAGAGTTCCCGGCCAGCAACCCCAAGGCCACGCTGCCCGACAAGCAGCCCGAAAAGGGCCCCGGCGGCAGCGACTACGCCCACAAGAAAGTCGAAGTCATTGAACGCGGCGAAGGCGGCAAGAAATACTGGCTGTACACGCCCGCCGAGCCCGCGCCCGAACATGCGCCGGTGGTGGCATTCATCCACGGCTACGGCGCGTTCACGCCCGAGGGCTACGCTGAGTGGCTTCACCACATCTGCAAGCGCGGCAGCATCGTGATCTACCCGCAGTACCAGGAGCACCGGCTGGAACCGCCGGCGAACTACGCGCCCAACTCGGCCCATGCCATCAACGACGCGATTGAGTACCTGAAGGAAGACAAGAAGCGCGTGCAACCGCTGACCGACAAGTTCGCGATCACCGGCCACAGCGCCGGCGGCGCGACCACGGCGAATCTGGCTGCCGACTGGGAAGCCCTGAAGATTCCCAGGCCGCGCGCCGCCATGCCGGTACAGCCGGGCCGCGCCTTCAGCTACGAAAGCAAAGTGCAGGCGAACAACGGGCTGATCCCGCACAGTGACTACAGCCAGATCCCTGAGGACTGCCTGCTGCTGAGTGTGTACGGCGACAGCGACCTGACGGTGGGCGCATACTGCGCGCGCAAGTACTTCGCCGACGCAAGCAAGGTCAAGCCCGAGAACAAGAATCTCGTCGAGTTCCGGAGTTGCGACTATTGCGCCACGCCGCTGATTGCCGGGCACTACACGCCGGCTGCGCCCGAAGGCACCGCCGACGCGTGGGACTGGTACGGTTACTGGAAGCTGTTTGACGGGCTGACCGACGCGGCCTTCCACGGCAAGCACCGCGAATACGCGCTGGGCGACACGCCGCAGCAGCGTTTCATGGGCAGGTACAGCGACGGCCGCCCGGTGTGCGAGCTGCTGGTGTACAAGGGCGACGCGAAGATTGACCCGGACGCCGAGTACCTGCCGGTGTTTGACCGCAGCGGCAAGCGCGTGCGCAAGACGGAAGAGAAGAAGGACGACGCCAATGAGCGCCGCGAGACCCCGCGCGAAACGCCCCGCCGCAAGGAAGACAACAAGGAAGAGAAGAAGAAAGACGAAGAAGAATTCTAGCACGCCGCCCGCGCACTAGCCCAACGCGCGCTTGCCTGCCACAATCGCACGCTGCCAGCGTGCGGTCCGCCTTGCGCATCTTCGGCCAGTCGGCGGGGTCGGTGCTGTCGCACAGGTCATCGTGCAGGGCGCGCAGCGCCTCGATGTAGGCGCGCGGCACCAGGCAGCGCGGGGCGGACTCAAACGGGTCGCCGGCCAGCCGCGCGCCGCAGCCGTCGCAGAAGCGCGGCACGGGCCCCTGAAACGCGCGCAGACAAAACAGGCATCCAGCCATTCCGGGCAAGGTAGTACCGGCAGGCCAACACGCAACTGTGTCGTCGCAAAAATGGCTTCTGTTTTGGGTTTGGCAGTCCGGCGACAAGACCTAGAATGTCGGGCCGGACGTTGGACCCGCAGGAGTTTCGCATGGCGTTGGCGCACCCTGTTCGTGTGCAGTGCCTGGATTGTCACAACATCCTCGTGGGGTCGCCTGCGGACGCGATGCTGTGGACCGCGTGCCCGGCCTGCGGGGCGGCCAATCTCGTGTTTGCGCAGGCGCTCGCGGCATCGTTTGGCAAGCCGGCGTTTCCCGGCCAGGCGCTCAGCCAGTGGCAGCAGCAGACCACGTCTGCCCCTGCCCCTGCCCCTGCCCCCGCCCCTGCCCCTGCCCCTTCCCCTGCCCCGGGCCACCAGCTGGTGTTGCCGCGTCGCCCGGCAGGACGTGCGCCCGGTCCAAAGCGTCCGGGACTGCCCAAGCCGCTCGTCCCGCACGTGCCGAAGAAGGCCAGCAAGGCGCTGATCATGGTGCGTCTGTTCGTTGCCTTGGGGGCGGTGGTTGTTGCCGGAGTGGTCACGATCGTGGCGCTGAACAGCGGCGGCAGCAACGTGCCGCAAACTGCCGAAGGCAACACGGAGCAGCCGGGGTCGCTGGCGCGGGCGCTGCCCGCAAACCGGCATGCCGGCCAAAAGGACGCCAGGCAGTCCGCCGACAGGCAGTCGGCAATCAGGGCGTTTCTGGCGATGGTGCCAAGCTGGAAACGCGACCTGGAAAAGGCAGCAGCGGACCTCGCCGCAGCCGAGAACGACCTGCGCGCCGAGCTGTCGGCGCGCGAAAGCACGGCGCGGGCCGACGCGGAGCGGGCGCGCGAAGCGTTGACAACGCTGGACTCGAGCGCTGAGGGCCTGCGCGAAAAGCTTGCGCGAAACCGGGACGCCGAGAAGAAGGCGCGGGACGAGTACGAGCAGCGTCTGTCTGAACAGTCGCCGGCGAGCAAGTTCTTCCAGGCGCTCGAAGCAACACGGACGGCGCGCGCAGAAGTGGCGAAGGCGGAAGCAGCCTGGAGCGCGGCGCGCAAGCAGCTTGAAACGGCGCTGGAAGCCGTGGACGCGGCCTATGAAGCGTACTATGCGCTGGACGATGAGGCCCAGGAAGAAGCGGCCCGCAACGTCATCATCGCCGCAGAAGAAGCGGCGGCAGAAAAGCGCCGCGCGGAAACAGACCGTCGCAGTGAACTGGACGCGGCCCGCCGTGCCGAAGTGGCGTCACGCGCGGAGATCGGCCGGGTGCATCGCGAGATTGCCGCGCTCGACAATCCCAACGCCCGGAAAGTCAGCGAGGCCTACTCCGTGTACGAGAAGTCGCTCAAGGCGCTCGACGAGCAGTGGTCCAGGCTGGCAAGTCTGGATGTCAGTGTCGAAAAGAAAGGCGCCGAGATTGACAAGCTGGTGGCGGACGCCGCGGTAGTCGGCGAAGAGTACCGCCGGGTGCACGCCCGCCTCAAAGAGCTCGACCGCGCCATGCGTGACCTGGCGGAGCGGTTCAAGCGTGACGGGCAGAGCAGCACCAAGCGCCAGGCCGAGGCGGCGATCAAGGCCCGCAACGACTATTACGACAACACATACAAGCCGGTGCGCGACCGCCGGGCGACGGCGGAGAAGGCGATCACGACCGCGCGATCTGACCTCAAGAAGATCGAGCGCGACATCGAGCGCGAGAAGGTCAAGCTGCAGGAACTGCTCAAGGCCGACGAAGCGGAGCAGGCCAAGCTGAACCGTGTGCTTGATACAGTGCGCCGCGCGGAAGAGCCGACCGAGCGCGAACGTCTCAGGGCGCTGGACAACGCCGTGCGCGCCCTGCGCAAGGCGCAGGACGAAATCAAGCGCATCGACGACGACCTGCGCAAGGCCGAAGCGGCAAGCAAGGCCAAGGCCGATGAAGCTGAGGCCAGACGCCGTGACGCGGATCGCTGGGCGTCGGCCGGGCAGGCGTGCCGCAGCGGCATGGCCGAAGCGGTGGTCGCGGTCGTGGACAAGCTCAAGGCGCTGGAGGGCAAGGAAAACATGACGGCCGGTGAAGCCAACGCGATCGTCAACGCCGCGTCGGAAGTGTTTCACGCGGGCTCAAGCTACGATACCCACGGCTGGTTGCCGTACATGGCCGAGGCCAGCCCGCAGGTGCGGCAAAGGCTCGACGCCCGCAACAGCGCCGCTGCCAAAGCCGACGATCTGTGCACAACCGTATCCTTCAGCGCCTACGAGCTCCAGCGCCTGTTGATCAAGTAACGCCCTCACTGGTCGCAGGCAGCCTCAATGGTCGGTGACCTGCCCCAGCGAGCGGTGTACTCGCTGTGCCCGGCGGCGATGATCAGCGCCTGCACCAGGTCGTCATCCAGATACACCAGCCGCAGCAGGCGCCCGTAGCGGTCGCGGTTGGCATGGCCGGCTTCGCGTGCAAGGCGCACGCGCTGGCCTGTCAGCAGCGCGCGCAGGAAGTCGCGCGCCTCGGCCCAGCCCGCTTGGCCGCGTTCGGGGGTATTCACGCCGATCAGCCGCACGCCGATCACGGCCAGCGCGTGCGCAAGACGGAAGAGAAGAAGGACCACGCCAAAGAGCGCCGCGAGACCCCGCGCGAAACGCCCCGCCGCAAAGAAGACAACAAGGAAGAAAAGAAAGACGAAGAAGAGTTCTAGCACTCCGCCCGCGCACTAGCCCAACGCGCGCTTGCCTGCCACAATCGCGCGCACGCAGGGGTGGCGGAATGGCAGACGCGCTGGATTTAGGATCCAGTGGGGCAACCCGTGCGGGTTCAAGTCCCGCCCCCTGCACCAACTTTGCGCCGGACTGTTGTCCGGCGCGTTTGTTTTTTCGTTAGTGGTTCCTGCGACGGCGCCACAGCAGCAGCCCGATCAACGGCAAGGGTGTGGCCGCCGCGCCCGCCGCGCAGCCGCTGCCCTCGCTGCCACCCCCGCCTCCGCCGCCGCCGCCACCCTGGCCGGGTGTGCTGCCGCGCAGGGTCCAGGTGCAGGGGTTGGGCCCGTCCTGGTCGCTCCAGACCGTGATGCTGACAGCCCACGTGCTTTCGCCCGACGGCACGACGTGAATGTCAAACGTCGTGCTTTGCAGCGAATCGACCAGCGCGGCCGGCTGCTGCGTGATCGTGGCTGTGCAGTCGGTGACGTATGACAACTCGACGCGCGGGTTGCCCGTAAGGTTCAGGGCCACGCCGCCGACGTTCCGGATCGTGTACTGCCACGTCACACCGGAAGCGGGTGTGGGCGGCGCCTGGTCAATGCTGTTGTGACCGACGGCCTTGCCTGAACGCAAGACCTGCATGCGCGCCACCGTTGAGTTCGCGGCCCAGAACACATCCGTCGCGCCGTTGAAGTCGCCGCCCAGGATGTTCTGCGAGTTGTTCACGAAGTACACGGTCGTGCCGTCCGCGCTGATGTACGCCTGCGTGGTCACGCCCGCGCCCGCTGTTGACGGGTCAGGGCCGCTCAGCAACTGGATCACGCCGCTGGCACGGTTCAGCCGAAACGCGTCAAGCCCGGCGTTGCCGTCCGACACCGGGTACACCAGGTTGGTTGCCGCCGACAGGAACATCACGTACTGGCCGTCGGCACTGAGCTGGCAGATCGTGCTGTCGCCGTTGCCCATCCAGCCGCCGGTTCGGCGCGAAACCAGCTGCACGGCGCCGGTGTTGAGCTCAAGCAGGAACACATCGTCGAAGTCGTTGTTGTCGTTCAGGCCGGGCATCACGTCGCAGTCGCGGGCGGAGAACACGACCCACTCACCGTTGCGGCTGATGCCGACGTGGTTGATGCTGGGCGCGCTGGAAGCCGCCACAGTCATGCTTTGCGTGGGGTTGGCGGCGCTGACGGTCAGCATGCGCGTGGTGTTGAGCTGCGCGTCGTACACAAACAGGTCAAGCTCGCCGTTGGTGTCGGTGATGCCCGGGCCCATGTCGTCGGCTTCAGACAGCAGCAGCGTGTAGCGGCCGTCGCCGCTGATATCCATCGGGTAGCTGGCGGCGTTGGCCGTTGTCAGCGTCGGGCCGGAGACGGTCAGGCTCATGATAAAGCACTCGCCGGTCGCGCGGTTGTAATGAAAGGCATCCCAGTCGCCGTTGCTGTCCACCTGACCGGCGACCAGGTTCGTTGCCTTGCTGGCAAAGCTGATGCGCTGGCCGTCGTCGCTCAGCAGCGGGCGGCCCGACCACCCGCTTGCGGTGGTCGCGGGGTCGCCCGCGACGTGGCTGATCAGCGTGTTGCTGCCGCTCAGTCGGTCGTACACATACAGGTCGTAGGTGCCGTTGTTGTCGGTGACGCCGGCAGCCATGTCGGTCGCCAGCGTGGCGTAGGCGACGTAGCGGCCGTTGGCGCTGATCGCGGGCCAGATTGCCGCGTTGTTGGCGGCGGTCAGCACGTTGCCCGCCGTGTGGGTCACCAGCGTGACCGTGTCCAGCGCGGCGTCGTACAAAAACACGTCGGCGACGTTGTTGGTGTCCTGCTGGTTGGGCATCAGCGTCTTGCCCGCGCTGACAAAGCTGGCGTACATGCCGTCGGCGCTGATGCTCACGCTTGCGCCGCCCAGCGATTGCAGCGTGCCAGCGCTGCGGCTCATCAGCCGCGTTTGGCCGGTGTGCCGGTCGTGCCAGAACGCGTCAATCGTGCCCAGCATATCCTGTTGCCCAGCCACCAGGTTCGTCGCAAGGCTCGTGAACACGCAGTAGCGGCCGTCGTCGCTGACCAGCCGCAAGCCGGGCTCCATCTGTGAGTTGAACTTGCTTTCGTGACTGGCGCTGTTGGCCGGTGAGTCATGGCGGTGCGAGGCGTAACCTTTGTCGATGACCTGCGCGGCAACGGGCGCGCTGAGCAGTGCGATCAGAAGCAGGCGAAAGGGCGTCATGCGGGGCTCCGGTGTGTGCTGCTGCCCCATTCATAGACCGGCGGCGCGCGCGATCCCACAACGGCGCATCGTTCCCATCACGCACAGGCAAGGGTTTAAGAGGCTATGCAAATCCGCATAGCGCGGACGGGAAGCCAGTCCGCTAACCTTCACGAAAGCGCAATGGCCCACGAACGCACGCGCAGCCCGGGCTGGCCCGCGGCAACCCTTTTGGGCGAAGGCGGGTTGCGACGGCTGCCGTCAACCGTTTATAAGGAAGCTACAGGGGATTGAGATGATTACCGACGCGCAAACCACCAACTTCGACCTGACCGAAGACCAGCAGCAGATCCAGAAAACCGCCCGCGAATTCGCCCGCGAGCAGGTGGCCCCACGCGCCCAGGAACTTGACGAAAAAGCCGAGTTTCCTGAAGACATCTTCAAAGCCATGGCTGAGCTCGGCTTTCTAGGCCTCAGCATCCCTGAAGACGCCGGCGGCAGCGGCTTTGACACGCTCAGCTTCATTCTCGTCGTCGAAGAACTCAGCAAGGTCTGCGGCAGCACCGGCCTGGGCTACGCCGCGCACATCAGCCTTGGCGTTACGCCGATCCACTTGTTCGGTACAGCCGCACAGCGCGAAAAGTACGTGCCGCAACTGTGCAAGGGCGTTGACGACAGCGGCAACCTGACGCTGGGCTGCTTCGGGCTTACTGAGCCCGGCGCCGGCAGCGACGCCGGCGGCACCAAAACCCGCGCCGAGCGCAAGGGCGACCACTGGCTGGTCAACGGCCGCAAAGCCTGGATCACCAACCCGCACTACTCCAAGACCTGCATTTTCACAGCCAAGACCAACATGAACCCCAAAGACGGCAAGGGGATCACGGCATTCATCGCCGAGCTCGACACGCCGGGCTTCAAGGTTGAGGCCAAGGAAAACAAGCTGGGCATGCGCAGCAGCGACACCGCGCAGCTCGTGTTTGAGGACATGAAGCTGCCGCTGGACGCGGTCGCGGGCGGGCAGGAGCAGGTGGACGTAGGCTTTGCCAAGTTCATGAAAACGCTGGCGGGCGGGCGCATCAGCATCGGCGCGCTGGCGCTGGGCATAGCCGCGGGCGCGTACGAGAAGGCGCTGGAGTACGCGCGGCAGCGCAAGCAGTTCAACAAGCCGATCGGCACGTTTCAGGGCGTGAGTTTTATGCTCGCGGACATGGCCATGGAAATTGAGGCCGCCCGGCACCTCGTGTACCACGCGGCCAGGCTGCGCGACGCCGGCCGCGATTTCGCGCTGGCCGGCAGCATGGCCAAGCTGTACGCCAGCGAAGTGGCGATGAAGACCTGCACCAACGCGATCCAGGTGCTGGGCGGGGTGGGCTACACCCGCGAGTACGATGTAGAAAGAATGATGCGCGACGCCAAGCTATGCGAAATCGGCGAAGGCACCTCAGAGGTACAAAGGCTGGTAATCAGCCGCCAAATCCTCGGCGACCTCAGAGGCGCGTAGGGGCGCATCAGCCACGGCCCGTCGTGGCTCACACTAAACGCGAAACGCCCCTCGGGGAGGCGCTGCGTTGAGCGCGCCTCAGCGCGCCCGTTTACGTCGCTGGAAAGTCCGAACGACTTACTGTGGAATGCCGGACAAACCGCTCAAGTACACTGAGTGTCATTGTTATGATATCGGCCCGCAAAATCAAGGGGCAACCAATGACATCAGACGACAAGCAGTACATTCTCGGTCTCGACATCGGAGCAAACTCAATTGGCTGGGCATTGTTTGAGCCTGACCCCGGCTATGCTGAAGGTCTTGAGCCCGGCAAGCTGGTTTGGGATGAGCGCGGCCCAGCCATGGGTGCCCACGTTTTCGAGGCCGGTGTCGAAAACTACTTCGGGTCGGGGCAGGGCAAGGAAGAATCGCGCAACGCCAAGCGCCGCCTGATGCGCGCCCAGCGCCGCATGGGACAACGCCGCGCACGCCGACAGGCCAAGACCTACAATTGCTTGGCGTCCGCAGGGCTGTTGCCGGCACTTGCCCCGGGCCCCGAAGATTCACGTGCCGAGCGCGATGCAGCATTGAAAGACTTGGACCGGCGCCTCTCGGCGGGCCTGCGGCCTGAGCAGTACGCGCGCCTGCCCTACTACCTGCGCACACGGGCGCTGGATGAAGGGCTTGAGCCAGAGCAACTCGGCCGCGCGCTGTACCACCTTGCGCAGCGCCGAGGGTTTCTGAGCAACCGCAAGGATGCCGACAAGGAAGACGAAGACGAGAAGGGCAAGGTCAAGGGCCAGATCGCTGAGCTTGACGCCGCCATTGATCCAAGCGGCGCTGAAGGCAAGGCGCGAACGCTTGGCGAGCACTTCTACCGAATTGGCTCGCAGGAAATTCGCGTACGCAAACGCTATACCTCGCGCAAGCAGTACAAAGACGAGTTCGAAGCCATCTGGAGCGCTCAGCAGCCACACCATCCGCAAGTTCTTACTGAAGACTTCAAGAAACGACTTCACGACGCCATCTTCCATCAGCGCCCGCTGAAGTCGCAGGCGCACCTGATCGGGGCCTGCGACATCTACGATGGCGTGCGCCACAAACCCGCCCGGCGCCGCTCCCCCATGCACCTGCTGTGTGTGCAGCGGTTCCGGTATTTGCAGAAGGTGAATGACCTGCAGATCGTCGGCAAGGAGGGCGAATCGCGTCCATTGACAACAGAAGAGCGCGACAAGCTCATCCACATGCTTGAGTGCAACAAGGACCTGAAGTTCTCAGATGCCAAGAAGCTGCTCAACCTGCCCCGCCACTACAAGTTCAACCTTGAAGCCGGCGGAGAGAAGGGCTTCAAGGGCAACCGTACCGCCGCGGACATGATCGAAGTATTCGGCGAAAAGCGCTGGTTCGCGCTCCATGAAGCCGACCGCAACCGCGCCGTTGAGGACGTTTACAGCATCCTTGACGACGATGCACTCAGGCGCCGCGCCGAGAGCGCATGGGAGCTTAGCAAGGCCCAGGCCGAAGCACTGGCCGACATCCGGCTTGAATCCGACTATGCATCACTTTCACGCCAGGCCATCGAGGCGCTGCTGCCCCTCATGGAGCAGGGCAAGCCCTTCGCAACCGCCCGCAAAGAACTGTTCGGTGAGGTCGAGGCACAGCCGGTTCGCGAAATGCTGCCGCCTGTAACGGAGTTCCTGCCCAGTCTGCGCAACCCTGTGGTCAGCCGTTCACTCACGGAGTTGCGCCGCCTGGTGAACGCGATCATCCGCCGCTTCGGCAAGCCGGCGCTGATCCGTGTTGAACTGGCTCGCGAAATGCAGAAGAACGCCAAGGTGCGTGACGAGATTCTGAAACAGAACCGGCAGCGGCAGCGCGAACGCGAACAAGCCGCTGACCGCATCTCCAAAGAGTGCGGCATCCGCGACCCTAAGGCGTCCGACATCGAGAAAGTGCTTCTCTGGGATGAGTGCAGCGGAGTCTGCCCGTACACGGGCCGTCCGATTCCATTCTGTGATCTCTTCGGGCGCGGCGTCGATGTCGAACACATCATCCCGTTCAGCCGCTACCTCGACAACACCTTTGCCAACAAGACCCTGTGCTGGGCCGAGGAGAACCGCAACCGCAAGCGCAACAAGACGCCATTCGAGGCCTACAGCGAATCAGAATTGGCGTCCATCATCTCCCGCGTTGAGCGCTTCAAGGGTGATGAGCGCACCATTGCGCGCAAACTGGAGCGCTTCAACGTGTCGTCCAGCGAAGAACTTGACGAACTGTTCGGCGGATTCACTGAAGCCGACATGCGCAACACCGCCTACGCGTCCCGACTGGCACTGGACTTTCTTGGCACACTGTTCGGGCTGCACTCCGGCGGTTCGCACCGGCACGACGCAACGGGCGTCCAGCGCATCCAGCCGGTCAACGGCGGAGTCACTTCCAAGTTGCGCGAAGAGTGGGGCTTGCTGTCAATCATCGGCAAACGCGAAGACGGCAAGAAGTCGCGCGACGACCACCGCCACCACGCCGTTGACGCCGCCTGTGTGGCCATGACCAGCCGCCGCACCGTGCAGATTTTGCAGACCGCCGCCGCCCGCGCCGTCGAGCAGGGCAGGCGGCGCTTCGGCGGCAAGAATGCCGTCCCGCAGCCATACCCGGAGTTCTACGACCAGGTTCGGCAGGCTGTGGAGCGGGTCAACGTTTCGCACCGGGTGGACAAGCGCGTCAGCGGCCCGATTCATGAAGAGACCATCTACAGCCCGCCCCGCAACGAGCATGGCCAACGCCATGGCGACGGACCCTACACTCACGTCCGTAAAGAAGTTGACAAGCTTTCAGACAAGGACATCGCCAACATTGTCGACAAGAAGGTTCGCGAGCGCGTTGAACTCAAGCTCAATGAACTGGGGTGGACAGGCAAAGCCTTTGCTTCTACGGCTGGCAAAAAGCACCCGTTTGCGGACCCGAAACAGCACCCGACGCTGCCCACGAAAGACGGCCGGCAGATACCGATCCACAAGGTGCGCATCCGCAAGAAGAACACTGTCGAGCGTATCGGCCACGGCGTCTCCGAGCGCCACGTGCAACTTGGCAACAACCACCACGTCGAGATCATCCAGACCATCGACAAGAAGGGCAAACCAAAGTGGGAAATGCGCTTCGTGACAATGCTGGAGGCCTACCAGCGCCAGAAGGAAGGCAAGCCGATCGTCAACCGCACAGTCGGCCCGGACGAGGAGTTCATCTGTTCACTGGTCGGCGGTGATGCCTTTATCTGGGAGGCCGAGAAGGGCAACCCGGAAATCTTCCGTGTCAGGACGCTGGATGCGGCAAACTTGCGGATCGCATTCGTTAGAAACCGGGATGCGCGTCAGAAGAAATCGATGTTGGATGGTGACAAGCAGGCGTCCACGGCTGCCAAGCAAAGAGGTGGCAAGCGCAGCAAGGCCGAGAAGTCATTTCAAGAAGAGTCAGCCCTTCAACTGCAGGCCGGCGGATTCCAGAAAGTCATCATCACACCTCTGGGCGATGTGAGGCCGGTCCATGACTGACCGTATCCTCGACTTCTCCCAGGAACCGGCCCGCCTCTCCGTGCGGCTGGAAAACCTCGTCATTGAACGCGACGACCAGCCGCCGCGGATGATTCCCATCGCCGAAATCGGCGTGATTGTCGTTTCGCACCCCCGCGTCTCGTACACCCACTCCGTCCTGATGCTGCTGGCCCAGAAGGGCGGCGCCTTCATCACCTGCGATGAACGCCGCCTGCCCGTCGCCATGCTGCTGCCCCTGCAAAGCAACGTCACCCAGACCGAGATCATGGCTGCCCAGGCCAACGCCCCCGAGCCCGTGCGCAAACGCCTGTGGAAGCGCATTGTCCGCGCCAAGATCAAGGCGCAGGCCCGCGCGCTTGATGCCTGCCGCCTTGACGGCCAGCCGGTGCGGGCGCTGGTGCCTGATGTCAAGTCCGGCGACTCCGGCAACATTGAAGCGCAGGCCGCACGCCGCTACTGGAGTGCGCTGTCCGGCAGGCTGCTGCCGGAAGGCTTCAAGCGCGACCCCGACAGCGACTGGCCCAACCCGCTCTTGAATTACGGCTACGCCGTGCTGCGCGCGATCGTGGCGCGGGCCCTGTGCGCGTCTGGCCTTCACCCGAGCATGGGCCTGCATCACCACAACCGCTACAACCCGTTTTGCCTTGCTGACGACTTGATGGAGCCGCTGCGCCCGCTGGTGGACAAGGCGGTGATCGGCTTCCTGCGCGAGAAACCGGAAACCACAGACATCACCAAGGAAGCCCGCGCCCACGTCATCGGCAAGTTGACCGACCGTTACATGCATCGTGAAGAAGCCCGCACACTGTTTGACATCACGGGCCGGACGGCGGCGCGCCTTGCCGCGGTGTTCATGGGCGAGGCGCTGGCCAAGGACTTTGTGTACCCCGAGGTGGCGGACGACCGCGAGCCCTGACAAGGGGTCAGGCTCCGCAGGTGCCTGACCCCGTTTCAGGTCCAAGCGGTGGGGGGCCATGAAAGAAGACATTGAACGGTTCAATGACCTGTCGGGGTACCGGGCCGTGTGGCTGTTCGCGATGTTTGACCTGCCGGTGGCGACCAAGAAGGATCGGCGCAACTACACGCGCTTTCGAAAGGCGTTGATTCGTGAGGGGTTCATGATGCTGCAGTTTTCGGTGTATGCGCGCTACTGCAGATCAGACGAGACGGCTGGGTGGTTCCGGGCGCGAGTGCAAAGCCAATTGCCGCCGAAGGGGCAGGTGCGACTGCTGAGCGTAACGGACCGCCAGTTCGGGAAGATGGAGGTGTTCTTTGGCGAAAAAACGGAACCTGTTGAGGAGCCACCGCACCAGTATGAGCTGTTTTAGATCAAGTTTTAAGCTGCAACTCCGCGCACAGCGCGGAGTTGCAGCTTAGGTAGTGTACTTGAGCGGTCTGTCCCGGCCAACCACAGCCGTACTCACGCATGCACTCGGCGATGAACTAGTGTACTTGAGCGGTCTGTCCCGGCCAACCACAGCGCTGACCTTGCCACGCTCGAGGGCGACCTGAGTGTACTTGAGCGGTCTGTCCCGGCCAACCACAGCTGCTCGCGCAGCGCCTTGCCCATCGTCGCGAGTGTACTTGAGCGGTCTGTCCCGGCCAACCACAGCCGATCGCGCGCTACGACGACGGCGCCCCGCAGTGTACTTGAGCGGTCTGTCCCGGCCAACCACAGCCCGAAAGTGTGGTCAACGCCCTTGTAAAACAGTGTACTTGAGCGGTCTGTCCCGGCCAACCACAGCACGCGGGCGAGGGTGCCGACTTGTGGCAAGAGTGTACTTGAGCGGTCTGTCCCGGCCAACCACAGCGATGGCCGCTAGCCCCGGCCCCCGCCGACAAGTGTACTTGAGCGGTCTGTCCCGGCCAACCACAGCTGCTTTTGCTGCTCAAGTAGTTGCTTGTGGAGTGTACTTGAGCGGTCTGTCCCGGCCAACCACAGCCAACACTGTGGACGCTGTCGGTCGTCATGAGTGTACTTGAGCGGTCTGTCCCGGCCAACCACAGCTGATCCGTTCCTTATTCCTCCGGCATCACAAGTGTACTTGAGCGGTCTGTCCCGGCCAACCACAGCCGCATGTCCGCGCTCATCTCCTCGACGGCGAGTGTACTTGAGCGGTCTGTCCCGGCCAACCACAGCCCGCGGCCGATGGTCGCTTGGGGCAGTTTCCAAGCGACCATTGGCCGCGAAAATTCGAAACCTCTGCGTGCCGTTCCCGACACGCCCATAAACAGAGCACTCAACGCGAGTCGGTTCGTGCCGCGCCTGAGCGCGCCCGTTTACGTCGCTGGGCTGTCTGGTTACGGCTGGTCGTCCGGCGGCTTGGGGGTGCGGTGCCACGGGGCTGCTTTGTGGGTGCGGGTGGCTTGCCAGCCTATGGGCAAGTCGGCGAGTTCTTTCAGGGTTGGGTCCTGGCTGATGATTGTCTTCAGCGCCACGATCATGGGCTGGTCTTCTTCGGTGACTTCGCCGTGCAGAAACTGCCAGTAGCCGTCTTCTTCATCGTGCGTCACCAGCAGCACCGGCATGCCCTGGCGCATTACCTGCGGCGTCGTGAATGTCGCGCAGTTTTCGGGGTCAGCGAAGGGCCAGTCGTTGGTCATAGCGGCGCTCGTCACTTGCCGGTTTGCCGAACGCGCCAAGTGTAGCATTGGCGTCCCGCCAATGCAGTTCCAAGGCCGTCCCGGCCTTGGGCATCGCCGGGACGGCGATGTTACGCCATCGGCCGGAGGCCGATGCTACGCCTGATGGGCTTGACGGTCGGGCTATACCCACACGCGGGCGGTTTCGTCCTTGCTTCCGGTTACGACCTGCTTGCCGTCTTTGCTCCAGGCAATTGCGTGAATGTGGTTGGTGTGGCCCGCGAACTTCGTCCGCTGGTCGCCCTTGCTGGGGTCGGTCAGGCTGGGCGGCAGTTGCGGGTTTTCCAGATCCCACACAAACAGGTGATTGTCCGTGCCGCCGAGGGCCAGCCGCTTGCTGTCCGGGCTGAACGCGATCGCGTTGATGGCCTGCACCCCGGTCGGTATCACCTTGATCGGCGCGCCGTCGGCTTGCCACAGCCGTATGTTCTCGTCGTTGCCGACGGTCGCGATGGTTTTGCCGTCGGGGCTCCAGGCCACGGCCAGCACACTTGAGATGCCGGCCTTGATCACCGCCAGTTGCTCGGCCTTCTCGATGTCCCAGACGCGCGCGGTGCCGTCGCTTCCCGCCGACACGCAGCGCTTGTTGTCGGGGCTGATCGCAACGCACAGGGCCGGGGCCTCGTGCTTGTTCATGACGGCGCGCTGCTTGGCCTTGGCGGGGTCCCAGCGCATGACCTTGCGGTCGTCGCCGACACTGAGCACAAAGCTGCCGTCGTGTGCGAACGCGATGCCGTTGACCGTGCCGTGGTGGCCGGTGCCGCCGGTGTACTTTGCTCCTTCTTTGCCGGCGGCGATGTCCCAGAACAGGACTTGATTGGTGGTGTTGCCGCTGGCCGCGAGCTTGCCGTCGGGGCTGATCGCCAGGCCGACGATGGGGGACTTGCTGCCCTCAAGCGTGTGCAGCAGTTTGCCGGTTGCGGCGTCCCAGGCGCGAACCTTGCCGTCCTTGCTGCCGGTGACCAGCATTTTGCCGTCGTGAGAAAGTGAGAGCGCGTTGACGACTCCCCGGTGTCCGCGCAGCGTGTGCTTGCAGGTGAAGTTGGTCATAACCGCTGAAACATAGCAGTCGCGCGGGCGGGGGCAAGCCGTTGTGAAGCGCACGCGCCCACCCTAGAGTTGTGCGAAACATGCAACGGGGGCTCGCGTGCCGGTCTTTGTAATCGCAATCATTGTGGTGCTTGTGCTGGTGGCGATCGTCGTCGCCGTGGTCGTCGTGGTCAGCAAGAAGCCGGGCGAACCAAAGCAGCAAGAGCCCGGAGCGCCAGCGACGGGTGTTTCGCCGCCGCCGCAACCTGCCCCGCCCGCGCCGCCGCCCGCGCCCGCCCCCGAGCCTGCAAGACCGGCAACCCTTGAAGCACAGGCGTTGTCACCCAGCATGACTGACATGATGCCGGAAGCGCCATCGAAGCCCGTAACCCTTGAGACGCAGGCGCTTTCGCCCAGCATGACCGACATGATGCCTGAGTTGGGCGAGCCAATGAGCGATGATGTCCGCATCGGCACAGCCGAGTTGCCCAAGGTCGGCACCGGCGAGATTCCGCGCTTGAACGATGCCGCGCCCACGCGCTATCGCACAGCCGCCGCGCAGGCGCTGGCCGACGCGATTGCCAGCATGACTTGCCCCAAGTGCAAGGCGCCCACGTTTGTCGGCACCGAGACCCCGCAAGAAGTCGGCGCCGACGGCACCGCCATGTACGAGTTGCAAGCCCGCTGCGGCGCCTGCGGCCATCGCGCGCAGTTGATCGACATGAAGGTGTAGCGGGTCCGTCGAGCGCCGGCAGTCATGCCGGGGTGTTCTGGATCTGGTTCAATTGCATGAACCACTCGCCGTGCCATGGCTCGTAGTTGCGGTAGCGCTGCACGCTGCGCTTGTACAGCGGCTCGCGCACCTGGCCTAAGCTGGCTGTGCGCACGGCGCGCTCGGTCTTGTGGAACTCAAGGCAGCGGTCGTCCCACTCGAGATTGCAGAACCTGACCAGCGCGCGGGCGTGGGTTTCAAGGTCTTCAACCATGTCTTCGTAACGCACCTCGTGAAAGCGCCCGGGCAGCACGTTGCGCCAGTGCTGCATGACGCGCCAGTAGTTGCGGAAGTGGCTGGTTATGTTGGGCTGGGTGTTCGCCCAGCGAATCTGGCCGAAGTGCGTGTTCCAGCAGCTTGTGGCGACATCGCGCAGGTCGCGCCGCAGGTGGATGATGCGCGCGTTCGGAAACAGCGTCAGGATCAACCCGATGTGCAGGTAGTTCTCGGGCATCTTGTCGCTGATGCGGTCTTTGTCAGGCGCGAGGTCACGCAGCCGTTGCAGGTGCGTCTGCGCCACCTGCTGAACATGTTGACGTGTCAAGGCGGCGACGGCCTGCCAGCGGTCGGCTGCGCCGGTGACCTGCGGCAGCGACTCAAAGCTGTCGCGGGCAAAGCGCAGCTCGTCGGCGCCGAACAGCCGGGGGTGGCTGGCCAGCACCTGCTCGACCAGCGTGGTGCCGCTGCGCGGCAGGCCCAGGATGAACACCGGGATATCGCTGTCGTTGCCCCAGCCGCCGGTGCGCTGCATGTGCGCGGCGTCAAACACGCGCATGAGCTGATCCACATACCGCGTGTGGTCCTGCGCACTGTACGCCAGACCACGACTTTCATGGCCCTGCTGCTGCTGTGCGTTGCCCAGCGCGAACTGCCGGGCCGCGGTTTCGTAGTCGCCGGTCGCGTCGCTGTAGCTGCCCAACGCAAAGTGAAAACTCTGCATGCGGTGCTGCAACCTGGGTGCGGCCCGCTGCATCGCGGTTTGCAGGCCATGCAGGTCCTGCGCGGGCAGCTTTGCTTTGCGCATGGTCACCAGTTGCTCCCACGCGCCGGGAACGTCGGGATCAATGGCCAGCGCACGTCGGATTTCTTTCTCGGCGGCGGTGAAGTCGCCCTGCTGGCTGTAAACCGTGCCGCGGCCAACGTACAGCGCGGGCAGGCGCGGGTCAGCGGCCTCAGCGTGCTGGTAGTGCGCCAGCGCCTTTTCCAGCCTGCCGGCGCGCTGGTGCGCCCCGGCAATGCCGATATGGGCCTCGGCACAGCGGGGGTCAACCTGGACGGCCTGCGCGTACAGGTTCTCGGCTTCCGCCTGCCGGTCCAGCTCTGCCAAAAGGCTAGCGTAGTTGGCAGCGGTGCGGGCGGCGCGCGGGTCAAGCTGCAACGACTGCTGGTACCAGCGCTCGGCCTGCTGAAAGTCGGCGCGTTCCTGGCACAGTTGCCCAAGGTTGTTGTGCGTGATGGCAAGCTGCGGGTTCAGCTTCAGGGCTTCGTCATACTGCTGCTGCGCCTCGTCAAGGCGGCCTGCTTCGCGCAGGGCGTTGCCGTAGTTGTTGCGGGCGGCAGGCAATGCCGGGTTCAGTTTGACGGCGTTGGCAAGTCGCGTGAGGGCTTCTTCGATGTCGCCGTCTTCGACAAGCATCTGGCCCAGGTTGCTTAAAAACTCGGCGTTGGTCGGCTCAAGGCGGCAGGCAGTGCGCAAAGCCGCCAGCGCCTCGTCGGGTTTGCGCTGCATGCGCAACACGTTGGCAAGGTTGTTATGTGCAAGGGCGTTTTCAGGCTGGGCGTCGATGGCGCGGCGCAGTTCTTTCTCGGCCTCGGAAAGGTTGCCCTGGGCGGCCAGCGCCAGCGCCAGGTTGACGCGGCAGGAGTGGAATTTCGGGTCCAGGTTCAGCGCGGCCCGGCAATGGGCGACCGCGTCATTAAGGCGGCCCAGCGCACGGTAGGCCTCGGCCAGGTTGCTGTGGATCGCCGGCACATCGGCGCGCATCTGCACGGCGCGCGTGATCAGGTTGACTGCGCCCTGCGGGTTGCCGCGCTGCAGCGCAATCACGCCGGAAAGGTGCAGCGCATCCACAAACTCGGGCGCGCCTTGCGGGACTTGTGCGTATGCCTTTTCGGCCTCGGCCAGGCGGCCGGCGCGGTGCAGGTTCATGCCTTGCTGCAATGTCTGCGCGGCGGAAGTCATGGCGCCACTATAAGGAAGAACCGGGGGCGCCGCGAGGCGCCCCCATTGATGATCGCGCTCCGACTACGCCCGCCGTTTACGCTTGCGCAGAATTGCAGCCAATGGCGCCAGCAGTGCCGCCATCAGCGGCAGCGGTGCGCCGCCGGTGCTGCAACCGCCGCTGCTGCCCTTGCCCTTCTTCTTCTTTTTACCGCCGCCGCCGGATGCGTACTCGAATGAGCCCATGTCAACGCCGTTGCCATCGTCGCGCGCGTTGCCGCGTTGGTCGGTTGTCAGCGACAGCGGGTTGCTGCCTGTGTTGCGCGCCGGGCTGGTCGCGGCGATGGCGTGCGTCAATGTCGGCCCGCCGTTGTTGGCAAGCGGACTCAGCATCGCGTCAGCACCGATGATGTTGGCCCCTGTGCCGGGCGTGAGCACACCGCTTGGCGCGACTTCAAACAGGCTTGCACCCGCAGTCAGGTCACCGTCAACGTCTGCAGCGGCGTCAGCCGTGTTGTCGCCAAAAATGCTGCTGTTCACGTTGGCTGTCCCGGAGCCCATCATCATGCCGCCGCCGGAAGTTGCCGTCACGCTTCCGTTGCTGCCTGCGCTCCCGGTAGAGCTTGAACCCGCGCCGCCCGCACCGCCCACACCTTCGCTACCGGGCTGGGCGGCATTCGATGCAACGGTAGTGTTGTTGATGGCAACAATGCCCCCCGCAACGTAAATCCCACCGCCGCCGGAAGCCCCGGAGTTGCCGCCACTTCCACCGTCGCCGCCGTCATTGTAGGCCACAGACACACTTGAAACACCTGTGGCGGCGCCGCCGTTGCCACCGTTGCCGCCGGTTCCGCCTGTTGTGCCGGCACCGGAAACTGTGCTGTTGGTGAAAGTCAGGATTCCTGCTGCAATAAAGACGCCGCCGCCAAACGCCGCACCCCCGGCCCCGCCACCGCCGCCAATGCCGCCGTCACAAGCCAAGTAGGTTGAGAGCGACGCGGTGCCGCCCGCAGTGCCGCCCTGCCCACCGGTTCCGCCTTCGCCGCCTGTGGCCCCGCCGCCGGAAATGGTGCTGGCAATCAGCGACACCGTGCCGCCGCCAATGAAGATGGCGCCGCCTTCTGCCGCGCCCCCGTCGCCGCCAAGGCCGCCCTCGCCGCCAAATGCCGAAAAAGCGCTGCTGCCGGAGCCGCCGTCACCGCCGGTGCCGCCCTGCGCCGTGTTGCCTGTCAGGCTTGACCGGTTGATCTGCACTGTGCCATCGGCAATGTAAATCGCACCGCCGCGGGCTGCATAACCATTACCGCCACTGCTGCCGTCCCCGCCTGTGGGCCCGCCGCCGCCCCCCGAAGAACCCGCCGCGCCATAGTTGCCGACCGCGGTGTTGTTCAGCAGCGAGACGTTGGTGAGCGTAAGGTTACCCTGCTCCAGCAGGATGCCACCGCCAAGCCCGTTGCTCACAAAGCTGCCGTTGTCAACAGCTCGGCCGTTACGGATGGTGAGGTCTTCAATCGTCACCGTGATGCCCGATGCCACATTGATGTGAAACACCCGGTCTGCGGCGTCGCCGTCAATAATCACTGTCGCGCCCGTCGCGGGCCGGATCGTCAGGTTGCCGACTGCCTTGGTGATGTCCAGGTCGCCGGATGCGTTGGCGTTGTCCCCGGCCGCGCCGCTAAGCGTGTACGTGCCCGACGCCAGCTCAATCACGTCGTCGGTACTTGAGGCGTTGGCGCTGTCAACGGCTGTGCGCAACGAGGCCACATCGGTGGCCGCGAATGTGGCCGCCGAAAGGCCCTGTGACGCCGCAGCAGCCAGCCAAAAAAGGTGCAGCCGCGACCATCGCGCGCTTGAGGTTCAGGTTGCGATAGAACGAGCTGCGAACGTTGATTGGCATTGGGATGTTCCGCAAGATAATGGAATGCACGAATGTTACAGCATTTGACTTCTGCCTCAAGATGATCTCTACAGACATCGCTGACAGTGAGCAAACGTGATCACACTGACACTCGCAGTTGAGACGACAGCGTTGACTCGGATCTGCGACACTGTCGGCAAGAGGACTTGGTTGGCCCATGTTTGCGCTAGTAAACCGAACCGGGGGTGCCGCAAGGCGCCCCCGGTCTTGCACGGGCAGTGGGGTTGCCCGCGCTAACGGTCTTTACGCCTGCGACGTTGCAGCAGCAGCAGGCCCGCAATCACCCACGGCGCAGGGCCGGCTGCAACCGTGCAACCGCCGCCGCTCTTGCCGCCCTTCTTTCCGCCACTTGTCGGTATGCCCACGCGGATGGTCGGCACAACCGCTGGCGCAGACACATTGCCGGTCCCGTCCTGCACGGTGGCCAGGAAGCGGTTGGCAATCACCGCGTTCAGCACCACCTGGATTGAGAACGCCGTATCGGCGGGTCCAAGCTGCTGCTGGCCGACCACGGGCTCACCGGCGTCAATCACGCCGTTGGCGTTGCTGTCCTCGTGAATCCGCACAAGGCCACCCGCCAGCGCAGTGCCCTGGATGGCAAACAGCGTGCCGGGCACCATGATCGCGCTTGACGGCGATGTGATAACCGGCGCCGGCACGCTGCTGGATGACTGGTGCGTGATCACCGGTACCGCAGCCGCGGGCGACTCGTTGCCCGCCGCGTCCATGGCCGTGGCCAGGAAGTGATTGTCCGCCGCCTGGGTCAGCGACACGGAAATGCTGAAGGCCGTTGCGCCACCCGACAGTTGCTCAAACTCCACGACGGTCTCGCCCGTATCGAGCACGCCGTTGCCGTTGGCGTCGTGCCAGATGCGCACCAGCGCGTCAGCTTCGGCGGTACCTTCAATGGTGTAGCTGAGCGTCGACACCGTGACTGCCATGGCAGGCAGCGTGATCACCGGCGCCGTCGGGGCCAAGCCGTCGTGTGTAACGGTGGGCACCGTTGCGGGCTGGCTTTCCAGCCCCGCGTCCTCGGCGGTGGCCAGCATGTTGTGAACGGTGTTGGGTGTAAGATTGATGCTGATGCTGAAGCTGGTGCCGCCGCCGGTCAGCTGTTGCTGTCCCAGCACCGGCTCGCCGATATCCACCTGCCCGTTGCTGTTGGCGTCGCTGTAGATGCGCACCAGCGCGTTGGCCTGCGCGGTGCCCGAGACGATGATGCTGGAAGCCGATGTCGTGACTGCTTGCGCCGGCTGCAGGACCACCGGTGCGTTGACGCCGGGCGCGGGCTGGTCTTCAAACGCGCCGATGTCGGGCGCGGAGCCATAGCTGCGCGTGAAGCCGGCACCGCGCTGGTCGGTCTGCAGGGTCAGGGTGTTGCTGCCGGCGTTCAGCGCCGGGCTTGACCCGCCCAGGGCGCGGGTGCGCGTTTGCCCGCCGTTGTCGGCCAGTGCCTGCAACAGCGGGTTCTGGTTAAGGATGTTGGCAATGGCGCCGGCCGTGATGGTGGCGCCGGTGTCTGACCCGAACAGCGTCGCGCTGGCTGTAATCGCGCCTGAGAAGTCCGGCGCGCTGGTGGCCGTGTTGTTCGACCAGATGCAACTGTCGCTGGTCACGGTGCCGCCTTCCCGGTAGCCGCCGCCGCCAGCGGATGCCGGCGCAGTGCCGGTAGCGCCGGTGAGCTGGCCGCTGCCGCCCAGTCCCGCGCCGCCCGAGCCCACGACGTTGTGCGACAGCGTGCTGTTGTAGTGCGCGACCGTGGCTGCGCGGACATAGGACGCCCCGCCCGCGCCCAGGCCGCCGTTGCCGCCCGGGCCGCCGTTGCCGTCAATGCCCGTCCCGTATGACGATCCGCCATCGCCGCCCCAGGCGCCGTCGCCGCCGGTGCAGAAGTTGGTGGTAATGGTGCAATTGATGATCTGGATGGTCTGGGTGCCGCCGTAGCGATAGATGCCGCCGCCCAGCGCGACGCCGCCGTGGCCGCCACTCCCGCCATGGCCGCCACGACCGTTGGCCCAGCCCCAGCCGCCTTCGCCGCCGTCAGATCCGCCGCCGCCATTGCAGGCGTTGATCGCGAGCAGACAGCGTTCAATGCGCGCCTGTACCCCCGCGGTGTCGATGTAAATGCCGCCGCCGCGCGCAGCACCGCCGTCGCCGCCTTGTCCGCCGACGCCGCCGTTGCCGTTGGGGCCGTCGCCGTCACCGCCGATGCCGGCAACCTGGTTAGCCGCGTTGCCGCCGCCGTCACAGATGTTGGCTTCAATGGTGCATTCGATCAGTGTCGTGTTGCCGCGGCGCAGGTACAGGCCGCCGCCTTCGGCATCGCCGCTTGCCCCGATCGCGCCGCCTGCGCCGCCGGTCGCGCTGCCGGTGTTGGCCCATGCGCTGCTGCCGTCACCGCCATCGTAGCCGTCGCCGCCCCAGATGTGATTGAACGAAATCGTGCAGCGTGTGAGCGTGACGGTCGCGTTGTCCACGTACACACCGCCGCCTTGTGCAACGCCGCCGGCCCCGCCGGTGCCGCCGGTGCCGCCGCTGCCGCTGTCGGCGTCGTCGGCGTGGCCGCCTGGCCCGCCGATCCATGAGATGCCTTCGTTGGTGTTGATGATGCAGCGGGTCATCGTGACGGTGCCGGCCTCTATGTAAACGCCGATGCCCTTGACGTCGCCGCAGGCGCCGCCATCGCCGCCGTTCTTGCCGCCGCCGGTGTCGGTATAGCCGTCGCCGCCCATCCCGCCGTCTTCGCCGTCGCAGATGTTTTCGCTGATCGAGCTGTCGGTGATCGTGGCCATACCGTTCTGGAAGTACAAGCCGCCGCCCAGCCCGGCACCGCCGGCCCCGCCGCGCCCGCCCGCGCCATTGTCGCCGTCGCCCGCGTCGCCGCCCCAACCCCCCGACGCCCGGTTGTCGGTCACGGCTGTGTTCAGCATGTGCAGCGCTCCGGCCTGCACGTAAATGCCGCCGCCCATGCCCGCGCCGCCTTCACCGCCGTTCTTGCCGCCGGCCCCGGCGCCCTGTACGCCGTCGTCGCCCATGCCGCCGTCGCCGCCGATCGCCCAGTTGTTGTTGATGTTGCTGTTCTCAAGGCGCAGGGTCCCGCCAGCCGAGTAGATGGCGCCGCCCTTGCCGGCGTAGCCATTGTCGCCGGCGGACCCGACGCCGTCGGCGCCGTCTTCGCCAATCGCAAGGCAGTCCTGGATAACCACGTTATGCAGCTCGACGCTGCTGGTGGTCGCGCTGGTGCCCGGGCGCCGGTTCAGGATGCCGCCGCCGCGTGCCTCGGTCAGGCTGGCGCCGTCGCCGATTGCGCGTCCGCGAGTCAACGTCAGGTCACGAAACTCGACGGTGATGTTCGCGGTCGTGAAGATATGGAAGACACGGTCGTTGTTGTTGGCGTCAATGATCGTGCTTGCGCCCTGGCCAGCCTGACCGCGGATGATCACGCGTGAGTTGCTGACCGCTTTGGTGATGTCGTAGTCGCCGGATGCATTGGCATTTTCCTCGGCGGCCGGCGTGCCAGCGCCGCGCATGTAGGTGCCGGGCGCGAGAATGATTTCGTCCTGGGCTGCGGCGCTGGCGTTGATGGTGCTGATCGCCTGCCGCAGTTCAGTTTCATTGCTGACGTTGACAGTGACGGCGGACAAGGCGCCCGCGCACACGCAAGCAGCCAGTGTCACAAGGCAAAACGGAATTCTCATGGCGTTCTCCCCACTATCCGGTTGCGGCGTGTTGGCCGCTGGTTTGTGCTGGTGATCGCCACTGTAACTATTTAGCAATTGACTTTGAGTGTAATCGTATAGTAGTGTTACTGAACAGAATCACTACATGACCTCTGTTTCAGATCGGGATCACTTTAGCCCTGAAGCAACCATGCCGGACACCGAACCCAATTCCGATGCAGACGAGGGCATCCGCAAAAGACTCCAGCAGGTCTGTGACCGCCACAGCCAGGCTGACGTCGCCCGAGTCTGCGCCACAAGCCGGGCCAACGTAAGCCGCTACCTTTCCGGCAACCGCATTCCCGCCTCGTTTTGCGCGGCGTTGGTCAAGGGCTTCGGTGTCAACCCCGCCTGGCTGTTGAACGGCGAGGGCTCGCCCTATCTGGCTGACATTCACGCCGGCCACGCGCGCATGGCGACGGACCTGCTTGAAGTAGTAGAGGCGATGCATGTGGTGGCGCAGATGCGGCTGGGCGCCCTGACCGGCAAGCAGCACCTGAAGGCGCTGCGCGACCTGGACGATGCCCTGCGCGCATATGAAAGACTGCGCGAGAAGCTGAATGAGCACAGCCGGCCGATTCTGGCCAAACTTCTGGACGATGTGGAAAGCAGCTTCGGGCGCAAACACCCCGAGCGCGTGCACCAGTTGCGCCGCGCCGCTGAGCAGGTGGCGCGCCTTTGCGATGATGAAGACCTCGCGTTCCGGTTGCTGGAAGCGCAGGCGATGGACGACATGGTGGCGCACCGTTCAGACCTTGCGGTGGACAAGCAGCGCAGCGCGGCGTTGCGCGCGATTGTCCGGGCCGGCACGTTGAGCACCGACGCGCTTGCCGTGATCATCCGTTCTACTTACCTGCTGGAGGGCGCGGGCCGCCTTGACGAAAGCGTGGCCCTGTGCCGCGCAATGCGCGTGCTGGGCGATGCATACCAGGCCCCGACCCATCTGCTGGCGCGGCTTGACGCACAGATTGGTGACGTGCTGACCGAACTTGGAGAGATCCAGGAAGGCATGCCGTTGCTGCAGCGCGCGATGACTTTCATCGACGACCGGGTTCGGCCCGCCTGGATGGGGCCCTGGAGTTACGCCCAGTACTTCTCGGGCGTCGCCGAGTTCGAACACCTGGCTGTGCAGCCCAGGCCGGTGGGCGGCGTGGAGCTGTTCGCGCAGTGCCTTGCACGCATGGCGCTATGGTCTGAGTCCGGGCCCAACCTGCAACGCGCGCTCGAGATCTATCGTGAGTTGCGCAAGGACCTGTCCAACGACCCCGAGCCGGAGTTCACGCACGCGACCTGGGCGTTGCGCGCGCTGCAACAACCCACCCAGAGCACACTGGCTGAGGCAGGCGCGGACATAGAAGCACTCAGGCGAAGTTACCCGTCATCGCCGCAGATGCAGTTCCAGATAAGCACCTTCGAAGCACAGCTTGCGCTGTTGTGCGGGCGGCCGCAGGAAGCGCGCAAACTCCTTGACGCAGCAGCCGAGATGGAGCAATCGTTGCCCAAGGGCGTCCGGCCCTACCTCATTGCATACGCGATCCAGCACCACGTAGCGTTGCGCGCCAAGGGCCCGCAGCGTGACTACGACCGCGCGCGCGAATGGTTTGTCGCGCACTACAGAAAGGGCTACGGCCGTTTTCGACCGCTCGCCAGCGACTAGTTGTCCTGCTTTGGGGGCCAGTCGGCGGGCTTGCGGGTGAACTTGAACTTGTGGGCCTGTTTGAACTCTTCGCCCTGGCGGATGAACACTGTGCTTTCCAGCGTGTCTTTGTCCGTGAGCTTGCTGTGCTGCTCATACTCGGTGACGCCCTTGTCGCCGTAGGCCTTGAAGGCGGAGATTTCGGTTTCGCCCTTGCGCGTAATCTCGCCCTCGTACACTTCGCCGCCGGTTGCGCACTCAAAGTACCGCAGCTTTTTCTCGCCCGGGTGCCAGTACTGTGCGCCTTCGTACAGCACCTTGGTTGCCCCGGCGTTGGCTGCGAACGTGCGGCCCCAGATCAACTGTTTGCCGATGCCCCACTCGTATGTGAAGCCGTTGTATGGCTTGTCCGGGTCGGTCTGGGTCACCCACTGCCCGCCGACCAGCTTGCCGGAGTGCTCGAGGCTCGAGGGCTCGGGGCTGTCGGGCGTTTCGTCCTTGTCGCCCTCTTCGGGCTTGGCGGGTTTCCAGCCGGCTTCTTTGCGCACGGTTTTCATTTCTTTCATCAGGCGCAGGGTATCGCCGGTCTTGGTGTAAATTTTGGTCACCTGGGTGTCGTCGTCGGTGTACTCGGTGTGGTTTTCACCGTGCATGGTCATGCTGCCCATCCATGCGCTCCAGCGGCTGATCAGCCTGCCCTGCTTGACCTCAACGTGGCCCTTGAACAAACCGCCGTTGGCCATGACGGCGAAGTACTCGATGCGCTTGGTGCCGGGGTGCCAGTACATGCCGCCTTCAAAGTCGAGGGTTTCGTTGTCTGCGGTCAGCGACCACGTGCGCGCGCGCAGGATACGCTTGTTTTCGCTCCAGGTGGTTTCGCTGCGCACCCACGATGTTTTGCCGTCGGGCCCGACCGCTTCACTGACCCACGACCCGCCGACTGCGCGCGCGGCGGCCTTCATGGCGGCTTTGCGGTCCGGGGCCGGGGCGTCTTCCGCGGCGCCGGGGATATGGCAGGCAAGTGCAAGCAGCAACAGGGCGGCGAGTGGGATGCGCACGGTCAACCTCCGGGTTGCTTATACAACATTTGCGGCAGCCACCAACAGAAAGGGCGGGCTCGCGCCCGCCCTTTCAAATTGCAGATCTGGCTACTTCATGCGGTCAAGGCTGCGTTGGGCGGCCTTGACGTAGTCGTCTTCGGCGGGGCCGCGCTTGATCAGCGCCTGGAACTCGGCCTTGGCGGCGTCGTTGTCGCCGGCCTGCTGTGCGATGGCCGCGGCCCAGTACATGAGTTCGTTCATGCGGCTGGTCTCGGGGAAGGCCTCGATCAGCGCCTTGAGGTCCTTGCGTGCGCCATCGTGGTCTTTACCGATGCCGGACTTGAGGCGTGCGTTCAGGATGCCGGGCTCAAGGGCGCGTTCATCCTTGGCCTTGACCAGCCCGGGCAGCACGTCGTCATAGATCTTCTGGATCTTGGCGCCGACTTCGGCCTGGTTTTCGCGGGTGGCGGTGCCGATCAACGCCTGCGCGTATGCCAGTTGCACGTCAACCCGGCGCTTGTCGTCTTTGGGCAGCTTCTCAGCCAGCTTTTCGTAAATCGGCATGGCCTTGTCGGCTTTGCCCAGCGCGGCGTAGGCGTCCGCCAGCTTGATGGCATTGTCGTGGTCGTCGGCACTCTTCTCGTAGGCCGCCTCGTACTTGGGCAGGTTGACAAAGGCGTCGCCGACCTTTTCGAACCACTTGATGGCGTCGGCCGGGGTGCTGAAGGGCGCGCCGACCTGGCGCATCTCTTCTTTGCCGTCGGCGTCGGTGACAATGAAGGTCGGGAAGGCACGCACGCCGTACTTCTTGAGGACATCGGGCGCCTTGTCGTCGTACAGCATCACCGGCACAAAGTTCTTGGCGATGGTCTTGGCAAGCGCCTCATCTGGCCATACGTCACGGGCCAGTTTCTTGCAGGGGCCTCACCATTCGGCGGTGAATTCAATGAACAACCGCTTCTTTTCTTCCTTGGCGGTCTTGAGGGCGCCCTCGTAGTTGTCGGTCCACTGCACGCCTTTGGCGTCCTGCGCGAACGCCGGAGAAGCGAGCAGCGCCAGCGCAACTACGCTGAGCGTAAGCATCGTTTTCATCTGGTCTCCAGTAGAGAGGAAAGGGAACATTACTGATATGGATTACCCGGCTTTGGCCGGAAACCCAAATAAGAATTTTGCGGGGCACGGCGCTGGCCCAGGGTTTTTCCAATCCGCGATGGCGCGATCCCTTTGTGTATGCAATAATTTCGCGCATTCTACTTTCGCACATCGGCAACGGGGGCCCCATGGGCACGGAAGTCACTCCGCGTTTGTATGACGAACAGGTCCGCGAGCGCTTGCGCGTGCTGGTCAAGACCCGCAGCCAAAGCGACCTTGCCCGCAAGACCGGCACCCTGGTCAGCACCGTCAACCGCTACCTCAAGTCCACAAAAATCCCAGCCGAGTTCTGCACCAGCGTGATCGCCGGCCTGGGCGTGAACCCCGCATGGTTGATGACCGGCGAAGGCACGCCGTACCTGGCCGACGTGAGCGCCGGCACCAGCGAAATGGCCAGCAACCTGCTTGAGCTGGTTGAGGCCATGAACCAGGTGGCCAAAATGAAGCTGGGCGCCCTGACAGGCCAGGCCCACCTGAAAGTTTTGCGCGAGCTTAATGACGCCATTGAACGCTACGAGGCGCTGCGCGCGGTGTTGAACCGCCGCACCAAGACCGTGTTTCGCGAGCTGCTGGATAACTTCAAGAAGGCGTTGCAGGACATGGATGCCACCCGCGCCGCCGAGGTGCGCAAAGCTGCCCAGCAGGTCAGCCGCCTGTGCGACGACCCTGAACTGAACGTCGAATTCGACAGCCTGCAGGAATTCTACGAGCACATCTTCGGCGACCAGGTGAAGGCGCTTGAGCTCAGCCGCAAGGTGTTCGTGAAAAGCCTCGCTGCCAGCGACGTGACCATGGACAAGGAACACGCGGCGCTGGCGATCAACCTGATCGTCAGCCTGCACCGCGCCGACCGGGCCCGAGAGGCCCGCCGCATCTGCCGCGCCACGCTGGCGCTGTACGAAGACGTGGGCAAGGACTGGGGCCGCTACAAGCAGATTCAGGCGCTGCACGCCGTGCTGAACATTGAACTGGGCAACCTGCGCGAAGGCCTGCGCGACCTGCACGACACCTATCCCGTGCTGCCTGACCAGCTCAAGCGTTCATTCAGCGGCAAGCTGGTTGAGACCATGCTGCTGAGCGGCCTTACGCCGCTGAGCTACGCCACCGGCATCGGAGAAGACCACAGCAGCAAGGCCGTCGCGCTGGTGCGCTTTGCCGGCCTTATGGAGGAATGGAGCCAGCTGGCGCAGATTCATGAACGCTACAAGGGCGATGACCGGCTGGGCCTTGCCGACGGCAGCATCTGGGAAGCGTGGGCACGCGGCCTGGCCACCGCCACCGGCAACCGCAAGAAGGGCAAAGACGACAACGATCCTGTCGCTGCCTTCGAAGCCGCCGTCAACGCCGAGCGCGGGCGCATTGCCGTGCGCCCGACGCAGGAGTTTGCATACGCCGTGGCCGGCGCGCGGCTGGCGCTTGCGGCGGGCAACACGAAGGCGGCACTGAAGTACCACGAAGCGGCGCAGCAGCGGCTGGACACATTGGACCCGAACGTGAGCCCGCAGATGCTGAGCCTTGCGCAACACTGGGCCAACGCGCTGGCGCTGTACCCGGACGGCAGCAAGGCCAAGAACACGGCGGCGCAACGCGCGATGGCGGAGGGCTTCTTTCGCGAGTTCTTTGACAAGGGCTACGGCACGTACGCGCGCTTTTTGTAGTCAGGGCCCGGTGCGGCGATACACGCGCCAGATAGCCGTGAACGTGCTGACGTAAAGGCTGCCGTCGTTGGCCTCAATGATGTCCAGCGGCTTGTTGGCCTGGAAGTTCTTCGTGAACTCCAGAAACACTTCCTCGGTGTCAATGTTCACCGGCGGGTTGCCGTCCATCTTGAACTTGTACACCACTTCTTCGTCGTAGCTGCAGATGAACA
Source organism: Planctomycetota bacterium (assembly GCA_019636195.1). Lineage (GTDB taxonomy): Bacteria > Planctomycetota > UBA8742 > UBA2392 > UBA2392 > JADJRK01. The sequence goes on along the minus strand of JAHBYA010000006.1, from coordinate 118,758 downwards.
GCGCGTCGGCTGTGTTGGGCGGTGCGTTGTTGCCGCTGTGGTAGGTCAAGCCGGTGGGCACGATCACGCTGCCCCAGTTGCGCAGCTTGGTGCCGATTTCAGCGCCGGGTATGCCGCCCGTAGAGCCCCACTCGAAGTTCTTGCCGGGCGACACGTAATTCAGTTCATCGTTGTTGTTGGGCCCGTTTTCCGTGATCAGGATCGTGCCCGTCGTCGGGTGCACGCACATGCCGAACGCGTTGCGCAGGCCGCGGCACCACTCGGCGGCATCCACCGTGCCGAACTTGGGGTTGGTCGCCGGGATGCTGCCGTCTTCGTTGTAGCGCAGGATGCGCCCCGCCAGTGAGCCGTTGGTCTGCGAATTGGTATCCAATTCGGCGTCGCCGACGCTGACGTACAGCCGGCCATCAAGCCCGAATTTGATTGCGCCCGCGTTGTGGGTCTGGGCGATCGGCAGGTTGTCGATCAGCACCGTGCGCGCAGTTGAGGTATTGCCGACGGCTGTGTAGCGGATGACCTGTTGCCGGTCCGTCACGTCGTTGATGCACAGCATGACATAGACATAGCCGTTGGTCGTGAAGTCGGGCGATAGTGCGACGCCCAGCAGGCCGCGCTCGTTGCCGGTCAGCACATTTTCAGATGCAAAGACGTGCTGCGTGTGCGGCGGGGTGGTCTCAATGATGCGCAGAGTGCCGTTCAGCTCGCTGACGAACAGTCGGCCGTCGGGGGCCTGCGCCATTTTGCAGGGTGTGCTCAGGCCCGTGGCGATTGCCTCAACGCCCCAGTAGTAGTCAAGCGACGTGATGTCCGCGGGCAGCGGGTTGCGCGGCCCGGGGTCCGGGTAGCCACCGCCCCCGCCACCACCGCCGCTGCCGCCGCCATCTTCGCTTGCGGGGCAGGACGCAAGCAGCAGGGTCATCAGCACGGCGGGCATCAGGCCCAGCCGGATGGCTGGGCCCTTGCGCGGGGAGTGGCGGCAAATCGGCATGATGCTCACACGAGGTTGGGCACGTTGTTGGTCGGTTGTGTTTCAGGAAACAGCGGCGTGGGGTCGTGCGCCAGGTGCTGCATCAGCAGGGCGCGGTACACGTCGCGGAAGTCGGTGTTGTAGTTGAGGTGGCCCATGTTCAGGTCGGCAACGCTGGGCAGCGTGCCGTAGAAGCCGCCGTTGACGGGCCCGCCGACCACCAGCACGCAGTTGCCGTGGCCATGGTCGGTGCCGTTGCTGCCGTTTTCATAGTTGCGGCGCCCGAACTCGCTGATCACGACAAGCACGGTGTCGTTCCAGACTCCCTGCGCCACCAGGTCGGTGTAGAAGACGCCCAGCGCGTTATCGAGCTGCGTAAGCAGGCCGGCGTGCGCCGTGAGCTGGTTGCTGTGCGTGTCAAAGCCGCCATAGCCTGTGTAGAAGACGCGCGACTCAAAGCCGCCGGTGGCGGTGGTGCCGTGGATCAGCGTCGCGATGTCGCGCAGGCGGTTGCCCATCGAGGTGTTGGGGTACACGATCGAGTTGCCCGCAGCCCACGCCGTGTAGTCGCTGGCGGCCTGCTGCACCTGCGCCGCTGCCGAGAAAGCCGAGCTTCCGGCGGCGGCAATGTCGCCGACAATGTCGCCGGCAGGCTGCAGGGCCAGGATGTTCTGGATGGTTTGCAGGCGCAGGGCGTGGTTCTGGGTGTAGTTGAAGTCGGTGCGATAGTTGAAGCTTGCGACGCTGGAAACCAGAAACGGGTTGACGTTCGCGCCCGCGAAGTCTAGGCGCCGGCCGACACCGATGCTGACCACACCCATCGTGGTGGGGGCGTAGGTGTTGCCGTAGCGGGCGACCCAGCCCGGGGCCATGCCGACCAGCGAGCCCAGCCCGCTGCGCGTGCCGTAGCTCCAGATATCTTCGCTGACGAAGTGGCTGAGGTTCTGTTGCGGGTAGCCGACCTTGTGGATCACGGCCATCTGCCCCGCATTCCAGCGCGCCTGGAAGTTCACCAGCGACGGGTGCAACTCGTACTCGCTGACGCCGGGCCCGCCGGTCAGGCTCAGGCCCTGGCCCTGCGCGAAACCGAGCGTGGGGCGGTTGTTCAGGTAGGCGGCAGCTTCCGCGCCGGTCACTGGGAACACGGTGTTGAGACCGTCGTTGCCGCCCAGCATGTTGACGATGACAAGCCGTTTGTGGTTGGGCAGCGCAGCCGCCTTCAGCGGCGTATGCCCGTTGCCGGTCACGGCGCCCAGCGCGGCGACGCCCGCGGCGCCGGCGCTTACGCGCAGGAAGTTGCGGCGGGCGGTGCTTTTGAGGTTGCGGTTCATGGTTCGCTCCTGTGGGTTTGCCTTTTCATCCGGTCTGTCGCCCCTTGCTCACCGAAGGTGATAGGTGGGGTGCTGGCCAAGGATGTAAAGCAGCCCGCGAATCTTCTTTTCCTTCTGCACGGCATCGCCGAAGTCCCAGGTCTGGCTGAACACGCCGCCGCTGTTGCGGTCCGAGTTCAAGTACAGGATGCACTCGTCGCGCTGGGCGGCGGTCAGCTTGACCTGCAACAGGAAGGCCAGCCGGTCCACGACCTGCCAGTCCGCAGTCTCGTTCGGCAGGATCAGCGTGCTTACGTCGTACCCGACCTGCGGCGCCTCGGCGCGGTAGTACACGCAGTCGCGCAAGAAGTTCGCGCGCTCGACCATCGCCTGGCTGCTCAGCCAGAAGAACCCGCTGGGCCAGCCGTTGACGGTGGGCGGCTGGGTGGGCCGCTGGCCGATGGTGTTGAGGTTGCTGTCCATGCGGTTGGTGGTGATTTCAAGGCCGGTGGCGCGCATGAAGCCGATGTGGTGCTCGATCGGGTTCTTGATGATGCTCTGGCGCGCGCGGCTGCTGAAGAAAGCCTTGGAAGTGAAGATCATCTTTAGGAAGGCGCGCAGGTCGTAGTTCTTGCCGCGCAGGTTTTTGCCCAGCTTGCTGACCAGTCCGGGGCTGGGGTCTTCATAGACAAACTCTTCCCATATCTTGCGCGCGATGAACTCGGCCACGCCGCGGTGAGACAGCGTGAACGTCACCATGTCGCGGTACTCCTGCTGGCCGTTTCCGGCGAAGGTCTGGCCGAAGATCGACTTTGAGGTGTTGTCGTGGCGGTTCGGGTCCCATTGCATGATGAACTGGTCACGTCCCGGCCCCGCCGCGTCCGGCACAAAGATGCGCCGGTAGCCGGTAAAGGCGCGGCTTGCTTCCTGGATGTCGGCCTCGGTGTAGCCGTTGTCGGCGCCGAGCGTGAACAACTCCCAGAATTCGCGGGCGAAGTTCTCGTTGGGCGCGGTTCGGGTGCTGACGTAGCCGTCGAGCCACTTCAGCATCGCCCAGTCGATGCTCATGTTGTGCAGCAGGTCGGGCAGGCCGCTGGTGCCCTGGAAGCGCCACAGGTTGATGTGGTTGAAGAACCAGTAGCGCTCGCCGGCTTCAAGCACGTCGGTGCTGGTCGCGAAGTGGTCGTGCCAGAACAGCGCCAGTCGCTCTTGAAACGCGTTGGGGTTGTGCACCATCAGCCAGCACCACCAGCGCGACAGCTCGGCTGTGCTGGGAAACTCGACGTCGGCCACCGTGGCGGCCAGCGCCGCGGCCTCAAGGGCCGGGTCCTGTTGCAGCGTCAGCATCCAGTCAAGGTACGGTTCGTACCCCATCTGGTTCAGCGTCTGCAGTTCCGTGGGCCGGAACGCAAAGTGCGTACGTTTGAGAAAGAAGATGCGGTCGTTCTGGCTGATCTGGGTAACCGGGCTGAGGTCCTCTTCCGCTGCGGGTGCAAGGTCGGCTTTGCCGCCTTCCTGCACGCAGCCCGTCGAGAACACGATCAACCCGATTGCTGCGGCCCAGAACACCAGCGCAGGAAGCCGGTTCACCATGGCAGTCCCCTTGCAAGGTGCTGACAACAATCAGGAATTACTTGAAGTGTGGCACGCCTGCACAACGGGCGAGAAGCGAAAACGGTTTAGGTGCAAAGGAATTCGGCTAATGCCCATACTGCACAATTTTGCCGTTGCAAGAACTACTGAATCTTGATGATCCAAGAATCAGAATCGAAACTCGAATTGTAAACAAAATTGTGCGACGGAACCTGACTTGTGACTGTAGTTGCGCACATCACGAGGCGTTCGTGAGCTTTTCGACCATGCCCCACAGGCGCTCGCGCGACTCTTTGACCAGCGCCAGGCCGTGCGGGCGGCGCTCTTTGTACCGCGAGTAGAACTTGCCGGTTACGCCCCCCATCTCGGGCGAGTGCACATGCCAGGTCAGCACGTTGGCGCCGTCCTGCGGTTTGCGCATCAACAGGTTGATCCAGAACTGGATGAAGCGCGGGAAGTTCCGGAACAGCTTGGTGCCCACAATGCCCGGGTGCAGCGCGTTAACCTGCACGTCAGGCTCGCGCTCAGACATCGCAATCGACAGCATGGTCAGGATCAGCTTGCTTTGCCGGTAGGCGCGGCGCGGCGAGTACCGGCCCTTCAGGCTCAGGTCGTCCCAGTGAATGTCGCCGTTCAGGTGTTCTTCGCTGGCCACGTTCACGATGCGCCCCTTGGCCGCCCGCAACTGCGGCAACAGCAACTTTGCCAGCAGGTGCGGCGCCAGCGCGTTCACAGCCAGTGTTTCGTCGTGGCCCTCGGGCGTTACACGCTGCTGGTCTGCCCACAGGCCGGCGTTGTTCACCAGTGCGTGGATCTGCGCGTGGGCGGCGCTGATTGTCGCGGCCGCCTCGCGCACAGCCGACAGCACCGACATGTCGCACGCCAGCGGCTGTACGCTGCCGCCTTGGGCCTTGACTTCATCGACCAGCGGTTGCAGGCGCGCCTCGCTGCGCGCGATGGCCAGCACATGCGCGCCGGCTTTGGCGAGGTCGCGGGCCGCGATGCGGCCGATGCCCGAGCCCGCGCCCGTAACGACGACAACTTTGCCCTTCAGGTCCATGGCGCGAATCATGGCGACGGCGGGCGCGCCTGCAAGACCATGGCGCGCGATTACGCGCGTGTCCGGTACAGGCGCAAACCCAGCACCAGCGCGGCCAGAGTACCCGCAACGGCCAGCCATCCGGAGCCAGCGCCGGTGGTTGTGCAGGAGCCCTTGTCGCCGCCGCCGCCGCCCCCGCCCGCAAAGCCGGACACGCTGACCGTGCCGGGGAATACTGCCCAATACGCGGACACGATGGATGCGCCGGGAGTGATGATCTTGAACCGGAATGTCACGTTGCCCGTCCTGGCGGAACTGGAAACATTGATCTCGCTGCTGCCGAGCCCCGATGCGACTGTGCTGCCGAGGAGTTGCTCAGCCCCGGTGCTGTCAATCTCGTACACCTGGACAGTCGTGTCGCCCGCAAAGGTGATGGCGCTGACCCAGAACGTGACGGCTTGTGTGCCGCCGCCAAAGTTGACACGTACATCGCTGGTGGTCGTGCGCGCGCCCGGGTGTTCGACCACATGTCGCGCGCTGCGGTCAAACAGGGTTTGCCGCGCCGGTACCGCGCTGACATTGTTTGTCACCTGTCCAGCCAGCGTCATGGACCCCGGCGCCAGAGTCGCTTCGCTGAGCGTGCCTGAAAACGGTGACGTGCCGTTGGTGTTGGTGTAAACCAGGATCGCGAACTGGCGGGTGCCGCTGTAGTTGCCCGTGGGCAACGTCAGCATGATGTTGCCGGTACCCGGGTCGCTGTCTTCAACGGTTGCGGCGGTGCTGCCGTTGGCCGCCAGTTCATCCAGGTCGATCAGTTCAACATCCAGTCCTGCCGACCCGCTGGTGGCGGCAATGTTCAGTGTAAGGGTCAGGGACTGGGGTGCGCCGCCAAAGTTCACGTTGACCAGAATTGCGCGCTCAAACCCGTCGGCTACGGTACCCGAGACCGCAAGCTGGTCCTGCGCCGGCAGCGACGCGCAGGCGCAAACCGCAAGAATCGCGACAAACGCTTTCATGGCGCTCTCCTAGAGTGCAGGTAACGTGTTTCACTTGTTCACATCCGGCGGATCAACGGGCAATCGTGTTTGCCCTTGGGGCCCGCGGCATTACCATTGTGGCCATGCGTTCGGGATCGATGTGGTTGATCGGCGTGGGCATCTGCGCGGCGTTGCTGCTTGGCGGCATGGCGGCATGGCCGTGGCTTGAACAGCAGTTTGGTGCTGACAGCGCCGCCGCCAACCGCGCCCGCCGCGCCGACGTCGAGGCCGCGGCCCTGGAAGCCGCCCGCAAAGACGCCGCCGACGCCGAAGCCGCCAAGGCCGCCCGCGAAGCTGACCAGCGCGACGCGCGCGACGCCGATGAAGAGCGGCGCCGCGCAATGCAAGCCGAGCTGGACGCAGCCGAGGCCGCCCGCCGCAAATCCGAACAGGACGAGCAAGCCCGCAAAGACGCCGAGCGCGCAAAGGCCGAAGCGGCCAAGGCCGAAGCCGGCGACAAGGCCACCGCGGAAGCAGCCAAGGAAGCCGAGCCCGAGGCGGTGCTGGTTGAAACCGTGGAAGGCCAGAACCACAACCCCAACCTTGAGGGCGCGCTGGGCGAAGTCAGCGCCACGCGCATCAACGGCTGGGTGGTGTGCAAGGCCGACCGCGAAGCGCAGATGTTCATTGAGGTGCTGATCGACGACAAGCCGGCCTATGAAGTGCGCGCCGACAAACGCGAAGACCACAAGCAGCAGGGTGTCATCTGGCGCTTCAACATCGACAAACCTGAGCAATTGCAGGACGCCGAGCTGCACATGGTGCGCGCCTTCGTGTTTCGCAAAGACCAGCACGGCCGCACCGAGCTTTCAGGCTCGCCGCGCAGCCGGGTGATCGGCACCAACCCGCGCGGCAAGCTGGAAGAAGCCACGCCCGAAAAGGGCATCAGCGGCTACGCCTGGGACCCCGACGACAACAAGAAGCCGGTAACGCTGGTCGTGCGCATTGACGGCGAAAAGGTCGCCGAACTGAAGGCCAACCAGAAGAACGAAGAACTGCTCAAGCGCAAAATCGCGCCCGTTGATACCTGCGCCTTCAAAATGGATTGGCCCAACGCCCTGAACGACGGCGCCGAGCACACGGTGCAGGTGTACGCCGTCGATCTGCAAAACGGCACCGAGCACGAAATCGACGGCAGCCCCCGCGTAGTCAGCAACCGCGGCGGCCTGGCCAACCAGCCGCCGATCGGCCGCCTCGAGATCGTCAACCGCGTGGTGATTGCCGGCTGGAGCTACGACCCTGATGCCGGGCAGGGCAGCAACGACGTTGAAATCTGGATTGACGGCGAGCTGTTCACGACCATCGCCGCAAACTGCCGCCACGACAACCTGCGCAACAGCAAGCAGACGCCCGACCCCTACCACGGTTTCGTTACAACCACGCCGGGGGTGCTGCTGGACGGCAAGACGCACACGATTCGCGCCTACGGCTTGAACTACGGCCACGGGCCGAAGGTCGAGCTGCAGGGCAGCCCGCGCACCTACCGCATGGAAGAAAACACCGACCCGATGGGCGGCTTCTGGCATGCCGACGAAAAGTGGCTGCGCGGCTGGGCCGCCGACCCCGATTTGAACACCGAGGCCTGCGAGATTGAGATCTACATCAATGGCAAGCTGTGGCAGCGCACCAAGGCGGACTTTCGCGAAGAATGGCTGATCGGCACGGGCTACGCGCCCAACCCCGAGCACGGCTTTCGTATCGCGCCGCCGGACTGGGTCAAGGACGGCGAGAAACACGAAGTGAAAATCTATGCCATCAACTACCCCGAAGGCCCGCCCAAGCACCTTGGCACGCGCACCATCGGCGTGAACAGCGTGTTTCCCGGCTTCTGGACCGGCGACAAGCTGCTGGACACGCGCTGCGAGCGCGGCTTGTACGTCAGCAACGTAAGTCCGTGGTTCGACGCCTACCACAAAGGCGTGAAGGCCGGCGACGTGCTGCTCGAGTATGAAGGCATCGAGGCCGGCCACGCAGCCGAGAAAGACAGCGACGGCACGGTGACCAAGCCCGGCACCATGACCCAGGACTTCAAGGTCTGGCTGAACACGAACAAGAAGGCCGGCGACATCGTGCGCTTCAAGTTCTGGCGCGACGGCGAAACCTACGAAGTCGATATCAAGATGGGCCAGCTTGCCGGGCAGTGACGGGCGTCCTTCTCGCGTTCGCTAAACAAACTCATGCCGCCCGCGATTGCGGCACTGTCGCGTGCTACGCTGTTGTGATGCGCAGGACGATCATCTTGTTGTTGCTTGTTTGCCTCGCCATTTCTGCCTGCAAACAAGAGGATGAGGGCGGCGGTGCCGGCGCCGTGGACAGCGTGACGCTGGCGATTACGCCGGGCGTGCTCGTGGCCGCTGGCAAAGACCTGCCCTACCAGCACCCGCTGTGGTGGAACGGCCCGCATAACACTGAGCCGACACTGCTGTGGACCGTAAGCAGCGGCGCGCTGCCGCCCGGCATTGCGCTCAGCGGCAGCATGGGCGACGGATTGCTGTCGGGCACGCCCAGCGCGGTCGGCAGCTACAGCTTTGAAATCACCCTCAGCTTCGGCACGTTTACCCACCGCCAGAACTTCTCGCTGGCTGTGCTGGCCAACGCCCCGTTGCAGATCACGACTTCGATCCTGCCGTTTGCGGTCGGCGGCTCGCCGTACAACCGGAACCTTTACGCGACCGGCGGGTCCGGCACGGGCTATACATGGCACGTCATTGTAGCCGCGCTGCCGCCGGGCCTGACGCTCGACGGCAAGCACGCCGCCTTGAACTGGGGCGCGTTCAGCTTTGCAGGCAACCTTGACCAGTCCCTGGGCGGCGGGCGGCTTTCCGAAGTTTCGGGCATGGTCGCCAGCCGCAGCCAGCCGGGAGTGTTCTGGGTCCACGATGACAGCGGTGCGGGCCCGGAGTTTTACGCGATTGACGCGCAGGGCAACGTGCTGCAGCACTACGCAGTGACCGCGACGGCTGTGGACTGGGAGGATATCGCCATCGGGCCCGGCCCCGGCGGCACGGACTGCATTTTCATCGGTGACTTCGGCGACAACGCGCTGAACCGCACCAACTGCTGTCTGCTGCGCATCGTTGAGCCGACGGTCCCGTCCACGCCCGGCGCGCCGATCAATGTCGGGCATGACGAGTTCTGGTTTACATATCCCGGCGGCAGCCAGAATTGCGAGACGCTGTTCATTGAGCCGGTCAGCGGCACGCCCTACCTGGTCGAGAAGACCGCAGCCGCGCCGCGCGTGCACAAGTTCACGATGCCGCTGGACACAGCCTGGACCAGCGCCAACCCCGTGACACTGACGAGCGTCAGCGCAACCGGCACGTTTGACGGCACGCTGACCGGCGGCGACGTGAGCGCCTGCGGGCGCCGCGTCATCCTGCGCGGCTACGGCTCAGCGCGCGAGTACGGCCGGCCGGCGGGGTTTGTGTTCGATGACGTGTTTGCACAGCCGGGCACGGCTGTCACGGTACCGGGTGGGCAGCAGTATGAGGCGATCTGTTACAGCGCGGACGGCACGCGGCTTTTTACATGCACGGAGCTGGCGGCACAGGCCACCGCGCCGATCCATGTGGCGCAGGCGCCGTTGGATACGGGCGCCACAACAATCAGCGGCACGCCGACCACGCTGGGCAACTACACGTTTACCGTACAGGTGCGCGACAGCGCGGGCAACACGGCCCAGCGCCAGTTCATGATCGTTGTGCGCTAGTCCTTGCGGCGCTCGCCGGATTCGCGACGTGTTGCCACGTGCGTTGTTGTCACGCCGCCGCCTTGCTGCTGCACCGTGGGCGGGCCGCCGCTGCCGACCGTGATCACCAGCGTCATCAGCATCGCAATCAGCGAAAACGCGCCGCCGGCAAGCACAGCCATCAGCGCGCCGCCCTTGAAGATCAGCGCCACGGGTATGCCCAGCAGGCACCCGCCGGTGGCCGCGCCCGCGCCGATCAGTTCGCGCTTCTGCCAGCGCAGGGTTTGTGCGCCCGGCTGGACGTCATCGTTGGCCCGCTGCTTGAAGGTGTTGGCGTAGATGCGCTTAGCGAACCGAAGGTGCATGGCTTGCACGCGCACAAAGTAGCAGCGGCCGGACTCAATCTCGTGTTCGTCATCGCTGCGCACAATGTCAACGGGGAAACCTTCCGCCTCAAGCAGCGACTTCAGGTACTCGGCATCGGGTTCAAGCAGGGGCTCGCCGGTGCGTGCCCAGTCGGTGTCTTTCATCGTGTCTCCTGTGGCGCGCGTCCGCTTCAGGTGCAGTCCGTCAAGTCATGCGAGAGCAGGCACGGCGTCAAACGTTCTTGCTGTTGTCGCTGTCTGAAACTTCAGTCGCGCCGTTGCTGCTGCCCTCCTGTGCGCGACCGCTGATCACTAACACTGTCACGAAACTCAGAATTCCCATGGCCAGCCCGCCCAAAAGCGTGCCCAAGCCGCCGCCGCGAAGTTTAGCGCCGACACGCAGCCCGGCCAACATGCCGACTGCCGCTGCACCGCAGGATTTCAGCAGGCGCGCTGTGAACGGCGACATGGGCTTGGACTCTTTGGGCGGCTTGTCTCCCGGCTCAGGAAACTCGTTGGCCCGAATTTCGCGGGCAAACTGCAGGTGCATCCGTCGTACCTGCACGAAGTGTGTACGGCCCGCCTCGGCTGCCGTGCTGTCTTGCCGGTGCTCAATGCGGCACGGGAAGTCCTGCGCCCGAATCAGGTCCGACAGGTACTCGGCGTCCTGTTCAATCAGGGGGCCGCCGACGTCGTGCCAGTCCGTCGATTGCATGGTCGCTCCTAGGCCGCGGGCTTTCGGCGCAGCAGGCCGGTCAGTCGCCAGCGCTTGGTGGGGCGGCGTGTGGGGCCGTCGAAGTTGCGATTGCGGATCGCCAGCGCGCACGGCAGATCGTCGTGGCGCACCAGCACGCAGAACGCGCGACCGTCCTCGATCTCGGAGGGGTTGGTCAATCGCTCGATCCGGGCAGGGTAGCTGGCCTGGTGGATAAGATCTCGAAGTGTCTCGGCGTCGTACTCTCTCAGGGGCGAGCCGACTCGCGCCCAGTCATGCGGGTTCAAGGCATTGCTCCTTCAGAACCACGCGAACATTGTACTTTCAGCGGGTTTGGGCGCATCGCCCCCGGCGGTGGGGGAGCCCGCAAACGCAGCCCCCAGCGGCAGTAGTCCGCGATTCTTTCGTCACACCGGCCACTTGCGGCGGATCAGCTTGTGCAGCTCCATGACGGCCAGCAGGCCCAGCGCGATGGCGGCGATCATGCCCCAGGTTTCCAGGTCCAGCGGCAACGCACCCAGCAGGTTCGACATGAACGGGATGTACATGCACGCAAAGTGCAGTGCAAACGCGCCCGCCGCTGCCGCCAGCAGCCACGGGTTCTTGAGCGGCGAGATCATGAACAAGCTGCGCGTTTCGCTGCGCGCGTTGCCGATGTGCACGTTTTCAAACAGCACGAACAGCGCCAGCACAATGTTGCGCGCCATCGACTCGTCCATGCCGCCGTCCAGCAGCACCTTGAACAGCGCAAAACCTGCAACGCCCATCGCCACGGCCGAAAGCAGCACGCGCTCGATCATCAGCCGGTTGAAAATGCGCTCGTGGGGCGGCTTGGGCTTGCGGTCCAGCACGTCGCCCTCGCGCGGCTCAAGCGCCAGCGCCTTGTCTTGAATACCGTTGGTCACGAGGTTCAGCCAAAGCAGTTGCACCGGCAGCAGGGGCAGCGGATAGCCTGTGGCGACCGCCAGCAGCACCAGCACAACCTCGGCGGCGCCGCAGCTCACAAGCAGGAAAATCACCTTGCGCAAATTGTCGTACGCGACGCGGCCTTCCTCTACGCCTGCCACGATGGTCGCAAAGTTGTCGTCGCTGATCACCAGTTCCGCGGCTTCGCGCGCGACGTCGGTGCCGCTTTTGCCCATCGCCACGCCGATGTTGGCCACGCGCAACGCGGGCGCGTCGTTTACGCCGTCGCCGGTGACAGCGACAAAGTGCCCGGCTGCGCGGGCGGCGTTCACGATCGCCAGTTTCTGCTGCGGGCTGGTGCGCGCGAACACGCGCGTGCCGGCGATGCGCTGCTGCAACTGCTCGGCCGACAACTTTTCGACTTCTACGCCCGACAGCACCTGCTCGCGGTGCTCCGCCATGCCCAGCTCGCGCGAGATGGCCAGCGCGGTTACCGGGTGATCGCCCGTGACCATGGCGACCGTGATGCCCGCCTTGCGGCACGCGGCGACGGCGTCTTTGACGCCATCGCGCAGCGGGTCAATCATGCACACGAAGCCCAGAAAGCGAAGTCCCCTGGGCTCGGGCGGCGCGGCAACTGCATCGACGGGTTGGCTTTGGCCGTCAGCGATGCCCAGCACCCGAAAGCCGCGGGCCGCGAGCTTGGCTGCCGCGTCTGCCATGGCGTCGCGGGCGGCGTCGCCGCCTTTGTTGGCCCAGGTGCACATGTCCAGCACGCGCTCGGGGGCACCCTTCACACAGCACAGCGTGTTTGCGCCATCGCGATGAAACGTCGCTGCGTACTTGCGCTCAGGCTCAAACGGAATCTGGTTGATCAGCGGGTGCGCGGCCTCAAGGCTTTCGCGCGTCACGCCCGCCTTGTGGCCCAGCGCCAGCAGCGCGATGTCGGTCGGGTCGCCGCGCCAGTGCCAGCCGTCGGCGGCACGGTGCAGCGTGCCTTCGTTGCACAGCACGCAGGCGCGGATGAACGCGGGGGCAACGTCGCCGCCGATCGCGCCATCGGGCGCGTAGCCCACACCGGCGACTTCAAGCTCATGGCCGTCGGGCAGCATGACCAGCTTGACGGTTAACTCGTTGGCCGTCAGTGTGCCGGTCTTGTCGCTGGCGATCATGGTGCAACTGCCCAGGCCCTCGACAGCCGCCAGCTTGCGCACGACCACGCCGCGCCGCGCCATGCGCGAAGTCGCAATCGCCAGCACGATGGTAAGCGTCACCGGCAGGCCTTCGGGGATCGCGCTTACCGCCAGCGCCACGGCCGCCATGAACATTTCGCCCCAGCTCTTGTTCTGGACCAGCACGCCCAGCAGCGCCACCAGCGCCGCGGAAGCCAGCACTGCGATGCCGATGAACTTCGTGAACTTCTCCATGCGCAGCAGCAGCGGCGGCTTGCCGGCTTCGCGCCCGGTCACGTCCAGCGCCAGCGCGCCCACGCTGGTTTTCGCGCCCGTGGCCACCACTGCGCCGCGCCCGCGTCCGCGCACGACCACACTGCCGGCGTGGCACATGTTGCGGCGGTCGCCCAAGGTTGCGCGGTCGTGGCCGATCCAGGCCGCGTCTTTGCTGACGGGCAGCGATTCGCCGGTCAGCAGCGACTCGTCGGCTTCAAGGCCGTGGGCCGACAGCAGGCGGATGTCGGCGGGCACGCGGTTGCCGCTTTCAAGCCACACGATGTCGCCGGGTACCAGCTCACGGGCGGGCAGCTCAAGGCTCTCGCCGTCGCGCACGACGGTCGCGCGAGTGACGATCAATTTTTGCAATGCGCTGGAGGCCTTCTCAGCGCGCCACTCCTGGACGCTGCCGATAATCGCGTTCAGCAGCAGCACAGCCACGATAAAGCCAGCGTCTGTGTGCTCGCCGATCACGACTGAAAACACGGCGGCGGCGGCAAGGATGTAGATCAGCGGGCTGTTGAACTGGCGCAGAAAGACCCACCAGAAGGGCGGCGGCGGTTTCGACGGCAATTCGTTGGGGCCGTGGCGCGACAGACGGTCGCGCGCCTCGGCACTACTCAGGCCCGCGTCAACCGCATCCAGCGCCCGCAACACGTCGGGCGCAGGCATGGCGTGCCAATGCTGAAGGTCGGCCATGCGCAAAACATGGCGCAAACCCGCGCCCGCCGCAAGTGGTTTCGAGCAGGCAAGGACACAATCGCCGCGAGGCTTACTTGCGCTCAGGCAGGCGGATCACGCCAAGGTCGGTGCAGTCGCCCTGGCCGCGCACGAGGATCCTGAGGTCGGGCTTCAAGTCATCGCGAGAGTCGCCCCAGACATACAGGACGTAGGTCTTGTCCTTTTCAAGCTGGTGCATCTGGGTAATCACGAAGCCGTCCTCGTCGGCATCAAGCCGCCAGTGGCTGTTGTACCACGCGCCGTACAGGCCGTAGTGCAGCCGGTTCTCTTTGTTCTGCAACGCCTCAAAGACTTCGCGTCCCAGCGCCCTTTCAATGAAGCCCTCATCGTCATGGGTGAACGCACTGCGCATGTCATCCTGTGCGTCAGCGGAAAGGGTGTCGGCAGGAGCCGGCCGTTTGCCTGCATCGTGCAGCTTGCGCTCGATGGCCAGAAGCGTTTGGGCAACCCGGTCTTCCTGAAGGGTGTGCACCGTCGCCTCGGCAAAGCGCACCGGGCTGCCATCCCGCCCGACTACCCTGAAAAAAAGTCCTACGCACGCGCCGGACTCGTAGCAGGCCACGGTCATCCGCGGCAAGCCTTGCCTTTCGGCGCGCATGCGCCGTGCGCGAGCCTCCGGGTCAAGCGCATAACCCGGGTCAGCGCCGTGCTCACGGGCTTGCAGTCTTGCGCCGTTGACTCTCCCCAGCGGCTCGATCCGGCTGATCTTGCCGGGTGTGTACTTGCCCTCGGCGCTGGCGTTGTCGCTGTTGATCAACGACCCATAGCGCGCCCAGGCAAGCACGGTGGGTGTCAACTCAAACTTGACCGTTTGTCGCGGCTGGGGATCTTTTGCCGGGGGAGCCGCCTTGCTGGCTTCGCGGTAACCGGGATCGTTCTCGTTCCGAACATGGTATTCACCTGCCAACAGGTCATGCCACTCCTGGGTAGGCGTCAACTTGACTTCGGTTGCCTGCGGGTTGAATGGCTGCTTGATCTCGACTTGCTCTTCCTTGAACAAGTCCTTACCCGTGCTTATGCGAATCACGCCGTTGCCGCCTTCAAACGCTACCACCCAGCATCGACCCTCATCGGTTTTGACCAAGCCTCGCGGGTAGCCGCCTCCGCCTCGCGCCTTCCGATATGCAAATCCGCCACTGCCGCCAGACTTTACAGCCGGCGGCAGGCGAAGCACCGGGTCCGGCAGCACCGACTTTGTTGCGCCCAACGAGGGCACGTCAGCCTCGAACCTCGGGGCCGACGGCGCCAGCTCCATTGCGGCCTTGTTCTCGTCAACGAACTTCACGCACACCAGCCGTCGCGCGTTCGGCAGCTTCAGTTTGCGCAGCACAGCCTTTCCGGCAAGCTTGACCTCGATTTCGGCCTTGCCGTAGTGGCCGGCCACGACGGTCACGAGGTAGGTGCCGCTTTCAAGTCCCGCCACACCCGGCGCACCGCCAATGACGCGGGCGGCGTGCTTGTCAACGTGACAGGGCACTTCCCACCTGTGCTTGCCGTCAACGCGGACGACACGCGCGAGCACTCGCTCACTATCTGCATGGTGATCCAGAATCGCCACTTGGTTGGCGGCGTCCACCAAGTCCAATTCCAGCGCAAAGAGCTTGCGCGGAAGGTCTTTGCCGTAGTCGGGCGTGTGCGGCTTTTCGTCTTCGCCCAACGTGATGCCTGCCAGCAGGGCCAGCGCTGTGATTGCCAACAGTTTTCGCATGGCGACAGTCTAGCGCCCGGCGCGCCTCACTTCGACAAAAAGCCCCGGCGCGTGGCCGGGGCTTTTGGCTGGTTCTGTTCTAGCGGCCGCCGGCTGGCTTGGCCGGCACGGTGCGCAGGTACTCCCACAGGGCCCGCACGTCGTCCTCGCTCATGCCCTTGTACAGCTCGTAGGGCATGACTTTGTCCAGCTTGGTGCCGTCCGGGCGTTCGCCGGTGCGGATTGCCTTGTCGAAGTCCTCGAACTTCCACTTGCCGATGCCCGTGGCTTCGTCCGGCGTGATGTTGCGCGCCTCGGGCCACTTCGGGTCACCGCCCGGTACCTTGCCGCCCGAGAAACCCTGCCCGTGACAGCCGCTGCACGTGCCCGCCATGACCTTGCCCCACTCAACCGTCGGGCCCGGCTTTACGTCAGCGGGCTTGTGGCTGTGGTCGATCTTGTCATGCGCGAACGGGATTGCGCCGGTCGCCAGCAACGCCCGGAACAGGAAGCCCGGGTCGTGCGCCGGCGTTTCGCGATCAACCGCCGGGAAACTCTTGATGTAGCTGACCGCTGCGCCAAGGTCGGCGTCAGAAAACTGGTAGTAGTCTTCGCTGGGCATGATCACGGCGCGCTTTTTGTTCTTTTTGATGCCGTGGCGAATGATGCGCGCCCAGTCTTCGCCCGTGTACTCGGAGGTCACGCTGCCCTTGCCGGGTGTAAGGTTCGGCGCGTAGATCAGGCCCATCGGCGCCTCATTGATCACGTGGCCGCCGCCGAAATCGGCGCGGTGGCACTCGCTGTGGCCGCAGCCCAGCACGCTTTCAACCAGGTACTTGCCGCGCTCGATCGTCGCCTTGCTGTCCGAGATTTCCAGCGCCCTCACCGGCTGGTCGAATTCCTTGCTGATCTCGCTGGAGTAAGCGAACGACACATAGCCGTAGCCGCCAACCACCAGCAGAAAGCCGCCGCCGAACGTGAAGAGCACCAGCTTCTTCACCAGGCCCATCTTCTTCTTGTCTGCCATATCTGCCCCCGTTGAAAGCGCATATCTTGCCTAGAAAGGCCACCCTCTGCCACTGTGCACTTGATACCAGCCGCGGGGCAGCGACACACCTTTAGGGATCGCTAAAGACTCCCTAAATTGTTCCTAAGCGCTGATTTGCGTAGCATCCCGCCATGGCAGCACTTACCCCTCAGCAGCGGCGCGGCGTCTTCACCGTCTGGCTGATCATCTTCATTGACCTGCTGGGCTTCGGCATCGTGCTGCCCAGCCTGGCTTACTTTGTGGCGGTGTTTGAAGTGCCCGCGTGGGCCGATGCGCCTGCGCGCGCGCTGGGGCTGCAGACGCGCGGCGGCGTGCTGGTGGGGTTGATCCTGACCAGTTACAGCCTGTGCCAGTTTGTGTTCGCGCCGATCTGGGGCCGGTTGTCTGACCGTGTGGGCCGCCGGCCGATTCTGGCCATGAGCACAGCCGGGTTTGCGCTGACGTGGGTGCTGTTCGCGTTCGCGCCCAACTTCACGGTGCTGCTGCTTTCGCGGGCGCTGGCCGGCGTGTGCGCCGCGAACCTCAGCACGGCGCAGGCCTACATGGCCGACACTTTTCCCGCCGAGCGACGCGCCAAGGGCATGGGCTTGATCGGCATGGCGTTCGGGCTCGGCTTTGTGTTCGGGCCGGCGATCGGCGGTTTGCTGGTCAGCGAGCCGTTTCTGGGCGTGCTCGGTTTCTCGCCGGGGGCAGACCTGCGCAGTTTTCAGCGCGCGCAACTGGCTGTGCCAAGCCTGTTCGCGGCATGCCTGAGCCTGCTGGCGTTTACGCTGACGCTGACCGTGATGCGCGAGTCGTTGTCAGCCGAGCAGCGCGCCAGCCTGCCGCCGCGCGAGGGCAAGCTCGGCGCGCTGGTGCGCAGCCTGAAGCGCCCCGGCATCGGGCCGATGCTGTTGGTGTATTTCGTGGTCACGCTTGGCTTTGCGAACCTTGAGGCCATGTTCAGCCAATTCAACGTGGATCACCTGCGCATCGAAGCCAGCGCCAACGCGTGGGTGTTTGTTGCGGTGGGCTTGACGCTGGCGTTTGTGCAGGGCGGCTTGATCGGGCGCTTGACCAGGGCGCTGGGCAGCCGCGTTGTGCTCGCGACCGGGTTGGCGGGGCTGATGGTGATGATGCTGCTGTTCGGCTTTCAGGTTGAGCTGAACCCGGGGCTGAATGCGATGGTTTGGCTGGTGCTGCTGGCGATCGGCATCGGATTGTTCAACGCGCTGTGCAACCCGAGCGTGCTGGCGATTATCAGCTCGCACACCCGCGCCGACGAGCAGGGCGGCATGATGGGCGTGGCCGCCAGCGCAGCCACACTGGGCAGGATCATCGGCCCGGTGACCGCGGGCGCGGTGTACGACGCTGCGGGCCCGCAGTGGCCCTTTGCGGTCGGCGGCATCCTGATCGCAGCCGGCCTGCTGCTGTTGCTTGCCAGATGGAGAAACGTCGGCCCGCCGCTCTAGTGCACTTTCGGACTGTCAGTTGCGGCTACTGCTCGCGGCGGGCCTTGCAATGCTTCGTTACAATCCGCAGAAGCCCTAGCGTTCGCGTTCGGTGGGGTGGACCGCATCGTCGTGTTGCGGGCCGCCCTGCTTTTTCAGGCGGTGCAGCACGTGGGCCCAGTCCGGCGGGTACTGCATGTGGTCAAGGCGATGCTCGAACTGCGCCGTCAGTTCGGTGCCGCTGCCGCGGCTTTGCTGCGCGAGGTCGTGAATGCCCAGCACGTGGCGCTTGAGCCTGCGGACGTATGCGGCCGTGTACATGGCCTCATCGCGCTCGCTGTCGCTGACCTGGTCAATGTTGGTGCTGCTGAGCCAGAGCAGCGTTTCCGAGATCAGGGGCTCAATCTGCTCGGCGGCGACGGCCAGCTGGCTGTGGGTGCCGCCGCGCACTTCTTCAAGGTAGGCCCAGGTGTCGTACAGGCGCGCCATGGCAAGCTGGTACTGGCGCACGTGGTCGTGGTGGTCGGGCTCGCCGACGGCGCGCATGATGCGGTGGGCGGTGTCGCGCACAGCCTTGAGCTCAGGCAGGCGCTGCTTGGCGTTTTCGAGGTGAAAGAACAGGCGCTGGCGCAGAATCTGGAGACTGCGGAACTCAGGCAGGTGCGCGCTCAGGTCGTGGATAATTGCGTACAGCTTCTTGCCTTGTTCTGATTCCAGCGGCTGGTTGATATCGAGCATGGCGCCTTCGATGCTGCCCTCGATGCGGTCCATGTCGCGGGCAAGGCCGGTGTAGGCCTTGTAGGTGGCTTTCCACTGGGTCAGCAGCATTTCAACGGACTTGAAAGCGTCGTTGAAAATGCCGACCGCGCGCAGGCCGCGCTTGCCGACTTCGCTGAGGGCGCGGGCCGCGGCCTCAAGCTTGAGGCGCGCGTCCTGTTCGCCCTCGACCTTGCTCATGAGCTGGCGGCGGGCGGCCATCACTACTTCACTCATGTTGGCCATCACGCCTTCCAGCCCGGAGAAAGCCTCGTCGGCTTCGCGCAGGGCGGCCTCGGCTTCGGCGCCCAGGTTGATGGCGGCGTCAATGCGCTGCTGCACCAGCTTGGCGCTTTCGACGACACGGTTGTACAGCGGGCGCTTGATCGCTTCGCGGTCGGGGGCGGGCAGCGGTTGCAGGCTTGCGATTGCCTGCATGGCATTGAGCGCCCACTCGCCGGCCATGCCGCTTTCGGCGCTGGCGTACAGCTTCTTGACCTTGCCCTTTTCTTCGCGGGCCTGGGCCTGCACCTGCTTGAGCTCGTCCTGCAGCAGCTTGGCGGCCGCGACTTCCTGCTGGTGGTTGGTCGCGCCCTTGAGCAGCAGACGCGCGCTGGTGGCGAGCTCGGTGCCTTCGGCAATTTCGACCAGCCGCTGCATCTTGTCCATGCCTTCGCGCTGGTTGCGCAGCACGCGCACCAGCTCGTTGGCCATGGCGCTGATCAGTGCCGAGTAGTGGCGGCCCTTGATGCGCTCAGCCACTTCTTCGCTGATCATGTTGAAGGCTTCCTCGATCAGCATGGCGCTGGCGGGCGGGATGCTTTCAGTTTCGGGCAATGCGCGCGCCTCGGCAAAGGCTACGCCGGCGTCGTGCAGCTCGCCCTTCTGGTCTTCCGACTTTACGGCGCGGGCAAAGGCGCGCTCGACGCTGGCGGCGGCGGCGCGCAGGTCGCGCACGCTGGTGCGCAGCAACTTCAGCGGCGCTTCGCCATCGACTTCGCTCAGCACTTCCAGCAGTTCTTCGGGTGTTTCGGCTTCAAAGCCCGTCACCTGGCCGGTGCGCACGCCGATGCGCTTGGCGGTCTGGTCAAGGCCGCGCAGGCGGGCCTCGGCTTCCTGCCGGGCCTTGCGTTCATTGTCGAGCGATTCCTGCAGGTCGGTCAGGCGCTGCTCGATGGTTTCGGCTGTGCCCTGCACCTTCTGGATTTCGCGCTCGCCCTTGGCTTGCAGGCGTTCGACGTCTTTGGCGTGGCGGGCCTCCATGTCGGTGAGGCGCTTTTCCCAGCGGTCACGTTCGCGCTGGATCTCGATGGCGTGGCGCTCTTTGAGATCCTTGATCTCGGACGACAGGCTTTCGCGCTCGCCTTTCAGATCCTGCTGGAACTGCTTTTCCGCGTCGGTCAGGCCGAACTTCAGTTTCTTTTCCAGCTCGGCTGTGCGGGCGTTGGCGACGCTGATCTTTTTTTGAAGGTCGGCGGCGATGGCGCGCAGTTTTTCGTTCTCGGCGGCGAGCTGCTGCACGCGCAGGCGCTCGGCTTCAATCTTGCGCGTGGCAATCTCGCGCAGGATGGCGCCTTCATCGACGGGCTCAGGCTTGTTGCGGGCCATGCGGCTGTTTTAGCAAAGGCAGCGCAGGATGGAAACGAGAGCGGTGGTGAGTTCCGGCTTCTGAGTTCCGAGTTCTGAGTTCCGGGTTCCGGGTTCCGGGTTTCCAACGACGAACTGCTACCCGGCACTCCGAACCCTACAGCTTATAGACGATGTTGTGGCTGCCCGAGATGAAGGTTCTGTCAACCTTGCTTTGCTCAATCACCTTGAAGGTCTGCGCGTCAATCAACGCCAGGTGCGTCTCCTGGTCATAGGTGACCGCGAAGTAGTTGCCGTCGAGCGTCAGGCTTACGCCGCGCGGCGACTTGAACTCGCCCTCAATGCTGTGCACCAGCTTGCCGGTCTTGAAATCCCAGAACGTGAGCAAGTTGCCCGCGGGATTCGTCGCCGCCACGATCATGCTGGGTTCATGGATCGCAACGCTGAGCGTTTCGCCTTTCATCTTTTCGCGGATCGGGTCCTCGGCGGTGGTCAGCTTGTCGGTCGCGGGGTCATAGAACGTGATCGCGCCGACCCAGTCGGGGTTGGGTTCGCCCTTGATCTTCTGTTCAATGCCGTCGCGGGGGGCTGACACGCACACCAGCTCGCCCTTGCCGGTGATGGCGATGTGCCCGGCGTTGATCTTGTCGTCGCGGAACTTCAGCACGCGGCGGGCGTTGCCGGACTTCACATCGACATAGGCCACGCTGGCGGGCTCGTCCGGCTTGTCGACCGGGCCGCCGCCGTTGGTGATCACCAGCGTTTCGCCGTTGTCCACAAGAATGCAGTCGTGTGGCGCCACGCCATGGGTCGGGAAACTCTCGCTGCGCAACTCAAAGCTGGCGCCGTCACGCACAGCCAGTACGCCTTTGTAGCTGTAGTTTCCGGTTTCAGCTTCGGTGCAATAGAACAGTTTTGCGTCGGGCGAGAATGCCCCGTGGCCATAGAACTGTCGGCCGGCGGTGGTCTTGATGCGGCGCAGCACGCGGCGCTTGACCAGGTCGATTTCGCAGCAGCCGGGGCCGTGCTTTTCGCAGACGACGGCAGTTTCCGGCTTTACCGGGTTGGGCGTGAAGCCGTGGCCCAGAAAGCCGATGTCGTCGATGGTCGCGGCCGTGGGTCTTTCAGCGTCAAGGTTGACGATGCCGACGAACCAGGCCTTGCCGGCATCGGTTACGGCGACGCCGCCGCCGATCACGGTGCCCAGGTTGCCGCGTTTGAACTCGCGCGGCTTTGGGGGCTCAGGCTCGCCCCGGTTCGCGGGCGCGTTTTCGGCGGGTTTACCGCAGGCGACAAGCAGGCTGGCGGCTGCGGTGCCCGCCAGGAAGCGACGACGATCAGGGTTGGTCGGAATCGGACCCATGGGTCTATTGTGTCAAGCTGGGCTGAAGCGGGCAATGAAAAGGGGGAGCCCGCAGGCTCCCCCGATTCGTGGCTTGTGCAACTAGGCTGCGATGTACACACCGCCGGCCAGTGCCGCGAGCTGCTGCATGAAGCTCGCGCCGCCGCCAGCGATGCAGATGCAGATCAGCGTGCAGTCCGTGAACTTGCTCCACCAGGCGGGGAAGTCAGCCAGAATCTGGCTGGCGCTGCCGGTGATGTTCGGGTAGCCGTCGGTGACGAAGAACATCTTGTCAAGGTCGGCTGGGTAGGTCTGGCACGAAAGCTTCAGGGCCGCGTAGCTGGGGGTCATGCCACCGGGGTTGGTGGTGGGACCGTTGACCCAGCTGATGGCGCTGCTGCGGTTGCCGTCGGTGGCAGGCAGCAGTGCACCCCACATGAACACGGTGTGGTTGGGCGCCGCGAACTGGCCGCCGTAAGCGCAGCAGTCAAGCTCGTCGTTTTCGGTCAGGTCCTGAATCACGCTGGTTGTTTCAGCGCGCAGACTGGCGATACGGCTGCCGTACATGCTGCCGCTGGCGTCCAGCACGAAGCAGAACTTGCCCTGCACCGGCTCGCCGTAGTAGGTCGGCGGATCTTCCGGCGGTGGGGGATCCGGGGGTGTTTCGCTGGGCGGAATGTCCTCGCCCTCGCTCGGGGGCGTGGGGTTCTGCGGAGGCGGCGGAGGCGCCGGTTCCGGCGGTGTCGTCGGGGGTGTAGCCGGCGACGGCACCTTGATCACTGCATGGCCAGCCGAACGGTCGTGGGTGTTCGGCTTGTTCGCGTCGGGGCTCTTGATCTCGGATTGCGGCGTCGTCTGAGCGTTCAGCTCAACGGCGGCGAACCCGAGCAAGCCAAAGATCGCGAAAGCTGCGATAACTTTGCGCATTTCCAGTTCCTTGTGCCTAGGGTCTTAGAAGGGTTTAAGCCTTGTCCTCATTGAAATCAGAGCAGTCTGCGTGCCAAATTTCCTGCACACAGGGGCTTAGCGACTGGCCTCGTAAAGCCTGTAAAACAGGTGACTTGCGACCGCACTTGGCGGTGACACTGAGGTTATCATTGAGTGCTACGATCCTTGATACCGGCCGGGAACGTCGCTCAGCCAGCTTGGAACCCAATGTCCCGGACGGCGCAGAACGCGCGGTTAGCGGGCGAGCCGCCGGTAACACTCGGGCTAAAGGTCGTAAGTGATGAAATGCGAGCCCGTTACATACGACTTGTTGTCGCCGGTCAGCCGTGTGGCGGGCACAAGCTCAAGGTCAGAGGCCCGAATCATCACCAGGCTGGCGTCCATGCCGTAACTGACCAGGAAATGTGTGTTGTCCAGCGTAAGGCCGATGCCGCGGGCAACCGGAAGCTCAAAGCTCTTGATCAGTTCGCCGGTCGCGACCTTCCAGAACGTCGCGATGTTTCCTGCCGGGTTGGTGGCGCCCGCAATTCCGCGCCGCTCATGGATTGCAAGGCTGAGTGTTTCGCCCAGCATCTTGCCCGTGACCGTGGCCGGCTGGCGCATCAGCTTCAGGTCTTTGCTGCCCGCCGCTCGCAGGGCCAACCCGCCCGGCACAGTCTTGAAACCTTCAGGCCCGGTGCCCGGTGGCGAATGCGGCGTACAGCCGACCGCCAGGTCGCCCTTGCTGCTGCGCCCGCTGGTCATCAGGTGGCCGGCCATCAGCTCCGGGATCGTGACCTTCTCGAGCAGCGCCTGGGTCTGGATATCCACGAAAGTGACACACCCCGGCTCGTTGCCGCCGGGGGGGCCGCCGCCGTTGGTAATGCCGAGTGTGCGGCCGTCGTCCAGCAGGTGGCAGTCATGGGGCTGCATACCGTAGGTCGGGAACTCAGCCATGATGCGCAGGTTGCCGGCATCGCGCACAACGACCGAGCCTTCATAGGGGCCGAGCTTGGGGTCTGTGCTTTCAACGGCGTAAAGCAGCTTGCCGTCGCTGGACCAGGCGCCATGGCCGTAGAACATGCGCTCGGGCACGGTGGTGATGGGGCGGGTGACCTTGCGCTCTACCAGGTCAACTTCGCAGGCGCCCGGTCCCCACTTCTGGAACACGGCTGCCAGATGCGGCTGGGTCGGGTGGGGCACGACGGCGTGGCCGGGAAACGCAATCGGCAGGCGGTCAACCTTGCGCTTGCCGGTGGCGTACTCTTCAACGTGGTCGAGCGCGATGAACGTCAGCCAGCACTTGGTCTCACCGCTGGCGCTGCCGGGGCCGATCAGCATGCCGCGCTTGCCGGGGGTATCGACAATCTCGGGTGTTGGCTCCGGCTCGTCAGGCGCGGCCGTGTTGGCGGGCCCGGCATTGTTTGCCGGCTTGTCGCCGCATGCGGCAAGCACTGAAACGCCGGTGATGGCGGCCGCGTAGTGCAGAAACTTGCGTCGATCGTTGTCCATGGCGGGTTTCAGGTTAGCAAGCGGGGGCGCAACAGGAACAGAAACCGGGCGACAAATGCCTCAGGGGGGCCTTGCGGCCCCCCTGTCCTCCAAGCTTCCCAACAGGCGCTGTTGGTTGCTTTGGTTTTGTCTAAGCCGCGATGTAGATGCCGCCGGCGAGTGCCGCAAGCTGCTGCATGAAGCTGGCGCCGCCGCCACCGATGCAGATGCAGACCAAGGTGCAGTCGGTGAACTTGTTCCACCATCCGGGGAAGTCAGCCAGAATCTGGCTGGCGCTGCCGCTGGTGTTGGGGTAGCCGTCGCTCAGGAAGAACATCTTGTCGAGGTCGGCGGGGTAGATCTGGCAGCTGCGCTTGAGGCAGGCGTACGACGGGGTACCGCCGCCGGGGTTCGTCGCAGAGCCGTTGACCCACGAGATCGCGCTGGACTTGTTGCCGTCCGTGGCGGGCAGCAGGGCGCCCCACATGAAGACGCTGTAGTGCTGAGCCGCGCCGAACTGGTCGCCGAAGGCAACTGCGTCGAGTTCGTCGTTCTCGGTCAGGTCCTGGATCACAGCCGTGGTCTCAGCGCGCATGCTGGCGACGCGGCTCCCATACATGCTGCCACTGGCGTCCAAGATGAAGGCGAACTTGCCCTGCACCGGCTCGCCGTAGTAGGTCGGCGGATCTTCCGGCGGCGGCGGGTCCGGGGGTGTTTCGCTGGGCGGAATGTCTTCGCCTTCACTGGGAGGCGTGGGGTTCTGCGGGGGCGGGGGCGGAGCAGGTTCCGGCGGGGTCGTCGGAGGAGTCGCCGGCGACGGCACCTTGATCACTGCATGGCCAGCCGAACGGTCGTGCGTGTTCGGCTTGTTGGCGTCCGGGCTCTTGATCTCAGCCTGGGGGTTGGGCGCCTGAGCGTTCAACCCGGCGGCGAAGCCGAAGAGCGCGAACACTGCGAGTGAGGCGATAAGCTTGCGCATGTTTGGGTCCCGATGGTTGGTTTGAAAACGGTTAGCTGGCTAATTGCTTTGCAGGGTGTGTGCCAATTCTTTGGGCGAGTCAAGTCAAGCCTGAAATGCGAGTAGGTTACGACCGTAAGATGTATTGGAATAATAAGTTACGCGCATGGTGTCGAATCGGTAACGATCAAATTCCTTGCCGGTAACGAATGGATACACCAACCGTGCCACTTCATGGCACCGTTTGGGAACATAGACCGACCCCACAATGGTGAGGTTCCGTAACAATCCACGAAATTTTGGGCAAGAATGTGCGTCGGGTCGCGCTACCAGCGGCGATGTTCTTCCGGCACGTGCCGGTTGTAGTGGTCGCGCGCCGCTTTCAAGATGTCGTGCGCGAGCTGGATGGCCGCCATGCCTTCTTCGCCGCCGACCTGGGGACGGGCGCCGGTGCGAATCGCGTTGATGAAATGCTTCAGCTCTTCCTTTAGTGGTTCTTCTTCGCCGATCACCACCTGCTCAACCCGGATCAGGTCGTTGAACACGAACTGCATCAAGTCATCAATGCCGGTGATATCGACGTTCTCAACGTGGAAATCCGCCTGGTCCAGCTTGGGGGTCTTGCTGTAAATCCACGCCTGCTTGCCGGCAAAGTCCAGGTTCAGGTACCGGTCAGCGCAGAAGATGCGCATCTTGCGCACGCTCTTGTCGCTGATGCGGCTGGCTGTGATGTTGGCCACGCTGCCGTTCTTGAAGGTAAGGCGCACGCTGGCGATGTCTTCATGGCGCTTGGACAGCACGGGTGTGCACACAGCCTGGATGTCTTCGACCTCGCTGCCGACGATGCTGAGGATGATGTCAAGGTCGTGGATCATCACGTCCATGACCACGCCCACGTCAGTGCTGCGGAACGGGTAGGGCGAGAGCCGGTCGGCTTCAATGAACGCCACCGTATTGATGGCGTTGCGAATGCTCGAAAGTGCAGGATTAAAGCGCTCGATGTGGCCGACCTGCAGGATGCGCTTGTGCTTCTTGGCCAGTTCGATCAGCTTGTGGCACTCATCCACCGAGTATGCCATCGGCTTTTCCACCAGCGCGTGCAAGCCGTTTTCAAAGGCCCAGCTTGCGACTTCGTAGTGGTGGCGGGTGGGCACGACGACGCTGACAGCGTCCACCTTGCCCTTGAGTTGCTTGTAGTCGGTCAGCGCCTGGCAGTGAAAGCGCTCGGCGATTTCGGCGGCCTTCTTGGGGTCGCTGTCAACCACGGCGACAAGCTCTGCGGTCGGCAGCTCTTTCAGCACGCGGGCGTGATTCTTGCCAAGGTGGCCAACGCCGATAACGGCGATTTTGACGCGTTCAGTGGTTGCCACTGCGTTCCCCCGACCTGCGGATGCAATGTTGTAGCGAGTTCGTCAAGATTCTGCAAGTTTCTGACATACCCCTACTCGCTGGCGATCATGAACTTCACCGTCGCTTCGCAGCACAAGTCGCCGTCAACGGTCGCCACGCCCTTCACGATGCACAGGCCCCGGCGCTCTTTCAGCAGTTCTGTCTCAATGCGGATTTGGTCGCCGGGCACTACCAGCCGCCGCCAGCTGACTTCATCGGCGCCCGTGAAGTAGGCCAGCTTGCCCTTGTTTTCAGGCCGACTGAGAATGGCCAGGCCGCCCAGTTGCGCGATCGCCTCAAGCATCAGCACGCCGGGAAAGATCGGCTTTTCCGGAAAGTGGCCGGTGAAGCAGGGCTCGTTGTAGGTGACGTTCTTGATGCCCACCGCCTTGGTGGCGTCCTGCATGAGCACGCGGTCGATCATCAAAAACGGGTAGCGGTGCGGGGCGACGTTCAAGATGCCGCGAATGTCTAGGGCGCCGGGCTGGCTGGATGCTTCGGTCATTGGTTGTTCCTGGGTTACCGCGCCCCGTCATACTGTTCGCGCAGGGCCTTGGCTACCTGCTGGTTCTGGCTGTGGCCGCTGCGGTGGGCCTTAACGGTGGCATTCAGGCGCAGGCCGGTGACAGCCAAATCGCCGATCACATCCAGCAGCTTGTGGCGGGCGTATTCATCGGCAAAGCGCAGCGTGTTGTCCAGGGGCCCGCCGGGGCCGACGACCAGCGTGTTTTGCGTGTTGGCGCCTTTGCCGAAACCCATGGCTTGCAGCATTTTGGCCTCTTGCTCAAGGCAGAAGGTGCGCGCGGGGCCGATGTCACGCTCAAAGGTTTCGGGTGTCACGGCAAAGCGCACGGTGCTGATGGGCATGAAGGGCACGCCGTAATCCAGCGTGTACTCGACGGTCAAGCCGTCGCCCGGCTCAACGCTGACCCAGGCCTTGTCGTCGCCCGCGCGGATGGAGGCTGCGGGCGTGAACGCGGGCCGGTCGGCGGCAAGCTGTGTGATGCCGGCTTCGCGGATCATCTTGACGAATGCGCGGCTGCTGCCGTCGCCGGCGGGCGGCTCGGGCGCGGTTAACTCAAGTTCGCAGTTATCGACGCCCATGCCGTACAGGGCGGCGAGTACATGCTCAACGGTGTGGACTTCCGCGCCGTTGGCGGCCAGCACGGTGCGGCGCTGTACTTCGCGTATATTGCGCGGGTGCACGGCAATGCGCGCGCCGCCTTTATCGACGCGCACAAGGGTAATGCCCGCGTCCGCAGGGGCAGGTTTCAGGGTTAGCGTAACCGGGTGGCCCTCATGCAGGCTGGTGCCGGTCATCGAAACGGGCGAGGCAAGGGTAGTCTGTGCCATCGCCCCACTATGCAAGGCACGCAGGGTCCAGAGAAGTGGCGATCAAACGCAAACCCGGCCCTTGCGGGCCGGGTTGTTTGTTCGTGATGGTGTTGCCTCATGCGCGGGCTGTTCGGCGTCTGCGCAGGGCCAGCACCGCAAGCAGGCCCGGCAGTGCAAGCCATTGCCATGACGAGGTCGCGTCGGCGCTGCATTTTTTGTCGTCGCCGCCCCCGCCCTTCTTCTTGCCGCCGCCGCCGCCAGCGCTGCCAGCCACGACTTCCAGTGTGAACTGGCCGTTCGTGACCGCGCTGTCGCCGTCGGTGACGGTAAGGTCGATCGGGTATGTGCCGATCACAGCCGCCGTGGTCATGGTGATCGGCAGCGTGACTACGCCTGAGGCGTTCACGGTCGGTGTCCCGAAGGTGATGCCTGTCGGGGCCGCGCTTGTGATCGCGACCACCAGCGATGCCGCGGGTGTCTCAACGTCCGATACTGTGCCGATGGCGCTGCCGTTGCTGCCCGACTCCTGGCCGCGGATCACGTTGCCCGCGGGCGGTGTGTACACGGGCGGGTTGTTGGCTATCCCGGCTGTACCGGCGACAACCTCAAGGATGAACTGTCCACTGTCAAGGCCACCGTCGCCATCGACGATGATAAGGTCAATCGGGTATGTGCCGATCACTGCCGCCATGCTCATGGTGATGGGCAGCATCAGTGCGCCCGAGACGTTAGCATACGGCGTCCCGAACGTGACGCCTGTGGGTGCGGCCGAAATGATGATCAGGCCCATGGACGTCACGGGTGTCTCGGCGTCTGAGATCGTGCCGATGTTGCTGTCGTTGGCGCCGGACTGCTGGCCGCGGATCACGTTGCCCGCGGGCGGCGTATAGACGGGCGCCTGGTTCAGGGCGCCTTCGATCATGACGTCGTCAATCGCCACGCCGGCGTACTGGACGGATGTGTCGCTGGTCAATTGCACGACAAACTCGACAGTCAGTCCCGCCAGCGCAGAGATGTCGCCATAGAACTGCCCCCAACCCAGCGACTGCTGGATCGTGGCCGCCGGATTGCCGGCTGAAATGGTCTGGGTCGCGCCAAGCCAAGTGTACAGCGTGACAGCGAAGGAGGGGTTGCCCACTTCGCGCACGACGATTCTGAGCGTGTCAAAGGTCGCGCTTTCCATCTGATGGGCCATGGCCCAGCGTGCGCGGATCGGCGCCACATAGTTTGTCAGGTCGATGGGCGGCGAAACCAGCGTCTGGTCAGAACTCGCGTTGTATGTGTTGTCCAAATCCGTGCACCAGCAGTTGGTGCCGCTGAACGCGCTGATAATCGGCGCAAACGTGGGCGTGCCGCGCTCCCATTCGTCCTGGGTGCCGCTGTGAGTAAAGCCGCCGTCGTTGGCTTCAAAGTCGCTGCTGAACACCGTTTGCAGTGTGTAGGGCGCAACGCTCAGCGCCGGGATCGGCTCGTCTTCGATGACCAGCGCCCAGAAGTCCAGCGTTCCGCCCGCACCGGCAGTGTCCACGGCGATGTTGAGAGTCCAAGTACCCGCAGATGACATCCCATTGAACCAGGAAAGCCGACCGTTCAGTTCAGGCTGCAGCCAGGCGTTCTGGAGGACGGTGAACGAACCGACCACATTCCCTGCATACTCATCCAGTACGCAGGACATGCCCGTGGCGCCGCCCACGTCCGTGGCAAGGTGAACGTTGGTGCCGCTGGGCGAAGTCAGCCAAATGTCGAGGTCCGCGACGGTGGCGTGGGAGATGGACAGGGCCACAGCCAACCGGCCGATCCGGCGGTTATCCGGCACTGTGACCGTGTTCAGAACCAGACCGCCGGCGGTGGTTGGAATCGCCTCCGGCGTCGATGTGCTGCTGTAAACGATCCGCGTGCCGATTGTGACGTCTGGAAACACGGCGACCGCAAGACGGTAAGTGAACGTAGCGCCGCCGCCGCCACCCTGTTCATCCACGAAGATGTAGTAAGTGCCCGAAGTGGCAACGGTGTAGAAGTGTGCCTCGGAATTCGGGGAAGTCACCGAGGCGTCGTTGGCAACAAGTAAGAATCCGCCTAAGGGGCCAAATCCAAGTCTTCCGTTGAACGTGGTGCCGTCGCGTTCGGGGTCAAGGTCAAGGCTGAGGAAAACGGTGTCGCCGGCGTTCAGGTCAATCGCAAAGTAGTCAACGTCCGCGGCCGGGTTGACGCTGCCGCTGGCGACGAGGTCGGCGCCAAGGACAGTCGCGCTGGCGATATCGTTGTTGGGTTCGGATTCGGCAGTAAAAACCGTAGCTGCCGGTACCACACGCAAATACAGGTCATAGAAGCGCAACTGGCTGGTCGGGCTGGCGTGCGTAACCCGGAGGTAATGGGTGCCGGTGCTGGTCAGTGTGGCGCCGGCAATTGACGAGGAAGATCCACTAAATGTGCCGTCGTTGTCGTCGGCTTCGATGATTGTCGTGCCGTCCGGGGCAATCAGTTGCAGCAGGCTGTCCGTGCTGGCGCTGGCGCTGGCTGAAGTCATGGTCGCCGCGAACACGCGGTCGCCGGTGTTGCCGCTGAACGAGTAGAAGTCGAGATCGCCATTCGGGAAGATGTTGCCGCGCAGCCGGGCCGAGCCGTTGACCAGCGTCAGCGCCTGGGGCATGGTAAAATCATTGTTTGGTTCAACCTCAGGCGTGATGTACTGGCCGTTGAGCAGTGTGGCCGAAGCAACCAACAAACAAAGCGCCGCAAGGCGCACCTTCAAAGCAAAGCGCATGGGGTAGTCTCCTGGTGCAATGAACTATAAGGCTTCACTCATACATTGCAGCTGCGTTTCGCTGAAAATGAATTCCCGAAGTGGTGCTATGCGCGATGTCACGCGAGGTTGGCGCAATTGGCGTTGGCCACGTTAAGCGCTATTCAGGTCCGCAAACCCGCAAACGCGGCAATCGCCAGCAGCGCAAGCGCGGCGAATGCAAGTACGACTCGTCTGATCCAGATGTGGCGCATGGTGGTTTCTTCTGCAAACGCAGTAACAGAGTTGGCCCGGGTGGACTTGTCATTGCACCTTGGGGCTGACCATCGGCTTCCGGTTAGCGGTCAACGGTTGACGGTAACGACTTGACAGCTTTGTCCGTTGACCGTGAACCGTTGACCGTGAACATTGAAAGTCAGCCTGATACTGGTGGTCATGCAATCCGCCCCTTGCTGTTCGGGCTGTCCCTCTGTTGCTCCGGTACTCCTTGTTCAAATGCATCATGCGATGTTGAAGCGTTCCGAATGCCTGCGGCGCATCGGCACGCCTCGCTTGATCAACAGCAACTCCACGGCGTCCATCATCGCATCCGGGCCGCAGATCATGTACTCAACTTTGCCGTCATCGGGCGGCAGGTGGCGCGTGAGTAGTGCGTCGTCAATCACGCCGCGCTCGCCCTGCCAGCCCTCGCCGGGGTTTTCAACCACCGGCACGAACTTGAAAGTCGCCGCCTGCGCCAGCGCCTCAAGCTCGGCCCGGAAGGCGATCATTGCTTCGCTGCCCGCGCCGTAAATCAGCGTGGCCGGCCGGGTGTCGCCGCGGTCCTTCATGCTGCGCAATATGCTCATCATCGGCGTCACGCCGATGCCCCCCGCGATCAGCACCAGCGCGCTTGCGCCCGTGCCCGGCGTGAACGCCCCGTGCGGCCCGTCAAGCCACGCGCGCGTGCCCGGCGCCACGCTACTGATCTTTGACGTGAAGTCGCCAAGCTCTTTGATTGTGAAGCTGTAGCGCCCCCGCTGCTCGGCGCTGGACGCGAACGTGAACGGGTGCTGCTTCAGTGCAAACGGCGAGCCGCCCAGCGTCAGCCACGCAAACTGGCCGGGCGTGAAGCGCAAGCCTTCGTGGCCCTCAGCCTCCAGCGTGATTGTCCAGACACGCGGTGTTTCGGGCTTGACGTCCACGACGCGATAGGGCCGCTTGCGGGCAAGAAACGGTTTTACCAGCCGCGGGTACAGCAGCAGCGACATCGCGCCAAGGCACATGGCCGCCCACAGCGCGCGCTTGGGCACAGTTGAAACATAGCGGCCCACCATCTGCACGTGGGCAAGGCTGATCAATATCACCAGCAGCGAAAGCAGGCCGTGGGTCAGGCGCCACCACTCGTACGGAAAGCGCAAGCGCTTTCGCAGCAGCGTCAACCCGACAATGCCCGCCAGCGCCAGCAGCACCGTGACCAGCGCGCCGGCGCGCATCAGGTTTACGCGCGGGTCAAAAAACGCGACGTAGCCGGGCCGCGCGGCAATCAGGACAAGCACGTGCCCGGCGACAAAGGCGCAGGCAACCAGCCCGGCTTGACGGTGGAATTGCAGCATGGCGTCGGTGCCAAAGGGCGCGGCAATGCCCTTGAAACGGGCGGTGAGCACGAACTGCAACGCCATCATGGAAAGGCCGACAAACCCCAGCCCCACCCCGAACTCAACCCAGAAGGGCCGCGCGGGGCGGTCATAGCCGGCCAGCGCCAACGCAAGCGGGGCCAGCGCCAGCGCGGCGTACAAGCCGACCCAGAACACAGCCTGCCGAAAGTGTGCGCCGCCGGTCATGCGGGCAGATTAGCAACACGCCGCGGCTTGCAAGCAGAACCCGGGCGCCGCACTTGCCGCTGGATTTACGCCGGCCTCGCGCCAGACTGCGGCGATGGAACTGATGGTGCTGCACATCCCCGGCCTGAGCGCGCGCATGCTTTTGCGCGGCGGGATGCCTGCTGTTGCGGCGCTGGAACACTCGGCCTCGCTGGTCAACATCGACAGTGCATCGCCCGCGCAACAGGAGGCCGCGCTGCTCTGCGGCTTGGCGCCGGAGCACCTGGGCGCGTTCGGCGGCGGTGTCGGCGAGCCCCGCGCCCAGCCGTTCTGGGTGCGTGCAGCCGCAAAACGCGCGGGCCTGCGCAGCCGGGTGCAGACTGCCCTGCCGCTGCCGCCGCCGTGGCAGGCGGTGGGCCACGACGCACACTTTGCATGGCACACGCTGGGGCCGCTGCCGCCTTCACCGGGCGGGGAATTCCTGCGCGGCGTCGATGCGCAGGCAGCGCCGCTGCTTGCGGGCGCTACACGCGTCGTGGTGCTGTCGGCGTGGTCCTGGGCGGGGCCGCGCGTGGCGCCGCAATCTTGTGCGCCGGAAGACCGGCCGGTTGTGTTGTGGCGCGGCCTTGAGCTTGCCAAGTCCACAGTCGGGATACTCGAGATTGCGGGCTGGCTTGAACGTGCGCTCACGGGTGAGGAAATCCGCGATGAAGCCTGAGCCGACACGTGCGGGCACTGGCCGGAAGCCCGGGCTGGCGTCGGGTGTTGTGCGCGCGGCCTTGGGCGGTCTCGCGGTGTTGCTGCTGACCGCGTGTGCAAGCTCAGGGCATGAGCCGGTGCTGCCCGCCGGCGTGCCCGCGCGCGTGCTGCCGGTGAAGAACCTGGCAGGCGTCACACTGAACGTGCCGGAGCTGTACATGGGTGATGCCGGTGAAAAAGCCGCCGGGCTCGAAATTGAGTTGATCGACCTGCGCCTGCTGGCCGAAGCAGGCCTGCGCGCACACCTGCGCAACTCCGGGCGCGATGCCGACACCGGGCGCCATGAGCTGCACGGCGCAATTTCAGTGTTTGAGATGACCGAGCTGCGCCGCACCGGCCGTATCAGGTTGGGGCTGGCGGCTGTGCTGGTGGACAGCGAGACGCAGAAGGTGCTTGCCCAAACCGAGGTCGTGCAGGATTGCCAGTTGCTGGACCAGCCGCCCGCCGAAACCGGCATTATCGGTGAGCAGCGCTTCATCCGGCGGCGGCTTGAGGTCTTCATGCAGGGCCTGACGACCCAGGCAATGCTGGAATTGGGCTTCTAGGACATCTGTTGTCAGAAAAGGGCTGCCACGGGTACTCTTGGCCGGGACAAAGGAGACAACCATGCGTGTATGGACAGGAATTCTGGGTTGCGGCATGGCCGCGTTGGCGTTGACAGTGAATGCAGAGGCACAGCCGCCGGTCGCGCCGTCGGCGCCGCAAATCTTGCAGGAAAAGTACGACGTAAACGCCGAGCGTGACAAGTTGATTGACAAGGCATGGGCGTTTTTGAAATCCGAGTACAACAAACCGCCCTCCAAGGATGACCCAAAGGGCCTTATGTCCGGCTGGGGGCCCAAGACCATGAACGTGCCATACACGGCGATGGTGCTGCAGGGGCTGGTGGGCACAAAGTACTTCAACGCCGATGATGCCATGATCAAGGACAGCATGACCTGGCTGATCGAGAGCCAGGAAGCCAGCGGGGCCTGGAGCTACATGCCGGGCGTCGATCAGCTCAAGGGCATTCGTGCGGTGTACATCACCAGCATCTGTGCGCAGTTGTTCGCGGAATTGAACGGTGCCTCTGCGCCCGCCAACCCGTGGAAGGGCAAGCTGACCAACCAGGTGGCAATGGCGCGTGACTACCTTAAGCAATCGCAGGTGGGCAACGCCGAAGGCCCGGCGCCGGACTACAAGAAAGACACGGCGGGCTACGGCGGTTGGGCGTACTCAAAGGAAGAGATCGACAAGTCCGTGAACAAGGAAGGCAAACCGCCCTCAAACATGAGCACCACCACGTTTGCCATCGACGCTCTGAAGGCCTGCGGCCTGAGCGAAGATGACCCGCTGTGGGAGAAGGCGCTGACGTTCCTGAAGCGCAACCAGAACGCGGGTGAAGTGCAGGACGAGGGCTTCACGGCGGTGGACAAAGCCAGCGGCAAGAAGATCAAGCCCGCCGAGAAAGGCAGCGAAGATCACGGCGGCGCAGTGTACAGCGAAGAAAGCAGCATGGCCGACGGCCGCCGTGAAAACGACGACGGCACGGTCACGTTGTTCAGCTACGGCAGCATGACCTACAACCTGCTGCGCGCGTACCTGTTTGCCGGCTTGAAGAAAGACAGCCTGCCGGTGCGTCTGGCGTGGGGCTGGATCCAGCGCAATTACACGCTTGAGCGCGTGCCCGGCTTCCGCGACGCAAAGCAGCACGAGATGGGCATCTACTACTATTACCTCAGCATGGCCAAGACGCTTCAGGCGTGGGGAGAAGAGCACATTGAAGACCCCGACCGCGGCCTGAAACACAACTGGCGCGAAGATGTCGTCAAGCAGCTTGCCAAGCGCCAGGCCGACAAGGGCCAGTGGGTCAACGCCGGCAACCCGCGCTGGCAGGAAGACAGCCCTGTGTTGTGCACAGCCTACGCGCTTGGCGCCCTGAAGCACACGCGCTAGGACTGCTGCAAGACAGAAACAGGCGCCGCGTGGCGCCTGTTCTGCTTTGGCGATAGTCGGTATTAGCCCTGTCTCTGGCGCCGACGGCGAATGGCTGCCAGCGACGCGAGGGCCGCCAGCGGCAACCACGCGGGTGCCGCGCCCAGCACGCAGCCGCTGCTGCCGCTCTTGTCCTTGTTCCTGGGCAGGCTCAGGTTGAAGTTGACAGTGGCCGGCGTGGCAGGGTTGTCCGGCCCGCCGCCGCTGGCTGTGATGGTCGTGGTGCCGAGCGACGGGTTGGTGCCGATAATCCAGGTCCAGCTTACCGTGCGCACCTGGCCGATGGCGACGTTCATGGGCAGCGTCTGGCTGGGCGCGGTCGGGCCGCTGAAGAAGCCGGTCACGTCAGTGGCGCCCTGCGTAAACGTGAACGTGATCGGCGGCGTGTCGCCGAACACCCCTCCCGCCGTGCCGTCGTTGCGGATCACCAGTGACAGCGTGACGTTGCCGCCGGGGTTGGTCATGCCCGAGGCGGAGACCTGCTGGTACACCAGCAGCGGCGCCGGGGCTTGCCCCCCGGACAGCGTGAACGTGCCGTTGGGCGCACCAAGCAGCGGGTTGCCGCTCCCGTCAGTCGCCGTGACGCTGACCGTGACCACACCGTTGGTGCACTGGGTCGTGCTGCCGATATCGAACACGAAGTTCTGCGTTGACGCTGCGGCGATTGTCGCCGGCAGCGCCGGTGTCGGCCCGGTAATCGTGTACTGATTTGTGACAATGGCGCCGGTGGCGTGTGTCAGGCGCAGCGTCATGGTTGCCACGTCGGCAGGCGTGGCGCCGATGTTCTCGACCTGCACCGTAACCTGCGTACCTGCGGGGGCCGTGAAGCTGGTGGGGTTGATGTTCATGCTGTTCATGCGCAGAGGAGGCAGCGGGTTGGCGTTGTTGATGTTGACATTGATGGTGTAGCTCGCGCCCAGGCTGTTCCAGCGCTGGATCGCGACAAAGATGGGCGCGGTGTTGGGCGACGTGCCCCATGTGCTGCCGGCGGTGCCGTTGACCGTGACCACGGCGCCGGGCGAGTTTTCATTGGCGAAGCTGGAAGCCAGCACCGACATGGCGCCGGTGGTTGCGTAGTTGGGCCCGAAGTTCTGGTCAAAGACGACGATATCAAGGTCAGTGTTCGCGCCGCCGTCGTAGATCAGCGTAATCTCAACGCTGTGGTTGCGCTGGACCGCGGGCACCCGGAACCAGTCCTGGAAGTCCATGGCCTTGAGGCCCGAGTTCATGCCGCGTGAAAGCTCAAGGTATGTGTTGGCCGTGGCAAAGGCCTGCGCCGCTGAGTCATTGGGTTCCTTGCTGTCCTCGGGCGCGATGTCCACGTTGCTGAAGCTGATCGTCACCGTCAGCGAGTAGCCGCCGTTTTGCGGCACCCCGCCCTGGCTGAGCGAATTGCCGTTGACGATTCGCACCAGGTAGTCGCCCGCCGGCAAGCCGGTGTTGCCCGAGTTGCCGACGCTGCCCCAGGTGCCCACGACTTCACTGGCGGTCGTGCCGCCCTTGGTGGCGGTGTCGGTGTTGTTGATGAACGATGAGTCCACAAGATCGGCTGCTGCGCCGGGGGTGGTCGCGTTGGGCCGGTACAGGATGATGTTCAGGTCGTCAGTCGATGGCTGGGTGACTGTCAACCGCACGTTCAGGTTGTCGCCGTCCGCAAGCGTTACCTTGTACCAGTCTTCTTCCTGGCCGTTGGGGTTGTACAGCAGGCGCAGGTTGCTGGTGGTGCCCGGCGGCAGCGTGGCCGCGTTGGCGGCTATGTCGTTTTCGTTGGGTGCGGTGCCTTCCAGCGCGTCATCACTGGCGGACGTCAGCGTGAACGTAATGTCGTAGTTGCCCGCGTTGTAGCCAAGCGCCAGCGTGCCGGCGCTGGTGTCCCATGTGATGACCTGAAAGTAGTACACGCCCGGCGAAAGCGCGGGCGTTGTGATCTGCTCGCTGGTGTTGGGCGTGGTCACGACGGCGATGCCCGGGCCGGGCCAGCCCATCGGAAAGGTGTCAGAGGCGCCGGCCAGCGGCTGTCCCGGTGCGCTGGAAGGAATCATCAGGCCGTCCTGGCGCATCCAGTACACGTCATAGTTGACGGTTGTAGCGGGCATGTTGGCGAAGTTGCCGAGATCGACGGTGATGATTGCCGGTGCAGTCAGCCGTACCATGTAATAGTCAAACCCGCGCCAGCTGACCGACTGGTACAGCTTGGCGTTGCCCGCCCCGTAGCCTGAGGGCGTTGCCTCAGAGGGGTTGCTGCCCGCGGGAAAGGCGGGGTTGGGCGCCCAGCCCGGAAAGTTGTTGCTGTAGCTGCCCTCAGCCGAGTCGCTGGGCGTGAACTCGATGGAAAGCTCGTAATCCACGCTGTTGCCGCTGGGCACCGGCGGGTTGGCATAGACGCGTATCAGGTACACGCTGCCGCTGGTCACCGCTGTCTCGGCGCGTGCGCCGTCGTACAGATCCAGTCCCGGGTTGGGATTGCTGGGCGACGCAAGCGTGAAGTAGGTGCCGACGCCGGGCCCAGCCAGCACGGTGGCGCCGGTGCTGTCCGTGATTTGGGCGCTGAGCGCGTATTGCAGGTTGCTGGTCTGGTTGACGTAAACCTTCAAGGTGCCGTTGGGCACGGTGAACACTTGCCCGACCTTGTACCAGTCGTTGTCATTAGGCGTGATTTTCAACTGGTCGTC
Source organism: Planctomycetota bacterium (assembly GCA_019636195.1). Taxonomy (GTDB): domain Bacteria; phylum Planctomycetota; class UBA8742; order UBA2392; family UBA2392; genus JADJRK01. The sequence continues at coordinate 81,049 of JAHBYA010000006.1, read as the reverse complement.
AAACGGCCGCCCGGCGAGAGAAAGGCGGTAGCCGCCCATCGTGGTCGCGGGCGAAACCTGCATGAACATGTCCACGGCTGTTGCGGCGGTGTTGTTCGGCTCCCAGTTGTCGTTTGTAACCTGCGCGAGCAGCGGCGCGGTGCAAAGCAGCGTCAGCAAGGCAATGTTGCGCACGGTGTCTCCTCCTGAATCACCGTAGTCCAAATCGCGGACGGCCTGCCGATGGCAGGACATCGCAAACCGGACCCCAAGGGGAATACGCACCACCCAGAGTAGTGTTTCAGGCGGCCATTGCAATGTTCGCGCTACGACGCAAGCTCGGCCAGCGCCTTGGCCAGCAGCACCCTTTCTTTCAGCGGGCGGTTGCTGTCCAGCATCGCGCGGCGCAGTGCGCCGGCGCCGGCTGTGCCCTTGAGCTTTTTCAGGGCATCCGCGTCGCCGCCGAGGTACTTGGTCACTAGCGCGTCGTAGTCGGCGATTTTGCCAAGGTCGATCCCGCGGACCTGCACATATCCGACGCGATTGACTTCACTGTTCACGCCGGTGGGCAGCGTCAGCTTGAGCTGCATCAACTCGTCCAGCTGCCTGGGCGTGCGCCGCCACGAAAGCGTGCCCTCAAGTTCAAACATCTCGTTGTGCCAGCAGCGCTCAAACACCTTGGCCTGCGCTTCGGTCAAGCCGGCTGCCTGCGTTTCGCGGGTGATCGTGCCTGCCTCGCCAAAGGACTTCAGGCTGGCCGCCGGGTCCAGCGTGGCTTCGCCGGGGGTGTCGCCGCCGGCGGCTGGAACGCTTGCCGCGTGCAGGCGCAGCAGCTTGCTGTCAAGCATGACGCACACGCGGGCGTCCAGCAGCGGCTCAGCCGTGAAGTTGCGGACAACGACTTTGCCGTCGCGCACGAAGATGTCGGTCTCAGGCAGGTAGCGTGCGCTGCCCTCATAGAACAGAAAGCGCTCGGCTTCGCCGTTGACCATGACGTAGCTGGTGCTGCCTTCACGGCTGTAGTTGGCCCAGTGGTTGTCGGCGACGCCCGGCAACTGGGGCGGCGGGGGCGACTTGTCGCGCTCGGCCAAGTCGCTGCGCAGCCTGATGTTGTCCCACTGCACTGTGGTCGCATCGATGCGGCGGTTGGCCTTGGGGTACAGCCAGGTCACCACGCCGCAAGTGAACTTGATATCGAGGTCAAAGGCAATGTCCTGCGTGCACTCAAAGTACAGTACGGGCTTGCGCTTGGTGGCCGGGCGGTCGGGCTGCTGGTTGGGTTGGCCCTGGCCTGCGGGCACGGGTTTTTCCGGCGCCGCTTCAATCGGGATCTGCTCGGCGCGGTAGTAGAACGAGGGCACGTCTTCCGGGGGCTCAGGGGAGCCGTCCCAGTTTTCGGTGGCGACGCCCCACTCATAGACTTTCAGCGTGGTGACGGCTGCCGGTCGCGGGTTCTTGCCTTGCGCGGGCTCCTGCGCGTCGCGTGCGCGGGGCTTGTCCGGCTCTTCCTCGACCACCTTGCGCTGGGCGGCGATGGCTGAGATCAGCAGGGCAAGTGTCGCCAGTGCAGGCAGGGCAGTGCGTAAAAGGGCCATGAGATCCTCCGGCTGGGGATGCGTATGGGATGCCAAGGGCCGGGCTCAGGTTCCGCTGAACTGGGTCAATCCCCGGTTGAAGCCAATTGCAGGGTTACCACGCCCAAGTCGCAAACAGACCCCTCGACGATCGTGGCCTGCACCTTTTCAGGCGCGTAGCCCGGGACTGTTACAACCGCCGTGTAGCTGCCTGCCGGTGGCTCGTTCATGGCGGCCAAGCCCTGCGCGTTAGACCTCACGCCGCGCTTCCAGACAGTCCTGCCGCTGCCGTCCTGCAACTCAATGTTTACCCAAGTGCGCAGCGGTGTGCCGTCCGGGCCGCGCAACTGTACCTTCACGCTGCTTGAGGCCTTGACCACAAAGTCCGCCGCGGCGCGCGTGTCCTTGCCGGCTACTGCTTCCACATGCGAAGGTCCGCTCACTTGCGCCCAGCCCGCAGCTTCAATGCGCATGCTGTACCTGCCTTCGGGGACGTTTTCCACGCGGTACTCGCCCGCGCCGTCGGTGATGGCGCTGTGGCCGCCGCCCTGGCCCGGGATTTCGATGCGCATCTCCATGCCCATGGTGTTGCCGGCACTCAGCGCTACGGTGACCCCGGCGATGCCCGTGCCCGACTGGTCAACCACCCAGCCGGAAACGCTGCCCGGCTGGCGCAGCTTGAGTGTCACGCCCTCTTTGGTTTCGCCGGCGGCGACAGTGACCGACGCGGTGGTGCTGTCAGCGTGGCCCTGCGCCCTGGCGGTAAGGCTGGCGATCACGCTGGCGCCCTTGGCGACTTCGCGTGAGACATCAATCTGGAAGTGACCGGAACCGTCGGTGGTTGCAAGCAACTGGCCGAGTTCGCTGTCGCCGGTCATCATCACGCGCACGAAACGCGTGTTCTGGCCGACCGTTTCGCCGTAGGTGCCGTGCACGCTCGCGCCGGGCACGCCGACGCCGTTGCCGTCAACTACCGAGCCCCGAATGATCGCTGAAAACGTCTCTTTCGACGCATTGAACACATCCTCCGGGTCGATCTCGCCGTTTTCGATTCGCTTGAGCCGCTCTTTCAGTTCGTTCAGCTTGGCGGCATTTTCATCCTCAGCGGCGGGGACAGTCGGCAGCGGCTTGGGCGCCGGCGCGGGCTTTGAGGCATCTACTTTGGTGGGGTCTGACGCGGCAGGCTTAATGTCAGGGCTGCCTTCCGGTTTCGCCGGTTGCGGTGCGGGTGGCGGGTCCTGCTTGTCAGGCGTCGGTGCGGGGTCTCGCTGCGGCTTTTCCGGCGTGGCCGTCGGGGCTGGATCGGCGGCGGCAGTCTCGATCCGTGGTGCGGGCGCCGGCCGTTCGTTCTTGGCAATCATGTAGCCCGCGCCAAACGAGATGCCGCAGGCGCCCAGCATGATCAGAAGGCCGAACAACAGATTCGGTGAACGCATAGACACCTCGAGCACCTCGATTGTAAGGGTACGCGAGTTCTGCGACGGCTGTTACTGAAAATCTAGACCCAGCCGAAAAACAGGTTGGCGACGTAAATGCCGTAGAAGGCCAGCAGGCTGACACCGTGCAGGCGATTCAGGCCCTTGGCGCGCCACGCCATGCCGGTGACCCACACCGAAATTGCCACCATCACGATCATGTCGAGTTGCATGACTTTGACGTTGATCGGCAACGGCTGAATCAGCGCGACGATGCCCAGCACCAGGAAGATGTTGAAGATGTTGCTGCCGACCACGTTGCCCACACTGATCGCGCTTTCGCCCTTTAGAATTGCGACAATGCTGGTGGCAAGCTCGGGCAGGCTGGTGCCGACCGCGACCACGGTAAGGCCGATCACCAGTTCCGGCACGCCCAGCATCTGCGCGGCCGACACCGCGCCATCCACGAACAGCTTGCCGCCGATCAGCAGCACGCCCAGACCGATGATGGTCAGCGCCACCATCCAGCGCCGCGTGCCTTTGCGGGACTTCGGTGCCGTGCCGCCGGCGCTGCGTGAGCCGCGCAGCATGAACCAGATGAAGAAGGCCATGCCGCTGATCAGGATTACGCCTTCAACGCGCCCCAGCATGAAAGCGGCGCCGCCGTCCGCACCTTCGCGCGGGCCGCCGAAGTACGCCGCCAGCACCAGCAGAAACGTCGCCGCCAGCATGAACGGCAAATCCCGCTTGAACACCTCGGACTCGATCTGCATCGGCCTGATCGTCGCCGAGATGCCCAGGATCAAGCCGATGTTGGCGATGTTGCTGCCGACCACGTTGCCCACGGCAAGGTCGGTATTGCCCTGAAACGCGCCGGCAAGGCTGACCGTGAGCTCCGGCGCGCTGGTACCCATCGCGACCACCGTAAGCCCAATCACCAGCGGCTTGATGCCGAAGGTCAGCGCCAGCTTGCTTGAGCCGCTGACAAGCCAGTTGGCGCCGAAATGCAGGCCCAGCACGCCGACAACCAGTTGCACAACTATGATCAGGATTTCCAAGGCTGCGGCGTCTCCGGCTAGCGCAAGAACCCGACTTCTACTTTCGCCTTGCCGGTCGTCACCTTCAACCCGAACAGCCGCACTTGTTTTGTGTGCGCCGCAAGCTCGGGCCGGTACGCCTTCACGAATTGCGCAAAATCAACTGTCACCAGCGCGTCTTTGTGACGCAGGGCATCCATGCTGACCGGCAGGCCGCGCACGATCTTGCCCAGCAGCGGAATCAGGATATCCGCGAACGTACTTGTGAAATACAGCGGCTTCTCGACGCGGAACATCAGGCTGCCCGACTCGCCCGCTTCGCTGTGCGTCACGTCGCGCACACCAAGCTCAACGCGCGTGTCAATCGGCGGGCGCGGCGGCCAGGCCTTGGCCTTGACCTTCAGGCTGCACGTGAACAAGCCGGCGTCTTCAAACAGTTGCAGCTTCACGTCGCTGATGTCGGCTTCGTCCTGCGCTTTCATCAGGGACTCAAAGGCCGCGGCCATCATCTCCTGCGCCAGTTCAAGGCCGATCACGCTGCGCCCGGTGGCGCCGCGCCGGTACAGGTCATCGACCATGCCGACGAATGCCTGACGCGCCTGTTCCATGTTCGGCTGCATGGCGCGCAAGGCTAACGATTGCAGCGCCGTCGGCAATGGACAGAGATGGCCCCGTCGGTTGCGCTCCGGGCTCCTGTTCTCTTCGTCGCGAATCGTATTGTGCCGCGATGGACTCGCCTGCCACTGACCCTGCCGCGCCTTCACGCCGTGGGCGCAACCTGTTTCTGCTTTGGCTGGGGCAGTTTGTTTCGGGCACCGGCGACTCGGTGTTTTCGGTCAGTGTCGGCTTTTTTGTGATCTACCTGCTGGGGCCGGGCGCGCACACGCAGGTTGGCCTTACGCGCATGATGGACGCGCTGCCCTTCCTGCTGTTCGGGGCATACGCGGGCGTGCTGGTCGATCGCTTTTCAAGGCGCGGGGCGATGCTGCTTTCCGACATCGCGCGGGCGCTGATAGTGGGCACGATTCCGCTCCTGTACTTCGCGGGTGTGCTTCAATGGTGGATGCTGCCCGTGGCCGCATTTCTCAGCTATGCCTTCGTGACGTTCTTCAATCCCGCCCGCGACGCCATCATCCCTGACCTGGCCGAGGGCGCCAACCTGCTGCGCGTCAACAGCGTCTTCCAGACAAGCCAGCAGCTGGCCGTCATTCTGGGCGCGGGACTGGTCGGCGTGCTGCTGGCGCCCGCCATAGCAGGCGAGCGTGCAGGGCCCGATGGCATTGCCTGGCTGTTGGCGCTGAACGCCATTGCTTTGCTGTTCAGCTTTGTGTGCATCGCGTTGATTCGCCCGCCCGCGCGCGCGGCGCCGACGATGGCGCGGCCCGGCTCGTTGCGTGAATTGGCGGACAGTTTAAGCAGCGCGTGGCGCGACGCGCGGCTGCGCTCGCTGCTGTTTTTGACCGCCGTGGACAATTTCTTCATCATGGGCCCGGCCATCGTCGGCGCGATGTTCCTGATCAAGGGCACGCTGGGCCTTGAGTTGTGGGCCTACGGCGTGTTCGAGGCCTGCCTTGGCGCGGGCTGGTTGATTGGCACGCTGCTGCTGGCGCGGTTTGGCCGCAACCTGCGCACGGGGCGGCTGGTGATCGCGGGGATGTTTTTCGACGGCATCACGTATGTGCCGTTTCTGTTCTTGCAGACCTTTGAGTGGTTTCTGGTCGCGATCTTTGCCCACGGCTTGTTCATACCGCTGATCACGGTGGGGCGGACCACGCTGATCCAGCGCCATTACCCGCGCGAGAGGCTGGGCCGGATTTTCGCGCTGGTGGCGATCACCGTGCAGGGCTTTACCGCGCTGAGCGCGCTTGCCACGGGACTGGCGCTGCAATGGCTTGAGCCGCGCGAGCTGTTTTTCTGGGGCGGTCTGTGCGGCGCGGCGTGCGGCGTGATCGGCCTGAGTTTCAAGGCCCTGCGGCGGACCGAGTAAACGCAACCAGCCGGGGGCGGCTGCCCCCGACTGGTTCAGGCGAAAGGCCTGCGTGCCCGGTCAGTTCTGCCAGACGATGGCCCTAATGCTGTGCTTTGGCAGCACCATTTCGTAGCCGCTGGCAAAGTTGGTGACTGCCTGCAGCTGGATCGTCACGTTGGCGGCGTTCAGGTTCATGTCCCGGATGTTGTTGGGCTCGATGCGCCAGATGTTCGCGTTGGCTTGCGGCGTGCCGGGCACGTTCAGGCGCACGCCGTGCTGGTTAACCAGGTCAAGGTTCATCAGCACAATCCCGTAGGTGTTGCCGCTGCGGAAGGCAAAGCTCTGCACATAGTTGACCGTGGTCGCTGCGCCCACGCCGTTGATGCCGCTTTGCGTCCAGTCCGGGTTGTCGCCGGTGTGGGTGGTTGTGATCGCGTCGCCCATCACGGCCTTGTTCACAAGCTCAACGCCCAGCCACGTCGGCCGCTTCAGGTTGTAGTGGTACAAATCGCGCAGCATGCCCCAGATGTGTACAAACTGGTTTTGCGCGGGCGGCCAGCCGCCGCTTGTGTCAAAGCGATAGGCGTAGCCGAGCGCGCAAAAGCCGCACTGCTCGCGGGCTTCAAGCTCGGTCAGGTACACCAGCATGTTCAGCGGCATGGCAATCGCGCCCGATGCGCCAGCCACAAACTCGTTGCGCGTGGTGGTGGGCAGGCCAGCAAGCGGGCCGCCGTTTCCGGTGGTATGGAAATTGATCTCGTAGATGCTCAGGTCGCTGTTGTTGCCGCCGTTCACCAGGTACTGCTTGCTCTGGCGCATGCGGCCGTTGGCGTGCAGCGCGTGATAGAACGGGTAGGCAAACAACGGCCCGAACATTTGCGCATCGGTGCTCCAGCCGTCACTTAGTTCACCGAAGTAGGGCGCCAGCGCCGTGCTGTCGTGGTCGTTGCTGTTGGCTTCAATTTCCTGCTGGCGACCGGCGTAGCCTGCCTGCCCGCCGACGATGAAGTTCAGCACGCTGCTGTTGGCTGTGTACCACGAGCTGCCCTTCATGAAGGCGAACGCCCGGTCGGCGCAGCGGCCAAGGCGCACTCCGCCGCGGACACTTGCGCCACCAAAGGGGTCGCCGGGGTCGCCGGCGCCCCACAGCTCGTTGCCCCATTCAAGGTGAATCTTTGAAAACACGGTGGTCCACGGCGCGGTTTGCCCCTGGCTTGTGCGGCGCGTGGCGTAGGTGCCGCTGGTGCCGCACAGGTACTCCATGAAGTTGAGCAGGTCCTGCTGGCTGGCGGTGGGGGGCATGACAATCCACGGCTCGGCCCCGATGTGCTGGCATAGTTGCAAGAATTCGTGGGCGCCGTAGTTCCAGTCGCCGGGGGTGGTTGCGCTTGGCTTGTAGCCCACGCTGCCGCGCTGCTGCCAGGGCCTGGTCATGTTGTCGAGAGTTTCGCCAAGCTGGCCCGCCCACCAGCGCAGCACGCCGGGGCTGTATTCCTGCAGGCGCTGGACAAATCGGTCGGAGAAGACGGTCGGGTTGGTCGCATCGTCAACGCGATATAGTTCGACTTCGTCGATCCAGATGTTGCCCGCGTTGGTGGCCGGCACCTCAATGCGGAAGGTCAGTGCCGGGCGGTACGTGCTTGCGGGCCAGGGGTCGGGCGTCTGGTCGGTGCCGGGGGCGATGGTCTGGTCTTCGGTGTACGTGGCCCAGTTGCCGGTCAGGTTGAACAGTCGATTGATAAAGCTGGGGTTGTAGGGCGCGCCGCCGTCACGATAGAAGCGCACGCGAATCTGCTCGGTGCCGGTTTCGCCGCGGGCTTTCAGGCGCACGCGCCAGTCGCCCTGCACGACCAGCAGCTTGTGGCTGCTTTGGTCGCCGTCGCGCCAGCTTGTGTCCTGCACAAAGCTGAAGTTGGCGTTGGGCGCAAGGCGCAGGCTTTGCACGCCCGAGTACGGATTGCTTGTGTCGGCCACGCCCGTGCCCTCGTGCAAGCCGTAGGCCGTGCCGGGGAAGGTGCGGCGCGTGAACATCACGTCGTACTGGTTCAAGGCTGTCGTGCCGCCGCCCAGATTGAAGCGATAGTTGCCCGCGTTGTGCACGAAGCTGGCCACGGTGCCGCTGGCGCCCGCGCCGGGCCCGTACACAATTTCGTACTCGGCGCCGTCCCAGAAGCCCGCGGGCTGGTTGCCGCTGGTTGTGTTCCACAGGTCGGGCTCAAACACGCCGCTGGTGCTGCCCGGCCGTGCAAGCCAGACGGTGCCAAACACGCCGGGTTCAAAGCCGGGGTTCGGAAGCTGATTTTTCAGGATCTTGGCGGCACCCCAGCGGTCGTGACCGCCGACGTTGATGCCGAACTTCTTGACGCCCGCGACGCGAACTGTGTTGCTGACAGTAACGTCTGTCACGCTGACGCCCGGCGGGAAACCACTGGCCGCAACGCTGATGCTGAGTTGCCGCGTCGCCGACTGGCTCACCGCCGGAATCTCGACGCGCACCGTGAATGTGAAGTTGCCCGCGGAGGTCGGCGTGCCCGAAATGCTGGTGCTGCTGCCTGTGGCGACTGTGTCAATTGTCAAGCCGGGCGGCAGAGCGCCCGCATCGAGCGACCAGACGTAAGTCTGGGCGCTGGGGGTGGCCTGGATGGCCGTGTTGTACGCAAGGTTGATGGAAGCGCCCGGCAGCGAAGTGGTTGAAATGCTCAGGCTTGAGGCGCCGCCGCCACCGCCACCGTCACTGCCGCCGCCGCCAGCACAGGAAGACAAGCACAGAATGGCAAAGATGCCCAACACGCCCAGCCTGGTCATGCAAGCCTCCGCGAGCCGTAAGTTCAATTGCAACTGAGGGTTGTTGCTTGAATGCCGTAATGGACGTGTAACGGTTCATTTTTCGGTGGGCGCGTAAGGATGTGACACCGTTTGTTACTATAGAACAACAACTATCCAAACCCGACGTGGGGGGTCCTGTGTCCAGACGCAAACGCAGTCGTACTTTCAGCTATCTGTTCATGGCTGGCGCATTTGGCTTGCTGATTGCCGCGTGCGGCGGCGGTGGCGGCGGTTCATCGGGTGGCGGATCGTCCGGCGGCGGCGGCGGCGGCGGCGGCGGCGGCGGAGCGATTGCGCCGGTGGCCGACTTCTCGGCTTCGCCTGCGTCAGTCAATCTTGGCACGGGGATCAGCTTTTCCGACCTGAGCACTAACTTCCCGACTTCGTGGTCATGGGACTTCAACAACGACGGCACGGTCGACAGCACCGTCCAGTTTCCGTTTTACGTGTATCCGTCGGCTGGCACTTACACGGTGACGCTGACAGTCAGCAACAGCGCGGGCAGCGACAGCGAGTCCAAAACCGCGTACATCACGGTCAGCGCGCCGGGCAGTGTGGTTGCGAACCTGAGCGTCGATACCAATCGCGATGGCACCATCACAGCCGCCGACGAAACCAACGAAGACCAGTGGGGCAGCAACGGCGGCGCGATCTTCATTTTCAACATTGACGACGACGACCGTCCCACGCCGCCTGCGACGCCCCCGGTTACCGCGGGACAAGAGGACTATCTTTCCGCAACCAAGACCGCGGCTGACGCGCTGGACCTTGCGCGCATGATTGTGCGCCAGTCCGGCGTACCGACCGGCGGCACGGTTACCATCAACGTAAGCGCCGGCGCGCAGGGGCGCATCAACGTATGGCGCAACGTCAGCGGCAGCTGGCAAAGCGTGTACACAGCGGGCGCCAGCTTCACGCTGCCGGCGGCCGCGCTGCAAGCCGGTGACATTGAGCTTGGCATTGAAGGCAAGACGCGCCTGAGCAACACATGGGACGGCAACGTCACATTTACACTTGAGATTCGCAACAGCAGCAACCAGGTGCAGGCCAGCGACACGGTGCGCATGCGGCAGGCCCCGCCGATTTTCGCGACCAACCTGTGGCGGCCGTCGCAGTTGCATGTGGTGAACCTCGGCAGCAGCAACGCAAGCTTCCGGACCGTGCTAAGCCAGATCTGCACGGCCGGCAGCATTACCTACCGCGAAATCCCGGGCACCAGTTACAACCAGGACCGCTGGATCCAGGACAGCAGCGAACCCGGCGTGACAATCACGCCCAGCAGCAGCGGCCCGCGCCGCGTGATTGACCTGGTGTATCAAGCCGCCCGCAACCGCGAGGTTGACCAATGGTGTGTCGATTACCTGCTGGGGCCGGACTTTGAGCTGCAGCGCCGCTTCGGAAGCGCCAGCACTTCGCTGAACTACGGCGGCAACATTGAGGTGATTCCGCCACACACCGGTCGCCCTTGGGGACGTGTGTACATTGGCGGTGGCAACGGGACGTTGGTCGGCAGCTCGACGAACGCCACTGAGTACATGGAAGCCACCAACCGCCAGTACTTCGATGCCAACTACATCCAGGGTGCACACGTTACTGTCACGTCGGAGTGGCTGTGGGTCGGCCACGTCGATGAGTACACCATGTTCGTCCCGGCCCCGAACACCGCGCGCGGCTACGTGTGCCTGATTGCCTCGCCTGTGCGGGCATGGAACATCCTGGTCAACATGAACAACACCGGCCAGGGTTCGGCAGTCGTGTTCAGCGGTCGCACCGGGTACCAGACCACTGTCGCGAGCATTGTCAGCAACAGCGCGCTGGGCACGCTTCAAACCCAGACGCAGGCTCGCATCAACCAGGGGCGCAACGAGATCAAGGCTGCGACCGGGCTGACCGACGCGGACTTCATTGAACTGCCGACGTTGTTCCACAATCGCAGTGGCGGGTACCTGGCCGCGTACAACCCCGGCGTAGTGAACTGTGTGCCGCTGCCTTCGGCCAACGGCACCACCTATATCGCGATGCCGGACCCTGAAGGGCCGGACATCAGCGGCCAGGACCAGTGGCAGGCCGACATCGCTTCGCAACTGGCCGGGTTGTTCAACGGCTCCAACCCGCTGGACCTGCGGTACGTGGACATATGGTCAGCGTACCACGTCAATGTTGGCGAGGCACACTGCGGCACGAACACTGTGCGCGTGCCGCCATCCGGCACCAATTGGTGGGCCGGCGCACCACTGACTCCGTGATTGCCGCAAACCAGGGAACCAGACATGACCATTCGAGTTGCCATTCTTCCGTTGCTCTTTGCGCCCCTGCTGGCAGCGCAGTCCGTAAGCGAGCTGCTGGACAAGGCCGTCGAAGCCGCGCCCGGCGACCACGCCGGGTGGATCGCAGTTCGTGACAAGCTGGTCGCCAAGGGCGACGCCGCCGTCCCCGCACTTGCTGCCGCGTCCGCAGATGATCAGTGGACCGAAAGCGGCTGGGTTCGCGCCATGGCCGCTGAGGCCGCGCGTCTGCGCATCCTGCACCCCGAAACGGTGGCAGTGATTGACAACCCGCCCGGCATCAACCCTGAAGTGTACCGCGAGTTCCGCAAACCCGCGCCCGGCTGTGTCCAGGAACTGTCGCACCCCGGCAAGGAGTTTGTCCCGCTGCTGCTGGAGCGGTGGCACTGGACGCTTGATGCCAGGCCCTTCAGCAAAGGCGAAGCCGGCATGGCTGAGCGCAATGCGCTTGCCCATGCCCTGCTGTACGTGCCAGGCTTTCACGCCGACACCCGGGCGCGCTTTGCCATGCTGGCTGCGCTGAAAGACAAGGCGCTGCCCGATGCATGGCGCCGCGACGCAGCCGTCAGCTACGGCCAGACCGGCGGCGTGGATGCGATCGTTGAACTGTGCGCCATCATTGACGATGCAGCCCACCCCAAAGCTTTGCGCGAGACCTGCTGCTACGCGCTGGGGCGCGTCGCCGACGACAAGGCCTTTGACGCCATGGAGTCGCGGCTGGCCAATGAGGTGCTGGCTGCCGACGAGGCGTTTGTGCGCGCCCTGCTGTTGGGCGTGGGCACGCTGGGCTCGCGCGGCGGCTGGCAGGCCCGCGGCGCGATGGTCAAGGAACAGGGCGAGCGCATTCGCGAAAAGTGCGCGCGTCTGCTGGTGATGCACCTTGAGTCCCACCCAGCGCTCGCTGAACACATCAGCCAGCAACTGCAGTCCGTGGCGTACGACGAAAGCCTCGCGTGGGTGAAGCAACTGGCCAAAGAGGGCAAGACAGAGCAGGCCCGTGAAGCCGCCAAGGGCATGATCGACACGCTCGCGCTTGCCATCAGCCGCTACAAGTAACCTGGAATGCCCGCACAGCCCCGCACGCAAGTGCGGGGCTCTTTTGTATCTGCACACCCAACCGCGGGATTGTTAGCGTGTGCGGCAAGGAGATTGCAATGGCTGTCACGCTCAAGCTCGACAAACCCGAGTACGCGCTGGGTGAAACGATTCGCGCCGAAGTCACCGTCACCAACGAGGGCAAAGTTGCCGCCGACTACCCGGCGCCTGAACTCGCGCTGCCCAGCGTAAGCCTGCATGTGATTCGCCGCCCCGACGCGCCAACACCCGAAAGCCACCTGGTGCGCATCAAGGGCGCGGGAAAGGTCGTCAAGCTGGCGCCGGGTAAAAGCGCCAGCGGGGTCATCGAGTTTCCGGCGGTTGACCCGCACGGGCAATTGATTGAGGCCTACTACGCCCCGCGCGGAGACATTCGGCCTGACTTCAGCGGCACTGACAAAGAAACCAGTAACCGCGTGCCGGTGCGCGTGCACGCCCACGGCAAGAAGTTGCACGCGGTGATCCACACCGAGGCGGGCCCCATCAAGCTGGAGTTCTTTGCCGACCGCGCGATGAACCATGTGCTCAGTTTCGTGCAGCTTGCGCAATCGGGCTATTTCAATGGTATTGTCTTCCACCGCGTGGTGCCGCGCTTTGTCATCCAGGGCGGCGACCCCACCGGCACCGGCAGCGGCGGCCCGGGCTACAAGCTGCCCGCCGAGTTCAATGAAATCCCGCACGTGCCCGGCATTCTCAGCATGGCGCGCACCAGCGACCCCCACAGCGCGGGCAGCCAGTTCTTTATCTGCACCGACGACTGCCCCAACCTCGATGAGCAGTACACCGTCTTCGGCAGAGTCGTCGAAGGCTTGGACGCGGTGATGACCATCGGCGAAAGCGACCGCAACGCCGGCAAGTACCACATGCAGAAGGTCGAAATCATCGCCGAATAACATCTGCGTACAACGAATTTTCGACTGGCGCGTTACATGGGTGACATCCTTACGCCCACAAGGAGACTCCCATGCCCGTCCGAATTCCCGCCATTGCGTTGTGTTGCGCCCTGCTGGCCGGCGCGCTGGCTGCCCAGCGCCACAAGCAGCCGAAGTCCAACGTCCTGAACGAGCCGTGCCCGGAGTTGTTGCTCGCCCCGGAGATGGTGCAGGGTGCAACCCTGACGCAGGACGACTTTGAAAACCGCGTGGTGTTCTTCATGTTCTATCGCCGCGACTGCGCCGGTTGCGAAAAGGTCGCGATGCCAAGACTGCAACAACTGTACGAGCGCTACAAGGACAGCCGCTGTGTACTGGTGCTGGCGATCAACACATCGTTTGACCGTGAAGATTACCCGCACGTCGCCGACATTGAGCAGACCCGCAAGCACCTGCAACGCATGCGCTGGGAGATGCCGGTTGCGCTGGACTTTGAAGACCTGAGCGTCGAGATGTTTGAGCTGGACGAAGTGATCGGCACGCCGCAGGCGGTTGTCCTGGACCAGCACGGCACGGTGCGCGCCCACGACTGGTACAGCGACGAGCGCGAGTGGGAGAAACTCGAGGCCACCCTCGACCGACTTGCCATGAACCTGAATTGCGACTGCCACCGCATGCCGCGCGAAGTCACGCTGCGCTGCAAGGGCAGCTACGACGCCTTCAAGGCCGGCGACTACAGCAAGGCATGGCAGGAAGCCGACGACGTTGAGCGCTCCGGCGCCAGCAGCGACAAGGACAAGGCCGACGCGGGCTACATGAAAGAGTTCATTGAAACGCTGGCCCGCCGCCGCATCGAGAAGATTGAGGACGACTTCTACTACGACCCCGTCAACGCGCTGGAGCGCGCCAAGCCGGTGATTGAGAAGTTCGGGGCGGTGCCCGGGGTCAAGGATTTCTCTGACCGCGTGGGCAAGTGGAAGGACTCTGACACCATGGCCGGTTTCGTAAAGGCGCGCGATGACTTTGAGCGCCTTGAGGGCGCCGCCCGCAAGGCCCCGCCCGCCGATGACGCAGCCAAGGCCAAATACATTGAAGACCTGCGCGCAATCGCCAAGCGCGCAGGCAACAACTCGGTGGCGGCGCGGGTCAACAGCCGCATCGCAACCGTTGAGGGCAAGCCGCAGGCGGCTGTGTCGCGTGCGACGCAGAAGTCCAGGAGCGGCGAGGGCGCAAGCCGTGTGGCGGTCAAGCCATCGGGCGCGTCTTCAGAGTCGTCGGCGCCCAAGGCCAAAACCGAATTACAGGCCTCGCGAAGCACCCGCTCCCGCGCCGAGCGCACGAAGTAGCCGACAATCAGCAGGGCCCGGTGCACGCGCCGGGGCCCTGCTGTTTAGCGGGCGGGGCGCTGCCTGCGCATTGCCAGCAGAATGGCGGGCAGCAGGACAAGCACCCACAACGCGGGGGCTTTCGCGCCCGAGGTGCTGCAACTGCTGTCTTTGCCGTCGCCCTTGCCGCCGCCTGAACCGCCGCCGCCGCTGCCGGGCGGGTGCCACTCGTAGGCGCCGACATCAATACCGGCACCATAAGGCCGTGCAAACTTGTCGCGGTCGATGCCGGGCGCAAGCGCGCCGCTGCCCGCATCCACAGCCGACGCGGTTTCAAGCAATCGCAGGTTGAACGCCGCCGGGTCCACGAAAAACAAGCTCGGGTCGTTCACGAGAATGTTGTGGTCCGAGACGATGTTGGTCTGGCCGCCGGGCACGCTGATCGTGTTGCTGAGGTTGTTGCGAATCACGCAGTCTTCGCTGGGTGTGCCGTCCTTGTGAAACCCGATCTGTATCCACGACGGGCCGGGCGTGCCGGTGTACAGGTCAATCACCGTGTTGTTCACGATGCGGCAGTTGCGCGCGCCCAGCAGCGTGATGCCGTGCCAGTGGTCGGTGATGACCACGTTGTTCTCGATCACCCAGTCGTCAAACCAGCCGTCAAAGCAGCCCACGCCCTGCATGGTGGTCCGCATCGGGTGGCTGGGATTCTCGTGGTTAATGAACGTATTGCCGCGCAGCACAACCCCCGTCACGCTGCCGGTGCCCACGCCGCCGGGCCCGACCGACCAGCTTTGAAAGCCGTCGTCGTGGTGGCCGTCGCCGACGTCAATGGCGTTCTTGACCACGTTGTATTCGTACACGCCGTAGTCGCCCAGGCCGCGAATGCCGTCGCCGGAAAAGCCGTCAATCACGTTGTCGCGCACGACGCAGTTGGCGCCGCTGCACGCGATGGCGTAGCGCGTGTTGCGGATCGTGTTGTTCAAAATCTGCGTGGTGTCGCTGCGTGAATCAAAGGCTGTGCTGGCATTGTCGATCCAGTCCTGCGCCGTCCACGCGCTTGCGTCGTTGCCGCAAAACACGTCGCAGTTGCGCACAATCATGCCCTGCGCCGGGCCCCAAAAGCCGTCGCCGCGCATGGTGATGATCGTCGTGGCTGTAAACGTCGGCGCGTGCGCCGGGCTGATCGACAAGCCGTCCAGTATCCAGTTGCTCGCGCCGATCAGGCTGGCGCGGCGCAGGCGCGGCGTGTGGCCTGACTGCCGCCGTATCGTGATCGGCGCGCTGTTGTACCAGCCGTTGAGTATCAGCTCGCCGTGATAGCCCGTGCGCAGCCAGATCGTGTCGCCGGCCTTGACCGGCGCGCCCGCATTCTTGGGCACCAGCGTCGCGCCTGCGGTGTAGGGCAGGCTGTTCCAGACCTGGCTTTCGATCAGGTTGTCAGTAACGACCTGTTGCAGCGTCAGCCACGGGTTGCCCGCGCTGCCGTTGCCGGTCGCGCTGCCGTTGACTGGGTCAACGTAGAAGTCGGCGGCGCAGCATGCGGTTGCGACAAGCCATACCGGTATCAGCAGCGCGCGCATGGTCATTTCCCCTTTTCCGGGTTCAATGCGGCCTCAAGCTGTTTCAAGAGTGCCTTGGCGTTTCCGGGCTTGCCGCTGTAGCCCTCCGTGCCGTCGGGCCGGATGATCACCAGTTGCGGCGACTTACTTCCTATATAGTAGCGCTTGCGCAAGTCGCGCGGCACGTCGTCAAGGCACACGCCGATGGTCGCGCACTGGTCCAGCAGCTTGCCGATTTCGTCGCCGGCCAGCACTTCGCGCTCAAAGTCTTCGCAGGCCTGAACGCCCTTTTTGTCCTTGAGATCGCGCGTAAACACGAACAGCACGACGACTTTTTCGGCTTGCCGCGCCGATTCGATGGCGTCGATCACTTTGCCGCCTTCGCCGTCAACGACTCGGCCCTCCTGCCAGCGCGTCTTTTCAAGGCCGGTGCGGCGGAAGCCCGCCACGGGGTGCAGCTTGCCGTGCTTTTCGTCGATTTTCGCCAGCAGCTCTTTCTGGCGCTTGTCGTGAATCTCGGCGCTTGGGGGCAGGTTGCCTTCGGCGGCTACGCCCTTGTCGTTGTCCAGCCGAAAGCTGTAGGCGTGGTTGTTCTTGACCTCGTTGTCCTTGACCTCGCCGACTTTCTTGGTGCCAAGCTCAACCCATGGGCGCAGCTTGCTGTCGGTCCATTGCGTGTAGCAAACGTTGTTCAGGATCTTGCAGCCCTGCGCGTCGTACAGCGACACGCCGTGCCAGTGGCTGGTGTTGATCACGTTGCCTTCAACCGTAAAGCCGATCAGCGGCCCGTCAAAACAGCCTATGCCCTGCATGTTGGCGGGCCAGCGCTGCTGTTCGTTCTCGCGCATGATGATGACGTTTTCGCGCAGGGTAATGTTGCGCACGGTGCCGGTGCCCTTGTTGAACAGGAAGACCTGGATGGCGTCGTCGTGGTTTTTGTCGCCGTCGTCGTCGCTGACGTAGATGTTGCGGATCACGTTGTGCTGCACCACCTGGCCGTCGCGCGTGGCGCGGATGCCGTCGGCCGAAAAGTGCGAAATCACGTTGCCTTCGCACAGCGAGTTTTCGGCGCACAGGTTGATGCCGAAGCGCGTGTTCATCACGTAGCAGTTGCGCACCACGTGGCCCGTGCCGTGGCGGCCCATGGTGATGCCCGAGTTTGCCTTCATCCACTGCTCGGCCGACCAGCTTGACGTGTCAAGGGTGGAATACACAAAGCAGTCCAGCAGCTCAATCTCCGCCGAGTCGCCGCCGTCGGCAAACTTGATCATCGCGCCTTCGTAGGGCTTGTCGCTGAACGACGCGCTGACGGTAAGCCCGCGCACGCGCCACTTGCGGCCGCGCGTGATTTCAAGGTAGCTCAGGCGCGGGCGGTGGCCGTCTTCGGCGGCGATGGTGACAAAGTCGGCGTTGTCGCCCGAAAACACGGCCCGGCCGTGCAAGCCGCCGCGCAGCAGCAGTGTGTCGCCAGGTTTGAGCTTTGCCAGCGCGCCGCTTGCGATGACATCTTCAAGCGCGCCCCAGGGGGCGGCTTTGCTGCCGGGGTTGGACGACTTGCCGGCCGCGGGGTCGGCGTAGTATGTCTCGGCGCACAGCGGCGCACACGCAAGCAGCGCGGCGGCAAGCAGGCGAAAGCGCATGCGGACTCCTGTTGATGGATGCCTGAGTGTACGCCCGCCCCGATCAGGCTTGCAACGTCGAAATCCGGACTGATGACTGCCCGTGGGGCGTTAAGCTGAAAGACCGGGGGCAGCGATGACCAACACACTCACACTGGGCCAGGCGCGCGATGCCTACCTGCAGCGGTACGGCTTCTCTACCGCCGCATATGAAGAGCGGTGGGCCGCCATCAAACTGGGGCCCATCAAGTTCTGGATTCCTTCCACCCGCACGCGCCGCGAGGCGATACGCTTCCATGATCTGCACCACACCCTGACCGGCTACCCAGCCATCCCCAGCGGGGAAGCTGAAATCGGCGCATGGGAAGTCGCCACCGGCTGCGGCCGCTTTCGCGCCGCCTGGGTGCTGAACCTGTTTGCAATGGGCATGGGCCTGCTGATCGCGCCGGGCAAGACGTTTCGGGCCTGGGTGCGTGGCCGGAAGACAAAGTCGAACTTCTACCATCTGACGTACGACGAAGCGCTGCTGCACCGAAGCGCCGACGAGATGCGTCGCGAAATCGGCCTGCCGGAAGCGCCGCCCGCCGCCACGGTTGCCGACAAAGCGAGCTTCGTGCTGTGGGCAGGCGTCGCGCTGCTTCAGTATGCGCTGGCGGCGGCCATCCTGCTTGCGCCGGTTGCCGCTTTGGTGTACTGGCTGGCCTGGGTGCGTCAGTAGGCGGGGCCGCGGAACGGCGCCCAGAAGAAGGTTCGCAGGTTGCTGAACTGAAAGCTGAACCCGAACGTGAAGCCGTGCGTGCCAAAGCGCGTGCCATCGACCTCAAGCCAGCGCCAGCCCGCGGTAATCATTAAGTGCCGAAACACCTGCACGTGCAACTTTACACCAAAGTCGTTGACGCCCGTGCCGTCAAAAAACTGCTCGCGCACGGCAAAGGCCTCCACGCCCACCGGAAAAATCGGCCAGATCTGCAACGCGGCCTTGAAGCTGGCGCCCACGCGGCTGATGCCGGGCGTTTCATCAAAGCCCGCCAGGCCGATGCCGAAATCGGCGTAGCCCAGGATTGGGATCGGGATCGTCACGCCCAGGTGCCCGCGCGCGTCTGTGATGTACGACCAGTCCTTGACCTTGCGCTTGCCGATGAAGCCTTCGCCATCCGTGCGCGTGATCTGCGTGTAGCCCACGTCGGCAAAGAACAAACCGAAGCGCGCCCGAATCTGGCCGCTTGCCCCGCGGTAGCGGCTGGGCGTGAGCCACAGCTCGGATTGAAAATCAATCCAGAAGTCGCGGGCCACAAGGTCGTCGTCGGTGTCGATGCCGAAGGGCCCATCATAGAAGGGGTAGGGCGCGCGGTTGCCCCACAGGCCCCACGGCGGCTTGATGTCAAAGCCAAGCTCATCGTCTGCGGCGGGCAACACCCGCGACAAGTCGAACGTGGCCGCGTTCAAGGCCGAAGCAAACACAAGCAGCAACAGTACGGCCTTGGCCATAGGGCGCGGAGTATAGGGGGAAATCAGGTTTCAGGGTGCAGGTTTCAGGTTCCAGGGGGCGCAAGTCGCTGGGCGCGATGCTATCAATAGTGTCCACAAGAACCACGGGCGTAACCCGGTGGCGGAAACGCGATGACAAGCGATACCACAATTGACCGGCGTCTGGCGCCTTTGGCCGCGCTCAAGGGCCTTGAGTCCACGCACCTGCTGATCAACGAAATCTACGCCAGCATTCAGGGCGAAAGCACCCACGCCGGGCGGCCGTGCACCTTTATCCGCACCGCCGTCTGCAACCAGCGCTGCAACTACTGCGACACCGCCTACGCATTCACGCAGGGCCAGCCGATGCATATCGACGACGTTGTCACGCAGGCACTGGCGAAGGGGCTGCGGCTGGTGGAGGTCACGGGCGGCGAGCCCCTGCTGCAACCGCTGTTTCCGGAGCTTTGTCGCCGCCTGCTTGCCGCGGGGTGCGAGGTGCTGGTTGAGACGGGGGGCAGCCACGACATCGGTTGCGTGCCGGAAGGCGTGAAGGCCATTCTCGACATCAAGACACCCGGCAGCGGCGAAGAGGCCGCCAACCACTACGCCAACCTGCAAAAACTGCGGCCCGGCGACGAAGTCAAGTTCGTGCTTACGTCACGGGCCGACTATGAGTGGGTCCGCGACCTGTGCAGACGCGAAAGTCTGCACCGGCGCACAACGCTGCTGCTCAGCCCGGCGTGGGGCAAGGTTGACCCCGCCGCACTTGTGGGCTGGATGCTTGAGGATGGCGTCAACGCGCGCCTGAACCTGCAATTGCACAAGTACATCTGGGGCCCCAGCAAGCGCGGCGTCTAGATTGATGGCGCACATTGGCGTAGGCTGTTGCGTTCATGACAGAGCGTCGTCCCAACAGCGACCATGGCGCGCCCGGCCCGCACGGCGCGCCGCGCAATTTGCCTGAAGACGCCCAGGACGACGTAACCGACATCGCCAACGAGATCGCCAGCGAACATGAGCGCCGCCGCAAGTCCGGCGAGACCAGCCTGGACCTGCGCCAGTCCGAAGAGATTGCACGCCCGCCCAGCAACCCGTACTTCATACCGCAGGAGACGCCGACGCAGGAAAGCAAGGCGATCCGCCCGCTTTCGGACGTGTTTGTCAGCCCGTTCTACGAGCCGCCCCAGAACGAGGCCGTGGCCCTTGAGCCCACCGACGACAGCATCCTGAACCAGGCGATTCTCACCAAGCGACTGCCGACGCCGCCCAAGCAGGAAGTGACCGTCGAGGAGCTTGAGTCTGTCGTCGCCCACATCCCCGATGCACGGGGCAGCGACACCGAGATCCGCCAGGTACTGCCGCAAAGCAGGGTCATCAAAGACCCAGGCCTGCTGATCAATGACGATGACCTGCCAGACTTGCGTGTGCGCTTTGAGCGCGGCCTGCTGGCCAGCCTCGTGCGTGCCATGAAAGACCGCGTTGAGGGCCTGCTGCACGCGACCGCCAGTGTGCCCTACGACCACGACTACTATTCGCTGCGCAGTGTCAGCACCGGCGCATGGATCATCGAAAATCCCAGCCTGCTGGAGAGCGCCTTTATCGGCCGCGTGCTTGACGACCACGCCATCATGGCCTGGGCCCGCGAGGCGCTGCTGCGCAAAGCCAGCCAGAACGGCGCAAAGTGGCACGACCGCGCCGGCGCCGACCCCGAGACGCCGCCGGGCCGCGGCTGTATTACCGCAATTCGCGACGCGGGGCTGGCCTTTGACCTGCTGGTGCCGGTACTTTCAGAAGCTGAGCGCAACGAGGTTGCGGCGGCAATGTATGAAAACGCGCGCCGGCTGGTCGCCTTTATCACCGACTCGCGCAACAACCCGCCGCCGGGCATCAGTGAGTCCGGGGCCATGGCTGCCGGCCTGGTGGGCCTGCCGCTGATGAACTTCGAGGCGTACTACCCCAACGCGCGCCGCTGGGTCGATACCGCCGAGCAGCGCGCGCAAACGCTGCTCGTTAACCGTGTCGCCGACAATGGCCGTCCCGCCGCCAGCGACCTGAACGGCTTGACCGAGCTGATGCGCTACCTGTTGCCGTTCGCCATCGCGTTCAAGCGCTATTACGGCGACGATATGCTGATGGGCGAGGGCGGCAACCTGTCGCAGCTTCCGCGCTGGCTGGCCCACCAGTTCGGGGCTAACCGCAGCGGCTTGTTCGCCAGCGGCAGGCTGCGCGTCGAAGAGCTTCGCGGCGCGACGCCATTACTGGCCAAGCTGGCTGACACATACCGCGACGGCGTTGCGCAGTGGCTGTTGCAGCAGGTCAGCGTGGCTGAGGCCGCCAAGCGCGTCGGCGAGGAAGAGCGCATCTCAAGCAAGTACCGGCTTGAGCTGCCGGCCAACGGCGGCGTGGACGCGGTGCTCACGGCCTGCTTCTATGACCCCACGCTGCAGGCCGCGAGCCCGGAACAGAGCATGAGCCCCGGCGCCCGGCTTTCCGAGACGCGCGCCGTCGTGCGCAGCGACTGGGACCCCGGCAGCACCATCGTCACGCTGCAATCCGAGGCCGGCACGCTGCCCTATGTGCAGTTGGCCAGCAGCGGCGTCAGCCTGAAGCTGCTGGCTGAGCCCGACCTGTTTGAGGGCATCGGCGGCATGCAGGTGCCGGGCCGCGTGCGCGACTACATTGACATGGGGGCCGCCGCGTACATCAACGGCGACTTCAAGGGTGTGGAAGGCAGCCTGGCCCAGCGCCACCTGCTTTATCTGCGCACTGAAGGCAGCGTGCTGCTGTTTGACCGCTTTGACATCGGCGACGGCCGCACACAGCAGCGCGCGGGCCTGCGCGTCACGGGCGGCGAAGCCGGCAAGGCCATCGACCGCGGGACATTGGCGGTGGACGCCAGCGACGGCAGCGGCCGCCAGGCGCGCATGGTGTTTTACAGCAACGGCTTTTCGCAGGGCGTTGAGCCCGGCCAGGGCGGCAATCTGCCCGGCCTTACCGTTGAGTTCATGCGCGGGCGCGGCGACCTCGCCACGCTGATCAGCATCGGCAAACCTGAGCAGATGCCCGCGGTGCGGCGCATCAACAGCGACGAGCGCGGCCGCGTGTACCGCACCACCATGGGCGACGGCGCCGTGCTGTTCAATGGCTGGCAGGGCGGAATGCCCCAACAGTGCGGGTGGCTGTGGACCGACGCGCTGATGGCCTATGTGGACCGGCGCGACGACTACCCCGGCCGCTACGTTGCAATCAAGGCCACCAGCGTGCTGGCCTACGACATGCAGGAGGGCATCTACCTCGGGTTTGGCGCAAGCCACCCTGACGACCCGAACAAACCCGTCGAGTTCAGCATGTGCGCGTCGGGCCCGCAGGCGGTGCTGTACCTTTCCACGCGTGCGCATGTGCGCGTGTCGTTCCCCGGCCTCAAGCGTGTGTTCGTGGACGGCACCGAAGCCGACATTGAGGGCGACAGCAAGATTTTCGTGCTGAGCCGCCCGCTGGAGCCGGGTCGCCACCTCGTCGAGTTTGAGCACGAAAGCCCGGGGCCGGAAAGCAGCATCATCATGCCGCGCGAAGAACAGTTCGTGGGCGGGGTGTTCACGCTGCAAGCCAGCATCGGCGACCCGATCGGCATTGACAAGGCCCGCCTGCTGATCGACGGCCAGTACTACGGCAATGTCCTGACGCAGAGCCCATGGGTCTGGAAGGTGGATGCCCGGCAACTGGCCGAAGGCCCGCACGAGGCGGTGATTGAAGCCAGCGATGTGCTCGGGCATGTGCGCCGCAGCGCGCCGCGCGGGTTCAAGGTTGACAACACGCCCCCTGACGTGGAGCTGCTTGAGCCCCGCGAGGGCAAGAAGATGCGCGGCGTGATCGCGTTCGTCGCGCAGGCGGACGACCCCAACGGTGTTGAGCGCGTCCAGTTCTGTATCGACGGCAAGAAAATCGGCGAGCCCGTCACCACCGCGCCGTACTCGCGCGACATTGACACGGCGCTGGTCCCGGACGGCGAGCACGTGGCCACCGCAATCGCATTTGACGCAGCCGGCAACGTGGGCCAGAGCAAGGGCGCCCGGATCATCCTGGCCAACAACGCGCCGCCGCCGCAGATGGTGAAGCTGAAGATCATCCCGCCGGTGCTGGCTGTACAGCCGCTCGAAGAAGTGCAGCTCAAGACAATCGGCATCGACGACGAAGACAACGAGCACGAGGTGCGCTGCCAGTGGCGCAAGGTCACGGGTGCGGGCGTGGTGGACAAGAACAACGTGTTTACCGCGCCGGGCACGGAAGGCCCGTGCGTCATGGAAGCGCAGATCGCCGGCACCACGGTGCGCGCCAAGGTGCACGCGGTGGTCTCACGCGAGTAGCGCCGGCATCTTCATTCTTGCGCAAATCGACCCGCAATTGTTGACCCGGCTTGCATGCAGGGTTAAATGCCTGCGGCGCGCGGGAGAGATTTGAACTGCCCTCACAGGCAAAGAGAGGGGTTACCCCTTTCAAACGCAGTGGCTTCTCACGCAACTCTGCCACATGCCGCGATTGTGCCAATCGCGGCATGTGGCAGGCCGGGAGCTGGAAGTCTCTCCCACGCGCCGATTGCGGCCGCCACAAATGGCGGTCGCTTTCATGCCGGGGCCATGGGGGCGAGCTTGGGTTTCTTTGACTGGCTGTTCGGCAAAAAGAAAGACCCCTACGGCGGCAAGCTGCAGAAGGGTTACTCGTCGCCGCGCGCGCAGCCGCAGCCTGCCAAGACCTACCAGCATCAGCCCCAAGGCTACGGCGGCCCGGTGCCGCCGCCCACGCCGCAGCAGCAGCGTGCGGTGGGGGTGCGCTTTCGCTTCCTGAAGTGGCGAAGGGCCCGCAGCAAAGATCCCCTGCCACCCTTGCCGGACCAGACCATCTCCGGCGGCATAGACCCGATGACCGGAGCGTACACCGAGCCCGGCGCGATTGCGGGCCTCGGCGGCACGGCACAGCATCCCGACCCGCACTTCAAGCCTGACCGTGTTCGCGCAGCCGGCTTGCCCGAGATTCCACATCTTGATGCGCTGGCCGCATTGGTCGGCGTGGGGCGCAATACGCTGGTTTGGCTGGCGGGCAAACCGCTGGCCTCAGAAGGCTGCGATTCGCACTACACCGTCAAGGCCATCGACAAGCCGTCGGGCGGCCAGCGTTTGCTGATGGTGCCGCTGCCGAAGCTCAAGGCGGTGCAGCGCGCGTTGGTCGACAGATTGATCAACAAGCTGCCCGTGCACGACGCCGCGCATGGCTTTCGCAAGGGCCGCGACGTGCTGAGCGGCGCAAGCGTGCATGTGGGCAAGGACGTGGTGATCAGCCTGGACATCCGCGACTTCTTTCCGTCGTTTACTTTCCGGCGTGTTTCCGGCTACTTTCGTTCGCTCGGCTACGGCCGCGGCACGGCGGTCGCACTGGCGAACCTGACCACGGCGCGCCTGAATGACGCGCAGGTCAAGCAGGGCAAAAGGTGGGTGTACGCGGCGCAGGTTCACAAGCTGCGTACCTATAGCCACCCCGAGCTGCCGCAGGGCGCGCCTACCAGCCCGGGCATCAGCAACGCGATCTGCCGGCGCATGGACAAGCGGCTGGCTGGGCTGGCGCGCAAGTTCGGGGCGGACTACACGCGCTATGCCGACGACATGACCTTCAGCGGCAGTGATGACCTGGCGTTTCACGCGCCGAAGTTTATTGGGCTTGTCACCAAAATCGTGCAAAGCGAAGGACTGGCGCTGAACGACAAGAAGACCCGAGTCATGCGCCAGGGCCGCCAGCAGCGCGTGACGGGCGTGGTCGTCAACCACAAGACCAACGTCAGCCGCCGCGACTACGACCGCCTGAAGGCCATCCTGAACAACTGCATCAAGCGCGGCCCGCACGGTGAAAACCGCGAAAACCACCCGGACTTCAGGGGCTGGCTGCAGGGCAAGATCGCGCACGTCAGCCATATCGGGCCGGAACGCGGCCGCAAGCTGCAAGCCCTGTTCAGCCAGATTCGCTGGTAGTGCTACTTCACGAGATAGAAGCGCTCCAGGCCTTCGCGCAGATTGCCGAGCTGGATCAGCTTGAACCCTTCCGGCGCGCGGATGTTCTCGCCGCGCAGCTTCGGAACCACCGCCTGCGTGAAACCCAGCTTGGCCGATTCATCCAGCCGCTGCTGCATCAAATTGCTGCTGCGAACTTCGCCGCCCAGGCCGACTTCGCCGATGAACACCGTTGCCGGCGGCAGCTTGACTTCGTTGGCGCTGCTGGCGACCGCAAAGCACGCCGCCAGGTCCGCCGCGGGCTCCTCGACCGTTACGCCGCCAACCACGTTCAGATAGCACTCAAGCTGCGAAAGCCGCAAGCCGCCGCGCCGCTCAAGCACCGCCAGCAGCATGTGCGCGCGGTTCTGGTCAAGGCCGGTAAAACGGCGGCGCGGGCTGGAAAGCGGGCTGGGGCTCACCAGCGCCTGGACCTCCACCAGCAGCACGCGCGTGCCTTCGGCGGCGGGCAGAATCGCACAGCCGCTGCGGGTGTTGTCGTACTCGTCGAGAAAAACGCGGCTGGCATTTTCGACTTCGACCAGGCCCTCCTGGCGCATTTCAAAGACGCCCAGCTCGCCGGTGCTGCCGAAGCGGTTCTTGCTGGCGCGCAGCAGGCGATAGGCCTGGAACTTTTCGCCCTCGAAGTTGAGCACGGTATCGACCATGTGCTCAAGGGTGCGCGGGCCGGCGACGGTGCCTTCCTTGGTTACGTGGCCGACGACGATCACGGGCATGCCCAGCGACTTGGCCAGCATGATCACGCCTGCGCAGCACTCGCGCACCTGGCCGACACTGCCCGGGGCGCTCGGCAGCTCCTGGTCGTACAGCGTCTGGATGCTGTCAATGATGGTCAGCGCGGGCGCAAGCTCCTTGATGTGGTTGCGGATCGCATCAAGGTTGGTCTCGGCGACGACAAAAAGCTCGTTGCCCAGCGCGTTCAGCCTTTCCGCGCGCAGCTTGACTTGCTCGGCGCTTTCTTCGCCGGTCACATACAGCACCGCCTTGCCGGTGGCCTTTGCAAAGCTGTGCGCGGCCTGCAGCGTCAGCGTGCTCTTGCCGATGCCGGGGTCGCCCGCCAGCAGCACGGCGCTGCCCGGCACAAGGCCGCCGCCCAGCACGCGGTCCAGCTCGCCAATGCCTGTGCTGATGCGGCTGGCCCCCAGCGGCGTGACGTCGGCGATGCGCTGGGGCCGCGTTGGTTCATTCAAGGCCGCGCGCCGCGAGGGGCGAACACTTGACGTGTCAAGTTCCTCGACAAAGGTGTTCCAGGCACTGCACGAGGGGCACTTGCCCAGCCACTTGGGCGAGTTGTGCCCGCACTCGCGGCAGGCAAACACCAGCCTGGACTTCTTTGCCATGGCGCGTTACCTGCCCTCGTAGCCCTTCCAGTAGCCGCTGGGGCTGGGACCCGTCTTGTCGGGATACACGGCGCGGCCCTCAATCACAATGTCCGGGCCTATGGTGCGCGTGCGCAGGTGGTCAAACTGGATCGCGCGCTCAACGTCCGGCACGCCCGGGCCTTCGACGGGCGTGGTGGCGGATTCGCCGCCGAAGATCTTGGGCGCGATGAAAATCTTGACGCGGTCAATTGCGCGCTCCTGAAACGCCGTGGCGAACAAGCCGCCGCCGCCTTCAATGATCGCGCTTGTCACGCCGCGCTCGCCCAGGTCGCGCAGGATTTCATGCCAGCGCAGATGGTTGTTGTGGCGCTCAAGCAGGATCAGGTAAACGCCCGCCTGCTCCAACGCTTCCTGCCGCGCTTCCGGCGCGTCTTCGGCGCAGTAGATGAACACGGGCGCCAGCTTCGCCGACTTCACCAGCTCGCAGTCCATCGGCAGCAGCAGGTCGGCGTCAATCACAACGCGCAGCGGCTGGCGGCCGATCCCGCCGCGCGCCGTCAGGCGCGGGTTGTCGCGCTCAACTGTGCCGCGCCCGACAATCAGCGCGCCGGTACAGCCGCGGTCGTAGTGCACCTCTTTGCGGCTTTCTTCGCTGCTGATCCAGCGGGCGTCGCCGGTGCGGGTGGCGATTTTGCCGTCCATGGTCATGGCCCACTTGGCGGTGACCAGCGGGCGGCCCTTTTCGGTGTGGGTGATGTAGGGCGCGTTGAGTTCACGGGCCTCTTCAATGCACTCGCCGACGTGCACGTCGATGCCGGCCTGCGCCAACTGTCGTACACCCAAGCCTTTGACCTGTGCGTGGGGGTCTTCCATCGCGATCACGACGCGCTTGAGGCCGGCGGCAATCAGCGCCGGCACGCACGGCGGTGTCTTCTTGCCCTCGTAGGTGGCGCAGCAGGGCTCAAGCGTGACGTACATGGTGGCGCCGGCGGCTTTGTCGCCGGCCTGCTTCAGCGCGTTGACTTCGGCGTGGGCGGCGCCGAACTCTTCGTGATACCCCTCGCCGACTACCTGCCCGTCGCGCACGATCACCGCGCCGACCATGGGGTTGGGGGCGACGTAGGGCTGGCCGCGCTTGGCAAGTTCAAGCGCGCGCCACATGAAGCGGCGGTCCTGCGGCATGCTGCTCCTCAAAGGGGCCCGCAGTGTAGCCTGCGCGGCTGCTTCACGGTAGCGAAACTACAGCTTGCGCACGCGCTCGGGGATGTCGGGCACGTGCTTGATGACTCCGGCGATGATGTCGTCGGGTTTGACCCCTTCCGCCTCGCCCTCGAAATTCAGGATCAGCCGGTGGCGCAGGCTGGGGTATGCCACTTCGCGGATATCGTCGGCGCTTACGTTGTACCGACCCCGCGCCAGCGCAATCATCTTGGCGCCGCGGATGATTGCCTGGCCGCCGCGCGGGCTGCTGCCCACGCGCACGAACTGCTTGACCGTCGGTGCGGCTTCCGGGCTTTCAGGGTGCGTTGCCAGCACGATGCGGCTGACGTACTCGGTCAGGTGCTGCGCGATCGGCACCTGTTCGGCCAGCGCGCGCATTTCAAGGATGCGCTTGCCGTCCACGACTTTAGATGCGCGGGCCTTGTCGGAGCCGGTCGTTGAACTCAGCACCTTGGCAAGCTCAGCCACGCTGGGGCTTTTTACGTCCAGCTTGAACATGAAGCGGTCAAGCTGCGCCTCGGGCAGCGGGTAGGTGCCTTCCATTTCAATCGGGTTCTGGGTCGCCAGCACAAAGAACGGCTGTTCAAACCGGAAGGTGTGGCCGGCAAAGGTGACGCTGGCCTCCTGCATGGCCTCAAGCAGCGCGCTTTGCGTCTTGGGCGTGGCGCGGTTGATTTCGTCGGCGAGGATGATGTTGCCGAAGATCGGCCCCTTCTGAAACTCAAAGCGGCGGTGGCCGCCTTCCTCCACGACAATGTTCGTGCCCGTGATGTCGGCGGGCATCAGGTCGGGCGTGAACTGGATGCGCGAAAAGCTCACGTCCACGGCGTCAGCGAGAGTGCGCACCAGCATGGTCTTGCCCAGGCCCGGCACGCCTTCCAGCAGGATGTGGCCGCCGGTGACGAAGCCGACCAGCGTCTTGTCAACGATCTCGGTGTGCCCGACAATGACCTTGCCGACTTCGTCCTTGAGCCTGGTGACCGTGTCGGCGAAGTCTTTGGCTTGCTTTTCGATGTCCATGGTGTCCCCGTTATTGGCGCGAATATAGCGGGCAAAAGTCCCAAGTGCAGCCTGTGAAGGTTATTTGGCGCTTGTTCCGTTCTTAACGTACTCTTGACACAAGTTCGCTATAGATTTGGCCAAGGAGTTACATGCCTGCGCAAGCCCACCATTTGGCCCGTGAGCTGGAGAACCTGAAGAAGAACCTGCTGCATGTGGGCAAGCTCGCGCTGTCTGAGCTCAGCCGCGCGATGGAGGCGTACAATACCCGCGACGTTGAGATGGCACGCAGTGTCGCCGCATCCGACAAAGACCTTGACGCCAAGGAAGTCCGTGTTGAAGAAGAGTGCCTGCGTATCATCGCGCTGCACCAGCCGGTGGCGCAGGACCTGCGCTACCTGACCAGTGCGCTGAAAATCAACCAGTTGATCGAGAACACCGGCGACACCGCCGTGAACATCGCCAAGCGCGCCGAGTTCCTGGCCAAGCGCCCGCCGCTGCCCATTGAAATCGACATCACCGGCACCGGCGCGCGCGTGGTGGAGATGTTTGACCGCGCGTTGCAGTCGTTCGTGAACCTTGATGAGCTTGCGGCCCATGAAGTCATCGACATGGACAGCGCCGTGGACACCGTGTACCGCAGCGCCACCCAGCGGCTGATCGGGGTGATGGAGCAACACAGCAACCAGGTGGAAGCCGCGCTGCAGACCATGAACCTGATGCGGCACCTAGAGCGCGCCGCTGACCGCGCCACGGATATCGCGGAACAGGTGCTTTACATTCTTACGGGGGACATCGTCCGGCACTCGGACCATTCATCGGACTAGATATGCCCGCAACCATGGCCAAGACCCACAGCATACTCATCATTGAAGACGAACCCGATATCATCGAGGTGCTGAAGTACAACCTTGAGAAGAACCACTACAAGGTTGCCACTGCCAACACCGGCGAAGAGGGCCTGCAAACAGCCCGCGAAACGCTGCCCGACCTTGTGCTGCTGGACCTTATGTTGCCGGGCATTGACGGGCTGGAAGTCTGCCGCCGCCTGCGCGAAGACCCCCGCACCCGCGATTTGCTGGTGATCATGCTGACAGCCAAAGGCACCGAGGCCGATGTTGTCGTCGGGCTGACGCTGGGAGCGGACGACTACATTGTCAAACCGTTCAGCACCAGCGAACTGATGGCGCGCATCAAGGCCGTGCTGCGCCGCGTGGAACACCGCGAAGATGAGGGCGAGCAGGACCTGCTGAAGACCGGCCCGCTGACAATTGACCTGCGCAAGCACCAGGCGCGGCTGTCGGATGTCGTGCTCGAGTTGACCCTCTCCGAGTTCAAACTGCTCAGCTTTCTGGTAAGGAAGAAGGGCCGGGTGTTCACGCGTGATCAGTTGCTGGACGCGGTGGTCGGGCCCGATGTCTTTGTCACGGCCCGAAACATCGACGTACATGTGGCTGCCCTGCGCAAGAAGCTCGGCAAGTACGGCAATTGCATCGTAACCGTGCGCGGAGTGGGCTACCGCTTTGAAGAAACCTAGCATCTGGCGTTCGCGCCTGCTGTGGCGGCTGTTCGCGATCAACGTGATCGCGATTGTGATTTTCATGGCCGGCGCCGGCACATACCTCGAGTACCAGCTCAAGTCCGACCTGCTGGAAGAAGCCACCCGCGACCTTGAAGTGCGCTCGCGGCTGGTGAATGACTCACTGACATCCGGCGAAAACATGGACGCCCAGGTGCGGCAGCTTGCGCAATCCAGCGGCGCGCGCGTCACGCTGATCGACCCGGACGGCAAGGTACTGGCGGATTCCGAGGCGGCGGCGGTTGACCTGGACAACCATGGCGAGCGCCCGGAAGTGCTGGAGGCCCGCAGACGCGGTGTGGGCTCGGGCATCCGCTACTCCGACACGCGACGCATGGACATGCTGTACGTGGCCTATGCGCCGGGCGAGGGCAAGCCGATCGTGCGCCTGGCGATCCCGCTGCGCCAGGTGGATGCGCGCCTGCGTGTCGCAGAGCGCACGATCATGGTTACTGTGGCGGTGCTGTTTCTGGCGGGCATCGGCTTGAGCTTTCTGGTCGCGCGCTTCATCGTGCGGCCGATTGAGGCCATGCGCAGCGCGGCCCAGGAGATCGCGCGCGGCAACCTGGAGGCCACCGTTGAACTGACGCGCCGCGACGAGTTCGGTGAGTTGGTGGCGGCCTTCAACACCATGAGCCGCGAGCTCAGCTCACGCGTGGGCCAGATTGAGGCCAACCGCCGCGAGCTCTCCGCGATCATGGACAACATGGCCGAGGGCCTGCTGCTGATAGACAGCGACGGCGTCGTGATCATCAACAACCGCGCCGCCGCCGAGATGCTGGGGAGCAAAGAACCATCGCTGGCGGGGCGCCGCCTATGGGAAGTGATCCGGCTGCCGGAAGTCGATGAGCTGCTGGCAAGCCTGCCCAACCTGGTTGAGCCGCGGCGCATCTGGGTCGAAGACCGCACCCATGCGCAGCGGCGCGTGCTGGCCTTCGTCGCCACGCCGCTGTTCGACACTGCCAAGGGCGAAAAGCACGCCGTGCTGCTGATCAGCGACGCGACCGAGGACCAGAAGCTGCTGGAAATGCGCCAGGACTTCGTGGCCAACGTCAGCCATGAGCTGAAGACGCCGCTGACCAGCATCAGCGCGTACTGTGAAACGCTGCTGGACGGGGCCGCCGACGATGAAGCCGTGCGCCGGCCCTTCCTTGAGAAGATCCAGGTCAACACCGAGCGATTGACCAAGCTGGTCAGCGACATCCTGAACATCTCGCGGCTTGAAAGCGGCACCGGCGACGAGTCGCGCACGCACATCGACCTGAACGAGTTGGTCGGGTCAATCGTGCGCAAGCACGCCGAAGCCGCAGAAAAGAAACGCCTGAAGGTGGCGCTGCAGCCGATGGACGAGCCCGCGCTGGCGCTGGTCAATGAAGAAGACATGACCGAGGCCGTGGACAACCTGATTGTCAACGCCATCAGCTACACGCCTGAAGGCGGCAGCGTGCAGGTCAGCGTCAAGCCGCATGAGCAGGGGTTGCAGATTGAGGTGAAGGACACCGGGGTAGGCATCCCCGCCGAGTCATTGCCGCGCGTGTTTGAACGCTTTTACCGCGTGGACAAGGCGCGCTCGAGGGCGCTGGGCGGCACAGGCCTCGGGCTTGCGATCGTCAAGCACGTCGCGCTCAAGCACGGCGGCAAAGTCGATGCGGAAAGCACCGTGGGCAAGGGCAGCACGTTCCGGATCATTCTGCCCGCCGCGCCTGCCAAACCCTAGGCCTGCGTTTCGCCGGGGGCAGCCTTCAGCGCGCCCTTGAAGGCCGACAGGAACATGTCGGTGCAGAAGTTCAGCCACGACTCGCGTGTATCGCGGGCCATCGGGTCCATCAGGAACAGGTGCTGCAGAGTCCCCTTCTGGATCACGAAGTAGTGCGTCAGCGCCATCACCGCCTGCGCGACGTGGGAAAGGTTGAAGCTGGCGCTCAGCATGCCCTTGTCGTGCAGCGGCTCAAGGATCTGCTTCACGCGGCCCAGAAACGCCTGGTACGTCGCCTGCAACGGCATGCGCGCCAGCGTGCGCCCGCCTTCCAGGTTCTCCCACGCGATCAGCCGCGGGTACTCGGGGATTGCTTCAAGCATCGACAGGTGATTATCGAGGTAGCGTTTGACGTAGGCGCGCAGGTCGCCGCCCAGCGCCATTTCCGCGAACTCGCGGCTGTAGTCGGCGGACTTCTCGGTGATCGCGCTCAGCACCGAGTTCAGGGCCTCGGCGTACAGTTCCTGTTTGCTGCCGAAGTACTGGTAAATCAGGCTCTTGTTTACGCCGGCGCGCGCCGCCACTTCATCGACGCGGGTGCCGGCTGGGCCGCGCAGCGCAAACTCGCTGATCGCGGCGCTCAAAATCGAGGCCTTGGTGCGCACGGCGTCGCGTTTGCGCCCGGTATTCTGGCGTACCATCACGCCTCCCCGGCGGATACGCGCTTTTTGCGATCGGCTTGTACCAGCGCCAACAGCCGCTCAAGGTCTTCGCGCAGCTCGGTCGGTGTCTGGTGACGCTCTTCGGGGCGCTTGGCCAAAGTGCGGCTGACCGCGGGCCAGATTTCGGGGTGCAGGTTGGGCACGCGCTCGTTCAGGTCCGGCGGCGGTTTTTCGTTGATGGCCTCGACAAACTTCCAGACGCCTACTTCGTCAAAGGGAGGCTGTCCGCACAGGCACTCGTACAGGGTGGCGCCCAGGCTGTAAATGTCGGCGCGCTGGTCCACGTCGCGGGTGTTTTCGACCTGCTCGGGGCTCATGTAGTGCAGGGTGCCGATGCCCTCGCCGGTTTTGGTGATGTTGACGCTGACGTAGCGCTTGAGTTCCTTCGCGAGCCCGAGGTCCGTGATTTTCACTTCGCCTTCGCGGCTTATCAGAATGTTCTCGGGCTTGATGTCGCGGTGAATGATGCGCTGGCTGAACGCGAACTCGAGTGCCTTGGCGACCTGTATGCCGATCTTGAGTGTGCCCTCGGCGCTCAGGCGGCCCTTCTCGTCGAGGATTTCCTGCAGGCTGCTGCCGTTGATGTACTCCATGGCGATGAAGTAGGTGCCATCGACTTCGCCGATTTCGTACACCTGCATGATGTTCGGGTGGTTCAGCTTGCTGCCGGTCTTGAACTCCTTGAGAAAGCGTTGCAGGTTTTCCTGGTCCACCGTCTCGCCGCGCTTGAGTACCTTCAGGGCCACGATGTCGCCGTTGCGTTCGTCGCGGGCTTTGTACACCAGCGCCATGCCGCCTTCGCCGATCACGCTCAGCACCTTGTAGTGCTTCAGCGTTTTGCCGATCAGGCTGTTTTCAGCTGTGTAGGTGCCGTCCACATCGGGGCGCTTCTGGACGACAAACTCGCGGATCATTTCGCGGGTGTGGGCGCTGTCGCTGTCTTCGATGTACTCAAGCGTTACGCGGTCCAGCGTGATTACGTCGCCGTGGACCAGCTTGGCCTTTTCGATGCGCAGCCCGTTCAACAGGGTGCCGTTGCTGCTGCCGTTGTCGTAAATCCAATAGGCGCCGTCTTGCCGCTCAATGCGACAGTGCTCGCGCGAAACCGAGTCAACGCGCAGCACAAGGTCGCACGAACTGCGGCGTCCAATGGTCGTCGAGCCCTCCTCGGGGAGGTCTTTTTCGATCCCGGCGTCGATGCCATCCACGATGCGGACCTTGGCCCGGGCCATCCGGTACTCCGTGCGGTACGGTGAGCAACCGTAGCAGGGTGCAATTAAAGAATCAAACCCGTGGCAGGGCAACGGCGACAAAATCAGCGGCGCGGCTGCCGGGTTGCAAGCACGCCCGCCGTTGCTTGTCCGGCTGGTCTTTCGTGCTAGTATCCCGCCCCTCAATCAGCCCAGTGAACGACCATGACGGAAAGCAAGATGCAGATCACGATCGAAAAGGCCGACGGGTGCAAGTGCATCATCAAGGCCGAGATACCCGCTGACCTTGTCAGCACCAAGCTCAATGAAGGCTACCGCGACATCAACCGCCAGGTGCAGTTTCCCGGCTTTCGCAAGGGCAAGGCGCCGCGCCAGATGCTCGAGAAGCGCTTCGGCAACGACATCGCCAACGACGTGCGCCAGACACTCGCCGACGATGCGGTGCGCCAGGCCGTTGACCAGCATGCCCTGAAGCTGCTGGGGCAGGCCGAGCTGATTGAGGCCGATGACCTGAAAACCGGCGAGGCCGCCAAATTCACGCTGGAAGCCGAAATCTACCCCGAGTTCGAGTTGCCCGAGTACAAGGGCCTTGAACTCACGCGTGAGACACCCAAGGTCGCCGACCACGAAATCCACGCCGTCCTGCGCAGCGAGCAGGTGCAGAAGGGCGAACTCAAGCCCCGCGAAGGCGCCGCCGAAAAGGGCAACCTGGTGCGCGGCACGGTAAAGGTCTCCTGCGGCGATGAAGTGCTGATGTCTCAGCGTCGCGGCTTGATCGAGGTCGGCTACGGCTTCGTGGCCGGGCTGGTGCCGAACGAAGGCAACAAGGCGCTGGTCGGGGCCAAGGCCGGCGAAACCGTGACCCTCTCCGCCAAATTGCCCGAAGACTTTCCGCGCACAGACCTGCGCGGTAAGGACGCAAGCATCGAAGTCGAAGTGGCCGACGTAATGACGTACGAAGGTCCTGAAATCGCCGAAGTCGCCAAGCTGCGCGGCTACGACGACGAAGCCGCATGGCGCGAGGACGTGCGCGGCAAGCTGCTCAGCAGCAAAGAGGCCGACCTTGACCGCGCCATCGAAGAGCAGGCGCTGCAAAAGGTCGCCGACGCCACCAACATGAACCTGCCCGAAAAGTTCAGCAAGCGCAAAGCCGCCGAGCTGATCCAGCAGCAGGCCTTTCGCATGTATCAGGCCGGCCACGGCGATGAGGACATCCGCGAGTTCCTGAACGCGAACAAGGACAAGGGCGTTGACGAAGTGAAGGCCATGCTCAAGCGCGCCTTTGTCACGGACGCGATTGCCCGCAAGGAACGCCTTGTCGTCACGGAAGAAGAAATCAACCGCGAAATCGCCAATCTGGCTGAGCGCGTGCAGCGCCCCGCCGACGAGTTGCGGGCGCAGTTTGCCCAGGACGGCACATTGTCAGGCATGCGGGAAGAAATGAAGACCGCAAAGGTGTTGAAGCTGCTGCGGGACAAAGCCAAGTACGTTTAGCGCGCGTCCCGGGTCTTGTGTCCCAGGCCCCGGGTAGAATCGCCGGAGTTTTTGACGCGGGACCCGGGACACGGGACGCCGCACAAGAGGTTGCCATGGGATATCCGCTTCCGTTCGTGATCGAAAAGACCAGCCGTGGCGAGCGCAGCTATGACATTTATTCGCGCCTGCTTGAAGACCGCATCGTGTTCATCCAGGGGCCGATCCATGAGCTCATGGCCAACGCCGTGGTGGCGCAGCTTCTGTTCCTGCAAAAGGAAGCGAAAAACCAGGACATCCAGATGTTCATCAACAGCCCCGGCGGCGACGTAAACGCCGGGCTCGCGATCTACGACACCATGAAGTACGTGAGTTGCGACATCTCGACTGTGTGCATCGGCCAGGCCGCCAGCATGGGCGCGATCCTGATGGCCGCAGGCACCAAGGGCAAACGCAACGCCCTGCCCAGCGCGCGCATCATGATTCACCAGCCTTGGGGCGGCGCCGGCGGCACAGCCGCCGACATCGGCATCCAGACCAAGGAAATCCTGCGTCTGAAAAAGTATCTCAACGAGATGCTGGCCAAAGACACCGGCAAGCCGCTGAAGCAGATCGAAAAGGACACCGACAAGGACTACTTCCTGTCAGCCCACGAAGCCAAAGAGTACGGGCTGATCGACGATGTAATCGAACACGCCCCCGGCAAGTAGGGTAATGCAAACCACAACACGCCGCCTTTGCATGGGCGGCGTGTGCTTTAAATGCTGTCAGTATCTGGCGCCAACGGCCGATAATGCCTTGGGGTTTCGCAGTGGCGGCCCTCTGGCTTGCGTGTCGCGGGGTTTGTTAGGATACGGGACGCATTCAGGCGTATCACAGCATGGAGTGCCATGAGTAAGTCATCCGACACCACACGCCGCGAGCCCGAACGTTGCAGCTTTTGCGGCAAGTCCCGCCGCCAGGTTGACAGCCTGATCGCCGGGCCCCCCGGCATCTACATCTGCAACGAGTGCATCACCCTGTGCAACAGCATCCTCGTAGCCGAAAAGGCCCAGGCCACCGCCGGCGCCCAGTCGCTCTCGCTTTCCAGCCTGCCCGCGCCCCACGAAATCAAGGTTGCGCTGGACGAGCATGTGGTCGGGCAGGACCAGGCCAAGAAAGTCCTCAGCGTTGCCGTTCACAATCACTACAAGCGCATACTTCAGAAGGACGACAAGGACGGCGTTGAACTTGAAAAGTCCAACATCATGCTGATCGGGCCCACCGGCAGCGGCAAAACCCTGCTGGCCCGCACCTTGGCCCGAGTGCTGCACGTGCCCTTTGCCATCGGCGACGCGACGACACTCACCGAGGCCGGCTACGTCGGCGAAGACGTTGAAAACCTGCTGCTGAAGCTGCTGCAAGCCGCTGAGTTCGACCTTGGCCGCGCCGAAATGGGCATCATCTTCATCGACGAAATCGACAAGATTCACAGCACCAGCGCCAACGTCAGCATCACCCGCGACGTCAGCGGCCAAGGCGTTCAGCAAAGCCTGCTGAAGATGCTCGAGGGCACTGTTTCCAACGTCCCGCCGCAGGGCGGGCGCAAACACCCGGAACAGCCGTACATCCAGTTCAATACCACCAACGTACTGTTCATCGTGGGCGGCGCCTTTGTCGGCATTGAAGAGTTCATCCGCAAACGGCTGGGCCGCACCACCATGCGCATCAACGCCAAGCGCGACCCCAACGAGGGGCGCCTGGTCGGCTTGCCGGAAGGCCTGCCCGAAATCGAAGAGCGCAACGTGCTGCGCGGCCAGATTGAGCCCGACGACCTGGTGAAGTACGGCATGATCCCCGAGTTTGTGGGCCGCCTGCCCGTCATCAGCAGCCTGGACGAGCTTGACGAAGCCGCGCTGATCAGCGTGCTGACCCAGCCGCGCAACGCGATCACCAAGCAGTTTCAGAAGCTCTTCCGCATGCAGGGCCACGAGCTTGAGTTCACGACCGACGGTTTGGTGGAAATTGCGCGGCAGGCGATCAAGCGCGCCAGCGGTGCCCGCGGCCTGCGCGGCATTGTTGAGCGGATCATGCTCGACACGCAGTTTGAACTGCCGGCGATTCGTGAGGGCCGCCGCTACACCGTAAGCGCCGACGTCGTCAAGGGCGACAAGCGCCTGATTGACAGCTTCCGCGCGTTGAGGCCTTCAGACGAAGGCCACGCCGCGGCGTGAGGCCGCGCATCAACGGCCTTCCAGGCGGTTCGGGTCAATCTTGTGGTGGTTGAAGCCAAGCTCGGCATTGATGGCGTAGCTTGAGTCAGCCTCAATCACAAACGACAGGATTTCGCGCGGACCCGCGCCGCGCACCCACATGTGGCGCAGGATTTCACTCAGGTCCGCGGTATCGAGCTCTTCGGTTTTTTCGGCGATCTGGCGGCCGTCTTTCCAGCGGCTCCAGGCAAGGCGCACGCGCCCTTTGCTGCCGTCGTTCACGACGCCGCGTTCACGCTCTTCGTCCGTGGTTACGCCGTACTTGCCGCTGCGGCCGGGTTTGGCGCGCTCAAGTACGCGGCAGCTTACGCGAAACGGCAGTTGGTACGGCGCCACGCCGGGCTTGTCGCGCGTGAACGGGTCGGTGGTAAGCGCCACGTCGCCCAGCATGAAGCGCAGGTTGGGCGCGCCGTAAATCGCGACGCGGAACAGCGCGTCGTCAAACACAATGATCATGCGCGTCTTGGGCCGGATATCGACCCGCAGCTCGGCAATGCGCTCATACACCTGTGAAAGCGGCACCTCGCGCACGCCCAAGGGAGTGATCACCAGCTTGTCCTGGTTGTGCTCAGCCTTTACCGGCAGGCCCTGCTCGCGCATCTGGCGTTCAATGTCGCGCAACACGTCGGGGATATACTCGGCGCTGAGCGTGCGCACCACCACGTCGGTCTCAAACACGCGATCAATCACGCGCTCAAGGGGCAGGATGATCTGGTCCGCCGACAGGTCGTCTGCCGACACGTCGCCGGCCAACTGCACGCCCTTGCGCAGTAGGTACCACGGGCCGGTGGCGGACTCCCGTCGTTCAAGGTTCTTGGCGTCGGCGCGCATTTCGGCCGTCACTTCGTCGGCAGGCATCTTGTCCACGTCAAAGGGCAGGTAGCCTTCGCGCAGCACAGCCACCACCTTGCCCAGCCTGTTGCGCAGCGGCGTGGCATACACATAGCCGCCGTGGACGTCACTGGCGTTGCCGGTCAGGCGCATGGCCACGGGTATGTGGTCGCCCGCGCGGCTGCCGGCGGGTATGCCGATCGACTGAACCTTCACGATGGCCAGGTGCGACTCGACGACAAACTCGTGCTCGGCTGTGGTGTGGCGCCACAACTTCTCAGCCAGCTCGGCGGCGAGATCGACCGCGGCGGTATGAAATGCGCCGGTGTCGCCGGTGTTGTTCAGGCGAAAGACCACGGTCTCGGCGGTGAACTCGCGGCTGACCAGTTCAACCTTGGTAGGGTTGTAGTAGTTGACCAGTCCGGCGCGCAGGCCCTCAAAGCGGCGGACGAACTTCTCGGCTTCTTCTTCGGTGTGCTGGATGCGGCCCCTGGGCGGCGGGTTGGTGCTGCCGTTTCCGCCGGCGTTGTTGCCGCCACCGGGCGATGACGTGCATGAGGCAAGCAGCAGCAGCGCAAACAGGCTGAAAACACGCATCGAACGATCCACCACGGGGCAGGGCGGGGCGCGCAGTATAGCCTGAACCGGCGGCGCGGGCAGCAGGCGGCTTATCGCCGAGCAAAGGCCAGCGCGATGCCGAGGTGCGTCAGCTCAGGCACGACTTCGTCGATGCCCCTGATGTCCGGCGCAAGGTGCGCGCCGTAGCCGCCGGTCGCGATCACGCGCGGGCGCTGAGCGTACGTCTTCAGCACCTCCGCAAGTATGTTGCCCACCAGCCCGATTGTGCCGTAGTACGCGCCCGCGTTGATTGCACTGACGGTGTCGTCGCCCACAGCCGGCGGCTTCTGCTCGCTGATTCTCACCAGCGGCAGCAGCGCCGTGCGCTGGTGCAGCGCTTCCATGGCAAGGCCGATGCCCGGGCTGATCACGCCGCCCACGTACGCGCCGCCCTTGACCACGTCAAACGTGATCGCCGTGCCGAAGTCAATCACCACCGCGTTCTCGCCCGCCCGGTGCTTTGCCGCCAGCGCGTTCACCAGCCGGTCCTGCCCCGCCTGCTCGGGCGTGCGGGTGCGATTTTCAATCGGCACACGGCCGTCGCGCCCGAAAGCGAATGCCGCCCCGCCCCAGGCCTGCTCAAGGGTTGCCAGCGCGCGGGGGTTGACACTGGCTGCAACCAGCGGCCAGGCGCGGTCGCAGGGCGCAAGCGCGGCGCGCAACTCATCCACGGTCGCTGAGCTTGACACGTCAATGGTTACCAGTACGTCCAGGCCGCGCATGGCGCAGAGAGTCATGCCGGTGTTGCCGATGTCGGCGGCGATGATTTCAGCGGTGGGGGTCATCGGAGTTTCGGCGTCGGGTATTCGGGGCAACGAGAACCGAACGGACTAAGGCAGTGTTGTGCGCACTAGCACGACGTTGCCATCGGCGTCGATCGCCAGCAAGTCGGGGCGGCCGTCGCCGTCGAAGTCAGCCAGCGAAATGTTCACGGCGGCAAAGCCGCCCAGCGCCTCCAGCAGCGACTTCTGCGCCTCGTCGGCCTGCTTGAAGGCGCCGCGCCCGTCGTTGATCCAGATGGTTGTCGCCACGCCGTCGTCGGTGCGCTCAGTGACAATCAGGTCAAGGTCGCCATCGCGGTCGAGGTCGTCCATGGCAAGGTCCAGCAGCACCCCCTTGGCCGCGGGCGCGCCCTCAAACACTTCAAACGTAAGGTCATTGCGCAGGCGCAGCAGGGTCAGTTTCGGGTCGCCGTCTTCGGGTGCATAGCCCAGCGCAAGGTCAAGGCGACCGTTGCCCGAGTAGTCCGCGGGGCTAAGGCCGAAGAAGCGGCCGGTAAGCGCCTGCGTCAGCACAGGCTTGAAAGGCGGAATGTCGTCGTTGGTGCTGCCGGTGCCGACCCACAACACAAGATACTGCGGCCCCTGGTTTTCGCCGGGCTGCATCACCGCCACGATGTCGGCAATGCCGTCACGCGTGAAATCAGCGCAGCACAACTCGGCGCTGAACTGCAGTCGCAGGCCGCGATCGTCGCGGATCTCAAGCTCGCTGCGGCTGTCGCGCCATCCGTTGCGGCCCTCGTTGTACTGTACGCGGCCCAGCGGGCTGGGCCAGAAGACATCGAGGTCGCCGTCGCGGTCGAAGTCGCCCAGCACGGGCGCGCCGCGCAGGCCGGTGGGGGGCGTGGGCAGCAGGCCGGTTTCGTCGTCGGAAAAGCGGCCCTGCCGGTTGTTGCGCAACAGGCGCGGCTTCAGGCGCGGGTCCGCGGGGATGAACAGCAGGTCAGGAAACGAGTCCTTGTCAAAGTCAATCGCCTGCAGTGTGCCGGGGCCGCCCAGGTCGATCGCGTCGCCCGACAGCGCAAACGGCTCGCCTTCCGCGCCCGCAAGCCACACTTGCAGCCGGCCGTTGGCGTCAATCGTCGCGAGGTCAGCCTTGCCGTCGTCGTTGAGGTCCGAAACGGCGGCGGCCAGCGGCGAAGGGATGCGCGGTACCGGGTTGTACGCCGCCACGAATCGTACCTTGCTGTCGGCAGAAGGCGGCATCTGCTCAGTGCTGACCTTCAGCATCATCAGCCCGAGGTCGCTGGCGATCATCAGGTGTTCGCGCCAGTACGCGAGGTGATGGATCACCATGCGCACGCCCAGCGGCAGCACGGCGTCAGGCGCGCCGTCGGCCTTGTCGTGGTTCAGGTACAGCGCAACCGCATCGCACACGCCGGACTCATCTTCCAGCGCCAGCACGATGTCGCTGCGGCTGTCGCGGTTTACGTCCGCGAGCACCAGCCCGCCGGCAAGGCGGGGCTCATCGCCCGCCTGCAGCGCGATCTGCCGTGGCCGCATGTCCGCGCCGGGCAGGATCTGCAGGCCGGCTGTGCGGCTGGTCAGCACAAGGTCGGCCATGCGGTCGCCATCAAGGTCGCCGGTTGCGGCGTGCTGGGCGGGTGCAACGCGCAGCGTGCCGTTGTCGCGAAAGCCCGCGCCGTTGTTCAGCAGCACGCGCCCCTGCCCGTCGGCGCCGAGCACAAACAGGTCGGGCCGCCCGTCGCCGTTGAAGTCGGCGGTGTTCAGCCCGCAGGCCAGCATGCGCGGCGCCAGGCCGGGGACCTTCAACGGTTCGCGGCCTGAGAAGCGCAGCATGACTTCGCCAAAGGCATCCAGGATCGCAAGGTCATCGCGACCGTCGCGGTCAAAGTCGGCGGCGCGTATTGCCACCGGCGCTTCGAGCTGCAACTGTTCGCTGTGCAGGGCAAGTCGCGAGGCGGCGCCGCGCGACTGGTTGTGCAGCAACAGCAGGCGCGTGGATGTCGCGCCGCGCAGCAGCACCGCCAGGTCCTGCGCGCCGTTGCCCGTGAAGTCGCCGGCCGCAAACGCAACTCCCTGCTCATCACCGCCGGGCAGCAGCGTCTCGGCGGCGCGCTCGGGGTCTGACAGCGCGGTGACCGCGCCGTCGGCGTACAGCGCCAGCAGCTCAGGCTCACCGTCGCGGTTCATGTCCGCGCGCAGCATGCCGATGCAGCGCCGTGCCTGCGCGCCCCCGCACACCAGCCAGAACGGCGGCTCGGCGGGTGTGCCGTAAGGTGTGCGCGCGCCCTGCGCGGGTGCAAGGTGATACACCCGGCCGGGCATCGGCGGGCTTGCCGGCGCAGCGACAATGCCTTCGCGCGCCATGGTCAGCTGCAGCGCGATCGGCGCGCCGTGGCCGCAGCGCAGCGACAGGCCGGTTGCCAGCGTAGGCAGGCCGCCGGCCAGCAGCAATTCAACGTCGGTGGATGCAAACAGCGCGCTGCGCGAGCGCGCGAGGTCGTCGGCCAGCGCCCTGGGTGTGCGCGGCCGCACCGCGGGCTGCACCAGCACGCCAGCCACCGCGTCCGGCACCAGCGCCAGCGTGTAGTCGCCGGCTGTCACCACAATGCTGCCCGTGCCGAGCGGCTGTTCAAGCTCAAGCTCATGCAGGACGGTGCCGTCCGCAAGCTGCACGCGTGCGGCGCGGAAGGGCACGTCGTTGCTGCCGCGCAAAACCCGGATCGGTGTGCCCGCGGGCGCCTGCAGCACCACGCGTTGCAGCGTAGGGTGCGGCACGTTGTCGGGCCTGCCGCGCGCGGCAAGGTCAGCCGGGAAAATCGCCCGGATCGACGGGATGGTCGTCGGCACCGGCGAAACGCCGCCGCGGTTGCCGCCGTTGGAAGGCGGCACGGTGTTGCCGCAGCCGGTGACAACCAGCAACAGCAGCAAAATTGGCGGGGCAAAGCGCATCCACGGTCCTGAAAAGGCTGTACCTTATACTACGGAAGAATGGACCCGCGCATTACCCTTCAA
This sequence comes from Planctomycetota bacterium, assembly GCA_019636195.1. Classification (GTDB taxonomy): domain Bacteria; phylum Planctomycetota; class UBA8742; order UBA2392; family UBA2392; genus JADJRK01. Next base: position 38,283 of record JAHBYA010000006.1, on the reverse strand, counting down.
GTTTCGGTTTCTGCGGTTCAACTGCCGTCGCGCCGCGCTACACTTGCGGCATGTCGAACGATACGATCATTGCCGCGCTTAAGCCCGTGCTGGCGCACCTGAAAGCACTGGACCTTGCCGATACGCAGACCGCGCGCGAAAGCCTGGCGCAGCAGTTCCCGCCTGGGGGTGAGTTGTTCAGCGCATTGCGTGCGCTGGCCGATTCAGGCCTGCGCGAAGGGTGGCTTTGCGGTCGCGAGGCAGGGCCGTCGCGTTTTTCGCGCGTGGCCAAGCCGGAAAAGGGTGACGGCTACAGCATTGACGCCGTGCTGCTGTGGGGCGACGGCCCGAAGCACAAGCACTTGAAGGGCGAAGTCAATTGCATGCTCGCGCTTGAAGGCGCCCCGAAGTTCTGCGGGTTTGAACCGGGCTGGGCGGTGTTTGCGCCGGGCAGCGCGCATGTGCCGAGCGTGCAGGGCGGCAAGATGCTGATCTTCTACATGCTGCCGGACGGCGCCGTGGAGTGGTAGGCGCCGGGCCTGCGACGCTGCTACTCCAGCAGCTCGTTGGCGGCCTCCGCAAGCTTGTTGACCAGCTCTTCTTTGGCCTTGAAGCTGGGCAGCGAGTCCATCGCAAGCTGGCGCTGCAACTCGCGCACTCGGCGCACTGCTTCATCAAGCGCCGGGCGCTGGCCGGCGCGTGAAAAGTTCCGGCGACCGCACTCTTCCCAGTAGACTTTGCCTTCGACGTGCTCAATGGCCCGGTCCACAACCCAGAACCAGAAACGGTCACGGTTCCACTCGGCGTAGGCGGCGGCTTCGTGGGCCGGCCCCAGGCGTTCAACGATTTCGCGGCACCACTCGCGGGCGGCCTGGGTTGCTGCGCGATACAGCGAGTTGGGCTGCATAGTCGGCAGTTTGAAAGCAGGCGCCTGCGTCGTCCAGCGTGGCCTGATGCGGCCGAGTTGTACGCGAACGCTGTTGATCGGTGCCGCGGGCGACGCACAGGCGACAAAAAATCAAGCAAAAACCGTGCACCGGACGCGAACAGGTGCGCCATGTGCATCCCTGTGGAAAATTCGCGAACCATCGCGCGCGCGAAGCGGCAACGGCGCGGCGCGCATCCGCGTTGCCGGTCGCCTGGAAACGGCCATGCGCAACGGTTTGCGGTGATTTGCAAGCAGGGTTTGACGACAGTGTGTTGCGGTGATACTTTCGCCCGTCCACACGTAGGAAACTTCGAAAAAGAGGCTGGGGGCGTTCGCAACATCATCGGGATCACCGCGAATGATGCGGTGAAGCAACTTGCGAATGCCTGCGGAGAGCAGGGCGTGACGGAAGCACTCGCCAAAGAGCAATGGAACCGGGTCCTGATGGACCTGCAGGAACGTGTTGGCGCCGATGTATTCAAGTTGTGGCTGCGCAGCACGCTGATTGTCCGGCTTGAGCCCGAGTTGATTGAGGTGGGCGTGCCCAACCTCGTGGTTTCGGACTGGCTGAAGAGCCAGTACAGCGAGGACATCCTCAACAGCGTCAGCCGCGTGGTCGGTTTCCGGCCGGCGGACATCAAGTACAGCGTGAACGGCCACCTGTTCCGCCAGTTGCGCAAGCAGGAAGAGACAGCCCGCCGCGCATCCGGCGAACCCGTTGCCAAAGACCGCAATGATGAAGCGCCGCCGAAGCAGGTGTTCAACCTGAACGAGCGCTACACCCTTGACCGCGTAATCGTCGGCCCGAACAACCAGCTTGCGTTCAATTGTTCGTGGGAAGTTGCCCGCAAGCCCGGCCAGGCCTTCAACCCGCTTTTCATCTACGGCAAGACCGGCGTGGGCAAGACCCACCTGCTGCAGGGCATCGCGCGCGAAGTGCTTGAGCGCTTCCCCAGCAAGGAAACGCTGTACATTCCCGCCGAGTACTTCGTGAACCAGTACGTCAACGCGCTGCAAAGGCGCGACGTCGATGCTTTCCGGCGCCGCTTCCGCAGCCTGGATGTGCTGATCATTGACGACCTGCACTTCCTGGGCGGCAAGGACGTCAGCCAGGAAGAGCTGCTGCACACCTTCAATACCCTTGAGCAGGCGGGCAAACAGGTTGTGCTGGCCAGCGACCAGCACCCGCGCGAACTGGAAGAGTTCAAGGAGCAGCTGACCACCCGCTTCATGCAGGGCATGATCGCCGAGATCAAGCTGCCGCCGCGCAACACGCGCCTTGCCATCATCAAGAGCAAGCTGGAAGGCCACCGCCAGTTGTTTCCGCAGTCGGTCGTTGAGTACCTGGCCGACAAGCTTGAGTGCAACGTGCGCGAGCTTGAGGGCTACGTCACGCGCCTGGTCGCGCTGGCCGGCCTGACCGGCGAGAAGGTCACCCTGCACCTGGCAGAGCAGGCGCTGCAGGACTTTGTCAGCGCGCGCTCGCGCATGGTCGAGTTGAACGACATTGAAAACGTGGTGATCGCGCACTACGGCGTCACAAGCCAGCAGCTTCACAGCCGCCTGCGCAAGCGCCCGGTGGCGCTGGCGCGGCAGGTGTGCATGTTCTTGGCGCGACGGCTGACCAGCTACAGCCTGAAAGAGATCGGGCGCTACTTCGGCGGCAAGAACCACACGACGGTGGTGTTTGCCGTGCAGGCGATCGAGGCCAAGGTCGAGAAGTCCCGCGCCCTGAACGACGAAGTCGAGCACCTGCGCCGTACCCTGCTGGGCGAAAATCGCAACGGCGGTTGAGTCGGCAACGTGGATTGCCCGGACCTGTTACTTGCCGCGGTGCTGAAGGTAATCCAGCACGTCACGCCAAGTTAAGAACAGGTTGATCAGGCATAGCAGGCCGCCTATCGCCCAGACCCAAACCCAGAATCTTCCGGCGGCGAGGCCCGCGATGCCCACGCCGATAGGGATCAGACACACAATCCACCTCAGCCACCACGGCATCTCAGTCCACTTCAAGAAGTTGTCAGCTTCCCATCGCATCAGATTCCCATCACCTTGATGATCACCCGTTTGCGGCGCTGGCCGTCAAACTCGGCGTAGTAAATCTGCTGCCAGGTGCCCAGGTCCAGCCGGCCCTCGGTGATCGGCACAATCACCTGGTGGTGCACAAGTATGCTTTTCAGGTGGCTGTCGCCGTTGTCTTCGCCGGTGCGGTGGTGCTTGTACTCGCTGCGTACTGCGTTGACCGGGCCTTCTTCGCCGGGCCCGGGCCACTTGATCTGGGGGTACGCGCCGTAAGGTGTAAGGCTTTCCAGCCAGTGGTCGATGTCATCCAGCAGGCCGTCTTCGGCGTCGTTGACCCACACGCCGGCTGTGATGTGCATGGCTGAGACCAGCGCCATGCCGTCGCGCACGCCGGATTGCCGCACCACCTCTTCGACCTTGTCGGTGATGCGGATGTACTGGCGCTTGGCCTTGGTGTTGAAGTACAGGTACTCGGTGTGGGTTTTCATCGGCACGATTTGAAACAACAGTGGCCGGGGTAAGCAAGCGCCTTCAGGGCCGGAATTCCGCGCTGCCTGCTGCCTTGGTGCCGGGCCTTTGTAGTATGGGGGCTGGCACACGAAAGGCCGCCTGTGATCTTCAGCCGGAAAAGTGACTACGGTTTGCGCGCCCTGATGTACCTGGTGGACAGGCGCGCCCGCGGCCCCGTCACGCTGCAGGAAATCGCCGAAAAGCTGATGATCCCCAAGGCGTTCCTGTCAAAGATCCTGCAACAGCTTGCCAAGAAGGGCGTGGTGCGCAGCCTGAAAGGCCCCAGCGGCGGGTTTGTGCTGGCGGTCGATCCCGCCGAAGTGACTTTGCTTGAAGTGTTGACCGAAATCGACGGCCCCACCCGCGTCTTTGAGTGTTTCGCAAACGAGTCTGACTGCACGCTTTACGGCGATTGCCAGATCACAGACGTGTTCAACGAAGTCGAGGGCCAGATCAAGAAGGTACTTGCGGCATACACGCTGGCCGACTTCCGCATGCCCGAAAAACAGCCGGCTGTGCAGCCTCGGTCTTAACCCACCCTTTGCGCTTGGGCCTTGAAAAGGCATAGTCCGCCGCTGTCGGCGTTTCGATTGCAGCTTTCGGGCGTCAACGACCGATAAGATTTGCAGCGTGTTCCACCCAGGAAGAGTGTATGTCCACCCGAGTCACTGGCCGATACAAAGCCGCCGCAGGCCGCTACAACGCCTTTGAAGCCGTCAACGCCCTGTTCGATAAAGCCGCAGACCGCCTGCAAATGAGCGTTGAGCTGCGCGAAGTCCTCAAGACGCCGTTTCGTGAAGTGACCGTGGCTGTGCCGGTGCGCATGGACAGCGGCAAGATCCACGTGTACACGGGCTATCGCATCCAGCACAACGGCGCGCGCGGCCCCTGGAAGGGCGGCATCCGCTACCACCCGGAAGTGGACAAAGACGAAGTGCGCGCGCTGGCCAGCCTGATGACCTGGAAGACCGCGCTGCTGGACATACCGTTCGGCGGCGCCAAGGGCGGCGTGGCGTGCGACCCCATGAACATGAGCATGATCGAGCTTGAGCGCCTGACGCGCAAGTTCGTCGCGCGCATCGCCATTGTGCTGGGCCCGCAGCGTGACATCCCGGCGCCCGACATGGGCACCGACGGGCAAGTGATGGCGTGGCTGATGGACGAGTACTCGTCACGCCGCGGCTACAGCCCGGGCGTGGTGACGGGCAAGCCTGTTACCCTGGGCGGCAGCCAGGGGCGCATCACAGCAACGGCGCTGGGCGTGGTGATTGCCGCGGACGCCTACTACAAGTCGCGCGAAGACCAGATTGCGGGCAAGACCTGCGCGATCCAGGGCTTCGGCAACGTGGGCAGCTACACCGCCAAGTTCTGGCATGAACGCGGCGGCAAGGTTGTTGCGATCACAGACGTCAAGGGCGGCGTGTACAACGAAAAGGGCCTGGATGTCCCGGCGCTGTTCGACTGGTTTGCCGAGAAGCGCACGGTTGCGGGCTTCCCCAAGGCCGACGTGATGAACAACCAGGACCTGCTGGCGCTGCCCGTGGATTGCCTGATCCCGGCCGCGATCGGCGACGTGATCACGCCCGACAACTGCGCCAACATCAAGGCGCCGCTGGTTGTGGAGGCCGCCAACCACCCCACGATGCCCGAGGCCGACGAAGAGCTGTACGAGCGCGGCGTGACCGTGATCCCCGACATCCTGGCCAACGCCGGCGGTGTAACGGTCAGCTATTTTGAATGGAGCCAGAACCTGACCCAGTTCTACTGGGACGAAGAGCGCGTAAACCTTGAGCTTGAGCGCAAGATGCGCAAGGCCTATCTGGACGTGCAGGCGATGTCGCGTCAGGAAAAGTGCAGCAAGCGCACGGCGGCGTTCATGCTGGCGCTGAAACGCGTCGGCGAAGCCGAGCAGCAGCGCGGCAACTGAAGCACGCAAAGCAAACCGCCCGCCGTCATGGCGGGCGGTTTCAGTTTCAGCGGCTTCATTGCCATAACTGCTTGAACTGGGGCTCGTCGCGCAGCGCTGCAAGGTTGGGGTCATAGTCCCACCAGGCGCGGTTGTCGTAGCCTGCCTCGCGGGCCTTCTTCAGGTGCGCCAGCGCCTGCTCAATGCGTGCGGCGCGGTTCCATTTCGCTTGCGGGTCCAGGATCTGCATATCAATCGCCAGCGCAAACAGGCACGCAATGCCGTAGTGGTCGCGCGCGCGGTTCTGGGACTGCTCAAGTTCGCCCAGTGCGTCGCTGATTGCCCCTTCCATATCTTCCGCAACGCGCTTGCGCTCAAGCTCGGCTTCCGCGGGGTCCTTTACCGCACTCGCCCGCGTCGCCATGTGGCCCGCGCGCGCCAGCCACGAGCGCGGCGGCAACGAAAAGGCGACCGAGTACGCGTTCATGGCTTCGGCGCCCCGGTTGGTGGCGCGGGAGGCGTGGCCTTGTGCCAGTTTCACGGATTGGCGCTTTGGCTCAAGTTTCAGGGCTGCCCGCGCGTCCTCATAGGCGCCGTTGAGGTCCCCGCGGACCAGGCGCAGCAGGCAGCGCTGCACGTGGGCCTCCGCGCAGGGCGCGGCCTTGATCGAGGCGTCAAGCTCGCTGATGCCCTTGGCAATGTCGCCGGTACGCATGCGGATGGCGGCGCGCAGTTCAATCATGCGCTCGTGGCGCGGCTGCGCGGCCAGCACGGCATCGATGTGCTTCAGGGCGTCGTCGTTCTTGCCTGCGGCAAATGCAACTTCCGCGCTTGCGGCTGCCAGCGGCACCTTCAGGGTTTCCGGCGCGCCCGACGCGGATTCCAGCGCCGACTGCGCGGCCTCAAGCTTGCCTGCGCGCGCCTCGCAGCTTGCCATCAGCAGGCGGCCGCGATGCCCGTGTTCGTTGTTGCGGATGGCGGTGTTGATTTCCTTGCGGGCGGCTGCGTAGTCGCCTGACTCAACCAGCGCCCGGCCCAGCGCCAGGAATGCCTCTTCGCCGGCGGGGTCGTTTGCCCCGGCCGCGGTTGCCTCCTGGATTGCGTTGCGCAGGTCGCCCCGCCGCGCAAGGCTTTCCGATACGGCCAGGTGCGCAGGCACACAGTACTTGTCGGCGCGCAGCAGATCTGCGCCTTCCTGCAGCACACCCTTTTCGTCGTCGTTCAGGATCCGGAACCACAGCACCCAGCCCTTGGTGGTGGTGTCGCCATCGGCCAGCTTCAGGCCCGCACGGGCCGACTCAAGCGCTGCCTTGTCGTCGCCAAGGCTGCTTTGCAGCCGAGCCAGCGCCACCAGCGACTGCGGGTCTTGCGGCGCAAGTTCCGACCACTTGCGGATGTCGGCCTCAGCCTCGCTGAACTTACCCTGCCGCGCGCGCAACCGGCTGCGCAGCGCGTAGGCCTTGCTGTTGCTGCCGTCCAGCTCAATCGCCTGGTCGCACAGCTCGGCGACCTTGTCGAACTCGCCAAAGCCATAGTGCTTCTCGGCGGCGGCGACCATGTCTGCCGCGCGCTGGGCCTTGCGCTCGTCGCTCTCACCGCAGGCCGCGGATACAAGCAGCATTGCCAGCAGGCACAGCCATAGGCACTTCGATTTCATGTCGGCTCCTTACCTGCTGCTTTCGCCCAGCAGTTTGACCAGCAGCGCCTTCTGGGCGTGCAGGCGGTTCTCGGCCTGCTGGTAAATCACGCAATCGTCGTCATCGAGCACGGCGTCGGTCGCCACCACGTTGCGGCGGATCGGCAGGCAGTGCATGAACTTGGCGCGGTTGGTCAGCGCCATCTTGTCTTCGTCAACGGTCCAGCTTGGCAGGCCCGCGCGGTACTTGAACTCGGCGCCCTGGTCACCGTAGAACTCGCGCGACAGCCAGCTTTTGGCGTAAATCACTTCCGCGCCCTTGAAGGCTTCCTGCTGGTTGTGACTGACCTTGACACTGCCGCCCGCCTTGCCGGCGATTTCCCGGGCCTGCGCCATCACTTCCGGGGCAAGCTCGAACTTCGGCGGGTGGGCGATCGTCACGTCACAGCCGCCCATCGCCGCCGCCAGCGCAAAGCTGTGCGGCACCGCAAGCGGCAACGGCTTGACGTGCGGCGCCCATGTCAGCACGACTTTTTTGCGGCGCGTGTTCTGGTTGAAAATCTCGCGCAGGGTCATCAGGTCGGCAAGGCCCTGGCAGGGGTGCTCGACGGCGCTTTCAAGGTTCACCAGCGGCAGGCTGGCGTACTTGGCGAAGCTCGACAGGATCGGGTCTGTGCGGTCCTGCTCGTAGTCTTTCATCTTCGGGAAGCTGCGCACAGCCAGCACGTCGCCGTAGCGCGACAGCGTGCGCGCGGCGTCCTTGATGTGCTCAGGGCTGTCGCCGTCCATGGCGATGCCCTCGCGCCACTCAAGGTTCCAGGCGTCCTGGCCGACGTTGAGTACGACCGGGTGCGCATCAAGCTGCGCGACGCCGATTTCAAAGCTGGTGCGGGTGCGCAGGCTGCTGTTAAAGAACAGCATGATGACGGTGCGGCCCTTGAGGCTCCAGTGCCGCTGCTCGCGCTTCATTTCAAAGGCGAGGTCAAGGATGTCGTTGATCTCTGCTGTCTCGAAGTCAGAAAGCCGAAGAAAGTCACGCCCGCGAATGTCGATTGCCATGGAAGTCCCTTGCGTCTGCAAAGTTTCGATGGGCGCAAACTATGCCCGCCGCGCGGCAGAGAGCAAGAGGACAGCGGCCTGCGCCAAACGGCTCGTACAGGACTTGCAAACACTCTCTACTCGGGCCGATTCATTCGTATAAACGCCCCATGGGCATTGACTGGGTTGAAGCCGAATCTGCCATCGACGAGCGCCTCGCGCTGCAAAAGCGCCGCGATGAGCTGCTGGCTGAATTCAACAAGGACAAGACCAGCCCCGAAGTCGCCCTGCGGCTGATCAACACGCTGGACCAGCTCGGCACGCCGCCCCAGGAAATCGCCGCCACCTGCGAGCCCGCCTTTCAAGCCAACCCGCGCGATGCCGCGCTGATGGCATGGCTGGCGCAACTCAGCTACCGCATGGGCGAACTGAAGATCTGCATGGTCACCGCCAAGCACGCGGCCACGCTGGACCCCGACGACGCCATGGCCAACTACACGCTGGGGCAGGTGCTGCTTTACACCGGCGCCTTTGCCGACGGCCTGAAGTACGCCCAACGCGCGTGGGATGTCGGGCAGGCCGCGCACTTTCATGCCCAGATCGGCCGGCTGTACTGCATTCTGCTGGCCAGGCTCAAGCGCTGGGACGAAGCCCTGAAGTTTCAACAAGAGCGGCTGGCGGAGCGCCCGGACGACTCACAGGCCGTGATCGATACCGCCGACCTGATGCAGGAAATGGGCAAGCGCGACGAAGCCGAAAAGCTGCTGCTGGATGCCCACAAGCACAAGCCTCGCGACACCGACCTGCTGTTCCGCATTGCCGTCGGCTACTTTGAAAACGATGACTTTGCTGCCGCCCGCGGCTGGGCCGACAAGTTGCTTGAAGTCGATGCCCAGCACCTTGAGGGCTGGAACCTGCGCAGCCAGATTCGCTTCCGTTTGGGCGACTTTGAAGGGGCGCTGGAAGACCACGCGATGATCCGTGAACTGAGCAAGTCCATGCCGCTGGACCAGTCGTTCCGGGCAAGCTGCTTTGAAGCCATGGGCCGCAAAGAAGACGCCATCGCCGCCCTGAAGCAGGGCATTGAAGAGGTCAAGCACTGGCCCGACAAGGTCAAGCAGTACAAGCAGCACCTCGAAAAGCTGCAAACGATCCCGCCCGACCAGCAGAAGCGCGCCAGCAAACTGGGCCCCAACGACCCGTGCTGGTGCGGCAGCGGCAAGAAACTCAAAAAGTGCCACGGTTAGAAAAACAGGGACAGGCACGCGCCCGTGCCTGTCCCTGTTTTTCTCGAAACACCGCAGCGTTCACTTCCCGCAAGAAGGCATGGCGCCGTATGCGCCATGGCGCTCTTGTCCCGGCGGGCCGGCGGCGTGGGCTGCGTACAGCCACCACGTACCGTGTACGGGCTTGGAACCGGCGGGGCCTGGGTATCGCCTTTGGATAGAGCTCAATGGAAAGAGCGCAGGACTTAAGATCCTGGAGTTGCGGGTTCGAATCCCGCTATCCCAACCCCGCCCGAAAGGGCTCCAGCCATTTAAGCTGGCTTTTGCGGTCCGCAAGGGCCGCCACGCAAACCGGAAGGGGGATGTGAAGCGCAGGGCCCGTCCCGCAAGGGACAACACCGCAAGAGACTCTGCGGCACGCGGATACCGGCTGTGCGGGAAAGCGCGAAACGCAATGCCCGGCAGCAAGCGGGCAAAGCCCGACGCGCCAGTACGCCCGCCTCAAGCAGTGCCCCGTTTCAGAAGTGCGGCCCGCGCGAATCGTCCCCCGGAAGGCAAAACTGCAACGAGAGATGACCGAACTTCGACATGGTCACGCAAACACGCCGTGAACTGGTACCGACCTACCGAAGCACGCTTACAAAGAGTTCAGGATACTTCTTGTTCACTCTCTCAACTCCCTGCTCCGTGACCGCGGGGCACCCAGCTACGCCGATCCGCTTCAGGTGCGGCAGGGCTGCCAGTTCGAGCAAACTTGTGTCGTTGACCCCGAACCAACCCGTCAGGTCAAGCTCGTGGAGGCTTGTCATCTGCGTCAGCGCCTCGATTGCGGCGGGTCTCATCAGGCTGCAGTCAGCCATTGACAAGTACTTCAGGCCTTTCAGGTTCTTGAGCTTTTCGACGCCGACTTCGGTGATTTGCATGCAACTGTTCAGGTGCAGCCGCTCCAGCATCGACAGTGAAGCAATGATGTCGATGCCATCATCCGTGATTGATGCGTGACTGAACAAGAGCGACTTCAGTTCGCTCTTGCCTTTCAGGTGGGCCAGGACGTCATCATTGACCCAGCGCAATTCAAGAAGGACCAATGTCTCCAGTTCATCAAAGCTGGACACAATGTTCGCGGACGCAACAGTCAAACCCGGGCAACCGGATAGGTTGAGGTTCCGGACGCGTTTGAGATTTGCAAGTGACGCGACCCCTGTATCTGTCAGTTTGCGACAGCCATTGAGGTAAATGTCCGTCAGGTTGGACAGCCGGCTGAGTTTTTGCAGGTCGGCATCGCTGAGGGTGTCCTTTGCCTGAAATGCAAAAGTCGCGAAGTTCGTCGCGGCTATCTCGTCCCCGGGTTGCAGCCTCCTGGTGCTTGCAAACCAGGCATCATGTTCCGCCTCTGGCGCGTCGTCTGCAGGCAAGCGCCGATCGCTGACCAGGAACTCACCGGGCATGTCGGGCAACCTGCTGACAGCACTTTGCCCACCGCTACTTCTGGCGGAACTGTTTCCACCGTTACTTCCGGCGGAACTCCCTCCCCCGGAGCAGGCAACACATAGCATCACCAGAGTCGCGAAGGGCAGACAGGTCAAGAGGCGAATGCCGGCAACGGTCATGTTGCACCGCCAAGTCCGCTCAATGCGAGCATTTACGAACTTCAGTTTGACATTGCCGCAAACAGTAGCGTTGGCGATTGACTTTGGGAAGACCTCCTTGGGTGGCTTGGCACCCGGGACCGAACCACACGCAGTATCCGGCACCTGGGACGGAACCTGCCGTTCGCCATTGTTGTTCCGTGCAACCCCCAGCCGTTGACGTGTCAAGACTGCTGGCCCCGTGAAAGGGGGTGTGTGATGATTCTGTACCGCAAGTTCAAGATGGCCGCTCACGAGCTTGGCCTGAAGTTCCGTGACGACCGCATGCTGGATGTCGTAAAGGCCGGCGAGCACGTTGTGTTCGACCCGCTGCGCCGCGTTCGTGTCCACAAGGTCAACACGCGCGACGTGTACTTCAAGCACGCCGATCTGGACGTGATCAGCCGTGAGCTGAAGCTGTACCCGAACCTGTTCAAGGTGCTTGAGCTTGCCGACCACCAGCGCGCGTTTGTGTTTGTGGACGGCCGCTTTGAGCGTCTGCTTGGCGCGGGCCGCCACGTACTGGTAACGGCCCTGCGCGACGTGCGCGTGGAAGTCGCCGACATGCGCGATGCCGTGTACGCATCCGCCGAGATGGCGCGCATCCTGCACGGCAACACGCTTGAGGACCACGCCGACGTGCTTGAGCTGAACGACAGCCAGCGCGCCCTGCTGTGGGTGGACGGCCGCTTTCGTGCCGCGCTGAAGCCGGGCCAGTACCTTGTGTGGAAGGGCCTGCAGAAGGTGCGCATCGAGACGTTTGACGTTTCCGACGCGCGCTTCACGCACAAGGACCTGACGGCCATCGTCCACGGCGCCGGCGCCAACGGTGTCATGACCGTGTACCCGATTGAGCCGGGCCACGTCGGCCTGTGGTTCAATGACGGCAAGCTGGCTGGCCAGCTTGCGCCGGGCGTGCACGCTTTCTGGACGGGTGTCAGCAAGCTGAAGGTCGTGAACATCGATCTGCGCGAGCTGAGCTTCGACATCGCCGGCCAGGAGATCATGACGCACGACAAGGTCACGCTGCGCCTGAACGCGGTGCTGACGTACCGCGTGGCGGACGTCGTCAAGTCCGTCAGCGTGGTCGATGACGCGCCGGGCGCGCTGTACCGCGTGGCCCAGCTTGCGCTGCGTGCGGTCATCGGTGCCCGCGAGCTGGATGTGCTGCTGACCGAGAAGGATGCAGTGGCCGACGAGCTGCGCGCGATCGTGGCCCGCAAGGCGCCGGACTTCGGCCTTGAGGTGCTGGCGCTTGGCATTCGCGACATCATTCTGCCGGGCGAGATGAAGGAGCTGATGAACAAGGTGACCGAAGCCCGCAAGGCCGCCGAGGCCGGCCTGATCACGCGCCGCGAAGAGACGGCGGCGGCGCGCATGCAGGCCAACACGGCCAAGATTCTTGAGGGCAACCCGGTGCTTATGAAGCTGCGTGAGCTTGAGGTGCTGGAAAAGATCGCGGGCAAGGCCAACCTGACGGTCGTGCTGGGCGAAGGCGGCCTGAAGGACCGTGTGATGAAGCTGATGTAAAAAAGGGGCCGGTCACCGGCCCCTTTCAGTTACGACTTCGCGCGCTCGATCAGCACGGCGCACTTGGCGCGCCTTACCACCTTGTCGGCGACGCTGCCCAGCAGCACGCGATTCAGGCCCGTGCGGCCGTGGCTGCCCATGACAATCAGGTCGCAGTGGTGCGTCTCGGCAAACGCGCAGATGGCCTTGCCGGGCTCGCCGCGGTTGACGGCGCCGATGGTGTCGAAGTGCTGCATCAGCTCGGCGGGCAGTTGCTTCTTCATTTCGTCCAGCGCGTGGCGGCGCAGTTCCTTCAGGATAATCTTGCGTTCGTCGTCCACATGGGTGGTGATCAGGCTGTCATCGACCACGTGCAGCACATACAGCTCGGCGTCCATGTCCTCGGTAAGTGCAATCGCCCGGTTCAGCGCCTGCGTGGCGGTCTTGCTGAAGTCAGTCGGGAACAGGATGCGGGCAAACGGCTTGGCCTTGCTCTTGATGTGCTTGACGGTGCCCTTGGGTTGCTTTGTGATCAGCACCGGGCAGGGCGCGTGGTGCAGCACGCGGTCGGCAACGCTGCCCAGCAGAAAGCGTGCGACCGCGCCGTGGCCGTGGGTGCCCATGACAACTAGATCGGAGTTGTGGCGCTTGGCGTGCTCGACAATCTCGGTGGCGGGGTTGCCCGACAGCACAAAGCGCTTTTCGTTCAAGCCCGCAGGAAGCTTCACGCGCTTGAGGGCCTGTTCAGCTGACGACACAAGTTCTTTCGAAAGTGACGCGAAAGGGTAGCCCGCGTAGGCGTACACCGTGGCGTCGATCGCGTTGACCAGGTCAACCTGCGATTTGTAGTAGCCCGCCAGTTTCGCGCCCAGGTCAATCGCGGTCTGGGCGGTGTCGCTGAAGTCGGTAGGGATGACAATGCGCTCAAATCTGCTTTTCATAGGACCCTCGTTTCCGCGGTGACTCTATATCGGGGCATTGTCGCTTCAACCTTGCTTGTACGTTGATAGCATCGCCCCATGGCCCGCGTGCTGCTGCTCTTGCTTGCCGCCGTGATGCTTGCCGGGTGTGTGGAACGGCGGCTGTACGTGCGTTCCGACCCGCCGGGCGCCGATGTTTACATTGACGGCGAGTACGTCGGCCAGACCCGCGCCGATGACGACCCCGACGGCCCGTTTTACGTGTATTTCAAGTACTACGGCACCCGCGACTACACCATTCGCAAGCCCGGCTTCCGCACAGTGCAGGGCAGCGTGGACCTTGAAACCCCGTGGTACGAGTACCCGGTGCTGGACTTTGTAAGCGAAGTCCTGATCCCTTACCCCATCACCGACAGCCACCACGTCAGCGTGAAACTTGAAGCCGCCGAGCCCGCCGACATCCCGCGCCTGTACGAAAACGCCAAGGCCTATCGCATGCAGGCACGGCCGCAGGATCGTTACACCTATGCCGTTACTTACCAGCACTGGGCGATTGATCCTGCCACAGGTGTCTGGCTGCCGGTGCCCAAGCCCAGACAGCGATGAAAGCACACCTGCGCGCCTTTGAACGATTCCGCGGCAAGCGCGGCCTGGTCATGGGGCTTGGCGTGTTCGGCGGCGGCACCGAAAGCGCAAAATTCCTGGCCCGGTACTGCAGCAGCCTGCTTGTCACCGACCTGCGCGACGAAGCCACCCTGCGTGAAAGCCTGGACGAACTTGCGGGCCTGCCGATCGAGTACCGGCTTGGCGAACACAGGCAGCAGGACTTTCGCGATGCGCAGGTCGTGATTCACAGCCCGGCTGTGCGCCCGGACCACAAGTTGCTGCAGCTTGCGCGCGACAACGGCGCCGAAGTCACGATGGAGATGAGCCTCTTCATGGAGGGCTGCCCGGCCCGAACCCTCGGCATCACCGGCAGCAACGGCAAAACAACTCTGGCGCTGCTGTGCTACGAGATGCTGGCAGAAGCGCTGGAGCGCGCACAACCCGAACTGGAGGGCCTGTGGGCAGACCCGCGCGACCGGCAACTGCCGCGCCAGCCGGACAGCAACTCGCTTCGGGCGGGCGTAGCGCCGTATGGCCGACAACTCACAGACGATGAGCTGCTTGAGAAGTGGCGATTCAACGGTCGCGTCTGGCTGGGCGGAAACTGCGGCCAGCCGCTGATCAACCATCTTGAGGAAATGACGGCGGCGGACGTGGTGGTGCTGGAACTGAGCAGCTTTCAATTGCAGGACTGGCACCGGATTCGCAAGTCCTGCGACGTCGCGCTGGTCACGAACATCACGCCCAACCACCTGGACTGGCACACCGGCATGGATGAGTACATCCATGCCAAGGCCGCCATCTTCGCGTACCAGCCGCCGGGCCGGCGCTGCGTGATCCTGAACCTGGACGACCCGCGCTGCCGCAACCTGTTGGATCTGCACCCGGCCTTGAAGTCGGCGCGCACAGACCCTTGGCACGGGCCGGCCTCGTCGCCTGCGGGTGCGCCCGGCAAGCGGGTGCCCGCGGTTGCGGTGGGCGCGGACGAGACCGAGAGCCCGCAAGACCAGATCATCGGCTACAGCGTTGACCCGCAAACCGAGCGCGGCAGCACAATGCCGGCGCAATTGACGCGCGTGCTGTTTTCGGGCGGAAGGTTCGACTACGGCGCGAAGGGCGCGTTCAGGGCCATCGAAGACCTGCTGACGGACTGGCGGCGCGGGTTTGCCTTTATCAGCTGCCTTAACCGCGACGACCTGAAGCTGCCCGGGTTGTTCAACTGGAGCAACGCGGCGGGCGCGTACGCCGCCGCCAGCGCCGGGCTTGAGGTACTGGGCATGGCCGGGTATGCGTCGCGGGCGCTGCGGCGCTTCCGGGGCGCGGAACACCGGCTGGAGTACTGCGGCGAAGTCAACGGCGCGCGCTGCTACAACGACAGCATTGCGACCACGCCTGAGGCAACGATCGCGGGGCTGGGCGCCTTTGAGCGCGGTGTGCATCTGCTGCTGGGCGGCAGCGACAAGGGCTTAAGCTACGACGCGCTGGCCGAGGCGGTTGCCGCGCACGCGGGCGTGCGCGGCGTGTATCTGCAGGGCGCGAACGCGGGCGCGATCAAGGATGCGCTGGCGCGGGCCGGGTGCGGCGCGCCCCTGTGCGAGTTCAGCGGTTTTGACGAGGCGTGCGCCGCGGCCTTTGAGGCGCTGCAACCCGGCGACGTGCTGCTGATGTCGCCGGCCAGCGCCAGCTTTTATGAGTACGCGCCGAACACCCGCTTCACAAACTTCGAACACCGTGGACGGCATTTCAAGGCGCTGGTACAAGCGCACGCTTCGCAACCGGGCAAATAGAGTTTTCGGGATTCACTGGGGTTGGGCCAGACGCTGGTTGCGTGACTGCATGACGACGAAAGTTCTTGCACCCCATTTCCTGCGCCTTGAACGCGAGATCGCCTGTGACGAACAGGCTGCGTGGCGCGCCCTGACCGACTTGTACGAAATGCGCGCATGGTGGGGGATGCCCGTCTGTGAGCACACGCCCGACGTGGGCGGCGGCTTTGAACTGCGCTACATCGGCCGCGACCGCGTGGATCGCTTTGAGTACAGCACCTGGGACGAAAACTGGCGCGTCGGCGGCACCTGGGCCTACAACTGGCTGGGCGGCACGGTGCATGAGCTTGTGATCATCACCCCGTTTGACGGCGGCGTGCGCGTGGCGATTGAGCAGACCAACTTTGAGAGCTTCGGCGCCAACGCCGGGCGCATCTTCGGCTACCACAAGATTGAAGCCAACAGCCGCCTTGAGCGCCTTCAGGCATGGTGCGAGAGGCGCCTGCCCGCCAATCTGGCGCACATGCCGGTCATCTAGGCCAGCGTCCGGCAGGTCTTCCGGCGGTTCGCACGACAAGGCCTTCCGCCACAGTTGCACACAGATCAACACAGACTCCGGCCCCCGCAAGGGTGTCAGGCGCCGCGACAAGCCAACGCCGTGACCACAAAGGGCCGCAAGAAGCTGTCAATCACCGAAAGACTTCGTGGTTGTCCGCGTTCTCCATAAAGGCGGCAGCGCATCTGAGTCCATCTGTGTGAATCTGTGGTTGGCTTTGCCGTTCCAGCAAACTGCCGGATCTGTTGGTTGACGCTGAACTGGTTCGTAACCGCCGATACCTGCCCGCCGCTACCGTGGCGGGCGATTTGCGTTATGGTTTGGGGGTCGGACAAACGAGGCAAAGGCATGAGCGTCCCTGTTTACCTGGTTGCGGGCTTTCTCGGCTCGGGCAAGACCACACTGATGAAGCAACTGCTGGAGCACCTGAACGCGCGCGGCGAAAAGCCGCTGGTGCTCATGAACGAGTTCGGCGAGTCCAACATCGACAACGAGCTGCTGTCCGGCGCCAACGCCCAGATGCGCGAGCTGATTGACGGCTGCATCTGCTGCACCAGCAAGACCGAGCTGACAAAGACCCTGTACGACATCGTCAGCAACGACAAGCCCAGCAGCATCCTGATGGAAGCCACGGGGCTTGCCGACCCCGTCGAGATTCTCGACATCTGCACCCTGCCCAACCTGCTGGACAAGCTGCAACTGCGCACGATTGTCAGCGTCGTTGACGTAAACCGCTGGGGCAAGGTCGCACAAGCCGAAGCCCTGATGAAGCGCCAGGCCAAGTACGCCGACATTCTGTTGCTTAACAAGACCGACCTGGTCAATGAAACGCTGGTCAATGACGTTGAAGCCGAAGTCCGCCGCCTGAATGCCCGCGCGACATTGCACCGCACGCAGCGCGCCAAACTTGACCCGGCGGCAATTCTTGAAACCACCGGCACGCAGGTTATCGACGACGGCAAAGACCACACCCATTGCGACCACGAACACGACCACTGCGAGCACAGCCACGACGGCCACGCCCATCACCATCATGACCACAGCCACGACCACTACCTCAGCATGACGCTGCGCCCGCACGGGGTTGCGGACAAGGCCAGGTTCAATGACTTCCTGAACGCGGGCGTGCCCGGCTTGCTGCGGCTGAAGGGGTTTGTGCAGGTGCGCGGCGTTGAGCCGCAGGCGATTGTGCAGTGGACCGGCGGCGACTGGGAAATGATCCCGCGCCCCGAAATTCTCAAGCCCAAGCCCGACGTGCTGGTGTTCATCGGGGAGGATCTTGATCGCAACCTGATCCGGCAGAAGCTGGAGGCCACCGGCCTGCACTTCCACGACGAAGGCGGTCATCACCATCACGACCACAGCCACGAGCACCACCACGACCACAGCCACGACCACGCCCACAAGCACTAGCATGCGGGGGTGTCGCCCCTTGTGCCCGTGTCGCGCCTTTCACTAGACTGCACGGCTCAATCACAACGGGGTACGCATGGGGCTGTTCAAGGCATACGATGTCCGCGGAGTGGTGCCGGACCAGCTCAACCCGCCCATTGCTTTTCGCATCGGCTACGGCTTTGCAAAGTTGCTGTCTGAAGACAACCCCGGCCCGACGGTTGTGGTAGGCATGGACGCCCGGCCCAGCGGCCCGGCGCTTGCCGCCGCATTCATGGACGGCCTGGCCACCGGCGGCGCCGAGGCACGCTTTATCGGCCCGTGCAGCACGCCGATGCTGTATTGGGCCGTCGCCAGCAACGAGGCACACCATGGCGGCGCGATGATTACCGCCAGCCACAACCCCGCCCGCTACAACGGCATCAAGTTCTGCCGCGAAGAAGCCATACCCGTTGCGTCGGACACCGGCCTTGCCGACATTGAACAGTACGCCGCCGCGGCGCATGAGCCGCCGCCGGTGTGGCAGAACAAGCCGGTCGTGGAACTGATGCCGCCGGCGACCGAGGCCGAGACGCTGCCCGCCCCATTCGGCTTCAACCCCAAGGTGTTTACCGGCTACCTTGAGCACCTGCGACGCTTCGTGAAGCGCATGCCCGAGAAGCTGAAAGTCGCCGTTGACACCGCAAACGGCATGGGCGGCACCTACCTCGGGTTCTTGCGCTCGCTGGGCCTTGAGTTGCATGTGATCAACGGCGAGTTCGATGGCACCTTTCCCAACCACGAGGCCAACCCCAGCCGCCTGGAGAACCTCAAGCCGCTGTGCGAGTTGGTGCGGCAGCGCGATTGCGCGCTGGGCATCGCATTCGACGGCGACGCCGACCGCGCCGTGTTTGTCGATGAGGGCGGCACGCCGGTGGGCCAGGACATCATTACCGCGCTGATTGCCCACGAGATGCTCAAGCGCCACAAGGGCGCGCCGATCCTGTATGACCTGCGCAGCAGCCGCATTGTAGCCGAGATGGTTGAGCAGGCGGGCGGCCGCGCCGTGCGCGAGCGCGTGGGCCACAGCTTCATGAAGGCCACGATGCGCAAAATCGGGTGCGTCTTCGGCGGCGAGTTGGCGGGGCACTACTACTTCAAGGACAACTGGTACGCCGACAGCGCAATCATCGCCGTGATTGAAGTGCTGAATGCGCTGGGCATCACGGGTGCCAAGTTAAGCGAACTGGCAAGGCCGTACCGTAAGTACGCGCAGACCGGCGAAATCAACTTCCGGGTGAAGGACAAAGAAGAAGTCTTCCAGAAGGTGCAGGAGAGCTTCAGCGACGCCAAGATCGACCACCTGGACGGCGTCACGGTCGAGTACCCGGAGTGGTGGTTCAACCTGCGCGCCAGCAACACCGAGCCGCTGGTGCGCCTGAACATGGAAGCCGCCAACCCCGCGCAGCTTCAGGAGAAATTCGCGCAGGTCATGGCCTTGATCGGTGAACCCAGCGAGTAGCGTCAGCTCATGCGCGGGCTGCGCAGCAATGCCGCCGCCCCGCCCAGCTTGGCCTTGAAGCCGTTGTTTTTCACGAACTCAAGGCGCGTGCCGTACTTGACCGCCGTGCGCGTCACCACCTCTTTCAGGTCCACGTCGATCACGTCCTTGCTTTCGCAGGCGTGGCACGTCTTGGTCGGGTCCTTGAAGATCATGCCGCAGTTCTGACAGTGCGAGCCTTGTCGCGCCAAGTCCGCAGGCAGCAGCACCTCGTAGGCCTGGCCGCGTGCAAGGTAAGTCAGCGTGTCCTCCAGCCCGCTGACGCCCATCGTGCTGCTGTGAATCTCGCGCACCACGCGGTCCATTTTGGCGGTTTCCTCTTCGTCTTCAGCCTTCCGAAAGTAATCGACCGCGGTCTGCAGCAGCTCGTGGTCCGTCGCCCGTGAATCCACGCGCTCGCCGTCAATCACGCGCCGCGCCACGTCGCCGGTCAGTGCGTTCTTGAGTATCGCACGCGGCTTGTCGGGGCCGACAATCACGATCCGCTTGTAGCGGTGCTTGCTCACCAGCTCGGCCAGCGTGTCCGCCACTTCCTGCACGTGGCCGTGTTTTTCGCCCTCAATCGCCCGCTGGTAACGCATCTGCGACCAGCCGCCGCGGTGGATGCGGCGGTGCACTTCGTTGCGGATGTCACTGGTATCGACCAGCTCGCCGACGGCAATTTCAAAGATGCGAGCGCTGCGGCTGTCGAGGTACACCACCGCGTAAGGCTCAAACTCTTCGCCGATGTAGGCCAGCTGGCTGATAAACGGGTAGCGGCGGTACGCCACCTGGTCTTCAAATGGAATGGAAGTTTCAAAGCGCTCAATCACCTCGTCGCCCTTCAGGAACAGCGCCAGCCCGATCACGCTCGGGCTCAGGTCCTGGTTGCGAATCAGCTCGGCGGCGGCCACGCCCTTGCGCAAGAAGTCGATGCCCTTCTTGTCGTCGCCCAGCACACGCTCAAGTTCATGGGCACGGTTCTTGATGAAAATCAGGTTTTCCTTGCGACGATCACGGCCGCCCTCACGGCATCGCAGGTAGATGGAAAGCACGTGCGGGTATTGCGCTTCAAGGGTCGCAAGGGTCTGCAGGCGGGCCTTCAGGTCCATACTCGTCTCCGGCAATGCGCAAAGCATAGGTGAGCGCCTTGGGCAACGCAAACGCTACCCGCCGCGCAAGACGTCGCTATATTCCATCCATGCCCACGACCGCAAGGCCCCGTCGATTACCGCCATGGCTGAAGCGCCCCCTGCCCCGCAGCGGCGGCCAGAAACCGCTGGAAAGCCTGCTGCGGCAACAGAGCCTTAACACCGTGTGCGAAGAGGCCAACTGCCCCAACAAGGCCCAGTGCTTCAGCCACGGGACGGCGACATTCATGATTCTGGGCGAAGTCTGCACGCGCTCGTGCCGCTTTTGCAGCGTGATCAGCGGCCGCCCGCCTGCCCCGCCCGACGCCGATGAACCCGCCCGGCTGGCGCAGTCGGCTGCCGCCATGAAACTTGAGCACGTGGTCATCACCAGCGTTGACCGCGACGACCTGCCCGATGGCGGATCAACCCATTGGGCGGCTGTGATCAAGGCGGTGCGCGCGGCGTTGCCTGAGGCCGTGGTCGAGGTGCTGACGCCGGACTTTCAGGCCATCGACGCGCAGATCGATACCGTGATCAACGCCGCGCCGGACATCTATAACCACAACATTGAAGTCGTGCCCTCACTGTTTCGGTCCATCCAGCCCAGCAAGCGCTACGACCGCAGCCTGCACCTTTTGCGCCGCGTGAAGCAGCGCGCCCCGGCCATGACCACAAAAAGCGGCCTGATGGTCGGCCTTGGCGAATCACGTGCCGAGCTGCACCAGACGTTCAAAGACCTGCGTGAGAACGGCGTGGACATGCTGACCATCGGCCAGTACTTGAAGCCCGCGCCGGGCCTGGCCGAGGTGGTGCGTTACTATGAACCAGCCGAGTTCGAGGAAATGAAGGCGCAGGCGCTGGCGTTGGGTTTCCCGAAAGTGGCCAGCGGGCCGTTTGTGCGCAGCAGCTATAATGCGAAAGAGCAATTCCTTAACGGGTGATCCTGGGCTTCCGAGTTTTACGTCACGGATCGAGCGAAACCGCAATGACCAATAACCAATTCCCAATTACCAATCGTCCGACCCGCGCATGCGGCTTTGGTACCGGTTATTGCGCCATTCAGGAGCGCGGCGATGGCTGAACCTTCATCCGCAAGGCCTTACCGCGTGCTGGTCGCCAAGGCCGGGCTGGACGGCCATGACCGCGGCGCCAAGGTCGTCGCGGCCAGCCTGCGCGACGCCGGCGTTGAGGTGATTTACACCGGCCTGCGCAACACACCGGAAATGATCGTGGCCGCGGCCATGCAGGAGGACGTGGACGCGATCGGGCTCAGTTCATTGTCCGGCGCGCACATGACGCTGTTCGCGCGCGTGCTTGAGCTGCTGAAGCAGCACAAGGCGGAGAACATTCTGCTGTTCGGCGGCGGCGTCATGCCGCAGGCGGACATTGACCGGCTGTACGCGCAGGGCGTGGGCCGCATCTTCGGCCCGGGCACCGACACGCGCGACATTCTCAAGTACCTTGACCAGGAAATTCCAAAGCGCCGCACCAGACAGGAGGCCTGACATGACCGGAAACCACAGCTACCCGCCGCCACCGCCGCCGGGCATGCCCCCGCCGCCGCCGCCCGGACAGCCGGGCATGCAGCCGATGCCGTTGCAGCGCATGCAGCGGCCGCGCACGGGCGCGTGGCGCACGCTGGGGCTTGTGCTGTTCATCGGCGTGATCGGCTTCAACCTGCTGATCTTCATGGCGATGTTCGCGGGCGCGGGCATGGGCGGCAGCTACGACCCGCGCGGTGTCAAAGAGTACCCGCGCGCCGGCGGCAGCGGCGGCAAGATTGCAGTGATCCCCGTTGAAGGCGTGATCATGGAAGGCGGCGGCGGCGGCTTGTTCGGGGGCGGGACCGACCCCGTCAAG
Source organism: Planctomycetota bacterium (assembly GCA_019636195.1). Lineage (GTDB taxonomy): Bacteria > Planctomycetota > UBA8742 > UBA2392 > UBA2392 > JADJRK01. Next base: position 16,149 of record JAHBYA010000006.1, on the reverse strand, counting down.
CTGGTCGAAGACGGCCTGCGCGCCGCCGAGCGCGACAAGGATGTCGCCGCTGTGATCCTTGAAGTCAACAGCCCCGGCGGCGGCGTCACCGCCAGCGACACCATTCACCAGGCAATCCTGCGCTTCAAGGAAAGGTCCAACAAGCCGGTAGTGGTGTACATGAAAGACCTGGCGGCCAGCGGCGGCTACTACATCTCGGCGCCGGCTGACAGCATTGTCGCCCAGCGCACGACACTGACGGGCAGCATCGGCGTGATTATCCAGGGCTTCAACTTTCACGGCACACTGACCGAAATCATCAAGGGCCAGGACGCGACCATCAAGGCCGGCGGCAACAAGGCCATGGGCAGCATGTTTGCCGACCCCCAAAGTGATGAGTACCACCAGGGCCGCGCGCTGTTACAGCAGCTTGCCGACGAAATGCACGGCACGTTCAAGGGCGTGGTCAAGGAAGGCCGCGGCGACAAGCTCAAGCCCGACTGGGAAAGCTACTGCGACGGCCGCGTGTTCAGCGCCAGCACAGCCAAAGAAGTCGGCTTCATTGACAAGATCGGCTACTTCGAAGACGCAAAAGCCGAGGCCGAGCGCCTGGCCGGCGTCAGTGACGCCAGCGTCGTCGAGTACGGCCGTGAGATGGGCTTGGGCGCGCTGTTCGGGCTCAACGCCGAAGAGACGGAGCGCATGCAGAAGGCTGGCCAGACCGCGATTGAAGAACGCCTGAGCCAGCGCCTGCAAGCTGAACTGAGGCTGTACCCCGGCCGCCCCATGGCGATCTGGGTGCCATAAGCGAGGGCAGTGCAGCCAATCAAGCAAAACCCGCGCACAGCCCGGCACCCAATGCCGGGCTGTCTTGTACTGCTCCCCTGCCGGCCCGGATGCAGCGCAATCGCGCTGCATCCGGGTGCTACATCACGTAGCGCAGGACTAGGAAGAACAGGGCCAGCAGCACGACCACGGCGATTGTGATCCACTCGAAGTACTTTTCGATCAGCGGCTTGACTTTGTTGCCGAAGGCGAAAATCAGCACGCTCATACCGAAAAAGCGCAGGCCGCGGCCCGCGACGCTGGCGATGATCAACGCCGCCAGGCTTACATTGAACACCCCGCCCGCAATGGTGAACACCTTGTACGGGATCGGGCTTAAGGCCGCGCTGAAGTATGCCAGAAAGGCGTTTTCGGCAAACTTCTGCTGCACAAGATAAAAGTACCCGTCCGGGTAAAACACGATATCGCCCTCGCGGGGCAGCGCGGCGACTTCGGCTTGCGTCAGCGCCGCCGCCGATTCAGGCGTGCCGAACCACTTGGCGTCCGCCCCCAGCGCGCCCACCACGTCGGCCACCACATGAAACAGCGCCTGCCCGATGTACCAGCCGGCGATGCCGCCCACCACGCTGGCCAGCGTGCACAGCGCGCCATACAGCAGCGCGCGTTTGCGCTTGCCCAGACACATCGCGATCAACAGCGGGTCCGGCGGCACCGGAAAGAAGCTGCTGTCCGCGAACGAGACAAACAACATCACCGGCAGGCCCCATTTTGTGTCGGCCCAGCCCACCATCCAGGCGTAGATGCGCTTGAGCACGCGCAGCGGCCACAACACCGCGCCGATCAAGCCGCCCGTGGGCGCCTTGCTGGGCTGCGTGAGTTTGGCGCCTTCATTCATGGGCTTCACCGGAAACGATTGCCGCAAACAGGCCGGCTGTGCTGTGCTCGGCGGCTTCGGTTGCGGCGATACCGTAATCGGCAAGTGCGCGCGTCGTGCTTGGGCCAATGCTGTAGCAACGCACGCGGCCGCCAATGAGTACGCCCGCCGCCGTCGCGACCGCGCTGGGGCTTGCGAACGCAACCGCGTGCAGATTGCTGCCGCGCAGAAGGCGGGCCAGTTCGGCAAGGCCGGTCGCATCGGGCTCGTTGCCGTATGCAGCAGGATCATCGACGGCGGCCCCAAGCGCAAGCAGGCCCTGTTTCAGAGTATCCGGCGCAAGCTCGCTGCGCGGCCACAGAATCGTCGCGCCCTGCACGCCGAGCCTGGCGAGAGCCTCCAGTGTGCCCTTGCTGTGCGCCCTGTCGGGTTGCAGCGCGATCGCAACGCCCGCTTCACGCGCAATGGCCGCCGTCGATTCGCCGATGCATGCGACGCGGGCCGTGCGCGGCTTTGCGTGCGCAAACACGGCGCGCGCGGCGTTGGCGCTGGTCAGCACCAGCCAGTCGTAGTCGTCAATGCGCGCCAGCGCAGCCAACAGCGGCGCGGTGTCAGCGGGCGGCGTAATGCGGATCAGCGGGCAGATGTGCACGGTCGCGCCGGCTTCGGCCAGCAGCGCGGCAAGCTCGGCGTTGGCTTCCCGTTCGCGGGTCAACGCTATGCTTACGCCGCTGAGGGTTTTCTGCGCCATGGCAGCCGCTATAACTCAGGCGGGTGCAACGAGGAAGAACGATGCGCGCGCTGCTGCTAATTTCCGTGCTGCTGGCTGGGTGTTCCGCGGGCATGAACCTGCCGGGCAGTCGTGGTTTCGCCGACCAGTTCATGGAAAAGCTGGCCAAGGGTGACATCAACGGCGCGTGGGAGATGTGCGACCATAACCAGCTCAGCCGTGACACCCTTGACCGCATCGCCAACAACCCCGAGTTCACGGAACTTTTCCGGGGCTACAAGGGTCTGGAACATGGGCAGGGCGGCAACTTCTCAAGCCATGACGGCTTTGACGAAGTGCTGCTTTCGCCCGCAAAGCTCAAGGGCCAGCCGGAATGGCAGGTGCGATTCGGCCTGCGCAAGTACCCCGACGGCTACAAGGTAATGGCGTTCCAGATCGAGAGAGTCACGCCCGAATGAAGCGTATCCTCATGACCGGGTTTGAACCCTTCGGGGACTGGAAGATAAACCCTTCCTGGGACGCGCTTGAACTTGCCGAAAACCGCGGCCTTTTCGATCGCCTTGAAGTTAGCCTGGCGCGCATCCCCGTCACCTACGGCGGCGCCTTTGCCGCCTTTGAGCGCGCTGTTCGCGAGCACCAGCCGGTTGCTGCCGTAAGTTTCGGGCTGCACGGCGGCATGCGCGGCCGCGACGCCGACGCCATATACATCGAGACAACGGCCCGTAACCGCGACGGCGCGGGCAAGGCCGACAACGCCGGCGTAATGCGCGCGGCCATTGAAATCGAGCCCGGGTCGCCGCCGCAACTGCAAAGCACGCTGCCGATGTCTGCGATGATCGGCGCGCTCAAGCGCGCGGGCTTCAATGCCCAGTCATCCGACGACGCGGGCGCGTACCTGTGCAACCACCTTTTCTATCGCGGCGCGCTGCTTTGCGGTGGGCGCTTTCCTTACGGGTTTATCCATGTGCCGCCCGTAGAATCCCAGGGGGGAGTGCTTACCCTTGAACAGCTTGCCAGGGTCGCGGCCGCAGTGGCCGGCACCGTGGCGGCTGCAGTCATTGAGGAGCCCGCGAAGTGAGAATCGCATTCGGTGTGTGCATCCTGTTGTGCCTGTTGCTGGCCGCGTGCGGCGATGCCGGCATTGGCGGCAAGAGCAAGGGCGGGTGGGGCAAGGGCGGCGACGAAGAAAAGCGCGACCCGCTGGTCGAAGTTGTGCCGGCGTGGCGCGGCAGCATCCCGCAGCTTGAGCGCAGTACCGGCCGCGCCGAGGCGCGCAACCTGGCCGACGTGTACGCGCAAGTCAGCGAAGTCGCGCTTGAGGTCAACCACGATGTCGGCGACTTCGTGGAACAGGGCGCCGTGCTGGCGCGCCTGAAATCGGACGAGTTGCTGTTGCGCCTGCGCGCCAGTGAAATCGCGCTGCAGGAGTCAGAGCTTGCGCACGGCAAGAACCAGCTGGACCTCGCCAAGCGCAAATCCGAGCTTGAGCGCATCGAGAAGTACTTCGACCCGCAAAAGCCCGAGGCCAGCACACTGTTCAGCAAAGAGGCCTACGAAAACGCCAAGCTTGAGTACGACAAGGCGCGCAACGCCGTGGCGTCCAGCGACCTGGCACTGACCAAGTCCCAGGGCGAAGTCGCGGCGGTTGCCATGCAGCTCAGCCACACCAACATCCTCGCGCCGATCCGCGGAGTGATTACCGAACGCAACGTCCGCGCCAACGAGTTGGTGGGCAACAACGCGCTGGTGTTTCGCATGGCCGACTTCTCGGTGCTTGAGGTGCGGCTTGACGTCGCGGAGGCGCGCCTTTCGGCATTGCGCGAGCCGGTGCGCACCCCCGGCGTCAGCGTGCTGGCGCTGAGCGACAAGGTGCGCGTGGAAAGCGCACAGGCGGCGCTGCTGGCGTTCACGGCATACCCGGGCGACCGCTTTCTGGGCTATGTGGACCGGATCTCGCCGACGGTCGATACTGGCCGCGGCATGGTCGTCGTCACGGTACGGGTAATCCCGCCCGCCGAGCTTGACCTTGAGCAGCACGCGCCGCTGCTGAACCAGCTTGACCGTGACAGCCGCCGCGCCATTGAACGCACGGCTGCCAATGCGGCGCGCGTGGCAATCAGGCCCGGCATGTGGGTCAACGCCAGCATCGCGACCGAGTATCTTGAAAACGTGCTTTTGATCCCCGGCGCGTCGATGGTAGGCGACAGCGAGATGATCTGGGTGATTACGCCCGACGCCGATAACCCTGAAGTGGGCACCGCACGGTCGATCGACATCAGCGGCCGCCGCGGCGTGTCCAATGAAGGCGCAATCGAGATCAAGGGCGCGGCGCCGGCCCGCCAGGCTCCGCCTCGTGAGCGCGGCGGCAACACGCCCCGCGGCAACCGCCCCAAGGGCAACGCGCCGGCGGGCAACGCGCCGGCGGGCAACGCGCCGGCGGAGGGCACGCCGCAACCCGGCCCCCGCGGCGGTGGTGAACTGGCAGAGGGCAGCCTTGTGGTTGTCCGGGGTCAGACCCTGCTGCGCGACGGGCAAAGGGTCAGGATCCGCAACCTGACGAAGTAGGGATCTTCAGCGCAAGTCAAACACAGCGCAAAGCAAACAGCCCCGGCATGGCCGGGGCTGTTTGTTGTCTGGTGCGTTACTTCTTGTCCTTGCCGTCGGACTCTTCTTCGATCTCTGTCTTGATGCCGTTGCTCTGCAGCAGGTCTTTGACTTTGCTGACGAACAGCAGCGGCTCTTCGGCCCAGGGCACGCGCGCCGAGTTGGGGAAGATCTCGACGACGCCCTTGGTGAACACGCGCTGGAACAGCTTGGGGTCGTCCTTGACGAACATCGGGTCGTGCTGGCCCCAGATGAACAACGTGGGCACGGTGTTCTTGGTGCGGCCGGCTTCGCGTTCAAACTCGTAGTCGGGCGTCAACGCCTGGCCGCCGCCGACGCGCTTGGAATAGCTCTGGTCAGCGCTGTAGAAGATCGGCTCAATGGCCTTGCGGTCGGCGTGCATGCGCTTGCCGCTGCCGGTCTGGTAATGGAACTTCTGGTCGTCGGTCAGCGAGTTGTAGCCGACGCGCCCGGTCGGATCGTACAGCAGCCCGGCGCCGTAGTACTTGAAGTCGTCGTCCTTGCTGCCTTCGCACTGGTTGCGCGCCTTGCCGTAGCTGTTGTTGCCCGACCACGTGTTCATGATCACCGCAAACAGCACGCTTTCAGGCTTCAGACGCACATACTCCATGGCGATCCAGCCGGATACGCCGTGGGCAATGATGCCGATCTTCTTCTGGCCGCTGGCTTCGCGGCGCTTTTCAAACGCCTCCACCAGCTGGGCCAGCGGGTAGTAGTAGGCGTTGGGGTCGGCGTTGCCGGCGCGGTCGGTGGGGCGCTTGAGGCCCTGCACGCGGCTGGCGTCGGGCAGGTCAACGAACACGCAGTTGAAGATCTTGTTGAGTTCAAAGATGTAGGGGTACCAGTACTTTTCGCTGTACCCGAACTCGGGCAGGATCAGCACATCGACGCTTTCAACGGGGCGCTTCTTTGCGCGCACGAAGCTGTGGCCCTCAATCTCGATGTCACCGTACTGGTCCTTGAACTTCTCGGCTTTGCGCGGCTTGAGCTCTTTGTCGCCAAGCTGGTCATACCAGAACTTCCACTTGTCGTGGCTTTCCCCGAACTCTTCGCTGGTCAGGCTTTCCAGCCCGTCCACAATCAGGAAGCGCAGCACCGGGTCGCCTTTGCGCTCAAGGACGTGCTTGCCCAGTATATTGACCAGCAGGCCCACAGTGTGCTTGCCCAGCGGCTGGCTGCGAAAGCGCCCGAACTCGGCGAGCACGCGGTAGCGCACCTTGTCAGGCACGCCCTTCATCAGGACGAGCTCGGCGAACTTGGTGAAGTTTTCGTTGGTGGAGGTGCGCTGGTTGTTCATCAGCCCCAGCAGCAGGTGCTCAGCCGCGGCGGGCTGCTTGGTCACGTTTTTGTCGGCGTTTTTGCCGGTAAGCCACTCGATGTGCGCGTCAATCATGGCTGTGTCGGCTTCGGCGATCGTGCGTTGCAGCACTTCGCCGCGCCACTGCCAGACGTCGGTCTCGAGGATCATGCGGTATTCGTCCGACAAGCCGGCGCCGTTGCGCGGCATGTTCTGGATGGCTTCCATCTTCTCGCGGTTACTGGACTTCTTGTTGTTCCAGACTTTGCGGAATTCGGTAAGGTCAGCCTTCTGGGCGTCGCCCGTGGTCGTAAACGCCAATATCAGTGCCACAGAGGCGGCGCCGACCATGGCAATTGACTTGAGTCGCATGTCTTCTCCTCGTCCGTCGGGGGGTGACGGTGGCCTTCGTAAGGGTGTGCCCTTTACATAGTATGGAATACGCTTTGGCACAACGTAAGTGCCAATCCTTTTGCACCCGTCATGGCCAATCCGCAAAATGCCGAAATTCTGCTTCCCCGGGCCACTTTGGCCGGAAGCCTGCTCTTTGTAAGCGCACTCGCCGGGTGCTACTGGTTTTTTCAAAGTCAGCTCGCGCTGGCGCAGGCCGCTGACAGCTTCATGGATGTCTTTACCGCTTCAGTCCTTATGTGGACCGTCCACATCAGCCGCCAACCCCAGGACAAAGAGCACCCCTTCGGACACACCCGTGCACAGCCGATTGGCGCGCTGGTGACCGCCGTAATCGCGGGTGTGATTGCCGTTGAGGTTGGCCGCAGCGCGCTATTTGCGCTGATTGAGGGCGCACACCCGCGGCTGGACTACATCATGCTGGCGGCGTTCGGGGGCAAGGTGTTGTTCAAGGGCACGGTGTTCGTGCTGTCGCGCAACTACGGCAAATCCCGGCCGGCGCTGCGCGCGCTGGCGGTGGATGCGCGCAACGACGTGCTGGTGGGCTTGCTGGCTGTCACCGGTTTCTTTGGCGCGACGCTGGGCTTTGAGATGCTTGACGCGTGGCTGGCGTTGCCGATTGCGTTGTGGATCGGTTGGTCCGGTGTTGAGCTTGCGCGTGACAACATCCGGCTGTTGATGGGCGAAGCGCCGGATGACGAGCGCCAGTCCCAGCTTGAAGAGCTCGCGCGGCAGGTGCCGGGAGTGGTGGCGGCACACGACCTGCGGGCGCACTTTCTGGGCACGCAGTTGCATGTGCATGTGCATATTGTGGTGGATCCCAACCTGTCACTGAAACAGGCCCACGACATAGGCGAAGCCGTGCGTCAGAAAATCGAAGACCAGCCGGACGTGGCGCATTGCTCGACGCACATCGACATTGAGTAGGTTGCGTGGGTCGCACGCCACCTGCAATCCGGGCTCCGCAATCTAGAATCTGGAACTGCCCATGCCTGAGTTCCCGCCGCCGTCCGACTTTCTTGGCCCGCACGCCGACGTGCGCGGCTGTGTTGACCTGCATATGCACTCACGGTGCAGCGACGGCGCACGCGAGCCCGAATACCTGGTGGAGTGGGCGGCGGCGCTTGGGTTGCGCGCCATCAGCCTGACCGATCACGACACCACCCGCGGCGTGAAGGCCGCCATGGCGGCCGGCAAACGCCTGGGCGTGGAGGTGGTGCCGGGCTGTGAAATCAGCGTAAAGCTGTCCGGCGGCACATTTCACCTGCTGGCGTACTTTTACGACCCCGACGACGCCGGCTTTGATGCCCGCCTGCGCGAAATCGCCGACAAGCGCGAAGGCCGCAACCGCAAGATCCTGGCCGCGCTGGGCGAACTTGGCATGCCGCTTACCTATGAAGAGCTGCTGGCCGAAGCCGGCGAAGCGGTGGTCGGCCGCCCGCACATTGCGGCGCTGATGGAACGCAAGGGCTATGTGAAGTCGCGGCAAGAGGCCTTTGACAAGTACATCGCCAACGACGGCCCGGCGTACTTTGAAAAAGACACCTTCGGGCCCGCCGAGGCGCTGGCCTTTGTCCGCAAGCACCACGCGGTGCCGGTGCTGGCGCACCCTTACTGGCTCAATCGCGGCAGCCTGGAAGCCACCGAGGCCTACCTTGCCGAAATGAAAGACCTGGGCCTGGCCGGCATTGAAGTTATCTACCCCGACCACGACGAACACTGGACCAGGGGCCTGCTGGCGATTGCCGAGCGGCTGGGCCTGCTGGTCACCGGCGGCAGCGACTACCACGGCGGCCGCACCAAGCCGCACACCACGCTGGGCCACGGCGAAGGCGGGGGTTTTAGGGTACCCGCCGAGTTGCTGGACAAGCTGCGCGCGGCAGCGCGCAGTTGACGGCCAACGCCACGCGGCCCGATTTCGATTGCAGGTCCGGCCTGAAAAACGCCGATACAGGCGCGGTGACTTTATGGCTGCGCCGCAACCAGACCGCACGCCCCCATTGCGCATCAGCGCCGAGCAGTACCGCGCGCTGGCGCACGGCCGTCGGCAGGCGGCGGCCAAGCCGGCCTCGCGCAAGCAGTGGTCGCGCGGGGTTGCGCAGGCGCCGGTGCGGATCGCGCTGCCGTTCCTGCCGCCCAGCGTGAACAAGCTGTTCACGACCGTGCGCGACCCGGCCAGCGGCGTGATCAAGCGCGTGCTGACCAGCAACGCGCGCCGCATCCGCAAGCTGATCTGCGCCATGGTGTCCGCCGAGCTTGACCCCACGCGCGTCTATGAACTGCGCATCGACATCTACCTCAACGCCTGGACCCGCGCCGGCAAGGTGCGCCGCGTGGACCTGACCAACCGCGTCAAGTTCCTGGAAGACTGCGTTTGCACGGCCTTGGGCATCGACGACAGCCACGTGTTCCGCGTGATCATGGAAAAACACGACGCCGACCAGGAGCGCACGGTCGTCAACATCCGGGCCATTGAGGCCCAGTCCGGTGAAGCCCGGCCCGGCCTAGATGCCGCGTGAACGGAGCAGCCATGAACGCAATTCTTGCCCGCATTGACCGCCGTCTTGCCGTTGCGCCATTTCTGGGGCTGCTGGCGGGTTTCCTGATCAACCGCGCCCGCGGCGGCGAGATGGGCCTTGCCCTGCTGTACGAAATGATCTTCGGCGCCTTGATCGTCGGTGTGGGCGGCGTGCTGCTGCAACAGGCCGCGCGCCTCCGCGCTGAACGTGAAGCCGAGGCCGCCAGGCAGTTCAACGCGCTGGCAGCGCAGGCATCGGCACGCCGGCTGGCGCTGGTGGAAGCGGAGACCGCGCGCTACCGCACCGAGCGCATGCTGCACGAGCAGGCGTTGCAGGCCAACCTTCGCGCCGAGCACCTGGCCATTGAGCTTGACCAGCAGCGCAGCCAGACCGGCGCGTTGCAGCAGGCGCTTTCGGCGCTTGCGTCGCGGGTCGGCACATCCGACCAGTCGGCCGAGCTGCAAAAGGCCACGCGGCGCATCGAAAAACTGGAAGCCGAAAGCCTGGCTGCCCGGCAGGCCCGTGAGCGGCTGGCCGCGCTCGAAGCCGCGCAGGACGCGCTGCGCCGCGAAAGCGTCGAAGTCGGCATGCGCGCCATGCAGGAGGCCGAGGAAGTCAAGGCCAGCCTGCTGCAGCTTTCCATTACCGAAAGCCAGCGCCGCCGCAACATCGCAGCGCCTGAAAACGACCAGAGCGGCCGCCTGATTGAGCTGGAAGCCCGCATCAAGCGCCTGGCCTTTGAAATTGAACGCCTCAGCAGCCGCAACGTCGCGACCGTGGACGACGGCGAAGCCAGCCTGGTCAAGGCCGGCGGCACGCAGGACCAGGCCCGCATCGGCTTTCTGCGCGCGATGCTGGACGCGAACAAGGTGCTTCGCCAGCAGATCCGCAGCGCGGCCTAGCCCGGCCTGTTGCCTTTGGCCCCCCCGCACTACACTGCGGCCATGGCCGAAGAACACGAGCCCTACGAAGCATCGCGCAAGCAGGTGCGCAACGCGCAGGTTGCGTTGAACGTGCTGGTGATCCTCAGTGCGCTGGCCGCCAGTTGCTTCTTCTTCTTCATGCTGTACACGATTCGCCCCTTCGGCGGCGGCGGCGCAGCCAACGTCGAGATACCCACCAGCGAGCCGGGCGCGATCGTTGCCACCGTGCAGGGCGCCGCGGGCGGGCTCAGGGTGATCGTGCGCGACCTCGACGACGCTGAAGTGTACAGCCGGCAACTGTCCGATCGCATGCGCGCCGACATGGGCATTGAGCAGGAGGGGCGGCTGTACCGGCTTGCGCTGGAAAACACCGGCAAGCAGGCCCTTGAAGTGAAGCTGAACACGCTGTCCCTGACCGGCGAAGACGGCGCCACGCACAGCGCGCGCTGGATTGACGGTGTGGCTTCGCGCGACAACGCCAGCGCGCTGGGCAAGCTGCGGATTGCCCAAAGCAACCGCGAGTTCACGTTGCCGCCGGGCGCCACCCGCCAAATGGAAATCTTTGTGCCCGGCGACCCGCCGCCCGCTGCGCGCTTCACCAAGGGGCGCATCAACGCCGGCAGCGTGACAGTCGATCTTGAACACGTGGACAACGGAACCGCCCAATGATGCAGCTGAGCCGGCAGCGCGTATATGAGGGCAAGGCCTTCAACATCGCGCGCGTAACACTCCAGAACGACCAGGGCCAGCAGGTCGCCCGCGAAGTCATTGAGCATCCGGGCGCCGCCTGCATCATCCCGATGCTCGACAACGACACCGTGCTGCTGATCGAGCAATGGCGCATCGGCGCCAAGAAGCCGCTATGGGAAATCCCCGCGGGCACGCTTGACCCCGGCGAAGACCCCATGGCCTGCGCCGCCCGCGAGCTCGAAGAAGAAACCGGCTACCGGGCCGGAAAGCTCGAGCACCTGTTCACGATGTTTCCCAGCCCCGGCATCCTGGACGAAAAGATGCACATCTTTGTCGCTACCGGGCTGACGCCGGGAACCCAGAAGCTGGACGCCGACGAGGACATCACCGCCAAGCCGTTCACGTTCAAGGAGCTGCGCATCCAGTTGAAGGCCAACAACATCAAGGACGGCAAGACGATCGCCGCGCTGGGCTACCTGATGGTGTTCAAGCCCTTTCTGGGTCAGTAGTTGGATTTTCCGGAACTTGCGGGGGCCAAGCTGGGTTTATTGGGCAAGTTTCGATACGGAGGCAGTCCATGAAGACGATTCTTGCGGCCCTTGCGGCTGGTGTGATCGGCGCGGGCGGCGCGATTGCCGCTGTCGCGCTTGAGCTTGTGCCGCTGCCGGGCAAGACCCAGTCAGCGCGTGTGGCGCCGGTACTGGACACAGAAGGCGAAGCCGCACCTGCCAAGGCCGACAACTCAGCCGAGCTCGAGGCCCTGCGCAGCGAAGTCCGCGCACTGGGCGTGAAACTTGAGCAGGCCCAGGCGCAGAAGCCCGCTGACAACAGCAAGGAAATCGCGGCCCTGAAGGCTGAAGTTTCCGCCCTGAAGTCGCGCCCCGCCGCCGCCTCCGTTGAGCAACCCAAGGACGGACCTGCGTCCAGCAGCGGCGAGTTTGAGCCCAGCGTACGCGCGGTAGTTGAAAAGATTGAATCGGAGCGTCGCGAAGAGCGCCGCCTTGAGCGCCACGCCGACCGCATTGCCGAGCTTGAGCGCACCAAGACCCAGCTGGCGGAGACGCTGCCGCGCTTTGTGGAAAGCCAGGCCCCGCGCCTGAACATACCCGAGGCCGTGGTGAAGGATGTAAGCAACTCGCTGGTGGCGCACTTGCAGGCCCGCGCCGAGATCCGCAGCGAGCGCGACGGCCAACGCATCGACGGCATCGAGATCAATGAAGAAGAGTACCAGAAGAAGCTGACGCAGGCCGATGAGGCCGCAATCGTTGCCCTGTCGCAGTACATGGACAGTGAAACCGCCAAGAACGTCGTCAACGCCGCCAACCGCATGGGCGGCGGGGGCGGCGCGCGGGGCCCCGGTGCTGCCATGCAGCCGGGCCAGGGCCGCCAGGGGCGCAACAACCGATAGTCACGCACAGCCAGCAAACAAGCCCCGCGCCAGCGCGCGGGGCTTGCTCGTTAACAGCGCCGTTCCGGTTGCCAGTTTTGTCGGGACTTTTGGCCTTGCCCCGGCTTTGATTGTGCGGGGGGCAGCCATGCGTTGCGCGCTTTGTCTGCTGGTGTTGGCACTTGCCGCATGCGGCAGTGAATCCGGCACGTCTTCTTCCGGTACTTCCGCTTCTTCTTCAAGCTGTTCGTCGGACAAGCCTGCTGATTCAGGCCCCTCGACGTCTGCGTCGGCGACGGGCACTTCGTCGGCCGCGCCCAACACGCCTGCAGCGGGCGGACCGGATGCCACGCCACGCCAGATACCTGCCGACGTGCCGACCTCGTTGGACGGTGAAGAAATCCGCTACGGCATCGGCGTGGAAGGCGGCAAGCGCCTCAAGAGTGTCTCGGTCGGCGTGAGTTTCATTGTGCCCTCTGGCTGGACGGGAACGCAGGGCGCAGGCGGCTACATGCTGTCGCTGCTGCCGCCGAGCAACGAGCAGGTGAACATGAGCGGGCAAGGCCTGCTGGGCGGCGTCTGGATCGGCCTGTCGGGCGTCGGTGATGACAACCTGCGCGCCATGCTGTCGCTGTCGATCCCGCTGCCGATCGGGCAATACACACTGGTGTTTGAACCCGAGGGCAAGGCGCAAGTGGACGGCAACGTGTACACGCAAACCTACACGGCGCAGACGTTCTATGGCCCGTTTCGGGCTCGTAGCGTGGCGGTGCGCGGCCCCGCCGGCAACGCGATGCTGGCCACGGTGTCGGGCAGCGATGACCGCAAGGCGCGGCTGAAGCAGGTGTGCGACGAGCTGGCGGCCTCGGCCCGGTTTGCCCGGCCGCAGGACGCCGAGCGCCGCAACGGGGCGATCCAGCTGCTGGCGGGCCGGCGCCTGCTGAAGATGGAAAGCCACTACAACCGCAGCGCCGGCGGCAGCACGACGTCGCGTACCACCGACGCCTCGCTGGACCTGTACGCGGACGGCAACTACGTCTATGCGATCAGCACCAGCCACGACACCAGCACGCCGCACGGCGGCGCGTCGGGGTCAGCACAAAGCGGCGCCCGCGGCCGCTGGTGGATCGTGATCGGGCACGCCACCGAGTTTCTGGTACTTGAGCCCGAAGGCGCGCCAGTGCAAAGCCACGCCATCACGATCCAGAACGGCAGCCTGTTCATCAGCGGCCAGAAAGTCGCGATCACCAGCATCGGCTAGAACAGTTCGTCAAGACGCTGCTTGACCCACTCGCGCAGTTTGCGGCTTCGCTCGGCTTCGTCGGGTTCCTGCTCGCGGATGCGCGCGCGCTGCAAAGCCGCGTCCTGGACAAGTTTCTCCAGGCCTTGCGGCAGCGTTTGTTCCAGCCGCTCGCGCAGCATGGCAGCCAGGCCCGGCGCGTTGCCCTGCGTACTGATGGCGATGCGCAAGTCGCCGATGCGCACGACGGCGGGCGTGTAGAAGCTGCAATTGGCGGGGTCATCGACGGCGTTGACCGGGATGTTCAGGCTTTCGGCCTCGGCGCGCACGGCGGCGTTTACAGCGGCGTCGCCGGTGGCGGCAATCACGATGAATGCGCCCTCGCAGTCGCCCTTGCGGAAGGCGCGCTCTTCAAGGCTGATTTCGTTGCGCCGGGCCAGCGCGCGAATCTCGTCGCAGACAGCGGGCGCAATCACGTACACGTCGGCGCCCGCCAGCTTCAGGGCATGAACCTTGCGCGCAGCCACCTTGCCCGCGCCCACGACAAGCACCGGGCGCCTTTGCAGGTTGACGAAGATAGGGAAGAGCTCAGGCATAGATCGGCTGTGGATCGCGGATTTCGGACTTCGGATTAGACCTGATCACTTCAATCCGCAACCTGAAATCTGCAAGCCCCAATCAGCGCCCAAGTCCTTATCCCTAAAGAATCTGTGCGGATGGTCCGATAACCCGCTGGGGCATCCCATGGCGCATGATGATTCTTCGTGGCGTGGCACCTACCTGTTGGGCGTGGCTTTGCTGCTGCCGATCGGGACCGTGGTGCTGGTCAGCTACTACTTCACGCGCATGAACCCCTTTGCGCACGAACCAAGCCACGACCCGTTTGCCTACTCGATTATCGCCGTCGCCGGCGGCCTCAGCGGCGTGATGGCGACGGTGCTGGCCTTGTTTGCCAGCGCAACCTACCGGGCGCGCGTGCGCTTTGAATCCGAGTACCGCAACCTGCAACGCTTTCTCAACGACGACGTCGCCAAAGAACGCACGCGCCTGATGCGCAACCTTGACCTGGTCAGCGCCGCCCAGCAGGTCAGCCTGGCAATCAAGCAGGAAGTTGAGTTTGAACGCATCCTGTCGGTCGTGCTTGAGCAGCTCGAGCACTTTGCCCGCAGTGACAGCATCAGCGTCTTCACGCTGGACGAGACAAGCCGCCCCGTCGCCCGCGCCGAGCGCAGGGCAGGCATTGACCGCTTTCCGCCCGTGCTGACACAAGAGGGCGTTGAGCGCAGCCTGGTCGAGGACGCCATCAAGCACGCGCGTCAGGTGCGCCACCTGGATGAACGCACCGGCCAGTTTGTGCTGGCTGTGTACTTTTCGACGCCTGAGGGCGTGCGCGGCGTGGTGCGCATCGCCCGCAACGTGGCCGATGAGCCTGACTTTTCGGATGAAATGCCGGCCTATGAACAGGCCGTGGGCCAGTTGGTGCGCATGGTGTCGCTGGGCCTGAAGACCGCCAGCATCTGGGACCGCGCGATCAAGGACGAAAAGACCGGCCTGTACAACAACAACCATTACCAGGACCAGATGCGCAAGCAGGTGGCGCTGGCCCAGCGCACGGGCGGCGCGCTGTCGCTGATCATGCTGGACATCGACAAGTTCAAACACATCAACGACACATACGGCCACCTGGCCGGCGACGCCGTGCTGGCCCGGGTGGCCGAGATTCTGAGGCGCGAGGCCCGCGAGTCGGACACCGTCTATCGCTACGGCGGCGAAGAACTTTGCATCGTGGCCACCGGCACCAGCCGTGACGAAGCCGCCCACGCCGCCGAGCGCCTGCGCCACATCATTGCCTGTACCGAGTTTGTTGACGAACGCGGCCGCCTGCTGCCGATCAGCTCCAGCTTCGGTGTGGCCGGGTTCGACCGGCACAGCATGCAAAGCGAGATGGCGCTGAAAGAGATGTGCGACCGCGCCCTGTACGTCGCCAAGAACCACGGCCGCAACTGTGTCGTCGCGGCGCTGGGCGGCGAGCGCTTTGACGTGCTTGAACGCAGCGGCGACCCCGACCGCGAAGTCAAGCGCAGGCTTGGCCTTGCCGGCGACAATTCCCCGCTTGACGGAAACCGCGATCCCGAGCCCCTGCCCGAAAGCGCCGCCAGCGCCCGCGCCCAGCTGGGCGAAAGTGTGGACGCGCTTGCCACCAGCCTGGCCGAAGTCGTGGGCAGCGACACCAGCCGCGCCCGCGTCGTTGACCACGTGGTGCGCGAAGCCGCGGAGTTTTTGACCCGCAACCTGAGCGCGCGCCTGGGCAGCGACAAGCCCAAGCGCAGGCGCAAAGTAGAGCGCCGCAAAGAAGCCATCGAGTCAGACCAGCACGAAGCCGCGCCGGCAGCAAGCGACAAGCCCAAGCGCCGCCGCGCTCCCCGCCGCAAGAAGGGCGCTCCGCCGATCCCGCCGCCCCTGACACCTGAAGAAGCGGCGGCCAAGGCCGAAAGCGACCGGCTTGACTACCTCACGCCGGACGAAGGCGACCAGCTCGCCAAGGGCAAAGCCCCCAGCAAGCGCCTGCGCAAAACCCGCGCGCAGAAGGTCTCTTAGACTATTCCAGTTCCAGCAATAGCCGCATGCGACAACACTGGCGGCGTGGGCATGCACACATTGCACATACACACTATATCGCACATGTGC
>JAHBYA010000005.1 GCA_019636195.1 Planctomycetota bacterium | reverse complement strand
ACTTCACGGAGGAGTCTCTTAGCACGCGTGCGCAGAGAGCACATGAACCAGCAGGTATCCGGTGGTGCGACAGAATGCGGCTGATTGACCGATTGTGCTTTCCTCTGTGGCCACTGTGCGCTCCGTGGTGAAATCGCGTTCCACCGGACGCTGGTGGTCATGCAACTGAAGCCAATCTGTGCCCTCTTCTGGTTTGCGGCTTTGGGTTGGGCCGGTTTTGGTCGTGGTCATGTACGCTTGCACCCACTCCGTTTGCCCGTTTTGCTGATTGTATCCGGCTGCCTTGTGCCCGCCGACGCAATTCCTGCCCCTTGCGGTTGCGGGTATTGGCGGCTGGGACTTGCGCCGCGCATGGCTTCGCTGGGCATGCGGCTTGGGTTGCCCGGGTGCGTCAGACACAATACAGCAAGGCCCGCCGGTTGGCGGGCCTTTTGATCGGGTTGATGTCTTTGTTGGCGTTGGGGTTCAGCCCTTGCCTTTGAGTTTCTTGAGGGCGTCGAGGGCACCCTTGGCTTTCTTGCCGCCTTCGGCGTCCTTCGTCTTCTTGGCGTCGAGGCTGCCGATGTTGGACTCGATGTCGTCCATGCCCTTGAACGCCGCGCCCAGCATGACGCCCGAAACCGCCACCGCGTCGTCCATGCTGACTTCTTCTTTGCCGATGCCAGCCTCAGCGAACTTCTTGTTCATGCTGCCTTCAAGCTTGCTGATCAGCTCGCCCATGTCGGCTGCACCAATCGCGCCGCCGCCGCCGCCCTTGGCCATCATCTCTTCCATCTTGGCCAGTTGCGCCTGCAACGCTTCCGTGTTCGCGCCGGCGGCCGCGACTGTCTTGGCCTCAAGGTCGGCGCGCAGAGCGGCGATTTCGGCTTTCAGGCCTTCACTGTTGGCTTTGGCCACGCCTTCGCTGATGTTCTGGCTGCTTTCCTTGATTGCGCTGGTCAGGTCGGTGAACTTTTTGTCCAGATCGCCGCGCAGTTCTTTGAAGGCCTGCATCAGGGCGTCGGTGGTGGCGCCGTTGCGGTTTTTCTCCTGCTGTTCCAGCAGGCTGGCCATTTTGTCAACCGCTTCTTCCAGCGCCTTCTTGGTGTTGTCGTCGGCCACCGCCTGCTGGGCCGCCACGTTGCCGCCGGTGGCCAGCGCGGCCTTGAGTTCATTGAAGTGGTCTTCCAGCAGGTTGGCCTGCTGCTCCATCATGGCGGCGCGGGTCATTTCGCCGCTTTGGGCGCGGCTGGCCTGGTTGATCATGAAGGCTTTGAGTTCAGCGATTTCGTCGCTGATCTGCTGGGTCTGCAAGCTGGAGGCGGCGGGGCCGGAGCTTTCGCGCTGTGCGAGCATATCGCGCAGGCTTTCAATCTCTTCCTGAAGCTTTCCCTGGCCTTCGGCTTCCTTCTTTTGTTCCGCGAACAGGCGCTTGAATTCGGCCATGCTGTCCATGACGATCTGGGCTTTGTCGTCCTTGATCGTCTGGATGTCGGCGCTTTCCATGCGGCCGATAATGTTCGTCACCGCCTGGGAGATCAGTTCATTGATCTTCTTGGCGTTGATGACATTGACCTTCTTCATGCCGCGTTCTTTGAACGCGTCAATGTCCACCTGCCGCGTCTGGGCGCGGATCAGGTTTGCATAGTCAACATCGCTCTCGCCGTCGGCCATGGCTCTGCCCAATCAACCGCCGCAAGCCAACGCTGGCATCGCCGCACGTGGCTTTAAAGGCGTAATCAACGAAATTGAACCACTTTGCGAGCAATCGGACAAGGGCAAACACGGGTGGCAACCCGGCAGGGTTGCGGCTATCGTCATACGCTGCATGAACTTGCGATCAGCCATTTGCGCCCTGACCCTGCTTGCCACGTTGTGCATGCCGCTGTGCGCCGACACTTTATCGGTCGTTCCGCTGGCAAAGGCGCTGCAAAATTCCGACTTGGACAGCCCCACCCCCGACCAGGCCCGCAAAGCCGTGCGTGACCTGCTGGTCAACCAGCCGACCGAGGTCGAGTTGCCCGCCTTTCACGAGCGGTTGGCGCTGCTGGCCCGGCATCGCGACACGCGGCTGGGCAAGTTGTTTTTTCGCGCACTGGAGACCGTGCCGGGCATCGAAAGTGTGCCAGCCGAGGCCCGCCACGCCGAGATCATCGTGCATCGGCCGCTGGAGTTGCAGGCGGTGGTGCGCGTGCACATCGGCTTTGAGCGTGCGGGCGAGACGTGGCTGATTTCGCGCTTTGAGGTCGGGCTTGAGGGCGCGGGTGCGGCGCCGGTGGCGACGGCGGCGCCGTATTTCGGCAATGGTCCGGTGCGGTCGATGTTTCTGGACGTGCGCGAGCTTGAGTTGCTGGTGGGCCGCGACGTCAGCCGCCGCCATGAGGGCGAAGCCTTTGACTATGATGCCGCGCTTGCCGAGCGCCTGAAGGTTGAGGAAGGCGCGTACACGTCGGTGATTCGCAAACTGAAGCAGGAAGTGACGCCCCGCGCCGAACGCGAAAAGCGCATCGCCGCCCTGAAGCCGCACATGGACGCCGACGGCGCACGGGCCATGGAACAAGCCGACGCCGACGACAAGCGGCGCGATGCCTTCTGGCGGCAGGTGTACAAGCAGGTGGATACCGCGGCGGCGGCGCCCGCACCGACGGGCGTGCCTGCGCGCCGCGGCGGTCGCGTGCTGGTGCGCGCCGCTGACGCGCAACGAAACGAGCTTGCGCTGGTGCAGGCGCGCAGGCTGGCCAGCGGCGAGGTCGCGCCGCAGTTCAAGACGGAGTAGCGATGCGGACAAAGCTTGGCGATGCACAAATCGTTGACGCCCTTCGGCAGACGCCGGGCTGGGAACTTGACGATGGCGCGATCGCGCGCAGTTTTGAGTTTGCGGATTTCAAGCAGTGCTGGGCGTTCATGCAGAAGGTCGCGCAAGTCGCCGAAGAGCTTGACCACCACCCGGAATGGACAAACGTGTACAACAAGCTGCTGATCCGCCTGAGCACCCACGACGCCGACGGCCTGACGGCGCTGGATTTCAAGCTTGCCGCAGCCATCAACGCCTTCATGGCTTGAGCTGGTGACGACACTTGCCCACGATCCGCCTTTACAACCTGCATGTCGGCATTGACGACGACCTGCCCCGCGCGCTCGCCCGTGAGGCTGCGAAACGCCTTGGCGCGGCGCCCGCCGCCGTCACGCTGGTCAAGCGCGGCGTTGACGCCCGCGAGCGCACCCCCCACTACAACTGCACCGCCGACGCCCTTCTGCCGGAGGGCGCGGACCTTGAGCGCATTCTGGCGCACCTTGGCGGAAACGCGGCTGTGCCGGCCCCCACGCCACCGATGACGCTTGCGCCGGGCGATGCCCCCCTGCGCGGGCCCGTCGTGGTCGTGGGCAGCGGGCCAGCCGGCGGATTCGCGGCCTGGACGCTTGCGCTGAACGGCTATCGGCCCCTGCTGATTGAGCGCGGCAAACCCGCCCTTGAGCGCCTGCGCCGCATCGGGCGCTTCAATGCCGGCGTGGTTGAGCTTGACCCCGACGACAACGCGCTGTTCGGCGAAGGCGGCGCCGGCAGCTTTTCCGACGGCAAGCTGTACACCAGCCACCGCGACCCGCTGCTGCCGCGCATACTTGAAGTCTTTGTCGAGTGCGGCGCGCCCAGCCGCATTTTGACCGACGCCGCGCCGCACGTGGGCACCGACGTGCTGTCGCGCGTGGTGGTGCGCATGCGCGAGAAACTGCAAGCCATGGGGGCGCAGGTGCGTTTCACTGCCAGGCTGACCGATCTTGACGGCTGTAACGTAACGATCAACGGCACCGAGCGCATGCAGGCCGGCGCCGTGATTCTGGCCCCCGGCCACTCGGCCCGCGACACCTACGAAATGCTGCACCGGCGCGGCGTACACCTTGAAGCCAAGCCCTTTCAAATGGGCGTGCGCATTGAGCACGCGCAGGAGCTGATCGACAAGGCCCAACTGGGCCGCTTTGCGCGCGACAAGCGCCTGGCGCCCGCCAGCTATGACATCGCCTGCCACCCCGGCGGCGCGCCCGGCTTGTTCAGTTTCTGCATGTGCCCGGGCGGCATCACGATGGCGGCGGTCAATGAGCCCGGCATGCTGAACACCAACGGTATGAGTTTTTCGCCGCAAGCCAGCGGCTACGCCAACAGCGCGCTTGTCACCACGTTTGAGCCGCAGGACTTCGGGTTTGGCCCGCTGGACGGCGTGGCCTTTCAGCGTCGCTTTGAAGCCATCGCCTTTGCCGCGGGCGGCGGCGGCTGGGCGGCGCCCGCACAGCCGGTGACGCACTACCTGCGCGGCCTTGAGTCGCCGCGCAACATGCGCGGTACATACGCGCGCGGGCGTGTGTATCAGGCCCTCGCGCCGCTGCTGCCGGAGAAGCTGAACAAGGCCCTGCGCGCGGGCCTGCCTGAGTTTGACAAGCGCATACGCGGGTTTGTCAGCGACGGCGGCATTCTGCACGCGATTGAGGCGCGGGCCTCAAGCCCTGTGCGCATCACGCGCGACCCGCACACGCGGCAGAGTATCAGCACGCCCGGCTTGTACCCGTGCGGCGAAGGCGCGGGCTACGCGGGCGGCATCATGAGCGCCGCCCTGGACGGTATCCACAGCGCCCGTGCTATCATAGCGGCGCATGCGCAACCGGCCTGAGCTGTTGCCATACGGCCACGTAAACTATCCAGCGCTGCCCGCGCGACCGTTGGCGTGGGTTTTGGCATGGTCTTGTTGGGTCGCGTGGGTTGGGTTGGCGGTAGGCCGGGCGGTGCTGCCACTGCTCTTGATCGGCGAGCCAGTTACTCCCAAGCGCGAACTCACCATTGTTCCGTACACATTGTTGCTGATGGTTCTGTGCATTCTCGCGCTGCCGATCTCTGCCGTCGGTGCGGTGCGGGCGAGGTCAAGGTTTGGCGCCCGCGCCTTTGGCGTTTGGATGTTCGGGTTCGTGATGTGCATCGGCATGCCAGCGTTCCTGATCTATGAAAAGTGGGATTGGCTGTAACTGCCTCACTGAGCAGTCGCTGGGCCCTTCCGCAGGAGGTAAGTGCCCACATACCCCGACTCCGCATTCAGTTGGAACTTCAAGGATCGAGGTTGCGTCAAAGTACCGGCAGACATCACCGGAGCATCGCCATGAACAAGACCACCCGCATCCTGCTTCCCACCGTTGGCGCCCTGCTGGTTGCCGGGGGCGTGTTTGCATCCGACACCCGCACTATCCGCGCCGAGCCCAAGGCGGTGGATGCACAGGCCAAAGCCATGACCGTGATCGACAGCGGGCTGGACTCAGGCAGACAGGACCCCGCCAGGGAAATCGACCGCGCCACACTGATCGTGCTTGCGTTCTTTGCCGGCGGCCAACGGCTTGATGCTGACCGTCGCAGCCAGGTCGAGAGTTATCGCCGAGACCTGCAAACGCTGCGCCGCAACCTGAATGAGCCCGACTTCATTGAGCGCGGCCGCAAGGACATGATCCTTGCCGCCTGCATCCGCCTGCTGGACCAGGGCCTGCGCGACGGCCACGTCGATGCCCAGGCGCTTGAAGACTGGCAGTACGAGATCTACCCGCTGACCGTAGTGGAAAAGCCGGCTGTGCAGACCCGCCACTTCCAGCGCATCGTGAGTGACCGCGACGTCGTGGTCAGTGAGTAGCGCCTACTTCAGCCAGGGCGCGTCGGTAAGCATCTCGTACAGGTTGATTTCGACAGCGTGGGCCAGCAGCCCGCGCTGTTTTGCTTTCCAGGCGTTCATGTGCGGGCTGGCGGCGTGGGCATCGAGCGCGGCGCGGTCGGTCCAGTTCTCGTAGAACACGAATACGTCGGGCTCGTGCTGGCTGACGTGCAGGTCGTAGTTGATGCAGCCCTGCTCGGCGCGGGTTGGCTGCACTAGCTTGAGCAATTCGCGCTCGACCTCGGCGCGGTGCTGCGGCAGCGCGCGGATTTTTGCGATTACGGTAAGCATGCGCGCACAATACAACGTGGGCGCGCACGCGCACGCCCACGTCGGCCCGGGTATGGGGGGCGACCGTCCCCGGGCCCTTTCGGGATGGAGAGTTGGCTAACCATTGCATCGGCAAACCGGCCCGCCCGACTTTCGGCAATTGCCCGCAAAGGCGCTTAAAATAAGCCTTGGCTGGCGACGGCCCGGTGATTATCAGACACTGGCGCGTGACCCCTTTTCCGGCGCCCGCGTAGTGCGTACATTGATGCCATGACCGCCACCTTGCACTGGAACCGACTGCTGATTGAAGCCGACGGCGATGCGGCATTTAAAAAGGACGTCAGCGCAAACTTCGGCAAACTGGTCGATGCGCCCTACCCCGACCTCGAAATCGACCTTGGCCGGTGCGTCAACGTGGGCGAAGACGGCTTCAAGGCCATCGGCCCCCTGATCGTCGATGCCGCCGGCAGCAAGCAAGTCACGGTGCGCATCACCGAGCCGCTGCGCCACTTTTTTGAAGGCAGCGGGCTGGCAAGCCTGGTGACGGTAGCCGTCGTGGAGCACATGGACGGCACGATCAAGCAAGTCAAAGCGGAAGCGTCGCTTGAGCCCGTCGATGACGACGAAGAAGAACGCGAAGAAAAAGAAGAAACGCACCCGCCGTCCGGCGACGTGAACAACACCAAGGTCCAGACCAAGGCCCAGGGCGGCTGCATGGTCGATGAAGAAGACGGCAAGCGCTACCTCGTCGGCGAAGAAATCGTGATCGGCCGCGAACCGCCCAGCGACCCGGTGTTTGCGATCCCGACCATCAGCAAGCGGCACTTCCGGATTTTCCGGCAGGGGCCCGGCTACTTCATTGAAGATATGCGCAGCACCAATGGCACTTACCTGAACGGCAACCCGCTGACCCAGCCGCAACCCCTGGCTGAAGGCGACGAGATCGTGGTGGCAATCACGCTGAAACACCCCGAAGGCGCACGCCGCTTCAAGTTCACAATGAAGTAGCGTTCACGTCAGTCGGGCAATGACTCGCGGTACAGCTTCCAGGCGACTTCGCTGACGCGCAACTGATAGCGCTTGCGCTTTTCTTCGGGCCAGTCGCCCGGGCATTCGACGACAATACTGGTACAGCCGTATGTGAAGTACGCGTAGGCCGCCAGGCCGTACACGCGCAGGAAGCGCAGGGCGCGCAACTGCTGGATGTTCGGCTTCAACAGGCCGTCTTCGCCGGTGACGGTCATGAACTTGGGTTCGGGCTCGAACTCGAATTCGCCTTTCAGGGCGTCAATGATGCGCCGGCCGATTTCGTCGTCGGGGCCGTGCTGGATCAGGTAGGCGCCTTCACCGCCCGGGTCTTCGTGCAAATCCAGCAGGAACTTCGGCGGCGCATCGGCGAGAAACTTCTTGACCGCCTCAGCTTCGGGGCAGTCATCACCGCCGAACAGGCGGTTGAGGTCGCGCCCGTCTTCAAGGTGGCGCGAATTGTTGGCGATGCCCCAGGGGTTGCACGGGCCGAACACACGAAAGCCCTTGGCAATCAGCTCGTCCTGCACCAGCCAACCGGATGGCTCATTGCCGTGCACGCCGGTCGTGATCACGAAGCCCAAATCGCCGGGCGTGGGCTCGGGCTCGGGCGTGGGCTCGGGTTCGGGCTCGGGTTCGGGCTCGGGCTCGGGTTGCGGGGTATTGTTGGCTGGCACGTTCGCCGGGGCATTGTTCACCGGCGCAGACGAACAAGCGACAAGCATGACCAACATCAGGATTGAACCCAATCGCATGCCAAGAGTATAGCGTGCAACAGCGCGCAAAGCAGAGGCCCCTGAGCCCGCGTTCAGTACCCGCTGCCTAAGCCAATCCGCGGGTATCGGCGAGGTTTGTACAGCCGGCAAGCTGCATCGCGCGACTGAAATCTTCGGCGTACATGCCCAGCACACGTGAGACACCGGCTTGGCCACCGACTGCCAGGCCCCACAGCACGGGCCGCCCGATCAGCACGGCATTTGCCCCCAGCGCCAGCGCACGCAGCATGTCGGCGCCCCATTCAATACCGCCGTCCACCAGCACCGCCGCGCGGCCCTGCACGGCCTTTGCGACGCCCGGCAGCGCCCGCGCGGTGGCGATTGCCGCGTCAAGCTGCCGCCCGCCGTGGTTGCTGACAATCACGCCCGCGCAGCCGGCGTCCACGGCCCGGGCGGCGTCGTCGGCCCGCAGCACGCCTTTCAGCAGGATCGGCAAGCTGGTCAAGCCGCGAAGCCAGTCGATGTCGCGCCAGGTCAGCGACGCGTCCTGCCGGGTGCGAAACAGGTCGGACAGGTGGCTGCCCCCGGCGGCGTTGGCGCCGGGCTTTTCGTAGCGCGCCAGATTCGCGCGCGTAAGGCCCGGCGGAAGTTCAAAACGGTTGCGCTCGTCGGCGATGCGCCGGCCCAGCACCGGCGCGTCCACAGTGATGATGAGGGCCTGATAGCCCGCGGCCTGCGCGCGCTGCACCAGATCCTGCGTGATGCCCCGGTCGCGGTGGCAGTACAACTGAAACCACTTGGGCGCGGCCGTTGCTTGCGCAACGGTCTCAAGGTCCACGTTGGCCATGGTGCTGACGATCATGGGTATGCCCGCGTCGGCGCATGCGCGGGCGGTGGCAAGCTCGCCTTGCGGGTGCGCCAGCATCTGGTACGCCAAGGGCGCCACCAGTGCCGGCCACGGCAACGCGAGCCCGAGTACCGTTGTTGACGTGTCAACGGTGGCAACATCAATCAGCACCCGGGGTTGCAGCTCGATTTCGTCCCATGCCGCGCGGTTGCGGCGTTTGGCGCGCTGATTGTCGCTGCCGCTGGCAAAGTAGTCCCATGCCACGGGGTCAAGTTTGCGCCGCGCGGCCTTGCGGAAATCGGCAACGGTGTGCAGGTCATCCATGGCGGCAATTTGCCACAGATGGATGCAGATAAACACAGATCAACGGCCACCTTTGCTTTGCCCGCCGTATCTGTGTAAATCTGTGCCCATCGGTGGACCAACGCCATGATCCCGCGCGCGCAACTGGAAGCCCTTGAAGACTCGGCGCTGGCGCCCTACGCCATGCACGCCGGCAAGTCTGTCGGGCGCGCGTTTCCGGAAGACGAGCACCCGTACCGCACATGCTTCCAGCGCGACCGTGACCGCATCATTCACTGCGCGGCCTTTCGGCGGCTTGAGTACAAGACGCAGGTCTTTCTCAACTGGCAGGGCGACCACTTTCGCACGCGCCTGACCCACACCATTGAAGTCGCGCAGGCCGCCCGCACCATCGCCCGCGCTCTGGCCCTGAATGAAGACTTGTGCGAAGCGATCAGCCTGGCCCACGACCTTGGCCACACGCCGTTCGGCCACGCCGGCGAGCACGCGATGCGCGACCTGATGCGCGACCACGGCGGCTATGAACACAACGGCCAAAGCCTGCGCATTGTCGATACCCTTGAGCGCCACTACCTGCCGCGTTTTGCCGGCTTGAACCTGACCCACGAAGTCCGCCACGGCTTGATGAAACACGTGACCGACTACGACAAGCCGCTGTTCAAGGGCCTGACCACCCGCGAAGGCCCAAGCCTTGAGGCGCAGGTTGCCAATTACGCCGACGAGATCAGTTACAACTCGCACGATGTCGATGACGGCCTGTACTCGGGCCTGCTGAAGCCCGAGGCCGCCCGCGAAAGCGAGCTGTTTCGTGAAGCCGAAGACCACGCCCGCGCCAACGTGCCCGCCGGCGAAGAAGACCTGCTGCGCTACCAGATTGTGCGGCGACTGAAAGACTTGCAGGTGACGGACCTGCTGCAGCACACTTCGCAACGGCTGGCGCGGGAAGGCTTCACAAGTGTGCAGGACGTGCTGGCCTATGCGGGCAAAGAGCCGGTGGTCGATTTCAGCCCGGCGTTCAAAGCCAAAGTAAAGTCGCTGAAGCTGATGCTGTTCCACAAGCTGTACATGCACCGCACCGTGCGCCGCGGCATGGAAAAGAGCACGCGCTTCATGAAGGCGATGTTCGAGCGCTACGTGAGCGAGCCGTACCTGATGCCCGGCGGCTTTGTCAAACGCATTGAAGCCCGCGAGCGCACGCACCGGGTCGTGTGCGACTACATCGCGGGCATGACCGACCGCTACGCGCTGGAGCAATACAAGAAGCTGTTTGATCCGGATACGTGGTAGCCCGGCCCGTCAGGGCCGGGTGCGTGCAACCGCCCCAGTCACTCACCAACACGGAACTCAACCCATGTCCAAAGACTTCCAGCAGGTCACAACCCCCGACGCCCCCGCCGCGATCGGCCCGTACAGCCAAGCCGTGGTCGCGGGCGGTTTTGTCTTCTGTTCCGGCCAGATCGCGCTGGAACCCAAAACCGGTGCCCTGGTCGGCGACACAGCCGCGCAGCAGTGCGTGCGTGTGATGAGCAACCTGCTGGCTGTGCTGGGCGCCGCCGGTTGCACGTTTGCCGACGTGGTCAAGACCACGATTTACCTGAAAGACATGAACGATTTTGGGGCGGTGAATGAGGCCTACGCCGCTGCGCTGGGCGAGCACCGCCCGGCCCGCGCCACGGTGCAGGCGGCGCGGTTGCCCAAAGACGCGCTGGTTGAGATTGACTGCGTTGCGCGCGTGCCCTAGCGGCCGGCGAGCTTCTGGATGTCGGGGCTGATGTCGTAGGTCTGGACGACGTTGCCGAACGTGTTTTTCCATTGCCGCACGCGCTCGCGCGAAACGCCGTACTCGTCGGCAATCGCTTCGCCGGATGCGCCGTCTTTGAGCAGTTTCAGGAAGCGCTTGAAGCGGGCTTTCCCGTACTGCTTGATAAAGTTGTTGGCGACGGTGGTCGCATCGGCGGCGGGCGTTGGCTTGGACACGGCATCTCCTGGCTGGCTGCGTCACTATTGACGCGTAAACACCAGCATGAGGCACAACTCTTGCCATGTCAAGAGCAATTCCGGCGATGGCGCGCGCGCCGGGTGCGATCGGCTGGCAGCGTCTGTGGCCCGAGTTACAATTCCCGGCTGTTCCATCGAGACAATCATGGCGCTGGCCCGCATTCTTGGCGTTGTCCTTTTATGCCTGTGTGTCGGCACACTGGCGGCACAGGCCGTCGGCGACCCGGCAGCAAACAAGACCTTCCTGCAGACATGGAACATCCCCGCCGGCCATGACGAAGTCAGTGACTACCAACCGGACCACGTGCTGATCCTGGACTGGTTCGGCGCGACGTGAGGGCACTGCCAGGCCGCCGTGCCGCGGCTGAATGAGTTGCAAACGCTGTACGGTGCGCAAGGGCTGGCGGTGGTGGGCGCGAACTTTGCGGACACCGACGTGGAGATCGCGGACTTCGTTACAAACTTTGGCGTGGCCTACGGCGTCGCGATGGTAGCGGACAACAACGACTACCCGATTCCGACCTATTCAACCGTGTATGTAATCGGCCGCGACGGCAAGATTCTCTGGATCGGGCCCAGCACGAGCGTCACCAACGAAATGGTCGAGGGATGGCTGAACCCGGCGCCGGGCAAGGGCAACTCGTCCAAGGAAGAGCAGTGCAGCACAGGCATGCGAAGCGGCGGTGACGGCCTGTGGGCGCTGCTGGCTGCGCTCGCGACGATTGCCGCAGGGGCCGCCGCCAGACGGGGCCCCCGTTTTGAAGCACAACACCGCACCCGGTAAACGACGCGGCCTACAGGATGGTCTTGCCGAGCGCGCTGGCGATCAGGCCTACCGCAAGCTGGCCGGTCTGGTTGTACATGTCGAGGATCGGGTTGACTTCCGCCAGTTCAAAACTGCTCAGCAGGCCGGTTTCGGCGATCATCTCCAGCGCCAGGTGCGCTTCGCGGTACGTCAGGCCGCCCAGCACGGTGGTGCCGGTGCCGGGCGCGATGCGCGGGTCAACGCTGTCGATATCGAAGCTGACGTGCAGGAAGTCGGTGTTGCGCGTGGCAAGGTTGATTGCTTCGCGCATCACGGCGGCCAGGCCGCGCTCGTCGATATCTTTCATCGTGAAGGCGTGCACGCCTGAGTCAAGAATCGCCTGCTTCTCGGCGCGGTCGAGGTCGCGCAGGCCCAGCAGCACCACGTCGTTGGCGTACAGTTTGGGACTCATGCCGCCGATGTGCGTGAGCTCTTTGGGCCCGTGGCCCAGCGCCACCGCAACCGGCATGCCGTGAATGTTGCCGCTGGGCGTGGTCTCGGGCGTGTTCAAGTCGCCGTGGGCGTCAATCCAGATCATGCCCATCGTGTACTCGTGGTCTTCGCCCGCCGCCCGGCGCTCTGCCTCAAGCTCTTTCATGCCCGCCACCAGACCCGCCACGGTGCCGATGCTCATGCTATGGTCGCCGCCGATTACCAGCGGGAACGCGCCCTTCTTCACGATGCGCTTGACGTGCTCATGCACTGCGTCGCAGGCGCGCGCGACCACCGCCAGGTTGTTCGCCTTGCCCTTGATGGTGGGCGGCGGCGGCACGACGGCCTGCGGCTCTGCCAGTGTGCCGTCCGGTTTGCGGGAAGGGCTGGCGCGCTCAATGTCGCGGATGATCGTGTCGCCGTGGTCGGTCACCTCATGCCCGATCGCGCGCAAGCGCTCAGCCAGGCCGGCAATCCGGATCGCGCTGGGGCCCATGCCCACGCCGCGCCGGCCGGCGCCGTGGTCCATGGGCACGCCGAGGATGTGGACTTCGAAGTTTTCTTCTGCGCGGGTCAGCCTGCGGCTGGGCATTTGGGATTCCTGAAGATGATTAATCGCGAAATATTTCGTCGGCGCAAGTACCGGGGCGGCGGGCGATTGCGGCGCAACGCCCGGTCGTGGGCAGGCAACTTCGGCCCAGGCTGTGCCCGCTGCTTCCTGTGGTTGAGGGGCAAGCCAGGGAAAAACACATGGACCTTACCGCGGTGCCGTACCTGCTGGTTTCTCGCGAACTTGACTTCGGCTTTTCCAACGAGCGCGTCTATCTGTGCCTGTGCCTGATCGACCATCTGGTCATGGGCATCGGCCTTTCGCGCGACGAAGCCATGCGCGGCATGATGAATGAGCTCGAAGAAAAGTACGGCGACGACTTTGAAGACAGCATCTTCGCCCGGAACTGACCATGCCCCACGCCGCTTACGCGCAAGCCGCGTTCGGGTCAGCCTGGACGGCACCCGCGCCGCCGCCGGTGCACGCGCTGCCCGCACCCGGCCCCGGTGAAATCGTGTGCGTCACCGGCCCCAGCGGCGCCGGCAAGACGCTGGCGCTGAAGGCGCTGGGCGGCCGCGAGCTGCCCGCGCTTTCGGACGCGCCGGTGCTGGACCTGTTCGCGCCCGGGCTTGCCAGCGAGTTTGTGCTGCGCACGCTGGCGCGCACCGGCCTTGCCGACGGACGGCTGTGGCGCCTGGGCACGCCGCAACTTTCCGCCGGTGAGCAGCAGCGCCTGCGCCTTGCCCTGGCGCTGTGCAATCTGGCCCCGGGCGAGCTGCTGGTCGCGGACGAGTTTGACGCGCACCTTGACCCGCTTACCGCGTGCGCGCTGGCGCAGGTTTTGCGGCGGCTTGCCGACGGCGGCCTGCGCATGGCGGTCAGCACGCACAACCCCGCCACCCTGCCGCACATGGCCCCGGACCGGCTGCTGCAGATCGACGGCGACGTGCGGGCACTCGCGCCGCCCGCGCGCGAAGACCTTGGCGACGAAGTGGTCATCACGCCCGGTCGCCTTGCCGACTGGCGGCATTTCCGGCACTGGCACTACCTTGGCGCCGGCAACCCTGGTCCGGTGTGCGCGGTGTACGTTGCCGCGCTGCGCGGTCGGCGCGCCGGCATCGCGATCTACGGTTACCCGCATCGCCTGCTTTCTGCGCGTCGCCATGCGCTGCCGGTGCTCCTGCACCCGCCGCAACCCGACACAGCCGCGCTGAATCGCGACCTGCGCCTGTTGCAGCGCGTAGTGGTTGACCCGCGCCTGCGCGGGGTTGGCATTGCGCGGCGGCTGCTTGAACACGGCTGCCGCGCGCTGGGCGTGCCGTACATTGAATGTGTCGCCCGGATGGGCGCCTTCACCGGATTCCTGACCGCGGCTGGCTTCGCACGCGTCTGCGAGCTTGAGCTGCCTCGCGCCATTGCAAGCCTGTTGCGCTTTTGTGAACGCCGCGAGATCGACAGCACGCGGCTGATCCAGCCCGCGTACCGCGAGTACCTGCGACAGCGACTGCCGGCCGCTGACTGCGCGGCGCTTGCACGGCACCTGCGCGCCGTGGCGCAATCCCGCGCGAACACCGGCCACGGCGCAAGCCGCGGGCATGAGCCGCCGCAAGCAGTGCTTGAGTCTGCGCTGGCGCGCCTGCACGCCCGCCCCGCCTACTTTCTGTGGCAGGCGATGGCCCCCTGATGATGCAACCGGATGTGTTTGCGCAAACCCGCTATGCGCCCCACGAGGGCCAGCGGCAGTTTCATGCGTCGGGCGGACGCTTCAAGGTCCTGATCGCGGGGGCGCGTTTCGGCAAGTCGCTCGCGGCGGCCAAAGACGTGCTGGCTGACCTGGTGGCTGCCCCGACGCGCGGCTGGGTCGTCGCCCCGACCTACGCCATGGCCCGGCCGGAGTTTGAAGCCATCCTGAACGACCTGCGCGCGCGCCTGCATGTGCCGCTGCAGGCGGTGACCGACGGCGGGCGCAGCGGGCCTTCGCACCTTGTGACCCCGTGGGGCGCTGAGGTCTGGTGCCTCTCCGCGCTGCGCCCGCAAGGCCTGCTGGGCCAATCGGTGGACTGGCTGGTGATGGCGGAAGCGGCCCACATCGATGGCGAGGTCTTTGAGCGCTACCTGCGCGCGCGCCTGAGTTCAACGACCGGGCGAATGGTCGTGCCGACCACGCCGCGCGGCTTGAACTGGGTGCATGACCTGTACAACCGCGCGACGGAGGGCGACCCCGAGTGGCACAGCTTTCGGTTCGCGACCTGGGACAACCCGCTGGTACCCGCCGCCGAGATTGAATCCGCCCGACGCGTGCTGCCCGCGGAGACTTTTGACGAGCAGTACGGCGGGGCGTTCACGACCGTGCACGGCCTTGTGTACCGCGAGTTTTCGCGCACCCGGCACGTCGCGCCCATCACCGCGCCCCAAGGCGCGGTCGTGTATCGCGCCATTGACGCCGGCTACACCAACGCGACCTGCTGCCTGTGGGCCTGCCGCGATGCCGACGACCGCCTGCTGGTGCTGCGCGAGCACTACCTGTGTTTGGCGACCGCCGACCTGCACGCGGCGGCAATTCATGCCATTGACGCCGAGCTTGAAGCGCAGGGCCTTGTGATCGGGCCCGCATGGATTGACCCAAGCGGCGTAACGCTGGGCGCTGAACTGGCCAAGCACAACATTCGGACCAGCCAGGCCCGGAATGACCTGCACCCGGGCATTGAGTGCGTGCGCATGCTGCTGGCGGGGGACGGCGAGCCCCGGCTGGTGATTGACCCGCGCTGCGTGAACCTGTTGCGCGAAATTGAGGGCTACCGCTGGCAGGACTCATCACGGCACGGCGAGCGCGTGCCCGTCAAGCAAGACGACCACGCGCTGGATGCCCTGCGATACCTGGCGTTCACGTTGTATCGCAACGTGGTCTGGCAAAAGGTTGCCCCGGTCTGATAGTGTGGGGCGATGCTGAAGGACATGAAACCGTCCTCGATTATCATGCTGGTCGTGCTGGTGGCGCTGATCTTTGTGCCGGCGTTTTTCCTGCGGGTGGAACCGATCGAGGATATGTCCCCGGGCAGCAACGGCATTTACACCCCGCCGCCGCCCCAGAATCGCCCGACGCTGCCGCCGATCGACCGCAGGCACCCCGCCAACCAGCCGACACCTCCCGACAACGGCACCCCGCTGGATTGAAGCACCGCCGTTGCTTGTGGCAGGCTTTTCAGGCAGCATACACAGGCTGTATGGGCCGAATTCCGCCGGGGCGGGCATGCTGGGCAAATCCTCAGAAAACAAGGCGCTGCAGGAAAAGCTCGACACGCTCAACGCCGAAAACGAGCAACTGCGCCGCAAGCTCATGCTGCTGACCGGCGGCGGGCAGGGCGGCAGCCTTACCCTGGGCAACCTGACCAGCTTCGGGCAGACCCGCGTGCCGCAGGCGCAGGCCACCATTGCCGGACTTTCTGTCGCATACCTGATCGTGGACAACAAGTGGCGCATCGTGCGGCTTAACACCCGCATGGCGGACTTTCTGGGCTGCAACAAGGACATCGCCAACAGCAAGCCCAACCTGGAAAGCCACGATCACCTTGAGTGGGCGCCCGGCGTGTTTCAAACGCTGCTGCAGGATGCGCTGGATTCAGGCGGCGAAGAAACCTTTGAGGCGGAACGACCCAACCCGGTCAACGGCCGCAGCGAGTTCTTCCAGTTCAAGGCGGTCTGGACCGAGCAGCAGGGCACCGTCACCGTTGAAGACATCACCCGGCTGCGCCAGACGCGGCAGTTCTTTGAGCGGCTGGTAAGCCCGCGCATCGTTGAGCGGCTGCTGGACACCAGCGACGACCCGTTTTTGAGCCACAAGCGCACGCTGTCGGTGCTGTTTGCCGACCTGCGCAGCTTCACGCCGTTCTGCGAAGCGGTGGGCGCGGGCGTAGTGCAAACGGTGTTCAACGAGTTCTTTGAAATCTGCATGCACGCCCTTGAAGCCAACGACGCCACGCTGGACAAGTTCGTGGGCGACCAGGTGATGGCGCTGTTCGGGGCGCCGCTGCCCAACCCCGGCCACGCGTACAACGCGGTCAAGGTCGCGGTGGACCTGCAACAGGCGATGCAGCGCACGCGCCAGCGCTGGATCCAGCAGGGATTCATCCCCAACGCCCTGCTGGAGGCACAGCCCGACATCCTGACGCTGGGCGTGGGCATCAACACCGGCGAAATGTTGCTGGGATTGTTCGGCAGCCAGAAGGCAAATCAGTACACTGTACTCGGGCACCACGTGAACCTTGCGGCAAGGTTGTGCAGTTTTGCCGCGGGCAACGAGGTGCTGGCGTCGCTCTCAACCGTGCAGGAGATCAAGAAGTACGCCAGCGAAAACCCGGCGCGCATCGCGATTCCCATCAAGTTCCGCACCAAGGCACAGATTGAGGTCAAGGGCATCGCCGAGCCCGTGACCGTCGCAACGCTGGCGTATGATCAGGCTTGAAGTCAGGCCGCAGGGAATCTGTACCGCAGCCTGTAACCTGAAACCTGAAACCTGTAACCTGCTTTGCCATGGCTGACCAGCCCAACAAACCCGTGCAGCGACCCGCTGTGCGCCGGCCCGGACAGGCGCCCGCGCCGCAAGCCCGCGCGCCCATGCCCAAACCGCGCATGCCCGGGCAAGGCGAGGGCATGCCCGGCCTTGGCGGGCGCGTCAAACCGCCGGCCCAGCCCGCGCAGGCGCCCACCCAAGGCATGCCGGGACTCGGCGGCCGGGTGAAGCCGCCTGTACAGCCCGCGCCGCCCACAAAGCAGCGCCCGCGGCAGGCCCCTAACTCGGCGGTGCCCAGCAAGCGCAGCAGCGCACCTGTGCAAACGCCGCGCAAGCCCAGCGGCCCCGTGGATGTGGTGTCTTCGCCCCGCAAGACCTCACAGCCGCAGGCGGCGCCTGAGCCGCCCAAGCCCAAGAAAGAGCCTGCCACCATCGAGGAGCTGATCCCGGTGCTGGTAAGGCACGCGGTGAAAAAGGACGACGGGCTGACGATTGCGCAGTTTGACGAGAAGTTCATGCCGCGCGTGCAGGCGATGGTGCCCGAAAGCCTGCAACGCATGAGCGGCGAAATCGTGCAGGAATACCTCGTGGACATCGGCCACGCCCTGTACGTCGCGATTGTCGTGGGCCAGTTTTCGTCGCGGCCGGTGCTGTGCGGCGTACGCGCCGCCGAGCTTGCCGCCGACCTGGTCGAGCGCGTGCTGGCCGGCATCGCCGGCAAAGAAGACAAGCGCATCACCGGCATCCGGTGCAGCAACCTGCTGGTCGGCTTGACGCTGAATTCGGTGCGCCTGATTGAAAGCACCAGCCTGGGCAGCCAGACGCTGCGCGGCTTCACCGACAACTTTGAACGCGCGGTGATCACGACCTACGGGCTCAAGACTCAGGCCGAGGCGACAGGCGCCGCGCCGTGGGTGGGCCAGAAGAACAACCCGCTGGACAAGCGCATCGGGCGCGCGATCAACACCATGAGCAACGTGTTCGGCGATTACATCGGCGAGCACGGCCCGAACATGGACGACCGCCAGTACGACGAAGTGGTGGGCGAGTTCGACGGCTTCATGGATCGCTTTGCCCCGTACATTGAAGGCGGCAGCAAGGGCGCCGAAGAACGCCGCAAGAAGCTCGCGCGCGGCACCAGTATCAAGCCCGGCGCCAGCAAGGTTGAGCCGCTGACCATCGAAGAAGTCCGCACCCGCCCCGCCGGCGTCGAGCTGGCATTGACCGACGGGCGTGTCGTGTTCATCAGCACCGAGGACGCACGACGCATCGGGCAGGCCGCAGACGGCGAGGTCGATGACACCGCCAAGCGCGAACGCCAGCAGCTCGAGGCCCGCATGAAAGACTCCAACCCCGGGCAGGACGCCGAAATGCTGGAGCTGTAGCGGCTGACATTTGCAACCCGCCGCAAGTCGCTTCGCCACCTTAACTTGTGAGTCTTCGGAACCTCACCGCGCTTGCCGGCGTCTTACTGCACACGCCCACGGCCGTGATTGGAGGACTTTATGCGATTGCTGAACTTCGGTCTGACCGCCGCTGCATCCGCGGCCCTTTTTGCCGCCTTCACCTTTGGTCCCGCGCGGGCCGAAACACCTGTACCCAAAGAGGCCAAAGACTTGTCCGCCGCCAACAACCGCTTCGGCGTTGAAATGCTGCGCAAGCTGCACAAGCCCGGCGAGAACACCCTTCTGTCGCCTACCAGCATCGGCATGGCCCTGCAAATGACCAGCCGCGGCGCCAAGGGCGACACACTGGCGGAAATGAACAAGACCATGCACGTCGGCGAGCTTGAGGTCGGCGAGGCCAACCGCAAGCTGATGGCGGCGCTTTCGGGCCGTGACGACGTGAAGCTGAACATCGCCAACGCCATCTGGGCTGACCCCGCGCGCATCACACTGGACAAGGATTTCTCGGCCAAGGTCAGCGACGAGTTCAAGGCCGAAATCAAGGGCATCAGCTTCAGCGACCCAAAGGCCAAGGATGAGATCAACGGCTGGGTCAGCGACCGTACGGAGAAGAAGATCCCTGAGTTGCTGCAAGAAGCGCCCGAGGGCGCGGTGTGCATCCTGGTCAACGCGATCTACTTCAAGGGCAACTGGACCAGCAAGTTCGACAAGGACAAGACGGTCAAGGCCGACTTCAACGGCGCAGACGGCAAGAAGCAGCGGATTGAGATGATGCAGTCGCCCGCCAAAGTCGAGTGGAAGTACACCGACGACGAAGACGTGCAGGTGGTGGCGCTGCCCTACGGCCCCGCCGGCGACCCGGAAAAGCCCGGCACGGGCCCCAAGGTCCACATGTGGCTGATCGTGCCCAAAGAGGGCAAGAGTCTCGACAGCGTGGTGAACGGCCTGACCGGCGACAAGCTGGCTGCCTGGCAGCAGAGTGCGTACGAGCAGCCGGGCACGATTCACCTGCCGCGCTTCAAGATCAAGTTCAAGAAAGAGCTCCGCAACGACCTGAAGGCGCTGGGCATGGCCAAGGCGTTCAACAGCCGTGAAGCGGACTTCTCGGGCTTTGAGGTCGGCGGCGCGCGCGGCAAGCTGTTTATTGACCAGGTGATTCACGAAGCCGTGATTGAAGTTGATGAAGAAGGCACCGAGGCAGCAGCGGCCACGGCAGTGATGATGTCGCGCGGCGCCCCTCCACGCCCCTTCACGGTGCGCTGCGACAAGCCGTTCCTGTTGGCAATCACGGACGACCGCACCGGCTCAATCATGTTCATCGGCACGGTCTATAAGCCCGACGCCAAGTAACAGCTTTGGGCAAGCGTCCGGCGGGCGCATCAGCGCCCGCCGGTTCGTTTCCATGCTGGCGCATGGCTAGAAGTCTTCTTCTTTCTCTTTGCCGCGGCCCTCGAGTTCTTCCTCGATTGTCTTGATGCGCGCGTTGTTCGGGTCGAGCTTGCGGGCGCGCTCCAGCGCTTCTTTGCACTTGTCGATCTTCTCGGCCTGCATCCAGGTCGCCGCGATGTCCAGCAGCGCGTTCACTTCCGCGGCCACGGACTCCTCGGGCGTGTTGCCGGTGGCCAGCCGCCGCACATACTCGTAGTGCGTGACCGCCTCTTCGTAGCGCTGCAGCTTGCGCAGCGCAAACGCCCGGAAGCGGTGCGTGCCCGCCATCAGCGGCGCGATATTGATCGCCTGCTCGGCCATGTCCGCCATGCGGACCCACTGGCGACCGGGATCATACACCTGCTCAATCAGCCAGATGCGCAGTTGCAGGTTGTTTTCGTCCACGCGCATCCACTTCTCGGCGGCTTCAATCGCCAGCTCGCGGTTGCCGGCCTGCATCCAATACTGGTACATCGCAGCCAGCGGTTGCGGGCTTTCCGGGAAGGCGCGGTGCGCTTCCCGCAGCCAGTGCAGCATCATCTGCCGGTTGCCCTCGCCCTGCGCGAACTGGGCCATGATCAGGAAGCTCTGGAAGTCCTCCAGCCCGCGCGCGATCGCGGTTTCAAGGTGCTGGCGGGCCTGCTGCTGACGCTCTGCGCCGCTGATGCGCTCATTGCCGCGCGCCAGCAGCATGCGCGTGTAATGAAAGCGCGCGCCGACCGGGCTCAGCTCTTCCGCGACGCCCTTGCGGCCGGCAAGGCCGATGAAGGTCTCGGCATCGACGCGGCTGCCCTGTTGTGCGTAGCCAAGGCCAAGGTCCACAAGGTCGGCGGTGGTCGCCTTGCCGTCCTCATACTTGAAGTACAGCTCCTCGACGCGGCTGGGCGAGATGCGCGGCACCATGCGCAGGTGCGCAATGCGTTCATCGCGCACATATTCGCGGAAGCCCTTGTCGAACTGCTCGGGCTCAAGCTTCAGGCAGGCGCGGAAGACTTCTTCGGGTGTTTTCTTTTCCCCGAACATCTCGATCATCCGGCGCACACTGGAAAGGCCGCCGAGCTTCTTGTCGATGTACTCAAGCATGACGTTGCCGAGGTAGTACGCGAACAGGATTTTGCTGCCGTCGCGGAACCACTCGTTGAACTTCTTGACCGGCGGGATGTCGTCCATGTGGTAGTGCATGAACAACTGGTCTTCGCTGTGGCGCTCCCATTCCGGTCTTGCCAGCTTTTCCTCGTACACGCTGCTGCCTTCGGCCAGCCAGCGCGGGATCTGCCCGTTGCTGATCTGGAGCTGGAACACGTGGTCCATCTCGTGGCGCAGGGTGCTGGCCCAGTTGTAGCTGCCGGCGGGCCGTGCACTGGGTGAATCGAGCGTGATCAACTGGCCAAAGCACGCGCCCAGCGCCGGCAAGCCGGTGATACCGACGGTGCGCACTTCAAAGTCTTCGTGGCGGTGGAACGCTTCAACGACGATGGGTGTGCGCGGCTTGAAGTCGTACTTCTTGGTCATCGCCTCCCAGCACGCGTCAAGGTGGGCGATGTACAGGTCGCGCATCACGGCGGCTTCGGACTTGTGCACCAGCAGGCGCCAGCGGCCGTCGGGTGACTCGTAGCGTTCAAAGTTCTTGTAGCTGTCCAGAAGCGTCAGCAGGTTGACAGTCTGAAGGTTGTTGCGCAGCGGGTCGTTCTTGTGCGCGGCCTCAAGCATCTTTCGGCCAAGCACGTCATCGCCGAAGTTCATGGCGGCCATTCCACGGCCCTTGTAGGCGGTCCAGTGCTTTTCGTTGCACGCGATGGCCTTTTCGTACAGCGGCAGCGCCTCGACGTACCGGAAGCGGTCGGACAACCCGTCGGCAATGATCTCGTAGAAGCGCGCGGGCTTGGGGTTGATCGCCAGCATCTCGGCTTCCGTCTTGTTGTACACGTCCCTCATGCCCAGCGTGACCGCGTGCAGCGCCTTTGCCGCCAGCGCCTCGGGGTCGCGCGGGTTGACCTTGAGCGCGCGGTCGTAATCCTTTTTGGCATCGTCGTACTGGTCGGTGTACAGGTAGCGCAACGCGCGGGTGACCAGCGAAGCCGGGTGCTCGGGGTTGATCTTCAGCGCCTCGTTCAAGTGCTTCATGCCCTCGCCGCTGCGCCAGCGAAAGAAGTGCGCGTTGGCAAGCCACAGCTTCAAGTCGGCTACATTCGGGTTCTTGCGCAGCGTGGGTTCGCTGTAGTTCACGCGGCTGCTGCTGTCGTGGTTCTGTTCAAGGTACAGCCGCGCCATCCAGGCCGCGC
Organism: Planctomycetota bacterium; assembly: GCA_019636195.1. GTDB lineage: Bacteria > Planctomycetota > UBA8742 > UBA2392 > UBA2392 > JADJRK01. Next base: position 237,377 of record JAHBYA010000005.1, on the reverse strand, counting down.
TGCGCAGGTGAAACTCGTCGGCCATCAGCGCGTTGCCCCAGCAGTCGTTGGCCTCGTGCAGGCGGTTCTGCCAGAAGTAGGCCTCGCCTGCGCTGCACCACCAGTCGGCCAGATCGGGCTGGCGGCCCTTGCCGGTGTCAATGCGCAGCAGGTTGCCGCGCTCGGACAAAATCACGACGCGGACAGCCTCATACATCTTGTTCGCGACCTCATATTCGCCGACCGCGCGAAACACGTTGCCCTTGAGCAGCGCGCCATCGATGCCCGCCAGCACGGCGTCGCCCTTGCCGTCGATCGCTTCATCCAGCAGCAGGTTTGCAATCTTCTCGACTTCGCTGTACTCGCCGCGCAGCAGCAGCAGCCGCGCCAGTACAATGCGCGTGCGCGGCTCAACGCTGTCCTTGGCTGCCTCCATCACCTGCTCAAGCGTGCGCTGGGCAAGCCGGTAGTCGCCGGTCTGGAGGTACGCCTCAGCCAGGCCGCGCGCGGCGGACTGGTTGGCGGGCTGCTCTTTCAGCACCTTGCGGTAGTCAAGCTTGGCGGCTGGGTAGCGGCCGTTGTCCAGCGCAAGGTTTGCGCTGACGAGCCATGAGTCCGGCCCTTCGGCTTCGGTGTCGTCGTCATCGTCCTGCAACAGTTGCACGCCGCCGCGCACATACGACTCGGCGGCGATCAAGGGCAGTCCCGCAAGCAGCATCAGCCAAAGCACATAACGCATCACGACCTCCACGCCCGGAGTTAATCATACTACGGATTGGCGCAAAGCGGCGTTCACGAAAAGACCGGAAACGCGAACGGGACAGGCGCGGTGCCTGCCCCGTGTATGCGGTTTGCCGCCTATTCGCCCTCGACCTTGCGTTCAGGCTCTTTCTTCTTCTTGTCGTCCGGGCCCGGCGTGATCGGGCTTTTCGGCTTGGGCTCTTCCTTGGGCTCGGCTTCCTTTTCGCGGTCGCGGCGCTTGTGGTCGGTGAACACCGGCGGCGACGCGCGCTTCAGAAACAGCACCGCCCACGCGCAGTTGATCAGCGCCGGCTTGGCCAGGTCCGCACGCCCGCCCAGCAGGCGCCCGCCGCCCCAGCTGCCGTCGCTGGCCTGCGACTCAATCAGCGCCTCGGCGCCGACGACATACCAGTCGATGTTGCCGATGCGCCGCAGGTCGGCCAGTTCACAGCCGCGCTCAACCGAGTACAGGTTGTAGTACGTGCCGTGGCCGTCGTAGCCCTGGTTCATGATCGCGTAGCCGGCGCGGCTGAGCTGCTCTTCGGTGTAGTAGGTGCCGGAAAGGCGCAGTTGCGCGCCGTGGATGTGGCGGGCGATTTCAAACTCGAACTTGCTGTCCAGCGCGTCGCGCGACTTAAGCTCGTCCAGGCAGATGGCCAGGCTGCCGATGCCCGCCGCCGTGAACTGCATGCTGTCGCCGGCCTTGCCGATGCTGTAGCTCCAGCCGCCGGGCACCACCTTGCCCTTGTGGATGACCGCGGTGCGGCCCAGCGATGTCGCGGTGTACTCAAAGTCCACGGCATTCAGGCCGGCTGCGGGGGCATAACTGTCGATCAGGCGCTGGGCCTCGGACTTGAAGACCTGCGCGCCGACCTTGGCGCCGAGCGTGCTGCCGGCCTGGTACGCCAGCACCGCAAACTGCGTGCACGAGTTGTCGGCATGGTTGCCGCGCGCCGCCGCGGGGTAGTAGCCCCAGCCGCCCTGCGTGCCGCTGGACTTGTCGAGCTGGTCGATGATCGCGTCAATCACCGCCATGTGATCACGCGCCACAAGTTTGCGCATTTGCAGCCGGGCGGCGTCGTACTCTTTGGCGGTATTGGCGCTGAACAGTCCGGCTTCGCGCATCTGGGGCTCATAGAACTTCTGGTACGCCATCAGGATCAGGCCGGCGTTGTAGGTGCCGACGCCGGTGCCCTTGAGCTCTTCGCACTGTTTGGTCAGGCGGTCAAAGCCGCGCTTGATCACGTCATGGTCGCGTGCGTACCCGCCGTGCAGCAGGGCCAGCAGGCACACGCCGGTGTTGCCGGGCTGGCGCTGGTGGATGCCGTCAAAGGTACCATCCTGCACAATGCGCGATGCGATGAAACGGCAGCCGTCTTCAATCGCGAAGTTCACGCGGTCCTGAAAGTTGCCGCCGGTCGCACGCTCGTTGCCCGCGTGCAGCACCGCCAGCGCGTGCATGATGCGGCCCAGCGAAGCCGCGGTGTGGTGCGCCAGCGGCCGCGGGTCCTTGCCGCCACACAGCGCCACGGCAGCCAAAGCGGTTTCCGCGGTGTCGATTGCGTCGCGGCCGGTCAGTCCGCCGGCGATGCCCATGGCCTGCAGCAGCGTGCCGCGGCCCGAAATCGTGCCGCGCGCGTCCGGCGTGGAAAGCGCCCGAGACAGCACGTCGCGGCGCCACAGGTCCATGCTTACGCGCTGGGGTGAAAGTTCGTCGTGCAGGTTCAAGGCCAGCAGCAGTTGCGCGCCGCGCGCGTGCAGGCGGTGCCATTCGTCGCCCCACTCGGCGGTCTTGCTGCGCGCGGCCTTGAGCTGCTTTTCAACGGCTGAGTACGTCGCCTTGGACAGCGCCTTTTCAGGGGCGGTCAGCGCCAGCGACAACGTCGCCATGCCCAGCAGGTTGGTCTCAAGGTTGGCCGCCATGTCGTCCACGCCGGTGGTGCTTGAGAATCCGCCCTTGCGGTCAAAGGACTTGCACAGCGCCTTGAGGTCATTTTCCCACAGGCCGCTGTCAGCCTTGATGCCGATTTCGAGGGCGCACAGCATCAGCTGGGTGCGCCAATACTGGTTGGCAAACCACTGCGGGTTGATGTAGTTGCGCTGCACCAGCGGCGAGCCGGTGCTGCACGCCGCCTTCTGCTCCAGGCTCCAGCGCCAGATTTTTTCGGCGCGCTCCTTCAGCAGTTCAAGGTTGCGCGCGTCGCCGCGTGCGATGGCGGCGCGGCACACCAGCATCTGCAAAGCCGCAGGCCCCAGGTTGTTGTTGGACTGCGGCACCTGGGTGTCCAGCATGCGGCGCAGGTGCGCGTCGGCTGCGCCGGAAAGCGGCATGCCGGACTCAAGCACCGCCCACATGCGCAGCGCGTCAAGGTCGCCGAACTTTTCGCCGCTGGCGTTTTCGAATGCCGGCAACGGGCTGGGGCGATAGCGGCGGCCGGCAAACAACTCTTCCTCAAAGGAAGGCCGCACCAGGTAGCGCAGGGCGTTGACCAGCGAACGCTCTTCGTGGGTCAGCGCGTCTGCGGTGGCTTTGGCGGCATCAAGCTCGGCGGGGTCAATCTCGGGGGCTTTGGCCTTGTCATCGGCTTGAACATTCAGGCAAGCCGCAAGCAATGCAATCGCGGAGAAGGAGATGAAGGCGAGGTGGCGCAACGTCAGGCTCCGGCTAGGGGACTGGTTCGGGGCTGCGCGGTTAAGGTAAGGCACCAGAGGAGAAAGCCCAAGCATTTTGCGAACTCGCCATTGCGGATGATGCTGCGGTCCGCCACTTTGTCGCGCTTTCGCAAAGGTCGGCGGACGGGCAGTCCGCAACGCACCGCGGCAACCGAACGTGCTCCGGTTGCCGCGCGATGCGTACTCAGGGTTTGGCTCAAACCGCGGATTCAGCGGCTTCGCCGTTGGCTTCGGCTTCTTCGCCGTCGGTTTCGCACGTGAACTCGAGTTCCCAGGCGCCGTCGGGTTCAAACTGGGCAAGCGTGAGCTGGGTGATGATCTCGCTTGAGTCCACGTCGCTGCCCCAACTAACGCGGTCAACGGTGTCCTGCGTCGCGATCAGCTCAATGCTGTCGGGGGTGGCCACACTGTATGGCGCCTTCTCGAGCGACGCCTTGAGTTCTTCAAACGCGTCACCGGGGATCAGCGTGCCGTAGTACCACGGCGCGTCATGCTGAAGGTTCTCAATCGTCGCGGCGTGCTCGCCGTCGATGTAGATGTTGGTCTTGTTGCTCACTGTCTCTCCTGTGCCCGCCGTTGTCAGTTCTGGGGTGCATCAAGTCCTGCCCGGTCACCCGGGCGCAAGCCGGAAGCGTGGCGATTGCCCACTACTGCCCAGCACACTCCCTATCTAATCGGAAATCGGTTGCGGTGCGAGTCGGAACACGGAATTTCTTTTCGCCAGCCGGGTGATCCATGCGCGTTGTCCGGTGTCGCGATGCAACCCAGCTTCCCTTCCGCCAGCCAACAGCCGCGCTTCACTGGCGCCGGTGCTTATCCAACGAATGCCGCCGCATGGAACATCCCGGACGGCTGTGTCAAACAAATACCGGATGGTTAGAACCGGGCGGGGCGATTGGTCGTAAAGGCAACGGCTGATTGCGTTTCGGACGTTACTGACACCTACCTCGCATTTTGACACAAATGTCCCACAAAGCGCCAAGATTGCCCTGTATGAAATTTTGCCAACCCCGTAACTTCAAACCACGGTTGCACTTGCCCCGAACCCGCTATTTTGCGCCTTTCCCCGCTAGTCGTGCCCGTATTTTCTGCTGCTACAATTCGTGCGCCGGGCCCCTTTCCGGCGTCCTGTTTGAAGGTTGTGGATTCTCATGGCTTACCGCGTCATCAAACTCCCGCTCACCACAGCGCGCATCAGCACCACGCGCGGACGCACCCTAGTGCGCATCACGCGCAAACGCGGCAAGCTTCCTCGCTCAAGTTATGCGGCGTACCAGTCGCTGGCGCGTCGCCTTGCGCGCCGCGAGTTCGTGCACGACACGCAGCGCGAAGACGCCTGGATCAGTTGGCTGCGAAAGGCGGGCGGCACCAAGCGCCACCTTGACCCGCTGCGCCAGCTTGCACGCGGCGAGGCGCTGGGCGTAGTCGTGCCCCTGGTCAAAGGCGTCGCGATCCCGCGCATGGATGAAGTGCTGCGGCTGTTCGCCGGCCTTGAGCTGGCACGCAGTCTTCGCAGCCAGCGCGTGGGCCGTGTGATCACCGTGCTGTGGCCGGCGATTGAAGTCGGCGAGTGGGGCGAAAGCGGTATCAGCGCCATCATGCAGCGCGGCGGCGAGCTTGAAGACATCGGCTTCCGCGGCGGCGACGTTGAACGCTACCTTGAGGGTCTGCGCAACGTGCTGCCTGGCACCGGGTTTTCGAACCTGCTGCTGGACCAGCTATCGCGCGCCGCCGACAGCGACCCGGATGTGTTCAAGATTCGGCTGATGCTGCGCTGGTTCGACGACGAAGGCCTGACGGCGCTGAAGCCGGCGGGCAACACCGGCTATGAGCTGAACCTGCGCCACCTGTTCGGTAACGTGCGCCTGGTGGCCGCCGTCGGCAGCGGCAGCCCGGTAGCGGGCACCCCGCCCGGCGAGCCTGTGCCCTACCCCGGCGGCAGCGCGACGATGATCGAGGGCAAGGTTGAGGCCTGGCTGACCAAGTTCGGGTTGCAACCTGAAGAAGTGCTGGCCGGCGAGGTGAACGCGCAGGATGCAGTGAAGCGGCACCTGCCGCAGGACATCCCGTCGCTGTTCGGCGGCGCCAAAGAGCGCGTGCTGTCTGAGCTGCTGCGCTTTGAGATGGGCCTGAACGACCTGGGCTTTTCACCCGACAACGACATCAAGCGCCTGCTGACCAACACTGACATCGGCTTTGACAAGCTGCGCCAGCGCGCCACCACGGAGTTTGCGCGCGAGACCGACGTCAACAGCCGGCAACTCGCCAAGCTGTTCCGGTACCTGCTGCCGGACGGCAAACCGCAGCAGGAGGTGATGAGCCTGCTGCATTACCTGGACTTTTACGGGATGGATTTTCTTGAGGGGCTGCGCGCGCGGTTGCAGTTCGACGACGTGCGGCACCAGGCGGTGTTTCTGGCTGACGAGTAGTTTCTTCGCGGTACGTGTGACGCCATGTTGCACGTGCTTAAGGGCCCGGGGCGTTTGGCGGCGTTCCGGGCCCGCCCTATTTGCGGCGACCGTGAGTTGTGGCGCAATCCGTCCGGCGGGATTACACTGCGGCCATGCAGCAGCGCACGAGCAGCGTGGACATCCAGACCATCCGTGAGGCCCTTGAGGCGAACTCGCGTTTGACCTCGCTTTCGGGCGCGGCGCTGCTGGTGTCGGGGCTGCTTTGCTTTCTGTCCGCCGGTTTGACCTCACAGTCCGGCCTGGCCGAATCCGCGGCGCGCAGCGGCCTTGGCGGGCCGGTGCTGCGCCAGATGGTGCTGGTGTGGTCGGCCACGCTCCTGGCTTCAATCGCGCTGAACCTGCTGGGCATGCTGCGGCGCGCGCGCCTTGACGGCCAGCCGCTTGCGGCGCGCCTGGGCCGCCGCGTGCTGTTTGCGATGCTGCCCGCGCTTGCGGTGGGCGGGGCGCTTACGCTGGCGTTGGCGTTGCAGGGCTCACTGGGCTACATCTTCGCGGTCTGGATGTTGTGCTACGGTGCGGCACTGATCGCGGCCAGCGCCCACAGCCTGACCAGCGTGCGCATGCTGGGCATGTTTACCCTGATGGGCGGTGTGCTGGGCGTGCTGGGACTGGACCTGGACTTTCTGGTGTTTGTCGCCACATTCGGCGCGGGGCACTTTCTGCTGGGGGTTTGGGTAGGAGTGCGTTATGGCTGGTAAGACAAGACTGAGCCCAGCGATTGAGCTTGACGGCGTGGTGCATGAGCGCGTGCGGTTGGCGATTTTGTCGGCGCTGGGCAGCCACGGCCAACTGAGCTTCAATGAGTTGAAGGCGTTGACCGACACAACCGACGGTAACCTGGGCACGCATTGCACAAAGCTTGAGGACGCGGGCTTTATCCGCGGCGCCAAGGGGCTGCTGGGGCGGCGCAAGCGCACAAGCTATGAGATTACGCAGGCCGGCCGTGTTGCGCTGCTGGCCTATCTTGAACAGCTGGAAAAGATTATGGGCGAGGTGCGGGGCCGTTGATCCGCACAGGAGACAGCCATGCCGATCGAGTTCATCGCCGTCGAACGTATCGTCAACCAGCACGAGCGCCACGACCCGGATTCGCGCAACCCCGGCTTTGCCGGCGTTGACAGCGAGACCATGATGCTGCGCAACTACGGCCAGCAGGGCTACGCGCTGGTCAGCGTCATCACAGAGCCCGTAAGCCACGACCAGCAGCGCCGCGTGTTCTACCTGATGAAGCAGGGCTGATTGCAGGTCGCATCACGCGAGGGGGTCAGGCCCTGTTATCGTGATGCATGCAAGCCGCCGGGTCTGTGCCAGTCGGCGCACGAAAACAGGGTCTGACCCTTTTGTGTTCCCATGCGAATCCTCTGCGCGCCCGACAAGTTCAAGCAGGCCTGCACAGCCGCGCAGGCCGCGCAGGCCATGGCTGCGGGCGCGCGTGAAGCCGGTGCGCAGGCCGACGCGCTGCCGCTGGCTGACGGCGGCGAGGGCACACTCGAGGTATTGAAGGCCGCCTTTCCAGCCCGCAAGCCGGTGCCCGCCACCGACGCGCTGGGCCGCGACGTGCCGACCATCATCGCGCTTTCCCCGGACGGCAAGCGCGCGCTGGTTGAAAGCGCGCAGGCCTGCGGCCTGTGGCGGCTGGAGGAGTCCGAGCGCAACCCCCTTGAAACCGACACCCGCGGCGTGGGCCTGATGATCAAGGCCGCGCTGGACTTCGGCGTGACCGAGATCCTGCTGGGGCTGGGCGGCAGCGCCACCAGCGATGGCGGCGGCGGAATGTGCCATGAACTTGGCGCGAGGTTCTATGACGACAGCGGCGAAGTCGTGCTGCCTACCGGCGGCCGGTTGAAAGACCTGCGCAAGGCCGACTTCAGCGGCCTGGACCCGCGCCTGAAGTCCGTGAAGCTGACGGCGCTGTGCGACGTGCTTTCCCCGCTGCTGGGCCCGCAGGGTGCGAGCCGCAAGTACGTGGCGCAGAAGGGCGGCACCACCCGCGCGATGCACAAACTGGAAGAAGGCCTGTCCATCTACGCGCAGTGCGCAGCCAACGCGGGCGCAAAGTTCAACGGCCTTGAGCCGGGCAGCGGCGCCGCGGGCGGGCTGGGCTTCGGCACGCTGCTGCTGGGTGGCAGCCTGATCGCGGGCGCGCAGCAAGTGCTTGAATTGATCGGGTTTACGCAGATGGTCAAGAACTATGATCTGGTGCTGAGCGGCGAGGGCAGCTACGACGAACAGACCGCCGAGGGCAAGCTGATCGCCGCGCTGGCCGCGCAATGCAGGCAAGCCGGCAAGAAGCTCGTGGTGCTGGCCGGCACTACCCGGCCGGTACAGATTGAAGGCGTGACGGCTGTGTTCACGATCAGTCCGCACGGCGGAAGACTGCAGGACCGCCTGACCGAGACCGTGGAGTCGTTGCGGCAGCACGCAGCCGCGATCGTGAGTTTGCTCTCAAACGCCTGAATTGCACTCCGCGCCCGAAATGGGCACAATGCGATGGATTGCTTACTCTACAGATTGATTTCCGAGGATAATCTCTATGAAAGCTCTGGCACTTCTGGTGCTGCCGCTTTGCGTATTTGCGGCCGCCGCTTCCGCGCAGACTTACACGCGCACTCAATCAACAGGTTCGTACACCGAGCGCACGGGCGCCGGCGCGTCGCTGATCGCGACTGACAGCGACTACGACGACGGCTGCCTGTTTGTGCCGCTGCCGTTTGCGTTTCCGTTTTTTGACCGCACCTACCGCGGCTGCTGGATGAACACAAATGGCCGCATCCACTTCAGCGACTTTGCAGTTGAAGACTACGACATCACCGACATCAACCCGACCGTCACCGAGAATGACCTGCTGGAAGCCATTGCCGTGATTGCGTCTGACGTGACGGGCTCCCTTAACGCCCTGCGCCCGCAGCAGTTCAAAGTGTTCTACGAGTCCGGCCGCGTGGTCTTTCAGTGGACGCGTGTGACGTTCTATGACGCCAATGAACAGTTGAGCTGGATGAGCTTTCAGTGCCACCTGTTCCCCAGCGGCGAAATCCGCATGCACATGGGCCCGGCCACGGCCATCATCAACGACCCGGAAAACTTTGTCTCGGGCATCGTCAACGCGGACGGCACCCAGACATTCGCGGGCCTCGTGAACACACTGAACCTGACCAGCGCCCTGCCCGCCAACGGCACGTTGGTGTCGCTCGTGCCCAGCGGCTACATGCAGTCCAGCGGCATCGTGCTTTCGCCGCGCCACGGCTTCAACTACGCCCCCAAGGTTGCGTTCGAGGGCGAGACCGGCGTGGTGGTCGGTTCGTTCCGTTTGGACGCCAACGGCACCGGCGGCACCGTCAATCGCATCGACGTCAACCACCAGTCTCCCTCCGGCCACACCCTGACACTGCGCCTGTACCGCGACACCGGCACACTGGGAGTGCTGGATGGCGGCGACGTGCAGCTCGGCAGCATGGCATTGGCAAGCTCGCCCACTTCGTTCACAGGCCTGACAGAAGTACTTGATGGCACCACGCCAACGCGCCACTACCTGTTGGCCGTTGACGTGACTTCAATTGACGAAGACTTTGAGAGCTACTTCTTCATGAATCTCGCCGACTATGGCGACGTCGGCACCACCGGCGCCTCCATCTGGGGCGGCTACTTCACGGGCAACACGGAACCCGAGAACTTTGACCACGTGTTCCTGGAAGGCCCGAAGGTCGAGTTTGAAGTCTCACGCGCCGTCACCCAGAAGATCCCCGTGTTCGCAGGCGGCGCCGAGCGCGAACTGGCAAGCTTTGAAGTCCGCCTCAAGCACGGCAACGGCCAGCCGGTTACCCTGAACTCGTTTGAAGCTGACCTGATCAACCTTGTGGACGTGGTCCTAGGCGACGTGACCGCGGTGCGCCTTTACCGCGACAACGGCACGCCGGGCGTGCTGGACGGCGCCGACGTGCAGATTGGCGCGATCAACAACCCGATGTCGCCCACGCTGGTGTTCAGCGCACTGTCTGAGGCGATCACCAGCACAGGCCAGGATTACCTGATCACGATCATGATCGGCACCAGCTATACGTCTTCGTCGGTCGGCACAATCGGCATCATCATCGACAGCGGCAACACTTCGTTTACGCCCTCCAACGCGTTCTGGGAGGAGTGCGATAGCGCCAACTCGGTTGACTTGATGGTAATGCCCACAACCGCGGTGATCGGCCTGAAGCTGAATGAAGCCACCTGCCACAAGAAAAACCTGCCGGTTTTCCAGGGCGCAACCAACGTGCCGCTGCTGCACTTTGTGATGCAGGCTTCGGCCGGCACGCAGACCGTCACCGGCCTCAACTTTGACGGCGTCGGTTCGATCTTGACGGCGGCGCGGCTGTACCTTGACCACGGCACGTCGCCCGGCCGGCTTGACGCCGGCGACACGCTGGTGGCAACCGCCACGACGCTTTCCGCCACAAACATCACCTTCACGGCGTTGTCCGAGTCCATCACCGCCGCGGGCAGCCGCTACATGGTAGTCGTGGACTTGCAGGCCGCGGCTTCGCTGGGCACCCACGCCTACTCGCTTGGTACGGCGGGTGTCAGCGGTTCTGTCATGTCGGTCAGCGCCGGAAACGACGTAGAGGGGTACTTGAGTGTGTACAACTCCGGCTCAACCGGTGTTGACGTGACCGTGCAATTGGTGTCGCCGTCCGGCACGATCAGCATGAACGGCTGGCAGTTGATTGCCCGCGTCCAGCAGGAACCGCGCAACGGCGGCGGCTTCCCCGCGCACATCGAGTTTGAACTGCTCAACGCCTGGGGCGGCGCCGGCCGGGCAACGCTGGAAGTGTTTGCGTACATTGAAGGTGCCGGCCCGATTGGCCAGCTTGACGCGAGCGACTACCCGATTCGGGCAAGCAACGGAGCCCTTGCTACCTTCCACGAGATCCCGCTGCACCGGAACGAGTTCGCATACGTGAACGTGACGCGCAACTTCCTGATTTTTGCACGTGTGCGCTCCGATGCCTGCGAGTTCAATGGCCGTGCACAGATCCGTTTCAACGGCATCACGGGCGGCACCAGCGCGGTTTACACCGGCTTCCCGGCGCTTCCGAACATGACCGCGGGCGTTGCGCTGACATCGTCCGGCGGCAAGAAGAAGAAGGGCGGCGGCGGCGGCGGTGACGGCGGCTGCAGCACCGACGGCAGCAACGGCAACTGGCTGCTGCTGATGCTGGCGCTTTCCGGACTCGTGCTTGCCACACGCATGCGCCGGGCCCGGCAGTAAGCAGAGGCACCAATCACAGGGCGCGCGGTATCGCGCGCCCTGTTTGTTTGGCGCGTGTGTGCCACAATCGCGCCCATGCACGGGCTGCTGGTTGGAGCGATCTTCGGCATGGCTGTGGTGGCGTTCATGGGCGCCTACCGCAGTGTGCGCAACTGGCGCGGCTCAACGCGGCGGCCCGCACGGGCGCTGATGGTCATACAGGTAGGTCTGCAAGTGCTTATGGGCCTGCTGTGTGTGATCTTTGGCCTTTGGTTTTTGTGGTTTGGCGAATAGATCCCCGGACAGACCCGGCACTTGCGGGCCGGGCTGCCCGGCGTTGGCATGCTCTGGAACCTGTGTTTGGCCCTGCTAAGTTGCCGCCATGGAAGTCGAACGCGAAGTCATGGAGCAAGACGTGCTGCTGGTCGGCGCCGGCGCTGCCAACCTGTCGTGCGCGATCAAGCTGATGCAGCTGGTGGCCAAGCACAACGAAAGCGCCGAGACCAAGCTTGAGCCGCAGGTCAGCATCATCGAGAAGGCCCCCGAAATCGGCCACCACCAGCTCTCCGGCGCGGTGATGGACCCGCGCGGCATGGCAGAGCTTTTCCCCGACTGGCGCGAGCAGGGCTGCCCGATTGAAGCTCCCGTCGCCCGCGACGCGATGATGAAGCTCAGCGCCACCAAGGCGCGCAAACTCAAAATCGTCCCGCCCAGCCTGCACAACACCGGCAAGTTTGTCGTCAGCCTGAACAAGATCGTCAAGTGGCTGGCGACCAAGGCCGAAGCCGCAGGCGTGAACATTTTTCCGGGCTTTCCGGGCGCTGACGTGCTGTACGAAGACAACCGCGTCAAGGGCGTGCGCGTGCGCGACATGGGCGTGGACAAGTGGGGCGAACCCAAAGACGGCGAGTTCATGCCCGGCGGTGACCTCGTTGCCAAGGTCACCGTGCTCGGTGAAGGCACGCGCGGCAGCCTTGCCAAGCACCTGATACCGAAGCTCGGGCTGGACAAGGGTCGCAACCCGCAGATCTACCAGATCGGCGTAAAGGAAGTCTGGAAGCTCAGTGAAGCCGGCCAGAAGCTGCTTAAACCCGGCGACGTGTACCACACCATGAAGCACCCGATGCCCAAGGGAGTGTTCGGCGGCGGCTGGGTGTACGGCATGGCCGACGGCATGGCGAGCATCGGGTTTGTGGTGGGGCTGGACTACAAGGACCCGACGCTGGACCCGCACCAGTTGTTCCAGAAGTACAAACAGCACCCGTGGGTCAAGGCGATGCTGGACGGCGGCGAGATTCTGCACTACGGCGCCAAGACCATTCCTGACGGCGGCTACTTTTCGGTGCCTAAACTCAGCGCCGACGGCGTGCTGCTGGTGGGCGACACCGCAGGCTTCATGAACAGCATGCGGCTCAAGGGCATTCACCTTGCCATCAAGTCGGGGATACTCGCGGCAGAAACGATCTTTGAGTGCCTGAAGTCGGGAGATTTCTCCGCCAATGCCCTGCACAAGTACCAGAACCGCTGGGAAAGCAGCTGGGCCAAAGCCGAAATGTGGGGCGTGCGCAACTTCCGCCAGGCATACCAGCGCGGCGAGACGTACGGGTTTTTGAACACCGCTGTCGGCTTGATCACCGGCGGCCGCGGCCTGAGTTCGCGCCTTTCGGTACACGCCGACTACAAAGAATACAACCGCGTGCCCAAGCCCGGCACCACGCCCGCGCAACCCGCCAGCCAGTACGACGACAAACTGACCTTCGACAAGCTCAAGGACGTTTATTACTCCGGCAGCACGCACGAAGAAAACCAGCCGTGTCACCTGCAAGTGATCCAGCCCGACGTGTGTGTCACCAAGTGCACGCAGGAATACGGCAACCCGTGCCAGCACTTCTGCCCAGCCAAAGTCTATGAAATGGTGCCCAAGGACGAGGGCAAGGGCATGAGCCCGCAACTGGACCGTGACGGGCAGGGCCAGGCCAACGCGCAGGGGCTGGTGCTCAAGATCAACGCCAGCAACTGCGTGCACTGCAAGACCTGCGACATCAAAGACCCTTATCAGGTCATCAACTGGGTCGTGCCCGAAGGCGGCGGCGGCCCGATTTACACCAACATGTAGCGCGTTGCTGACGCGCACCAGCCGAAGCCCGCGTGCTCAATGCCCGCGTCGGCAAACCCGTTGGCCTCAAGCAGCGCGCGCAACTCTTGCGGCGAGTAGCACTGCAGGCGCAGGGTTTCTGTCTCGGTCTGCACGACCCGGCCCGAGCGCTTGAGCTCATACTGGTTGAAGTAGTGCTCGACGCGCGCCTGCGCGTCATACTCGTGCCGCATGACCAGCCGGATCTGCTCTGCCCCCTTGTGCACCGTGCGCGTGGTTTCAGCGGGCGGCGCGGGCGCCTCGTGCGGCGGTTCAAACTCAAGCAGCAGCAGTCCGCCGGGCGCCAGGTGCGCCGCCAGCCGCCGCAACGCCGGCGCCGGGTCGGCAAGCAGACAGAACGACGACGACGGGATGAACGCGGCGGCGTAGTCTGTCACGGGCAGCGCAAGCGAGTCCAAACCTTGCAGCCACAAACGACAGCGAGCATAGTCTTCGGCGCGCCACGGTGATGCGTGCGCAATGCCGGCCGCGGCGAGCCGGGCCGAGCACGCGCGCAGCATGGCCTCGCTGGCGTCAAGGCCGTCCACGCTTCGGCCCTGCTGCAACAGCGGCAGCAGAAAGCGCCCGCTGCCGCACATCGGCTCAAGGATGCGACCCTGCGGCAGGCGGGCGCTGAACCACTCCAGTGCAAGCTCCGGCGCGTGCGGCTTGTCCAGGTCGTAGAAGCGCGTGCAGAGTTCGCCGTAGCTCACGGTGCTTCCATGAGGCGCGAGGCACGGCGCAGCAGAATCGGCGTCAGGCGCGTGCCGTCGTCAATGTCGGCGGCCAGCAGCGCGCCCGAGGCCTTCAGGTCAAGGTTCACAAGTTCAAACTCGGTGGGCGCTACCGTGCCCGCGCCCGCGTGCACCGCGTACAGCAGCGCGCCCCGGCCCTTGAGGCTGACGCGGCCTTCGTACAACTGGTCGGCGCTGGAGGTGTTGCCCGCGGGGCTGGCCGGCCCGTGGTTGACGGGCGCGCGCCCGGCCTTGCGCAGCAATGCCCGGCCGCTGCCGTCGGCATAGATCACCAGCACAATCGTGTCGCCGCTGTGTGCAAAGTGCGCCCGGATCGGGGCGCCAAGCTGGGCGGCGACCTCGGCTGTGTCGCCGTCGGCAAGCTCACGGACGTTGGCCGCCGGCGGCCTGGGGCTGCCCTGGTTGTCGGGCCACGGCCCGGCATACACGCCGACAACGCCTGCGCCGCCGGTGCGCAGGAAGCGACGTACGGTCAGCGCCCGCCGCCCGCCGATCGCCAGCACTTCGTCGCTGCGGCTGAGGTTACGGCTGCGCTCAAGCGCGAACTTGTACAGGTCGCTTTCCGGCATGCCGCGCTCAAGGGCCGGCCAGATCAACGCGGGGTCGCCCCACGCAATCAGGTCGCGTTGCGTTTGCGACAGCTCACCGGCTTGTTTCAGGCCGCGCGCCGCCGCGAACTCGGCCTCGCCCCAGCCCAGCGCCAGCAGCGCGTCAACCAGCTGCACGCCGTCGTAGTGGCCGCCGTTTTCCTGGCGGCCGTCTTTCAGGTTGAATTCCCAGATGCCGCGCTCAAAAGCCTGGTGTGCGGGTTTGCCCGCAACGGCCAGCTCACGCAACTCGCGCGACAGCAGAAAGCTGTCAATGCGCTCGCCGTTCAAGGCCGATTGCAGCACGCGGTAATTGAAACCGCGGGCGTTCAGCCATGCCAGCGCCTCAGTCAGCGTGTATTTGCGCTGCGCGAACAGGCGGCCCAGCGCCTCGGCGGCCTGCTTGGGGCGCAGGCCCTTCTTTTCCATCGCCCCCAGCAACGACGCGGCATCGCGCGCGCGCACAAGCTCGTCGCCCAGCTCAAGGCGCTGCGCGACCAGCGCCTTTTCATCGGGCGTCAGGTGCAGGTGAAAGAAGTGCGCCAACTCGGCAAGTCCCGCCTCATCGAACAGCCGGCCCGGCAGCGCCTCGGCGGGCACCAGCCCTTCGGCGGATTCCTTTGCCAGTGTTACCCGGCCGTCATCCATACCGGCTGGGACTTTGGGGAATGCAGGCCGCGGGTCTTCCGCCAACGCCAGCGTGGCCAGGCAAAGCAGCAGCAATGGCGCGAGTCGCTTCATGGCAACAGTGTAGCGGCAGGGGGCGCCGATTGCCCAGTCTTTGCCGTGGTTGACGTTCAGGCCCGGAAGCGGTGGATGCGGGTCTCGAAGGTGGTGCCGCCGACCACCAGTTGCAGGCTGGCGCCGGAGAGGATGGCCACCACGTCATTCTTGCCGGTCAGGGTGTCGGCCACGCGGTCCACAAACCCGCTGTCAAAGCCGATGAATTCGATGGCCTCAAGGCGCCGCACTTCGCCGCGGCAGCGCTCAAGCAGCTCACGGGCTTCGCGCTCGTAGCGCTTGATGACGACGACCCGCGCGTCGTAGTGCCGGAATGTGACCTTGTCGAGCTTCTGCACGCGCACCTGCCCGCACTCAATCCAGAGTTCAGGGCGGTAGTCTTCGGCGCGCACCAGCAGGTCAGGCTTGTAGCGGTCTTCGTCGTCCATGGTCGGCTCAATCTGCAGCTTGGGGTGATGAAACATCGCCATGGCGATGATCTTCAGGACGATGTGGACGAAGGCCTCGCCCTCGCGCAGCTCCAGCACGATCTTGCGCTCCGCGAAAAGTTCGCGGTCGTAGTCGTTGACCGAAAGATCGACGTTGAGTCGGGGCACGAGAAGGCAGGGTTCAGGTTCAAGGTTTCAGGTATCAACGGCATGGTGTGCGCACACCGCCAGGTTCCCGGCCCCCGAAACCCGTAACCTGGAACCCGCCATTCAAACGCCAACCGGGGACGGTTGCCCGTCCCCGGCCGAAGTAAGACCTTTCCGCGCTTACTTCTTGCTGTCGGCGGTGGCGCCGCCGGCGCAAGCGAACGGGATGACCGGGTCCTTGCCCGCACCCACAGCGCTGAAGCCCTTGAACGCGAAGAACGCGCCGATGGGCCAGCAAACCATGTTGAACAGGCTGGCGCGGATCAGCGCGCGAACCTGGCCGACGAACCAGGGGTTCTGCCACTGGCCGGGCTTTTCAACGAACATCAGGTACAGCAGACCAAAGTTGAAAATGTTGACCATCCACATGGTCTTGGCGTGCGCCTGCAGCTCGGGCGTAGCGCCCAGGCTCATGATATCCGCGCCTTCTCCACCTTCAGCCGGTGCATTGTCAGTCATGGGTTTGTCCCCTTGGTTTCCTTGTTTGGTTTCCGAATTTTTGACACAAGTCCTGTCCGAGGGCGGCACTATATGCCGCCACCGACGCCTGAAAAGTCCCTACTGCGGAATTTGCCCCCCGCGGCAAACTTGAACTAAGTGAGCGCGCGCACTGTTTAGCCAAACTTGCCAAATCGCGCAAGGGCTTTTAATGCAACAATTTGCCCCTAAACCCCCGCCGCCTTCTTGAGCTTGTCCGCAAGGTCCGTTGCTTCCCACGGGAAGCCCTCGTGGCCAAAGTGCCCATTTTTCGCGGTTTTCAGGTAGATCGGCCGCTGCAACTTCAGGTGCTCGATGATCGCCTTTGGCTTGAAACTCAGCGTGGCGCGCAGCAGCTCAATTATCCGGTGTTCCGCGATCTCGTTGGTCCCGAAGGTGTCGATATTGATGCTCACCGGCTCAGCCACGCCGATGGCATACGCCAGCTGAATCTCGCAACGCTGGGCCAGACCCGCCTTTACGACATTCTTGGCAACGTAGCGCGCCATGTACGTCGCGCTGCGGTCCACCTTGGTCGGGTCCTTGCCGCTGAAAGCCCCGCCGCCGTGGCGACCCATGCCGCCATAGGTATCGACAATGATCTTGCGCCCCGTCAGCCCACTGTCGCCGTGGGGGCCGCCCACCACAAAGCGCCCGGTCGGGTTCACGTGGTAGATCGTGTCTTTGTCGATGAACTTGGCCGGCAGCACCGGCTTGATGATCTGTTCAATCACCTGCTCGCGGATCTCGTTCAAGCTGATCTCCGGCGCGTGCTGCGTGCTCAAGACCACCGTGTGGATGCGCCTGATCTCGTGCCCCTCATACTCAACCGTGACCTGGCTTTTGCAGTCAGGCCGCAGCCACGGCAGCTTGCGGGCGTGGCGCAGCTCGGCCTGCCGGGCCGTGAGCTTGTGCGACCACGCAATCGGCGCGGGCATCAGCTCCGGCGTCTCGTTGGTGGCGTACCCGAACATCATGCCCTGGTCGCCGGCGCCCTGTTCACGGTCGGACTTTTCGTCCACGCCCATGGCGATGTCGGGCGACTGGCCGTGCACCGCGACAATCACGCCGCAGGTGTTGCCATCGAGCCCGTAGTCACCGTTGGTATAGCCGATGTCGCAGGCGGCTTTGCGGGCGATATCGCCGATGCGCGCCAGCACCTCGGTGGCGGTGGTGGTGATTTCGCCCAGCACGGCAATCAGGCCGGTGGTGGTGGCGGTTTCGCAGGCCACGCGCGCGCGCGGGTCCTTTTCAAGGATCGCGTCCAGTACGGCATCGGACACCTGGTCGCACACCTTGTCAGGGTGGCCTTCGCCGACGGATTCAGACGTAAACAGCTTGCGCTCAGTCATAGTAACTCCCGGAGTCGAACCCGCAGCTTATAGAGGATGGACAGGCAAGGGCAACGGGGGAGGGGGTTTCGCATTCCGCGTCAAAGGCAATGACCAATGCTTTGACTTGCGGCAGGATGAAGTGAACCCTTGAACTCTGAACTCTACCCAGCCGCAAACACCGCAAACCAGTGGCCGTACGCAAATGCCACCGCCGCGCCGATCAGCGCCCCGGCGGCTGTGTCGCCCCACCAGTGGGCGCCGAAATAGACGCGGCTGAACATCGTCAGGGGGATCAACGGCAGAAACGTCGCGCTGGCAGGCCAATCCAGTGGGCCCAGCAGCATCAGCAGCACGACAACAGTGCCGGCCTGCGCGCTGTCGCCGCTGGGAAAGGCGGGGTTGTTCACGAGCTTGCGCAGCTTCAGCGCCCGCGGCGCCTCCAGCGGCTCCGGCCTTGCGCGACCGATCAAGTGTTTCAGCGGGTTGGTGATGGCCAGCGTGGTCAGCGCGCTCATGGTGGCGACAGCGCCGAAGCGCCAGCCCAGCCACACGCCCAGGGCAACGATCAGCAGCGGCATGACGTAGCTGCCGAACAGCATGCCGGGCACAGCCAGCGCGTAGTCCAGCGCGCCAAGGCGCCAACCGTGCACGGAACTGCTGAGTCGTTGGTCCAATTGTCGCATTCGCCGCTATACTGTGGCGATGGCTCGCGCGAATCAACGTGGAAAGCTCAACCCCGGTGCAACGGCGCTGGTGCTGCTGGTCATTGTTGCGCTGGTGGGCGTGGTGCTGTGGCAAAGCGGCATCATGCCGTTTCACCTGCGCAGCGACGGCATTTACGGCAGTGGCGAGAAGTCACAGCCGTGCGGCGAAAGCTCAACCGCGATCGCGCGGCCCAAGCTGTACCTGCCGGCGCCGGACAAGAAGCTGCGCAACCACACGGGCGTCAAGCGCGTGATCGATGGCGACACGCTTGAAATGGCCGACGGCGCGCGCGTCCGCCTGATCGGGATCGACTGCCCCGAGCTCGGCAAAGACAAGGTCGAGCCCGACAGCCATGCCTTCAAGGCCACCATGTACCTGTTTACGCTGCTGGAGGCCGACCCGCAGGTGCGGCTCGAGTACGACAAAGAGCGCAAGGACAAGTATGAACGCACGCTGGCGTACGTGTATCTGCCCGACGGCCGCATGCTGAACGAGCTGATGCTTGAACAGGGCTGGGCCGACACCATGACGATTGAGCCCAACACGAAGTATGCCGCGAAGTTCGCGGCCCTGCGCGACGAAGCCAAACGCCGCGCGCGCGGCATCTGGGGCGCGGCCTAACCTTCGTCCATTTCAGTGGGTTTGCCGCCGGCGCGCACGCGGGCGACTTCGGCTTCGTAGGCTTCGACAATCTTGCGATGCACGTACTCGCGCACTTCGCCGCGGATCGGGTGTACCAGGTCAAAGTGCAGCTTGGCGCGGCCGCGGGCGTCAGTGTCGGCGCGGTTCACGGGCAGCTTGTTGCCGCACTCGTTGCAGAACTTGGCGCGCAGGTGGTTCTTGTAGCCGCAACGGCTGCACTTGTCGGTGATCTTGCGCGACGGCATGGCGATGAACGGGGAACCGTCGCCCTGGATGATTTTCAGGTCCTTGATCACGAACGCGTTGTTCAGGGTGACGCTGCAATACCCGAGCAACTTTTCGTCGTCTTCCGACGCCAGCTTGACGCGGACTTCCGTGACTTCGATGTCTTGCATCCCCTCATCCCCATACTGCGCCCCGGGGCAAACTGGCGACTGCAAAGGCCTGCCCCAGGCCCATCTCTTTGAGGGACGTCGCCAGACTTGAAGCCGACTCCGGGTCGGCCATCAGGAACGCGATGGAAGACCCGGAACCGCTGACAAATCGCGCCAGCACGCCAGGTAAGCGGTCTGTCTGCGACCAAGCCTGCCTAAGTCCGGATGAGACCCGCAACGCTGACTCCTGCAAACGATTGAAAATCGCCGGGGCCAGTTCAGTGCGATTCGTATCCCTCTTCAAAACATGAAATAAGTAACACTTTTTGGGGTTGCCAGTCAAGTGACTGCTGGCATCAGCGTACACGGGACCCGTCGGACACACAGTGCTGGGGTACAAAATCACCAAATCGACCGCCGGCACATCGGGCAGTGGTTCAACTATCTCGCCACGGCCTGTACAAAGTGAAGTGCCGCCTTCAATAAAGAAAGCACAGTCGCTACCGATCTCAGCCACCAGCTCCTGCATCCGGGTACTCGACAGCCCGATACCCCACAGCCGGTTCAGCGCCACCATTGTCGCCGCGGCATCGCTGCTGCCGCCGCCAAGGCCCGCCCCGTGAGGGATGCGCTTGGTGAGTGTGATCCTGGCGCCGCGGCCAGGAGCGTGACGCTGCCTGAGCAGCTCCGCGGCGCGAAACGCAAGGTTGCTTTCGACCGGCCCAAGGTCGATGCTGCACGCCAAGGTCAGTTCAGGTGCGTTCTGCACCGTGATCTCGTCAAACAGGCTGATCGCCTGCATCACCGTTTCGATGGCGTGAAAGCCGTCCGGGCGCTTGTGCAGCACCTCAAGGAACCAGTTGACCTTGGCGGGCGCGAGGATTTTGAGGGCCGGGCCCATCCCTCAACGCTCCTTGCGGCCGTTCAGCAGCTTCAGCAGCTCGGGTCCGTAGCGTTTGGCGCGCGCCTGGCCGATACGCGGGTTTTCAGCCAGTTCTTCAATGCTGTGAGGCGGCGCCAGCACCAGGTCTTTCAGCACGGCCGTCGGCAGAATCGCCTGCAAACCCACCCGGCGCGCCTCTTTCTCGCGCTCGCGCCAGCGCTTGAGCTTGCCCAGCGTGTCGCGTTGCCGCGGGTCCATGCGCGGCGCGGGCGGCTCGTTGCGCCGCGGCGGGCGCATGTTGGCTGGGCTGGCCATGCCGCCGCTGACCGCCTCAAGCATGGCCGCTGCCTGTTCATTGACCAGCCACTCGCCGACGCCGCGCATGGCCGCCAACTGCTCGGGGGTGTGCGGCAACTGCCGGGCGATATCCAGCAGCGTCTGGTCGCTGATGATCCGGAAGGGCGCGCGGTCAAGCTCACGGGCCAGGCCGTTGCGCCACGCGTACAGGGCCTTCAGCACGCCGCGTTGCTGCTCGGATAGCTCGCCGTGGCCCTTGATGCGTCGGAAACGGTCGGGGTCAAATTCGCGGCCGCGTGGCTCGCTGGCGGCGACCGCGCGGCACTCGATTTCGTACTCGTCCAGCAGGTCCAGCTTGCGCAACTCTTCGTGCATCAGGTCGTGCAGCCGAAACAGGTGGCGCGTGTCATTCACGAGGTACTGGACGTGGTGGCGTTCAATGGGGCGGCGCGACCAGTCGTGGCGCTGCAGCTCTTTCTCAAGCTGCATGCCGAGGTACGCCTCAACCAGCGCGGCAAGCCCGGTGTGCGGCAAGTCCAGCAGCATGGCGGCCACGCTGGTATCCTGCACGCTGCCGAAGTTCAGGCTGTAGTCGCGCTTGAGCGCCAGCACGTCGTTCTGGCCTGAGTGCATCAGCAGCGGCGTGCCCGGGCGCGAGGTAATGCGGCCCAGTTCAACGCTTGCCTTGCCGACCGCGAGCGTATCGACCACATAGTCGCGGCCTTCGCTGGACAGGGTGACGATGCATACGCGCTCGGCGTAGTTGTAAAAGCCATCGCTTTCAATATCGAGCGAAACGCGCGGCGCGGTCATCAGCTCGTCAATGACCTGTGTCAGGCGCGACGCCTCAGTGATGATCTCGGTGGTGTCAGGCACGCTGTACATCCGCATGGTAGTCGCCGCCCTTGCCGCCGGTTTTTTCCAGCAGCATGATCGACTCGATCTCGATGCCCTTTTCGAGGGCCTTGACCATGTCATAGACCGTAAGCGCCGCGACCGTCGCGGCGTGCAGGGCCTCCATTTCAACGCCGGTCGCGCCGGTGCACTTCACGGCGGCCAGCACGGCAATGCCCTTGCGCCCCTGCGCGTCAGGCGGCAGGCCGGTGTCAAACGTGATCTCGACGCTGCTTAGCGCAATCGGGTGGCACATCGGGATTGCTTCAGGTGTGCGCTTGGCGGCCTGCACGCCCGCAATGCGCGCGGTGGCCAGCACTTCGCCCTTGGGGCCGGTGCCGGCAACGGCGGCTTGGTGGGTGGCGGGCTGCATGCGCAGCACGGCGCGCGCCAGCGCAGTCCGGACAGAAGGCAGTTTTCCCGAGACATCGACCATGCGCGCCTCGCCCCGCTCGTTCAGGTGGGTAAGGCGACCGCTGGTTGCGGGGGGTGGCTCATCGCCACCGGGCTTGCCGCTGCGTGTTTTTGCCAAGTGAACCTTCCGCTACTGCATACCGTGATTAACCATAACCGAAACCAGCCCGCGAAACACCGGGCGGAAACCCCGTGGAAGAATTGTTCAGCGCGGCAGGTCAGACGTGCTCGGCAGCAGCGTCGTCAGGCGGCCCATGAATTCAAGCATCACCTCGGCGGCGGCCTCCTGCCGCACAGACAGCGCCAACCCCGCTTCACTCTGGCCGGGCTCGCCGCGCTTCTGGATGGCCGGGCTGTAGCTGTACAGCACCTCGCCGCTGCGCACGTCGGTCAGCTCGAACAGACCGGTGGCCCAGGCCACCGTCTCGCCGCCCTTGACGAAGCTGTTGACCTCAAGGTTGCCCTTGAGCCTTACATGGTACGGGCGCGTGCTTTCTGCCTTCGGGTCTTCGCGCACAGCCAGCGCGCGCATCTTTGCCCACTTTTTGAACTCGGGGGCCAGCAGCGGCTCGGATTCGCTGGCGGCGCCGGTGATGGCCTCGGTGATCTCAAGGTCAAGCTCGGCGTTCAGGGCGCAGGGCAGCACGATTGACCAGTACCATAGCGGCAGCAGGATGCCCGTGCGCCGGCCCAGCGCCCGGTCAAGGTCCAGCGTCGCCAGCAATTGCCCGCCTTCGGTGCCGTCGGGCGTGATCTGCAACACCTTGCAGCGCGCAAAGCCCTGCTTGTCGGTGGTGTCGTCGCCGCTGACCGAGCCGCGCAGGTTCGACGCCAGCCCCCACACCACCGGCACGCCGGTTGCCGCCTCGTCACGGAAGCGCGCGTACAGCGAAAACTCGCCATCCACCCCGCCGCCGATGCGCGCGACGCCCCCGCCGCCGGTCTGCGACACGCGCATCAGGTTCGGCAGTTCCCACAGTTGCAGGGCCGCGGTCTCAGCCACCGCAAAGGCGTTGCGGTCCAGCGCGCCCTCAACCATGAAGGCCATCGCCATCACCCGCGCCGCCGCCAGAAAGTACTGGCCCCATGCTTCCATGCGCCGCACGACGTTGCCGGCGCGCGGCGGCTCAGGCGTTTCGTCAAGCTGCTTGCGCGCGCCCGGCAGCAGCGTGCGCGCCCACAGCAGCAGCGTCTGGCGCGAGATTGCGCACAGCGCCACGTTGTCAAATCCCGTGCCCGCCTGGTCGCGCTGCACACTTTCGCCGAATTCGGCGGCGCTGATCCATGCCCCGCTGCCCTTCACAATCTCGTCAAACTGCGTGTTGGCCAGCGTGCTGCCGTGCGCCGCCATGACCTCGCGAATGATCGCAAGTTCAAGGTTTTCCTCGGCTTGCTGCATCGCCAGCGCCGGCGTGCGCGCCAGCCCGAACGCCACGACAAACCGGTGGCTGGGATAATCCGGGTGCTCGCCGGTCAGCGCCCATTGCGGCAGCTTTACCGGGCGGATGGCAACACCCCCCCGCGGCTGGGTGGACTGGCAAGCCGTGAGCAAAGTGCCCGCAGCCAGACAAAGGATGAGCGCTAGTCTCGGCATCACACTTTTGAGGGGAATTGCGGGGCCGGCTGCGTAATAATGACGCAAACAGCTCCACAATGAAAGTATCAGGAAGGCCTGCGATGAAAGCATGGTACATGCGCGCTTTGGGGGCGCTGGCACTGGCCCCGGTGTTTTTCACGTATGCGGTCGCCAACGACAGTCCGCGGCCGCTGGCACCGAACATTGACAGCATCACGCTGCACGACCTCAAGGGCGACGTGTACTTTCTGGCCGGCGACGAAATGCGCGGCCGTGAAACCTGCCAGCCGGAGGCGCTGATCACGGCGGCGTATGTGCGCACACGCATGGAGCGCGCGGGCGTCAAGCCCGCCGGCGAAAACGGCACGTGGTACCAGACCGTGAAGCTGGCGCACCGCGAGTGGGAAGAAAAGCCCTCCATTTCATACACCCGCGCCGGCAGCACCGTGAAGCTTGCCTATGAGCAGGACTTCGTGGCCACCGAAGGCGCCAGCGTCAACGCGCAGCTCAAGGACGCCGAGGTCGCCTTTGCGGGCTACGCGGTGAATGACACCCAGCGCGCGTACAACGACATCGAGGGCATTGACCTGCGCGGCAAGGTCGCGCTGATCATGCGCTATGAGCCTACACCGTGGCGGGTAGGCGGCCGGCGCAACCCCTTTTCGCGCAGCGCCAACCTCAACACCAAGGAAGCCCTGCTGCGTGAAGCGGGCGCGGCGGCCATCCTGATGGTGACCGGCCCCGAAAGCCTGGGCGCCACCGACAACCGCATGAGCCTGCCTTCGCCCAAGGCCGCCGAGATGTCGCCGCCGCTGTACCTGGCCGGCACAGGCCGCAGCAGCAGCGCGCTGCCTTTCTTTCACGTGTCGCTGGAGGCCGCCGACGCGCTGCTGGGCGGCGACGGCAAGCTGCTGGAGGCCCAGAAGGCATTTGACCAGGGCGAGTTTAAGGCGCGGCCCGACCTTTCCAAACTGCGCGTGAGCATTGACGCGCGCTCGCGTGAAGTGGTGCGCGAATGCCGCAACGTGGCCGGCAAGGTTGAGGGCGAACTGGACGAGTGGATCATCTTCGGCGCGCACCACGACCACCTGGGCAACGGTTACTTCGGCTCGCGCAGCCCGGACAAGATGGGCGAAATCCACAACGGCGCCGACGACAACGCCAGCGGCGTGGCCACGGTGCTCGAGATCGCTGAGGCGCTGGCGCAAAGCGGCGTCAAGCCGCGGCGCGGCTTCCTGTTTCTGACCTTTACCGGCGAAGAAAAGGGCCTGCTGGGCAGCCGCTGGTACTGCGAGAACCCGCTGGTGCCGCACCACAAGGCCATTGCCATGATTAACATCGACATGATCGGGCGCATCCCCAACAAGCGCCTGCAATTGCAGGGCACAGCCAGCAGCAGCCTGCTCGACAAGGTATGCCGTGAAGCCGCGCCGCTGTTTCCTGACATTGAGTTCACGTTCAGCGATCGCCCGCCGATGGCGGCTTCCGACCACTGGCCCTTTTACAGCGCGGCGGGCATGCCCGTGGTGTTCCCGTTCGGGGGCACCAACGCCGAGATGCACACGACGCTCGACGACCCCGAGACCATCAACTACCGCGACATGGTGCCCGCGGTGAAGTGCCTTTACGAGATTGCCTGGCGCCTCAGCCTTGAGCCCGCCATTCCCGACTACATCGGCCCGGTCAAGGGCGCCACCGGCCCCGACGGCAAACCCCGCAACCCCGCCGAAAAGCCCGCCGCCAAGCCTGAAGCCGAGCGCGAGGAAGAATTTTCGCGCGGGGCGCCGCCTGCAAACGGCTAAGCGCAGCGGTTTTTGCGATTGTCACGGATTTTTAACTGGAAAGGGACGGAAGCCACATTAGGCTCCCGCCCCTTTCCGGGCTTTGGACTGTGACTGCGGGACGCAACGCGCCCCGCGCGGGCTTCATTCGACAGGAGATGACATGCGAGCGACAGTGTTTGCGGTACTCGCCCTCTTTGCGGGCGTGCTGACGGCGGCGGGTTCAGACAACTTTCCCGGCACCAACATCCCGTCCGTTCCCTTCAATGACACGGGCACGATAACCGCGGGCAACAACAACACCCTGAACAACTACACCGCATCGCCCAGCGGCACGATCGGCTTGATCGGCAGTGACTACGGCGGCAACGACCACATCTACCAGGTCAACCTTGGCGCCGGCAACAGCGTGACGTTCACGGTTACGGGCGTGTCGGGCAGCACCGACTTTGCGCTGTTCCTGCTGGATGCGCAGACCGCCAGCAACTCGGTGATCGACACCAGCATGGACTATGTGGATGACGCGTTTGCCGAAGAAATCTCAGTCAGCAACCTCACGCCCGGCATCTACTACCTTGTGATCGACACCTACAGCGCCAGCGCCGGCTACCCCAAGTACGGCAATTACACCGTAAGTGTCACCGGCAACCTCGGCACCGGCGGCGGCGGCAGCGCGCCCCCGGTGGTCACGGTCGCGGCGGCCGGCAACCCCAGCGAAGCCGGCGCCACCGGCACCTTTACCTTCACTGCCAACCCCGCGCCCGCGGCGCCGATCAGCGTGAATGTCAACTTCACGGGCGGCGCCACTTTCGGCACCGACTACACCGTCAGCGGCGTGACCGCCGGCGTTGTCACGATTGACACCAGCGGCACGGCGATTGTCACCATCACCCCGATCGATGACAGCATCGGCGAAGCCACTGAAAGCGTGCTGGTCACAATCACAGCCGGCACTGGCTACAACGCTGGCACGCCCGCCAGCGCGACGCTGAGCATCCTCGATAACGACGGCGGCGCGCCCGGCGGCAGCCCAGCCGCCCGCAAGAGCGGCGGCGGTGGCGGCGGCTGTGACCTTGGCGGCACCAGTGCATTGGCGCTGCTGCTGGCGCTGCTGGCATTGGCATGCACACGCCCCCTGCTGCGCCGTGAGTAACCTTCACCCCGACAGAAAACGGGCACCGCTAGGCGCCCGTTTTCTGGTTCGTGATGGCACTTTGCCGGCAGTCGATTGGCGGCGGTCTGGAGTTTTGAGCCAGGGACTGCGCGGCGGCGGCCGGAAAGTCGGTTAAGGCACGAAATTCATGATTCAAGACGACCAAGCTATCGCGTAAACTGGTCTGTCCAAATCGACCACTAGCCAAGGAGGCCCCATGCCACGTCTTGCGGCTGTAGTTCTCTGTCTCCTCGCAAGCAATTCGCTGCTTGCACAATCGTCATTTACCGGCACAGGAACCGGCGCCATTCCTGACTCTCCCGCCGCCGGCCCGATGAACTACGGGACGCCGCTGACGATCTCGTTCAACGTGACCGGCCTTACCGGCAACGTGACCAATGTGCAGGTGGCATTTACGGGCTCGCACACCTGGATTGGCGACCTTGAGTGCATCTTGTTCGCGCCGAACGCTACCCAGCACCTGCTTTTCGAGTACCTTGAATCAAACCTGGGTGCCGGAGGAAGCGACTCCCAGTTGGGGGGCACATACACCTTCAATGACGCGGCGTCGCAGGGCTTCTGGTCCGCTGCGTTGGCAGCAGGCGGTGGAGCGATCCCGACAGGCAGCTACCGTGCAGTCCAGTCGGGCGCGACAACTACCACGGAAGTTTTGACCAGCCTGAACACGACGTTCGGCGGGATGTCTTCCGCGATCGCCAACGGGACCTGGACACTGAGGTTTCGCGATGGCTGGACCGCCGACACAGGCTCCGTGACAGCCGCCACGCTGACGATCACAACTTCAGGCGGGGGTGGCAGCGGCCCGGCAGTCACCATCAACCAGGGTTCGACGCAGTCCGACCCGACGTCAACCTCACCGATTGTTTTCGATGTGGTGTTCAGTGAAAGCGTCACGGGCTTTGACGGCACGGACGTGAGCTTTGCCGGCAGCACGGCGGGCGGCACGCTCCTGGCCAGCGTGACCGGTACAGGTGCAAACTACACCGTCAGTGTCACAGGGATGACCACGAACGGCACGGTTGTGGCAAGCATTCCGGGGGGCGGTGCTACCGGCGTGACCAGCGGGCTCACCAACCAGGCTTCCACCAGCACTGACAACAGCGTTACTTGGCAGGGCGGCGGCGGCGGAACCCCTGTAGTCACGGTCGCCGCCGGCGGCACCCCGAGTGAATCCGGGCCGACAAACGGCACGTTCACGCTGACCGCAACGCCGGCGCCGAGCAGCCCGATCAGCGTCAACGTCAACTTCACCGGCACGGCTACTTCGGGCACGGACTACACGGTCACGGGCGCTACCGCAGGCGTGGTCACCATCGATACCAGCGGCACCGCAACCGTGACGATCACCCCGATCGATGACTCCGTTGGCGAAGCAACGGAAACTGTGATCCTGACGATCACCACCGGCACCGGCTACACAGTCGGCACGCCCGCCAGCGCTTCCCTGAGCATCCTGGACAACGATGGCGGGTTGCCGGGCGGTGGCGGCGGCAAGAAAAAGAGCGGCGGCGGTGGCGGCGGCTGTGACCTTGGCGGCACCAGTGCATTGGCGCTGCTGCTGGCGCTGCTGGCATTAGCAGGCACACGCACCCTGCTGCGCCGCGAGTAGCGTGCTTAACAAACAACCCCCGCCGCAGCGGGGGTTGTTTCATTTGTGTCGCCCGGTTACGGCACGTCGTACTCGCCGGCTGTGTAGCCGGCCTGGCCGGGCTTGACGGCCTCGATCGTGAGCTTTTTGCCGTAAAAGCTGAGCTTGTAGTCGCCCGCCTCGTAGTTTGAGCCCTTCAGGTCGCCTTCGGTCATGCCGATCTTGGCCAGCTTGCCGGCGTCGAGGTGCCCCTGCAGCGAGTCGTACAGGCCGCGCGGATTGCCCGCCTTCACCGCGGCGTAGCGCACCTGGCGGTGAATCACGCCCGCCGCCGCCTGCGCCTCGGTGCGGCGCGACTCATCCACGTTGCGCATGTACGGGTCGTGGGCGCCGCAGCGTTCAACGGCGCGGCGGTTGTCCGCGTTGCCGGCGCCGCCGCCACAGGCGGCAACCATCAGCGGCATCAGAATCAGCATCGCAAGCTTCATTGATAGCTCCGGATCACGTTGCCGCTTTTCGGCTCACACAGCACCCAGCGTGTGCCGCCCACCTTGGGCTCGCCGCAGGCAATCTCAACGTCGCCGAACAACTGGCCGCGTATCAGGTACTGTGCCGGGCCCAGCAGCTCGGTGCCCGCAAACTCAAGCCCCAGGCGCTTGCGCAGCTCGGCGTCGTCAAGCCGGCCGGTCAGCAGCCCGATGTCGTGCTCGGCCAGCGCCTTGCTCAGCTTGCCGCGGATTTCGTCCATGCGCGCGACGGCTTCTTTGCGGCGCTCGGTGAACACGTCCAGAGTCTCCTCGGGCGCGAACAGCCAGCGGATGCTGTCTTTCACGTCAATCGTGCGCGGTTCTTTGTCCGTGACGTTCTTGCCGTCGGGCCCGTCGCGGTATGCGCGGGCTGTGGCGCTTACGTCCAGCTCAGCGTCAAGGTACATGGCGTGGCCGGGGTGGTATGTCCGGATGCGCGCAACCAGGTCGCCGCCGTCCTCCTGGCGCCACTCAAGCAGCAGCGCCTGAAAGTTGAAGCCCGGCTCGCCCCAGCGCCGCATGCCGCCCGCGTCCTCCAGCAGCGACATGATCGACCAGCCGCGACCCTGCGGCAGGTCGTTCCTGGCGCGCTTGGGGTCGCGCGCCAGTGCGGCCGCCAGCGCACCCATCAGGTCAAGGATCCAGTTGCGGCCCACGTGGATCAGCGGCGTGCCGTCCCAGCCTTTACGGGCGCGCTCGCCCAGGTGACTGTTCAGCACGGCGCCCTCATAGTCGGCCCAGTACAGGCCGGAGCTCCAGGGGTTGCGAAAGACCATGGCGCCGACGAACTTTGACGCGGGGTCAAACTCCATGACTTCGCCGCCCTCTTCGTCGTTGCCGCCCCACCAGTAGTCTTCGCTGAACACCGGCACACCCTGCCACTCGCGGCCCGCCCAGATGCGATAGTTGCCGCCGCTGCCGTACCAGTTTTCTTCAATGTGGTAGTCCGCGGGCTTGTAGTGCATGCCCTCAAGCAGCGCGGCATCGAGGCCCAGCTTGCGCAACTGCTCCTTGATGTCGGTGGACTGCCCGAACAGCGCCTCACCGTCGCGGCCGCGCCAGTTCGGCTTCGGCTGTGCCTGGATGGCCGCGGCGATGCGCGTGACGACCCTGCGTGCCTCGCTGCGCATGGCGCGGGCTTCATCGCCTACGGTCAGTTGCACGCGGTCGCGGCCTGAGGCCGCCAGCTTGCCGCCGAACACGCGGGCAATGCCCGCGTCGTCAAGTTTGGTGGTAATGCGCACGGAAAGGCCGTCGGCCTCGGCTTCAATGCCGGAAGCACTTTCAATGCCGGGCAGCTTGCGGATGCGCTCAAGCGTCGCCAGCAGCGGGCGGCAATAGGCGCGGGATGCGCCGGCCACCAGCACCGTGACTTCACGCGGCGGCGCGTCCTGGCCTTGCCCCGGCCGCCCCGCCGAAAGCGCCAGCAGGCAAAGCGCAAGTATGGAAATGCGGCGCATGGAGGCTCCTGCAACCCGGCGCCGTTAGAAGTAACGGCCTGCCGGTCCCTTTCCGGCACCCGTTGAGTATAACCAGCCACGGGCAAGGAAGCATCAGCATGGGTTGCACCAGGGCGGCGCCGGATATTTGTACTTGCGCGACGCCCGCGCAGCCCCTATCCACTAACCCCTTGCCCGGCAACATGGATCGTTTATGGGTGTAGTTGACACCGTACTGCGTTTCTTCATCGGCACGCGCAACGAGCGCCTGGTGCGCTCGTACCAACCTCTGGTCGATGAAATCCTTGAACTGTTCCCTGAAACCAACGCCCTGAGCGACGAGCAGCTTCGCGCCAAAACCGAGGAGTTTCGCAACCGCCTGCGCGAAGGCGAAACGCTCGACGACTTGCTGGTAGAGGCATTCGCCTGCGTGCGTGAAGCAAGCTGGCGCATGCTGGGCGGCAAGCGCTGGGTGAAAGACACCAACAGCGGCGAAGAGATCCCGTACAAGGCGCACTTTCCGGTCCAGTTGCTGGGCGGAATTGTGCTGCACAAGGGCACGATCGCCGAAATGGTCACCGGCGAAGGCAAAACCTTCGTCGCCACGCTGGCGGCTTACCTGAACGCCCTTGAAGCGCGCGGCGTGCACGTCGTGACCGTCAACGACTACCTCGCACGCCGCGACGCCGAAGAACAGGGCCGCGTGCTGGGCATGCTGGGCATGACCTGCGGCTACATTCAAAGCGACATGGACAACGAAGAGCGCCGCGCCATGTACGGCTGTGACGTCACCTACGGCACGAACAACGAGTTCGGGTTTGACTACCTGCGCGACAACATGAAGGTCAACCCGCGCCAGCAGTGCCAGCGCGACCTGCACTACGCGATCATCGACGAAGTGGACAGCATCCTGATCGACGAGGCGCGCACGCCGCTGATCATTTCCGGCAGCCCCGAGGGCACCGCCGACAAGTACGCGCAGGCGGACAAGATTGCCAAGACGCTCAAGGGCGTCGATGCGCAGGAGCTGAAGGAAAAGCTCGAAGACAAGCACGGCAAGGCGGCGCTGCTGCAAGACCGCAAGCTGTACCAGGACGCGCTGAACGACTACGACTTCGAGAAGAAGGAAAAAGAGCAGCAGTGCCTTCTGACCGAAACCGGCGTCAAGAAAGTCGAAAAGGCGCTGGGCATCAAAAACCTGTACGACGGCGCCCACATGGAGTGGCCCCACCTGCTTGAGCAGGCGCTGCGCGCAAACAACATTTATCTGCTCGACAAAGATTACGTCATTTACGACGGCGAAAGCGGCCCCGAGATCGTCATCGTTGACGAATTCACCGGCCGCATGCAGCACGGCCGCCGCTGGTCTGACGGCCTGCACCAGGCCGTGGAAGCCAAGCACGACCTTGTGCCCAAGGCCGAAAGCTACACGCTGGCCACCATCACGCTCCAGAACTACTTCAAGCTGTACAACAAGCTGGCCGGCATGACCGGCACAGCCATGACCGAGGCCAACGAGTTCGCGAAAATCTACAAGCTGGACGTCGTGGCGATTCCGACCAACCGCCGGCTGGTACGCCAGGACAATGAAGACCTGATTTACGGCACAGCCAACGAAAAGTGGGAAGCGATCGCCGCCGAGATTGAAAAGATGCACAAGGAAGGCCGCCCGATCCTGGTCGGCACCACCAGCGTCGAGAAGTCCGAGCACCTTTCGCGGCTGCTGAAGACCCGCGGGCTGGAGCACAACACGCTGAATGCCAAGTACCACGAGCGCGAAGCCGACATCGTGGCGCAGGCCGGCCGCAAGGGAAACATCACCGTCGCCACCAACATGGCAGGCCGCGGCACCGACATCCTGCTGGGCGGCAACCCCAAGTACATGGCGACCCAGGAACTCAAGAAGGAAGGCATCAGTGTTGACTCGCTGCTGCCCGACGAGTTCAAGCAGGCGCCGTCATGGACCGTGCCGCGCGAGGTGCGCCTGCGCGCCGAAGTCCAGTACGACGAGCTGCTGAGCGAGCGCGCCAAGAAGTACCAGCCTGAATGCGACGCGGAACACGACGTGATTGTCAAGCTGGGCGGCTTGTGCGTGATCGGCACCGAGCGCCACGAGAGCCGGCGCATCGACAACCAGTTGCGCGGGCGCTGCGGTCGCCAGGGCGATCCCGGCAGCAGCCAGTTCTTTCTCAGCCTTGAAGACGACCTGATGCGCCTGTTTGCAGGCCAGCGCATCAAGGGCGTGATGCAGACGCTGGGCCTGAAAGACGGCCAGCCGATCCAGAGCAAGATGGTCAGCGGCTCGGTCGAGCGCGCGCAGAAGAAAGTCGAGCAGCGCAACTTCGATATCCGCAAAAACCTGATCGAGTACGACGACGTGAACAACGGCCAGCGCAAGGCCGTGTACCGCATGCGCCAGGTCTTTCTGGGCGGGCTGTCGCGCGGCGACTACTTCGCGCTGGAAGGCGAAGTCCGCAAGCACGTCCGCGCCGAGATCAAACGCATCGACAACGTGGACAAGGTGACCGACAAGACGCGCTTTTCGGCCAAAGTCGCCAAGGAGCTTTCGCAGTGGGCCGACCGGAAGCACGAGGCCGAAATCCATGAAGACGCCCTGCGCGACATACCGTGCGAAGAGGCAGTCTTCCGCATCGCGCACACGATTCGCGGGCGCATCCACGGCGAGAAATTGCGCGAAGCCGTCACCGACCGCATCGACAACGTCATCCAGGCGACCATCGAGCGCAACGTGGCCAAGAACATCGACCGCCCCGAGTTGTGGGACCTTGGCGCCGTCGCCGCCGACTACCAGAAGGCATTCGACGACAGCGTCAACCCCGACGACATGCCCAAGGGCGAAGGCGGCATTGAGCACGTCAAGACGCTCAAGGAGTACCTGCTTGATCGCGCCATGAAGCTCTATGAAGAACGCGAGACGAAGGTCTGCTCAGGCCAGGACGGCAAGCTGCTCAAGACGCCCGCCGGCCGCCCTGACCACGGCCGCATGCGACAGCTTGAGCGCTACCTGCTGCTGCAAAGCATCGACGAGCACTGGAAGCAGCACCTGAAAAACCTTGAGGTGCTCAAGGGCAGCATCCACTGGGAAAGCTACGCCCAGAAAGACCCCAAGGACGCCTACAAGAAGAAGGGCCACGAAATCTTTGAGGTCATGCTCGACAACGTGGACATGGAAGTCATTTCCACCCTCTTCCGCATCGAAGTCCAGTTCGAGGACGCGCCCAGGCCCGCTTCAGCACCCACCGGCATTGCCATCCAGCCGGCTGCACCCGGCTTGACCACGACCAGCGGCATGCCGCAACCGACCGAGGCGCAGCAGCAGACACGGCGGCAGATGGAACAGGCGGCCAACCCCAACGCCACAGCCAACACCGGCTACCGCGCCCGGGAAAAGCACAAGCTGCCCGGCCCCAACGACCCCTGCCACTGCGGCTCCGGCAAGAAGTACAAGAAGTGCCACATGGCCGAAGACCAGGCCGGCGCCGCGCGCTAGGCGCACAGGTTCAGCGCTCACGGTTGCCCGTCGGTTGCTGCCTGCGCTTTCGGTCGGCCTCAGAGTCGCTGTAAAAGGTCTCACCCTTCAGGGGGGTGATAACGCTGATTGCAGGGTGGCCGCCTCCAATACTCCCAGCTTCGCAGTCCTTTGTGACCAAAGCTTCAAGGCACCCCAGCTCACTACGGGGTGCGGTTCATCCGGTCGCGCGCTTCCCAGACAACGCACGTTACTCAGGATTGCGGCCAACAAATCCAAGTTTGCATTTCGTAGTCGAACAGCCGGGTAGTATAGTGCGCTTTTCGTCAATTCTAGTTTTGGTGGCGCGTAGCTAAGGCGACTGCGCTCCAAATGAATTTTTGATCCTCACGACGCTTAGGAGAGATTCACGATGAAGGTGTACAAGACAGTACGCCGAGTATTGGCAGTAGCTGCGATTGCTGTGATCGCCTCCGCCTCGCTTTCGGCGCAGACTTTCCAGAATACAGGCAGTATTGCCATACCGGGAACCGGTACCGGTCCTGCGGCAGGCAGCCCATATCCTAGTCAGGTTGCCGTGTCAGGCGTGACCGGGACAGTCACCAACATCACCGTTACACTAACCAACCTCTCGCACACTTGGCCCTCGGACATAGACATCATTCTTCAGTCGCCCTCGGGCCAAACGGTCATGATTATGTCGGACTGCGGCGGTGGTACCGACATTTTGGGCATCAACCTTACATTTGACGACAATGCTGCTAATCCACTGACCGCAGCCGCAATTGTTGCGGGCACTTACCGTCCGACGGACTTGGAGGCAACCGACAACCTGCCGGCCTCAGCGCCGCAGCGGCCCTTCACGGGCACGACGTTGATGGCGTTGGCCAGTGGTACCATCAATGGCACCTGGAGCCTCTGGTGTGCCGACGATGCTGGAGCTGACTCAGGTGCGATGGCAGGCGGCTGGTCCATTACGTTTACATCCGTTGGTGGCAACACTGCGCCGGCACTAACGGTCAACCGCGATGCATCCACCACGCCCGTTGCCATTACCAATGGCACCACCATCGCCGTTGCCCAAGGCTCGACACTGGCTGCACTGGACCTTGAGTTCTCGGTCACGGACGCTGACACCGGCGACACGCTGACCCTGACGGCCGTTGTGAGTGCGGGCATCACGGGCTTTGTTCAGGCCGAGTGGAATGCCGGCCCCAGTGTACCGCCCACCCAGCCACTTGTGGCAACGCCTTCCACCGGAACCTTTAACACCTTTGGACTGATTGCCGTGCAGTTGACGGCAAACGACGGCACGGTCGACACTGTGCTGAGCTTCACGATCCGCGTGGGCCTGATAGGCCTGTACACCGTCGCCAGCAACAACCCGGGCGGCGCGTTCGATTACGGCGACATCGGCGACTTTTTTGACGACCTTGAAGACTTCGGCGTCGCCGGGCCTGTTACGCTTGAGGTCTCCGACGCCGGTGGCAACTTCACCAGCACCGCGAGCTATGAGCTTGGTTCGGATGCCGGTACTCCGGACCCGGTTGATGGCAACTCAGCAGTAAACAACATCATCGTGGTTGCGGCGCCTGGCAGCAGCCCCGTGGTGGCAGGCTCGGGCGCGACGCTTGTGGGTGCAGGCGCCGGCACCATGTCCATCCGCCATGTGAGCATTGCGATTGAGGGACTTACGATTCAGGGTGGCACGGATTTTGGGCTGGCATGCCTGGTGAATGACACCGCGCCGCGAATTGCAGTCCGCCGAAACAGGATCTATGGACATGGCGGCCCCGGCCTTGGACTTGTGGGTCTGGGTGGGCCAAATCTGACCAACGCAGTGGTCGAGAACAATTTCCTTTGGGCCAATGACGGTGACAGCGCGACGTTGCTGGGCCTGGCGGTGAACCTCAACGGCAACCTGCTCATCGGCAACTGCACTGGTACGGTCATTCGCAACAATACCATTGTACACAATAACGGCGCTAATGCCGCGCCGGCGATCCGCCACTTCGACGGATTCGGGGGGTCTGCAATCGCGACTCTAAACGACAACATCGTTTACAACTCATCCGCTGGCTGCCCGACTCTGGGCTTCGTCGCTGGTGCCAATCTCGGCTCCAACCCGACCGGCAGCAACTACAACATTTACGAGTTCAACAACGGTGCGACCTTTCACGCCGATACTACATCGTTCCCGAACTTCACTACCTGGCAGGGAACCTATGACGCCAACGGCTACAATGTTGACCCGCAACTCGCCAGCACAACGGTTGGCACCGAAGACCTTCGGTTGTCGTCCGTCGCTTCGCCCGCGGTTGACACCGGCGACACAGCGTCCGCAGCAAGCGAGGACATCTTCGGTACTGCTCGCCCCAACGGCGTGGACTCAGACATCGGTGCGCACGAGTTCCTTCATAACGCAGCTCCGGTTCTGGCACTGGCCACCGGCAGCACATTTGCGGCTGGAAGCGACTTTGGTCTGGCAAGGGATCCTGGTGCATCGATCGGTACCGCAAACCTTGAGGCCACAGATCCCGACGGTGACCCGATGAACATTACAGTCACGTTTGCAACCGGTCCGATGGGAGGCACTCCTCCCTCCGGCATCACCGCCCCGACAGGCGGTACCGGCTTGACCGGCACAGTCGCCTTGAATTGGTCGGGTAACGTCTCGGGCGCGGATGTACCGGGAACCTACGAGTGGGACATCACCCTCGACGACGGCGTCAACCCTCCGGTCGGCTACACCGTCACGATCACTATCAACGACCTGCCGCCGGTCGCTACGCCGGTTACGGGCCAGACCGGCACGGGAACGCCCGGCAGCCCGTTTCTGGCAACATACACGCAAACAATGACCGGTACTGCTACAGTTGCCTTGGCCACCATCAGCGACCCCAATACCAGCCAGACCACCTTCACCATCACCGGCGCTATACTGGTATCAGGCACGGCAGGTGCAGGCTTTGACTTCAGTCTTGGCACCGGTGCAACATTTACCGTGTTCCCTGACGGCACACTGAACGCCACCGACGTGGGCATACAGGTTTACGAAGTCGAGATCGAGGACGTAAACGGCAACGACTCGACCTTCACAGTATCTGTAACAGTCAATCCCGCCCCCAGCTTCAGCACCGCCAACCCGTTGCCGGACGTAACCCAGAACGTGTCGTACAGCCAGACCGTCACAGCCAGCGGCGGCACCGGCTCGCTTGCGTTCACACTGACGGCGGGTGCATTCCCTGCGGGCATCAGCATTGCTGCCAACGGGGCGATCACCGGGCTTACAACGGTGACTCCGGCCAGCTTCAGCGTGACACTTACGGTGACTGACAGTCTTGGCGTAACCGGAGTGCAGGTCTATGACATAGACGTTGTGGCGCCAGCTGCAGGCATCCCGGTCATCGACAACGCAAGCCCGCTCCCGAACGGCACGGTCGGCACCGCCTACAGCGTCCAGTTCACTGCCACAGGCGGCGCCGGCGGAAACACCTTTGCCGTTGCGGCCGGGACACTGCCCGGCGGCTTATCTCTCAGCACAGGCGGCCTGCTTGACGGCACGCCCAACGCGGCAGAGGTCCAGACCTTCACGATCCGCGTGACCGACAGCGCCAACGTGCAGAACACGGCAGTGTTTACGCTCACGATCAACACGGCTGGCGGCGGTGGCGGCAAAAAGAAGAAAAAGAAGGGCAGCGAAGGCTGCACCACCGATGGCACCAGCAACCTGCTCTGGCTCGCATTGGCCGGTTCAATGGCGGGGCTGCTGGCAGTTCGCAGCCGCCGGTCACGGGCCTGAAGAAAGCGGTTCAACAGACGAAGACAGGCGCCCCGTGCGCCTGTCTTCCCTTTTGCACTGGCCGTGCAGTGAGCCGGTACCGCGTGTTGACCACCTTTGCAGCTACGGGGTGACTTCGACCGTTACGTTGGGGAACTTCTCGCGCAGCCATGCGACGAACCTGTCCTCCTTGTCGGGCTCCCTGAATCCGCCGCGCCTGACTTCGATGCGCTTAAGGTTCGGGTAGCGCTTGAGCGCGACGTCCTGGTGCGGCGTATCGTCGCGTTCAAAGTAGGCGTCTGAGCCGGTCAGCGCGAAGCGGATCTCCTCGACATGCTCTGCCGCCTTCATCTGTTGCAGGGCTTCGGCATTCAGCAGCGACTCCACATACGGCAGCTCGACGTATTCACGGCGC
Source organism: Planctomycetota bacterium (assembly GCA_019636195.1). Lineage (GTDB taxonomy): Bacteria > Planctomycetota > UBA8742 > UBA2392 > UBA2392 > JADJRK01. The sequence continues at coordinate 199,637 of JAHBYA010000005.1, read as the reverse complement.
AGTTCCAGCCGCTTGGCCGGTATGAAGCAGCCCAGCAGCAGCGCGGTGCCGTAGCGTTCGCTGTTTTGGTCGCCCTCGATGAACGAGTGGCCGATCACCAGCCGTTCCAGCGGCTTGATCGCGGCCATCGGCTTGAGCGCATCCATCCAGTTGTCGCCCAGTTGCAGCCCTGTCAGTTCCAGCTCGCGCAGGTCTTTCAGCTTGGCCAGCTGCGCAAACGAGTTGACCGGCGAGTCCGCAAAGCGCCCGACAATGCGCAACGTGCGCAGGCCCATGCGGGCAACCTGGTACAACTCGTCCACTTTCAGATACCCGGCCTGGATGGACAGCGCCGTTAACGAGGCATTGCGGGCAAGGTACGCAAGCCCGATCTGCCCGGCGTCGTAGTACTCAATCTCGAGTGACTCCAGCTTCGGGCATCCCGAGATCACCTTCATCTCCGCCGTCGTGGGCGCGAACAGGCTGATGCCGGCCAGCGTGGGCAGTGCTTCCACGACGCTCTGCAATTCTTCGACTGAGGGCGGGTTCCAGCGCCCCAGCTCAAGGGTTACACCCGCCGCTGAAAGCTTCTTCAAGGGCTCAAACACACTGTCCCGCATTGTGTACGGCAGGATGTTGGCACCCGACTGGTTGGGGCTGCGCGATTCCACGTAACCCTCGCCTGAGCTGCCGCGATGGAAGGCCCGGTGCACACGATTGCCCTCAAGATAGACGGCAGGAATCAGGTCCACGCCCAGCCGCTTCAGGCCCGGCAGCTCGGTCAACGGCGCGAGGTCCGGCTCGTGCGCCCATTGCACGTCGCGGATGTCCAGCCATTGCAGGCGTTTCAGCGCCTTCAGCGACGACAGGTGCTCGCTGCGCAGGTCTTTGCCGTCACGCAGGCGGATTGCCTCAAGGCTCGGCACTTCAACCAGAAACTCAAGGTGCGCCGCGGCGAGCCCGCTGGCATCGACGTACTTTGCACCTTTGGGCAACTGGTCGATGTCCATCACGCTGCGCACGACGTGCCACTCGGCGCTCGCCGGCGCCTGTGCCTCGATCTTCCGGCCATCGAGCGTGGCGCTGCCCTGCAGCATCAGCACCGCCAGCGTTGCGCCCGCGGCCCACTTTCCCGCCTGTTTCAGCATGGCTTCCTCCAGTTTGTCTGACACCCAATCCTGCACCGCGGCCAGTTCCGCCGCCGTGGGTTCAGACCCGGCGCTCAACAGCGCAAGGCCATCCAGTTTTTCAAACACCGAGCTGCCGCTTACCACGCGCGGCGCCCCCGTGGCGCACAGCAGCATGCCGCTTTCCAGCACCAACTCGCCTTCGCGCTCATGCACCACCGCGCCCGGTGCAGCCCACCACTTGGCATCCGGCGCGGGTGACTCGGGCGGCGGCGTGAACACGCCGGTCACCCACGCAATCGCCAGCACCAGCGCCGCCGCCGCCGCAAGCTCTGCAGGGTAGCGCAGCCAGCGCATTCGGCGCGGGGCGGCTTTCGGCGGCGCGGTCATGCGGGCAAGGATCACGGCCGTCTGGTCCGGCGGGTTGCGCCCTGTGACCGCCTCGGCGATCGACGCTTCCCAGAATCGCTCATGGTTCGACATTCGCGATCCTCCGTTCCACGCACTCGCGCAGCGCCGCCCGCGCGCGCTCAAGCAGGCTGCGCACGCTTACCGGCTGCATCGCAAGCTTCTGCGCCATCTGCTCGCGCGACAAGCCGTGCTCGTAGCGCATGCGCAATGCTTCGCGGGCGCGCTCGGTCAGCTCATGCAGGCAGGTGCGCAGCATCTCAATGCGGCGGTCTTCGTTCACTTGCGACTGGTACGCCTCCCACTGCGCGTCGGCGTCGTCAAGGTTGGGCGCCAGCGCCTGGCGCCGCCGCTTGCGGATTGTGCTGATAAACAGGCTTTTGGCTGTGCGGCGCAGCCATGCGGCGGTCTCGGCGTCGCCGCGGTACTCAAAGGGCCCGCGCAGGACACTGAGGAAAGTCTCCTGCGTCAGGTCGTCGGCCTCGTTGGATTCACAGCCCAGTGCAACCAGGAAGCGCCAGACGTCGCGCTGGTGCGCCTGGATGATCTGTTCGTCGGATGGTCGTACCTGCGTCGCCACGTCCATACCAGCATAAGCGCTCGGCGATGCAGAAAGTCAGCATGCGATTGCACAGATTTCGCGGATTTTCGCATGTACCGAGAACGCAAAAGGCATGCAAACCCGAAAGACTGACCGCCCTTGTGCAAAGTAGCCGCGCAGTTTGCTTGTGCTTGGCTGTGCCATCGGCGACAATGGAATCACACTTTTCTGACCCCTTGCAGGGGTCCAACTCATCTTGGGTATGGCGGATGCGCAGTGCCGCTGAAATAGAAGCGCTGGTCAAGGACCACCAGCAAAGCCTGCTGCGCTATCTGCGTTTTCTGGGCGCCGATGAGGCGCTGGCGCAGGACATGGCCCAGGAGACCTTTGTGGCGGCGATCCATGCGGGCTTTGCCGATACCGACCAGCCCGGCACCCGCGCGTACCTGCGCACCACCGCCCGCAACTTCTATTTCATGTGGCTGCGCAAACACAAACGTGAGGTAGCACTGCCCGGCGATGACACCCTGGAAAGCGCTTGGCACGACAACGAAGGCAGCGATTTCGGAGACACCTACATCAAGGCATTGCAGAACTGCCTGGACAAACTGACCGAGCGCGCCCGGCTGGCCCTGAAAATGCGCTACGGCGACAACGCCAGCCGCGAACAGATCAGCTTCGCGACGGGCCTGGACAGTGAAGGCGCCAAGACGCTGCTGCGCCGAAGCAAGGAAAAGCTGCGCGAGTGCATTGCAAGGCAGATTGGCCAAGACCACCTGGAAGCATGAACCACGAGCGCGAACAACTGGCTGAACGCTACCTTGAGGCCCGCCTGCGCGAGCAGCTTGGTGAACCCGTGGACCTGTCAGACGCAGTGCTGCGGCGTGTGTACGGCGCGCCCCGCAAAATCGTGCCCCCGCCTCGCCGTATGCCGCTGTGGCGCCCGCTGGCCGCTGCCGCCGCCGTGCTGCTGATGACCGGACTGGCGGCATGGGCGATTGTCTGGTACGCCGAGTCGGCTGACCGCCGCCGCGCCGAGAGCGTCGCCAAGCCCGATAAGCCCGACACCTATCCTGCGCCCGTTGCCCCGCGCGGCGGCCGCACAGCCGGCGACAGCACCGGCCACGAGCCCGCTGCGCCGGATCAGCCCAAGCCCGAGGCCCCGCAGCCTGGGCCGCGCCAGCCGCGCGAGAGCACCGGCCTGCCGCAGCCGCCGGCGCCGGAAGGCCCGCCGCCGCAGTTTCCGCCCGGTGTCACGGACCCGCCGGGGTCGTTTCCTGACCCCGCCGAGCCGCCGCCCGTGATCCCTGACCCGGCGCCGCGCCGCGACGATGTTGAGCAGCCGCCCCAGCCCGCGCCCGAACGCCCAGCCACCGAAGCGCGCAAGGCAGTCGTGGTTGCCCGCGACTTCCGGGCCTCGCGCAAAGACGGCCTGCGCGTGACCCGCGCCGGGGCCTTTGAGCGCCTGAAGGCGGAGCCCGGCTTTGAGTTTCACGCCAACGACCGCCTGGCCGTAAGCGGCTGGGCTGAGTTGACGCTGAGCGGCGGGGCGCTGCTGCGGCTGGACGGCGAAGCGACGCTGCGTGAAGCAGAGGGCGCGCTTGGCGTTGAACTGCACAGCGGCGCCTGCTACGCCGACACTGAGTCACTGGAGATCAGTACCGGCGAGGTTGCGCTGCAACTTTCCGGCGTGGCGGTGATTGAGGCGCGGCTGCGCGAGCTTGACCTGCACCTGCTGTCGGGCAAGGCCACCAGCGGCGGGCACGAGCTGTTTGCGGGCGTGCGATCGCGGCTTGGCAAAGACGGCTTCAAGCGCACGCGCGGCACAAGCTGGGACGAAGTGCGCGGCGAGTACCGCTTTGTCCACGACACCCCGCGCCGCGTGCTGGCCCGCGAAGACTTTGAAGACTCGCCCGGCACGCTGTGGGGCGGCGAAGTCAAAGAGGGCGTGCTGGCCGGCCCCGGCGAACCTGAGCGCGGCATCGCGTTTCACCTGCGCCAGCCGGTGACCGCAAGCGCCGGCACCGTTGTGCGCTTCCGGCTCAGGATCAAGCAGGGGAGCGACCTTGTGATCCAGCTTGGCGCCGACGAAAACCACCGCCGCGTGCTCAAGGGTGTCAGGGGCGGCCAGTGGCAAGAGATTGAGATTCCGCTGGCTGAGTTCATGCGCACGCTGGACCGCACGCAACCGATGCCGATGGGCGTGCAGGTCAGGCGCTTCCAGATTCACGGCGAAGACGGCGACCCCGAACACATTGAGATTGACTGGGTCGAGTTCACGCGCTTGCCCGGTTAGCGGCGACTCCATCGCCGGGACGGCGTTGTAACGGAAAAGCACACCGTAGCATGCGCGTCCCGCGCATGGCGTATCCATCGGCCTCCGGCCGATGTCTGCCACGGGCCGGAGGCCCGTGAGTACGCCATCGCCGGGACGGCGATGCTACGCTTGCGCATGCGCGTCGCGGTCACACTGCGGCTCGCGGCGCTTACAAACGGGAAGGGCCCGCCGAAGCGGGCCCAAACTCCCGGGTGCCCAGCAAGTTTGTTAGTCGTTGCCGCCGCGTCCGCCGCGACCGACCGCCTGGCGACCGCCCTGGCCGCCGCCGCCTTGGCCGCCCATGCCCATGCCGAAGCCGCGACCGCCCAGGCTGTTCAATCCGCGCTCGGACACCAAGCTGTTGAAGGTCTCAAGCTGGCCGCCCAGCAACTCGGCGCGGATGGACTCCTGCGCCGCGGTCTCAACCTTCTGGCCTTCGGCGCGCCAGTCGAACTCCTGGCCGCTTTCGCGGGCCTGCCCGGCGCGCGTCCACAGTTCGCGCTGCTTGGTCTGGTAGTCGGCGACGATCACTTCGACCTTGGACTGCTGGTCGGTGGTCAGGTTCAGGTCCTTGACCAGCCGGTCAACGATCGCCTTGTTCTGGGCCGCGGCCCACTCCTGGGCCTGCTTTTCACGGCGTTCCTGCTCGGCCTTCTGCTTTTCCTGCTCGATGGCTTCAAGCTCCGCACGGACTTGTGCGCGCACCGCGCCGGTATCGCCGGTGGCCGCGCCGCCGCTGCTGGTGCCCGAGTCAACGGTGCCGGTGCTGCGGTTCTTCTCGAGGTCGGCGATGCGCTTGTTGCTGGCCTCAATCTCTGATTGAAGGCGCGTGTTCTCGGCGGCCTTCTTTTCGGCCTGCTCAAGCCTGACCTGCAGGTCATTCAGGCGCCGGCTCAGGGCGCCGATATCGTCCTTGCTCGCGGCGTCAGCGCTGTGGTCAGGGCTGTGCTCGTTGTCGGTCTTGACCTGCCCGACCACCGGGGCCGGGGTCTTGTTCATTTCCATGGCGGCAAAACCGCCCGCGCCGCCCGCTGCCAGCGAGGCCGCAACAATCGCAATCATCCAGATGGGTTTCATTGACACTCCTTGGTGCTGCACAGGTGCTTCTCAACTGCGGCTGCTCCGCCGCATCCAATTCAGCATGTTTTCGTAGTCCGCGGGGTCCTCAAACTCGCTGGTCGGGCCCCAATCCTCGGGTGAATCGCCAAGCACGTCTTTCCAGTTGTTGTCGCCGGTGACTCGCGCCAGCCGGTCTTCGGTTTCACGGGCCAGCGTCGCGAACATGCGGTGCATGTCGCGCTGGCCGCCGCGCCGGCCGTTGTAGCTGCCGCGGATCAATTCTTCGGCGCTCTCGCCGTGCTGCAGCAGGATTTCGCGTGCACGCGCCAGCGCCTCGGGGGACAGGTCACGGCCCTCCAGCTCTTCCAGCTTGCGCTCCATGTCGCGGGCGTAGTGGCGGCGCACATGCGAAATGTGCCGATCAAGGTGGCGTTCACGCTGTGCGGCTTCGCGCTCGTCAAGGTGGGCGCGCACTTCGTCACGGGTGATCGCGCGCAACTGCTGCTCACGCGCAAAGTCTGCCTCAAGGGCTTCGATGCGCTGGCGCTGCTGCTCCAGCGCCTGCCACAACGGGTCGGCTGCGGCCGGTACTTCGATGGCCGCGACCGCGGGCGTGCCGGCGGCGGGACTCCCCACGGTTGGGCGTGCGATCATGGCTGCCACGACGCCCGCGCCCGCCGCCAGCACAATCAACGCCGCCGCCCGCATCAGCCAGTAGCCGGCGCCGACCGCGGCGGGCATCCCGCGCGTCGCCAGCCTTGCCAACAGGGCGTCCGGGGACGGCGCCTGCGGCCTGGCGTTGCGGATAAGGTTTTCGACGTTGTTGTTCATTGCTGCTTTGGTTGCACTTTGCGGCTGTCCGGCTACTGACCCTGTTCGCCTGTTACCTGCTGCCAGAGTTCGCGAAACTTTTCACGGGCCCTGAACAGCCTTGATTTTACCGTGCCCTCAGGCACCCCCAACGCCTTTGCGATCTCGCGCAAGGGCATGTCTTCCCACAGTTCCAGCATCAGCGGCGCGGAAAACTTCTGCGGCATCATGGCCAGCACCTTCCGCACCTGCTCATTCACTTCTGACTGCTCGGCCGGGTGTGCTTCTTCCGGCGCCTGCTCTGTTGCCTGTTCGGGCACCAGCCGGAGTTTGCGGGCGTTGCGCCCCAGCCACCGCTTGCCCTCATTGTGGGCGATGCGGCAGGCCCAGGCGTAAAACCCCGACCGGCCCTCAAAGCGTTTGACACCCTTGGCGATGCGCCACCACGTTTCCTGGGCGACGTCATCGGCCGCGGCCCTGTCTCCGTTCACGACCAGCAGGATCTGGCGGTAGATGGCGGCGTGGTACTGCCGGACCAGTGCTTCAAATGATCCCGGCAACCCGTTACGGGCGTTGTCCACCACGGAATCATCGCGGGGCTCGCCCGTGCCAGCCATCTGCCAAATCCGACAAATCGACCCATGAAGTACGGGGCGGGTTCCGGCCAATCACGAAAATTCCTGCTCGCACACCGCGACTTCAGTCAATCAGCTTCATGCCGCGGGGGGACAGAAACACCGCAAAGGGTCGCCCGACAAACAACTTGCGCTGCACGTACGGGTGCGCCTCAACCTGGATTGCATCCACATCCTTCAAAACTACGCGCGTTTTGCCGCCGCCTTCTGTCCAGAAGTCGATGGCGCCGCGGCCGTGGCTTTTTGCCGCATCCTTGAATTGTTCAAACGCCTCCTGCACCGTCCGGGCGTCCGGCTGGTCACGGTCGTCGCCGCGTTCAGCGGCCGTAAAGTGCGCAACCCGGAACAACTTGGCGTAGGCGTTGTAGGGATCGCCGGCGACGGAAGCCTTTTTCAGCAGGCTGGTGAGTTCCGGCTGGGTGGGGTCATCAAGGCTGCCGGTGACCTGCGTGCCGTCATTGAGGAACAGCGTGACGCGAATCCAGTAGCGACAGTCTGCGCTGCCCGGGGAGTTGTCGCCCAGCACGAAGTACTGGTCGCCCGCAAGCGCCACGCCCAGCGGCAGCTCGGTGCGCGAGCGCGGCTCTTCCAGCGTCCGCCCTATGTAGTACACGTCGCGGTCGATACCCAGCACCTGTACGCTGGCGCCCTCGCCCGCGGCCTTCAGCACAATGCGGCCGCGCCGGCCGCCCGGAGGCTCAGCCTTGGCGATGGCCAGCGCCTGCGCGCTGTTCAGGGCAAGCCGTGAGTCGGCGTCGCGGGCGCGCAACTGGTCCAGCAGCGCCGTGCCCACGCGCCGACGCGCGGCGACTTCGCCGTTCACTTCCAGCACCAGTTCGCCGTCGGCCAGCGAGTAACTGAAGCTGCAGCTTTCACCGGGGCGCACACCGCTGACTTCGTCAATCGCGATCTCGCGCACGTTGTCGCTGCCCTGCTCGGTATGGAACAACCGGGCGCTTTTCTCGGACAGCACCAGCAGGTACTCGTCCGCGTCGCGGACCAGCCGAACCTCAAGGCCCTTGCCGCCGGAGAGGTCGGCACGGGCGCGCAACCGCAGGTCGCCAACAATGTGATTGCCGAACTGTTCCTTGCTGCCCTCGGTCGCGCCGAAGCTGGCATCGTGATCAACGGCGTCGCCGGGTGCATCGTCTTTGCCGCGCGGGAAGGTGGCGCTGCCGTCTCTGCCCAGCACGATCGCGCCATCCACCAGGTCGGCGCTGCCGCCGCGATGGAAGTGCTTGACCCAGTCGGTCTTGTCCTTGAGCCTGAACACGTACGGAAGCCACAGCACTTCGCGCGCGCGGTCGGTCTTGACCAGCAGCTCAATCTCCGCGGTTTCGTGACGCTTGATGTAGATGTCGCCCTGCGCAATCAGCACCTGCTCGCCGGGTAATGCGATGCAGCGCTTGACGTAGGGCTCGCCGCGGCGCAGCGGGTAGCGAAACACCACCGGCTCCCAGCGCTCGGGGTCGCGCCACGCGTACGTGAACTTGTCCACCAGTACGCGGTCGCCCATCACCGGGTCGCCCAGCAGCGTGGGCGCCATGCTGCCTGAAGGGATGCGAAACGCCTCAAGCCCGAAGTGCCACACCAGCAGCACCAGCACCAGCGCCGACGCAAGGCTTTCAATGTTCTCGAACAGCACCGACAGCGGCTTGCGCTCGCCCACCTTCAGGTCGCGCCCGCGCACCAGCGCCTTGGCCACGCTGCCCCGCAACGCAAGCGCTGCCGCCATCGAAAGCAGCCCCGCCAGCGCCGTCCACCCGGACGCGTGCAGCAGCGCCATCGCCAGCAGCGACAAACCGCCCAGCCCCGCCAGCACCCCGCCGCGCGCCCACGGGCTGGCGGTGTGCCCCTTGCGCCGGTACAGAAACCACGCCGCCGGCAACAGCAGCAGCAGCGCCAGCAGCACCGGCACGCGCAGCCACACGCCTTCAAGGTGACTGCCGGCAAACAGCGCGATCACGCTGACCACGCCCGCAGCCAGCGCGGCCACGTCGGCCAGGCGCGCGCGCAGTTGCGGCGAAAGGCGCGCGTAGCCCTTGGGCTGGATGGTCTTGGCAGAAATGTCGGACACCGTTGGCCCTCGACTGTCGCGCGTGCAAGCTATAGTGCCGCGGGGCATCGGAAAAGGCCCAATCGGAGACACCGCAATGCAGCAAGGCGACAAGGCGCCGGCCTTCAACCTGCGCGACCAGGACGGCAAGGCCCACAGGCTGTCCGACTACAAGGGCAAGTGGGTTGTGCTGTTCGCCTACCCCAAGGCCGACACGTCCGGCTGAACGAAAGAAGCAATTGCCTTCACCAGTCTGGTGAACAAGTTTGAAAACGCCAACGCCGTGGTGCTGGGCATCAGCCCCGACAGCGTCGAGAAGCAAAAGAAGTTCGCGGTCAAACACAAGCTGAAGATCCCGCTGCTGGCCGACGAGGACAAGGCGGTCTGCACAGCCTACGGCTGCTACGGCGAAAAGCTGATGTACGGGCGCAAGGTCACAGGCATCATCCGCTCGACGTACCTGATTGATCCCAAGGGCAACATCGCGCGCATCTTTGCCAAGGTAAAGGTCGATGGCCACGCCGAGAAGGTGCTTGAAGCACTGGCTGAGCTGGCGGGCTAGGTGTGTCGGGCATTCCGCGCCGCAGCCGGAATTCGGAACGCACGGCTGACAATTGCATGTTATACTTACCTTCGGGCAGCCAACCCGGGCCATGTCGAGGGATTCATCATGATGCACCCATGGGATCGTGAGCGCACCTGGCAGGAGACACCCGACCAGCAGTTCGCCCCCCCGGCCAAGGGCGGCGCGTGGGTCTGGGTGATCGCGGTGGTCATCGCCGTGATTGCGCTGTTTGCGCTGGCAAGCTCCGGCGCGGGCAGCCGCGGGATTGTGGCTGTGCCGGTCGGGATTTCGCTGTTCTTCATGTTCATGTTCCTGGTCAATCACCGCCGCGAGATGCGCCACCTGAGTGCCGTGCGCCGCGCGCGTATGCAGCACGCCGAGCAGCCGCAGGCCCCGCAAACCATGGCCGTGGGCGGGCCGCCGCCGGGCGCGCCGCCGCGCGACGACGCTTCGCTGCGCCGTATTTTTGACCGCTTTGACCTGCGCGTCATTGAGCATTGCCGCGCCAACACCTGGCAGCCCAAAGACATCTCGCGCCTGCTTGAGATGGCCCGCGACTTCGTGGACCAGCCGCACGCCAGTGCCCTGCTGCGCGCCGGCGAAAACGAAGAGCTGTCGCGCCACATCGACGCCGCCCTTGAGCGCGCATTGCTGCAATTCGACATCGACAACAACCGCAAGGGCGACACCCGTCGCGGCCACTACGATTTCGGCCACAATGAACCGCCGTTCTAGGCCTTGGTAACCCACCTAACAGGCGCCTGCGGGCGCCTGTTTTCATAGTATTTGGTGTCCACGCATTTCAAATTGTAGTATTTTGGCTTGCCCCGTAATCTTTCACGGTGTATAGTCCTGAAGGACACTTGGGTCCCCCTCCGATCCCGGAGGTTCCCATGAGTACCGATACGCTGATCTCGCCGCATCTCGTTCAACAGTTCAATCAGGCCGCAGCACTCGCCCGCGAGAGTCGCTTTGAACAATCACTGGCAGCTTGGGAAGTCCTGCTCGGCAGGCAGGACGGCAAGTCTGTCATCACCGGCGACTTTCTGGGCCAGTGCATGATGCGCAAGGCCTGGGTGCTGATGGACCTTGAGCGCTGGCAGCAGGCCCGCGAAGTCCTTGAAGACAAAGTGCTGGAGGCGTGCCTTGGCCAGTTCAGCACTGCCAACCTGTACGAGTACTTTTTCAGCTATGCCAACGTGCTGGGCAACCTGCGCGACATCAGCGGCATGGACCGCGCCTTCAGCTTTGCCATGCGCACAGCCGCCGAAGGCCTGGCCGACCATCGCCGCATGCGCCACTGCTGGAACAACCTGTTCTTCTGGGCCGAGAAAGCGGGCGCCTGGAAGTACCTGCAAACAGAGGCCGCGTACTGCGTAACGTACGCCCGCAACCAAGGGGACCAGCAACTGGAAACGATCGCGAAGCTGAATCGAGCGATGGCTTTGCACCGCCAAGGTCGGATGCAGAAGGCCGCCCGAATCGTTGAACCCATCAGAAGGCGCGCCCTGCGCGACGCCGACGCGGATGTCCTGCGCCGCTGCGAGGAAGCAATGAAAGACGAAACGCAGTAAACGCTGCCGGAGCAAGGCGCAAACGCGCCCCCGCAGAAAGGGAAGGGACGAGTGTGGGGCTCGTCCCTTTTCGTTACGGTGTAAGCGTCAGCGGCTGCAACGTCACGCCCGTGGCCCCCGTGCTGCTGACAATCACGAACTCGGTGTCTTCGTCCGATGCAAACGCAGGCCCGTTGGGCGAAGTGTCGATGTTCAAGCCGCCCTGCTGGCTGCCGTACAACGGCGTCGCCAGCAGCTCGGCGCCGGCGACGCTGCTGTCCATGGCAAACAACGCCGTGCTGGGCGTCATGAAGATCGCGCCGTCCGCGCCCCATGCGGCGCGCGAAGGCGCGTCGATCGACGGCAGTGTCAGCGCGCTGCCCACGGGCACGGTCGTGCCCGCCGCAAGGCAGATCACCTGCTGCGCGGCAAAAAAGCCCAGCACCAAGGTCTCGGTGATCACCAGGTACTGGCCGCCCGCGGCCTCCCAGACGCACATGCCGCCGCCTTCGCTGGTGCTCAAGTCAAACTGCGCGCCCGCCGCCGCGCCCGTGCTTACCGTAAGGTAGCGCCCGACCACACCGCTGCCGTCCCTCGCCGTGATCAGCGCTTCGTCCGTGCTGTCGCCGGCCGTCGCAAGGCCGGCCAGCGTCGCGCCCGTGAACATCGTGACCGTACTGCCGACCTGCGTGCCGTTGAACGTGAACACCGCCGCCATCACGTTGCTGCCGCTCTGCCACGCCAGCACAAAGCGGTCCTGGTCAATGTGGTACGCCGCGCGCGGGAACGCCCCGGTGCCGAGGTTCACGTCGCTGCCGTACTGGCTTTCCAGAAACGCGTCATAGAACACAGCCACCAGCGTCGCTGTGCCCGCGTCGCTGCCCGTAGCGCCCACCGCCACCACGTCGGCGACATCGTTGGAAGCCAGCGCAAATCCGCCCGCCGGGTCAAGGTTGAAGGTGGGCTCAAGCGTGCCGCGCTGTTCAATGGCATGCGTTCCCGCTTCCACGGCGGCAAAGCCGAGTTCGCGGTTGGTCGTGCCGACATCGCCGATCCACGCCACAATGTACTCGCTGAAGTTGAACGCAAACGAAACCTCCGCCTCATGGGCGGCATCGGTCGTGACCGTGACCGGCGTGCCCGGCGTCAGCGTGCCGTTGCCGCCGGGGCCGCCCGCCGTCACCGTAAAGGTGTAGTTCAGCGTTTTGTTGGCAGGCGTCGCGCTGACCACCGTGCCCGTGATCGTGCCCGCGCCCTGCAACGTCACGTCGTCAAAGCTCGTGAACGTCACCGTCACGCTGCCCAGCACCGGCACGTCACTGCTGAACGTGTCGCCGCCCGCGGTCACGGTCACCAGCCGCCCCGCTGCATTCAGCGGGTCGGTGCTGTCAAAGCTCGCGTCGTCAAACGTGATCGGGTCAAGCGTCGCATTGGGAAAGGTGTCGGGCATCAGTATCAGCACCTGCTCGTCGCCTGCGGCGTCGGTCAGGTTGATCGTGCGCCGGCCCGCGACCTCGGTGACCGTGCCGCCCAGCGTCACCGTCGCCGCGCCCCCGGTCGTGAACGTGTAGTTCACAGCCAGCGTCGCGCTGCCGCCCTGTTCAACCACCGTGCCGAGCAGGCTGCCGCTGCTGTTGGTGCCGCTGAAGGTATTGAGCTGAAACACCACGCCCGCCGCCGCGTGGTCGGTGGTGTACGTCTTGCCGCCGGTCTGCACCGTCATGATGCGGTTGGTCGGGCTCAGCGGGTTGGCGGCATTGAAGCTGGCGTCATTCAGCGTAACCACGGTCGGCGGCATGGTGGTGTCGCCGGTCGGCACCAGCACGCTCACGGTGTGCGTCCCGCCGGTGCTGGAAAGCTGAAACGCCGTGCTGGTCAGGATCGTGCTGATCGTGCCCGTCAGCGCAACCACCGGCGGCGGCGGCGTGGTCACCACGTGCTTGCCCACGGCGTAGCTGGCCAGGCTGGTGAAGCGCGCCCGCACGCGGCTGGGCCACGGGATGTTGAAGTGCGTGTCGGGGGTGGCGTCGATTGTCGTGAAGCCGAGCTCGTCGATCGTGCTGCCCTTGATGCTGAGCAGCGCAAGCTCAACGTGGCTTACGCCGTCGGCGCCGGCCAGGCCCGCGTCGTACGAAAGTTCAAAGGTTGCGGGCGGGTCGAGGTTCAGGCCTGTTACGGCCTTGCCGTCTTTGTCCTTCACGGCCACCTTGATCACCGGCGAGTACAGCTTGCGCCCCGAAGGCTTGCTGCCATGCGAAAGCGTCACGCGGCTGCCCGCCGGCAACTGGCCGGTGCCGCTGCCGATCGCCGCCGCCGGGACCACCAGCTTCGCCACGCCGATATCCAGCACCAGGTCTTTGCCGGTCTTTGCAGTTGCCGAGTCCGAGTCCGGCTTGTTGCCGTCGTCAAACGTGCAGGCCGACAGCACCGCAAGGAAACACAGCGAAGCGAAAAAGTAACGCATCTGAACCTCCGGCAAATGGTCGCGGCTGGGTCGTGAATCTAACTGGCGGTTGGAAAAGCGCTACATGCGTGGAACGAGCGGCTGGGCAAGCCGTTTGGGCAAACTGAAGTGCTTGAAAAATAGGCGGGATGGGGTACGCTTGTAGCAGTTGTCAGCAAATAGCGTACCGCTTTTGTGGAAAAAGCCTTGACAGCGTATCCTGACAGCCTCGCTAGACTTGTGGAAAGCCTTAAACAGCTTCCCGGCGTCGGCAACAAAACCGCCGAACGGCTGGCATTCCACCTCGTCAAGCTCAGCGACGAAGAAGCCATGGCGCTCGCGCGCGCCATCCGCGACGTCAAACAGAATCTCAAGCAGTGCTCGCGCTGCTTCAACCTGACCGAGGCCGACCCTTGCCCCATCTGCCGCGACGCCCAGCGCGACCAGGGCGTTGTTTGCGTCGTCGAGACGCCAAAAGACATCATGGCCTTCGAAAAAGCCGCCAGCTTCAAGGGCGTGTACCACTGCCTGAACGGCCACCTCGCGCCCCTTGAGGGCATTGAGCCCGACGACCTGACCATCAGCCCCCTGATCAAGCGCGCCGAGCAGGGCGGCATCAAGGAAATCATCCTCGCCACCAGCCCCGACCTTGAAGGCGAAGGCACAGCCGTCTATCTGCGCGACGTGCTGCACGACGTGGCGCAGCGCAAGAAAATCAAGCTCACCCGCATCGCCCGCGGCGTGCCCGCCGGCGCAGAAATCGAAAACGTCAGCAGCGCAATCCTGACCGATGCCCTCAGCGGCAGGCAGGCCTTTGAAGGAGGCAGATGAGCGGACCGGGCATGAGCCTCGACATGCGCGTCTCACAGCGCCTTGAACAGCGCACCGTGCTGTCGTTGCAGACCATCCAGTCCCTCAAGCTGCTGCAGATGGCCACCGTGGACCTGCACGAGCTGATCAACAACGAAATGCTCGAGAACCCCACCCTCGAGATGTCCGCCGAAGACCCGCCCGAAGCGCCCACCGAGCTTGAACAGCAGCAGCAACTCCGCGACGAAATCGCCGAGGCCGAGCCCCAGCCGACCACCGAAGCCGGCGAATCCTACGAAGAAGTCTATGACTTCCTGCAAAAGCACACCGACGTCGATGAGTTCGTGTCGCGCAGCGCCAAGCCGCCGCAGGATGAAGACGGCGACGCAAAGCAGGAGGCCTTCGCGCAGGTTGCCGCTCAGGGCCGCCAGTTGCCGGACCACCTGATGGAGCAGGTGCGGCTGCTGAACATTGACGAAATCGACCTGCCCCTGATTGAAGAAATCGTGTACTCGCTTGACCCGCGCGGCTACCTGTCCTACCCGCTCGAAGACATCGTCAGGGCGCTCGAGAACCGCTACACCCTTGAAGAAGCCGATTGGGCGCTGGGCGTCGTGCAGTCGCTTGAGCCCAGGGGCGTCGGCGCGCGCGACTTGGCTGAGTGCCTGCTGCTGCAGATCGGCAAGGATGACCCCGACTACGACAAGCTCAAGCGCCTGCTGACCGACCTGTGGGACGACGTGCTGAAAAACCGCGTGCCCAAGATCGCCAAGGACATGGGCATCACCATCGAGGAAGCCAAGCTGCTGATCGACCTGCTCGGCGGCCTGAACCCGCACCCCGGCGCGATCTACAACGAAACGCCCACCCAGGTCGTTTCGCCCGACGTGATCGTCACCCAGGACGACAACGGCAACTTCATCGTCAAGCTTACGCGCGAGAACCTGCCGCGCCTCAGCATCAGCCCCACCTATCTGCGCATGCTTGAGCAGCGCAAAGCCGACAAGGAAGCCCTGAACTTCATCAAGGGCAAGGTCAACCACGCCAAGCAGTTGATTGAAGCGCTTGAGCAGCGCCAAAGCACCCTTGAGCGCGTCGCCAACAGCATCGTGCGCCGCCAGCAGGACTACCTGCGCTGGGGACTTTCCGCCCTCAAGCCCATGAAAATGCAGGACATCGCCGATGAACTCGGCATCCACCACAGCACCGTCTGGCGCGCCGTGTACAGCAAGTACATGCAGACACCCCAGGGCGTCGTCGCCATGAACGAGCTGTTTACCGGCGGCCTGCCCATGGACGACGGCGAGACCAGCCGCGAAGCCGTGAAGCTGAAGGTCAAAGAGATCGTCGATGGCGAAGAAAAGGCCAAGCCGCTGTCCGACATGGCCATCGCCAAGAAACTCGCCGACGCCGGCATCCAGGCCAGCCGCCGCGTGGTCACCAAGTACCGCGAAGAACTGGGCATAGCCGACAGCCGCGTACGCAAGGCCCACTGACCCAAAGGGGCAAGGCTCTACAAGGGGGGGCCGGCTGCACGAAGTGGTGCCTGCCCTCTCTTCGCCTCGCGCATCCCGCGCAACCAAAGGGGTCGGCCCCCGCGAAAAGGGGTCAGGCTCCGCGAGGCGGTGCCTGACCCCTTTTCGCCCGGCCGGAAGGCATTTGGCAAGGGCGGCAAGTGGAACGCAGAGTGGACGAAGTGGTTTGCCGACATGAAAGCAGCTGGTACCAAGCCCACTAAGAGCGATGTAATGGAGAAATTAGCCAACATGTTGAAGAACTTTGAAGCTGTTGACTGGGTGGACTAGTGAACATTTGGGCAATCTTGGGTGGCGGAAACTTTGACTGGACAGTGGTAAGTCCACTCGAACGGATGGATTCAGTATGTCCGTTGAACAGCGAGCATGTGGCATGGTTGCGGGACTGGTCGGTCAAGCTCGTTCTGGAGTTGCGCCCGCCGTTTTCGGACTTCATCTGGTCCGCAAGCGGATGGCTGGTTGCCGACCGAGTACGGATGACGTTCGAGGCGAACAAGGTTCGGGGCGTCAAGTTCGTAGATGCGGAGTGCTGGCATACGTCAAGGGATGGCACGCAACCCCTGAAGTACTGGGAGATCGCCTGCACTGGGTGGGGTGGGCTTCCGAATCCGGCCTCCGGAGTCGTGCTCAGGGACCACTGTCCAGCGTGCGGAATGAGCTGGTTCACGCCAATCACTTCCGGCGAAGGTCTGTTTGATGAGGGCTCTTGGGATGGTTCGGACTACTTCCGTATCTACCCGGGCGGCGAGTTTGTTACCGATCGCTTCAAGGAACTCGTAGAGAGTGAACGGTTCACCGGGATTCGATTTGAGACGATGAAGCATTACATCGAGTCCGATCTCAAGCACCCGGTAAGGCGTAACCCAAGAGTCGCAGGACTGCGGCACTTGTACTCGAAGGAAGAAGTCCACGGGCTGAAGGGCGCTATGGACGTCTGGTAAGGATCGGCGGTAAACACACTGTAGAGACGATGGTATTGAGTACCTCTGCACCGAGTACGAAGAAGACGGCAACCGCCTTCGCAACTGCTTCGGCGGGCGTGCCCGCGCGCGGCACTTCTTTGGCGACGAGGAGTACACCGACCTCTACCTGCCGAACGTCCGCCGACAAGCCGCGCTGGTCATCCGCGACAACGCCGACGGCCTGCTGCAAAGCGAAGCCGGCCCCGTCGCCCCCCCCCTCGTCCCCGACCCCTAAGAACAGCGCCACCCCGGCGTCGCCCTGCGCGTGCATTGCGACGCCATCGGCCAGCCGGACTTCTGCTACCGGGCCTAGCGGTGTAACTCTTTTCGGCACAATAGTTTGCGTTCCAGCTTGCGCCGTGTCATGCAAATGTCACACCGGGTGATTTCGCGAACTCTGGCTGTGCTACCTCGTTAGGATGTGATTGATCTGGGCCGAGTGGAGGATGGTACGTAACCGCGGAGCGGCCGCGGCTACATGTATCCATAGAGGACAAACCGAGGCAAGCCCATGAAGAAGACAGTGTTAGTATCACGCGCGATGGCTGTTGGCGCGCTGCTCTGCCTGGTTGGCGGGTTCGGTGTAACCCAGTCCAACGAGGAGTGGGGCCCGGCCAAAATCGCGTATGACGACTACATCAAGCGCCCGTCGCTGCAGATGCGAACGCGCGGCCGCGTGAAGCTGGCGCAGACCCAGCACCCCGGCGCGTGGGACATCTTGACCAAGAGCTACGCCAAGCCCGAGGCGCCCAAAGACCACGTGAAGTACCTGCTGACCTCAATCGTCGCGCGCCACTTCCAGGACGAGCAGTGGACCGACAAGTGGGTCGCCTGGCGCGAAGCCAACAAGGCGCCTGAAGACGCGTGGCTGTGGTACCGCGGCCTGGTGCTGCACCAGCAGAACCGCGGCGAAGACGACCTGCTGGCGTGCGCAAGCAACGACAAGAACCCTTTGTGGCTGCGGGCCGCGGCGCTTGAAGCGCTGGCGGAAAACGGCAGCGAAAAGGTGTTGCAGTGGTGGCTGACCAAGCTGGACGAAGCCCCGAAGTGGAAAGACGTTGAGCGCGCGGTATGGATTGAGTGCTGCACGCACAACTTCTGGAAAGAGTCGCACAGCCTTGGCCGGCCCGACGAAGCGGGCAACGTGTACCGCAACGTGGGCCTGAAATTGATCCCGCTGATCGACAACAAGCTCACCAACGAACGCACGAGCCTTGTGATGGCGCGCTACCTGCGCGAGATTTTCGCGATCGAGCACCTGTACGTGAATGCACAGCCGTGGCTTGACCTGCTGCTGAACCCCAAGAAAGAAGTCGAGCGCGACAGCAAGTACAAGCCGGCTGCACCGCCGACGAAGTTCGTGGGCATTGAGACGCACGGCAAGCGGATTGTGTACGTGATTGACATGTCGGACTCGATGTGCATCCCGTTCACGGGCAAGGAAAAAGAAGAGATCAAGAAGCCACCCCCGCCCAAGGGCCCGGTGACCGGCCGCGGCGCCGACGGCGGCAAGGGCAAGGAAGAAGAGAAGAAGGAAGAGGAAAAGAAGAAGGGCCTTGAGGACGACCTGCCCTGGGACAAGATCGCAATCCGCTGGGACGTGGTGCGCGAGTACCTGAAGCTGAGCCTGCGCGGCCTGCAGGAAGACCAGTTCTTCTGTGTCATCTGGTTCGGCACGGAAGCGGGCACGCTCAAGACCACCAAGGGCCTTGTGCCCGCCACCAAGGCGAACGTGGAAGCCGCGGTGCGCGAAGTTGACTCCATCAAGAAGGGCGCCGCCACGCAGGACCGCAAGCATGGCACGCTGCGCGGCAACACCAACCTGCACGGCGGCCTGCACCGCGCGTACAAAGTCAAGAAGAACGGCATGGGCAAAGAGTACGAATACGTTGACCCGACCACCTGGTTCGACGGCGCCGACACGATTTTTGTACTGACCGACGGCGACCCCACCGACGACGACTGGGCGATCGTGGACAAGCGCGACCCGTGGGACCAGACCGGCGACCCGGAAACCCGCGTCAAGCACGCCGACCAGGAGTTCCTGCGCTTCCCCGGCCCCTACGGCTACTGGGTGCCGGCCACGCAGGGCGAATGGATCCTGGATGACGCACGGCGGCTGAACCTGTTCCGGAAGTGCGAAATCCACACCATCGGCATCGGCGTCGGCGGCGAGGGCTTCCGCGACCTGACGGGCCTGCTGCCCGGCCTTGCCAAGATCGGCCGTGGCGAGTGCAAGCTCGTCGGCACCGGCGAATAGAATCACCCGCAGTCGGCGGCACGGGGAAGCCCCCCGTGCCGCCTCATTTAACCGGTGCATTCGCAGCCGGGCCGGTTAATGGCACAATGCCCCTATGCCGCTTACCTACATTGACCCGGGCACAGGCTCGATCATCCTGCAGTCGCTGATTGCAGCTATTCTCGGCGTGCTGATCTTTTTCCGCGACGCGGTCAAGCGTGTGTTCAAGTTCATCTTTGCGGGCAAGGCCAAGCCCGCCGACGCGCCGGCCGCCGACGCAACACCCAAGCCCGAGCAGGACCCCGTTCGTGACAGTTGACGTGCATGCCGATCCAGCCTCGTTTCGCGACCCGGCTGGTCGGGTGATGCATTGCGACGGGCGCGTGTTTCGCGCGCTTACGCAGCGCGGCGCCGGGGCGTGGAAGCTGGCGGCGCCCGCAGCCGAGCAGTTGATTGCAAAGGGCATGCTGGCTGGCACGCGTGAGCTTGCGCCCGGCGACGTGCCGGACGGCCTGCGACAGTCCGCGCCCGATGCGGTAATGTTTCTTGAGCACGAGCGGGTGGACTTCATCGCCCAGCCCGCCGAGTGGACCGCCGCCATGCTGGCCGACGCGGCGCTGCTGACGCTGGAGATTCAACTGGCGCTGCTGCCGCACAAGCTGTCGTTGCAGGACGCGACGGCCTACAACGTGGCGTTTCGCGACGGCAAGCCGCTGTTTCTAGACGCCGGGTCAATCGTGCAGCCGGCGCGGCTTGACGTGTGGTACGCGCTGGGGCAGTTCCAGCGCATGTTTTTGTACCCGCTGATGCTGGTTTCGCGCGGGTTCACGCCGGCGGATGTTTTTCTGTCTTCGCTGGATGGCGTAACGCCGTCGCGCATGGCGCGGGCGCTGGGGCGCCTTGGCTGGCTGCGGCCTTCGCTGCTGACCAGCGTGTACCTGCCGGCGTGGCTTGAGGGCGGCAAGGCGGGCGGCAAGGCGGGCGGCGCGGGCGCGCAAGCGGGCGGCGCCCCCACCGGCAACCCTGAGGTGCAGGCGACCATTCTGCGCGCCAACGCGCGGCGCGTACAACGCATGCGCGACAAGTACCAGCCGCGCGGCGTGTGGGTCGATTACCGCAACCAGCACAGCTACAGCGATGCCGACGAAAAGGCCAAGCGCGAGGTGGTGCAGGCGTTTGCGGCGCGGCATGCGGGCAAGCACGTGATCGACCTTGGCGCAAACACCGGCGCGTACAGCCGGATCTGCTTGCAGCAGGGCTGCCGCGTGCTGGCAGCGGACCTGGACCACGACGCGCTGGATGTATTCTACCGCGAGGCCGGCCGCGAAGGCTTGAAGGGCATTGCGTTCGCGCGCACGAATCTGGCCAACCCGACGCCGGCCATCGGGTACATGAACCTGGAGCGGCCGTCATTCTTGCAGCGCGCCAGAGGCGACGCCGCGATCGCGCTGGCGCTGTGCCATCACTTGCTGGTAAGCGCCGGCTTGACGCTGCCGCAGGTGGCGCGGTTGCTGGCCGGGTTCGCGCCCAGCCTGCTGGTGGAGTGGGTGGCGCCGGACGACCCGATGTTCAAGCAATTGACGGCAGGCCGCGAGAACCTGTGGGCAAGCCTGACCGCCGAAGACTTCGTGTCGGCAATGGCGCAAGCCGGGCACAAGCACAAGGCCGAGCACCAGACCGGCAAGGCAACCCGAACCCTGATGGAGTTCGAGGCCAATGGCTGAAAGTGCGCCAAAGCAGGCATTCACCACCCTGCACCCACTGCGTAACTGACGGTCCGTGCTTCTCTTTCTATACTTTCGCTACCATGGACAGCAGACTCTGGCGAACTGCGGCGGTGTTCGGCTATGCGTGGATGGCCGTGTTCGCGACCGCCCTGCCCTTGGCTTCCATCTGGATGGCAGCAGACAACCGTGACGCTTGGCGGTTCACACTTTGGACCTTTCTGGATGTCCTTTTGCTGGTAACCCTTGTCGCACTGCCTTGCGCGACTGTGCTGGCTGGGCTGCATGAAGTGACGCGGGCGCGCGGCAGAGCAGTCTGGCATGTGGTACGCGCGATCGGCATGGGTCTTGTGCTGACTGCGCTGGTCGGGCTTGCCGCCATGCAATCAGAGACCACGCTGGAGCCATTTCAGGCCCACATGCGCTGGTTTGCAGCGGCATGGTCGATCTTGCTGCTGGTTCCGCTGCTGCACCGCGCCGGTCTGCGCACACTCAAGACTTCAGCCAAAATCTTTGCGCCGCTGCCGCTGGTGCTGCTGGCCTGGTTCGCGACAGTCCGCCAACCCGATTGCAGGCTTGACGCGGTACCGGAAAACCTGAGCACAGAGTCTGCAGCAGTCGGCGGCCCGGTGTGTTTCCTCATGTTCGACGCGTTGGACAGGCCGACGGTGATTGAGAACACGGGGAATCTGGCGCGTTTTCCCAACTTGCGGCAATGCGTGAACGACTATACGTGGTTTCCCAACTCTGTGAGCCCGCACCACAAGACTCGACACACGACGCCTTCGGTGCTGTTTCAGAGGCCTGAACTGGCGACACTGGATGACCGTGGACGCTGGCACTTCGCAAGTGGTGACACCGGCCTGGTGCTGGCAGACCTGCCGTCCCTGTTTGAGATGCTGCGGCAGCCCGGCGACGTCTGCTTTGCGTGCGGCACGCACGTTGAGTACGCGGAGATGTTGTCCGGCCGGGATGTGTCAGTGCGCGAACATGCACTCTGGTACCCCGTTCACGCCGATGTGGGCGAGCGCATGCAGGTAATGACCTACCACGTTTCGACCTACGCCTATTGGCCGATGGCACGGCGGCTTTTCGGTGCCAAAGACGGGGTGGTCGAGATGTCCCAGGATCTTCACGAGTCAGCAATCAGGGCGATCCGCCAAAACCGAAACGGCATGATCGGTTTCTTTCACTTCCTGTGGCCGCACCCGCCGTTTGCTTATGGCCCGGATGGGTTGCTGCCCCCGGAGCAAATTGCGGGCCGTGACGAGATGACCGCATACCTCTCCAACATGGATTACACCGACGTCAAACTCGGAGAACTGCTGCAGGCCCTGCGCGACACCGGGGTGTACGACCAAAGCACCATCGTCATCTTCGGAGATCACGGCTACCCATACGAAAACCAGCCACCCTTGATCGTGAAGCTTCCCGGCCAGACCAGCGGCCGCGTCGTCGAGGACAAGATCGGTGCCCACCAGATTGTGCGCTGGCTGCACGCCCAACCCGAGTTTACGCGCGTGCGCCCGCCGCGTAACTGACGCGGGCTGCTGCACCGACGGAACCTGCATATACTTGCGCCAATGGCTGACAGGGCTGCGACTGCTGCTGCTCGACCCGCTGTGCCGGTTTCGGCTTTGGCGGCTGGGGGCTATGTGTTCATGGCGGTGCTGATCCTTACGCTGCCGTGGCTTGAGTTCATGACCGAGCCGCTGCACCAGCGCGCGACGCACTTTCAGCTCTCGATGTACCTTGACTACCTGCTGATGCTGCTTGCCGTCACGGCGCTGGCGTGGCCCGTGTACCTGCTGGCCCGGGCTGTGTTCGCGCAGCGTATGCCGCGGCTTTGGCAGGCGCTGCTGGGCCTTGTGGTCGGCGCGATCGCCGGCACCGCCATCACATACCGTGCCGCAATGGGCATTGGCCAGATGCTGCACGTCGATGCCTTCGTCTGGGTGTTCCAGAACACCTGGGTCTTCGCGGCGGTCACCGCCGGGCTGGTCGCGCTGCTGCCACCCGTGCGCTTGAAGGTGCTGCTGTTTTCCAGGGTCATCGCGCGCCTGCTGGCCCCCCTGCCGCTGGTCATGCTGGCCTACTTTGCCGTGCAGCCCAGCCACGAAACGCGCCTTGACCCGCTGCCTGCGCCCGCGCAGACAAAACAACCACCCGCGCCGGTGATCTTGCTGGTGTGCGACGCCCTTGACCGTGAGCTGGTGTTCGGCGAGTCGCTGCACGAGCTGCCGTTTCTGCAACGCTGCCGCAACGAGTTCACATGGTTTGAGCAAAGCCGGACCCCGGCGTTTCACACCACTGAGGCAATGCCGTCCATCCTGTTCCAGTGCAACGACATCACGCGGAAGGATTACGAGGCTGTCACGGATGGCGGCGAAGACCTGTGGCAGGGCCGGCCCACCATCTTCGACATGCTGGCGCGGCCGGGCGACGTGCGGGTCGTTTCGGGCTTTCACGTGCTCTATGGCCGCGTGCTTGCGGGCCGTGACATCACGGTACGCACCCGCGCACTGTCATTTCCCAAGCACTTCTCGCGGCCGGTGCGCATGTACGCCTGTCTTCAGCAGGCGGCCTACCTTGAGTACATCCCCGTCGTTTCAGACTTGCTCGATCCCAACGCCGCCTGGAGCGACTACTATGACGCGGTCGGACAGGAAATCATGGACGACGTGCACGCCTGCGTGCGCGACCACGGCCCGAATCTCGTCGGCGTGTTTCACCTCGCGTGGCCGCACCCGCCGTTCATCTACGACCGCGACGGGCGCATTGAGGGCGAGAGCTCATACCAGGCCAACAGCCGCTACCTCGACACACGGCTTCAGCAGCTCGCGGCACTGCTTCGCGAGCGCGGCCTGTGGGACTCCTGCACGCTGATCATCACCGGCGACCACGGCTACCCCTTCACCGGCGAGCGCCACCCGCCCCTGCTGATCAAGCTGCCGGGCCAGACCACCGGCCGCACCGTCAGTGAAGTCACGCGCACCAGCGAAATCGCAGACTGGCTGTCCAGCCAGCCCGAATTCACGGCCTTGCGGCCGCCGAAATAGCGTCAGGTTGTGTGCGCTGCCGGTACTATTTGGCACAATGGGCCGCCCGGGGTCCGGCGCCGTTTCGCCGGATTGCCCTCCGCGAACAGCATTCAGGAGCATCGCATGCGCATTTTTGAACCGCACATCCACATGATCAGCCGCGTCACCGACGACTACGAAAAAATGGCCGCGGCCGGCATTACCCACGTGTGTGAACCGCAATTCTGGCTTGGCCAGCCGCGCACGAACGTCGGTACCTTCATTGACTACTTTCACCACCTGACCGATTACGAGGTCAAGCGCGCCGCCGACTACGGCATAAAGCATTTCTGCACCATCGGCCTGAACCCCAAAGAAGCCAACGACCCGCGCGTGAACAAGGACGTGATGGCGATCCTGCCCGAGTGGGTAAAACACCCCCTGTGCCTTGCGATCGGCGAAATTGGCCTCGACAGCCACACGCCCGCCGAAGAAGAGTACCTGCGCAAGCAGCTTGACCTGGCAAAGCAGACCAACATGCCGATCATGGTGCACACGCCGCACCGCGAAAAGTTCAAGGGCACCAAGCGCATCATCGACATCTGCAAAGAAGTCGGCATGAACCCCGACCACGTGCTGATCGACCACAACAACGAAGAGACCATCCCCATCACCAAAGAAGCCGGCTACTGGGCCGGCCATACGGTTTACCCCGTCACCAAGCTCAGCCCGGAACGCGCCAGCAACATCCTTAAACGCTTTGGTACCGAGCGAATGATGCTCAACAGCAGCGCCGACTGGGGCCCCAGCGATTGCCTGAACGTGCCCAAGACGGTAGGCGAGCTGCGCCGGAACGGCTTTACCGAAGAGCAGATCCAGCGCGTGGTGTGGGACAACCCGTTCAACTTTTACGCGCAGTCAGGCAAGCTGGAAGCCGAGCGCGCCAAGCTCGCCCACACCTTCCTGCCCGAAGCCGTGGGCGTATAGGCGCGCACACCAGCAACACAGCACACGAACCGGGACAGGCAACTGTCCCGGTTTCTTTCCCGGCCCCTGTCACGAAACATCGCCCGCCGGAAACCGCTTGCTGAAATCCGACTGCAAGCGCTCGACAGCCCGCAGGTCGCCCGACTGGCGCACAAGCTCAACCCCCCGCTGCCACCCTTGTCGATCCGGCTGGCCGCTGTCGCGCGTCGCGCGAATGATCACTTCGTTGCAAACCGCGTAGCCCTGAAGGCGCGGGTCGCCGATCGCCGTCGCGGTGGCGGCCGCCACGGCAATCTGCGCCAGCGCTTCGTCGTGTCGGCCCTCTTCAAACAGCGTCCATGAAAGGTTCAGCCGGGCGACACACTCCGAGCCCTGGTTGCCCGCCTGCCGGTGCAGCTCAATCGCCTCCAGGTTCAGGCGGCGCCCCTCGGCGCCGCGGCCGGTGCGCAGATACAGCACAGCCAGATTGCCCAGCGTCTGCGCAATCTTGCCCACGTTGCGGCTCTCGCGGTGCATCTCGATTGCCTGAAGCATGATTGACTCGGCCGACTCGTGGCTGCCGGCCTCCACCAGCGCGTGCCCGAAGTTGGTCAGGGTGCTGGCGTGCGCCGGCAGGTTCCCCATCTGCCGCGTGGTTTCCAGCGCGATCTTGAACCAGCCGTTGGCCTCTTCCATGCGGTTCAGGTGCGCCAGCAGCGTACCCAGGTTCTCGGCGGCGAGCGCCAGCGTGGTGTCGTCGTTCGCGCGCTTTGCCAGTTCAAGCGCCCGTTGCAGGTGCTGCTCAGACTCCTGCGTGCGCCCGGTGTGCATCGCGACCAGCCCGAGGTTCACTTCACAGCCGGCTGCGCAGGCGGGGTCGTTGGCGTCATGGCTGGCTTGCAGCGCCCGCTGGGTCAGCGGTACGCCCTGCGCGTGGTCCTGCCGCCTCAGGTGCAGGGTACCCAGTTGGCGCAGTGCCTCGGCGTAGAACCCGCCGTCTTCGGGCCCCAGACAAGCCAGCGCCTCGTTGAAACACCTTTCGGCCTCGGCGTAGCGCGCGAGGTTGCTGTACACGTCCGCCTGGCCGACCAGCGCGCGGCCCCGCTCAACGGCCTTCTGCGCCGACGCCGCCGCCTGCCGGAAGCCCTCCAGCGCCTCATCGACCTGCCCGCAGTGGCGATGCGCGGTGCCCATGCTGTGCGCCACTTCTGCCCGGTCGTTGACCTCAAGGTACGGGCTGGCCAGCAACCGTCGTCCAGCCGTTATCACGACACCGTGCGCATAGCGCCGCCCCGCGTGGCCAAGCGCGCGCCGCAGATAGCCGCACTCAAGCCGCGCATAGTGCTGCGCCCGCCCCTCCTGCTGTGCGGCAGCGTTTGCGTGGTCCGCCATTTCCAGCGCCGCGCCATCCAGCATTTCGGGGCGCCCGCGCAGCAGTTCAGCCATGATGTCCACAGCCAGGCCGTGCAGTCGCGCGCGGTCTTGCGGCAGTTGCAGCTCCTGCGCCGCCTCACGCAGCAGCGCATGCCGGAACAGGTACACGGATTCGGCGTTGTGGGGCACGCCCTGATCGTACCCGGCCCGACCCTGTTGTCAGCCTTGCAGTCGCGTTTCAGGGCTTCCGTGTGGGCATGTCGCGACACGCCGCTATGATTCGGCCATGAACGCGGCGGTCACATCGGCGGTGCGGCGCTTGAACGAGCTGGCGGCTCGGCTGGTGAACATTACGCGCGGCAACAAGAGCATCCGCCTGCTGCGCAAGACCAAAAAGCAGTGCCTTGACCTGACCGAGCTTGACCAGCTTCGGCCCGGCACAGCCGCCGAGGTGCTGCGCGCCGTGCTGGCCGACAAGCGCGCGCGCATGCTGACCCAGCGCGACGACACCGGCGAATCAGAAGTCTCGCGCACGTACAACAAGCTCGATTCCAACCTGACACAGCTTTCGCGCAACGCCGCGGCCATTGAGGCCGAAACCGGCGCCATGGACCTGTACGTCGGCTATCCGTTTATCGCCGGCAATTGCAGCGACCCCGACGGCACCTACCTGCAAGCCCCGCTGCTGCTGTACCCGGTGCAGATCAGCGTTACGCGCGAAGCCCGCGTTGAATGGCACCTTGAGCCCCGCGACGACGCTGAGCCGGTGTTCAATACCTCGCTGCGCATGGCCCTTGAGCAGTACCACAACACGCGTCTGCCCGATGACTTCATTGAACAAGCTGAGGCCATGGGCGACGACGGCGAAAACGCCAAAGACCCCGGCGCGATTGTCGCCTGGTTTCGCCAACGCCTGAGCGAGCTTGGCCTGCGCCTTGCCGAGCCTGAGGCCGCGCTGGCGCCCCTGCCCGAGTACCGCGCCGACGAAGTGCCGCGCGGGCAACAGTTCACGATTCGGGGCCACGCCGTGGTGGGCTACTTTCCGCAGACTGACTCGGCCCTCAGCGCCGACTATGAGGCCTTGATCGCGCAGGCCCAGGCCGGCGGCCTGCCCGACGTACTGGCGCGCATGCTTGATTCCGGCGCCCACGTGCCCGCCGGCGACGGCGTGCCCCGCACCATGGACGCCATCGCCGAATCCGCCACACACTGGATTCTGCCCAGCGATGCCAGCCAGGAAGCCGCCATGCTGCGCGCCCGCGCCGAGAAGTGCCTGGTCATCCACGGCCCGCCCGGCACCGGCAAGTCGCAGGTCATCTGCAACATGATTGCCGACGCGCTAAGCCGCAACGAGCGCGTGCTGCTGTGCTGCCAGAAGCGCGCGGCGCTGGACGTTGTCTATCAGCGCCTTGAAAAAGAAGGGCTGGCGCGGCACGTGGCGCTGGTGCACGACTACGCCAACGACCGCCACCGCCTGTACGCGGATATTGAAAAGGCGCTGGAAGGCCATGAGCTGGGCGACGCCGGTTCGCTTGAGCGCGAAGTCGAAACGCTGGCCCGCAACATCGACGACAGCACAGCGCACTTGCGCGAACTGGCCGCCGAGCTGCACCGCCCCCGGCGCTTCGGGATGACGGCCCGGCAACTGTACGCGCTGGCGCCGCGCGACGAGCAGTCCGACATTGACCTGATGGCCGCCGCCGCGCACTTTGACACCGCGCAGCTTGATCGCTTTTGCGACGCACTGGCCCGCCTGCGCGCACAGCACGAGCGTCTTGGCGACAGCGCCGAAGTCTGGTCAGGCCGCGAAAGCTTCGCGCGGCTGGGCATGGGCGACCGCCTGAAGATCAACAGCGCGCTCGACAGCGTGGCAAGCGCCGCGACAGCGCTTGAGCAAGCCGCGATGGGCGTGCCGCACCCGGATGCGGAGGCGCACCTGCTGGCCGATGCGCTGCGCGCGCTGCGCCGGCAACTGGAAACTTACAACGGCAGGCGCGGCAGCCTGTTTCGGTTTTTCAGCGGCGATTGGCGCCGCGCGCGCGACCACAGCCGCGCGTGGCTTGCGGCCAAGGGCATTGCCGACACCGGCGACGAGGTGCAACGCTACATCGGGAAACTGCAAACACTTGAGCAAGCCCACAGCGCCGCGTTGGCCGCCATTGAAGCGCTTGCGCAATGGCTGAAAGACAAGGCCCGCGACGTGCTGGCCGGCAAAGTGCCCGACAACGTGCCGGCGCTGGTCACGCTGGTCGGCAAGCTGAAACAGGGGCTGGGCAGCTTTGAGACTTTCCAGGCCATCGACGCGATACTGGACCCCCTGCGCGAAGTTGAGCGCAGCGTGTTTCGCCACGTGCGCAAGCAGGGCGGCGACTGGGTTGCAACGGTGCGGCGCAACCTGCTGCTGGGCTGGGTGGACGAAGCCGAGCGCGAATCGCCCGCCCTGCGCAAAGTCACGCACGGTGAAGCCGACCAGTTGCGAGAACGCCTGCGCGTGGAGCTTGACCGGCGGCGCGAGCTGAATGCCCGCGCGCTGGCGCTGACGTTGCACAATCGCGCCACGGTGCCGCGTTTTGAGCCGGGGCGTGAAGTTGACGGCCGCCACAGCGCCGAAACACCGTGGCGCGACCTGAAACACCAGGCCACGAAAAAACGCCGTCTGTGGCCGATCCGCCGGCTGGTGCATGAACTGCGCTGGCCGCTGATGGAAGTCATGCCCTGCTGGCTGGTATCGCCCGAAACGCTCAGCGCGTGCTTTCCGCTGGATGCGGGCTTGTTTGACATGGTGATTTTCGACGAAGCTTCGCAGATGGCTGTGCAGTTCGGGTTTCCGGCGTTGTGCCGGGCAAAGCGCAGCGTGGTCGCGGGCGACGAGCAGCAGTTGCGGCCCTTTGACCTGTTCGGCGCGCTGGGCCTGCAAAGCGAAAGCGACGACGAGCCCGAAGACGAAGACACCGCCGCCACCGAAAGCGAGAGCATTCTGACACTGGCCAAGGCGCGCTTTCCGGAAGAGATGCTGGCGTGCCACTATCGCTCAAAGTTTGAAGAGCTGATCGAGTTTTCCAACCAGGGCTTTTACCAGGGGCGGCTGATCACCGCGCCTTCCGCCAGCGGCATCAACATCGCGCCCATTGAGTGGCGCAAGGTCACCGGCCTGTGGCAGGGCCGCAGTAACAAGCCCGAGGCGCAGGCGGTGCTTGAGCTGGTGCATGAGCTGCTGCGCGCCGGCGAAAAACGCAGCATCGGCGTGATTACATTCAACAGTACGCAGCGCGACTGCATCATGGACGAAAAAGACCGCCGCTGCGGCGAAGACCCGGCCTTTGCCGCCTTGATCGCGCAAGCCGAAAATCCCGTCAGCGGCAACCGCGACGAAGCGCTGTTCGTCAAGAACATTGAAAATGTGCAGGGCGACGAGCGCGACATCATCATCTTCAGCATCGGGTACGCGCCCCAGCCCGACGGGCGCGTGTACAACCGCTTCGGCACCCTTAGCCAGGAGGGCGGCGACAACCGCCTGAACGTCGCGGTCTCGCGCGCCAAAGAGCGCATCTATGTCGTTTCCAGCATCGAGCCCGAGCAGCTTGACGTAGGCAGCGCCAAAAATCGCGGCCCGCGCCTGCTGCGCGAGTACCTGGCCTACGCCAAGGCCGTCAGCCGCCGCGCCGCCGACGACCGCGACGCCGTGCTGCGCGCGGTAAACCCGGCGCTGGATGTGCGGGTGGCGCGCACAGGCACGTTTGAAAGCCCCCTTGAGCAGCAGGTGTTTGAGGCACTGAGCCGCAGCAACCTTACGCTTGTGCCGCAGGTCGGCGTGTCGGGCTATCGCATTGATCTGGGCGTGGTCGATCCCGCCGAGCCGTCGCGCTATCTGCTGGGCATTGAGTGCGACGGCGCCACGTGGCACAGCGCCCCCAGCGCCCGCGAGCGCGACGCCTACCGCCAGCGCTTTCTGGAAAGCCGCGGCTGGAAAATCCACCGCATCTGGAGCCGCAACTGGTGGCGCGACCCGCAAGCCGAAGTCGCGGCTGTGCTCAAGGCCGCTGCCGTAGCATCGGCCTCCGGCCGATGACGTTTGCATCGCCGTCCCGGCGATGCACAGCCGTGGGACGCCATTGGCGAGGACGCCAATGCTACTACGGCATTGCCGTAGCATCGGCCTCCGGCCGATGGCGTTCGCATCGCCGTCCCGGCGATGCCCAGCCTTGGGACGCCATTGGCGAGGACGCCAATGCTACTGCGGTTTGCGAAGCCACAGGTAGCCCGCCCGCATGTGGCTTTGCATGAAGTCGCCGCCGGGTTCGCCCAGCCGCAGCAGCGTGCGATGGTGAATCGCCCGCACTTCAAGGGCGGGCGTAATGCGGGGGCCCAGCGCCTCAAGCTGTTGCTGCGCCTGCCGCGCCAGTTCAAGGGCCTCGCCGCGCGTGCGCGCCGCCAACGCAAGCTGGGCCTGCAACGCCAGCGCCGCAAAGTGCTGAAATGGCGCGGGGTCGGCCGTGATTGCCTGCCTGCACAGGCGCTCAAAGTCGCGCCATGCGCCCTTGCCGCGGCCCAGCCGCAACGCGGCGCCGTACACCATGCGCGCGGTGGGGTCGCTGATGTCGTCGCGCGGCACAAGCTGCGGGCGCAGGGTTTCAAGGTGCGCGGGATCTTCCAGCCACAGGGCCTGCAACGTCGCGCTGTAGAACGACCACGGGTGATAGTCGCGCCGGGCCAGCAGCTCCGGCAGGCTCAGCGCTCCGGACAGCAGTTGCGCGCGCTCAAGGTGGCTGCGCTGGAAGTGAATGGTGTCGGCGTGCACGGGCGGGTCAACATCGGGCAGTTGCGCCAGACCGCGGTGCAGCAGGCCAATGGCGCGGTCAAGCTCGCCCAGTTCAAGGCACAGCAGGCCCAGCATGCAGCGCAGCAGGGGCAGCGCGCGCCAGCGCGGCTCGGCGTCTTCGGCCAGCGCCAGCGCGGCGCCGGTCACGCGGCGGGCGTCGTGCAGGCGGCGCCGGTCCAGCAGCGCGCTGGCGAGATTGAACACCTGCAGGTAGGTGCCCTCGTCGCGCACGCCGTGCGAAAGCAGCATGCGCATCACCACTTCTTCCTGCATGGCAAGGGCGTCTTCGCGGCGGCCGGTAAGGTAAGCGTACTCGGCCTTGAAGCTGTCCAGCGAAACGCGCATGGCTGTGTCTTCGCAGAAGCGGGCGACTTCCTCGGCGGTTTTGATCAGCCCCTGCGCCTGGTCGGTGTCGCGGCGGGCCATCTTGGCTTGCAGGTCGGCCAGCACGCGCTCAAGCACCGGCTTGCTGTGCTTGTGCAGGTTTTCGCGCAGTTGCTCGTAGCGGTTGCTGGCGTCGGCAAGCTCGCGCAAAACACGGCCGCCGGCTTTGCCGCTAACGGCGCCAAGGCGCAGTTTCGCGACGGTGCCCATCGCCTCCACCAGTTCCAGCAGGTTGCCGGCAAGCTGCTCGCCGGTGACGGCAATATCAGCCGTGTATGTAGCGCCCTTGCCGGTCAGCAGCCACACGGGATTGACGCCGAACTCGCGCACCAGCGCTTCCAGAAAGTCGGCGGGCATGCGCGTGCCGGCCAGCCAGCGGTTGACGCTGGCGCCGGTGTTGCCGGTGCGACGGGCGACTTCGGCCTGGCTGCGGTCGCGCAGCACGACGCGCAGCCTTTCAGCCAGTGCATCCGGTTTCGGCATGGCGGGATCACCCTTACGTTTCTGTAAGACAGTTTGCCGCCAAAGTTCGCCATGGCAATCGAAAACGGTACGATGTTGCGCGGAGGCCGAACATGCGAACCCTGATTCTATGCACGCTTGCCCTGCTGGCTGGACACCTTGCCGCGCAGGCCTATGCCGTAAGCGCCGGCAGCCGCACCTACAGCGACCTTTCCGGCGGCACGGCGCTGACCCTGGGCGACGAGGCGATTTCCGCCGAGATCAGCCCCACGGGCTTTGCCTTTCCGTACTTCGGGCGCATGTACACCAGCTTCAAGGTGTGCGACAACGGCTTCATGATTCTGGGCGGCGCGGGCAGCGTCACCAGCAACATTCCCTGCCATTCCACCAACTGGCCCGGCCCGACCATCGCGCCCTTCTGGACCAACGCCAAAACCGGCACCGGCCTGGCGGTGCCCGACGCCGACCGCATTGCCTGGGACTTCACAGCCGGCGTGCTGACCGTCGAGTGGCGCTACCTTGAAACGGACCCCAACCCCAGCACCACGATCTGGGACCCCAGCGCACTGCGCATGAAGGCCATGCTCGATCAAGCCACCGGCATCATTGAGTTCAATTACGGCGACCCAACCGCCCCGCCCGGCCAGGTCATCCTGATCTGCGAATGCGTCCAGCCGCGCGACTACAGCGTCAGCATCTGCGACCACGGCAGCACCATCATCGCCGGCGCCGACATGCCCTACTTTGTGAGCAGCGCCGGGCAGGTCGCGACCTACCCCGCCGGGCGCTTTATCCGGTTTACGCCCGACGCAAGCCAGATCACGATTACCACGCTGTCATTGCCCGACGCCAACGCGGGCCAGCCCTATAGCCACACGTTTACGGCGATTCACGGCGTGGGCGCGCGCACGTGGTCGGCGGTGGGCCTGCCCGCGGGCTTTGCGATGTCGGCGGCGGGTGTGCTTTCGGCGGCTTCGCCGACGGCGGGCAATTACAACTTTACGGTGCAGGTGACCGACAGCGCCGCCAACAGCGACAGCAAGCCCTTTTCAATCACCGTGCACACGGCGCCCCTGGCATTCGCCGCCCCTAACGCGGGCGCGCTGGCCAACGGCCTCGCGGGGGCGCCGTGGACGGGGGTCACGTTTACCGCAAGCGGCGGGCAGCAGCCCTACGCCTGGAGCATTGATACCGGCGCCCTGCCGCCGGGCCTGACGCTGGATACGGCCACGGGCGCGCTTTCAGGCGTAACCGGCACGGCGGGCGACTACGGCTTCAGTGTGCGTGTGACGGACGCGCTGGCATCAACCGATGCGCGCAGCTTTACGATTCACGTGGCGGCTGTGGGCAGCGGCGGCACGGGCCTTGGCGGCGGCAGCAGCGGCAATGGCGGCGGCGGTTGCGTCACCGGGTCAGGCACGGGAATCCTGCCCCTTGCGCTGCTGCTGGCGTTGAGGCGCCGCCGCAGAATGCACGGCGCACGATAGCCGGGACGGGGTTTTTCTCGCCGTCAGCGAGAACGGCAATGCTACGGCGCGGATGCTTTGCCGTAGCATCGGCCTCCGGCCGATGGCGTTCGCATCGCCGTCCCGGCGATGCCCGGACCTGGAACGCCATGCGCGAGTCGTGAATGCTGCCGGTCTTCAACGGTCAACGGGCAGGCCGCTGGGCACGCTTTGCGGAATCTCCTGGGTGCGGTTGATCGCGTTGGGGTCGGTCAGCGCGTGCAGAAACGCCTTGATGTCCGCCAGCTCCTGCGGCGTCAGGTTGCCCGGCACGTTCAAAAACACCGGGCTCAAGCTCTGCGTCACGTTGTTGACCGGCAGCAGCGTGGGCGCAAGGTCGCTCGCCTGCGTCATGTTGGCGCCGGTGTAGGCCGCGCTGCTGGCGGCTTTGTCGCGGTAGTGTTGCAGCACTTCATCCAGTGTCTCGAACGCGCCGTTGTGCATGTACGGGCCCGTGAACGCGACATTGCGCAGCGGCGGAACCCGAAACTGGTAGCGGTTGGCGGCGTTGCCCGTCACGTTTTCAAAGCCGAAGTCCTCGCGGCCGGAAGTTCCGTTGCCCTGCCCCGGCCCGAATTGCGGGATGCCCAGGTTGTGCGTGCTGAAG
The DNA here is from genome assembly GCA_019636195.1 of Planctomycetota bacterium. Taxonomy (GTDB): domain Bacteria; phylum Planctomycetota; class UBA8742; order UBA2392; family UBA2392; genus JADJRK01. The sequence goes on along the minus strand of JAHBYA010000005.1, from coordinate 165,737 downwards.
TTGCTGAGTTGCGGCCCGCTGTGGCAGCCGTCGCAGTTCGCGCGCCCGAAGAACAGCTGCGCGCCGCGCTTTTGCGGGTCGGACATCGCGTTGCTGTCGCCGCGCAGGTAGCGGTCCCACGCCGTGTTGCTGAAACTCTGGCTGGCCTGCCACGCCGCAATCGCCCGCGCCATGTTATCGACGGTAAGCCCGCCCGCGGGAAACGCGGTGTTGAACTGGTTGACGTATGCCGGGAACTGTGCCAGCCGCGTGACCAGCGCCTGCCGGTAGTCGGCGTTGTTCAGCCCGTCCAGCGCGTGGCCGCTGCCGCGCATCTCGCGCACGTCCACCATCGGAAACAGCGCCTGCGCCGCGAGCGGCGGCAAGTTGGTCGGCCCCTCGGGCGTCTGCGTCGGCCCCGGCGGCTGGCCCGGCTGCGGCGGCGGCACGCCCACGCGCTTGTCCCAGAACAGCTCGGGGATCTGCGCGACATTGAACACCGGCTGGGCGTTGCGCGCGATGAACACCTTGGCCGGGTGGTCGCGCCCGGGGCCAAGGCCGCCGGTGCCGCCCACGCCGATGCTGAGGTTCAGCCGGTCGCCGTTGCCCAGCGCCGGGTGGTGGCAGGTGGCGCAGGCCACGTCGCGGTGGCCGCTGAGTTCCTTGTCGAAGAACAGCAGGCGCCCCAGGTTCACGTGCGCAGCCGGCGGTTGTTGCGGCGGCGGGTTCAGGGCCTGGATGTTCTCGGCGGCGATCAGTTGCCGCAACTGCTGCTCAAGCACCGCGTTGCCGGCCACGCCCGCGACAATCAGCGTGTACGCGCGCGAAACTGTGTCCACACCGTCGCTGACCTCAAGCCGCACCGGCCAGTTTCCGGTTACAACGGGCGTGCCCGAAAGCAGGCCGTTCGCTGTGAACGACAGCCCGCTGGCCGGCACACCCTGCGTGATGACCCACGAGTATGTGCCCGTGCCGCCGCTGGCCTGAAGCTGCACGCTGTACGGCTGGCCGATTGTTGCGCCGGGCAATGTGGCTGTGTCGATTGCAAGCGCGCCACCGCCCCCGCCGCCCCCGCCCCCGCTGCCGCCCCCGCTGCCGCCACCGCCTTCATCTTTGTTGTCACACGCCAAAGCCAGCAGCGAAAACAGGCCGCAGAACGCGATGCAAATCAATGGTGCGGGGCGCATGGGCTCGCCTTTCAGGGGACAGGGGCACACCCTTCACGCACAACCCGGCAACTTTTCACGAAAAAAGTACCCGGGCCGCGGCCCCTTTCGGACGCGGCCCGGATGTTGCTCTTTGTCGCTATTCAACCTGCGCCAGCATTGTCCAGCCAAGCGCGCTTTCGGGCTTGCCGGCTGTGCGCTCAGCCAGCACGTGGCGCGCAAGGTTGTGCCGGCCGGCGTTGACCGCCGCCTTGATCAGCGTAAGGCTAAGCACATCGCGCTGAGCGTGGCTGCCGCCGAAGCGGTTGCTGATCTCGCGCACTGGGGCAAGGTTGTCGATCGCACCCTGCCAGTCCTGGCGGCCGTAGGCCAGCAGCCCCTTGGCCACCGGCATGCCGACTTCGCGCACCATCCCGGCGTTGGTGTTGTCGCCCCTGGCCGCCTGTTCAAGCCAGCGCATCACCTGCTGGGCCTGCGCTTCGCGGCCGGTGGCGGCGTAGGCCATCATCGCGTGCACGTCGTTGAACGCCCAGAAGCCGTGTTCTTCGTCCATGCGCGCCTGCCAGATGTCGGCCAGCGCCTGCATGCGGTTGCCGGTGTCGTGGCCCAGCACGTGCAGGCGCCACAACATGGAGGTCGCATCCACCAGCACCAGCAGCATGTCGCTGGGTTGGCTGAAAATGACGGTGTCGTACAGCTTCAGCACGCGGTCAAGGTTGCCGCGGTCAAGGTGGAACAGCCCCAGGTGCCACCAGTTGTGGATGGCGAGGATGCCGGTCTCCTGCCAGTCGCGGCTTGAAGTTTCCATCCACGCGATGCCGTCGTCGATGCGCCCCTGCATTTCCATGCAGTGCGCGATGGCATGCGCCGCCCAGCCGTCACGGGGGTCAAAGCTGAGGGCGACGCGCGCCGCCTGCTCGGCTTGTTGGTACTGGTTGCACTCTTCAAGGCCGAAGGCGTGCATGCCCTTGACGTAGCCGTAGCCGGGCACGGCGGGCGTCCAGTGCGGGAGCACGCGCGTCACGCGGTCGCGCAGGGTCAGGGCGTTGCCGCGCACGAAGTCAAACAGGTGGCCGATTTGCAGGGCCAGGGCGTCGCGGGGGTAATCGGCCAGCAGGTCGTCCAGCGCCTGGCCGCCGCGGTGGTAGTGGCCCTGCACCAGCAGCTCAATGCCGTTGCGCAGGCGCTCTTCGCGGTCGTTGCCCTTGAGCTTTGCCGCGTCGTTGAGGCTCTGGCGGGCCATGGCGGTAAAGCGGTTCTCGGCGGCGGTCATCAGCGCGCCGGCCTTGAACAGGTGGCCCATCAGGAAGTCGGGGTGCTGTGCCAGCGCGGCGTCGATGGTGGCCAGCGGGTCACCGCGGTAGGCCTGCAACTGTTGCAGTGCGGTCTCGTAGGCCTCCAGTGCTGCGTCGGTAGCGTGGCTGACGGGTGTGTCACGTCGGTCAAGTTTCATGGCGTCTCCGCTTCGGTTGCGTTGCTAAACCGACTAGTTGGTACAGTATGAAACGTCCCGCCGCAAGCACTTTCCGAAAAAACTGCGCCGGGCCCGGGGGTGCGGGCCCGGCGCGTTGCAGCCGGACGCTATGCAACCTGCGCAACGGGCGATTCGTGCAAATCCGTGGGCGGCTTGCTTACGTCGCGGGCCAGCAGCATGTCACCGATGCGCGCACTGGCGCCGTCGTAGAAGCCAACCCTGGGCACGAACTCCTTGGGGTTGCGGAATGTCCCGAACAGCATGTCCAGCAGCGGCAGGTCCGAATAGTTGAAGCGATGCAGCCCCCGCGCGTGGTGCAGGCTGTGGCTTTCCGGGCGCTGGACAAGGTAGCCCAGCCAGCGCGGCGTGCGGATGTTCGCGTGCGGAAAAATGGACAGGAACATCAAAACCGCCGCCGCCAGCGCCCCCGCACCCGGGCTGATCCCGAGCAGGGGGTAGAACACCAGCACGTTCACGCTTGTGTACAGCGCCATGTCAAAGGGCGAGACATACAACGCGCCGAATGCATCAAGGCTCTCCGGCGCGTGGTGCATCTGGTGCCCGACCAGCCACCACGGCTTGAATGAGTGTGATGCCCGGTGCATCCAGTAGGCCGCCACAAGGTACACCAGCGCCCCGGCTGTGGCGCCGCCAAGGACACCCCAACCGGAAAGGTCAAACACGGACGGAAAGTCGAGCACACTCTCCCACAACATCCCGGTGCCGACACTGACGGCGATGGCAAGGGTTGTGACTGCGGTTGCCCGCGTGCGCCACCAGCGCGGTCGGTAGTAGTCCCTGGCGCGGTGCAGCAGGTCAAGCGCGAAGAAGAAGGGCACCAGCAGCAGGGGCCCGAACACGATCAGCAGTTCCAGCATGGCAAGTCTCCTTTAGTTATACCGACTAGTTGGTACTGTATATCGCGCGACCGGGAGACTCGCTTCCTAAAAGATGCCTAAATCTCGCCTGACCCAGCCACTACTGACGGGTTGACCAAACAAACCAAGTGGTATAGCATGCGGCCATGGCAAGAGACGGCACCCAGACGCGCAACCGCATCCTTGACTCGGCCTTTGCACTGGCACTGGAAAAGGGCCTGGCCGCCACTTCGCTCGACCAGGTCATCGGCAACGCCGACATCACCAAGGGCGCGTTCTTTTACCACTTCAAGTCCAAGGAAGACCTCGCGCTGGCGCTGGTGCGCCACGTCGCCGAGCTTGACCGGCAACAGACCGAGGCCATGGTCAAGCGCGTCGAAGAGCTGTCGCGCGACCCCCTGCAACAGGTGCTGCTGGCCTGCAGCCTGACCGCCGACCTGGTCGCCCCCAGCGAGCCCAACCCCGGTTGCCTGTTCGCAAGCTACTGCTACCAGGGCGACCTCTGGAGCGAAGACGCCCGCAAAATCTGCGAGACCAGCTTTCGCGCGCAGGCCGCATGGATCGAGGGCAAACTCAAGCAGGCCGTAAAAAAGCACAACATCAAGCCGCCGGTCAGCCCGGCGCAACTCGCGCAGATGTTCCTCAGCGTGTTTGAGGGCGCGTTCGTGCTCGCGCGCACCTACAACGACGCCAGCCTGTTCCGCAAGCAGATCTTCGCCTACCGCGACATGCTGGAAGCCTTGTTCACGGCACGGTAACGCGCAGGTTGCGGGCGCTTCACCCGTGCGCCACTTCACCCCGCAAAGTGAAACTTTCCTTGATGGCAGACGCTTCCGCGCCTATGCTCCGCGCCATGTGCTGGGTTTCTGAATCCGTGTCGCGGATGCCGTTCCGCTGACACCTGCGCGCCGACTCGTGCAGGAACGGACCCTACCTTGATCAACCATAACGCCGGCGCGCCTCTGCGCCCGGCAGAGGAGCACCAGCCATGGCACACATCTACGGGCTCAGCCCCGAGCAGCAGAAATTCGCCGACAAAGCCGCAGCCCTCGCCAAGGAAGTACTGGCCAAACACGCCGCCGACGTTGACGCAAACGGCCGCTACCCAAAAGAATCCATCGAGGCGCTGGCCGCAGCCGGCCTGCTGGGCCTGTGCGTACCCGCCGAATTCGGCGGCGCGGCCCAACCGCCCCGCACCTTCGCCGCCGTCGCCGAAGAACTGGCCCAGGAATGTGCCAGCACAGCCATGATTTACGTAATGCACGTGACCGCGGCGCAGCAGATCGCGGCTGGCAACCCCGCCGACAAGGCGGCAATTTTGAAGGCCGCCGCGGCGGGCAAGCACCTGACGACGCTGGCATTTTCTGAAAAGGGCTCGCGCAGCAACTTCTGGGCGCCGAGTTCCAGCCTGGTCGCCGACGGCGCCGACTACAAGACCGACGCCACCAAAAGCTGGGTGACGACAGCGCACAACGCCGACAGCTACGTTTCCAGCGCGCGCATGCCGGGCGCCGAGTCGCCGCTGGCCAGCACGCTGTACCTGGTGCGCAAGGGCGACGCGGGCGTGAACATCGGCGGCTTCAAGGGCGTGGGCCTGCGCGGCAACGACAGCGCGCCCGTTGAACTCAAGGGCTACAAAGTCCCCAAGGGCGACCTGATCACTGAAAACGGCAAGGGCGCCGACGGCATGCTGCAAGTCGTGCTGCCGTGGTTTGTGGTCGGTACATCCGCGATGAGCCACGGCCTGTGCCTCAAGGCCATTGCCCTGACCAGCGGCCACCTGCAGGGCGCGGGCATCGACTTCACGGGCCAGAAACTGCGCGACCTGCCCAACCTGCGGGCAAGACTGGCCGACATGGCCGTGGCCACCGACCGCAGCCGCGCGCTGCTGGGCTACACCGTCAGCGAAATGGAAAAGCCCGACGCCATGACGCCGCTGCGCGTGCTGCAAAGCCGCCGCTGCGCCATCGACACGGCAACGCACGTGACGGACCTTGCCATGAAGGCCTGCGGCGGCGCGGCCTTCAGCCACCACCTGCCGATTGAGCGCCTGTTTCGGGATGCGCGCGCCGGCTGGGTGATGGCGCCGACGGTGGACCACCTGGACGACTTCATGGGCAAGGCGCTGACGGGCCTGCCGCTGTTTTGAATTGGTGAACGGCAGCAATCAAAGGAGATGGCATGGCCGACGAAACGATCCTGCTGGGCGCGGTGGCCTACGACGCCAAGGTGGTGCCGATCTGGGAGGGCATCCGCGAGCACTTTCGCGGCCAGCACGTGCCGATGGACTTCTGCCTGTTCAGCAACTACGAGCGGCAGGTCGAGTCGTTGCTGGCCGGCCACATCGACATCGCCTGGAACACGCCGCTGGCGCACGTGCGCGTCAAGCGGCGCACGCAGGGCAAGTCGCTGAGCCTGGGCATGCGCGATTCGGACCGTGATTTCAAGGCCCGCATTGTCGTGCGCAAAGACGCGGGCATAAAGTCGCTGCCTGACCTGCACGGCAAGACGCTGGCGGTGGGCAGCCGCGACAGCACGCAGGCGCGCATCCTGCCGCTGCACTTTTTGCGGGCGCAGGGTGTTGACCTGTCAAGTGTGAAGCTGCTGCCCTTTGACACCGACGTCGGCAAGCACGGCGACACCGGCACCAGCGAGCTGGACGTGCTGAAGGCCCTGCACGAAGGCCGCGCGCAGGCGGGCGCGGTCGGTGACCTGATCTGGGTACTGGAACAGGCGGCAGGCCGCGTCGATACCGGCAAGTTGCAGGTACTTTGGACGACGCCGGGCTTTGACCACTGCATGTTCGACGCGCTGCCCGGCGCAAACGCCGCCAAGCTGGAAGCGTTCAAGCGCGGCCTGTTTGCCATGAAGTGGGAAAACCCCGCCCACCGCCGAATCCTTGAGCTGGAGGGCCTGAAAGAGTGGCTGCCGCCCCGCGAAGAAGGCTACGCAAGCCTGACAGCCGCACTGGACGAACAGGGCGGGTGGTAGGTCGGTCGCGGGCGTGTGCTATACTTTTGCCGGAGGAATCATGGGCGTCACAGCCGACGACGTGTCCAAGCTCAGCCGCGAAGAAAAGCTGCGCCTGCTGGAAATGGTGTGGGAAAGCCTGCGCGCCGAGCAGGACCTGCCGGTGCCGGAGTGGGAGCGCCAATTGATCGAGCAGCGATTGGCCGCATTCCGGTCGGAAGGTTCCACGGGCCGGCCCTGGAGCGAGGTAATGGCCGAACTCCGCAAGGGCAGCGCGTGAAAGCGGTCGTTATTGAACCCGCTGCAGAACGCCAGATTCGGCAAGCATTCGCCTGGTACGAGCGACAATCAACCGGCTTGGGCCAGCGATTTGTCGATGAACTGGATCGCCTGATTCAATCGATTTCACAGTTCCCCCGGTCGTTCCCGGAAGTCACCGCCGGCGTCAGGCGAGCTGTGGAACAGCGATTTGGATTCAATGTCGCCTATGTGCAGGATGATGAACTCGTGTACGTGATCGCGGTTGTGCACGGGTCTCGCCACCCCGATGCATGGATGAAGCCGGACGATGACTAACGCAGCCATTGCGATTGACACCGGCGACCTGCCCTTTGGCGGCGGGATGCTGGCGCTGGTGCGGCCGGCGCTGGACCTGCTTGAGCCCGGCGGCGTGCTGGCGGTCTTGACGCGTCAATCCCACGCCATCGACGAACTCGGCACCTGGTGCAAGGTTGAACGCCACGAGTTGCTGGAAGCCACAGCCGATCAAGGCGGCGCCACGCGCATCCTGCTGCGCAAGGGCAGCTTTGGCGCACCGCGCGGCGCAATCGAGGACAATCTTGACCTCAAGCCCCACGGCGGCCGCATTGAGGCCGCCGACATGTTGGCCGCCGTGCCCTTTGCCCCAAGCGCCGACCCCGGCACCGGCTTTGCCCCCCGCGGCGCCCGCGTTGAGCCCGGCGGGCCCGTGTACCCCTGCACCATCAACGACCTCGCGCACGCCGCACCCCCCGATGTCGCGCAACTTTACGACCAGGCCGTCAGCGCCCAATGGAACGCCGACACCGACATCGAGTGGGCGCGCATCAAGCCCCTGCCGCGACCGTTGCAGCGCGCGCTAGGGCAGGTCTTCACCTTTCTGGCCGAAAACGAGCTGTCGGCGCTGTACGTGCCCAGCCGCTTCATCGCGCGGCTGCACCCCCACTATGTTGAAACGGCGCAGTTTCTGGCCACGCAGATGGCCGACGAAGCGCGGCACATTGACGTGTTTCTGAAGCGCGCCCGCGTCGGCGGCGGCGGCGTCGGCATCAGCCATGCCACCACCAGCGCCAGTCTGCACAGCCTGCTGACACTCGAAGATTTTACCGAGGCCGCATTCCTGCTGAGCGTGCTGGGCGAAGGCACGTTTCTGGATCTGCTGCGTTACATTGAAATGCACGCCCCCGACGAAGTCACCGCCGACATCGTGCGCCGCGCCCGCGCCGATGAAACGCGCCACGTGCACTTCGGCATGAGCCACGTCAAGCACGCGCTCAGCCACGACCACACCATGTACGCGCGCCTTGAAGCCGCCGTGCGCAAACGCAGCGCCACGCTGGCCGGCGCGGGCGGCGTGCCTTACGCGGTGCAGGACTCGTTGACAATCCTTGCCGCCGGCGGCACGGATCCCGCGGCTGTGGCCAAGGGCCACAGCGCGTTTCGCGAACTGATGGAAGTCATGCACGAAAACCGCGTGAAGCGCCTGCTCAACGCGGGTTTTTCACCCGCGCAGGCGCAGACGCTGAGCGACCTGCACACGCCCAACTTCATGTGACGGCAAGGCTGGCTTCATCAACGCCACGGTTGCGCCGGTGGGGTCGGCGATGGTGGCAAGCGCCCGACGTTGGGAACCTCAGGCGGCTTCGGACTGCTTGACGATGTGCGCGTCGGCCCACGTCTGGTCAATGCCGTAATACTCGCGCGCCTCGGACTGGAACACATGCACCAAAATGTCGCCGAAGTCCACCAGCACCCACCAGCCTTCTTCGCGGCCCTCAATACCCATGGGCTTGCGGCCCGCGCGGTGGCGCAGTTGCTCGCTTACTTCGTCGGCGATGGCGCGGGCGTTGGTGCTGCTGCTGGCTGTGCAGATCACGAAGTAGTCGGCGACGATCGTCAAGCCGCGCACTTCAAGGATGCGGATGTCGGTGCCGCGCTTTTCGGCGCACGCCGTGTAGGCGACGCGGGCAAGTTCAAGCGAGTCGATGGTCCAGCCTCCGGTCCGGCTGGGCGGGCGCGTGGTGGCGCGCTGCCCGGCGCCCTATGGGTCTCTGCACCAGCATGCAATCGGTCAAACGCGGGCACAATGACCAGCCAAGGCCCCATGATGCCACGGCGGGCGCGCGCAGGAAATACGCCCGGACGAAAATCAGGCGGCACTACCATGCCGGGCCGGGAAGGATTAAAAGAAGCGCACATGAGCGAGCACGACAATGACGACGGCCCGGTAGAGGGCAACAAGACCAGCGTGTCCACGCTGCCCTGCACCGGTTGCGGCGCCGACCTTGAGTACAAGCCCGGCGCGCGCGAAATGAAGTGCGGCTATTGCGGCCACACGCAGGTGATTGCGGTGCGCGAGGGCGCCGCCGTCATTGAATACGACCTGAACGACGCCTTTGCCCGCTACCTCGGCCACGCGCAGCACGTGCAGACCACGGGCCAGCGCGAAGTGAAATGCCAGGACTGCGGCGCGGACATCATCGTCGCCGCCGGCGCCCAGACCGCGCGCTGCGACTATTGCGGCGGCAAGCGCATCGTTGAAGAAGAGCTGCCGCCGGGCGTGCTGCAACCCGAAAGCCTGCTGCCCTTCAACTTCAAGCCCGCCGACGCGGTTGACAAGTTCCGCAAGTGGCTGTCCGGCGGCGACGGCTTCTGGGGCAAGCTGTGGGTCAAGCTGGTGCGGCCCGGCGCGTTGCAGCAGCGCGCGAACGTGGACGACCTGCACGGCGTGTACGTGCCCTTCTGGACCTATGACACCCAAAGCCACTCAAGCTGGACCGCGCAAGCGGGCTACTACTACTACGTGACCCAAAGCTACACCGACAGCCAGGGCCGCCGCCAGACGCGCCAGGTGCGCAAGATTCGCTGGGTCTGGACCAGCGGGCAACGGCGCGACTTTTTTGACGACTGGCTGGTGTGCGCCAGCAAGCAGTACTACGGCACGCCGCTGGAAGCGCTGCTGGAGAAGATTGAACCCTTCCCCACCAAGCAGCTTGTGCCCTACGACAGCAAATACCTCGCGGGCTTCCGCGCCGAGCGCTACAGCATTGACCTGAAGCAGGGCTGGAACATCGCCGAGCGCGGCATCCGCGACGAGTGCCGCTCGCGCTGCGCGCGTGACGTGCCCGGCGACACCCACCGCTTCTTGAGCGTCAACACCAACTTCTGGGGCCAGAGCTTCAAGTATGCCCTGCTGCCCGTGTACATCATGAGCTACCGCTTCAAGGACAAGCCGTACAACGTGCTGGTCAACGGCAGCACGGGGCTGGTCAAGGGCGGCGCGCCGCTGAGCTGGATCAAGGTGACAATCCTGGGCATCGTGATCGCGGCCATCATCGCGGCCATCGTCGCGCTGGTGATGATCTTCGGCGGCGACTCGCAGCAGGCGCCATCGCGCCACGACCAGTCGCCCGCGGTCAATCACACCACCGGCGGCGTGCAGACGGGCTTTGCCGGCCAGTACGACCTGCCGATCAATGTGGGCGACGAAAGCTGGCAGGTGCAATGGACGTTCACGGGCGCCGACGAATCCGCCCGCCGCGCCAACTGGCAGAACTTCGTGGCCAACCACGAGTCCACGGCGCGGCGCGAGCTTGAAGCCGTCATCCTGGCCGGCCCGCGCACCGACACCGGCGCGTTAAGCCGCAAGGCGCAGCAGCGCCTTGATACGCTGCTGCGCCATGATGACGGCACGCCGCGCGTCGCCAACGTGCGCGTGTACCGCGCGCGCTGACTACTTCGCCAGCGCCAGCTTGACCACCCCGGACTTGGCGTGGTCGGTGCCCTTATCGACGCCTTTGTTGTCCAGCGTCGCGACCGCGAACAGCGCGCTTTCGCCGGCCTTGAACTGCACGTCGTCGGCGTTGCCGGTGTCCAGCTTGCGCTTCAGCACCACGGTCCACATGCCGTCGTGCCAGTTGCTTACGGCCTTTACGTCGCCGCGGCTGTCCGTCGGGGCCCGCAGGCGCACGCTGGGCACGCTGTAGCCTTCGGGAAACTCGTGATTGCCCTGCAACTCGACCGAGCTGTCGGCATTGAACGCGCCCTTGATGTCGGCGCCCTCTTTCCAGACCCAAAGCGGGGCTTTGCCCTCTTTGTCGCCGTTGGTTTCGTATGCGCTTTTGCCGGCGTCGTCGGGGCGGCCCTTGTCGCCGCCCGCGAAGTGCTGGTCGTCGCACTCGCCGTGCTGGCCGCCGCGCCCGGCCTTCCAGTGCCACAGGTCTGCCACCTGCGCCTTGTCGGTGGTGCGCATCTCGCCGTTGTGGCACAGCGCGCCGCAGCCCTTTTCGGCAAAGCCTGCGGCGTTGCCGCCGAAGGCCAGCGCGACGCGGTCTTCGTCGCCTTCCGCTTTGGTCCAGGCGCCCGCTTTGAACACCCATGCCTTCTTGGTGTCGCTTTTCGTCGCGTCCTTCCAGCGCGCCATGATGTACACGTGCTCGCCGTCGTGCAGCGCCCGCAACTCAACCTCCGGGCCCGGCTCGCCGGGGCGGTGCGCGGTCTTGACCGTCACCGGCTCGGCGGCCTTCCAGCCATCGGTCAGCTCGGCCTTGAAGTCCACGGCCTTGGCGCGCGCGGCCTTGAGCTCAGGCGGCGCGGCGTTCTGCGCGTCGGCCAATATGGCAACGCCCAGCAGGCAGACAGCAAACATGGCGGCAAATCCGATGGCGTATCGCATGGCAATGTCCTCAACTGTGTTGGCCCGTACTGAGATTGCGTCTCAGTTGTACATTGTTTCAGGCCCGACGCAAGAGCACCGCGTCATGCCCCGCACCGCTTTCCAGCAGTTCCACTTTTACGTGGTCCCCTGACCGCGTTTCCAATCGAATTCCCACATAGTCCGCCGCAATCGGCAGCTCGCGCAGGCCGCGGTCCACCAGCACGCACAGCTCCACACGCTGCGGGCGCCCGTAATCGGCAAGCTCAATCAGCGCGCTGCGCACCGTGCGCCCCGTGTACAGCACGTCGTCCACCAGGATCACGCGCTTGCCCTCAATGTCGCCGGGGATGTCGCTGCCCAGCACCTGCGGCAGCGCCCGGCCCTGCAAGTCGTCGCGGTACAGCGTGATGTCGATTGCCCCCGTTTCGCAACCGCCCAGCGCCGCCGACAAACGCTGCGCCAGCGGCACGCCGTTGGTGCGTATGCCCACCAGCACCGGCGGCTGCGGGTGCCGCGCCGCAATCTCGGCGGCCAGGCGGTCAATCGCCTGCGCGATCGCCGCTGCGTCGGCGTGTACGTGGCTGGTCATCCCGCGATTCTGGAAAACCGGCCGGCTCCGCGCCAGTGGCATCCGCGCACTCGCTGTGCGGCGCCGGCCATGCAATGATACAGGCATGGATAAAGCGCCGCGACGCATCACGACCGCGCTGCTGGCCTGCACGCCGGTTGCGCTGTGCACGCTGCTGCTGGCGCTGACGGTGCTGCCCGACATGCCGGGGCTGGCGCCGTTTGTCGCGGGCTGGTGGGTGCTGTCGCTGGGCATGGCCGGCATGCGCTGGTCGCGGGCGTGGCTGCCGCCGCTGCTGGTGCTGCCGCTGGCGCTGCCGCCGCTGGTGCTGACTATGGCCGTCAACTTCCGCGCCGTCAAAGTGCAGGGCCACAGCATGCAGCCCACCTTTCAACCGGGCGATGTGCTGCTGGTCGATCAAACCGCGACCCCCGACCGTGAACTGGGCGTGTACGTGCTTGAGGTCGAGGGCGAGTCGCACAACCCGCTGATCAAGCGGCTGGCGGGCATGCCCGGCCGCACCGTCGCCGCGCGCTACCACCGCCTGTTCAGCGACGACTTTGAAGTTCACCCCCGCACCGGCACGCCCCCCGACACCTGGAACACAGACCGGCCCCTTGAGCCGCGCTGGTGGCTGAGCCAGCCGCTGAAGCTGGCCGACAACGAGTACTTCTTTGTCGGCGACAACCCGCCCGACAGCCGCGACAGCCGCGAGTTCGGCCCGGTGGGCCGTGAGGCGGTCAAGGGCCGCGTGGTCTGGAGCCTGAAAGGCTCACGCGGCTTCGGCCCAGCCGAGTAGGCCGGGCGGCAAAGCCCTCTGCCTGTTCGGGCCTCGGGTTGCCGCAAGGAATCGCGGCAAGCCTGAGCGGCGGCCCGCTTTTGCCGTTCTCTGCCAACTCTGTGCTGGACCTTACGGCTTCTTCTTTGCGTGCTTGGGACGAAACGCCTTGCAGTACGCCTCGTCCGTCTCAAGCCACGGGCCTTCCAGCAGATCAATGCAGTACGGCACCGCCGGAAACACAGCCAGCAGGCAATCATGAATCGCGGGCGGGTTGCCCGGCAAGTTGATGATCAGCGACTTGCCGCGAATCCCCGCCACCTGCCGCGACAAAATCGCGGTCGGCACAACCTTCAGGCTTTCGCTGCGCATCAGCTCGGCAAAGCCGGGCATCATCTTGCCGCACACCTGCTCGGTGGCTTCGGGCGTGACGTCGCGGGCGGCTGGGCCGGTGCCGCCGGTGGTAAGGACCAGGCAGCAGCCCTCATTGTCGCACAGGTCGATCAGGGTGTCGGCAATCAGCTTCTGCTCGTCGGGGATCACGACGGTCACGGCCTCCCAGTCGGAAAGCAGGATGCTGGACAGCTCTTCTTCAATGGCGGGGCCGCCCTTGTCTTCGTACTCGCCGCGCGAGGCGCGGTCGCTGACGGTGACAATGCCGATGCGTGCAGGTTCAGTCATGCCGCGATGTTGAAACCCGCAAACCGCCCGTCAATGCCGAACGGGCAGGTTTCCGACACTCCGCACAGCCGGGGTTTGTCGCCATGCCCGGTACACTCGGAGCATCTCAAACAAGGAACTGCCATGAACCGGAAACAACGCAAGCAACGCCTGAAAGACTTCAAGCGCAAGGCCAAAGAAGCGCACCTCGCGCAACAAGACCGCACCGTCGTGCCCAACGCGCTGAATGACGGGCTTCACTACTTCGAGTCCAGCGCCGGCGAGATGCAGCAGACCGTCGAGGCGATGATGGAACTGAACGCCCCCGGCGACGCGGTTGCCGAGGGCGCGGCGCTGGTGGCCGCCGTCACGACCGGCGCAAAGGCGTTGATCGACACCGCCAAGCACATGGTGACGCCCGAAGACGCCCACGCCATGCTGTCGCGGGCGGCTGTGGTGGTTGACTCGGTGCTGCACACAGTCGAGAAGGCGATTGCGCTGATCCCCGAAGACCGCAAGCGCGAGGCCCTTGAGGTCGTACGCGCCAAGCCGGACCCGGAACCGCTGTACGACAACGCGCAGCAGCGCCCGCGCCGCCGCCCTGACCCCGTCGTCACGCTGCTGCGCATGGCGATCCAGCTTGCCAGCCTGCAACGCCGCCTGATCGGTCGGCTGTTCCCCAACTTGAACAAGACCCGAAAGCCGGCGTAGGGGCCAGGCAAGCCGGGTTGGCGGCGCGTCATCCGTACATGCAGCAGCCCCGGCAGCCATGCCGGTGTGTGCGGCGCATTGGCAAACCATGCACAAGCCACGGCTGAAATGCCGGGGGTCGCGACGCTTTGCGCCGCGACTACATGCAGCCCCCGTGCTGCTGCTCGCCACCCCCCTCTCGCCCAGCCAAAGTGCCTGCTTTGACGCCAAATCCTGTTGTGACTTCAGTCGGCTAATGAAAAACTGTGCAGCGGGGAAGCGGCGTGCAATTTGGGCGTGACCCGCGGAACCGTGCGCTTACAATTCACGTTCAAGCGGCACGAAACGGAGAGCGAACATGCGAATTCTCGGGGCAATCATGTTGCTGTTGTGCGCGGGCGCGCTGGCTGCGCAGGCCTCGCCCAGCATCACCGTCACGGTGTTCGGCACCACGCCCATGCCCACCGGCGGCTCGATGGACGTGGTCACCGGCCAGCCGCTGGGCGGCGCGGGGATCTCGTACAACGTAAGCCACACCACGCCGGGAACGACGGTCTCTGTTTCTGCTTCGGTCACCAACCTGGCTGCCGCGGTGAACTGGGGCAACGCCGAGTTCAGCGCCCCGCTGCAACCGACGCCGTACAACTTTTCTGTCACATCGCCCACCGGCACATTCGGCGCAGCCGGCACAGTGCATGTGGTTTCGCTTACGATTTCGGACGGCACCAACACCATCAACACCGGCTTCACGATCAACGTGAAGAAGAACTCGTCAGGCGGTGGCGGCGGCGGGGACAGCGGCGGCGGCGGTTGCGCCGCGGGCGCGCCGATGCTGCCGGGCAGCGTGCTGTTCGCGGGCGCGCTTGCGGCAATCCGCCGGCGCCGCAGACAGAATCAACGTTGATCCTGAGTTCCGTGGCTTTGCGTTGCGGCGACGCGCCTGCGTCGCGGCTCGTTGTGCAGTGGTGTTTCGGTGCTTTACGGTGCCCGGCGCGGCCTGTAGAAAACCGCGCGGGAGACACCTATGGCGACTCATGACTTTGATGTGTGTGTGATCGGCAGCGGCCCCGGCGGCTACGTGGCGGCAATTCGCGCCGCGCAGCTTGGCCTGAAAACCTGCTGCATTGAAGACAAGCACTTCGGCGGCATCTGCCTGAACTGGGGCTGTATCCCGACCAAGGCACTGCTGCGCAGTGCCGAGGTCATGCACACCATTGAGCACAAGGCCAAAGCCTTCGGCATCAACGTCGCCAAGGCAAACCCCGACATGGCAGCCGTCGTCAAGCGCAGCCGCGACATCGCCGAGCAACTCAACAAGGGCGTTCAGTTCCTGTTCAAGAAGCACAAGGTCACGCAGTTCACCGGCCGCGGGCGCATCGCCAAGCCCGGCGTTGTCGAAGTCACCGAGGCCAACAACCCCGCCGACAAGGCCGACCGCCCCAACAAGCCCGGCAAGGTCATCGAAACCATCAACGCCAAACACATCATCATCGCCACGGGCGCGCGGCCCCGCCGCTTTGAAAACATGCCCTGGGACGGCAAGCGCGTGATCGGCCACCATGAGGCGATGGTGCTGGCTGAGCAGCCCAAAAGTGTGGTAGTGATCGGCGCGGGCGCCATCGGCGTCGAGTTCGGGTATTACTTTCGCGCGTTCGGTGCCGAGGTCACGATCCTTGAGCTGATGGATCGACTTGTACCCGTCGAAGACGACGACATCAGCCGCGAGCTTGAAAAGGCCTTCAAAAAGCAGGGCATCACATCGCTGACCGGCACCAAGGTCGAAAAGGTCGAAAACAAGGGCAAGCACGTCGAAGTCACCTACGAGCGCAAGGGCGACAAACAAACCATAAAGGCCGACTACTGCCTCGTCGCCGTAGGCATCACCGGCAACGTCGAAGAGCTGGGCCTTGAGCAGGCGGGCGTGAAAGTCGAGCGCGGGTTTATCCCCGTGGACGGCTTTGCCCGCACCAACGTCAAGGGCATCTACGCCATCGGCGACGTCGCGGGCGCGCCCGCGCTCGCCCACAAGGCCAGCCACGAAGGCCTGACCTGCGTCGAAAAAATCGCCGGGCACGACGTGCCCGAATTCAGGAAAGACGTGATCCCCGGCTGTACGTACTGCCAGCCGCAAATCGCCAGCGTGGGCAAGACTGAGCGCGCGTTGAAGGAAGCCAAGGTTGAGTACAAGGTCGGCAAGTTCCCGTTCAAGCCTTCGGGCAAGGCGCTGGCGATGGGCGACAACGACGGCTTTGTGAAGCTGCTGTTTGACAAGAAGTACGGGCAGCTGCTTGGCGCGCACATCATTCACGGCGAAGCGACCGAGCTGATCAGCGAACTGGTGCTGGGCATGGACGTTGAGGCCACAAGCCACAGCCTGATCCGCGCCGTGCACCCGCACCCCACGCTGTCAGAAGCAATCATGGAAGCGGCAGCGGTGGCCGAAGACGAGTGCGTGCACCTGTAGGCGGTGGCACAGACGCAGCGGGGGCGGCCTTGCCGGCCGCCCCGCTGCAATAGCGGCTCATCCGTTGGCGGGCGCGTTGGACGGGGCAGGCTCCTTGCCGGAGATTTCGTCGGCGAAGGTCTTGACCGCGTTGATCGCCTCAAGGTTCAGCTTGTCCTGCGCGGCCTTGATGAACTGTTCCGCGGCGCGGTTCCATTCGTCCAGCACTTCCTGGGTCATCAGGATCTTGCCTTCTTTGGGGTCGCGGTGCTTTTTCAGTTCATCGACGATCGGCTGGCCTTCTTTCTTGAAGTCATCGACCTTGAACTTGTCTTCGTTGACGAGCGCCTTGTGCTTGTCCAGGAAGGCAACCCATTTCTTGGCGGGCTCGTCGGCGGGGGCGCTGCACCCGGCGGCGAGAAGCAGCAACACAACAGCAAGCAGACCGGCAGTCTTGCGCATGGCTTGATTCTCCAGGGAAAGTGAAGCGTCAGGTTAGGAAGGCGCCGGGCAAAGTCGCGGGAAATTTGGCGGCCAGGGGCATCCCCGCGGCCGCGGCTTCCCCCGCGGACGAACAAGGGTTCAATGGCTGCATGGAACTGGATGTGCAATGGTTGGGGCGGCGGGCGTACACGCCGGTCTGGGAGCTGCAACAGCAGCTTCTTGAGCGGCGCATTGCCGGCGAAATCGGCGATACACTGCTGCTGGTTGAGCATGAGCCGGTGTACACCTGGGGCAAGCGGACTGACCCGGCGCACCTGAAGGCGGGCGCAGAGGCATTGCGCGCGCTGGGGGCCGACGTGTTTGAGGTCGAACGCGGCGGCGAAGTGACCTACCACGGCCCGGGCCAGCTTACCGGCTACCCGATCGTGAACCTGGCCGGCCTGCGCTGCGGGCGCGACCTGCACAAGTACATGCGCGGGCTGGAAGAGATGATCATCAAGGTGCTGGCGGGCTACGGCATTGTCGGCGAGCGCGTGCCCGGCGCGACGGGGGTGTGGGTTCAGAGTTCCGGGTTCGGGGTTCCGGGTTCAAATGCTGTCAATGCGGAACCCGGAACTCAGAACCCGGAACTGTTCAAAGTTGCCGCCCTTGGCGTGCGCGTGCGCAAGTGGTGCACGATGCACGGCTTTGCCCTGAACGTGGGCAGCGCCTGCCTGCCGTGGTTTGAGCACATTGTGCCCTGCGGCCTTGAAGGTCGCGGCGTCACCAGCCTTGAAAGCCTGCTGGGCGCCGCGCCCGACATGGCCGACGTGCGCGCGCGCGTGGTCGCGGCGTTCATTGACGAGTTTTCGCGATAGGCCTATTGCAGCTTGATCTCGAACTGCACGTCGAAGTGAATCTTCTCGGCGGGCGCGTCTTTGACCTTTTCACTCTTGAAGTCGATCACCAGCTTCAGCGTTTCGCCGACCTTGGCTTTGCCGTTCATGACGCTGATCGACTCTTTGCCGATGTTGCGCAGCGACATCGGGCTCAGCGAAGTCAGCCAGTGAAAGTCGTAAAACCAGTTTTCGACCTTGGCCTTGTTCATGGTCGTCGTGCCTTCTTCCAGCACGAACGACAGCATGAAGTGCGGTGTTTCGCCCTCCAGCGGCTCGCCGATGCGCAGACGTTCAAGCTGGTCGGCTGGGATGGCCTTGGTGGACGCGACAAACCGGACGGCGTGGTTGACTTCGTCCCACAGCGCGACCACGTGATGAAACTCGGTGACTTTGCCCTCGATGTCGGTGCGGGCGAGCGGCTTGTCGATCACGGGTTCAGGGTCGGGTTGCGGCTTGCCTGTGTCGCCGCTGCCGCTGTCGCCGCCGTTGGCGGCCTTGTTCGCGCCGCCGTCGCTGCCGGACTTGTTGGATTTGCCGGACGAAGACTTGTTGCCGCCTTCGTCGTTGCGCGGCTTGACCGTGAAATCGGTGTCAGGATCGCGCAGGTCGCTTGACTTCTGTTTACCGCCGCCGCCGCACGCAGCCAGCATCAGCGCCAGCGCGCACACCGTGAGGATACGCATAGATCTCCAGTGGTATCGGGAAGAGCGATCAATGATCAATCGCGCCCTGAGCAATGCAAACAAAATGTGAACGGCGCAAAGCCCCTTGCCTCAAGCGCACACCGCGTACATATTCGCGCCATGGCCAAAGCCAAGACACCACCCAAAGTTACCAAACGTGAAACCCACTCGCGCGCGGGCAACATTCAACTAGAGACGCGCCTTACCCGTGAGCAGCAGCTTGAGATGTTTCGCTGGATGGTGCTGAACCGCGAGTTCGACAACAAGATCAGCCTGCTGTACCGGCGCGGCCTCGTGATCGGCGCCGCCTTTTCCAGCCTTGGGCAGGAGGCCACCAGCTGCGCCAGCACGTTCGCCCTTGAGCAGCAGGACATCATCGCGCCCATGATTCGCAACGCGGGCAGCACACTGGTCAAAGGCCTGCCGCCGCGCGACTTCCTGGCCAACTACATGTATCGCATCAACAGCCCCACCGGCGGGCGCGACGGCAACACCCACATGGGCGACTTGCGCTACGGCATTATCGCGCCCATTTCCATGCTCGGTTGCAGCATCGCGCTGTGCAGCGGCTTTGTGCTGGCGGCGCGCCTCAAGGGCCAGAAGCGCGTGGCCCTGACCTGGATCGGTGAGGGCAGCACCAGCACCGGCGAGTTTCACGAAGATGTCAACTTTGCCGCCGTGATGAAGGCCCCCCTGGTCGTGATCATAGAGAACAACCAGTACGCCTACAGCACACCGACCAGCCAGCAATGCGCCGCAGAAAGATTCTCAGACAAAGCCGTCGGCTATGGCATCAAGCACGCCGTCACCATCGACGGCAACGACGCCAACGCGGTGTACGAGACCAGCCGCGACGCCATTGACCGCGCCCGCGCGGGGCAAGGCACGCAACTGTTTGAAGTCATCACTTTCCGGCGCAAGGGCCACGCCGAGCACGACCCCGCCAAGTATGTGCCTAAAGACGTGCTCGAGTACTGGGAAAAGAACGACCCGCTGACGCGCTACGCCGACTACCTGAAAGAGCTGGGCTACATCGACGACGACGGCATCAACGATATGACCGCCAAAATCCGCGCCGACATCGAAGCCGCCGAGGAATGGGTCATGCAGCAGCCCAAGCCCGACCCGAAAACCGTGCTGCAGGGCGTGTACGCCCCCGAGCGCCACCCGGCCCACATGGACGACGCCCACCTGTACGAGAAAAAGTACCGCTGAAAACACCGGCCCCGCGCAACAACGCGGGGCCGAATCACTCGGGCTTGCTGCGCCGGCCTACAGGTCGGCTTCACACCACATGCACTTCCTGGCCAGCCGCTGGTTCTGGCGGTTGCACTTGGGGCAGGTACGCGGCTGAACTTCTTTCTTGGACTTGCCGTCAAGCACGCCATCCTGGATGTCAATGAAATCGACCAGGTCCTTGAACTGGTTTTCGGTGAACACCCCGTTCTGCTGGCAGATGGTGGCAAGCGCCTTGACCATCAGGTTGAGCTGTTCAATCTCGTGCTGCAGTTCGCGGATGTCGCCCTGCGCGTCTTCAAGCTTCCAGTTGGTCTTGGCTTCCAGCGCGGAAATCTTGGCGCCTTCGCGCTTGCTGGCGAGCCCCATCACTTCCCAAAGCATGCGTACCCCCTTTCGTGTGCCCACAGCATACATACCGGGCGCGGAACGCAAACGTGTGAAAAGCAATCGGGCCCCGCTGCGCGGAGCCCGATCCCTTTCGGCGCCGACCGGCGCTAGTTTGCGTACTTGACCGCTCAGCCGTAGGGCTTCACTTCCGTGGTCGCGACTTCTTTGCCGTCCAGCAGCGCCTTGACCGCATCGGCCACATAGTTGACCGGGTCAGCCTTGCTGCGACGTTGCGCCGGCAGGTTGTCCAGCGCACCCGCGTAGCGCAGCACGCCTTCTTTGTCGATTACGTAGGCATGGGGCGTGGTGGCGGCTTTGTACTGCTTGCCGACCGCGCCGTCGGTGTCGATCAGGTACTTGCTGTTCTCAAGCCCCGCCTTCTTGATGCGGCCAGCCAGCGTTTCGCCCTCAAAGTGGCCCTGCTTGCCCTTGCCGCTGCTGCAGATCACGAGCCATTCGCCGCCGTCTTCGCGCAGCTTCTTTTGCTGCTTGACCAGCTCGTCCTTGTCGTCGTAGTGGGCCTTGCACCACGGGCAGTCGAGGTTGATCCACTCAAGCACGACAATCTTTCCCGCGTAGTCAGACAGCTTGACCTCTTTGCCGTCCGCGTTCTTCAGCGTAAAGGCCGGCGCCTTCTTGCCCACGGTCGCGAACTCCGGCTCGGCTTCGCCGACATCTTTTGGTTTCTCGCTGTCTTTGCCTGCGGCCGGCTTGTCTTCAGACCTGGCGTCGCCCTTCTTTTCAGGATTTTTCTCGGCGTCCTGGGCCCACGCGGCACCAAGGGTGAGGGCCAGCGCGATTGCCGGCAACATGATCCAACCCAGCACTTTCATCTGCGATCTCCTTAGTCCAAAGGTATGCATGATTGAACCCTCAAGCGGGCCAATGCGTTCCGTGAAACTGCCAAATATCGAACGGTTTACGTAAGCGTGCCAACTGCTAGAAGTTCCGCATGCAGGCATCAGGCATCAATCTGGGTGCATTCAATGCAACCCGCAGGCCGCTGGTCGCGGTCGCAACCGTCACAGCCGACGGCGTTCATGTCGAACTTTCACCGGCGCGCCTGGGCGGCATCAAGCTGTCCGACAACCTGGGCGAGCTGTTTGCGGCATGGCGCGCCTGGCTGCTTGAGCTGCCCGCACCGATCGGCGTTGACCTTGCGCTGGATGTTGCGGGCCTTGGCAGCAATGCCGCGCTGGTCTGGGAGTTGACGCACCGGCCCATCGACTTCGCTTTCTACGGCGACGCCCCCGTCACCGACCGCATCGGCGAGTTCGGCACGCGCTTTCGCGCCATGCTGGCAGCCACGGACTTTGCCGACCGCTTTGTCGAGGCCTGCCCGCGCGCGACGATTGAGCTGCTTGCGTTCAAGGGCCAGTACGTCGGCGGCGCCGCGCACCACGGCCACAGCGGCTGGAAAGCCGACGACAAAAACCAGCGCAATGACAAGCTGATGGCCAAGATTCTTTCTGAGCTGGGGGTCAACCCGCTGCCGGGCGCCGAGAAGTTCAGCAGTGACGAGCTTGACGCAACGCTGTGCGCGCTGACGGCGCTGGCTAAAGCCCGCGACGCGGGCCTGCTGGAAGCGCGCGAGCTTGACACAGAGATCGCCCAGCGCTGCGGCCGCCGCGCCGGTGCCGACCCCAACCCCGCCCACAAGGCGCCCCGCAACGTGGCTGTGCTGGCCCAGCCGTACTGGGCAACGCTCAATGTCTCGCGCCGGGCATAGCCGCCCGACCTGCCTGATGCTTGCCTGTTGACCTTGGCTTGCGGCGTTGCAGACTTCGCGCCATGGCAAAGCCGATCACGTTTGTGGAAGCCATCACCGAGGGCCTGCGCGAAGAAATGCAGCGCGACCCGGACGTGTTTCTGCTGGGCCAGGACATCGGCGTTTACGGCGGCGCCTTCGGCGTGACCAAGGGCTTGATCGACGACTTCGGCAAAGACCGTGTCTGGGACACGCCGCTGTCTGAAACCGCGATCATCGGCAACGCCATCGGCGCGGCCATGTACGGCCTGCGCCCCGTGGCCGAGATGCAGTTTGCCGACTTTGTGGCGTGCGGCTTCAACCAGCTGATCAACAACGCCGCCAAGATGCATTACCGCTGGGGCCCCAACGTGCCGATGACCTTGCGCCTGCCCTGGGGCGGCGGAGTTTCCGGCGGGCCCTTTCACAGCGGCTGCATGGAAGCGTGGTTTCTCAACGTGCCGGGCCTGAAACTGATCTGCCCCAGCACGCCCCGCGACGCCAAAGCCGCCATCAAGGCCGCCATCCGCGACGACAACCCCGTGCTGTACTTTGAACACAAGCACATGTACCGCGACCCCAAGCTGCGCCAGGAAGTCGGCGACGTTGAAGCACTTGAAATAGGCAAGTCGCGCATCGCGCGGCCGGGCCGTGACGCCACGGTCGTGACATTCGGGATCATGGTGCATTACGCCGAGCACGCCGCAGAGAATCTGGCCAAAGAAGGCGTCGAGGTTGAAGTGCTGGACCTGCTGTCGCTTCGCCCCTACGACACGCAGGCGATCATCGACAGCGTGACAAAGACCAGCCGCGCGCTGGTGGTCAACGAAGCGACCCTGATGGGCAGCGTGGCCGGCGAGTTTGCCAGCTTTATCAGCGAGCACTGTTTTGAAGCGCTGGACGCGCCGGTCATGCGTATGGGCGCGCTGGAATGCCCGATCCCGTACGCACCCGAGCTTGAGCAGGAAATGCTGCCCAATGCGGCCAAGATTGAGGCCGCCCTGCGCAAGCTGGTCAGTTATTAACCCGGCAAACCTTCGCTTCCGGGCGGGCCCATCCGTATCTATCGTACGTGCGGAAGTTCTATTGCCGCGGGCCCATGCCCGCTTGACCCACAGGGAGTCGTCCCATGAGGACAGCCTTCGTCGCCTTGCTTGTGCTGTTTGCGGTCGCGTTGAATGCGCAGCGCCAGCCGCAACCTAAACCCGTGCTGGACCCCGCCCACGGCGTGCCCGGCGCGCGCTTTCCGTCTTTGTCGCCGGACAAAAAAACCGTGGTGTTCGCGCTGCACGGCGACATCTGGTCGGTGCCCGCCGCGGGCGGTCGCGCCACCCGCCTGACCATGCACGAGGCCTACGACAGCCGCCCGCTGGTCACTCCCGACGGCAAGCAGATTGTCTTCATTTCCGACCGCGAAGGCAGCTATGACCTTTGGGTCATGCCCATCGACGGCGGACCGCCCCGGCGTCTGACCCACCACTTCACTTCCGACGTGCCCAACGGCTTCACCGCCGACGGCAAGCACGTGCTGTTCACCAGCACCCGCGCCATGAGCTGGCACCGCGCCTCACAGACCGAAATCTGGTCGGTGCCGCTGGCCGGCGGTACGCCCAAGCGCATGACCTACACCGGCGGCCACTCGGTCAGCACCCCCGACAACGGCGCCACGCTGTACTACGTGGCCGGCGCCAGCGACAGCAAGGTGGCTGAGTACCAGGGCACAGCCAACGACCGGCTGTTCGTCCAGCGCGGCGACGACCCAGCCGAAGAAATCCTGTACTACCGCGGCAACACCCGCGAGCCCAGCATCAGCCGCGACGGCAAGCGCCTGCACTTCACGCGTGAAGTCAACGGCAGCTTTGAGCTGTTCTTTTGCGACACGACCACCCAGACCTGCGAGCAGGTCACCAGCCTGGGCGAAGGCGGCCTCAGCAACGTCAGCTTCGCGCCCGACGACAGCATGATCACGTTTGTCTGGAAGTTCTACCTGTACACGCTGGACATGACGGACAAGAACGCCAAGCCCCGGCTGCTGAAGCTTGAAATCCGCGAAGACAGCACCGGCGACCGCATGGTTGAGCGCCGCTTCACTGACGGCGTCAGCCGCATCGGCCTTTCCAGCGACGGGCGGCGCGTGGTGTTCAGCCTTGGGGGCGACATCTGGATCATGGACGCCAACGGCGGCGCCGCCACCCAGCTGACGGACGACGGCTTCACCAACGAAAACCCGAAGCTGAGCCCCGATGGCCGCACCATCAGCTACTACTCCAACCGCTCCGGCAACAGCGACATCTGGCTGATGGACAGCAGCGGCCGCAACCTGCGGCAGTTCACGACCAACACCGCCGACGACTTCTTTCAGTGCTGGAGCCCGGACGGGCAAGCCATCGTGTTCTGCAGTGTGCGCAGCGGCAACAAGGACGTGTGGCTGAAGCGCCTTGACGGCGGCAGCGCGGTGCAGTTGACCACCGACGCCGCCAACGACGACGACCCGACGTTTTCACCGGACGGCCGCTACATCCTGTTTGACAGCGGCCGCAGCAACCCCAACGGCGCCGACATCTGGATCATGGACGCCGACGGCAAGAACCAGCGCCGCGTTTACGGCACGACCAACATTGAAGAAGTCCCGGTCATGAGCCCGGACGGCCGCTTCATCCTGTTCAACCGCGTCACGCGCGGCAGCACCTTTATCCGGCAGGAAGTGGTGATGACCGACCTTGCCGGCAGCGGCGAAGTCGTGATCGCGCAGGGCAACAACGGCAACTTCACGCCCGACGGCAAGGACATCCTGTTTCTCGATGCGCAGGGGCGGCTTGTGTACACGCCCACACCCGCGGGCATCCAGACCGGCCGGGTTGTGCCCTTCACAGCCACGCGGCGCATCAGCGAAAGGGCCGAGATGCTCAAGGCCTTCGACGAGGCGCACAAGTCCTTCTCCGAGCGTTTCTACGACGCCAAGTTCCACGGCAAGGACTGGGAGGCGCTGGGCAAGAAGTACCGCGCGCTGGTTGAGTCGTGCGGCAGCCGCGAAGAATACCTGTACTACCTGAACCGCATGGTCGGCGAAGTCAGCGCCAGCCACACCGGCGCCAGCGCCCGCACCATCCGCGCGAACCGCGAAGAAACCGGCTACCTGGGCATGGAGCTTGACCCCGAAGTCATGCCCGGCAACCGCCTGCGCCTGAAAGTGCTGGACGTGGAAAAGGGCGGGCCCGCCGACAAGGCCTGGATCCGCAAGGGCGACTACGTCTTCCGCATTGACCGCAAGACACTGGCCGCGACCGACAACTTCTATGCGCACCTCGACGGCAAGGTCGGCAAGGAAGTCAGCCTGTTTGTGGCCGACAACCCCGAGGGCAACAACTTCCGTGAAGTTACGCTGACCGCCGAAAGCTTTGCGCAGCGCCGCCAGCGCCACTACCAACTGCATGTTATGGGCAGCAAGCAGACCGCCGCCCAGCAGTCGCGCGGGCAGGTGGCCTATGTGCACATCCCCGGCATGAACCAGACCGCGCTCAACAACTTCACCAACGAGCTGGCCAGCCCGCAGGTGCAGGCCGCCAAGGCGCTGATCATTGACGTGCGCGACAACGGCGGCGGCAACATTCACCAGCAACTGATCGACGTGCTTTCGCGCAAGCCCTACGCCTACATCCAGCTGCGTGACGGCCGCCGCATCAACCAGCCCACCGTGTACTGGGACCGCCCGATTGTCATCCTGATCAACGAGCGCAGCTACAGCGACGCCGAGGTCTGGCCGCACGCCATGAAGCGGCTTGGCATGGCGACGGTGGTCGGTGTGCAGACGCCGGGCGCCGTGATCGGCACCAACGACATTCGCCTGTCCGACGGCACCAACTGGCGCCTGCCGGGAAGCGGCTTCTTCAACTGGGACGGCACCAACCAGGAGCACAACGGCTGCACGCCCGACATTGAAGTCCAGATGACGCCCGCCGACATCCGCGCAGGCCGCGACCCGCAACTGGCCAAGGGCATTGAGGTCGCGCTGGAAAAGATCCGCAACGGCGGCAAGGCGCCCATCACCAGCCAACCCGAGCAGCCGCAACCAAAGAAGCCGGCCAAGGAAGGCGAGTTTATTGACCCGCCCGCCCTGCCCTGGGAGTAAGCGGCTGCCGTGATTCGAAAGGCCCGGCCAAACGGCCGGGCCTTTCGCTTGACCTCCGGCGTGCACGGGACGCGCACGCGGCGACTACACAACGCGCGGCCCCGGTGTACCCTGCCCGCGCAACTTGAAAGGGCCGCCATGTCCGACGACGAAATCTATAAGGCATCGCTTGAGTATCACGCCAAGGGCCGACCGGGCAAAATCGCCGTCGTCCCGACCAAGCCCACACTGACCCAGCGCGACCTGAGCCTGGCTTACTCGCCCGGCGTGGCTGAGCCCTGCCGCGAAATCGCGCGCCAGCCCAACGACGCCTACCGCTACACCAGCAAGGGCAACCTCGTCGCCGTGATCAGCAACGGCACGGCGATCCTGGGCATCGGCAACCTCGGCGCGTTGGCCAGCAAGCCGGTCATGGAAGGCAAGGGCGTGCTGTTCAAGCGTTTTGCCGACATCGACGTGTTTGACATCGAAGTGAACACCGAGGACATTGACGAGTTCTGCAACACGGTTGCGCTGCTTGAGCCCACCTTCGGCGGCATCAACCTTGAAGACGTGAAAGCGCCCGAGTGCTTTGAGATCGAAAAGCGCCTCAAAGAGCGCATGAACATCCCCGTCTTCCACGACGACCAGCACGGCACAGCCATCATCTCGGGCGCGGCGCTGGTGAACGCCCTTGAGCTGGTGCAGAAAAACATCGGCGACATCCGCATCGTCGTCAACGGCGCCGGCGCCAGCGGCATTGCCTGCACGCTGTTCGCGATCCAGCTTGGCGTGAAGCCCGAGAACGTGATCCTGTGCGACACCAAGGGCGTGATCCACAGCGGCCGCACCGACTTGAACCCCGTCAAGCAGCCGTTTGCCGTCAAGACCGATGCGCGCACGCTGGATGACGCGCTGAAAGGCGCCGACGTGTTTTACGGTCTCAGCAGCAAGGGCGCACTGAAGGCGGAAGCGCTCAAGACCATGGCCCGCGACCCGATCGTGTTTGCGATGGCCAACCCCGAACCTGAAATCGAGTACGACGTTGCCATGGCCACGCGCAGCGACGTGATCATGGCCACGGGCCGCAGCGACTATCCCAACCAGGTCAACAACGTGCTGGGCTTTCCGTTCATTTTCCGCGGGGCGCTGGATACGCGCGCGACCGCGATCAACGAGGAAATGAAAATCGCGGCCAGCAAAGCACTGGCCCGCCTTGCCAAGGCCGAAGTGCCCGACAGCGTAAGCCGCGCTTACGGCGGCAAGAAGCTCAAGTTCGGGCGTGATTACCTGATCCCCACGCCCTTTGACCCGCGCGTGCTGTACTACGTGGCCCCTGCCGTCGCGCAGGCAGCCATGGACTCAGGCGTCGCGCGCATAAAGCTCAACGTCGATGAATACCGCGAGCGCCTGCGCGTGAAAACCGAGCCCGGCCGCGCGGTCATGAGCGTAGCCATTCACAAGGCGCAGGAGTTGCGCAAGCGGCTGGCATTGCCCGACGGCGCCGACGCGCGCGTGCTGTCGGTGGCGCGCCAGATCATCCGTGACGGCGTGGCGCGGCCGGTGCTGATCGGCGACCGCGAAAAGATCGCCGCCGCCATGAAGGGTTTCAGCGAAAGCGAGTTCGAGATCATAGACGCTGCCAAGCCGCCTTCGCATGCCGTGCTGCAACAGCGTTTCAAGGAACGCGCGGGCATGTTCGCCGACAAGGCCATGGACAGCTACGCGCTTGCGGCCCTGATGACCGACCTTCAAATGGTTGACGGCATGCTCAGCGCCGCCGACCGCATTTACCGCGAGACGGTGCCCAACGTGCTGCGCTTTGTAAGCAAACGCAGCGGCACCAAGCGCGTGATCGGCATGCACATCATGGTGCTGCCGAACCGCGTGCTGTTCTTTGCCGACACGACCCTGAATGTTGACCCCGACGCCGAGGTGCTGGCCGACTGCGGCCGCCTGTGCAGCGAGGCCGTGCTGGCGCTGGGCATTACCCCGCGCGTTGCCTTCATCAGCTACAACAACTTCGGCGCCGACAGCCACCCGCAGGCCCAGAAGGTGCGCAACGCCTACGAGCTGTTCAAGCAGCAGTGCCCCGGCGTGCAGGCCATCGGCGAAGTGCAGGCCGACATCGCGCTTTCGCCCGGCGAGTTCCGCAACGTGATCGACGCCGAGCGCTGGCCCGAGCCCGCCAACGTGCTGATCTTCCCTGACCTCGACACAGCCAACGCCGCCTTCCGGCTGGTGCGCGTCACCGCCGACGCGACGGCGCTGGGCCCGCTGCTGCTGGGCCTGAAGCGGCCAGCCAACGTGATGCCGCGCGGCAGCACCGTGCAGGACGCGGTGGCCATGGCGGCCGTCACGCTGGCGATGCCGGTGCTGGCCACCGGCAGCGGCATGTATCCGGCGGTGAAGTAGCGGGCTTGTTTGCGGCTGTACGTCCGGGGTGCAAGCTATACTCGCGGCATGGCTGAGGCGCTGCCCGGGTTTCTAGCATCGCTTGGCAAGACCGAGCTGAAGCCCGGAGGCGCGTATGCCACGGGCGCGCTGATCCGCATGCTTGAGCTCAAGGGCGGCGACCACGCGCTGGTAGTCGGGCCCAACGCCGGCAGCACCGCGCTGTTCGTGAGCATGACCACGCAAGCCACCACCGAGGCGCTGGTGCGCGACGAGTCCGAAAAGGTCACCGAGGACGACCCGGCGCTGAAACGCCGCAGCACCGCCCGCATCGGCAAAGCCGAAGACATGCCCTTTGAAAATGCACGCTTCGATGCCGCCATGGTTGAGGCCGCGCTCGCGCACATGCCGACGGCGCGCCGCGATGCCGCGCTGAAAGAGCTGCTGCGCGTACTGAAACCCGGCGGGCGGCTGGGCATCCATGAGCTGTGCTGGCGCCAGCCGCCGACGCCCGAGCGCGAGGCGGCGCTGGCGGACGTGTGGCAGGGCGAGGCGCACCCGATGGTGGTGCGCGGCTGGTGGGATGCACTGGAGGGGGCGGGCTTTGCCGAGGTGCGCAACGAGCTTGCGGTGGTCAGCTACTTCACGCCCAAGGGCCTTGAGGCCGACGAAGGCGCCGAGGACACGGCACGGATCTTTCACAGCGCCTTTGAAGACGACTTGCGGCTGGCGCGCTTCACGCAGGCGTATCGCGAGTTCAGCGATTATCGCCGCTACCACGGCGTGATCCTGGCGACGGCCGTCAAGCCCCTGGCGTAGGCGTTTTCGGCCCGCCCGGAATTCCTGAAGATTGCACTGACGGACTGCCGATCAAGTGTCGGAGTCTGCATGGAAATTCGCGCCACGATTGAGCGCTTTCTGGAGCACCTGGACGTTGAACGCAACTTCAGCGACCAGAGCCTGCGCGCCTACGCCGGCGACCTGAAGCAGTTTGCCGAGTTCTGTGACAGCCGCGCGATCACCGGCCTGGCGCAGGTTGAGCACCTGAACCTGCGGGCCTGGCTGGCGCAACTGTCTGAGCACGGCTATGAGCGCCGCACGATCGCACGCAAGCTGGCCAGTGTGCGCAGCCTGTTTCGCTTCCTGCACCGGCGCGGCGAGATCAGTGAAAACCCCGCACGTATGCTGCGCACGCCAAAGCTGGCGCGCAACCTGCCCAACTTTCTGGACGAGCAGCAGGTGAACGCCCTGCTGTCCGCGCCCGACACCGCGACCTGGAGCGGCGTGCGCGACAAAGCCATCCTGGAGTTATTGTATGCAACCGGACTACGCGTCTCTGAGCTTGTACGGCTTGAACTCTCAGACATCCACCTCGCCCGAGGAAGCCTGCGGGCGTTCGGCAAGGGTCGCAAGGAGCGCATCCTTCCCCTGCTCCCAGCCGCCATCGAATCGGTGCAGGCGTGGCTCGGCGTCCGCGCCAAGCCGCCCCGCGCGCGCGGGCAAGCGATAGCGCCGGGCGTGGAAAACGTCTTTATCAACCAGCGCGGCACAAAGCTGACCGACCGCAGCGTGCGGCGGTTGATTGACGCCTATGTGCAGCAGGCGGCGCTGAGCTGCCACGTAACACCGCACACGCTGCGCCACAGCTTTGCCACGCACCTGCTGAACCACGGCGCCGACCTGCGCGACGTGCAGGAACTGCTGGGCCACGCGCACCTCGCCACCACGCAGGTCTATACGCACGTCAGCACCGCCCGAATGCTGGACGTGTACGAGCGCGCCCACGCCGGCGGCAAGAAGTCGGCCTGATCGCCCGCACCCGGCACTTGCGTGCCCGGCTGTACGGGCGATAAACGCGGCATGATCGACGTTGCGGTCCACTCAACATTGCACAAGCAATTGCCCGTGCGCCTGCTGGCACGCGCCGCGCGGGCGGCGCTGCAAGGCCGCCTGAAACGCGCAAACGTCAGCGTGCTGCTGGTGGGCGCGGCGCGCATGCGCACACTCAACCGCGACGCGCTGGGCCACGACTATGTGACCGACGTGCTGAGCTTTGACCACGGCCAAACGCCGGAAGGCCGGCTGATCGAGATTTTTGTCTGCCCCGACTTCGCGCGGCAGCAGTCAAAGCTGCACGACGTAAGCCTTGAACAAGAGCTTGCCCGCTACGTCGTTCACGGCTGCCTGCACTGCGCGGGCTTTGACGACCGGACTGAGCAACAGCGCAAACGCCTGTGGCAGGTGCAAGAGTCCGTCCTGCGCAACCTGTTCAAGGCGAAGTGAGCCTGTCGGCGGCCCCCCAACGCGCAAGCAGATGCCAGACCAGCCCCGCGAAGATCAACGCAAGAGCCGCCGTCCACGCCCGCCAGTCCACCCAGAACGCCAGAAACAGGCACGCCGCCAGGCCCGCGTAAGCAAGCCAGCGCGGAAAGCGCCGCCGGTCAGCGGGAAGCTTCAGCGCCGCGAGGTTCGTGACCGCGTAGTACACCAGCACGGTGAAGGCGCTGAAGCTCCAGGTCAGCTTGATGTCGCCGATCAGCACCAGCGCCGCGATCGTGACCCCCGTCAGCACCACCGCAGGCTTTGGCGTTGTCCCGGCCTTGTTCACGCGCGCCAGTATTGCCGGCATGTCGCCGCGGCGGCCCATCGCCAGCCACACACGGCTGAGCCCGAGCACCAGGTTCAGCAGCACGCCCAGCATGGCGACCATCGCGACCTGGGCTACGAGCCATGCAACGGCGGGGTTGTGTGCCGAAGCCGCAGACAGCGGCGCACCCTGCACGACGCGCCCGCCCATGCCGACCAGCACAAACGCGACCAGCGCATACAGCAGAGCCGACGCAACCAGCGTCACGATCATCGCGCGCGGAATGTTGCGGGCGGGCTCTCGGATTTCTTCGCCCATCGTCGCGATGCGCCCGTAGCCGGTGTACGCGACAAAGGCCAGCGCCGTCGCCTCAAGCAGCCCCGGCCCCCCGCCGCGAAAGAAGTGGCCGTATGCGCCGGCGTGCACCCGCGCTGCGCCCGCGCCCGCAAACAGCAGCAGCGCCCCGCACGCCAGCAGCACCAGCAGCGCGTTCAGCCAGTTGCTGCGGCGCAAGCCCGTCAACACCAGCGCCGTCAGCAGCGCCACTGCCAGCAGGGCCACGGCGGTGCGCGCCCATCGGCCTTGCCAGCCCAGCACCTGCACCAGATACGCCGAGAAGCCCAGCGCCGCCGTGGCTGCGCTTGCGGTCTTGGCAAACAGAAACAGCCACCCGGCCGTGAAACCCAGCGCGGGCGTCAGGTAGCGATAGCCGTACTCGTAGGTGCCGCCGCTGACGGGGTGGCTTGCCGCAAGCTGCGCGCTGTTCAAACCATTGGCCGTCGCGACGCCCGCGGCGATCAGTACCGCCAGCAGCACGGCGGGCCCCGCAGCATCGGCAGCGAGGCCGATGCTGACGAAAATGCCCGTGCCGACAATGCTGCCCATGCCCAGCAGCACAGCCCCCGGCACACCGACGGTTCGTTTCAGTTCAGCCACTGTGGTGTTTTACACCGGCGCGCGAAAGGTCGGATGAAAAAGCAAACGCGCAGCGCCCGTGGGGGCGCCGCGCGTTCCATAGATTCACGACTAGGTGTTGGGCGACTCGTACAGGATGTCGCGGCTGGGATCGTCGTAGTCGTAGTTGAAGAAGAAGCGGTCAAACGTGCGGTGCATGCGATCGAGGTCTTCGTTCCAGGCACGCAGGTGATTGAGGTTGTGGTTCCAGTCCACGAACGAGAAGCAGCCCGTCAGGGTCGTGGCGACCAGCACCAGCAGCAACACGGCGATCGGCTTACGCATAGAAATCCCCATCCGTAGGGGTGGCACAATTGCAGGGGTACTCGTTGGGGGATATGTAACGATACCGCCGCGGTTTACGTCGTCAAGCACGAATTCCGGTTCACGCGTTGTGTTGGTGGCCATGTACTGTTGGCGTAGTCCCCGTAGGCGGCAAACAGAAAGCCGCCCAATTCTGTAGCATGCACGTCTCGCGCATGGCGTTTGCATCGGCCTCCTGCCGATGCCACGGGCCGGAGGCCCGTGAATACCCCATCGCCGGGACGGCGATGCTACGGAGCCCGTTCGAATCGGCGGCCCGCCTTGTAATCGCCCGCCGCCGACCCGCGGGCAATACTTACGCCATGGAAGACGCCAAACCAACCGCAGTCGGCAAAAACGTCGCCGAAGCCGTTACAGAGGAAGCAGGCGCAGCCATCGTCGAAGGCCTGCTGCAAGTGCTGCTGGATCAACTACTTGGATAGGGGGCACCGTGAAACGAACACTCGCTCAACAGGTACAAGCCACCGAACGCGCCACCAACGAAGTCAGCGATGTCCTGCACAGCCACAAACTATGGTTCTTGGACCTGGTGGCCGGCGTCCTGTCGATCCGGCTGTTCTGGAGATGACGATGCCGCACTTTCTGCTTGAACTGGTAGTGGTCTGTGCCCTGCTTGCGGCTGGGGCGGTGTTGTTCTGGTGGTTCGTGTAGGTGCTCTACGCGCTATAATGGTCACATGACTGAAGTCTTTGACCCTGCTTCCACTGTACCCACCAAGCATTGGCACACCCTGCCCGATGGCCGCGTGCAGTGCGACATCTGCCCCCGCGAGTGCAAGCTGCGCGATGGCCAGCGCGGCTTCTGCTTTGTGCGCGCGGCGCAGGGCGGGCAGATTGTGCTAACCACATACGGCCGCAGCAGCGGCTTCTGCATAGATCCCGTCGAGAAGAAGCCCCTCAACCACTTTCTGCCCGGCACGCCAATCCTGAGCTTCGGCACAGCCGGCTGTAACCTGGGCTGCCGCTTCTGCCAGAACTGGGACATCAGCAAGTCGCGCGAGCTTGACACGCTGATGGATCAAGCCGACCCCGACACCATTGCCCGCGCCGCGCTCGACCTGGGCTGCCGCAGCGTGGCCTTTACGTACAACGACCCGGTGATTTTCCACGAGTACGCGATTGACGTGGCCAAGGCCTGCCATGCCCGCGACATAAAGACCGTCGCCGTCACGGCGGGCTACCAGTGCGCCGAGCCGCGCAAGGAATTCTACGCCCACATGGACGCCGCCAACGTTGACCTCAAGGGATTCACCGAGGAGTTTTACCAGCGCGTGTGCATCGGCCACCTTGACCCGGTGCTCGAAACGCTGAAGTACCTGAAGCACGAGACGCAAGTCTGGTTCGAGATCACGACGCTGATCATCCCCGGTCACAACGATGGCGACGATGAGCTGCACCGGCTGAGTGAGTGGATCGCCCGCGAGCTTGGCCCCGATGTGCCGCTGCACTTTTCGGCGTTTCATCCGGACTTCAAGATGCTCGACACACCCGCCACGCCGCCGGCCACGTTGACGCGCGCGCGCAGGATCGCCATGAGCCACGGCCTGCGCTACGTTTACACCGGCAACGTTCACGACCGCGACGGCGACACGAGGTACTGCCACCAGTGCGGCCACGAGCTGGTCGTGCGCGACTGGTACAACATCCTCAAGTGGGACTTAACAGGCGGCACATGCCCGGCCTGCGGCACCGCCTGCGCCGGGGTGTTCGAAGACAAGCCCGGCACGTGGGGTGCCCGAAGGCAGCCCGTCAGGCTGCGTGACTATCGCGCGACTTGACCGGGCTTGCGGTTCTCACCGTCCCACCACTTCACGGCCGGCCAGACGACCAATGTGCCGAACGCCGCGAACAGGAACCCCGCGATCACGTCCGTCACATAGTGATAGCCGAAGTAGATCGTCGCCACCGTCAGCCCGGCTGTGAACGGCGCATACACCCAAGCCACCCGCGGCGAATAACGCACCGCCAGCGCCAGCGCGATCACGGACACCGCCACGTGCCCGCTGGGAAACGCGTCCCACCGAATCATCTCGGCTTCGTCCAGCACGGTCTGCCACCAGCGCGCGGCAAACCAGCCCGTGTGGTCGATCTTCCAGGCATCGAATGTGCCCTCAAAGCGCGGCCCGGTCGCCGGCAGCACGATGTAGCCCATGTACGTTGTGACCAGCGTGCCCACAAACACGCCGCCGCAACGCCGCACCATTTGCCAGTCGCGCAGCGCCAACTGCTTGCCCGCAGCCACAAACGGCGACAGGTAGTAGCTGAGATAGCACAGCATCATCACGCCGCTCAGCCATGGCGCGTGATGCTGCCGGAACCATGTAGGCAGGTAGGTGCCCAGCATGGCCACGTCCAGCCGTTTCAGCTCAAGGTCCCACCACGTTGCCGCGCGGTCGTAGTGGGCCGCGGCGTCGAACTGCGGGTGCAGGTCGGGGTCGGGCGCGCCGCTGACGCCGGCGATGAAGGCGCCAAGCATATTGAACACCAGCGGCAGCAGCAGCATCGGCGACAGCAAGTGAACCAGATGCGCGGCCGCCATCCACTTTGGTCCCGGCTTGCCGGTTAACACATGCTGTCGGTGGTAGCGGATGCCGATGCGCTGGAAAACCACATACCCCAGCAGAAAGCCGCCAAGGTTGCCCAGCAGGCCCAGCTTGCTCATCTCGGCCCACTCAAATCGCGTGTCGTACGGGTACAGGCGCGCACCCGGCGCAACCAGCGACAGCAGCGTCCAGCCCGCCAGCAGGCCCAGAAAGCCGATCACAACAACGTCAATCGAAAGAAAGTTGGCACGCAGCCACGCAAGGGGTCCGCGTGGAGGATCGGGGTTGGGGGTGGCCGCGTCCGGCATGCGGCGCAAGATAGTCAAGGTGAATCGTTCAAGCCACAGGGTTTAGCGCTGTTCAACCTCGACGGCCTTGACAACTTCAGGCTCAGGCTCGGCGCCTGATTTCAGCCATTCTTCGGCTTTGCCGCGAAACGGCTTCAGAACCGGCGCCAGCGCCGAAATCGCCGCGGCTACCACCATCGCGTCGTCCAGAAAACCGATCATCGGCAGCGTGTCGGGCACGAAGTCCAGCGGCGAAATGAAGTACAGCAGCGCGAGCACGGCTGTGCCGCGCAGGGAAAGCGGCGTGCCGTTGTCGCGCATCAGGTAGTACAGGGCAACGGCGTCGCGCGTGAATGGAATCTGGCCCATGACCGACTTCAGCTTGGCCCAGAACTGGTCTTTGGCGCGCTTCAGGTCGTCCGGCGTCCAGTCCCCGGTGAGCACTTTTGCGTAGCGGTCGTCCATGTCCATGATTGTTACACGCCGCGCCAAAGTTTCACGGGGAAACCCGCTCGCGAACACGAGAGTTCTCACCAGGTCCGCCGCACCGCAGCCCGCCGGTGAAAAGCAGCCGGCAATGACTGAAGTCCCCGACAGTCAACGTCCGATAAAGACTCGGCCAGCCGACTGCAATTGCGACGGCTGGAATGGCAACCACCCCCGGTGCGTTCAAGGGGCCTGAAAAAAGGTCTTGCCATTCGTTTTCCCCAAGGCTTCATTAGTAAGTGCTAACCAACCGGCGAGGGCGTTTCATACACGCAATTGCACACAAGCAAAGGCAACGATTGCACTTGCACCCGCTACCCCGGGTCGGCTGTACCGTTGACCTTGGCGCAATCGCTTCTACCATCGTCAAGCTTCCGGAAGGGGGAACCCTATGAGATGGGCTTTGTCGCGTAAGCGTGGCGCGCCCGACGGGCTGTGGCTCAAGTGCCCGTCCTGCGAAGCCATGGTGTATCGCAAGGTCGTCGAAGAGGGGCTGAACACCTGCCCCGAGTGCCAGTTTCACTTCCGCATCAGTGCAGCTGAGCGCATCGACCACCTGCTGGATGCAGACAGCTTTGAGCCGCTGTTCGAGAACCTTGAATCCACCGACCCGCTCGGCTTCAAGGGCAAGAAGTCCTACAAAGAAAAGCTGCAAAAGGCCCAGAAAGAGACCGGCCACCGCGAAGCCGGGGTGTTCGGCACCGGCGCCATTGGCGGCAAGAAGGTTGTCTTCGGGTTGATCGACCCCAACTTCATCATGGGCAGCATGGGCAGCGTGGTCGGCGAGAAAATCGCCCGCGCCGCTGAGCATGCCCACGACCACAATCTGCCCCTGATTATCGTTTCAGGCTCGGGCGGCGGCGCGCGCATGGAGGAAGGCATTCTGTCGCTGTTCCAGATGGCCAAGACCAGCGCGGCCATCAAGCGCCTGCAGGACAAGGGCGGCATCTACATCGCCGTGCTGACCAACGCCACCATGGGCGGCAGCATGGCAAGCTGGGCGGCGCTGGGCGACATCACCGTCGCCGAGCCTCAGGCCCTGCTGGGCTTTGCCGGCCCGCGCGTGATTGCGCAGACTGTGCGGCAGGAGTTGCCGCCGGGCTTCCAGACCAGCGAGTTTCTGGTCGAGCACGGCTTTCTTGACCAGATCTGCCACCGTAAAGAACTGCGCCAGCGACTGATCAGCCTGCTGCGCTACACCTGCGCCGACATGCCAGCCGTCGAGCGCGCCCAGAACAAGCGCCACACGTCAAAGATCGCCAAGACCGACAAGGTCAAGGCCGGCGCCTGAACAGTACCCATCAAACACAGGCCCGGGACAATTGTCCCGGGCCTGTGTTTGACCGGGTCTATGGCATCTCCTCGTCCAGTGCCTCCACACCGAGGCCGGCGCAGGCCTTAAGCATTGCTTCGCGTTCCTGCCCGAGTGTCGCGAAGTCGCCGGCGGCCTTCAGCGCACTTGCCCCCAGGCGCCAGGTCTGCCGGGCTTGCGCGCCGCGACCCAGCGCCAGCATCGCAAGTGCCAACTCGCAGCGGAACACGGCTTCAAAGCGCCGGTTGCCCACCTCGCGAAGGATCTCAAGCGCCTCCATGAACAGCGGCTCAGCCTCAGCCGCGCGGCCGCCCAGCGCCATGATCGTCGCGATGTTGCCCAGCGCGACTCCCTGGCTGCTGCGGCTGCCTGTGCGCTGGTGAATGGCCAGGGCCTGCCGCGCCAGCACTTCAGCTTCGGTCAGGCGACCGGCGAGCTGGTGCACAGCCGCAAGGTTGCCGACCACCACGCCTTCGTTGTACAGGTTTCCGTCGGCGCGGTGGATCGCCAGCGACTGGTGCATAAGCTCGGTGGCCTTCACCGGGTCACCCATCTGGTAACGTAACGCACCCAGCGAGCTCATGACAACGCCTTCGCCGCGGCGGTTGCCGGTGCGGCGATGGGTCGCCAGCGCCTCGCCCAGCGCGGCTTCCGCATCATCGAAGCGGCCCTGCTGCGTCAGCAGGCCTCCAAGGTTTCCAAGATCAACGCCAAGCGCGGAGTCATTGCCGACTTCGCGGTGAATGGCGACAGCGGCTTCGTAGGCTTGACTCGCTTCGTGCAGCCGCCCGGTTTCGCGACAGATGTTGGCGACGGAGCCCAGCGCTGCCCCTTCAAGCTTTCGGCTGCCGCACGCCAGCGCCACCTGCAGCGACTCGCGCGCCAGTTGCTCGGCAAGTGCGTTGTCACCGATCTGGTGCGCGACAATCGTCGCGTGGCGCAGTACCTCGACCCGGTCGGCGCCGGTGCGCAGCGCGGCAAGCTCCTGCCAGCAGGCCAGCGCCTCGTGGTTTCGAAACTTGCGCTGCGCAACATAGGCGGCCCGCAGCAGGTACTCGCGATAGCGGTCGGCAATGCGCGCGGCTTTGGCGTGCATGGCAAGTTCAAAGGCGGCGGCGTCGGTGGCATGGGGCGTACGCACTTGCCCCGGCATCACTGGCGCGCCGCCGCCGTGCAATTCCTCCATTGCATGAAATGCCAGCGCGTGCAACCGCTCACGCTCGGCGGGCAGTTGCAGCTCATAGGCCGCGTCACGCAGGACGGCATGCCGAAACAGGTACGCCTGCTCGGCGCCGGATTGTAGCTCCGATTCAGGCGACTGCGGCACATGCGGCATTGTATGGAGGATCGCCTGGTCCAGCCACCGCGGTCAGGCTTGAAGCCTAAACAAAACACCCGGCTTGCGCCGGGTGCGTTTTGTGTTGCGGGTTGGTTCAGCCGTCGCTGCCGATGGCTTGCACGGGGCACTGGGCGGCGGCGTCTTCGCACTGGGCTTTCTCTTCGTCGCTGTCCGGCTGCTTGTACACAAGGTCGTGGGTGCCGTCTTCGGACTCACGGAAGTTGTTGGGCGCAAGCTGCGGGCACAAACCGCAGAAAATGCAGCTTTTATCGACGTACCATGCGCCGGGGACGTTGTCTTCCCACTTCTCGTTCGGGTCGGGCATTGCAGCTCCTGCTGTAGTCGGCGTTATATTAGCCGGTTATGCTCTGATTTCTACCGCTTGATGGCGCGGGAGCATACATTGCCCGCGCACTGAATAAAGCGCCCGAAAACGGCGTTATGCACCCGGAGGAGACATGGTCCGCGAAATCGACATTGAAGCCCTGAAACAAGCCATCGCCGAAAAGCGCGTGCACGCCATTTACGACAACCGCGGCCCCGGCAGCTACGGCGCCCGGCACATAAAGGGTGCAAAGCTGCTGCCCACCAGCGAGGTCAAGCCTGCCAACCTGCCCGCCGACAAAGGCGCCATGCTCGTGTTTTACTGAGCAGGCTACGACTGAAACGCCTCCACCAAGGCGGCCCGTGCGGCCGACGCCCTCGGATACACCAACGTGTGGGACTATCGCGGCGGCATCGCCGAATGGGCCGAAGCCGGCCTGCCCGTGGGCGGAACTTCCTGACTTGATCATGGTCTCGCGCTACAATGCCTGTGCGACCTTCCCGGGCCTGCACAGGAGATTGCCATGTTCAAGCGGGCAGCGTTTCTGCTTTGCGCCGGTGTTGTGTTGGCAGCTGCGGCAACCACTACTTCGGGCCAGGATGGCGAAGATGACCCCAAAGTGGTCGAAGCAAAAGCCGCACCCGGCTACGCCCACCGGCTGGCGCGTGGCAAGGGGGTGCCGCACCAAACGCGTATCAACGCGGCACTTAACTGGTTGAAAGACCACCAGCACAAGGACGGCCACTGGAGCAGCCAGACCTTCAGCGCCGACAGCAAGCGCGAGAAAGCCGCCAAGACCTATAACCTTGAGTTCCGGGCCGCCGGCAGCGACAAGGGTGACCGCGGCTGGGAAGAGTCCGTGGACGTCGGCTTGACCGGGCTTGCGCTGATGGCGTTCACCGGCGCCGGCCACGACCACGCGCGCGAAAGCGACTACCGCCAGTGCGTGCGGATGGGCCTGATGGCCCTGCGCAAGGTGCAGTCAAACGACGGGTGCATCGGGCCCAAAGACGACGACCACTTCGTGTACAACCACGCCATCGCGACGATCGCCGTGGCTGAAATCTACGGCTTGACGTCCGATGCCGTGCTCAAGCCGATGGTCGAGAAGGCCATTGAGTTCACGCTGAAAGCCCAGAACCCGGGCATGGGCTGGCGCTACGGCGTCAAGCCCGGCAACAACGACAGCTCGATCACCGGCTGGATGGTGATGGCGCTGAACGCGGCCAGGCTGGCGGGTCTGGAAGTTGACACCGAGCAGGCCTTTGACGGCGCCGCCAAGTGGTTCAAGGCGGCCACGACCGAAACCAAGGGCAAGTACAAGACCGGCTACGATACAGCCGGCAGCAACAACGCGCGGCTGCGCAACACCACGGACTATTCGCACAACCCCGCGATGAGCGCGATCTACATCAAGAGCATGCTGATCATGGGCAAGGCCGACTTGAAGGACGCCGCGGTAAAGTCGCTGGCGGCGGCGTGCGTTGAGAAAGAGATGCTGCCGGTCTGGAGCCATTACAAGATCGACTACTACTACTGGCACTTCGCCAGTATGGCCCTTTACGAAGTTGGCGGCGCGAACTGGGCCAGCTGGGAAAAGGCGATGTCAAAGGTGCTGCTGGATAACCAGCGCGGCTGGCACGCCACCGACGTCAAGAACAAGCACACCACGGCGGAGGCGCTTGAC
Source organism: Planctomycetota bacterium (assembly GCA_019636195.1). Classification (GTDB taxonomy): domain Bacteria; phylum Planctomycetota; class UBA8742; order UBA2392; family UBA2392; genus JADJRK01. The sequence goes on along the minus strand of JAHBYA010000005.1, from coordinate 125,493 downwards.
GAACACGGAAGCTGGGACGCCGTGGATCCGTGGGGCCAGGCGGGCGGGCGTGTGTACGCCACCGCAATCAATTGCCTGACATTGCAGACCTACAGCCGCTACCAGCGAACAAGCAAGTGATTTATTGCAGCAACGCTGGATTTCGTGATGCGGGCTTCCAGCCCGGCTGCGCGGGGTGAGCGATTCGCCACAGAGACACAGAGTCACAAAGAACTGCAACGACCGTCCACAGTTTCAACCCGCTGCCTACAACTCCGCGGGGCAGGTCTCGGGTAGGCGTTGATGCCGGATTACGCGGCCGCTTGCAGTTGTTATCCTGCGCGCATGGCCATTGAGCAGGCAAAAGATGAAAAGCCCCGGCTTACGGCGCTGTCCCACGGCGCCGGCTGAGGCTGCAAGCTTTCGGCTGCAGACCTCGGGCAGGTGCTGAAGGGATTGCCGAAAGTGACCGACCCCAGCGTGCTTGTCGGCACGGATTGGGCCGATGACGCGTGCGTCTATCGCATCAACGATGAGCAAGCCATCGTCCAGACGCTGGACTTCTTTACGCCGATTGTGGACGACCCCTACACCTTCGGCCAGATCGCCGCGGCCAACGCCATCAGCGACATTTACGCCATGGGTGCCAAGCCGCTGTTTGCGCTGAACATCGTGGCCTTTCCGCTGGCGCAGCTTGGCCACGACGTGCTGGCGGCGATACTCAAGGGCGGCAGCGACAAGGTGCGCGAGTGCGGCATCTTTGTGACCGGCGGCCACAGCATCGACGACGCCGAGCCCAAGTACGGCATGTGCGTCACCGGCATCGTGCACCCCGACAAGATCATGTCCAATGCCGGCGCCAAGGTCGGCGACAAGCTGGTACTGACCAAGCCGCTGGGCGTGGGCGTGCTGACGACGGCCGTAAAGCGCCAACTGAGGACAGAAGCGCAGATCGCGCAGGCCATCAGCTGCATGGCCTCCGTCAACCGGCCCGGTGGCGAGGCGATTGACGAAGTCGGCGCCAGCGCGGCGACCGACATCACCGGCTTTGGGCTTGCGGGACACCTGCGCGGCATAGCGGCCGCCAGCAATGTGGGCGTGAAGCTGCGCTTCAGCGACCTGCCGATCCTGCCCGAAGTGATGGACCTGATTGCCGCGGGCTGCTTCCCCGGCGGAACAAAAAAGAACTGGCTGTACTACCAGCAATGGCTGGACTTTGCGCCCGACATCACCCAGCACGAGCAACTGCTGGTGTGCGACGCGCAGACCAGCGGGGGCATGCTGATCAGCGTGCCGGCCGCAAAGTGCGACGCGCTGGTCGCCAGCCTGCGCAAGCACAACGCGCTGGCCAGCAGCGTGGTGGGCGAAGTCGTGGCTGACCACCCCGGCCGCATTGCAGTCCTGCGCTGATTTGCTCGACCCTTTCACCAGCCACGCCCGTTTCTACGGTGGGATTGTCTGTACCCCTTGCCTGCCGTATTCTGGGGCACATGCCGGCTGCTTTGGCCTCCAAACTTGCCAGTCAACTTTCCCGCGCGCTGATCGGGAAACCCGACGTCATTCGCCTGCTGCTGACGGGCTTGTTCGCGCGCGGCCACGTGCTGATTGAAGACCTGCCGGGGCTCGGCAAGACCACGCTGGCGCGCGCGCTGGCCCGGGCGGTGGGCTGCGACTTCAAGCGCGTGCAGTTCACGCCCGACCTGCTGCCCACCGACATCATCGGCACCAGCGTCTATCGGCAACAGGACGGGTCGTTCGAGTTTCGCGAAGGGCCGATCTTCACCAACATCCTGCTGGCCGACGAAATCAACCGCGCCACGCCCCGCACACAGTCGGCGCTGCTTGAGGCGATGGCCGAGCTGCAGATTTCCGCTGAGGGCACAACGCGCAAGCTGTCGCGACCGTTCTTTGTGATCGCGACCCAGAACCCGATTGAGCACGCGGGCACTTACCCGCTGCCCGAGTCACAGCTTGACCGCTTCATGCTGAAGTTCGAGGTCGGCTACCCGCGCGCCGAAGACGAAAAGCGCATCCTGTTTGAACACGCCGACAGCGACACGCTGCAAAGCGTCGAGCGCGTGCTCAGCCGCGAAGACGTGCTGGTGGTACAGGAGGCGGTCAAGAAAGTGCGCGTCGATCCCGGCATCGCCGACTACATCCTTGAAATCATCGGCGAAACGCGGGCCCACCCCAAGCTGCTCAGCGGCGTAAGCCCGCGCGGCAGCGTTGCACTGTTCCGCGCGGCGCAGGCATGGGCGATGATCGAGGGCCGCGAGTACGTCGTTCCCGACGACGTGAAGGCCGTGGCTGTGCCGGTGCTGAGCCATCGCCTGATCGAGCGCGCCAGCTTTGACCGGCGCGGCGGCCGCAGCGGCCAGGAAATCGTGCGCAAGATACTCGACAAGGTGGCCGTCAACGCCTGACTACTCGGCTTCTTTCTGGGTAAAGACCGGCCAGCGCGGCTTGAGGATGTTCTTTTTCAGCACCAGCACGGCAAAGCACGTGTCCTCAACGGTGTCCATGGTTTCCATGATGTAGCGCTGCCAGTTGCCGCGTTCGCGCTGGTTTACCAGCAGGGCCGCGCGCGCTTCGTCGTACCAGTTGTGCTCGCCGATCCAGTCGGCCTCGGCAAACGTGCACGTGCGCTCCAGCGAGTGCAGGTAGGCAAAGTAGTGATAGCCGTGGCAGATGGCGTGGCGCTCGCCGATGTTGCACGACACCGAGTAGTTCACTTCAAGCCACGCCAGCCCGTCACTTACGGCATCGACAATGCGGTCTTTCCACTTGCCGAAGGTGTCCGCGAACTCCTTTTGCCGCGCGGCCTTGTCGGCGTTGCGGGCGATTTCAAGGCAGTTGGCCAGCGCGTTCACCGCCGCGCACGTCGCTGACGCGTACGGCAGCGCCGCGTTTGCGTCGGCGCCGCTGCCCACCTTGCGGTCATACGTGAAGCCGCGCGCCATGGCTGGCTTGTTGTTGCGCGTGACGCGCACGTTGCCGTTGGCCCGGAATTCGCCCGAGACCACGCGCTTCACCGGTTCGCCCTTGTCGGCCTGCAGCGACAGCAATTGCTCGCTGATGCGCTTGATCATGTCCAGCGGCACCACAACACCCGCGCGCTGTGCCGCCGCAAGGCCCATCAGCACCCACTCAACGATCGAGATCTGGAACCAGCGGCCGTCCGGCGCCGGCGTGTAGCCCCACAGGTCGTTGGGCTTGTTGCGGTTGTTGATGATCCAGCCGGCGACACGCTCAAGCTCGGTCATTTCTGCGCGGGTAAGGGTCGCGTCGGGCTTGCCGTGGTCCTGTCGGCGCCGGATCAGCAGCGCCTCATAGGCCATGCAGGTCGCCGCCGCCTGGTAGGTGCGGTCCAGCGGCAGCTCATTCAGCGCCCGGAACGAGTCCATGATCCGCGGGTCGTCGTGGCGTACGCCGCAGTTCAACAAGGTCAGCAGCGCAAGCGCCGTGCCGCCGCGCGTGCGATAGTGGCTGTTGAAGGTGCCGTCTTTGCCGCGCACCGACCAGATGTACTCAAGGCCCTTGATCAGCGCTTCTTCGGACCGGCGCTCAAGCGACGCGCGTTCGCGGCTGTCAAAGCGCTGCGTCAGGCGCCATTGCAGCCGGTCGTGAACTTCGGCCCCCTCTTTCTTGAGCAACTGGCCCTTGACCACCGCATCGCAGCGCGCAAGGCAGCCGCCTTCGATGTGGAACCAGGCCTCGGTAGTCACTGTCAGCGTCTCCCAGCGCTCGGCGGCTTTGCCGGTCTGGGCGTGCTGCATGAGGTGGCTGCCGCGGATGCGCGCGCAAAGGCCAAACCCGGTGACTTCTTCAAGGCCGACCACCTCGTACTGGCTGGCAAACGCCGGCGGTATGCGATTCAGGTTGACGGCATGGCTGAACGCGGCCTTGTAGGTGGCGCCCGGCTTGGTCACGCCCTTGGGCAGGTGCCACGCGGCTTGCAGGACGGCCTGCTCAAAGGTCTGGGGCGAAAAGCCGGGGCGGCGCACGCCGCGTTCGTCGATTTCATACCCGAACAGGGTCACAGCTTCGCAGCGCCGGGGCATGGCCGGCGTGTCCTGCTGGATGCCGCCCTGCTGGCCGATTTCCGGCACGTCGCCTGTTTCAGGCTTCGGCGCAAGCTCAGACGCGTAGTGCAGGCAGGTGCGGTCGGGCAGGCTCCAGGCAAGCTTGAGCTTGTCGTCCTGCGCGACCGCCGGCGAATACGAAACGAACAACGTCAGCAGTGCGAGGGATGCGCCAAACCAGTATCGCCCAAGGTGCGGCATGCGAAATGTGCAGTTTAGGCAGGCGTCAATGGGCGTCAAGCAAACGGCCCGCCTTGCGGCGGGCCGTGTTGTGTTGCACTGACCGACTAAGCGCTTCGGCGACGCGGGCGCAACGCCAGCAGCGCCAGCAGTCCCAGCCCGATCGGAAGCCACGGCGCCTTGTGGCCGCCTTCACAGCCGCCACCGCCGCCACCCTTCTTGGCGCCGCCGAGCAGTGAGCCGCCAATCTCGATCGAGAATGCGCGGTCGTTGGTGCCACCCGTCGCGTCCGTCACACGGATGGTGACGTTGGCGCGGCCGCTGTTTGCCGCGACACCGCTGATTGTGCCGTCCGGGTCCAGCGTAAGCCCCGCCGGCATAGAGGAGTTGTAAGTGGACCACACGTACAGGCCCGTACCCTGCGCCGCCTGCATCACGGTCGTCGGGTAGGCGGTGCCCGCCTGCGTGGGCGGCAGGCTGGAGGTCGTGATAATCACGCCGTTGGGGTCGGTGCCGGTGCCCTTGAAGCGCAGGATGAAGGGCGTTGCCGTTGACGCGTCGTCGTGCGTGAACTCAACCTGTGCGTCTTTCACGCCCACGTTGCTCGGGTCGAACGAGACGCTGAACTGCGTGCTGTTGCCCGGCGTGACGGTGCCGTTGAAGCCCACAGTGTTGAGCACAAAGTGCGCGGCGTCGGTGCCAGCCAGCGTCGGGGTGCCGACCACCAGGTTCTGCGCGCCGGTGTTGGCAATCACGATCACCTTGGCTGTGCCGGCGCCTGAGCTTACGTCCTGCGAGCCCAAGTCGCGGCCGGTGCCGTTGGCGCCGGCGCCGTTGGTGATGACGGTGCCGCCGGCCACGTCTTCCGTGACTTCCATGACCGGCACGTTGTTGATGCCGTTGCCGGTAAGGTTGATCACGAACGGGCTGGTTGTACCTGCGCCGTTGTGCGTGAAGCTGACGCTGGCGACCTTGTTGCCGGTGCTGGTGGGCGTGAAGGTCACCATGAAGGTGACGGATGCGCCCACGGCAAGCTGGCCGGCAAACCCGCCCGCAGCAACCGAGTACTGGTTGGCAGCGGTACCCGACAGCGCGGGCGTGCCCAGTGTCATCGGCGCGGTGCCGGCGTTTTCAACGTACACGGTGCGCGAGGCGCTGGCGCCGATCACGACATTGCCGAACGCGAACGAGCCGGGGTTGCCCATCACCGGGCCGCTGCCGTTGGACTCGCGCACTTCAATCACCGGGTTGGTCAGCACACCGTTACCGGTAATACGGATGATGTAGGGGCTGGTCTTGCTGGTGTCGTTGTGGGTGATCGTGATCTGCGCGTTCTTCTGGCCCGCGGAGCTCGGGTCGAACACTACCGCGAAGCTGGTGCTGGCCGACGGCGTCAGACTGGTGCTGTAACCCGCCAGGTTGAGCTGGAAGTGCGCGGCATCCGGCCCGCCCAGCGCCGGGTTGCCCAGCGTAAGGTTCTGGCCGCCGGGGTTGCCGATGTAGATGGTCAAAGGCGCAGTCGGGCCTGCGCTGACGCCCTGGTCCCCGAAGTCACGACCCGGGCCGGTGGGCGCCGTGTCGTGCGGGATGGTCGGCCCCGTGGCGCTGCCTTCACGAATGTCCAGCGAAGGCGCGGTGGTCAGGCTGATGCCGACGACCGGCACCTCAAACACTGCGGGTCCGCCCTGCTGCGTGTTGGGGATTCGTACAAATGCGTCCAAGGTGCCGGTCCACGTCTGCGGGTCAAACGCGACCGTGAACGTGGCCGATGACCCTTGTGGTATGCTCGTGGCGCTGACTGTGCCCACGATGTACTCGGGCCAGTAGGTGCCCGCCATGTCCGGCTGTGTGATGCTGAGGGTGCCGGGGCCCGGGTTGTATACAACCAGCGTGATGGCCGCGGTCGGCCCGGTGCCGATGGCAATACTGCCGAAGTCGCGGGCGGTACCCGCCGCCGGCTGTTGATGCGAAACCTGCGGGCCAGCTGTGGAGCCTACGTACACCTCAATTACGCCGGTGCCGGGCGCCACAGCCTCAGCTTGCAGGTTGATGGTGAACGTCTGGTTGGCGACGCCGCCGGCGTTGTGTGTGAAGCTGATGTTGGCGGTCTTGACGCCAGCGGTGCCGTTTGTGGGTACGTAGAAGGTGATAGTGAAGGTACAGCTCTGGCCGACCGGCAGCGGGTTCAGGAAGCCCGCGCTCGCGCTGGCGTCATAGTAGAAGTCGCCGGGGTTCGCGCCGGCCTTGGTGAACGGCGTGCCGAACGAGATGTTGCTGAAGCTGTTGTTGGTAAGCGAAATGGTCAGGGGGGTGGACTGCTGGCCCATGGTCACCTGGCCGAAATTGCGCAGGCCGCCCACCGCCTGGTTGTGCACGATCGCGGTGCCGGTGAGGCCGCCCTCTTTTACTTCAAGGTCCGGCCCCGGCTCGAAGATCTCGAAGTCGTCGATGCACCAACCGACGTTGGGATACGAGGAGTTGGTGGGCCCGATCCCGAAACGCACCTGCACGGTGGCGTAGCCGGCCGCGTGGGGCGTCAGGTCGTAGGCAAAACCCTGCCAGCTGGTCGGAGTGTTGATGCTGCTCTGGGTTGAGCCGTTGTTGTGGGACCAGATCGTGGTCCAGGTGCTGCCGTTGTTGCTCACTTCAATGAAGGCGCGCGCTTCAAGGTTCAAGCCCAGCCAGCGCTGGAAGCGCAGGCGCACCGTCGCTGCCGTAGAACAGTTGACCATGGGCGAGATTGCCCAAGTGGTGGCTCCCAGGTTGCCGTAGTCGCCGCCGATGTTGTCGCCGAGGATCATGTTGTCGGTGCTGCCCGGCGTTGCATCGGTGCTTGGTTCGCTGCGTGTGGGCGAGCTTGCACTGTAGCCGGCGGCTACGCCGCGCTGCCAGGTGGTACCAAGCTGCCATCCCGTGAAAGTGCTGAAGTCATCAAGGAACGGTATCGGCGCCGGCGGCGGCACGATCGTCAGTTGGAAAGCCTTTGAGTCGTTGTCCGGCGGCGAGTCAGAGTCGGTCAGTGACAATGTGAAGTTGTAAACGCCGGCGGTCGTGGGCGTGCCCGAAAGCTGAAGGTTGTCACCGACCTGGCTGACCGAGAGCCCCGGCGGCAAGCCGGTAACACTCGTGTTCCAGAAGTACGGCGTGACGCCATAGCCGGCCTGAATGGTCTGGCTGTAGAAAGTCTGTTCCGCGCCGCTGGGCAGGGGCGATGGCGTGATGATGGTCAGTCCGCCGGGCGTGTAGTTCAGGCGCGTGGACGGCACGCTGGTGCGCGTGTATGCGGGCATCGAGTCAAACGGGTATGTGTATCCGCTGTCCGAGTAGCCCCACAGAGTACGGTTGCCGGACAGGTTACGCAGGTACGAACCGCCGCCTGACACCCACGAGTTACCGTCAATGGTGTAGTCGATCACCAGGTTGCTGGTGCCGTCCCAGGTGAAGGGCGTGTGGAAGTTGAATGTGTACCACTGGCCAACCGTGAATACGCCGGGTGTGAGTGTTGTCGGGCCATAGCACAACTGGAATCCCGTTGAGTTCGAGAACGGCGCAGCCAGTGACGACTGCGAGCTGTGCTTGATGCGGATGCGCACGTTTTCAAGGTTCTTGCCGGGCAGCTGGGCAACCTTGAACGAAACGCTGTTGATGATCGAGTACGGGATGATGCCCGCGGCGGTCAGTTCGCTGCCGAGGTACAGAATCTCGTTACGGCAGTCGTGCCAATAGCTGTTGAAAATGAACCCGCTGCCGCTGCCGGTGGTTTCCGTGGCAGACGTGTACAATTCAACGTTGACAGTCTGCGCCTTGGCTTCCTGTCCCCCGGCGATGACAGTGGTAACGCAAACTAGCAGCAGCAGCGCTGCCGCACGCACCGAATTGACCATGGATCACTCCCAACCTTGCGCCGGCTGGCGGACAACCGACGCGACTTTAGCCCCCACTCCTCGCCGGGCGGATCGGCCGCGTTTCCACGGCACGAATCCCCACATTCCCGGCGCCCACGAAAGGCCGACCCCCAAAGCCGCCTTCGCCGGTAACCGCAACGCACAGAAAAGCAGCGAGCACGCCTGCCCGCGCCAATCTCAGCATTCGAGTTTCAACATAGACCTTGCTTTACTTCCCTTAGTTCCTTCAACGAACCGCCGCTCACGCGGAATCCATGTTTCGGAGCACCACCACAGCAGGTGGTCACTGCGCACCTGGTGCCGGCGCCGATGGCGGCCGTTCCTACCGCCACCGTTATGCTCGCCGCTTGCGGCGCCAGATTGCCACAAACCCAATCAGCACAGGCAGTAACGCCGCTCCTGAACCCGCGGCGCAGCCCCCGCCGCTGCCCTTGCCCGTGCTCTTTTTGAAGCCCTGCCCAGGCGCCGGGTCAATCGAGATGCTGAAAGTGGCGTCGGCTGTACCGCCGTTGCTGTCCGTCACCCGCAGGTCGAACGTAAACACACCCGCCGACCCTGAGGGCGTCCCCGAGATTACACCTGCCGTCGTCATGGACAGCCCGACCGGCAGGTTGGTGCCGTTGCGGATACTCCAAGTGTAGGCAGGGGCGCCACCGCTTGCTGCCAGGTTGACCGGGCCGTAGGCGTTGCCGACCTGGCCGCGTGGCAGATTCGTGGATGAGTCAATGCGCACTCCCGCGGGGTCCTGCGCCAAGCCGCGCACACGCACAATGAACGGGCTGGTCGCGCCGCTGTCGTTATGCGCGAAGTTGATCTGCGCTTCCTTGATGCCCACCTGGGCCGCATTGAACTGGATGCTGAAGCTGACCTGCCCAGCCGCCGGCACTGTCGCCGGGAAACCCACTGCGGTCAAAACGAAGTCGCCGGCGTTTGTACCGGTCAGTGTAGGCAGTTGCACGGTCAGGTTCGCGTTGCCGGCATTGACCAGCACGATGTTCAGCGCCGCGGTCGGCATCGCGGCAATCTGGACAGCCCCGAAGTCACGGCCGCCGGCTGGCGCGGCATTATGCGCCAGGATAGGCCCGCCGACGCTGCCTTCACGCACTTCAATGCTGGGTGCATCGCCGAAGCCCGTAACCTCAAATCGGAAGGGCGTCGTGGTTGACGGGTCGTCATGGGTGAACTGCACCAGCGCGCTCTTGGCGCCATAGCTGCTCGGGTCAAACGCGACGGTGAAGGTGGTGGAGTTGCCCACTGCCAGCGAGGTCGCAAATCCCGTGGTGTTCAGGACAAACTGGGTGGGATCGGTGCCAGCCAGCGTGGGGGTGCCCAGCGTCATGGTCGCGAAGCCGACGTTTTCAATGTAGATGGTCAGCGCCGTGCTGGGGCCTGCGTTGACGTCGCGCCCGCCAAACGCTCGGCCCGTGCCGGCAGCAGTCGCGTTGTAGGCAATGACGGCGCCGCTCTGATCAACCTCACGCACTTCAATGATCGGCGCGTTGGCCAGACCCATGCCCGTCACGCCAAATGTGAAGGGGCTGCCGGTCTGGCCGGTGGCGTTGTGCGTGAAACTGACTGTCGCGTTCTTCTGACCCAACGAGGTCGGGTCAAAGGCGATACCGAACTCAGAGTAGTTGCCGGGTGTAATCGTTGTGTTGAACGTCCAAGGCAGGCCGGTATCGAGGTCAAACTCGCCGGGGTTGGCGCCGACGAGGCTGGGGTTGCCGATCGTCAGGTTTGCGCCGCCTGTGTTCTGGACCCGGATCGTCAGATACCCGGTCGGGCCTGCCGTAGTCACCTGTGTGCCAAAGTCGCGGCCGTTGGCGGCTGTCGCGCCGTTAACCACGCTAAACGTGGTCGCCCCGGCGGGGGCCGTCGCTTCGTACACCGTGATGGCGGGGTTTGCACCGCCGGTCGCGTTGCCGATGACCTCAAACTGGAAGGGTGTCGTCGCCGGGTTTGAGGCGTTGTGGCCGAAACTCACGGTCGCCACTTTGTTTCCCGCTGATTGCGGCGCGAACCGGATGCTGAAGTAGATCGTCCCAGTGAACGCGGTGGTGCCCGGTATGACGTGCGGGTTGCTCATGGCGCTGGTGTCGATCACGAAGTCGGATACATCGCCCGATGCCAGCGTCGGCAACGGGTTGATCGTCGTGTTGGTCACAAAACGGTTCCAGATCACGATGTTCACCCATCCGCTGCTGCCGGAGACCGCCACTGTGCCGAAGTCACGGTTGGTGCCCGCGGCGGCCTGCTGGTGCGTAACTTCGGGGCCGGTGTACTGGACTTCGTGAACCTGCAGTCGCGGGGCGTTGCCCGTGCCGGTGCCCGCAAACAGCACACGGTACGGCGAGGTCGTGGGGCTGGTGGCGTTGTGCGTGAACTCGACGTAGGCGTCCATCGCCCCCACGTCGTGCGGGTCAAAGCGTACCGAAAAGTAAATCTGGCTTGTGGCGCCGCTGGTGGTGAGCGTCATCGTTGAACTGGTCCACTGCGCGGTATCAAGCCTGAAGTGCGCAGCGTGCGTGCCGCCAAGTGTAGGCGTGCCGACCTGAATGCTGCTGCTGGTATTGTTGATGATGACAATGTTCAGCCAGCTGCCGGGCCCGGCATCGAGGTCGCGGCTGCCGAAGTCGCGCTGTGTGCCGGTCGCGGTCTGGTTGTGGTCAATGGTGGGGCCGCTGAAGTTGACCTCGCGCACGTTCATTTGTGGCGGCGGAGGCGGCGGACCCTGGTTGACATAGAAGATCTCTTCGCGGGTGGTCTCCACCGGTTTATTGGTCGAGGCCTCAGTGCCCTGCATCAGCAGTGTCCCGCGCAGCGACGTGCCTGAGCCAGTCGAGGGCACGGTCGTGCAGTCAAACGCACCGGTGATGACCTGCCCGGTCGTGTTGGCGTTGACTATGAACGGAATCGTTGGCGTAAGCGTGAAGGTGCCCACGTTCTCGACGTTGCCGTTGGTGAAGTTCGTGACGGTCACGCTGAAACTGTTGACGGTGATGTTGTTGGCCGTCGTGTTGTTGACCGTGACCTCAAAGTTGGCCTGCGTGCCGGTGTACACAGCCGGATCATTCTGGCTGCCGACCGTGTACGGGCTGATGATCACGAAGTCCGTTGCCACCAGCTTTGTGGTGCTGGGCAGTTCGCGGATCTCAACGTCGTCAATGCACCAGCCGGCAAACTGCCAACTGCTGTCGGTTGGCCCGATGCCGAAGCGAACGCGAACGCTGGGCTGGTTGCCCGCCACCGCCGAGATGTTGACTTTGTGGTTGAACCAGCCTGAGTCAGCCACCTGCGCGGTGTTCTCCCAGACGGTTACCCAAGTGCTGCCGTTGTTGCTGACCTGGATGTACGCGTGGTCGTAGGCCGGCTGTTCAACGTTCAGCCAGCGCCAGTAGTTAAGCTCAACATCGCTGGTGCTGCTGCAGTTAACCGGCGGTGAAGTCGCCCAGATCGTGCCGCCCATGTTGTTCGGATACACGGCGCCGATGTTGTCGCCGAGAATGAAGTTATCGGTGCCCGGCGAATGGTCCGTCGTCGGCTCGGGGTTGCCGTAGGGCGGCACATACGCTGCGGCGCAGGGTCCGCGCTGCCATGTCAGCCCCGATCCGCTGCCCAGCACCCAGCCTTTGTCCGTGCTGAAGTCGTCAGTGAACGGCAGGGCCGCGGGCGGGCCGAGGACATAGAGTGTGAAAGCGCGCTCGTCAAACTCAGGCGTCGGCGTGGTGCTGTCAGTGACGCGGATCGTGACGTTGTAGTTCTGGCCGCCTGTGCCGACGTTGGGCGTGCCGGAGATTACGCCGGCAGTGCTCAACGACAATCCGCCCGGCAACGCGCCGCTCTGGACTGTCCAGGTGTAGGGCGTGGCGCCCGCAACTGCGGTCAACGTCTGGTTGTAGCTGACACCTTCCGTGCCGGTGGGCAGGGAGGCCGGCGTCGTGATCGTGACTGATCCGCCCAGGTATGTCACGCGCATCGACGGTACCGTGGTGCGCGTGCCATCGACCATTGAGTCAAACGGGTAAGTGTGAAGGTTGTCGTCATAGCCGAACGTGGTACGCGTTGCGCCCACGCTGCGCACATAGCAGCCGCCACCGGATGTGTAGCTGTTGCCGTCAATCGTGAAGTCAACCAGCAGGTTGTTGCCGGTCCACATGTACGGCGATGCGAACGTGAACGTGTGCCAGGCGTTCAGCGTAAAAGCGGACGCAGCAAGGTTCGTCGGCCCGTACACAACCGTGTAGCCGGACGTCTCAAACGACGCGCCCTTGGTCGTGGCGGTCGTTTCCTTGAGCCGGATGCGCACGTTGCTCATCGCCTGGCCCGGCAACTGCGCGCATCGAAGCTCAATTGCGCTGAGGTACGTGCCAGGCGTAATGCCCGCCGACGTGAGGTCAGACGCAAGGTAAATCGACTCACTGCGCAGGTCGTACCAGAAGGTGTTAATCGGGTAGCCGCTGCCGGTGCCTTGCGACTCCGCAGAGCCGGTCAACAGCTCAACGGTGATCTGAGCCTTCAGCGTGCCGCATAGCAGCAGCACCGCCGCCAAAGACAGGAATCGAACCGTGTATGTGGTCATGCAAGCTCCTGATATCGCATCCAGATCCTCAACCAACTTCTGGCTGAGTTCCGTCCCGACAAGTCGCTTGCTACGCCTCAACAAGTGTATCACGCCGGGACGGCAACTGCGGGATTTCAGGCCCCCAAGCCGGCCTAACCCCGCGTTGCTACCTCGCGCCGAAACGTGTCCGGAAGTTGTTCCGGCCCCTCTCCTTGCGCCCAAAGCGTGTTGAACAGTCGGCGCATGTTGTCGGCCAATCCCTTGTTGGGCACGACCAGCGCCATAGTGCTGCCGTCTTCTTCGGCAAGTTCCATCATCGCCACCCGGCGATCGACCACCAGAAAGCGCAGCGGTACATGGTCAATGAAGCGCACTGCCCCCGTTTCTTCGGCTTCGCGCAGCATGTCCGCGCCGAACACCGGGTCGTGCAGGATCGACTTCTCGACGACGTGCCTCAGTTTCACGCCGCGCTTGATCGCGGCAAGGTCGGCGGCAATGTCCGGCCCCATCACCAGCGGATCCTTGATCGCGACCAGCAGCTCGCTTTCGGCGGTCTCGTAGGCTTCGTCGATGATGCCCTTGATCTGCTGGCTGCGCACAAGGCGTATGCCCAGGCTGCCGGGATCGTCGCCGGGCGCGTCCGGCGCGACATTGCTCAGTTCAGCCATGTCGGCCTGCGCGTCATTGAGTGACTCTTCAACGCTGCGACGGTAATTGTCGAAGGCCTGCTGCGGCGGTATGCCGCGGTACAGCTTGACGTCGCCCAGCACCTGCTCGGCAAAGCCGCGCTCAACCAGGCTGCTCAAGGCCCCATAGACCTTGCTTTGCGGCACTGAGCTCTTGCGCACCACGCGCGACGCGGGCGCCCGCGTCTCGCCCAGCAGTGCCAGATAGACCTGCGCTTCATAGCCAGACAAGCCCATTTTCTTGAGCTTCTGGATCCATTCATCCCGATTCACGTGATACCTCCAGCCCCGAACCAAAAGTGACTACGCTTACCCCACTGGTCGCGCAGATCTGGTTTCGCTAACGCTGGAATTCACTCGTTGAGGGGCGCGCGCGAGCACTCCTGCGGGGCGAAAATCATGCCCGTATGCAGGGTGTTGGCTGGAAGATTGTCCTTCAGTGCTCGGCGCATGGCAGGTGGCCTTTTAAGCAGAACTACCCGCCGTAGCAAACCTTTTCCGGGAATTGCGGCGGCGCCAACGGCACAACGCACTCAACGCCCAGCGCGCGCAGTCAGGTGACAGCGCCACGGCGGGTGCTATATTCCCGCCCGGAGACAAGACGTGGCACACGACAACGCAACCGACGTGCGCGCCCTGATGGGCGCCGAAAGCGCGCAGCAGCGCCGCGCCCATGAACGCAAGCTGAACTTCTGGGAGCGCATCTACCTGCCCGAGATCTTCAAGGGCATGGTCAACACCCTGCGCATGATCTTCCGGCCCAGCACCACCATCGACTATGTGGGCGCCAAGAGCAAGCCCGACCAGCGCCACATACCAGCCGTCGGCTACCGCGGCGAGCATTACCTCAAGGTCGATGACAACGGCAACATCAAGTGCGTGGCCTGCTTCATGTGCAGCACAGCCTGCCCGGCTGAGTGCATCATCATTGAAGGCGAGCAGACGACGATTGAGGACTTCGGCGCCCAGCGCTTCAAGAAGCCGTTGTCGTTTGAGATCGACATGCTGAAGTGCATTTATTGCGGCATGTGCGTCGAGGCCTGCCCCAAAGACGCGATTGCCATGACCACCACCTACAACCAGGTGGGCACCAAGCGCAGCGACTTCATCTACGACATGGCGCGGCTTGTCCGGAACAATGACGAGTTCATGGGCGGGCTGGGCCTGAGCCGCAGCGGCCGGGATGCGAACGGCAGTTATCCGCTGAGCCCGGGCGGTTGCGGCCCGGATGTAACGCACGGCGTGACAGATTTCCGCAAGGGCGTTCGGCAGGACGGCGCGTAGCACCGCCGGTTTGAAAAACGGACACGGGCCGGAGCGTTTGCTCCGGCCCGTGTTTTACCCCGGCACCAACCTACTTTCGCCTTTCGACTATCATCGGCCCGTTGGGCTTAACTTCCGAGTTCGGGATGGGATCGGGTGTGTCCCCAACGGTCTGGGCACCGAGAAAAGTTGTCAAACGCCTCGCGTGCAACGGCGCTTTGTCAACAGCATATCTGAGACTGGTCTGAGAGTGTATCCAGGCATATAGCGTGGTATCGCAAACGGCATGTCAGGAGTACGCAACGCTTTGCGCGGGGCAAAGATTGTTGCGGTCAAGCCGATCGGATGATTAGTACCGGTTAGCTCAACACCTTTCGGTGCTTACACACCCGGCCTATTGACGTGGTAGTCTTCCACGGTCCTGATGGGGAATCCTAGTCTTGCGAAGGGCTTCGCGCTTATATGCTTTCAGCGCTTATCCTTTCCGTACGTAGCTACCCTGCGCTGCAGCTGGCGCCACAACAGGTACACCAGAGGTACGTCCAACCCAATCCTCTCGTACTAAGGTTAGACTCGCTCAAGATTCCTTCGCCCACAGTAGGTAGGGACCAACCTGGCTCGCGCCGGTCTGAACCCAGCTCACGTACCGCTTTAATCGGCGAACAGCCGAACCCTTGGGACCGCCTTCAGCCCCAGGATGCGATGAGCCGACATCGAGGTGCCAAACCCCGCCGTCGATATGGACTCTTAGGCGGGATCAGCCTGTTATCCCTAGCGTAGCTTTTATCTGATAAGCTATGTCCTTTCCACACAGATCCACAGGATCACTAAGTCCTGCTTTCGCATCTGCTCGACTCATTGGTCTCGCAGTCAAGCACCCTTCTACCTTTGCGCTCTTCGGGCGATGACCGACCGCCCTGAGGGTACCTTTGAACTCCTCCGTTACTCTTTGGGAGGAAACCGCCCCAGTCAAACTGACCGCCAAGCAGTGTCCCCTGCCCGGATTCACGGTACAGGGTTAGAACTCTCCTACAACAAGGGTGGTATCTCACCGATGGCTCCTCCAGGGCCAGAACCCTGGACTCAAAGCCTCCCACCTATCCTGCGCATGTCATACGAAAGCCCAATGCCAGGCTACAGTAAAGCTGCATAGGGTCTTTCCGCCTAGCTGCGGGTATGTTGTATCTTCACAACAACTCCTATTTCGCCGTGTCCCTGCGGGAGACAGTCCACCCCTCGTGCCGCTCTTCGTGCGGGACTGAACTTACCAGCCAAGGAATTTCGCTACCTTAGGACCCTCATAGTTAGGGCCGCCATTCACTGGGGCTTGGGTTCACGGCTTTGACCGAAGTCTGACCGATTCCCGTGACCTTCCAGCATTGGGCAAGCGTCGCTCCCTATACATCCTCTTCGGAGTTAGCAGAGAGCTGTGTTTTTGATAAACAGTCGGAGGTGGCTCTTTTCTGTGGCCTTCCCTTACGGGTTAGGCGCCCCTTATAGCGAACGTACAGGGCCAATTTGCCGAGTTCCTTCCGCAGAGTTCCCACGCGCGTCTGAGGATATTCTCCTCGCCTACCTGTGTCGGTTTCGGGTACGGTCCCGTGAAAGTTATGCTTAGAGGCTTTTCTTGCCAGGGCTTCCAGTATGTTGGTTTTGCCGAAGCGCCACCTTCTCACCATTCGGAGATTACGCGGGCGGATTTGCCTACCCGCCTCCCCTATGGCAACGGTCCATCCAACAGGACCTCAACCTTCATCCCTGGGTCTCCCCATCGCACCTTCACGAGGCTAACGAATATTAGCGTTATTCCCATCACCTACGCCTTTCGGCCTCAGCTTAGGGACCGGCTAACCCGAGGCGGAATTACCTTGCCCCGGAACCCTTAGGCTTACGACGAACGGGATTCCAACCCGTTTTATCGCTACTCAATCCAGGATGATCACTTCCAAACGCTCCACCGCTCCTTCCGGTACGGCTTCAGTCGCTGTTTGGAACGCTCTGCTACCCCGCATGATACGACACGCGTATTCATGCAGCCTGAGCTTCGGTATGACACTTAGTCCCGATCATTTTCGGCGCAAGAGTGCTCGACCGGTAAGCTATTACGCACTTTTTAAATGGTGGCTGCTTCTAAGCCAACATCCCGGCTGTCTTAGCACTCCCACTTCCTTTGTCCACTTAGTGTCAGTTTAGGGACCTTAGCTGCAGGTCTGGGTTATCTCCCTCTCGACGGTAGAGCTTATCCCCTACAGTCTTACTCCCAGGATACGGCACACGGTATTCGGAGTTTGAAAGGATGGGGTACGGCGAACCGCCCGCCAATCCTCTCAGTATCTCTACCCCCGTGCACTATTACCTGAGGCAAACCCTAAAGTTTTTTCGCAGAGAACCAGCTATCTCCGAAGTCGGTTAGCTTTTCACTCCTATCCACAACTCATCCGATAGATTTTCAACTCTAAACGGTTCGGGCCTCCATGGGCGGTTAGGCCCACTTCACCCTGGTCATGGATAGATCCTCCGGTTTCGGGTCTACGCCACATTACTGTACGCACATTTCGTACTCGCTTTCGCTTCGGCTTCGCGTCTTAGACGCTTAACCTTGCAATGCAGCGTAACTCCCTGGATCATTATGCAAAAGGCACGCCGTCACGCTTGCCCATACGGGTATAGCGCTCCGACCGCTTGTAGGCATACGGTTTCAGGATCAATTCCTCCGCGTCAGCGGATCTTTCCAACTTTCCCTTACGGTACTGGTACACTATCGGTCACCGAGTAATACTTAGCCTTAGAGAGTGGGTTCCCTGAATTCCAGCCGGATTTCACCTACCCGACTGTACTTGGGAGAACACGCGAAGACCGTCAACCTTTCACTTACAGGGCTTTCACCTTCTGTGGCCGAGCTTTCCAGCTCGTTCAGTTAGGTCCGGTTTTGTAACTTCGTGCAGGGTTTGCGGCCCCTGCCTGTGTTTCCCACGACCCCGCGTACGCAACGCCCGCATGCTTGCACGTACACGGTTTGGGCTGGTTCCCGTTCGCTCGCCGCTACTAAGGAAGTCTCTTCGATTTCTTCTCCTGCAGGTACTGAGATGGTTCAGTTCCCTGCGTCAGCTCCCTGCGGACTATGCATTCATCCGCGGGTTGCCGGCAATCAAGCCGGCAGGGTTTCCCCATTAGGAAATCCCCGGGTCATAACGATTGTTGCCATCTGCCCGAGGCTTATCGCAGGCTTCCACGTCCTTCATCGCTTCTCGGTGCCAAGTCATCCCCCGTACGCCCTTAGTATCTTGACCACAACAACCTTCACACCGCACGGGTGCAAACATTGTCGTCAACTCTCTTCCTCAACGGGGCCGACAAACAGTCACCCCGCCGCAAAAGTACAGCTTCAAGACATGACGTAGCGATACGTCTATAAATGCCTGGCTCGTGCAACCCTGCATCACGCAGGGCTGTACTTCCCCGCCTTCCCGGCGGGGCCTTTCAGACGCGCCACATAACGCCTCTCGGCGTCACACGACGACAGGTCATCTCCCGATGACCCGTTTAATTCTGAAGTCAACTCTTGATTCGTCTCAGTATGCTGTTGTCAAAGAGCCGTCCCGAAACTTTGGATTTCGGATTTTGGATCTCGGATTGAACTGCCATCCGAAAGCCAAATCCCGCCATCGAAAACCGGGACTGCCATACGCGCGCTGCACCCCTTGCACCTGGTCTGCCGCCTCAAGCCCCATAGGGCACAGGCTGGTGGACCGGAGGGGAGTCGAACCCCTGACCCTCGGCTTGCAAAGCCGATGCTCTACCACTGAGCTACCGGCCCTGCGCCCGGTTGACGAACCCCGCAGGGTGAGTCTGGTGCGCCGGGGCGGACTCGAACCGCCGACCTCACGCTTATCAGGCGTGTGCTCTAACCAGCTGAGCTACCGGCGCCCTGATCCGCCACGATCCGAGGACCCTGGGTCCGAGTGGGTGCGAAAGGGCCCCGCTTAATGCACAGGGCCCCTGCACGCATATGAAGAACAGCCACAAAAGGAGGATATGCCTTACGACAAGCCGGGTCGCCCCGACTTGAAGTCTATGTAATCCTTAGAAAGGAGGTGATCCAGCCGCAGGTTCCCCTACTGCTACCTTGTTACGACTTAGCCCCAGTCACCGACACTACCCTAGGCGCCGCCCAACTTTAAGCTAACGACTTTAGGTAGAACCGGCTCCCATGGCTTGACGGGCGGTGTGTACAAGGCTCAGGAACATATTCACCGCGGTATGGCTGACCCGCGATTACTAGCGATTCCAGCTTCATGGAGTCGGGTTGCAGACTCCAATCCGAACTGAGCACGGCTTTCTGAGATTTCCCCCGCCTCGCGGCATCGGATCCCTTTGTACCATGCATTGTAGCACGTGTGTAGCCCAGGCCATAAGGGCCATGATGACTTGACGTCGTCCCCACCTTCCTCCGTCTTACGAGGCAGTCCCGCCAGAGTCCCCGCCATTACGCGCTGGTAACTGACAGTAGGGGTTTCGCTCGTTATGGGACTTAACCCGACATCTCACGACACGAGCTGACGACAGCCATGCAACACCTGCACAGGATTTCCCTTGCGGGTTGGCCCGGCTTTCACCGGGTTACATCCTGATGTCTAGGCCTGGTAAGGTTCTTCGCGTTGCTTCGAATTAAACCACATGCTCCACCGCTTGTGTGAGCCCCCGTCAATTCCTTTGAGTTTTACCCTTGCGAGCATACTCCCCAGGCGGTGCATTTAACGGTTTCCCTTGGGGAGAGAAAGTCTAGGAACTCCCTCTCCCTAATGCACATCGTTTACGGCCAGGACTACCGGGGTATCTAATCCCGTTCGCTCCCCTGGCTTTCGCGCTACAGCGTCAGTACATGGCCAGTGCGCCGCCTTCGCCTCCGGTGTTCCCTGTGATATCTGAGCATTTCACCGCTCCACCACAAGTTCCGCGCACCCCTCCATGACTCAAGCAACGCAGTATCAAGGCCAGTTCGACGGGTGAGCCGCCGGATTTCAACCTTGACTTACGCTGCCGCCTACACGCCCTTTAAGCCCAGTAAATCCGAATAACGTTCGCGACCTACGTATTACCGCAGCTGCTGGCACGTAGTTAGCTGTCACTTCCTCTGGGGTTTAACTCATCACGTGAGTTACACGCTTATTGTTAGCCCCTGACAGTGGTTTACAACCCGAAGGCCTTCATCCCACACGCGGCGTCGCACGTTCAAGCTTGCGCTCATTGACAATGATTCTCGACTGCAGCCTCCCGTAGGAGTCTGGGCAGTGTCTCAGTCCCAGTGTGGCCGACCACCCTCTCAGGCCGGCTATGCGTCGTAGCCTTGGTGAGCCATTACCTCACCAACTAGCTGATACAGGCTGATCCCCTCCTGAAGCGCCCGAAGGCTTTGACCTCTGCGAGATGCCTCGCTGTGGTCTCATGCGGTATTAGCCCTAGTTTCCCAGGGTTGTCCCCCACTTCAGGGCAGGTTAACCAGCTATTACTCACCCTTCCGCCACTCGTGTATTGCTACACGCGTTCGACTTGCATGCCTCATCCACGCCGCCAACGTTCATTCTGAACCAGGATCAAATTCTCCATCAACAAAAATTTGATCTCGGTCACGGATTCTCAGGGCATTGGGGAAAGCTCTCCGAATTACGGAGCCTTTCCTTGCAATGCTTATGAGGATGTGACCATTGTTTTGATCGGTGCCCCCCGAAAGGGGCGGATCTTTGGTACCCATCCGGAAACTCAACCGCCGCTTACGCGCCGGCCTCGTCCCCCGATTGGGCGCGGGCCTCCTTTGTGCACCCTCACCGAAATGGTGACTGCGGTTGACCCATCCGGGCCTTCCGCAGGGCTATTGCCGTCATGCACAACAAGCACCCACGTTCACATCCTCTCTATCGTGGCTGTTCAGTTTTCAAAGAGCACGGGGCCGTACTTCAACCGCAAATACTGCCCACAAAAACACACCGGCACCCTATCCACTGCTTTCCGGGGTAGGGCACCGGGCGCTCAAGGCCGTTCGGCCTCAGGCGCTCAGCGCCATCCCCTGCTTCGCAGCAGGCTCAGGTTCCAGCATGAGAAACCATGCCGGGCCCCGCAGTGTACTTCCGGTTGACTGGATGGTCAAGCCCGGCAGAAAAGTCGCCCTGTGTGCTGCTTTCGGGCCTGATGCCGCGCCTCCCGGCGCCGCGTGTCCCCGTCAGGGGTCGCAAAGGGTAGCGCGCGTTTTTCCGGAGTCAAGCGACCACCACAAAAATTTTGCAACCTTTGCAAACTTATCAACGCACAAGGGTTGCCTGCCATTCCAGACCTAGCTCATCGCCAGAAACACCGCGCATCCGCCGATCGTCAGCAGCACAAAGGCCACCAGCCCCAAGGCTATCCACAGCAGCATGTTGTTCATGTCGCTGCTTGCCACATGCGCGGGCAGCGGCATGGGCGTCGGCATCGGCGCGTGCGGCGCGCTGAACTGGAACTGCGGCGCGCCCGGCGGCGGCGGCGTGGGCGCAGCCGGCACATACTCACTGGCACTGCCGTGCTTGAGCAACTCGTCCAGGCTGGCAAGCCGCGTGGTCCCGCCGGACTGCGCGACAATCTGGGTCAGGCGGTCGCACACCTCGCGGGCGCCGGGACGGCGCGCAGGCTCGCGGCTGGTCATGCTGATGAGCAGGTAAACGGCGGCGTCGGGAATGTGCCCGAACTTGTCACGTTCGTAGGGGATGTCGCTGTTGACGTGCTGCACCGCAATGCTGACGGGGGTCGTGCCTTTGTACGGCGGCGCGCCGGTGATCAGGTGCCAGGCCGTTACACCCAGCGAGTAGATGTCGCTGCGCTGGTCCAGCTCGTGGCCGCCGGCCTGTTCCGGGCTCATGTAATGCGCCGTGCCGATCGCGGCGCCGGGCATGGTCAGCTCGGTCGTTGCTTCCACGGCGCGGGCCAGGCCGAAGTCGCCCAGCTTCACGCGGCCGTCGCGCGACACGAACACGTTGTGCGGCTTGATGTCGCGGTGCACGATGTTGGCGGCGTGCGCATGCGCCAGCCCGTCGGCGACCTGCGCAATCACCTTCAGCACCGCCATGCCGTCCAGCGCGCCGTGCTGCTTCAGCAGCGCCGACAGGTCGGTGCCGTCCACATACTCCATCACGATGTACGGAACGTTGTCCTGCTCGTTCACGTCCAGCACGCGCACGATGTTGGGGTGGTCCAGCCGCGCCGCGGTGCGCGCCTCGCGCAGAAAGCGCTGGCGCGCGGTTGCGTCGCCGGCGATGTGCGCGCCCATGGTCTTGACCGCCACGGCAACATCAAGGCCAATGTGGCGGCCGCGATACACCTTGCCCATGCCGCCGTGGCCGAGCTCTTTGGTGAGCAGCACCTGGCCAAGGCGCATCTTTACGCTGGTGTCGTCGGGCACGCGGGCGTCGGTGCTGTCGGACCCGACCTCAAGCAGTGTGCGCTCTTCTACGGGCTTGAACGCGTCTTTGTCGTCGGTGTCCATGGCGGGCATTGTAGCTCATGAGACAGGTTTCAGGTTCCAGGTTTCCGGTTGGCGGTCGCCACCGGTTGCGCCGGCATGAAACCCTGAACGTGCTTTACAGCGGCTGCATTTTAAAGCCAAGCTCGGAAGTGATCTGGCGCTGCAACGACTGCAGCCCCTGCCTGGTGTCCGCGCCGATGTTGAACACGCAGTACCGGAAGCTGTTGCCGTCCTCGAACACGAAGTCATTGACCATCTGGCCCGCCGCGATCTCGGGCCATACCAGCGCGCCCTTGTGGCGCTGCTCGATCTCCTGCACACGGGCCGCGTCCGGCGCGGCCTTCACGACCGCAGGCGCGAACAGCCGCAGCGGCACGCTGGCGGCGTACCCGAACTCGCCCTTGCCCTTTTTCCACTTTGCGTCGCCGCCTGTGACAAGCTCAAGCGCAACCTGGTAGGTGTTGCAGCCATCCACCTTCTGGTACAGATCGCCGAACTGGCCGCACATGCGCGGGTTGACCTCAATGATGCGGGCGTTGCTGCCGTCCCAGCACATCTCGATGTTGAAGAAGCAGCGCTTGAGCCCAAGCGCCGTGATCACCCGCCGGGCGATTTCGGACATCCTGGACTGCGCCCTGGCAGGCAGGCTTGAGGGATACACGAAGCGCGAGAAACTGTTGGTGCCCGGGTAGAACTCGCTGTCCACCACGCCGATCACTGTCGGCTCGGCGTCAGTGACGAAGCCTTCCACCGTCACTTGCGCGCCGGTGAGGACTTCCTCGGCAATGAACCAGCGGCCATCCACCTCGTCACCGCCGTGCTGCCGCCACATGTTGTTGAAAGGCACCATGAAGCCGTGCCGGAACTCTTCGACTTCCGGGCGTGACAAGTGCGTGCGTAACTCATTGATGTTGTTCACGCTCTTCGAAAACAGGCTGAAGGCGCCCTTAACCGGCTTCACGAAACATGGAAAGCCTATCTCGGGCGGAAACATCAGGTTGTCGGGGTCCACGGCGCAGAACTTCGGCGTGGCCTCCGGTGCGGCTTGTGCCTGCACCGTACGCGACACCAGCTTGTGGCTTGTGCGCAACAGGCAGCGGGGATCCGGCCCGGGGAGTTTCGCGCGTTGCGCAATGCTGGCTGCGACAGTGGCGCCGGGGTAGTCGCTGCTGGAAAACACCCCCGCAATGTCTTGGCGAGAGGCGCAAGTTTCAATGTAGCCGGCGATGTCGAAGTCGTAGCGGGTGTCTTCGTCCGCGGGCGTGCCGTACTCAATGCTGAATCGCCCCTGCCACTTCGGTCGGCATGCGTCAAACTCGCGCAGGTCCCACATCGTGGGCATCACGACCAGTACCTTTGGCAGGCGCGCCATGGCGCCGCACACTATCATGGCCGCAGAAATGTGGCGGGAATTCCGGCACATTCGGGCCCGGCGCCGCGTGCTACACTTGCCGCGTGGGACACCGCCTCGAGTTCAAAGACGCGCGCAGGGTCGTCGATGCCATCGACGGCGAATCGCTGCTCGATGCCGCCAAGCGCAACGGTGTGCTGCTGGACAGCACGTGCGGCGGCAACGGCAGTTGCCACCAGTGCCGGGTTGAGATTCATCAAGGCCGCGAGCACTTCCTGGCCCCGGACGGCAGCCCGCTGGCGCCCCAGCACATGCGCGGCGACGTACCCGTCTGGCTGGCCTGCCGCGGGCGCGTGCGCGGCCCCATGGTTGTGCAGGCTGCGCCAGTGCATGCGTTGGCCAGCCGCCCGCGCGTGCAGACACTGGTCGGCTGGCACGCGGGGCCTCGGCGCGCTGCTTCACGGGTTGGTGCGGGCGGCGTGCTCTACACCGTGGACGCGACGGGGCACATCGGCGCGGCTGCGCCCGGCGATGAAGGCGACGTGCTGGTGCCGCGCGACCTGCCCCATGAACGGGCGCTTGCGCTGGGGGTTACGCACCTTGCGGGGCCGCTGGTGATCATTGACCTGCAGGGCCTTGTGGCGCGGGTCAGCGACGGCGAAGTCGTCCGCGTGCATGTGCCGGTGCGCGCACTGGCGGCTGACATGCCCTTTGCGCCAGGGGCGATTGACAGCGTGGAATGGTCGCCGCTGAAGACCCGCACCGTGCTGACCACCGTACAGGACGCCCCGCCGCTGGGCCTGTGCACCACCGGCCTGCTGTCGTGCCTGTTGGCGATGCGGCAAGCCGGCATGTCCGACGCTGACTGGCGCATTGTGCCGTCGCGCTTTACGCGAGGTGATGCCGCGGTACTGGTCGGGCCCACGACCGAGGCCGTCACGCCCGGCGGTGCAATCATGACCAGCGCACAGGAGATTGCGCTGGCGCAATCCACACTGGATGCCTGCGTGGCTGAGATCGCGGCGCTGCGCCGTGCCGCAGAAGCGCTGGCTGTCGCCGACCTCGCCGTCATCACCGGCAACTATGGCGACTGGCTTGAGCCTGATGCGGTGCACGCGCTGGGCCTTTGGCACGGGCGCGTGACCGTGGTGCCGCACGCCGCAGCTCTGGGCGCGGCGCGATATCAACTTGCCTGAACACGCGGCAGGCTACTCGGCTTTTTTCGGCTGGTACTCTTCGACCAGCGGTCCGAACAGCTTCATGTACCCGAAGTACTTGTCGGGCCGGAGCCCGCGCTGGCGCATCAGCCACAGGGTGTGAATGCTCTCGTCGCTGTCCTGGTCCACAACCGAGAAAGACAGGCGCGCCATCCAATGCAGTTCATAGTTGGCGTCTCCCGGCGCGGCCGCCTTGGCCAGTTCGCGAGATTTGCTGCGTTGAAGCTTGATCAGCTTTTCCACCAGCCGGTCCATGCGCTGCATGGAAGCAAGCCCGTCGCGCGCCGCCCACACCAGAAACATGCGGTCAAGGTCTTCGGTGCTGGTCGGCAGGCGCGTGAAGCTGAAGGTGATGGCGCGAAGGTAGTAGTGCGCGAAGTAGTCAAACAGGTGAAACGGCTCAAGCTCAAGCGCATGCCACATGCTGTCGGCGGCCAAGTAGTACAACTCTTCGGCGCGCTTGCGGTCTGCTTCGCCGTCGGCGCCGGGCATGGCGATCTTGGTCAGGCGCTCGGCTTCATAGACCGCGCACTGGGCAAGGCTTTGCAGGGTCTCGTGGTCGTCGGGATTGAACTTCAGCCCCTTGCCGTACCACTCAATGCCGGTTTCGTAGTGCCGCGCGCCGAAGTAGATGTTGCCAAGCACCAGCTCGACCCGGCCGTCCTTGAGCTTGTCGATCGGGTTGCCCTCGATCCACTTCGCCTGTTTGGTGCGGTCAGGGTCCCAGTAGTCCTGCACCAGCGCGTACCACTCCAGCAGTTGCGGGTGCAGCGGCTGAACCTTCAACGCCTGCGCCAGCCCCTTCAGCGCGAACTGCTTGCGCGCGTGCCAAGTGTGGGTGTTCCAACACAGTCGGCCGCGCAGCATTACGTCGTTGGGCGCGTGCTTCAGGCCGTGACGCGCGATGCGTACAGCCGTGTGATAGTGATTCAACGACTCGTCGGCAGAGGTACCGCTGCTTCCCAATGCATGGAACACCTCCATGCCCCAGACTGCGGCGCGGCCGTAGTCGGGCTCGCGCTTGACGTAGTCCTCCCATGCGATCCAGGCGTTTGTGGTCTGCTGACCTTCAAGCGCCTCGCGCAACTCAAGCAAGTGGCGCAGCGAACGATCGAACTTGACAATCCGCGGAGGGTGGTTTCGTGGCGCCTCAATCCACTTGCCGTCGCTGTCAAAGTGCCCATCCGGGAGATTCGTTACTGCCTCGACAGCCGTATGCAGCGCCGCCACTAATGCGTCTTCTTTGCCCGGTTTGTCCAGCGTGACCGTCTCGAAGGCTTCCAGGCCCGCACCCGCGCGGTATCGGGCGATGGCGGCGACCGGTGCGCCCTCGGCGGGCTTGTGATAGCTGGTAACAAACACGAACTTCGCAGCAAAGCTTCGCGCCGCGTGTTCCAGCGCTTCATATTTCGTGCCCGTCTTGTGCTCGGCGCCGGCACGGGGCAAGTCGCCGACCCGCAGGCGCGGCTGGTAGCGCTCAAGGCGCAGAACCTCGCGTTCGGTGTAAATCTGGGGCAGGTACTCAAGCTGCTGCTCAAGCACCATGCGCAGTCCCATCGCGGCTGGGCGGGCGCTGTCGGGCAGGTCGTCCTCGGGTTTGTCAGAGCCCTCGGGCATGGGGGCCCGCAGCACGGCGGCCTTTGCGGTTTGCGCGGGCACCGTGCCCTCAAAGGTGGGCGCCGGCAGGTCTGTGAACAGTTCGTCGGGACCGCGCGGTTCAGGCTCCTTGAACTCGGGGGGATTTGCCTGCGCCTGCGACACCGTCACGGCGCTGGCACACGCCGCCGCCAGCAAAGCCAGCAGCAGGGCATACGCAGACAGCGCGCGGGAAACTCGCCGATGGATGGACACGTCGCCTCCTCCGCCACAAGAGTACGCAAAAACAGTTCCAACTGACAGGGCGCGCCCAAATTGCGGGCGGGCAGGCACTTAGGCACCTGCCCGCAGCACATTTCGTTACCGCCGCAACACTAGACCCGCGACCGGCGCAACCGCAGCGCAACAACCAGCACAGCCAGCAGTGCCGCAAGACCGCGCCAGTCGGCGACTTCGCCGGTCGTGCAGGTGCCGTTGCCGCCGGCCGACGACTTGGCTTTGGGGCTGGTGCCGGCCGTCAACGGCAAGGTGAAGTCGGGCAGGCCGGGCGACGACACGCGCAGCACATAGCTGCCGCTTGCGCCCACCACAAGGTTGCTGAAGGTCGCCACGCCGTTGCTGGCCGTCACTGTGCCACCGCCCAGCAGCACATGCGGGCCGGATTGAAGGCTGAGCGTTACTTCGCGCTGGCTGTCGGGGCCGCCGACGATCACGCCGCCGGTTCCATCGCGCACCTGCACACTGAGGCTGAACAGCGTCAGCGCCTTGACCTCGGCGGGGGGCACAGCCGCAAGGTTTGCCGCCGGGGCAACCACGCTGATGCTGGCCGTGGTCACGGACACGCCCGGCGCGCCGCAAAGCCGCGCGGTCAGCGTGATGGTTTCGGGCGGTGCGCCAGCATAGACCAACCCGTCCACCAGCAGTGCATTGCCGGGCCGCGAAACAACCGTGAAGCCCTCCAGCACGCCGCTGCCGTTGACGGTAAGCGCCACAGCCACATTGCTCAGGATTGGCGTGCCGCCGCTGTTGCGGGCCTCAAGCTTGATCGAGAACGGCACGCCGTTGCTGATTGCCGCAGGCTGCGAAGTGACGTGCAGGCTGGCGACGGCGACGTTTACAGGCTCAGGCGCGAAGACAAAGATGCTGCGATAACTGCCGAAGCCGGGCGTGAACACGCTGAATGTCACTGCAAGTCGCGTGCTGCCGCCGCTTGCGGGCGCGAAGTCGTCGTTGCGTGATGAAAACGCCAGCGCCCCGCCTTGCGCAAAGTGCTGATAGCCTTCGCTGACGCCGCCGAATCCGCGAATGAACTCGCGCACCTCACCCGTCTCAAGACAATGCCGCTTGATCGAGGCGTGCTCCAGCGTGCCGTAGAACAGGAAGGTGCCGCCGTTTTCGCTGCGCACAGCCAGCGAAGTAACATTCCACTCCGCCGCGCCGGCGGGCAGCAGCACAGTGGCCTGGGTCGCGGCGACCGGTGCACCGCCGATTGCGGCGGCAAGGGCAGTGGCCGGGAAGCGCACCAGCTCAACCCCGGTGAACGAAGTAAACACCGGCGGCCGTGCGGTATAGAAGTTGCCGCTGTCGTCAATTGCAAGTGGCCCGCTGCCGTCGGTGCTGCCCACATCCGCAAGCTCGGTGGCCGCCAGCGTGGTTTTGTTGATCAGCCAGACTTTGGCGGGCGCGCCGAAGCCGGCAGCGCCGGTGCAGACCAGTTGGCCGCGCAACGCGGCTGGCACGGTCGGCAGGTCCGGCACGAAAGCCAGTTGATACACCAGCAGGCCGGAGGTGTCGTAATCAGCCGAAGTCACCAGTGTCGCGGCGTCGGGGCCGGTGCGCAGGAGTTTATGCATGCGCGAAAAGTGGCCGCTGTAGCTGACGTAAAAGTCGTCGGGGTTGGTGGGGTCGATCGCCATGTTGTCAAAAAACGCGTATGCCGCGGGCGGAATGCTGGCCGGCGCCGCAAACAGCGCCGTGGCTTCGTAGCTGTTGCTTGAAGTGTTGAACCGCCGAATGCCGCCGTTGTTGCTGGCGTAGAAATCGCTGCCCGCGGGGTCCCACGTGATGCCGCCGCTGCCGCCGGCTTGCGGATACTCGTTGATCGAAAAGCCCGCCGGCTGTGCAAAAAACGCAGCCAGTTGCCCCGCCGCAAGCAGCAGGGCGCAAGAGAGAACAAAGCGCATGGCAAATCTCCGGTAAGCCCGAAACGGCGCGTGCTGCGCGTCTGCCGCGGCCCTCGCCGCCGGCAAACCACAACCACTGGGCACACGGGATGCGGGCTGCGCCGACTTGCATGCCGGCGTGGCTGCCCTGCCCCTCCCGCGAGGGTGGCTGTGCGGCGCCACGTCAGGTCTTCTGACTTCCGGGCTTTCAGCCTACTTCCGCGCCTTCTCGGCCCTTGATTGGGGCCAATGGCTTTCGCGGTTTCGTTCCCGGTCACAGCGGCGGGGCCGTCCTGGATTTTCACCAGTGTTCCCGGGGATCAACGATCCCCAATGCCGTGGCAGCCGCAGTATTACGCGCCGCGCCGAGACCCGCAAGGCCGTCCACAGATTACTCGGATTACACAAAGACAAGCACAGCAGGTTCATCCGTGGAACCCGCGCAATCTGTGGCCTGCACTTCAAAGGCAGCCTCTCGCCAAGTCGCCATGTGCGCCATTCAAAAGCAGTTAACTGCGGACTTGGCGAACTTTGCGAGAGGCATGGCACTGCCAGCCTGCGCAGAGAACACGGAGGCCGCAGAGACTTTACGTTGCAGTTCTCTGCGAACTCTGTGCCCTCTGCGCGCGGCCGCAGTTCAAGGGAAACAGGGACGTTAGGACATCAGGACAAAGACTGCTCTCTGAGTGGCGACAACGCTTGTCGGGGGTTGTCCTAACGTCCTGATGTCCTGTTCACCCAACCCCATCCGCGCAAGCAGTTCAAAGGCAGCCACAGATTTCACGGATTACACAGAGACAAGCACAGCAGGATCATCTGTGAAATCGGCGCAATCTGTGGATTGCGGTTCAAAGGCAACCTGTGGTTGACTGTGTCTGTGATCAGCCTGCCCGACAACCGCTACACGACACTGGCCCGGCGCGTGATTGCGGCCCTGCGCGGTGCCGGCCATGAAGCGTTGCTGGCCGGCGGCTGCGTGCGCGATTTGCTGCTTGGCCGCGAGCCCAAGGACTATGACGTCGCCACCAGCGCGTTGCCCGACGCCGTGGAAGCCCTGTTCGCGCGCACGGTGCCTGTGGGCAAATCCTTCGGCGTGATCCGCGTGCTTGACGACGACGACAACATTGCCGTTGAAGTCGCCACGTTCCGGCATGACGGCCCCTACCTTGACGGCCGCCACCCCAGCGCCGTGACCTTCACGGATGCCCGCCAAGACGCCGCCCGCCGCGACTTCACGATCAACGCCATGTTTCTGGACCCTGAGGCCGGGCAGGTGATCGACCATCACGGCGGGCAAGCCGACCTCAAGCGCGGCGTCATTCGCGCCGTCGGCGAGCCGCGAGCCCGCTTTGAAGAAGACAAGCTGCGCCTGCTGCGCGCGGTGCGCTTTGCCGCGGGTTTAGGCTTTGACATTGAACCGGCGACGTGGGCCGCCCTGTGCGACATGGCGCCGCAGGTGGCGGTGTGCAGCGGCGAGCGCATTCGTGACGAGCTCAGCAAGATGATCACCAACGTCGGCGCCGCGCGCGGCCTGCGCCTGATGCAGCGCAGCGGGCTGATGCAGGCAATTCTGCCCGAAGTCGCGGTCATGGAAGCCACGCCGCAATCGCCCGAGCATCACCCCGAAGGCGACGTGTTTACGCACACGCTGCTGGGGATGGATGTGATGTTTAAACCCGCCACGGTGACGCTGGCTTTGGGCGTGCTGTTTCATGACATTGCCAAGCCGCCCACAATGCGGCATGAGGGCGAGCGCATCACGTTTCACGGACACGACAAGCTGGGCGGCGAAATGGCGGTTAAGGTGATGCAGCGCCTGCGCTACCCCGGCGAAGTGATGGAGCGCGTGAAGTCGCTGATCGACGATCACCTGAAATTCATCAACGTGCCGAAGATGAAAACGGCCACGCTCAAGCGCCTGCTGCGCAAGCCGCACTTTGACGAAGACCTTGAGCTGCACCGCATTGACTGCCTGGCCGGGCCCAACCGCCTGGGCACGTATCACCTGGTCAAGCAGAGGCTGGCCGAGTTTGAGCGGCAGGGGGCTGAGCGCGCCCTGCGGCCCAAGGTGCCGATTGACGGGCGCGACCTGATTGCCATGGGCCTGCAACCGGGCCCGAAGTTCAAAGAGCTGCTGCACGCCCTGGAAGACGAAATGCTCGAGGGCCGAGTAAGCACCCGCGATGAAGCAGTTGCATTCGTGAAGTCCCAAGCGGGCTTGTAGGCGACCGAAGTTGAACTGCCATCCACAGATTGCGCAGATTACACAGAGAAAGTCCCGGCAGGCTCATCTGTGAAATCCGTGTAATCTGTGGACGGCATTTTAAGAGAAACAGGACGTTAGGACATTAGGACAAAGGCTGCCGTCTGCTTGACAGCAACCCTGTTTGTCAGGGGTTGTCCTAACGTCCTAATGTCCTGTTAACCCAACCCCACCCGCGCAAGCATTTCAAAGCCATCCACAGAACTCGCGGATTACACAGAGACAAGCCCAACAGGAACATCTGTGAAATCGGCGTAATCTGTGGAGGGCAGTTCAAAAGAGACAGGACGTTAGGACATTAGGCCAAAGACTGCTCTCTGCGTGGCGACAACGCTTGTCGAGGGTTGTCCTGACGTCCTAAAGTCCTGTTTACCCAACCCCATCAGCGCAAGCATTTCAAAGCCATCCACAGAATTCGCGGATTACACAGAGATAAGCCCAAC
Organism: Planctomycetota bacterium; assembly: GCA_019636195.1. Lineage (GTDB taxonomy): Bacteria > Planctomycetota > UBA8742 > UBA2392 > UBA2392 > JADJRK01. Next base: position 94,313 of record JAHBYA010000005.1, on the reverse strand, counting down.
AGGAACATCTGTGAAATCCGTGTAATCTGTGGACAGCCGTCCAAACGCAACACTCGACAAGATGCCCGCAATGCCCTACATGTAGGGCATGCGATTGAAGTGCCTGCTGCTTGCGTTGCTGTGCGCCGTTGCGGCTTGCGCCGCTGCTGACAAGCCCGCGCCTGAGCCCGAAAACCCGTTGGCGCAGCAGTCGTACGAGATTCTGCGCGGCCGCTGCTGGGGCTGCCACGGCGAGCCGGGCAAGAAAGCGTATGGCGAAACCGGCGTCGTTGACTGGATTCTGGACTACGACAAGCTGCTCAAGTACGGGCTTGTTGAGCCCGGCAGCCCGCGCCGCTCACGGCTGGTGTACATGACAGCAGTCGAGGGCAAGATGCCCCGCGCCTTTGACGAAAACGGCATCCCGAGCATTGAAGACTCGCTCAGCGACGAGGAAATCCAGACCCTGATCGACTGGGTCAAAGCCGGCGCCCCGCGCTGGCTGGAAGCACGCTAGTCTTCCTGCTTGCCCGCCTTTGTCAGGTACTTCGCGCAGAGTCTTTCCAACGTGGTTTCCTGCGCCATGCTGTGCGCGTTGATGCGCGCGCTGAAGTAAATGTACGCGCCGGTGTCGCGCTCAAACAGATCCCAGACGCCGTACTGGAAAGGATCCTTGCCCGCATCGCCGTCGCGCGCCGCGTATGCATCAACCGCCTGCACAAACTCGGTGTCTAGCGTCGCCCGGTAGCTGGTGGCAATGCGCTCCAGCAGCCGCTCGATGTCCCGCGCCGAGTACGGCGCCTTCAACCTCTCCATCACGCGGCGCAGCAGCCACGGCTGGATCATGTTGGCAATGTATTCTTCATGCCACATCGCCACGTTGTTTCGCCTGGCGATGTGCACCGCTTCATGGCACAGGTAGCTCCAGGTCAGGGCCTCCATGTTGCGCATTGCGTTGTCTATGTCGTCACTGTGCATCAGCACCATCATGCCTGCCTTGGCTTCATCGGTGAGTTTCCAGGCGTTCATGTAGCCGACGCGAGGATTGCCCTTTGCATCGGTGCCGGCCACGAAGCCGAGGAATCCCGGCGGCATGAGCTCAAGCCTTGCCTCGATCTTTCGGCCTGTGATGTCACTCAACACACTCAGCGCCTCATCGTGGATCTTGCGCGCAAGCACATCAAACTCGTCGGCATTTCGAGTGATCATGGGCAGGTACGCCCACTCGTGGGCACCCCAGGCCCGAGTGCCAAGCTGCCGCGGCGTCAGCCGCACCTTGCCAACCGCGGCGCCCTTTTCTGCCAGGCGCAGTTTCACGCGACGCACCACCGACTCGCCGGGATCCACCGCACCCAAATACACGCGCGCGGGCCCGCCTGCTGCGCCATAACACTCAAGGTCCGCGACCAGCCGCGCCTGTGCCGACTTGCCCGCGTTGCGGGCAGTTACCGTCAGGTCGATGTGCGAGGCATCATGCCGCGCCGCGCGAAAGGTCGTGGACCATTCAACTTGGGGAAACACAGCCAGAGTGAACGGCTCAGCCTCCGCTACCCAGCGCACTGCGTCGCCGCCAACCTTTACCGTCACATCGGCGTTGCGCCCGGACCATGTCCAGAAACCCGTCGAGCCCAGCAACGCGGCATTACCTTCCATGTGAGCAAGCGCCGTCACTCGAAACGACAGGTTTATGGCCGCCTGTCGCGTGACCGAGCGGCGTTCAACGTTCACCCGGAACGCCGACAGTTTGCCGTTGCCGCACATAAAGAGTTCATCGCCGGCGAGGGCGCACAGGCCTCCGTGCGCCAAAGGCTCTGGCTTGCCGTCGGCTTTGCCGTCCTTGAGCCAGACCAGCGTGGCGCCCCCTGCATCCATGTCAAACACCAATGCGAAACGAAAGGCACGATCCAGCGCCATGTGCATTGTCCAGCCGTTTGAAGGGATGCGGGCAACGACCCGCCACTGCTCATCATGCAGTTGCCAGTACTGGGTGCCTGTTTCAACGACTGCCGACAACACACCCGGCACGCCGCTGAGTTCGAGGCTCTGCGGGGGCTCAGGCCAATCGTCAATCAGCGGCTCGGCCCTGCCGGCACTCAACCGGTGCGCCTGCCAACCATGCTTTTCCTTGACTGCGAACAGCGCGCCGCCCCCGTCCAGAACGCACGCGCTGGCGGCACACTCCAACACTCGTGCGGCCTTGCCACCGGTGACACGATACAGCGCCACGCCCTGGCCACTTGACCGCAAGGCGACCCAGTCGCCTGCATCCGTGATCTGGGCTTCAACAATCGATTTGTACTCGATCACGGCCTGGCCCTCCTTGCCGAGCTGCCACAGGATGGCCTTTTCACTCCAGCGATCGAACGCCACACACCACCCGGAAGGGCTAAGAACAAACTGTTCGCCGGGGCGTGAGTCGGCGACCCTGCGGACATCCACAATCTCGGCCAGAGCGTCATCGTCGGCAAACTCAGGTACTTCCTGGGCGGGGACGACACCGCAGCAGAGCATTGCAAGCAAAAGCTTGTTCATGGCGGCTCCGGTTGGATAGTGGGACCATCGTACGTTGAAAGAGGTCGCCATGAAAATCTTCATTTCCGCTGACATGGAAGGCGTTACCGGCGTCGCGCACCGCGACCAGCTTGTGCCCGAAGGCCGCACCTATGAACGCGCGCGGCACCTGATGACCGCCGACATCAACGCCGTCATCACAGGCGCGTTGCGCGTTGAGCCCGCCGCCGAGTTCATTGTCGGCGACGGCCACGGCGTGATGCGCAACATACTGATCGAAGAACTGCACGAGGCCGCCCAATTGCTCGTCGGCCCGTGCCACCCTGACAACAAGCCGCTGTGCATGGTGCAAGGCGTTGAGCGCGGCTGCGGCGTGGCGTTTTTCACGGGCTATCACTCACGGGCGGGCACGCCGGGTGGCTTGCTGGCGCATACCTGGAGCGGCGCAGCGGTGACGAACATTCGCGTCAACGGCGAGATCGTCGGCGAGGCGGCGCTCAACGCCGCCATCATCGGCCACTGGGACGTGCCGGTGGCGCTGGTGTCGGGCGCGAACGAGCTGGAAGCCGAAGCCAATGCGACCATTCCTGAGGGCTTTGTGTTTGTGGGCCTCAAGCAGAGCTACGGCTTCAACGCCGCGCTGTGCCTGCCGCCCTAGCGCACACGCAAACTGCTGGAAGAGGGCGCGGCGGAAGCCCTGAGACGCTTCAAGGCCGGCAAGCTCAAGCCGCACAAGCCGAAGCTGCCATGCACGATCAGCGTCGAGTTTCACCGCCGCGAGATGGCGGCCAAGGCAGCCGAGGTCGCGGGCGTCGTGCGCACCGACGAGCGCACGATTGCGGCAACAGCAGGCACAACCATGGAAGCCGCAGGCAAGGCCTGGAAGGCTGTGGCAAGGGCACAGGACGAAGAACCAGCGTGGCTCAAATAGCCCAGGGAGACAGCATGTCAAACGACTTCATCAGGACCGACAGCAAACTCAGCGTGGAGCAGGCCGTTGCCAAGGTGCAGGAAGCCGCCAAGGCCAATGGCTTCGGCGTGCTTGGCGTGCTGAACCTGCGCCAGATCATGGCCAACAAGGGCGTCGAGTACGCCGAAGAAGCCACGGTCGTTGAAATTTGCGAACCGAACTACGCCAGGCGCTTTCTTTCAACCGACCAGCGTGTGGCGCCGTGCCTGCCGTGCCGGATTGCGGTCACCAGCAGCGGCGGCAAGACCGTAGTGCAGACTGTCCGCCCCAGCTCAATGATGCGCATGTTCAACAACGCGGCGCTTGAGGCTCCGGCTGTGGAAACAGATGCGTTCATTGAAAAGATCGTGGCGGCAGCAGCCTGAGGGCTACTTGTCCTTCTTTTTGGGCGCGATGAAGACCTTGGTGCCCTGCACGCCGTCGCGCTCGTAAGTGACTTCGAAGCGCTCAATGCCGGCGTCGTAGTCGGTGCGCACGACGCGCTTGACGTCGGCCATGCTGGCCACGGGCTTGCCGTTGATCGCCTTGATGATGTCGCCGCGCCGGCCGCCGCGCTTGGCCACAACGTTGTCTTCAGGCATTTCATCGCTGATCTGGATGCCAAGGGGTTTGCCGTCACGGTCGTACGCGACCTTTGCGTAACGCGCGAGGTCGTCGGCGAGGTCGGCGTTGTTGTAGTCGTCGGTGCCGAGTTCCCAGGTGTCGTTCTCGGCGTTGTACTTCGACTCGGTGGGCCGGGTGTCCTTGACTTCAACGTCGGGCGGCGGCACCGGCTGCTCGGGCAGCGGCACACGCGTGTTGCTCGCGGTCTTGCTGCGGCCCATCTTGTTGACGTCGATTTCCTTGACGGCGTTGGGCACCATCTTGAGCGGCACTTCGAAGAACTTGTCCTTGAACTTGCTCCACTTCGCGGTCTGGGTGTTGGCTTTGATCAGCACATGGTCTTTCAGCACGTCATCCGGGTCGATGTGGATCGACACAATCGTGAAGTCGTACTGGGCCAGCGTCTTCAGCTTGGCGTCGTACACGTTGGCGAAATCGCGCTTGAAGTTCAGGCCCGGATAGACCTGAAGCGTCATCTTGAAGTTGTCCAGCTGCTTGGCCGTAATCGTGGCTTCCAGGCCGAAATTGCGGATCAGCTTGAAGTTGTCGTTGATGAACTTCTCAATGTCCGCCTTCAACTGCGCGTCGGTCGGGTCCACCTCTTTGGGCGGGTCCGGCGGCTTGACCGGGTCCGGCTGCTTTTCCACGGGCCGCTCGCGAGGCGACACCAAGGGCTTGGCGGCGAACAGGCTGGTGACGTTGCCGCCGATGGTGGAGTCCTGCCAGCTTTGGCGCTTTTCTTTGGATTTGGGCGTGCTGACAGCGTTGTACACGCCGGTCTTGGCGTCTTCGATGTCGTTGTAGTAGCGGTAACCGAAAAACGCACCGCCTGCGAGCACCAGCAGGTTGCTCATCCAGACGATGGTTGCCAGTTGTCCGCCCTTCATGCGTCGCCTTTATAGCGTACCGCCGCGGCCCTGACTATCGGTTGGGCTGCTGGACCACCGGCTTCTGTGCCGGCTTGGCGTCTTCTTTCGGCGTCAGCAGCAGGTATGCGCTGACCCCGGCGATCAGTACCAGCGCGCCCAGCGCCAGCAGCACAAGACCTTGACCCTTCTTCGCGGTGCGTTTCATCGATTGCGGCTCCCGGCCAGTGATACGCACCGGGGACCGAATTCGTTGCCGGAATTCTCCCTTATTCAGGCACGGGGTTCAGCTTGTGATAGATCGCCCACAACAGCTCCTGCACGCCCTCGCCCGTCACCCCGCTGATCGTCGTAACCTCTTGCCCCAAAAGGACAGACAGCGCCTGGGCCCGTTCAACCGCGCCGGGCACGTCGGACTTGGTACAGACCACGATGCGCGGTTTGGCTGCCAGCGCCGGGCTGAAGGCCTGTAACTCGGCGACAATCACGTCGTGGTCGTGCTTGAGCTGTTCCGGCTCGCCCTCGCTGGCGTCAATCATGTGTAAAAGCAGGCGTGTGCGCTCAACGTGCCGCAGGAACTGGTGGCCCAGCCCCTTGCCCTGCGCCGCGCCCTCGATCAGCCCGGGCAGGTCCGCCATGATGAAGCGCTTCTCGGGCGCAAGGTCCACCGCGCCGATGTAGGGCCCCAGCGTCGTGAACGGATAGGCCGCGACCTTGGGCTTGGCGCGTGTGCAGCGCGAAAGCAGCGTGCTCTTGCCGGCATTGGGCAGCCCCACCAGCCCGACGTCGGCAATCAACTTGACCTCAAGGCGCAGCAGCTTTTCCTCGCCGGGACGGCCGGGGTTGGCGTTGCGCGGCGTCTGGTTGGTGGCGCTGGCGAAGTGTTTGTTGCCGAAGCCGCCGTGGCCGCCACGGGCGATGACAAACGACATGCCGGGATTATCCAGGTCGGCAATGCGAGTCCACTCGTCGGTCAGCGCCTCTACGGGGACGTCCTCGCCGGATGCGCCCTCCAAAGAGAAGGCCTGCCCAAACTCCGCGTCGTCGTCTTCGGCCTCTACCGCCGGCTCTTTTGGGCCGGGCCGGCTGGGCGCCTGGTACACGACTGTGCCGACCGGGACTTCGACAACCCTGTCGGGGGCGTTCTTGCCTGCCTTGTTGCCGGGCATGCCTTTGCCGCCGCTCTCGGCCTTGATCTCGTGCACGTGCTGCAGGTGGCCCAAGCCGTGGGTCTGGTGGCTTGCCACAAAGATCACGCTGCCGCCGTCGCCGCCGTCGCCGCCGTCGGGACCGCCCTTGGGCGCAAATGCCTCACGCCGGAAGTTGACACAGCCGTCACCGCCGCGTCCGCCCTTCACCCGCAGGATATGCTCATCTACAAACATGGCGGAAGGGTAGCCAGCGCGCTACGAACCGACAGGGGTCAGCGGCCGAGGTCCTTGCGCGTGAACAGGGCCTCGAACTCGTAGCCGGCCTTGGACAGGTTCTCGACGGCGCCGGCCTGCCGGTCCACCAGCGCCAGTACCTTGACGACTTCCGGCTGGTACTGGTTGCGCATGTTGTTGATGGCGGTGATGGCGCTGCCGCCGCTGGTGACCACGTCTTCAATCAGCACCACGCGCTCGCCGGGTGCAAGCTTGGGACCCTCGACCCAGTTGCCCAGGCCGTGGCCCTTGGTTTCCTTGCGGATCAGAAAGCCCTTGAGGGTGGCGCCTTCGCGGGCGGCGGCCATCAGGATGCCGGCGACAATCGGGTCGGCGCCGAGCGTGGGGCCGCCGACGGCCGTTACATTCCATTGCTTGATGCGCTGCCACATCAGCTCGGAGGTCAGCGCAAGGCCGCGCGAGGTCAGTGTGGTGTGGCGGCCGTCAATGTAGAAGTCGCTGATCGCGCCGCTGGCCAGCTTCACGGGCCCCACGGCTACGGTTGATTTCACCAGCTCCAGTAGTTCGGCGCGCTTGTCCATGGCGGGCTCCGGTAGGTCACGGCGCGCAACAATGCAATGGCACGGGGCAAGGTCAAGGCGTGTGGGAAGCCTCAAGGCCTTCTGCTGCCACGCGTTCACGAATGACTTGAATGTCCCGCGCCAGCTGCGACTTCAGGGACTCGATGCCCTCAAACTTATGCTCGCGCCGCACATGAAACAGAAACTCGACCTCAAGCTCGTGGCCGTACAGGTCGCCGTCGAAGTCCAGCACGTGCACCTCCAGCAACGGGGCTGTCCGGCTGGGATCAACCGTGGGGCGCGTGCCGATGTTGGCTGCGCCGATGCGCCAGTCCTCGGCGTGCTTGACGCGCACGCCGTACACGCCCGCGGGCGGGTGGGCCAGCGCCGCCAGCTCAATGTTTGCGGTCGGAAACCCGATCTTGCGGCCGCGCGCGTCGCCATGAACAACGGGCCCGACGATGCTGAACGGCCGGCCCAGCATCTTGCGCGCCCAGTGAAAGTCACCGGATGCCACATGCCGGCGGATGGCGCTGCTTGAGATTGCTTCGCCGCTGACCTCGACGCGTTCGCTTTCGCGCACGTCAACGCCGAGCTTCTGGCCGATTTCGCGCAGCAGCACATACGTGCCTTCGCGGTTGCGCCCGATGTGGTTGTTGAAGCCGACCAGCATGCCCTGCGCCGCGAGGTCCTGCTGCACGTGCCGGCGCATGAACTGCTCGGCGGTAATCTGCTGCAGCGCCTCGTCAAAATCCAGCATCAGGATCGCGTCCACGCCCGCCTTGCTGAGCAGGCGGCGCTTGTGTTCGGGGCTGTTCAACGACGGCATGACGCGCCCGGTCATTACTTCGCGCGGGTGGGTCTTGAACGTGACGACCACCGCCGGCGCATGTACGCGGCGCGCCCATTCAACCAGCTGGTTCAAGAGGTACTGGTGGCCCAGATGCACGCCGTCAAAGCTGCCCACGCTGACCACGGGCCGGGCGCCGCTGTGGCGCGCGCTGCCGTATTCGTCAAACGACCCGTATGTGGCTGCGCGGTAGGACAATCATCGTCTCGTTGACCCGCCGCCGATCTGGCCGCGCGGGATGGCCTTGCTGATGGCGACCATGATGAATGACTCGCTGGTGGAAAAACTTTCCGCCCGCTGCTTGTCGCGCTGGTCTTCATTCACGCGCCGCGCAAAGTAGCTGGTGTTGACCTTGCCGTTGATGATCTGTTCAACGGCGATCACTTTGCGCACGTCGCGGTCGGCGTTGGCGCGTGCAATCGGATCATCGCCGTATATGTTGATCGAGTTGCCCTTCTTGAAAAAGCCGCACTGGTCGCGCAGCACCACCAGCAGGTCGTGCATGTCGGCATTGTAGATCAGCCGCTCTTCGGCCTTCATCAGGTGGTCGGGCATGTCCATGTAGTTGCGGTGGCTGCGGTTGACCAGCACATGCAGCAGTTCTTTCTGCTCGGTGGTGCCTCGGTTGTCCTGCTCACGGGCCGAGTTGACCAGCGCTCCCTTGACATAGTAGGTGACGCGCACGTCGCCGATGCGCGAGTACGCGTACACCTCAAGCTCTTCCTGGGTGCCGGGCGGCGGGTCGTTGCTGTCCGGGCGCGGCTGTGACGACTGGCAGGCCGCCAGCAGCAGAATGCATGGAAGCAGGAACTGAATCGCGCGCATCGCAAACCCCAAGGGGACGGGCGGGGAACAAGCCAGCCTATCCAGCGGGCGCGCCGGCGCAACGCCTAGAAGATGCCGACCTTGGCCAGGTACTCGCTGCCGAAGCGCAGCTTGGTGCCCTTGTCGTCATCGACGACCATTACGCGCACCGTGCCCTTGGCCAGCTCCGGCGCCAGGTCTTCAAACTTCACCTGCCCCAGCCCCGGCGGTTGTTCGCCGTGGCCGCCAAGCATGTCCGCCAGGTAAACGCCCTTCAGGCGCTTGCCGAAGCGTTCAAGCCACTCCGTCTCTTTGGGCCCGCCCTGCCGGTGCAACAACGCCGCGCTGCTTGTGCTGTGCCAGTAGCCGACCTGCGGCAGGTCAGACAGCACGTGCTCAAGGCGGTGCGGCTGCAGCAAGCCGAAGGGACTGTCGGCGTTGAGCACGCACACCGTGACCGCAGGAATCTCCTTGCAGACTTTGTGCAGGCCGCGGCACAGGGCGTCGAGTTGCTGCTCGGCCAGCTTTTCGTCAATCGCGACGTGGTCGCGGCGCACGATCTTGCAGGTGTCGTCGTCTTCGTCGCAATCCAGCACTTCGTCGAGGATCGCCTGCTTTTCCGGCAAGCCGGGCACCGCGACGTAGCCGCCATCCAGCACAATGTGCTCGGCCTTCAACGGCGCAAGCTGGTTGGCGGTTTCAACCACCATCTCGGCGCTGCGCTGCGCCAGTGGCGCCTCAGGCGCGCACAGCTTGGCGTAGCCGGGCTTGCGGAAGATCAGTGCGTCGTGGCGGTGCTCCTTCAGTCGCAGCCCAGCCAGCCCGACCTTGTGGCTGCTGAGCGACGCGACAATGCGGCCGAAACTGGCCTGCGGGTTGGAAACGCAAAGGTCGAACTTGTCAAACCCGGCCTCCTGTGCAACCCGGACGCGTTTAAGCAGCGCGTCAAGGCCGGAGTCGTCGATGCGGACAGTTATGGCTTTCATGGGGGCCTCGGCAGGCTTCAAGCGTAGCACGCCGCGCACGCACGTCAATGTTGCCCGGCTGCAAACCCGCTAAACGCAAGGCTTCCCGGCGGTTGCGCGCAGGCCTGCCCAAGATACTCTCGTCGCCCACTGGCCCGTAGTGTAATTGGTAACACACCAGATTTTGGTTCTGGGTTTCCTGGTTCGAGTCCAGGCGGGCCAGCCACCACCTTGCCCTGACGTTCGAAGCTCCGTGACTCTCGCACCGCCGCTTCGCCCACGCGCGGCGTCGCCCGCCTTCGGGCGGGCTTGGGCCGCCCTGCTACGCGGTCAAAACAGCGCGCTGCGCTGTTTTGAGGTTCGAGTCCAGGCGGGCCAGCCACCCTATCGCACGCGGCGGCGGCGGTTTTTCATGTAATCGACGAAGATGCTGCCGCCCAGGCGGTCCAGCGCCGAAAAGTACGCGCGGCCGCGGTTGGTCTGCGTCAGCTTGTCCACGAACTCTACCAGGTGCGGGTCGTCGGCGATCATGAACGTCGAGATTGTGATGCCCTTGCGGCGGCACAGCTCGGCTTCTTCAAGTGTGCGGTTGACGATCAGCGGGTCAAGAATCCAGCTTACGTTGCGATAGATCTGGCCTTGCTCAAGAATCACCGTGGGCTTGCCGTCGGTGACCATGAAGATCTGCTTGTTGGTGTGCTTGCGGCGGCTGAGGATGCGCTGGGCAAGCTGCAAGCCGGCCTTGGTGTTGGTGTGGTACGGGCCGACACTGAGGTAGGGCAGGCGGTGCACGGGCACCTGCTCGGCTTCGTTGCCGAAGGTGATGACGTCGATGCTGTCTTTGGGGTACTTGGTCTTGATCAGCTCCGTCAGCGCAATGGCGACTCTCTTGGCGGGCGTGATGCGGTCTTCGCCGTACAGCACCATGCTGTGGCTGATGTCGATCATCAGCACCGTGGCGCAGCTTGCGTGCTGTTCGGTCTCATAGACTTCGAGGTCATCTTCTTTCAGCGCAAGGTCGTCAATGCCGCGTTTCAGGGCGTTGCGAATGCTGATGTTGTAATCAATGTCGGACGACATGTCGCCGAAACTGTAGGGCCGCGTCTCGGGCAGGCGCTCAAGACTGGCGCCGGCGTTGGGCGTGCGGTGGTCGCCGTCGCCCAGGCTCTTAAGGTTGCGGAAAATCTGGTCCAGCGAGTCCTTGCGTATGCTGCGCTCGCCTTTGGTCGTCAGCTCGTAACTTCCCGGCCCTTCGCCCTCGTTTTCAGGGCCGGTGCCGCGGCGGATCAGGCCCTCGCGCTCAAGCATGGCCTTGAATTCGTCAAAGCTCATGCGGCCGCCGGTGATGTTGTGCTGCTCCCACAACTGCTCCATCCACTCCAGCGCCTTTTCGACGTCGCCGTTGGTCATGAGCAACAGCTCGTTCCACAGCTTGAGCAGCTGCTTCATGCCGGCGCGGCGCCAGGCCTCGGCTTCGTCAAACTCAACGTACGCGATGCGCATGGCGGCAGTTTACATCGGGGCCGCGCGTTGTGACTCGGCGGGATCGGGCTCGTCGGCGACAGCTTCTTTGATGCCCTTGGGTTTGGGCATCGCCCAGCTGAAGGGCAGCGCGACCAGTGCCCACGCCAGTTGCAGCATGCGGCCCATCAGCGACAGCACCAGCGCGTCCGTGGCCGCCACGCCGCGCAGTTTAAAGAAATGCACCGTCGCCGCCTCGCCCACGCCCCAGCCGCCGAAGCTGATCGGCAACGCCGCCACCATGCCCGCCACCGGGATCAGCACCGCGTACTCGTGCCATGCAAGGTCAATGCCCACGCCGCGCCCGATGGCCACGTGCATGGCGATCCAGCCCGCCTGCGGGAAAATCGAGAGCAGCAGCGCCGCCAGCAGACCCTTCTTCTGGCCGCGGTAAGTCTGCATCGCGTCGTCGAATGCCCGTATCGCGCGCGAGAACGGCAGCTTGCGTGACGTGCCCACCGGGATCAACCTGCGAATGCGCCGCGAGGTCATCAGCCCGATCGCCAGTGTCGCACAGCCCGTGAACGAAACGATCACCACCGCCGCCTGCCGCATGCTGGGCTCGTCGATGCTGGGCAAAAGCACCACCAACGCCAGTGTCGCAAGCATGAACAGGCCGCACAGGCGGTCAACCAGCACCGCCGCAAATGCCTGCGGCTTGCTGCCGGTGGCCTGTGACAGATACAGGGCCTTGATCGCGTCGCCGCCGACGCTGCCGCCGGGAATCGCCGAGTTGTAGAAGTGCCCCAGCAGCGTGTAGAGAAACATGCGCCACAACGGGACTTTGTGCCCCACCACCTGCACCAGCAGCTTCAAGCGCGCCGCCTGAAACACGAATGAAACAACCGCTAACAGGGCCGCCAGCGCCAGCATGGCGGGGTCCACGCGCCGGGCCGTTTCCAGCGTCTCGCGCGGGTCGGCCCGGAACACGAACAGGTACACCAGCACCGCGACGCTGAACAGCAGCGGCAGGAAGCGGCGGAGCAATTGCAGCAGACGCTTCATGAAGTTGGCGGTTGTAGCGCCATGGCGACGGCGGGGGAAGGTACATGGCCGTGGAGCGTGTACCGGCGCCTGCAGGATCGACAGGGTCAAAGCCAGATAGAACGGGCGTCCAGCCCCGGACGCCAGTCCGGGGCCCGGCCAAGCAAAGCAGCCACGGAGAAAACAAGAACCGCGGGCGTAAGCCCGTGGCTGTACGGCAAACATGGCAACGGCAACACGCGACGAAGCAGCGAGCGCAACGACAACTGCAAAGGCATTGGCCGCGAAAGCGCGAAGGACGCGAAAAAACCAAAGGGCGGTTGCAGTCTTTCGCGCTTTCGTGCTTTCGCGGCATGGTTGCTGTGAATTGTCGCGCTGTAAGCACTGCAACCGCATTTGCCGCCAAGGACGCCAAGTGGCCTGGACGGCAACAGCCGCTGGCAGTTCTTCGCGGCTTCGCGTCCTTCGCGGCGCTGTTGCCGTTGTCCCTTGGCAACGTCGCGGTCGTTGCGTCGTTGCGTGGCGCAGTTGTCGTGAGTTGTTGTGCCGCTGCGCGGCACCCCCCGGCTAGTCAGCCGGGGCTGTTGCCGTGCCGCCGTGTTGGTTGACGGCAACGGCCTGTGCGGCGTTTGGCCTTACTTCATGACGGCTTTGTACTCGGGAATCTCGCGGGCGTTCTTGCCGGCCTTTTTCAGCAGCTCTTCAATGCCGCGCAGCAGCGTGCCGTCTTCCTGGTAGTTCTGCGTAAACTCGGCGCCGCGGTCGTCCTGCACACGAGCGCGCAGCGCAAAGCGCAGCTCGCGGCGCACGTCGTCGCGGGCCAGCGGCGTCGCCAACGAGGCATAAAACTTCTCGAACTCAGGCCACTGCGTGTGGTCCAGCCCGTCAAAGCTCGCCAGCTTCATCAGGGCGGGCTTGTTTTCGCCGCGGTAGTGCTGGTCCAGGTATTCGGTCAGCTTGCCGCTCTTGCGCAGCTTGTCGATGAAGTACACCTGCCACGGCTCAAGCATGTCGGGCGAGGTCCGGATGTGCGGGGTAACGCCGCCTTCGCCCTCATAGCGGTCGATGCTGACGCCGCTGGGCAGGTAATAGCTGAACACGGTGCACTTCAATACGCGTGTGCCGCCGCTTTCATCAACATTGAAGAAGCTCTGGCCGATGCCCTTGCCGAAGGTGGGCCGCCCGATCAGGATCGCGCGGTTGTTGTCCTTCAGTGCGCCCGACAGCATTTCACTGCCGCTGGCGCTCTCGCCGTCAATCAGACAGACCATCGTGACTTCGTTGTACGCGCCGCCCTGGCTGACAAACGGGCGCTGCCGGCCTTTCCAGTCGCCCCAGCGCCCGCCGGTGCTGCTGATGATCTTGCCCTTGGGCAGGAGCATGTCGGCGATGTTGACGACGGTGTTCAATTGCCCGCCGCCGTTGCCGCGCAAGTCAAGAATCAGGTACTTCATGCCGCGCTTGCGCAGGTTGTCCAGCGACTCCTTCATGTCCGCGTCGCTGTTGGCGCCAAAGCGCGTCAGGCGCACATACCCGACTTCGCCGGGCAGCATCTCTTCCAGTGCGGTATCGACCTTCACCATCCGGCGCGGGATCTCGAACTTGATCTCGCCTTCCACGCCGCGACGCTTCACGAACACTACCGCGGTGCTGCCCTCAGGCCCCCGCACATAGCGCACGCCCTCGTCCAGCTTGACCTTCGTCAGGTCAACCCGCTTGCCGTCGGGGCCCAGTATGCCAACCAGCTTGTCGCCCGTGCGCAGGCCCACGGCGTAGGCCGGGCCCTCGTAGATCGGCTGGTCGATGTTGATCAGGCCGTCTTCGTCCTGGCTTACGTGCGCACCAATGCCTACGTAGCGGCCCTCCTGGTCCTGGTTCATCTCGTCGATTTCGGCGCGGGTCAGGAACGCGCCGTAGCGGTCTGTGGCGAGCGCCATGGCACGGCACGCGTTATCGACCAGGTTCTCGACAGTAAGCTGTTGGGGCTTTTCGTTGTAAACGAAGAAGTCCTCGACGTAATGCTTGCGGATCGTGCGCACCTGCACCGGGATCAGTTTTTCCTTGCGGCGAGCGCGCCCGGCCTTGTGGTCTTCTGTGGCCTGGTCGGTCTTGTTGACTTCGCGGCCGATGCGCGCAAGGCGGCCCATGTCGCCGGGTTCGCGCGCAAGGCTTGCAAGGCGCTGCGCCACTTCCTTGTCAAAGCCGCGCTCCGCCAGAACCAGCGCCGCCCGGCCGGTAAGCTCATGGTCGCCGGACGACAGGAACTCGCGCAGCTGCTCAAGGGCAAGCTCGTCGCGCTCAAGCACCAGCAGGGTTTCGCACAGCGCCACTCGCGCGCCGGCGGGCAGGTTTTTGCTGTCTTCCCAGCGCATGCGAATGCGCTCGACCAGTTCTTCGTCGTCCGGGCCTTCGCGGGTGATCATGGTGGCGGCGGCCTCAACCACATCCGCCTTTTCAGACTCGATCAGCTTGCCCAGTACCGCATAGGCCAGTTCGGCGCGGCCCAGCGCAAGCGTAAGCTGCGCAGCCACCAGCCGCACATGCTCGTTTTCATGCTCCAGCGAGCCCTCGATGATGACGACCATGGCGTCGCGGCTGTCGCCGGCGGCCAAGGTGCGCAGTGCAAAGGCGTAGTCCCAGCAGCGGTCGGGGCGCTGCTCAATGCGGGTGATCAGGCGCTCTGCGCGCTGCTTGACGGTTTCTTCCTGGGCGAGCAGCGGCGCGCACAGCAGCGCCAGCAGCATGAAGGTTGCAATGGTTCTCACTATCGGCTCCTTGGCAGCCTATCCACTATACGGAAGGCCGCGCCGATGGCAGCAGGCAATTCGGGGGCTCAAAAAAGGCGCGAGGCGGGGCCAGCCCCGCCTCGTGTGCCGTGCCCTGCGGGGCTATTCGCCGCTGGCGCTTCCGCTGCGGGACTCGCCGCCGCCGGAATCTTTCTTTTCAATCCAGACCACCTGGTCACCCTTGGCCACGGGGCGCGTGGCGCGCTCATTGACCGTGGTGCAACCAAGCGCGTCCACGGGCAGGTCGGGGTTTTCGGAGACGTGGTAGTGCTTGGTGACCTTCACCAGGCACACTTCGTTGCCGCGGGCGTCACGCACCACCAGTTCCGTGTTCAGGGGTGGCACGCGGCCGGTCTTGATATCGACCACCAGCAGGGTCTGCGGGTCATCGGGGCGCAGCTTGCTGAGCTGCGACACGCTGCCGGTGAAGGCAAAGTTGCCCTCTACCTTCGGCGTTTCGGGGGTTGGCGACTCCGGGCCACGGCCCACGCGCTTGAGCAGCTCGTCGTATTCCTTTTTCAGGTTCTCAAAGTCCGTGCGGGCGCGATCGCGCTCTGCCTGTGCATCCGACAGTTCGCGCTTGAGCTTGAGATACATCGGGTGCCTGGAAACGTCGTCGCCCTTCAGGCCCACCATCTCGGCTTTCAGCGTGTTGATTTCCGCCTTGGCCAGGTCCAGTTCAGCCTTGAAGGTCGCTATCTGTGATTCGGCGGCCTCGCGCGTCTTCTTTTCGACCGTCAGCTCCGCTTCCTTGGTGATCAGGTCCTTGTGAAGCTTCAGGATCTCCGACGAGTCGGCGTTCTTCACCTTGCCCTCGAGCGACTCGATCATCCCTTTCAGCCCAGCCAAGCTGGACTCGAGGTCGCTGACCTTCCTGATGCGGCTGTCCAGGTCGTCGATTTTCTTGTCGCTGTCCTTGCGGCCGTCCTCGATCTGTTTGCGCAGGTCGGCAAACCCGGCCCGTACGTCTTCGGCCAGCGTGTTGAAGCGCTTGTCGTTGTCGGTGCTTTCGGGCTTGTTCTGCGAGGCCAGCCACAGCTTCATAAAGTCATCGCCGCCGCCCTTGTTCTGGGTCTTCATGGCCTCAAGCTCGGCTTGCAGCCTGGCGTTCTGGGTGCGCGCTTCGTGGTCCTGGCAGCCGGCCAGCGCCACGCACAACGCGGCAACACACAACATGGTCCAACGCATCAGTGCACTCCCGGAGGGGTGAAATGGCTGCACACGCAGCAGGGGCGACTCGAACCGCTGATTGTTGCAGGGGGTGGGGCCAAGGTCAATGACGGGATTCGGGCATCCGGCGACGAGTTTATCGGACTTATGTACGGGGCAGGCGCCGGTACTCGAACTTGTGCATGGTGCGCCCTTGCTGCCGGAACTTCACTTCCCAGTTCGTTACGCCTTCCGGGGCATCTTCGCCGATTGCGCGCGAGACCTGCTTGAACTCCGGGGCTGCATTGAACACAGCCTCCATCTGTTGCGCATAGTCTTCATGATCCGTCGCAAGGCACACCCGCCCCCCGTCAACAAGCGTCTGGGCCGCCTGCCGTGCAAACAGCTCATTGATCAGCCGTCGCTTCAGGTGCCTCGCCTTGGGCCACGGGTCAGGAAAGTAAACATGCAGCACATGCAGGCTTTGCGGCGCGATGCTGTGGCGCGTGACGTGCGAGGCGTCGTCGCGCAGGATGCGAAAGTTGGCCAAGCCGCGCTTTGCCGCGCGTTCAGCCACCAGGCGGAAGTAGCGGCTGGCCCACTCCACGCCCACAAAATTGACGTCGGGGCGCTGCTCGGCCTGCTGGATCAAGAAGCGACCCTTGCCCACGCCCAGCTCAAGCTCGACCGGGTTTCGGTTGCCGAAGATTGCCGCAAAGTCGTACTGCCGGTCCTGGGTGGCCGGGATGGGTTCAAGCACAACGGGCGAGACATCAACGGGCATGGCCGCACGCTAACGGCTGGAAGGCCGCCGGGCCAGATGCGGCTACCCGGCCTTTGCCTTGTCGCGGGCAATCTCGCGGTGCAGTTGCAGGCACAGCTCGGCCAGCCGCGCCGGGTTGTGGCGCACGACATGGTCAGCCGTCACCAAGTCTGCCGTCACCACGCGCGCGGCGCCCGCGACCTGCGCCATGCGCGCAAGGTCGGCCTCAACGGCTGTGGCGCCTTCTGCGGCATAGGATTGCGCCAGCCTGTCAGGAATCGTGCCGGTGTTGACCACCACAAAGTCGAGCGGGTTCTCGCGGGCGTGTTGCAGGATCACTTCCACGTGCCGGCTTGCGGTAAAGCCGTGGGTTTCACCGGGTTGGGTCATGATGTTGCAGATGTAGCCGACCACGGCGCCGGTGCGGGCCAGGGCGTCACGGATACCGGGAATCAGCAGGTTGGGCAGGACGCTGGTGTACAGGCTGCCCGGCCCCAGCAGCACAAGGTCGGCGGCCATGATGGATTCAACGACTTCGTTGCCCGCAGGCGCGTCCTCAGGCTTGATCGAGAGCTGCTTGACCGGCTTGCTGACCTTCCCGACCAGGGACTCGCCGGTGGTCTTGCTGCCGTCTTCGTGCTCGGCAACCAGGCTCAGCTTGGCCGAAGTGGCGGGCAGCACCCGGCCGCGGACACTGAGCACACGGTTGGCCTCGCGCACAGCCAGCTGAAAGTCGCCGGTTACCTGTGTAAGCGCAGCCAGGAAAATGTTGCCGAAGGGGTGGCCCTTGAGGTCGCCTTCTTCAAACCGGTACTGGAACAGTCTTTCGAGCACCGGGCCGGCGTCTGACAGCGCTGCCAGGCAGTTGCGGATGTCGCCCGGCGGCAACATGCCGAACTCTTTGCGAAAGCGGCCGCTGCTGCCGCCGTCATCGGCGACGGTGACAATTGCGGTCAGCTTGTCAGTGTGTTCTTTCAAGCCGCGCAGCAGGCCCGAAGCACCGGTGCCGCCGCCGATGGCGACAACACTGGGCGAGCGGCGAAAGAGTCTCGGGAACAGGGCCATTAGAACAGCAGGTTACGGGTTACAGGGGCCAGGTTTCAGCAATTGACCGGCGTCGTGAATTCCACCTGACACCTGCAACCTGAAACCTGATTTGCCTACTCGTTCTTGGCTTCTTCGTATGTGCTTTCCTTGCGCACGCGCTGGGTCAGGCGGCGCACGTCGCGCACCAGCTTTTTGCGCTTGTCGGCGCCCTTGTGGCCCTTGAGCTTGCCCTTGAGCTTGCCCAGCTGGCGCACAGCCTTGTCGATGCAGAGGTCAACCGCGGCGTGCATGTCTTCCTGGTGGTGCACCACTGCTGAGAGGTGGTTGTGCGTGTCCGTGTGCACGTTGATTTCGCACACATGGTCAAGGCCGTCCTGGTTCAGGATCACCTGGATGCTGTGGATGCGGTTGAAGTAGCGCTCGAGCCTTTCCAGTTTGGCCTCGGCGTACTCCTTCATCTTGTCCGTCACCTTGACGTGTTTTGCTGTGATCGTGATGCGCACGGAATCTCCTTCAATGGTCGCGCCGATTGTGGCGTCTGCCGCCCAAAAGGCAACAGGGGCGCAGCAGACGACTAGATGCCCTGCTCAAGCCGGTCGGCGTTGTAGTCGTCGAGTTCCTTGAGCGCGCGGATCTTGGCAGCTGTTGCCTTGACGTCGTACTCGACGCGCCGCCAGATGAACTTGCGGTCGTCCCAGATCACGTAGCAGGCGCGGGTGTCGCGGTCGCGCGGCTGGCCGACGCTGCCGACGTTGATGATGTACTTCTTGCCCTTTTCGGGCTTGAACTCGTAGTTCAAATCCCGGTCGCTGAGGTACTTGAACTCCTGGTCAATCACGCACGGGATGTGCGTGTGCCCGACCAGGCACAAGTCTTCAAACTGGGCAAAGATGTCGTTCATTTTGCGAATGGCTTCGGGCACGCCCTGGTTTGCGCCCAGCGCGTCGTGCTTCAGGATGTACTCAGTGGTCGGCTCGCGCGGGCTGCCGTGCACCAGCAGCGCGCCGTCTTCGCGGTGCGTGAGTTTCAGGCCCTTCAGGAAGCTCATGCGCTTCTTGTTGCGAAAACCGAACAGGCCGCCGGTGAGTGACTTCTTGGTCCAGCGGATCGCGGTCAGGGCGCGGTAATTGAAGCCCACGGGCTCAAACACCACGGCCTCGTCGTGGTTGCCCATCAGGTTGATGCGAAAGTCCATGGCTGCATCGATGATCTCGACGGGCTCGGGCCCGTAGCCGACAAGGTCGCCAAGCGACAGGATGTCGGAAATGCCGTGGGACTTGAGGTCTTTCTTCACGGCCTCCCAGGCGGCGACGTTGGCGTGGATGTCTGAGACGATGGCTTTCATGCGCCGCCCAAGTGCAAAAGTCGCCGTAAGTTAGAGCAAACTAGCCCAATGCCGGGGGGTGTCAAGCGAAGCACCCTTCTACACTATCGGCAGCCAAGCTTCGCGGCCTTCAAATGGCTGGGGCGGGTAATCGACCCCCAGCAGCGTCAGCCCCTGTGGTGGCAGGTTGGCACCCGCTTCGCGGCGGTCTTTGGCGTCGATCAGCCCGCCAATCCAGTGCGGCGGCTGCTTGCCTAGGCCAACCTCAAGCAGCGAGCCAGTCAGTGCCCGCACCATGCCCCGAAGAAAGCCGTTGCCCGATACCTCGATCAGCAGCAGTTCGTTGCGCTCAAGCAGTTCGCAGCGGGTGATCGTGCGCACCGTGCCCTGCGGTCGCGGTTTGCGCCACGGCGGCGGCGTGAAGTCGCCGTGCTGCACAGCCGCCGGGCCGACTGTGTCGGCTGAGACTTCCGGGGCGTCCTCATCAGCTTCGGGGGCGTCGGGGTTGGTCTGGAAACTCTTGAAGTCGTGGCTGCCCACCAGCAGCGTCGCGGCAGCGGCCATGGCCGCAAGGTCAAGCGCGCGCGGGGCAAGGTGCGTGCGGTCGGCCAGCATCGGGCTGCGGGCCTTGCTGCGCAGCAGAGTGTAACGATAGGTCTTGCTGAGCGCGTCAAAGCGTGCGTGAAAGCGCGGGTCGGCTTCACGACAGGCGCGCACTGCCACATCTTCTGGCAGGCGGGCGTTGATTGCGTTTGCCAGTTCACGGCAGCTCAGGCGCAAGTCAACATCAACATGCGCGGGCATAGCGCGGGCGTGCACGCCCCGGTCGGTGCGGCCGGCCGACTGCACGCTGACCGGGTGGCCCGCAAGGTCGGCCACCGCGGCTTCAACCACGGCCTGCACGCTGCGGTCAGGCCCCTGCCGCTGCCAGCCGAAGAAGCCTTTGCCGTGATACTCAAGGGTAAGCACAATCCTTCGCATGGTCTGATTAGGCCCGCAACCGCCAGTGCGTCAACGGGTTGACAGCCTTGGTCTCACACGAAGGCACCAAGGAAAACAGGGCAAGGGGCGGGACTTTGTGGCTTCATGAGCTGCGGAATGAGGAAAAGCAATGACTGCAAATTGGAGCCCTGAAAGAATCGAAGCCGTGGCAGCCGCCGTAGTGGACATTGCCGTCAAGATTCACGTCGCGCTGGGTCCGGGGTTGCTGGAGTCCGTTTACGTTCGAATCATGAGGCGCGAACTGGAAAAGCGCGGGTTCAAGGTGGAGTCGGAAGTGCCCGTTCAAGTCCCCTGGGAAGGCGAAGACCTGGGGGTGGGATTCCGTGCCGACCTGATTGTGGATGGATGCGTGCTGATTGAAGCCAAGAGCGTCGAGAAGAACGCCCCGGTTCACGCCAAGCAGGCGCTCACTTACCTTCGCTTGCTGGACCTGCCATTGGCGATCATCCTGAACTTTGGGCAAGCGCTGATGAAGGACGGCATTCAAAGGGTTGCAAACGGCTATTATGGTCCAAAGAACTCTGCTCGCGAGTAACTGCGGCGCACACGAAGGCACGAAGCCGCAAAGGAATCGTCTGACGTCGCCCGTAGTTCTTCGTGCCTTTGTGTGAGTCGCAGTGCCTTCTTGAGTGGCCAAGGGCCAAGCCATGAACACGCGCTACGTCGTGCTTGCGCATACGGTCAACGGGGCGGTGCACTTTGACCTGATGCTGGAGGTTGAGGGGCAGGATCGGTTGCGCACGCTGCAACTGGCGCGCTGGCCCCTGCTTCCGGGCGAGGAGGTTGCCTTGACCGAACTGCCACCGCATCGCCGCGACTACCTGACCTATCAGGGCGAAGTCAGCGGCAACCGCGGCACTGTCCGTCGCGTTGAAACCGGCACATGGGCGCAAGCCGGTGCAACCATTACACTGAACGCTGAAGACGGTACCGTCTCCCGGCTTGAAGTCGGCAGCACAACCATCAAGGTCGCGTAACGCTACACCCAGCGGCCTGACCAGCTGATGCCGATCGTGAACGTGAACCGGAAGTCGTTACGGAAAAAGCCGGGCGTGGGCACGTTGTCAAACGAGTGCTCCACAAGCAAACCCGCAGAGAAGTAGCCGCCGAACTTGTACTCAGCCAGCAGCGCACTGTTCACGACCACGTTTTCGATGATGTCGAAGTCAAACAGCACTTCGGACTTGAAGTTGATGTGCAGCGTCTCGTTCAGGCCGACCCAGTCAAACTCGGTGCGGGCGCGCGCGCCAAAGTAGCCGCGGTCTTCACCGCCGAAAATCAGGTCTTCATACACGTAGATGGCGTGTGCAGCCACATTCCACCACATGCGGTCTTCCTTGATGATCTGGTAGCCGGGGCCGACGCCGGTGATGCTGCGCCAGCGGTAACCTGCAAACTCGTTGAAGCTCAGGTCTTCCGTGACCTCGATGGTCAGGCGGAAGTCAAAGATGTAACGGTAAAGATAGCCGAAATCGTGGCGGCGCTCGCGGACCTGGTCTTCCAGCAGATTGGTGTCTTCGAAATAGCTGCCGCGACCGAACAGCGTCTGGAAGTTGCGCTTGCCGTGGCGCTTGATGTCAAAGCGATAGCCAAGGCTGTAGGTGTCGGTGTTGCCTTCGGTCATCGAGAACGTGCCCAGCAGAGAGGCTTCCCACAGCGGGCGCTCGTCGGGCAGGGTTTCGTTGACACCCTTGACCGCGCCCAGGTTGTCGATGCTGAGCTCACCGGCGCTGCTGACGAAAACCAGCTTGCCGTCGCGCGTGACCAGCTTGCCCTTCTGCTGCTGCTTGATGTCTTCGGCTGTGCGCAGGCTGACTTCACGCTCGCCGTCAAGTTCAAGCCTGGCGACCTTTTCAACCGCGATCTTGACGGTACCGGTGTCCGGTGACGTGAAGTGAACGTGCCCGGCCTCAAGCTTGTCAAACGTGCCCACCAGCACGTCGCCATTGGTCGTCGTCAGCTTGTCTGTCGCTGACAACCATGCGCCGGCCACCAGCAGCAGCACAACGAACAGAAAGCGCATCACGTTATGCATGTCGATCCCTTTAGTCCCCCGTACGGCGCCGGGATACTAGCGCGAATGCACAACATGCCAAGGGCTATCCGCCTGTGCCGGGCGGCGGTTGCTGCTGTTCGCGCAGATTCATTTCACGCGACTTGACGGGGCTGTGGCGCCAGGTGCCGTCGGCGACCTTCTTGAACACCAGCCACGCCTCCTGGATCGCGACGGTGTTGCCGTTCTTGTCGATCAGCGGCTTGGTGTTGCCGTCTTTGTCCTGCGGGATGTACTTCACGCGCATGACGGCAAGCTGGTCGTCGGTCTTGGCTGTGTCGGGCACAGGCTCGACCCACCAGGTGCGCTCGGTCTTGGCGGCCTCCGCGAACTGCTTGCGCACGAACTCTTCGTAAACCTCGCGCTCGTCGGGCGCGACAAGGCCGACCGCGAGGTCGATGTTGTTGAGCGTGATCGCGCGCTGGTAAACGGCAAATGCGTCGCTGGGCGTGCTGTAATTGGGCAGCCAGACTTCGTCGTTGGACTGGTTGCTGCCGCCACAGGCGACAAGCAGCAACAGCAGCAATGGCAGGGACTTTCGCATGATCGGCGGAGGAATCTGGTCGGGGCGGGGGGATTTGAACCCCCGACCTCTTGCACCCCAAGCAAGCGCGCTACCAGTCTGCGCTACGCCCCGACGCCTCCGAACGGTAGCCCACGCCGCGCCAAGTTTCAAGGCGGGGAGGGCACACGCAAACGTGCGGCGGTTGCAGGCGCGGCAGTCACGACCCACCGCGATCAAGCCACGCTGCCACCTGCGCGGGCGTGAAGATGCCGTCCTCGGTGATCAGCCCGGCAATCAGCTCGGCGGGCGTCACGTCAAAGGCCGGGTTGAACACTTTTGCACGGGCAGGCACGAGCTGCGCCTGTCCGTACTCGCGCAACTCAGACTCGCGCCGCTCTTCAATCGGGATATGCGCGCCGGTCGGGCAGGCTGCGTCAAACGTGCTGCGCGGGGCCGCCACATAAAACGGCACGCGGTGGTGCTGCGCGTTAACAGCCACGCTGTATGTGCCGATCTTGTTGGCCACGTCGCCGTTGCGGGCAATGCGATCTGCGCCGGTAATCACCAGTTGCACTTTGCCCGCGCGCATCACGCCCGCCGCCATGCCGTCGCCGATGACCGTGACGTCAATGCCGGACTCCGCAAGCTCAAACGCGGTAAGCCGCGCGCCTTGCAGCAGCGGGCGCGTTTCATCGGCGAACACGTGAAACTTCACGCCCTGCCGGTGCGCCACATACATCGGGGCAAGCGCGGTGCCCATGCCCGCCGTCGCCAGCGCGCCAGCGTTGCAGTGCGTGAGCAGGCCCATGCCCGGCTTGATCAGCGCCGCGCCGTACCCGCCGATGCGGCGACAGGTGTCGATGTCGCTGTCATGGATGGCGCGCGCAATCTTCAGTGCGCCGGCAGCATCGCCGCTGCAGGCCGCGCGCACTTTCTCAACCGCCCAGCGCAGGTTCACAGCCGTGGGCCGCGCGTCCGCAAGCTGGTCCAGCCCCGCGTCGCCCAGCCCCTGCCGCAGCGCCAGCACACACGCATACGCCCCCGCCACGCCGATCGCCGGCGCGCCGCGCACCGCCAACCGCTGGATCGCGTCAATCGCGACATCCAGTGACGTGATCTTCAACAGGTGTAACTCGCCGGGCAGCAGCGTCTGGTCAATGATCACCAGGGCGCCGGTGGCTGCATCGCCCTGCCAGTCAACGGTTGGGGGCAGCGCCATGCTCTACTCCAGGGTCGCCAGCACATCATCCAGCTTGCCCGCATCCACCAGCTCGCGAACTGCCGTGAAATCTTCGTGCAGCACCCGGTCCTGCTTCAGCGGCTTGACTACTTTGCGCAGGGCGTCGGCTGCTTGTTCGACTTTGCGGCCTGCCTTCAGCGGCTTGTGGTAATCCAGCGCCAGCCGGGCCGCCAGCAGCTCGATGCTCAAGATGTGCTTGAGGTTTTCAAAGACCATGGCGGCCTTCAGCGCCGCGGTCACGCCCATGCTTACGTGGTCTTCTTTGTTCGCGCTGGTCGGGATGCTGTCCACACTGGCGGGGTGGCTGAAGACCTTGTTTTCGCTGGCCAGCGCGGCCGCCACGACCTGCGCGATCATCAGCCCGCTGTTCAGTCCGCTGCCCTGCACAAGAAACGGCGGCAGGTTGGACAGGTCGGGGTTGACCATCTGCTCGGTGCGGCGCTCGCTGATGCTGGCAAGCTCGCTCAGCAGGATCGCCAGAAAGTCCAGCGCCTGCGAAAGCGGCTGGCCGTGAAAGTTGCCGGCGCTGATCACGTCGCCATCGGCAGGAAACAGTAGCGGGTTGTCGGTGACGGCGTTGAGTTCGCGCTCAAAGATCTGTTTCACGAAGTCAAAGCCGTCGCGGGCGGCGCCGTGCACCTGCGGTACGCAGCGCAGGCTGTACGCATCCTGCACGCGGGGGTCGTTGTCGCGGTGGCTTTCGCGGATTTCGCTGCCCGCCAGCAGCTTCAGCATGTTGCGCGCGACCAGCGCGTGGCCGGGGTGCGGCCGGATTGCCGCCACCCGCGCGTCAAAAGGTGAGTCGCTGCCGCGCATGGCCTCAAGGGTCAGCGCCGCAGCAAGGTCACACACCTTAACCCAGCGCATCGCGCCGCAGATGGTGGTCAGCCCGATGGCCTGGATGATCTGGGTTCCGTTGATCAGCGCCAGGCCTTCTTTGGCCTTGAGCGAAATCGGCCTCAAGCCCGCGCTTTTCAGGGCTTTGGCGGCGGTGGTCAGTCTGCCGTCGAAGTAGGCCTTGCCTTCACCAAGCAGCGTCAGCCCTATGTGGGCCAGCGGCGCAAGGTCGCCGGATGCGCCGACGCTTCCCTTGCGCGGCACCCACGGCACCACCGGCGAGTTGATCAGGGCGACAAAGGCGTCAATCACTTCTTCACGCACGCCGCTGTTGCCGCTGACCAGGCTGTTCAAGCGCAGCAGCATGGCAAGGCGTACCACGGGCAGCGGCAGCGGCTCGCCTACGCCGCAGGCATGGCTGCGAATCAGGTTCAGCTGCAACTGGTCAAGCTGTTCGTCAGGGATGCGCACGCTGGCCAGCTTGCCGAAGCCGGTGTTTACGCCGTACACGGGTTTGTGCTCACGCAGCAGTTTCTCAACGAAGGCGCGGCCCTGTTTGACGGCCTTCCGGGCAGGTGTTGACACGTCAATAAGGTGGTAGCCGCCCAGCAGAAAGCGGTCCACTTGCGGCAAGGTCAGGGACCGCCCATCCAGCACCAGCGCGTCGCGTTTGGCCATGGCGCGAAGTTAGCTGCGCCGGCACACGATTCAATGGACGGGGGTGCGGGGCATAACAAGCCAGGGCCTCCCGTATCACCCCGTCGCTTGCGTTCCGGGCTCTTGTTTCCTGTATTGGCGGGTGTCGTGGCCTATGGTGCGGCCTTTCTTGCCGGGCGTTCTCTTGTGGTAATCGACGATGTACTTCACGGCGTCGTCGATGTCGCTGGTGCGGTAGAACAGATCCAGGTCTTCTTCATTGATGTGCTTCCACTTGGCGCACATCGTTTCCTTCATCCAGTCGTACAGGCCCTGCCAGAAATCCATCCCGAACAGCACACACGGGATGCGCCGGATCTTCAGCGTCTGCACCAGCGTCAGCACCTCAAACACCTCGTCCATGGTCCCGTAGCCGCCGGGCATGAAAATGAAGCCTTCGCTATACTTCACGAACATCACCTTGCGGATGAAGAAGTACCGGAAGTCCACAAGTGTCTTGGCGTACGGGTTGGCCTCCTGCTCCATGGGCAGGTCGATCGCGAGCCCAACGCTGTCGCCGCCTGCTTCCATGGCGCCGCGGTTGCCGGCCTCCATCACGCCGGGGCCGCCGCCGGTAATCACGCCGTAGCCGCTGGCCACCAGCTTGGCGGCAAGTTCGGTCGTGGTCTTGTACAGCGGGTCATCGGGGTGCGTGCGAGCGCTGCCGAAAATCGACACGCACTTGCCGACTTTGCTGAGTGTGTCAAAGCCCTCAACAAATTCAGCCATCACACGAAACACCTGCCACGTGTCCCGCAGGCCCTCGATTACTTCCGCTTTGCGCATTGTCTCTCCGGGTGGCTCTTGCTTATCGGCCGCTCTGTCGCCCGGATTGTGTGAAAAAAGCCCTTCTCCGACAGGGGGTTGTGGTGAATTCGGAAACTTCAAGCCCCTATTCGGCAATGATTTAGAACCTCTCGGGCGTTAATAATGCAGCGGGGGACTTTGGCTGCCGATAAGGCACTTTTCAGAAGATACTGACAGACGGGACTGAACATGTATAAGGGCGCAAGTGACAACCTGATCGCAACTTATGTCCCTGCCGGGAGGCAGGACGCAAGCGAGCCCATGAGCAAACACGCACCTAAATCCAGCGACGAGTTCGAATACATCAAGTGGCTGCGCTCTGAGCTGCCGCCTTCCGGCCCCAACCTCGAGGTGGGCCCCGGCGATGACTGCGCCATCCTGCGCGTTGAGACGGACAAACTCGCGCTCAAGATCGACAGCGTCATTGAAGGCAAGCACTTCATGCTTTACGAAAAGGGCGTGCGCCGTCCGGCTGTGCTGGGCCCCTCGGCGACGCCTGAAGAAATCGGCCGCAAAGCCGTCACGCGCTGCCTGAGCGACCTGGCAGCGATGGGTGCCACGCCCGTAAGCTGCATGGTTGCCGTCACGCTGCACACGGGCGCGCCCGTAAAGCTGCGCGAAGAGCTGTTTCTGGGCATCAGCAAAACCTGCGCGACCTACGGGCTTTCGCTGGCAGGCGGCGACACCCAAAGCTGGGACGGGCCGCTGAGCATCACGGTCAGCATGATCGGCGCAATGAACGGCGTGCGCCCTGCCCTGCGCGCGGGCGCTGCACCCGGCGACGTGATCGCGATTACCGGCAGCCTGGGCGGCAGCATTCTGGGCAAGCACCTGCGCTTTGAGCCGCGCATCGCGGAAGGCCGCTTTTTGGCGGAACGCGGCGTGAGCGCGATGATTGACATCAGCGACGGCTTGTCCGGCGACATTACGCGCATCTGTGAAGAATCCGGCCTGCGCTTCAAGGTAGGCGCCGACATCGCCGCTGAGGCGGTGCCGGTAAGCAAGTCGGCGCGCCGCCTGGCCAAGCTTGAGAGCCAAGGGGCCGAGCGCGCGCTGCACCACGCGCTGCACGACGGCGAAGACTTTGAGCTGCTGTTTATTGTGCGCCCCAACCGCTGGAAGCAGATCGTCAAGGAGTGGCCGTTCGATGTACCCATCCGCGCGTTGGGCATGATGCGCCCGCTGAAGAAGGATGAGCCGCTGGTGCGCATCCTGAAAAAGGGCGAACCCGAAGCGCTGGAAGTTCTGAGCTGGGTGCATCAGCTTTGAGCGGCAGATTCAATTGACCGTTCTCGTTACCTCCCCTACCCATTGCGTGTGTTGGGCGATTCATGCGTAATTAACCCGACATGTGCGGCTCTGCCGTGATAGAATTCTTGTGACGGGTCTCACCCCGTGGAGTATGTCATGCCGCTAGTCCTTTCCAGTCCCAGCCAGCAGGCCACCATCCAGATCGGCCGTATCCTCGGCACCTGTTTGCCGCGCGGGACGTTCGTTGCGCTTGACGGCATCCTGGGCGCAGGCAAGACGCACCTTGTGAAGGGCATCGCCTGCGGGCTTGATGAAGGCGGCTGGGCGGGCCTGCGCAGCCCGACGTTTACGCTGATGCTGAGCTACCACGGCGGGCGCTGCGTACTGCACCACGTTGACTTCTACCGCTTGAACGAAGCGCCGGAGCTGCCGGGCGAAATCCTGGAAGCGATGAACAGCGACCGCGACATCACGGTAGTTGAGTGGGCTGGCATCTGGCGCGAAGTGTGGCCGGACAGGTACATCCACATCCAGATCGACGTGGAAGACGACGACAAGCGCCGCATCACGATTGAAGACCCGCAAGGGGTCTGCCCTGACATGGCCAAGGCGCTGGAAGAGTTCGTCGCCCAACCCGCAGAAGCATGAGTAACGGGTGCGCGGATCGCGCAGTGCAAACTCTGACAGCGGCGTCGCCATGACGGAGGCCTTGCCTCTCGCAAGCTTCACAAGCAACTGCCACCGGCAAGAACAGCAACACGCGAAGTTCACGAAGAACGACAACGGCCTTTGACCCGTTCTTGTCACTCGCGGCTGAACTCAGTTCATCAATGCGCCCAGTAGCATCGGCCCGCCGCGGAAGAACTGGGCAAACGTGCGGTGACGGATGCCGTCATCACCGATCGTGCCGGCGTCAATCTTGGGGTTCTGGGCGCTGAGCAGGTTGGCGGCGATACTGCGCCAGTTTGCGGACCCGCTTTCGCGCCATGCGCCCACGTAGCCCGCGCCGATCATCAGGTTCGGACCGCCGAAATCCGTCATGCCGCCCGGGCTTTCCGCAAACTCGCCATACTGCGGCGGCACCAGGTGGCCCAGATAGACCTGCGCGTTTGTGCCCAGCAGCCAGTTCATCAGGTCCAGGATGTAGATCTGGATGTTGTTGTTATCCAGCGCGAACTGGCTGTACTCAAGAGCTTCCGCCATGTGGCCCAGCTCCCAGGCCCTGAAGTTGCCGCTGCTGTCGGCAAAGCCGCGACCCGCTGGGTCGTAGGGCGTGGGCGTTGTCTGGCGCGTGCGCACGGTGTTAAAGACGTAGGTGGCCATGGGTGCGGCGGCGCTGTCGTTCAGCCCGTTGGCCATCACGTAGGCCGCGGCGATGTGCAGGCCGTTGCTGAGCCATGTGGTCGGCGCCGTCATGGTGCTGTCCACGCCGCCGTTACCGGCGTCAAAGTGGCGCTTCCAGCAACCGCGGAGGTACGTGAAGCACTCTTTCAGCACATCGAGACTCAAGCGGTCGCCGGTCAGCAGGTAGTGCTCAGCCAGAAACGCGCCCTTGAACACATCCAGGTGGTTGGCGCCGCCGTTGTAGTGGCCGAGGTCGTGCTGCTTGTTGTTGGGGGCGTTGCGGGTCTTGCCCAGGTTGCTGGCCTTGCCGCCGCTGACGGCGGGGTTGCCGCCTTCGGTGTAGTCAAAGCGCGTGCCGATGTCGCTGTGCATAACAACCACGTCGCGGAAGTGCCGGGCGGTTTCATCGCCGAGGCGCCAAAGGTTGACGTTGCCGCTGGCTGCAAACCAGCTGATGCACGCGCGAGAAATTTCCCAGTCGTTGTTGCTCCACATGTCGGCAGGCGCAAACGTCTTGCCGTCGCCGTAATGCCACATGCCGTACTCGTGGCCCGTGGCTGTGCCGTTGCCGTCGGTGCGGTCGAACAGGATGTCGCCCATGTGATCGATGACTTCGGTCAGGTACGCAGACACGTGACCCTGCGCGGTGGCCACGTACTGCGAAACGTCGCTGAGCAGTTCGTCGGTGACGCCAATGTCGCCGAACACCTGCGACGCACGGTAGTGGCGCGGGTTGCACACGCCCAGCGGCGGGTCGTTCAGAAGGTTGTAGCGCCCGGTCGCGATCGGCACGCTGCTGCTGCCGGCGCGCTCAAGGCTGTACAGCAACTCGTGCGTGCGCATCGCGCCGGCAAACACCTGCAGGTCGCTTGCAGCCGCGTCGGGCCAGACGCCCATGCGCAGCAGCCCGTTCGCCTGCACCCGGATGCACTTGGGGTACATCTGCCAGAAGTCGCGCAGCACCGCCGTCACACGCAGGTCACTGCCGACCATCTGTACCCAGCCGGGCGAGTGGTCGCCGGTGTCGGTGATCTTGCCGCTGAAGGCGTAGGTAATCTGGCTGTCGTTCTGTGTGGCCCAGGCGTTGCTCAATGGATCGCTGCTGCCGTCAGCGCTGCCGGCGGGCTGCGGGTTGTTGGCGTCGCTGGCGTCGTGGGCGCCGGTGTAGTCCTGGTAAAGCTCGGCATACTCGACGCCCGACATGGCAGTGATGGTGTGCGCGCCCGCGCTTCCGCCAAACAGCGCAAACGGGTTGGTCGCGCCGAAGTCAAAAGGCAGGTCCACATTCAGCGCATCGGCAGTCGCGTAGGCAGCTACCTGCGCCTGCGCGGCGCCGACTGTGCCCGCGGCCACGCCGTGGCCGGCCATGTTCTTGAAGCTGTACTGCACTCTGACAAAGGGCAGGTTGGCCCACGCGGTAATGCGGCAGACGTAGTCAAGAATGGTGTTGCTGCCGGCGTCCTGGTGGCGACCCTCGACAAGCACGGTCGCGCGTATCGGCCCTGTCTGTTCCACTTCAATGCGCGTCGGCGCTGTGCGGTTCATGGTGTACTCGGTTGCGCCATCCACCACCACCGCGCCCTTGAGTGCCGCGGTGTCCAGGCACTCGTCGTTGACCTGGCCGTTGTTGTCACGGTCAATCTGTATGCTTTCAAACAGCCGAAAGCCGGTCTTGCTTACCCTGAAGTTCAGCAGGCCGGTGCTGACGGTGATGTCGTTGGCTCCATTGACGACGTTCAGGTTGCCGGCGGGCGCGGTGCCGCTGCCGCCGTTGTTCAGCTGGTAGTTGCCGATGCCGGTGCCCGCCGAAAGGTCAGCCATGAAGTCGCACAGCACCCAGCGGATGCTGCCATCGCCCCAACGCGACAGGACCTCAAACTGCGCGGGCACGTTTGCGCCGCCCTGCTGCTGCACGCGCAACTGGTTGACGTCGCTGTGCACGCCGCGCGGCAACGGTATGCCCGCAGTGACCGGCGCGACGTTGGACTGCCAGTTGCCCCGCGTGCGCACCTGAAAGGCCACCGGCAACTGGCCCCACACCGTGCCCGCCACAAGCTGCACACTGGCCGTCGCGAACTTTGTGGGGTCCACCTGGCTGGTCGCGCGCACATCAACGGTGCTGGGCACAGGCAGCGCCAGCGGCGCGGTGTACAAGCCATTCTGGTCAATCGTGCCGTAGCCGGCGCCTGCGGGTACGCTCCATGTCACGCCGCTGGTCCCGCCGCCACCCTGCACCGTGGCCGTGAACTGGCGCTGCGTGCCAACTTGCACGTACACAGAAACCGGCGAGACCGTAACGACCACAGGCGCAGGGCCCGAAGAGCCGCCGCCCGGCGGCGCGCCGCCCGCGCCGCATGAAGCCAGCAACCAAGTCGCGAAAGCCAGTAGTAAGAACGAGAGAATTCGGGTGGTCATGGTGTGCCCCAACTGTCGCGCCAGTGGCGCTACTCTATCCCAAGCCGTCGGGGTACGCGGGAAACATTCTGTCATGGCGCGGATGGCATTCCAACGGCTGGCGGACCCGCGTAAAGTCGGGCCATGCTGATCCCGCCCGAAATTGAACGCTTGCTGCAAGGGGCCGCTCCACAGGCCCACGCCGCGCTGGGTTGCGGGCTGGCTGGGCCGATCGGCGAAACACACCTGGTTGTCGCCAACGGGCAACTGATTGTTTTCACGCGCGACAGCCTGTTCGCCGAGCTTGCGCGTGTTGCCGCCGACCCATCCGGCGGGCTGCGTCTTGAGGCGGGCACGTTCAGCCACACGCTGCACCTGAAGCTGGCCGATGGCGTTGCCCACGAGCTGAATGTGAGTTCGTTTGAGCACGACAACGTCAAGCGCGTGCTGGACGTATTGGCCGAACTGGCAGCCAGCCCGGCACCGCCGCCCGCCATGCCGGCGCCGGCACCCGAAGCGCCGCCACCCGCGCCCATGCCTTCGCCACTCCATGCTGAACCGGCACCTGAGCCTCCGCCACAGCCCGCGCAGCCAAAGCAGGCAACGAAGCCGTCCGAATCGGGCCGGGCAAAGCCAACCGCGCCGCCCCCATCGCAATGGGCGCCCAAGGATATCTCAAGGCGCGCCCAGACCTTGCAGCAGCGTGGCATCTACTACGGCTCAAACTCCGGGTGCGGCGGCTGTCTTGTGATGATGCTGCTGTTCTTAGGGCCGATCGCGGCACTGTGGATTGCCCACATTTACGCGATTGAGGCCCTGGGCGGACTGTTGAACACGCGGTTTTCGGAAGACGATATCAGCTACTTCTTCACCAAGGCCGCTGCTGTGGTTGCGGGCATCTACGTCGGCTACAGGTTCTTTGCCTGGTTCGACGCATGGTACGAAGACGCGTGGTACCGTGGCGGCATCCACTTTGACAGGGCGTTCGTGCGCGTAATCGGCGAGCGGCGGCAGTACGAGGTTGTCTTCGACCTGCAAAAGCCGATCATCATGGCGATGCAGGCCGTGAAGCCCGCAGAATCCAAGACTTCGGGCGACACCAGCCGGCAGCCCGTTGTCGTGATCGTGTACCTTCGCCAAGGGGCCGCATCCGCGGCGCTTAAGACTTCGTTGAATGTGCCCGCGGATGACATCCGGCTGGACGACCGCAAACCCGAGTGGATCGACAAGGAGCCTGAAAACGTCCGCAAACTCCTGATGGCCGAAGAAAACTTCAACCGCGTGATGGAGCGCCTGCCGCGCCTGTGATCAGCGCAAACCAAGCTGCGCCCATCCCTTCCGCCACGGGCGCTGCGCCAGGGCCCTGAAAACTTGCCAGCCGCCTCTTCATGGGGGATAATCCCACTGCGTAGAACCCCGTCTTCCCCTGTTGCGGCGCTGTCGCCGCCGCGCAAAGAATGGAACAACATCTGTCTCTTACCCAGCCGTGGGCCAAGGCCGTGGTTCGTAGTCGCGTGCGCTACCACAAGCTGACGGCGTGGGTCTTCCTGCTGGTCGCTTCCGCCGCCTGCTTCGTGACGGCATTTGTGATCTTCGGTTTGTTCATGGTCATGGGCGTGGTCCTGGGTGCGCTTGGCATTTCGCCGCCGCACCCGACCGTGATCGCGCCGGTGGCGACGTTCTTCCAGTTCATAGCTTACTTTTTCGCCCGCGACGCGGAGCTGCCGCTGCTTACCGTTGAGCGCGCCGATGACACCGGCGAGCTGGTGTTGGCGCGGCCGGAGCGCACAGCGCGCCTTGGCTGGTACGACCAGGAAAGCGGCTACTCGATCTGGCGGACGGTCGCATCGATTGCGCTGGCGACGCCGATTGCCGTGGCGCAGGCATGGCGGCACTTCAAACGCGCGGCATACATGAAACAGACAGACACGGACGGGCTGGCCAGGCTGGCAGCCTACCTGCTGTCACGCATGGAAAGGGCGAACCTGCCCCAGATGCAGCGTGACCTGCCGGGCGTTGATCTGCCGCTACTGCTGCCGCGCCTGATGAACCTGCCGGGCTTCAACGTGCACCTTGCAGAGCCACAGGGCGTGTCGCTGACCGAGGGCGGGCAGGAAACGCTGTTGGCGCGCGTGGCGTGATCCGACTACCGGAATTTCAGGCCGATGCTGAATTGCGAGTAGTAGATGTTGTTGAACTCTTCGGTCTGCAGGAAGGCCTGGAAGCCGACTTCAAAGTACACGCCCACGACGTTGCTGATGTCGAAGTCGGCGCTGCGCACCGTGTACTCCATACCGTGGGTGAGGCTCGTGCCGTTCCGGAACGTGACGTTGTTCAGCGGCCGATACAGGGCAAACAGAACAAAGCGCACGCTTGGATCCAGAAAGAAGAACTCAAAGCCGACACCGGTCGCGGCGCCGAAGACATACGCCTGCTCCCAGTCCACGCGCTTGCGGTCCTTGATACTGCTCAGCGTGCCGAACTGGGGGTCGCGGTAGGCGGTGTCGTTGGCGCGGATCTCACGGCGCCGGAAGACCATCCACGAGTCGAACTTCAAGACAAACCACATCCAGCGCCAGCGCAGCGCCACCTCAAGCTCGGCGCGCGTGCTCAGCTTCAGCATGTCATTGGCGCCGCGGTAGTTGCGGTCAAAGGGCAGGTCGGTCAGCTCGTGCGTGTTGTGGTAAGCTTCGTTGAGAATGCCGAAGCCGATGTCCGCGCGCGGCAGAATCGAAAATGTCCACTCCGGCGAAATGCGATACTCAATGTGCGCACGCGCGCCCAGACCGGCAAAGTCAAAACTGTACAGCCAGCTGGTGGAAAGCGACTGGTCGAGCCCGCGGATATCGGTGATGTTGTAGCTGCGCGCGGTGTAAAACACGTTCCAGGCGACGCCCCACTCCTCAAGGCCGAGCTGCCGGAATCTTTCGGTCTCGGTCGGGTGCAGGGTGCGCGGCGGCTTGCGCTTGATGTCAAACTCGGCGGGTGATGCCTCCTGCGCGAGCAGCGGCGCTGAGGCGCACAGCAGGCAAAGAATCAAGATGGCTCGCGACATCACGCCTCACAGCCCGGCAAGGGTTGCGCAGTCTAGGGGTGCGGGTTGAACAATCAAGCACGCTGCGAAGCACGCAACTTAGGTGCCGCTAGCCTAGCGCGAGCGCCATGTGTGCACGACCAGGTCGTTCTGCGCGCCTGCAATTGCGGTGCGTTCGGGGTCCAGGCCGTGCTGCTGCAACAGCGCCGGTGAACCGCGGCGCATGGTCAATTTCACCTCAACGCTCTCAGCCCCCGGCAGGTCAAACGTGAATACCTGCGGCTCGTCGGGCAGCAGGCGGGTGTCCTGCGTCGGCTGGCCGCGCCAGTACGGCACGCTCCAGTCGCTGCTGAACTGCCGCCCGATCAACGCGCCGGTTGTGGCGCTGGCTGCGGCGCCCGCGCGTTCAGACTCGGGCAGGCCGCCGGCAAACGCCAGCGGCTGCCCGCCCGCGCGGCCATGCACGGACAGCACATAGCGTTTCAAGCCGTGGCCGGTCGGGATCGCATGGCCGGCGCCGACGTTGGTCAGTGTCACACGCAGGCGCACGCCATCGACAATCGGCACCTTTTCAACGTGCATGGTCACGCCCGCGCGCAGAAAGTCGGCGTCTTCTGTGCCGACAAAGCTGTGCTTGTGCGCCTCATTCAAGGGCCGAAAGCGCGTGCTGTAGCGCGCGATCGCCACGCCGTTGGCCGCCGCCTCTTCGCCGGTGAGATCGCCGCTGGCGACCATGATCGGGCGACCGTCCGGCCCGGGGAACGACTTGGGCTCGCCGCGCGTGTAGGCCGGCATGTGACAGTCCTGGCAGTGCTTCAGGTGCGCCGGCGTGGCGTACTTGCTGCGTTGCCACTCGCGGTAAGTGCCCTGGGCGTTGCCGTCCTGGTGGCAGGCCGCACACAGCGCACCCGTGCTGAACAGCGGGTTGTACGCCGCCCCCATGTACAGAAAGCTCACGTCCGGCAACGGCCCGAACACACGCTTGATGCCCCCCGGTACGCGCGCGTCGTTGGGGTCCGGCCGCAGCAGCCGCGCCGACCCGTTCATGCCCGGCTTGTCGGGGTCGGGCACAGCCTCAATCTTGTGGCACAAATCGCAGTGGTTGCCGCGCAAGTGCACGCCCGCGGCGTCCAGCAGCGTGGCGCCCTGCAGGTCAAAGCGCGCAAGGGTCGAGGCCAGGCTTGGGCTGTGACAGGGCGTGCAGTCGTCCTGCGTGCGGCCGTCGGCCAGCGCGTGCGGGCGGGCGTCGCGCTCAAAGGCCGCGCGCGTCCATGCATTGACCGCCATGCTTGCATGGCGCGAGCGCGACCAGTGCTCGTGCTCGCGGCGGTGGCAGTTGCCGCAGCTCAGGTGGTTCTCCGGCGCCGGGTCAGGGTCGGGCGCGACCCACGCGTACTCGCGATAGTCATGGGTGTCGTAGCGGCGCAGCGTGATCGTCGCCAGCGCAACCTTGGACTTGTCGCGCCCGGGGCCGATCGCGCGCAGCGCCGTCGCCTGCTCCAGCGTCACGATCCCGTTGTAGTAGCCGGGCTTGCCGGCGGCCAGCAACGTCAGTGCCTCAAGCTCTTCCAACTCAAGCCGAAAGAAGCCCCTCGCGTCCGTGACCGCCTCAATGCGGCCAGCCGCGCGCTGCTTGACTGCGGCGCCCGCAATGCCGCGGCCCTGTTCATCCACCACGCGCCCCCACAGCTCGGCGCGCACCTGCAACGTCTCGATGTAGGTGCGCACACGGCCTTCCGGTGTGCGGGTCTGCCACTGCGGGTCGGCGTAGGTCGTTTCGTCGGTAAGCTCGGCGCCTGCGTCCAGATTCACCATCACCGCTTCGCCCAGCTCCATCGGGTCGGCGCCGAACGGCAGCGTGTCGTGGTAGTAGCGCACATGAATGCGCCTGCGGTCTGGTGAAAAGGCAAACCATGCGCCGCCGCCGTTGCTGACCTCGCGCGAAAGGTCAAGGCAACTCCAGATACTGAACCACTCGCCATCCGCCTGACGGTGGCCGTGGCCCACCGCGTACCAAGCCCCGCCGCCCTGCTGGTCGTCTGTGCCCCAGCTTACGTAGTGCAGCTCGTTGGCGCTGATCTGCACGTCCAGCCGGTAGCGATACTTGCCGAAGACGTAGCTCGCTGTGAAGTCCGGCGCAGGCAGCTTCGACCATGTCGGCGCGCGGCGCCAGTCCAGCAGGTCGCGCTGCCAGCGCATGACTTCGGCCGGCGTGGCCTGCGCGTCGTAGCGCGAACGATAGCCGGGCACCCGCGGGTCAAGCGCGACCGTCACGGCCAGCAAGACCAGCAGCGCGATTACCAACAACGCCTGTGCACGTTCATGCATCGCGATCTTTCACGCCATCCGTTACAAACCAATCCCGAGATTGCAAACACGACCCGGGCACGACCGCACTATCCTGCCCCCGGAGACCGAGATGAGAACACTGATCCCGTTGCTTGCCCTTTGCGTGCTGCTCGCGGCCTGCGACCGCACCGACCCCGCCCAGCAGGCGCGCATCGCCGCGCTTGAAACGCAAGCCGCCGAACTGCGCGACGAAAGCACGCGCCAGTCCGCCGAATTGCAGCGCCTGCGCGACGAGTCCGCTTCGCGCCCTGCGCCCGATCGTGCGGCGGCTCCGGCCGACCACACCGATGAGTTGCGGCAAGCCATCGCCCGTCTTGAAAAGCGGGTTGCTGAACTTGAGGCCGCACCAAAACCCGCACCGCCAGCCAGACCCGAACCCGACTCGAGAACCGACCAGACGGAGCCCGCCCAACCGTCGCCCCCCAACCCTGAGCGCGAACTGGAAGCCGTGTGGCCGCTGGTCCAGAGCGGCGCCGACGCCAGCGCGATAGATGAGCTGTCGGGGCTTGCCATGAGGGGCGACAAGTCTTTCCGCGACACCGTTATCCAGCGCCTGCGCGACTGGGTGAAGCAGGAGCCTGAAAACGCCAGGGCCCGGCTGGCGCTGGCTGTGCTGTTGACCACACGCTTTATCGACCTGCGCAACGAGCCCATGAAGCAGGGCGCCCTGGCCGCCGAAGTGAAGCAGGAGATTGAAAGGGCGCTCGAGATCGACCCCGGCTACTACGACGCCGTGCACTTTCTGGCGATTTTGAAAGTCAACTACCCCAGCTTCACGCCCGAGTTCAAGGGCGCGAAAACCGACCTGGACAAAGCTCTGGAAATGCAGGCGCAGCTGCCATGGGAAGAACGCTTCTGCGACGTGTACGCCGCCTACGGCATGTGGTATCGCGTGCAAAAGAAGTACGACGACGCGCTGGCACGGGTCAATGACGGCCTGCAAAAGTCGTCCCAGAACGCCGGCCTGCTGGCTGAGAAGGCAAACATCGAAAAAGCCCGAGGTGAGTGATGGAACGCGTAGCGACAATCGTCGGCTCTTTGATCGGCGGCATCATCCTGGGCGCGCTGCCGGTGTGGGTGCTGATGCAAAAGACGCCCGAAACCAAACCCGAAAACTCCCAGCCGGCCGGCGTGCAGGAAAAGTCCGAGCGTGTGCCGGCCGCAGTCGCCGATGAACAGCTCAAGTCCGACCTGCGCCGCGCCCGCGAAGACGCCGATGCCGCCAAGAGCGCGCTGTCCGAGGCGCAGGAGCAACTGCGCAGTGCCCGCGCTGAAGGCAAGGCAGCGACCGAGCAGCTGGAGCGGGCCCAGCAGGATGTAACGCGCCTTGAAGGCGAGCTCGCGCAGGCCCGCGCCGGTCAGCCTCAAGCCGCCACGCCGCGCGCACCCATCACGTACGGCAAGTGGGCCGAATTGCCCGAGTTGCGCGACGCCGATTGGCAGGAAACCGGCGGCGCGGCCAAGGCCATGATCCCGATGCTGAAGCAGCTTGCGGAGCTGATGGAAAAAGGCGAGCAGCCCCCGCCCGCGCTGATGCAGAAAATCGGCGAAGAGAACCGCAAGCTCATCAGCCTGTACGCCAAGGTCATCGGCAAACTGCCGACCCACAGCAGCGTCAACGGCGAGTTCGCCCACCCATTCCTGCTGATGAACATGCTGGCCATGCAGTTGCAGGCCGCAGGCGAGCCCTTGAGTGAAGACCAGAAGGCGGCCATCGCGCGCCACGGCGAAGACTACGACCGCCGCTGGGAAGCCCTGCAGAAGGGCTACACCGAACACAGCTTCAAGCTGGAAAAGAAGCTCGATGAAGCCGACCTGAAGGAGTGGTTCAAGGCGCTAATGCTGGCGGAGTGCACACCCGAACAGCGCGCGATCGCCGTGCCGCCGGAAGTCGATGGCATCATCGGCCTTGACCTGTACTCGGCGGGCCTGATCTTTTCGTCGGGCATCACCCCGGCGGTGATCAACCCCGGCGAGCAGGCACAGCCGAAACTCGCCGACGCGCTGAAGGCGGCCACGGGCATTGACGACGCGACGCTGGAGTCCGCGGCATTCCTGCTTGATGAATGGGTCCGCGGCATCCCGGACCTGCTTGAGCCCAAGACCGACATACAGCTTCAGCTCTATCGCACAGCCGACGTGATGCAGGCCGGCCGCGCGCAACTCAAAGCCGGCCGCGTGCTGTACAACGACTATGCACGCGACCAGAAAGTCAAAGACGCCTTGCGGGGCGCTGAAAGTGTAATCCTGCCGCTGGCCAGGGCAGGCTAGGCAACTCTTGAGCCATGCACTTGTTGCGGCTAAACCATGACCGGAGGCACCCATGAGCGGCGAACCAGCCAAACCCGCGTCCGGCGAAATCACAGTCGCCGAGGCCAAGAAGAAGACCGGCGGCAGCGCCAAGCCGCTGGACAAGATCGTGATTCACCCGTTTCCCAAGGTGGTGCTGCTGTGGCCCGTGATGCTGTGCAGCCTGGTGTTTTTCTTTCTGGGCGGCGGCCTGAGCGAAACCGGCGAAGCGGTCGTTGACCGGTCAGCGCTGGGCTGGTGGTGGATCGTGCTGTTCTTCTTCAACATGATGGTGCACACGTTTGACTTCGGGCGAAACAACTTTATCGCCACCATCGCGGTGATCGGCGCGGGCCTGCTGGGCCTGTGGGTCTGGGACCTGCAAAGCGACATTGCGGTGTACGGCAGCATCTACGACTTTTTCGCAAAGCAGGAACTGAACATGCACCCCAACTTCTACGCCATGATCGCGGCGGTGCTGGCGGTGCTGATGCTGATGGCGTTTGTGACGACGCGCTTCAACTACTGGGTGCTGTCCATGAACCAGTTGACGCACAAGCACGGCATACTCGGCGACGAACGCCACTACGCGACGCTGAACATGGCCGTGGAGAAGGAAATCCCCGACATCTTCGAGTACATCCTGTTCGGCAGCGGCCGCCTGATCTTCAAGCCCGGCGTGGGTGCCGACGCCCACAAGGCACTGGTGGTCGATAACGTCTTCCGAGTCAACAAGCTCGAAAAGACCGTCAAAGAGTTCCTCGGCGTAATCAAAGTGGACGAAGACCGCTCGCGCTAAGTGGCGTGTTGGGCCAACACCGATTTGTACAAACCGAATCCTTGCCTGACCCGGTCTTCAAAGTAGGCGCGAGCCCTTGCCCGGACACCTGCGTGGTTCCTTGCGTCCAGCGCGCGCAACACGGTGCGGTGATGCGCGGCCACCACCATCTGGCTTGGTGTAATCTCAGGCGGGATGGTCCGCAGTTCCGCATCGGCTTTCAGCGCTGTCGCTTCTACTAGCGACTTGTGGCCGCAACGCCACGCTACCTGGGCCAGTGCGGCATTTTCTTCAAAATTGCGCGCGCGATGTTCGGGTTCAGTCGCCTCGGTAAACGCTGCCAGCGCTCGCGACTTGTGGCTGCGGGCCGCCAGTAGTGCGCGGGCGATGTGCGTGCTGTATTGCGGCGGGCCGTCATAGTGAT
This sequence comes from Planctomycetota bacterium, assembly GCA_019636195.1. GTDB lineage: Bacteria > Planctomycetota > UBA8742 > UBA2392 > UBA2392 > JADJRK01. The sequence continues at coordinate 54,243 of JAHBYA010000005.1, read as the reverse complement.
TCAGCGAGTGGCGCAGGCAGTCAGGCTCATCAATCCAGACGGCAAACTCGACCAACGTCATCGCGCGGCCGTTGCAGGGCGTGCCGAAGTGCTGCAACGATTCGTAGTTTGCCACTCCGGTCAGGAACAACGCGGTGGCAATGGCGCACTCGCTGGCTTCTTTAGGCGCGCCGCTGAGCTTGTGCAAGCTGGCGCGCATGATGGCCAGTCCGTCACTCAGTTCACCGAGTTCAAACAGCAGGTAACCCTCAAATTGCTGCAGCAGCACATAGCTGCGCCACTCTGAGCCGACGTTCGCGGCGAGCGTCAGAAACGCGCGTACGTAGCGCAACGACTCTTTCAGGCGACCGGCATAGCGTAGCGCAATGCAGAAGCGGCGGGCCTCTTCCAGCAATTCGTCAGTCGGAAACTCGTCTGTGGCAATAGCGCCCATAAGCGCGCGGCGCGCGTAATGCAGCGAAGACTCGCCATCGCCGAACAGCATTTCGTGCTGCGCTTCCAGCCGCGTCTGCAACCGCCGCAATGGCGCATCTTCGCACATGCGGGCGACCTGATGGCTTGCCTTGCGAAGGCTGATGGACTCTTCAAGTTTGTCGGTGTTCATCGCGGCGCGCCAGTCGTTCAAGACGCGCTCAAAGATCGGGCGGCTATGGTCATTCAGCCTGCGCTTGAGCGACTCATAGTCTTTCAAGGCATCGGAGAGTCGCCGAAGCAACTTCAAGTGATCGCGGCCCGAAAGGCTGCCAAGGCGCATGCGCTCGACAGCGTTCATGGCTTCCACCAGTTCCATGAGGTCGCCGGCCATCTGTTGCGTGCCGGCGCCGACTTCTGACAGCCAGGGTGCGCCTTCGCCGGTCAGCATCCAGGCAGGATTGACATCCAGCTCGCGCACCAGGGAACCACAGAACTCGGCGGGTATGCGCGCACCGCCCAGGTAGCGGTTGACACTGCTGACAGGCACGCCGGTACGCCGTGCTATCTCGGATTGCGAGTAACGCCGGCACAGGAACTCAATCCGGCGGCGCATGGCTTCGGGCGCGTCATTCCGTTCAGGCATAGGGCGGCAACTCCTTTCTGAATCCGGGAAGATTGATTTAGCGTACTTTTGCCATGTTTCCCGGAAAGGGTAAGGTTGTGCAGGTGACACTGCTGACAAGGAGATGATGATGATACGCGCACATGCCCTTCTGCTGCTGCTCGCGCCTGTGCTGGCCGCCCAGGGATGGACCCACGAGTCCCGCTTGTTCAATGAACGTTGCGATCACTCTACGGTAGTCTTCAACAGCCGCATTTGGGTGATGGGTGGCTTTGGCGGGTCGTTCTGGAACGATGTCTGGTACACCACCGATGGTGTCGACTGGACGCTGGCCACTGGCGAAGCCGCCTGGTCGCGTCGCCATAGCCACGGACTTGCGGTGCACAACGGCCGCATGTGGCTGCTGGGCGGGTACGACTCTGACACGTGGCAGGGCGGCTTTCGGCAGGATGTCTGGTCGTCAGCCGACGGCGTCAACTGGACGCTTGAGACCGCTTCGGCGCCATGGGCGGGGCGCATGGGTCACGGGGTCCTTGCGTTCAACGGCAAGCTGTGGGTGTTGGGTGGCTACAGCCAGTCCGGTCGCCAGAACGACGTCTGGTCGTCAGCAGACGGCATCAACTGGACGCAGGAAACCGCGGCAGCTGCATGGTCAACCCGATGGTACATGGCGACGGCTGTGTTCTCCAATCGCATGTGGGTGATCGGTGGCTCAGCGGGAGGCGGAGCGAACGGCGGCAACGACGTTTGGTACTCAACCAATGGTTCCAACTGGACCAAGGCATTTGCCGGTGGCCCCGGCCGCCAAAAACATGCCGCCGTGGTACATGGAAATCGACTATGGATCATCGGCGGATGCATCAACGGGGTAGAAACTGGTGACGTGATTTCAAGCAGCGACGGCGTTCAATGGCGACTGGAAACGACTACCGGTCCCGCCAGGTCCGGCCACACGTGTGCAGCATTCAACAATCAGTTGTGGGTACTGGGTGGCATGTCGAATCCCGTTCCGACGCCGCTGTCGGAAGTATGGTCATCCAATGACGGAAGGCAGTGGACGCTCAATGCCACCTCCGTGCAATGGAATGCGCGGCGCGGTCATGGCTCGGCTGTGCATGACAATCGACTGTGGGTGATGGGCGGCGAAGTCTGGGTTGGCAATGTCGCGCCACCCCAACAAAGAAACGACGTATGGTCATCGCTCAACGGCAAGGACTGGACGCGCCACACTCAGTCGGCACCTTGGAGCGCCCGCATTGGCCATGCATGCGTCGGCTTCAACCACCGCCTGTGGGTGCTGGGTGGCTGGAACGGCTCAAGCGCCCAGCGCGACGTGTGGTTTACGCAGGACGGCAGCTCATGGACGCTGGCCACATCAGCCGCGCCGTGGGGGGCGCGCACCATGCACACCGCACTGGTTTTTGGCGGCAAGTTGTGGGTAATCGGCGGTTTCGACAACGCCGGCAAGAACGACGTCTGGTCAAGCCCGGATGGTTTCACCTGGACGCAGGAAACTGCAAGCGCGCCGTTCACGCCGCGATTTGGTCACGCGTCGGCGGTTTTTAACGGCCGCATGTGGGTGATTGGCGGCGTGTATGGTTCGGCGGACGTGTGGTCTTCGTCTGACGGCATCAACTGGACGCTTGAAACTGCGTCTGCCGGGTTCACTGCGCGGTTTGCCCACAAGGTTTCGGCGTTCAACAACCGGCTCTGGCTGACTGGGGGCGCCGACTATCTTGGCCCAAGCCTGAATGACGTGTGGTCGTCAGTGGACGGCGTAACCTGGACGCAGGAGCCGACGCCCGCCTGGCCGCCACGGCGCTACCACGCGCAGGAAGTGTTCGGCGGGCGGATCTGGTTGATGGCGGGTGCCCACGAGCTTGATCGATCCGACGTTTGGTCGTTTGCGCAGCCGCAGCCCACACTTGAAGTACGCGAGGGCGGCAAGCAACTTGCGCACAATGAACCTTCTGCCGGCAGCAACCGCGAATTCGCGCCCCTGGCAATCGGTGGTGGTCCTTCGGCTTACTTGACTATTACGCTGCGCAACGCCGGCTCCGCCAACTTGCAGCTCGCGGGCGCGACGTTGGTCGGCGACGCCGCCGACTTTGACCTTGACGCTTCCAACCTGCCCGTGTCGCTGGCGCCGCCAATTGTGCCCGGTAACACCACAACCATAGCCATTGCATTTGCGCCGCAGTCCGCAGGCAGCAAAATGGCATGGATCGAAATCGACCACAACGACGCCGCACAGCCCCGCCCATGGCGCATTGAAGTCTCCGGCGTCGGCTTGCCACCCGCTGCGCCTGTGTTGCAAGTGCGCGAAAACGGGCCTGGCGGCACGTTGATCGCCAACGGGGCCGCCGCAGCCGGCAACCGCGACTTCGGGTACACGGAAGTTGGCACATTGCTGCCGGCGATCTCCATGTACATCCAGAACGTCGGCACCGCGGACCTGTTGCTGGGCACTCCGATCGTGACGGGCGACTACATTCTTGACACGTCAATGATGCCACCAACGCTGGCGCCGGGCGCCGGCGCGACGTTCAAGATCGCCTTGTCGGCCCAAGCAACCGGCGCCAAGCCGGGTACCGTCAGCTTCAGCCACAACGACATCACCACAACAGATCCGTTCACGTTTGATCTGAGCGCCGTGGTTTACGCACCAGGTGTGCCACCGGCACCCGGGCACGCGAAGTCAACGCCATCGACAGGGTGCACTACCGGCGGGGCAGGTCTGCCGCTGGGACTGCTGCTGCCGTTGTTGTTTCGACGCCGCAGAGAACCGAAATAGGCTCGCGGGGGGCGCTGCCCGGCGCCCCCGCTGCATCATGCTTTGCCGGCGCTGCCCAGGAGCTTCATCTTTTCTTTGATGATCTCTTTTACGGCGTCGCGGGCGGGGCCCAAAAACTTGCGCGGGTCGAACTCGCCGGGCTTGTCGTGCATGATCTTGCGCAGCACAGCCGTCCACTTGAGCCTCAAATCCGTGTCTATGTTCACCTTGTTGATGCCGTTCTTGATCGCCCGTGCATAGCTTTCGGCATCCAGGCCTTTGGCGCCCTCGATCTTGCCGCCGTACTCGTTGATCTGGGCCACCGACTGTGCGTCCACCGAACTCGCCCCGTGCAGCACCAGCGGTATGCCCAGGCGCGACTTGATGGTCTTAATCCGGTCAAAGTCGATGCGGTTTTCGCCCTTGAACTTGTAGGCCCCGTGGCTGGTGCCCACGGCGACGGCAAGCGCGTCACAGCCGCTTTCTTTCACAAAGCGCACGGCTTCGTCGGGGTCGGTCAGGCGGGCGTCGCGTTCATCGACATTGATGTCGTCTTCAATGCCGCCCAGGCGGCCAAGCTCGGCCTCGACGGTGATGCCCTTGCCATGGGCGTACTCGGCGGCTTGACGAGTAAGGGCGATGTTTTCGTCCAGCGAGTGGTGGCTGCCGTCGATCATGACGCTGGTGAACCCTGCATCGACGCAGCGCTTGATGTCGTCGATTTTCTCGCCGTGGTCAAGGTGCAAAGCCACGGGCACGCTGACTTGCTCGGCCATCGTGCGTGTAAGGGCGACAAGGTTCTTGATGCCGCCGTATTTGATGGCGCCGGTTGAAAGCGCGACGATCACGGGCGACTTCATTTCCTCGGCGGCTTCGACGGCGGCCTGCAGGAACTCAAGATTGGAAAAGTTGAACTGGCCGATCGCGTAGTACTCGCGGTTGGCTTTTTCGTACATACGGCCAAGAATTTCGAGGGGCATGGCGTGTCTCCGGTTTTTCCGGCTGGTGTTTAACCACGAAGGGCCGCGAAGGGCACGAAGAAAACGGCTAACGCAGCATGTGTGCGCGGTAGTAGGCAAGCTCGGCGATGCTTTCTTTTATGTCCGCGAGCGCGGTGTGGTCTTTGCCTGGTTTCTCGAACTTGGGCGTGTCGGGGTACCACGCCTCGCGCAGCACTTTCAGCGTGCTTACGTCCACTTGCCGGTAATGCAGGAAGCCCTCCAGCGCGGGCATGTAGCGGTACAGAAAGCGGCGGTCCTGGTGAATGCTGTTTCCGGCCAGCACGCCCGCGCCGGGCTTGCAGTGCTTTGTGACCAGCGCCAGGGTTTCCGCTTCGGCTTGCTTGAGTTCCGTGCGGCTGGCCCTGACACGCGGCAGCAGGCCGTTTTGAGTGTGCATATCGCGGACGAAGGGCGACATGCGTTCAAGGGCTTCTTCGGGCTGAAAGATAACGGCGTGGTACTGGCCAAGCGGCTTGAGGTCCGGGCCGGTGATGATGCAGGCGATTTCCAGAATGACGTCGGTGTCCGGGTTTAAGCCGGTCATCTCAAGGTCAATCCAGACAAACGTTGGGTCGTTCATGGTGTTCAGAATCCGGGGTTCGGGGCAAGTCAGCGCCAACTCCGAACGCCGAACTCCGAACCGCGAACTCAACCTTTGGGGCCGGCGGCGCGGACGGCTTCGCTTACGCCGTCCTCGAACTGTTTAAAATTGTCTTTAAACAGTTGCGCCAGGTGCTTTGCCTTTTCGTCGTATGCCGCCTTGTCGGCCCAGGTGTTGCGCGGGTCGAGAATTTCGGCGGGCACGTCAGGCGCCTTGACCGGATAATGCAGGTTCATCAGCGGCCGGTGCGCGTACTCGACGGCGTTGAGCTTGCCCTCAAGGGCCGCGTTCAACAGCGCGCGCGTGTGCTTGATGCTCATGCGCTTGCCCACGCCGTAGGGGCCGCCGGTCCAGCCGGTGTTCAGCAGCCAGCACTGTGCGCCGTGCCTGGTCAGCTTGTCGGCCAGCAGGCGGGCATAGACTCCGGGGTGGCGGGGCATGAAGGGCGCGCCGAAACATGAGCTGAAGGTCGCGCTGGGCTCTTTTACGCCGCGCTCGGTGCCGGCCACTTTGGCTGTGTAGCCGGAAATAAAGTGGTACTGCGCCTGCTCAACGGAAAGCCGGCTGATCGGCGGCAGCACGCCGAAGGCGTCACAGGTCAGAAAGACGACGTTTTTGGGGTGGCCCCCGCGGCCGCTGGGCTCAAAGTTGGGGATCATGTCGATGGGGTAGCTGGCGCGGGTGTTCTCGGTCAGCTTGTTGCTGTCAAGGTCGATGCTGCGGCTGTGTTCGTCGAAGACCACGTTTTCAAGCACCGTGCCGAAGCGGCGCGTCGTCGCGTAAATCTCAGGCTCGGCTTCGGCGCTGAGGTTGATCACCTTGGCGTAGCATCCGCCTTCAAAGTTGAAGATGCCCTTGTCGCTCCAGCCGTGTTCGTCGTCGCCGATCAGCTTGCGCTTGGGGTCGGCGGACAGGGTGGTTTTGCCGGTGCCGCTGAGGCCGAAAAACAGGGCGCTGTCGCCTGCCGGCCCGATGTTGGCGCTGCAATGCATGGGCAGCACGCCGCGGGCAGGCAGCAGGTAGTTCATGACGGTGAAGACGCTTTTCTTTACTTCGCCGGCGTACTTGGTGCCGCCGATCAGGACAATCTTGCGGCTGAAGTCGGCCAGGATAAAGGCTTCGCTGTTCAAGCCGTCCGTCGCGCCTTTGGCTTCAAAGTACGGGGCGTGAATGACGGTAAACGCGGGCTTGAAGTCGGCAAGTTCAGCGTCGCTAAGCCGCACAAACATGTTGCGCGCGAACAGGTTGTGCCAGGCGGCTTCGCAGACAATGCGCACGGGCAGGCGATACTCGGGGTCGGTGCCGGCGTGGCAATCCAGCACAAAGGCTTCGTCGCGGCGGTTGTAGTACTCGAGCACCTGCTTGTGGATGGCGTCAAAGACGGCGGGCGTGATCGGGCGATTGACTTTGCCCCACCACACGGTGTCGCTGGTTTCGCCATCCTGGACGGTAAACTTGTCGTTGGGCGAGCGGCCGGTGTACTTGCCGGTGTTGACGATCAGCACGCCGTGCTGGGTCAAGTGGCCTTCGCCGCGGCGGACAGCTTCTTCAATCAGGCGCGGGGCCGTGAGGTTGCGATGGATGGTGGAAGGGCGGGTAATGCCGATAGAGGTCAGCAGTGACATGCGAATCCTCGTAAGCCACGGCCAGGCATTGGGGCAACGGCCACCGAGCCTCCGTGGAAGGCAGCAGTGTAGCGAGCGTAAAGCCGCATACAACTTGAAGGTTGAAGTTGCACGCAACTCACAGCGCCACCGTGATCTACGCCACGCGCTACCTGTGCGAATGCTGCATGCACTCAAGGGGTATCAAAGGACACGAAGGGCCGCATGCGTTCAAGTTGTGCGGCCGGAATGCCGCCCGCCGCGGCGGCCAGTTCGTTCATGTCCTTCAGCGGCTTGGCCTCCCGTTGCCGGACAATGCGTTCTGCCTTGCGTTCGCCTATGCCTGGCAGGGCCATCAGTTCAGCGGCAGAGGCCCGATTGACGTAGATTCGCACCGGCGGTAACGACCCATCGCTCACATCCGGCGGCGCGGCGCCGCTGCCGCCTAACGCCAGAAGGGCGCACAACACCACCAGCACCAGGCTGATCGCCGCCACCGCCGCGACGTTACCCCGGCTCAGGCGATACCATGCAACCTCGGGCTCAGTTACTCTTTCCGGCATGGCGAGCCAGTCTAGCTATCGCGTTTTGGGCGTCGATCCTGGTACCCGCGTTGTCGGCTGGGCGCTGGTTGAACAGCAGGGCCGCAGCTACCGGCTGCTGGCCAGCGGTTCGATCGCGCCTGCGGGCAAGTCACGCGAATCCCGGCTGGCCGAGATCTATGCACAACTGCATGAGGCGGCACGCAAGCACGCTCCGGACGCAGCCGCGGTCGAGGAAGTGTTTGCAGGCAAGAACCTGAAGTCCGCGCTGGCAATCGGCGAAGGTCGCGGCGTGGCCCTTGCGGCGCTGGGGGCCGCGGGCCTTGAAGTTGCACCGTATGCCGCAAAGGTGATCAAGCGGGCGGTCACCGGCAACGGCAGCGCCAGCAAAGAGCAAGTGGCACGCATGGTCGCGCTGCAAATGGGCCTTGCCAAGCCGCCGGCCCCGGAAGACGTGACCGATGCCTGCGCGGTGGCCCTGACCCACCTGATTCGCAGGGCAGTACCGGCCTGAACCCCGCGTAGGCGCGCTGGTTTGAGTTGTTTGGCCACTCGTCGGACAAGTGCGGGGCATGGGCCGCGCCCTTGCGGCAAGAAGATCCTCCTCACACGGTGTTCGTTTCCGCGCTGACACGCATGACCAAGCACCGGTTCAGGCACACACTGAAACTGATGCAGGACAAGTTTCGCGAGGTCGCTGACGCTGATTCGCCCGACGCCGCCCTGCACGGCAGCACCGATCCCGCCGACGTGTGGGGCAGCTTGCGGGGCCGCGTTTACGCGACCACCATGCGTGAGCTGATCATGGAAGTGTGCACCTTGCGCGGCGACCGGCGCATGCTGCACGACTAACCGTCAAGGCCGGCCTGCGCTTCGTCGGCGGCGGCTGTGCCTTCGTGCTTCTTGATGAACTTCTGGGTGGCGGCCTTGCGCTCTTCTTCAGTCTTGAGCTTCCTGTTCGCCTCCTGGGTCAACTTCCATTGCTCCCAAGCCTTCAGCTCTTTCTGAACCTGCTTGTCCTTGCGCAGCTCTTTCAACTCGTTACCGGCGGCGTCGCCGTACTCCAGGCCCTTGTACTGCTTGCCAGCCAGCTTCTCGAGCAGCGGGATCGCCTCGTGGTACTTGCGGTCGGCCTTAAGCTCATCAATACGCAGGCGCAGTTTCAGCACATGGTCATCCACCGCGGCAATCACGTGCTCGGCGTCGGCGACGGCGGTTTCATTCGGTGCAGCCGCCTTGACCTTCTCGGCGCCGGCGCGGGCGGCCGCGTACTCGCCGGCTTCAAACTGCGTGGCGGCTGTGACAAGTTCAGGGGCGATGTCCATGCGGCGCAGGCTGGGGTACTTCAGGCGGGCAAGCTGCTCGCGAACTTTGGCGGCGTAGCCGTCGCCGCGACCTTGCCAGACCACCTTGCCGTCGGGGCCGACGACATAGCTGTAGGGCAGGCTCAGGCGCTCGGCGTTGTCCCACTTGATGAAGTCGCACTCAAGGTGAATCGCGATCGGCATGGTCAGCCCGCGCTGGGCCGCGTACTTCTGGCTGTCTTCAAGGGACGTGCCCTGGCAGTCGATCAGGAACATATGCAGTCCCCGATCTTTGTGTGCCTCCCACATGGCCTGGTTTGAAGGCAACGCCTTCACGCAAGGCCCTCACTTGGGGCCCCAGTATTTCAGCAGCACAACACCACCCTTGCACTGGGCCATGGTGTCGGCATCAACGGGGTTGACGCACGTGCGGGCATGAAAGTCGGGGGCGTCCTGCCCGACAAGCTGCAACTGTGCGCACAGGGGCGCGCACGCCAAGACGAGAAACAAGAGCACTCTGGCCACGCGGTCCCCTCCAAACTGTGTGTGGATTGACGCTTGCAGCGCTTACCTGCGCCGCAACCCTTCCGGTCTTGCCAAGGGACAAGCCGGGCCAGCTTCTTGCTATTTAGCAAGCATATGAATATTCACTAAACACTTAAACCTTTCTATCTAACAATCGTTGGCATCTAATGCCCGCAGACAGTGGGCACATCACAGATTCGCAAATCGGTCCGGAGGGGGTTCAAATGTCGAGGAACTTACAGGCAGGCGGCAAGCTGGTCCTGCGTCTGGCGATTGTCGCAGCGCTGACCTTGTTCAGCACCGCCGTGTCGGCACAGGCCATTGGCAGCCAGGCCGCCAACATCACGTTCAGCCAGAGCTGGGGGCCAATCCCCAGCGGTTTCACCCAGCTGAACAACTACTTCACCGCGCCCGGCTACATCACAATGCTGGAGTTGTGGGCCCCTGGCTGAAGCATCTGCCAGAGCGGAGTTCCGCACATGAATTCACTTCACAACACTCACGCCGGGTCTGATTTCCAGATCATCGCCGTCTGCCAGATCGGTTGGAACGGCTGCACGCAGGCCTCGATCGGCAGCACCGGCCAGTCATGGGGCATGCAACACCCCTATGCTGCTACCACCCAGGTGCCGGCCTACTACTTTGGCAGCGGCTCCCTTTCCTACGGGACAGCCTTCGTGTTTGACCGCACCGGCAAGCTGATCCACAAGGGCCCCAGCAGCCAGATCACCAATACCATGGTCCAGAACTGGAAGAACCAGTATCCGGCTGGCGGTGGCGGTGGTGGCGGTGGTGGCGGCGGAGGCGGCGGTGGAGGTGGAGGCGGCGGCAACCCGCCCCCCAACCAGGCCCCGATCGCAAACGCGGGCGCTGACCAGGGCGCGACCTACAACACCGTCGTCACCCTGAACGGCGGCGGCAGCCGCGACCCGGAAAACGGCAGCCTGACCTACTACTGGGTGCAGATCTCCGGCGGCAACGTGACCCTGAACGGCCAGACCACGGCCACCCCCAGCTTCACGTCGCCCGCCACCTACGACACGCTCAAGTTCCGCTTGACTGTCACTGACCCAGCCAACGCCATGGACACTGACGACGTGATTGTTCACGTCAACGACAACGGCATCATCCCCGGCTCACAAAAGTCCAACGCGGGCAGCGGTGGCTGCACCGTCGCGGGCGGCGCGGGCTTGGCGGCCATGCTGGCGCTGATGGCCCTTGCGGCTGTCCGCCGCCGGCGCAAGTAAACCGAATCACCAGACCTGCGCGGGGCCCGAGAGCACTCGGGCCCCGTTTCTATGGATGAAAAAACTGCCGCGCCCTGACTTTCGCGTGACAAACAGCGCTTTCAAATGACTATGCTCAAACCAGGCCCACGGAGATGACCATGCGACGACTGCTCTTCGCCGCCCCGGTGCTCTTCCTGATCGCGTTCAGCGCTTCTGCGCAAAACGCGACATCCGTTGCGCTGTTAGGCGCCAAGGAACCAAGCCACCGCGTTGAGGGCGCCAAACGCCTGATCAAGGATGGCGACAAGAAGTCCGTGGCGGCTGTGTTGAAGCACCTGGTCACTGAACGCGACGGTTTTGCGGGCCGCGAAATCGGGCGTCAGTTCAAGGAACTCAAAGACAAGGACGGCCTGCAACAGGCAGAACGCACGATCCTCGGCTTCAAGAAGTCAGAAGAAATGTTCGCGGCGTATTGGGCCCTTAGCGGCATCGCGGAAGGCGCGACTGAACAGGGCGACGCCCTTCTGAAGTCCGCCCTGACCAGGACCCACGCCAAGGAAGTCAGCCTTGCGTCCTGCGCCCTTGAAGCAATCGGCGAGTCAGGCCGCATTGAGCTTGCGCCGCTGGTGCTGCCGATCCTTGAGTCGTACACCGACGACAAAGGCAACGTGTTTGAGACGCTGTCGGCCCTCACCGCCGCCCGCAAGCTGTGCCCCAAGGACGGCATGGACGCGCAAAAGCCGTACCTGATGGCGCTGATCAACGTGCTGGAAAAGTCGCAGGACGACCGCATCCAGTACTTTGCGGCGCTGGGCCTGTCGCGCATCACCGGCAAGCCTGCCTACCTTGACGGCCGCTGGTGGCGCAACTGGATCCTCAAGGGCGACGCCGACGAACAGCAGGGCAAGTCCGTCGCGGCGCCGACGTTTTTTGACACTGTCGCCGTCGGCAAACGTGTGCTGTTCGTGATCGACATTTCCGGCAGCATGGATTGGCCAGCCGAAATGGGCGGCGGCAAAGGCCCGGTCACCGGCAAGCAGCGCGACAAAGGCCCCGACTACAGCGGCGTGCGCACCAAGCTGGACCTGGCAAAAGTCGAGCTGCTCTGGAGCCTGGAAAACCTGCCCGAGGACTTTTTCTTCAACATCGTGACCTACGAAACCAAGCACCAGATGATCGACGTGGCCATCGAAGGGCTGATCCCCGCCAACGCAGCCAACAAGAAAAAGATGACCGACGCGGTCCGGGCGCTGCGCGCCAATGGCGGTACCAACATTCATGGCAGCCTGACTCGCGCCTTCAAGATCGTGCGCAAGGGCACCGTGAAGGACGATCCGTCGCTTGACCGCACAGCCATGCTGGAAGGCGTGGACACAATCTTCTTTCTCACCGACGGCAGCCCCAGCTGGTGCGACGAAAGCACCGACTACGCGCGGGTGGACCCCAAGTGGGGCGCCATCGGCAACGGGCGTTTCTGTGAGCCTGACAACATCCTGGCCGACATCAGCCGCATCAACACGTTCCGCAAGGTGGTCATCCATGGCATTGCCTTGGGCAAAGACGCCAACAAAGACCTGATGCGCAAGCTCGCTGAACAGAACCACGGCAACTACGCCGAGAAGGGTTAGCGCATCCCACCCCGCATTTTCATGTTTCACAAGCCGCGGGGCTGCGTGGTCACCCGCAGCGACGAGCACAGCCGCCGCACCGTGTTTGACCTGCTGCCCGCCTGGGTGCATGAGCAGGGCTGGCAGCCGGTGGGCCGGCTGGACATGGATACGCGCGGATTGCTGCTGTTCGTGAACGACGGAAAGCTGCAGGAGCAGTTGTCGCGCCCCGGTGTACACCGCAAGGTTTACGAGGTTTGGGTGCGCGGCCGTGTCACGCCAGAGCACGCGGCGCAGTTGCTGGCCGGCGTGGACACCCCGGCGGGACGGCTGCGCGCGGCCACGATAGAGCTGCGCGGCGGCGCAGGCGGCAAGTCGCGCGTGCTGGTAACGCTGGACGAAGGCCGCAACCGCCAGATCCGCCGCATGTTCAGCGCACTGAAAGATGAAACCAGCCGCGCCCTTAAGGTCACGGACCTCAAGCGCACAAGCTTCGGCCCGGTCCAACTCGACATCCAGAGCGGCCAATGGCGCTGGCTGACCGAAGCCGAGCAAACCGCGCTGGACGCCTGAAAGACAAGCGCCCCGCGATCGCGAGGCGCTGTGCATGAGTGGCTCCGCCGGCTGGACTCGAACCAGCAACCTGTCGATTAACAGTCGAATGCTCTACCATTGAGCTACGGCGGAAGGCTTGCAAACCGTATTAAAGCGGGTTTGCACGTCAAGGGGGCGCGCGCGGCTTGCCGCTGCCAGCGGTCTGCGTACCATGAACGGTTCGGGGTTTCCCATGCGTGCGCGCACTCTGGTTACCGCGGTACTGCTGCTGTGCCTGGCTGTGACAGCTTTGGCGCAGGACGACGACATCGCGCGTGCCGACCGCACCCGCATGCGCGAAACCCGCGAAACCATGCGCAGCCTGATGCAGGACCTGCGGGCATGGGCTGAAACGCACGAGAACGCCTACCCCGAAAAGTTGCAGGCGCTGGTTGAGGCCGGCCTGCGCAAGGAAGTGCCCAAAGACGCATGGGGTAACGCATTTCAGTACAAGCAGGACAGCGACGCCGGGTACCGGCTGGTCAGCTTGGGGTCAGACGGCAAGGCCGGCGGCGAGGGCGCCGCGGCGGACATCACGTTCACGCGCAACGGCGAGTTGGTTGAGCTGAAGCCCGAGCAAAAAGCCGAGCTTGAGCGCCGGCGCGACGAACAGCGCCACGAAGCGCGCCTGACACTGGCCCGCGCCCGCATGGTCGTATGCGCCGAGCAAGCCCTGAACTTCCGGCGCGAAAACCAGAAGTGGCCCGGAACACTTGCCGACGCCATGCGCAAGGGTGACACGCCCGAAGACAAGCGCGTAAACGCCTGCTTCAACGACCCGTGGGGCAACCCCTTTGAGCTGCGCGTGCTGCCGGCCGACAACGTCGCCATCATCTGCCGCGGCGAAGAAGGTGCCGAGGACGGCACCGGCCGCAACGCCGACTTTGTGGTCAGCGAGCGCGACGTGCGCCGCAAGACGCGCCAGACCGACCGCTGGGGCGACTGGCGACCCAACACCGACTGGCAGGCCCAGAGCTTGGCCGAAGAAATTGAGGCATGGCGCAAGCTCGCGGGCAGGCTGCCCAACGAGCTTGCCGACCTGACGCGCCCGGTGCCAATGCCCGACGGCAAGCAGCAGAACGCCCTGCGCAACGTGCTGCCCACCGACAACTGGGGCCGCGAGTACATTTACCTGCGCATGGGCGACGATGACTTCGCGGTCATCGGCCTGGGCAAAGACGCGCTGGCCGGCGGCATTCGCGAAGACGCGGACGTGATCTTTCCAGAGCCTGGCAGCTACCCGCAGGAGCGGCGCGGGCGCGGCGGCGCGGTGATCGTGCGCCCCAAGGAAAGGACCGACCAGAAAGAGCACGAAGCCAAGGCCGAGGTCGCCGCCGAACAGATGCGCGACCTGGCCGAGAAGCTTTCCGCGTTCAAGCAGGACAAGGGCAGCTACCCCGAAAAACTGGCTGACGTTGCCGATCGCATGCCCTCAGGTGAGATCCCCAAAGACCCGTGGGACAGCGACTTCAGTTACGAGCGCACGGAAGCGGGCTTCAAGCTGACCTGCACAGGCAGCGATAGAGCCGCCGGCGGCCAAGGCCACGCGGCGGACATTGTCTGGACCGAGCAAGGCCGCGCCGAGCCGAAGCCGGAACCAGAACCTGAGCCGGAACCCGCGCCTGAAGATTAGGAATAGCCGCCGGGGTTGCATCGCGGCCCGCGCATTGCTTTTCTGCGCGCGTGGCAGAGCCTGACCCCCAGTTCAAGACCCGCACCATTCGCGCCACAGGCGTTGCCGCGCTGGCAGGCCTGGTCAGCACCATGCTGGGTGTCGGCGGCGGCGTGGTGATGGTGCCGCTGTTTGCACTCTTCGGGGTCATGCGCGTCAAGCGCGCCGCGGGCACCAGCCTTGCTGTGATCGTGCTGGTGGTCGCCGTCGGGCTTGTGGCGCAATTGATTCGTGAACCGGACGACGTGCACTGGGTCGCCGCGGGCATCCTGGCCGTCGGGGCGCTGGCGGGCACGGTGATCGGTGAGCGGCTGCACAAGCTGCTGCCGGAAATGCCCTTCCGGTACGCGTTTTGCGCCGTGCTGGTCCTGATTGCCGCGCGGATGCTGAACGTGATCCCCGACACCCAGCCGATAATCGGCGGCGCTTCTGACGCAACCAGCGTCGGGCACGTGCTGTTCATGCTTGCGGTGGGACTGTTTGCCGGCGTGGTGGGGGCGATGTTCGGGCTTGGCGGCGGGGTGGTCATTGTGCCGATGCTGACGCTGGCGTTCGGGTACTTTCATGACCAGTTCACGGCCACCCGTGCCACCAGCCTTGCGGTGATTCTGCCGACCAGCCTGTTGAGCGCAGTACTGCACTTGCGGGCGGGCAATGTGGACAAGGCGCTGGCGCTGAAGATTTCGCCGGTGGCGGCGATCACCGCGATTGGGGGTGTCTGGCTGGCGTATCATGTGCCGCAGGACGCGTTGAAGGCGACATTTGCATTGCTGATCCTGCTGGCGACGCTGCGCCTGATGCGGAAACGAAAGTCACCAATGCCCGGAGAAACTCTGAAAAATTCTGATGCGACAATTCCGGAAAAAGATTATACCTCACGCCCCGAAGAACGAATTGAGGGCCGATAAAAGGGAAGTGTTTGCTGTTATGGGGGGGCAGGCACTTCTTCGGCCCGAACAAGCGGGCGCCACGAAAGTGGCGCCCGCTGTGGTTTAACGCTGGTGCGAGGTTCAGTTGCCGTCTTTCTCTTCGGCGTGTTTCCTGACCGCTTCCGCGAACTCTTTGGCGTGGTTGGTCACCAGCTCGTTCACTTCCTTGCGGAAGATGCGGTCTTTGGCCTTCATCTTGGACACGGCGTCGTGAAAGACTGTGCGGTCCTTGAACTTGGGGTTGCCGTTTTCGTCCTTGGCTTCCTTGACCGCTGCGTCCCACACTTCATCGGCCTTGTACTCTTCGTTGGACTTGGCCTTGGCCAGGATGATCTCGTAGTACTTGGCGTACACAACCTTCACGTCCGCAAACAGCTTGGCGCCGTCTTCGGACATCTTGGGTTCTTCGGCCTTCTTTTCGGCCGGTGCTTCCGGCGGCTTGTCCTGCGCAAAAGCGGGGACAGCCATCGCCATCAGCAGCAGGGTTGTGATCAAGAGGCGCATGTTCGTCTCCTTGTTCGTCAATCTAACGTCAGGATCCCCCATGAAGTTCCCGTATGCCAATGCAAGAAAACTGGCGGATTCACCGGGGGTTCAACCCTCCCGTTCGCTAGTTGCCCACGCTCATGGTCATCAGGAACTCGGCGTTGCTGCTGGTCTTCTTCAGCTTCTCTTTCAGCAGCTCCATGGCCTCGATCGGGTTCATGTCGTTCAGGATGCGCCGCAGCACCCACATGCGCTTTTGCTCTTCCGGGTCGAGCAGCAACTCTTCTTTGCGCGTGCCGCTGCGCGTCACGTCAATCGCCGGGTAAACGCGGCGGTCGGCAAGCCTCCGGTCAAGGTGCAACTCAGCGTTGCCGGTGCCCTTGAACTCTTCGAAGATCACTTCGTCCATTCGGCTGCCAGTGTCGATCAGCGCCGTGGAAATGATGGTCAGGCTGCCGCCTTCTTCAATGTTGCGCGCGGCGCCGAAGAAGCGCTTGGGCCGCTGCAGGGCGCTGGCGTCCACGCCGCCGGTCAGAATCTTGCCGCTGTGCGGCTGCTCAGCGTTGTAGGCACGCCCAAGGCGGGTAATCGAGTCCAGCAGGATGACCACATCGACCTTGTGCTCGACCAGCCGTTTGGCTTTGCCGAGTACCATTTCCGTGACCTGCACGTGGCGGGCCGTGGCTTCGTCGAAGGTGGACGCGATCACTTCGGCGTCAACGGTGCGCTCCATGTCGGTGACTTCTTCGGGGCGCTCGTCGATCAGCAGCACAATGACGTAGATATTGGGGTGGTTGGCGCGGATGGCGTTGGCGATCTTCTGCAGGATCACGGTCTTGCCGGTGCGGGGCGGCGCCACGATCAGGCAGCGCTGGCCCATGCCGATCGGCGTGACCAGGTCAATAATGCGCAGGTTCAGGTCGTTCTTGATCTCAAGAAAGATGCGCTTGTCGGGGTACAGCGGCGTCAGTTCGTCAAACGGCACCACTTCTGCCAGCTTGTTGGGGTCTTCGTTGTTCACGTGCTCGACCTTGAGCAGCGCGAAGTAACGCTCGTTGTCCTTGGGCGGGCGAATCTGGCCGGCGACAATGTGGCCTGACTTCAGGCCGAAGCGGCGGATCTGGCTGGGGCTGACGTAAATGTCGTCGGGGCTTGGCAGGTAGTTGTAGTCGGGGCTGCGCAGGAAGCCGAAACCTTCATTCAGGACTTCCATGACGCCTTCGCCGTAGATCATGGCGCCGCGTTTCACGCGGTCCTTGAGCAGCTGGAAAATCAGGTCCTGCTTCTTGAGGCCGCTGGTGTCCTGGATGCCGAGGTTGCGCACGTCCTTCTGAAGTTGCTCCATCTTCATCTTCTGGAGCTCGTTCAGGTTGATCGTGACGACCGGCCCCCTGGGCGGCGGCTCAATGGCGCTGGTGTCTTCACCGTTTTCGCCGTTGGACTTGGCGGTATCTTCAACGACCGGGGTGTCTTCATTGGGCGGGGCGACTTTGCGTTCAGCGCTTGCGCCGGGGTCGGCCTTATTGCCCAGGCTGTCGTCATTGCTTTCAGGTGTGCGGCGCGCGAACTCTTCTTCTTCGCGCTCGCGGCGGGCCTCCATGCGGGCCATTTCGTGCTGGCGCTGCATTTCTTCGCTCATCACGATGTCGGTACCGCCTTTGCGCTGGCCGCGACGCTGTCCGCCATTGCGATGCCCGCCACGCGAGCGACCGCGCCTCTTGGGTGCTGACTTGCCATCCGAATTCATGTTGACCTCATGCCGGTTGCCGCGGGGAGCGGGCCTTCGGCGTTTGCCCGCGCGCCCCCGGGGATGGAGGCAGTGACGCGGGACTTATACCGGGAAAGTGTTTGCAGGGGCCCCCGGCGGCCCGATCCACGTTCAGGGAACGTATTTGTGCCAGATTTCCTGTACCTGGCGATCAAGGTCGGCAAGGCTGCCGTTGTTGTCGATCACGACGTCGGCAAGCCTGCGCTTTTCTTCAAGCTTCATCTGCCGGGACTGGCGGCGGTCAAGCTCGCCTTCGTCCCAGCCGCGCTGTGCGGCGCGCTTTCTGCGGGTTTCGTCCGATGATTCAACAAAAACCAGCAGGCTGTACTTTCCCCCATAAGCGCCGGATTCAAGCAAAAGGCTGATATCCAGTACGATTGCCGCAATGCCAGGGTCGCTGAGTCCCGCCTCGATCTTCGCGTTGGTGCGCTGACGGATACGCGGGTGGGTGATGGCGTTCAGTGTAGCAAGCTTTCCGCCGTCGGCGAACACTATGGCACCAAGTTTTTTCCGGTCAACTGCCCCGTCCGTAAATGCGCCCTCGCCAAAGGCCGCGCGAATCTCCTGCACCACCGCCGGGTCGCCCAGCACCGCGTGGCCCTCAAGGTCCGCATCCACCACCAGCGCGCCAAGCCGCCCAAATGCCGCCGCCACGGCGCTCTTGCCGCTTGCCACCCCGCCGGCCAACGCGATCACCGGCTTTGCCTTCATTCTTTGCCCATGGTGCCGACGTTCCAGCCAATCAGCGTTGAAATGCGCCCGCGCTGGCCCACCGGCGCAGTGTGCGCGCCCGCAAGCAGCTCAAGCGCCGCCTGCTTGGCTTTGCGGCGGGCCTCGCCCTCGCGCAGGCCGGTGCTGACGACTTCCAGTGTCAGCAGTTCGTCGCCCACCACCATGACACCCAGCACGTACTGCTCCAGCCCGCTGCCGCTGTAATCCCACAGCACAGCCGGAAAGTTCCAGCCGGGGTCATACCCCGCCGAAAACCTGCCCGACGGGTCTTTCAGGCGGCGGTTGAACACAGGGTCGTTGCGCACGCGCACGCGAATGTCACCCGCGGCCTTGGTCGGCGCAAGTCGGCGAAGCAGCAGCCATGGCGACGCGCCCTCGCCGTCCACCTGGACAGTGGAATCGCCGCCAATCTTGCGCACGGCGTGGCCATCGCCGACGGGCAAAGCCAGCGAGCCGTCGGGGTAATGCAGGGTGCCCTTTTGCAGCACTTCGATCGAGCTGCTGACCTTGTGCTTGGGCGAGCCCTCAAGGGCCAGTTCGCGCTTGATGTTGATTGCCTTAAGTAGCGCCTCGACAGCCCCGAGATCAGCGGGCTTGATGGGCGTGCGCTCAATGCGGTCTTCGACAACGACAATCATCGACGCGCCTTTGCCCGAAAGTCGCTTCGCGCCATAAACGTAAAGGTACGCGCCCTTTGCGGCTGTAAAGCACCACTTTTCGGCTTGGCCGGCGGGCGCGTCGCGGTCAATGGCGGCCCCTCCGCGGGCTTTGGCGATTGCGTAGGCGTAGTCCAGCGGGTCACGGCCGTCGTCAGTCGCGATGGCAACCGATGACTGGACTTCCGGCCCGGATGCGTGATCAACGGCCGCAAGCTCAACCTCGTACCACTCGACAGGCCAAATCTTGTTGTCCGGCGGCAACTTGAACTCCAGCAGAACGCGCTGATCGGCGGGTGCCAGCGGCGCAAGGCGCAGGCGGCGCCTTTGGTCGCGGTCGAGGCCGTCAAACAGTTCGGGGTAGTCGCGCTCGGCGTTGGGTACAAAGCTCAGCCACTTGATGCCCGCCTGTGTGCCGACATCCAGAAAGTCGCTTTGGGCCTCTTTGGGCGGAATTTCAAAGTCGTCGTCATCTATCTTCGCCGGCCCCGGCTTGGCACACGCTGTGAGAAGCAAACAGGCCGCGAGCACCACAAGACAGTAGCCCGGAGCGCAAGCGACGGGGCTTTGCGCCGAAAAACTGCAATGTGCCAACCCGTCGCTTGCGCTCCGGGCTCTTGTTTCCTTGTTTCGTTTCATTTTGCCTCCAGCCAGTTTGTGCCGGCCCCGGCATCTACTTCGAGAGGGACTTTCAGTTTCATGGCGTCGCCCATGACTTTCTTTGCGAACTCGGCGCACGCCTTGGCTTCTTTTTCGGGCGTTTCGAAAACCAGTTCGTCGTGGACTTGCAGCAGCATCTTGTACGGTAGCTTTTTCTTTTCGATTTCGTTGTGCGCGTCGAGCATGGCTTGCTTGATCAGGTCTGCGGCTGTGCCCTGCAAGACTGTATTGAACGCCTGGCGCTCGGCTTGCTTGCGTACCATTACGTTTTTGCTGCCGATATCCGGCAAAAAGCGTTTGCGCCCCGCCAGCGTGGTCACATAGCCGTCTTTGCGGCATTGCTCCAGCACGTTGTCGGTCAGCTTGGCGACCCTGGGATGGGCATTGAAGTAGTTGTCGATGAACTCTTTGGCTTCGCCGCGCGAAATGCCCAGCCCCTGGCTCAGCCCGAACGCGCTTTGGCCGTAGAGTACCGCATAGTTCACGGTCTTGGCCACGTTGCGCTGCTCGCCGGTCACCTTGTCGGCGCTGACGCCGAAAATGCCCGCCGCGGTGGCCTTGTGAATGTCGATGCCGGCCTTGAAGGCCTCAATCATCGGCTTTTCGTCGGCGATGTGGGCCAGAATGCGCAGCTCAATCTGGCTGTAGTCGGCGCTGACCAGCACGTTGCCCTTTTCGGCAATGAACGCGCGCCGGATTTTCTTGCCCGTGTCGGTGCGCACCGGAATGTTCTGCAAGTTGGGGTCTTTGCTGGAAAGGCGGCCTGTGGCGACCGTTTGCCGGTACGTGGTGTGCACGCGGCCGTGCTCGTCGGCCAGGTCGGGCAGTTGATCGACGTAGGTTGACTTGAGCTTGGTCAGGTGCCGCCATTCAAGCACTTTGGCGGGCAGCTCATGCAGCGGCGCCAGCGCTTCCAGCGCGCCCTGATCGGTGCTGCGGCCGGTGCCCTTGGCGGTCTTGCCCTGCTCGGGCAGTTTCAGTTCGTCGTACAGCACTTCGCCCAGTTGCTTGGGCGAACCCAGCGTGAACTCGCGCCCAGCCAGCTTGTAGCAGGCCTTTTCAAGCGTATGGATCTCTTTGTCAAAGTCGGCGCTGAGCGTCTTGAGGTAGGGCTTGTCGATCTTGATGCCGCGGTGCTCCATGCGGCCCAGCACCTCGATCAGCGGAAACTCAAGGTCCGTAGCAAGTTGCTCCAGACCCAGCTTTTTGACTTGGGGGGCCAGCACGTCGTTGACACGCAGGGCGTAGTCAGCGAACTGGCAGGCGTACTGCATGACTCGCTCCGCGGGCTGCTGATGCAAAGGCTTGCGGGCCTTCTTGTCGCCGAACAGCTTATCCCAGTCGATGACGTCCAGGCCCAGAAACTCGCGGCTCAGGCTGGCCAGCTTGGCGTCTTCGCGCGACGGATCGACCAGGAACGCCAGCAGCTTCGTGTCGCTTTCAATGCCGCGGATATCGTGGCCCCTCAGCAGCAGCGCCCGCAGGTCGGCCTTGAGGTCGTGGCCGATCTTGGGCAGCTTTTCGTCGTGCAGCTTTGCTGCCAGCGCTTCGTCCAGCTTGCCTTCGCAGGGGATGTACCAGGCCTTGCCCGGCTCAGTGCAGACCGCGATGCCCGCAAGCTGGTCATAGCTTTCGGCGGCGCAATGGATGCTCCAGCGCTTGGCTTTGGCCTTCAGCAGCTTTTCCAGTGCGGCTTTGCCGTCCACCAGTGTGTATTCAACGTCTGCGTCTGCGCTCAGCAGGGCTTTGGGCACGTCGGGCTTGGGGGCGACATCGCCGAACAGGCTGGCTTGGGCGCCCGTGGACTTGGCTTGCCTGGGCTTTTCTGCCCCGCCCTTACGGGCGGGGCTCTCGGCCTGCGTTTCTTCGCCGGCTGTGACTGTGCCGGCCATTTCGTCCCAGCCGAAGTCCTTCATTACCGACTTGAAGTTGAGGTCCTGCAGCATGGGCAGCAGGACTTCTTTCACGGGCTCTTTCAGTGAGGCATGCTCGGGATCCAGCTTGACGCCCGGCACGTCGGTCTTGATTTGAACCAGCTGTTTGCTCAGTGCCGCTTCAGGTTTGAAGGCGATCAGGTTTTCACGGCGCTTGGGCTGCTTGATTTCTTCGGCGTGCTTCAGCACTTCGTCCAGCGTGCCGTACTGTTTGATCAGCTCGGCGGCGGTCTTGATACCGATGCCCTTGGCGCCGGGAATGTTGTCCACGCTGTCGCCCGCCAACGCCTGAATGTCGATGAATTGCTCCGGGGTGACGCCCAGTTCTTCCTTCAATTGCTCAAGGCCGTACTCGGCGCCGTCTTCGGCGTTGAGCAGCTTGATGTGCGGCTCAAGCAGTTGCTTCAGGTCCTTGTCCTTGCTGACAAGGCGCACTTCCATGTTGTGGTGGGCGGCTTGTTTGGCCAAGGTGCCGATTACGTCGTCGGCTTCAAACCCGTCGCGGATAATCAGCTGTATGTTGAAGGCCTTGACCATGTCGATGATGACGGGCATCTGGTCGCGCAGGTCTTCAGGCATTTCGCCGCGGTTGGCCTTGTACTCGGGATAAATGTCATTGCGGAACGTCTTGCCCTTGGGGTCCATCACGCAGACCAGGAAGTCGGGCCTATAGCGCTTGACCAGCGTTTGCAGCATGCGTGTAAACAGGTACACAGCCCCGATCGGCTTGCTGCGCACAGTGCGCGACCGCGCAGCCGGCGAGTAGTAGGCCCGGAAAATCTGGGAGTGACCATCAATGATGTAAAGAGATTTCGGCACGATTCTGGACTTGCAAGTTTGGATTTCGATCCGATCCCGCAGCGGCCCGCATACCATGCGCACGCGATCCCGAAATCCAAAGTCCAAAATCCAAAATCCGGCGCGAGCGGTTGGTCACAGTACGAAATTCGCCCGATCGCCCATGACAAACCGGTGTCAAGGTTTTTGTACCCGGATTATTGCCCAAACCCCCGCCCGCCCGTATGCTTTTGCCCTCCCCCCGACAGGAAACGTAACAGGCGTCCGCCTTGGCGGTTGCGCCTTGGGTACGTTTCACGGAGTGATCCATGCGTAGTTCGCGACGCGGGCTGGTGGACTTGATCATCATGATCGTGATGATCGTGTTTCTGCTGGCCATGGGTGTGCTGGCATTCCTGACCTACGACAAGGCGCAAAAAGAGCGCACGTACATCGCGGCCCTGCGCGAGATTCCCGCGCGCCAGCAGGCCGAGATTGACAGCGTGCGCGCCCGCTACGCCGAGTTGTGCACCCACATCGGTTTCAAGGGCGAAGCGCAGTACAGCTCGCCGGCGCAGATCGATCGCATGCTCAAGGACGGCACGCGCCTGATTGCAGACTTCTACGACGTGCCGGCTGTTCCCGCCGAGGATTCAAGCCAGCTTTCGGGTACGGAAAGCGGCACTGCCACAGTGCTGGAACGGCAGGAAGACGGTTCATGGAAAGAAAAGAAGGTCTCGGCAAGCCAGGTCCGCAACACCAGCCGCAGCGGCAAGCGGCTTTACATTGAAGGCGAAGTGCGCACGCTTGAGGGCGCAATCGGCCGCCAGGACCAGGTGATCCACAAGCTGGTGACAGAGCACATCCCGCGCGTGCGCGACCACCGCGTAAAGCAGCGCGAGCTGCGCGACGCCAAGTCGGCCATCCGCACCAGCGACTCGCAGCAGCAGTTCAGGGATGCCGACAACGCCATGGCAGCGGCCAACGAGCAGATGAAGGGCCGCCACGAAGAGCTGGTCGATCGCGAAAACGACCTCGCCCGCGCCCTGGTGGAAGAAAACGACGCGCTGCGCAGCCTTGACTCCGAGACTGTGCGTGAAACCCGCGAACGCGCCTTTGCCATGTCGCGCGAGGCCGCCAAGGCCCGCCATTCCGCCGTCGAAAGCCAGGAGGCCTACCGCATTCAGGCCGACAAGCGGCGCCGCGATGACAGCCGCGACCCGGACGGCTTTGTGTTCCTGGTGGACGATCGCTCGGGCTGGGTCTGGATCAGCATTGGCCAGCGCAGCGGCGTGCAGCTTGAACAGACATTCCAGGTCGTGCGGCCTGACAACAGCCGCAACAGCGAGTTGCAGATCGGTGAGATCCGCGTCAAAGAACTGCTGCGGGGCGACATCGCCCGCTGCCGCGTGGACGCGCTGGACGATCCCAGCCTGTACCCCAAGGCCGGCGACCTGATCAAGAGCAGCAGCTTCACTTCACGCCAGTACCAGCGCTGGGCGCTGGTGGGGACATTCGGGCGCGGCTACACCAAGCACACGCGGCAGGAGCTGATTGACATCCTGCGCCGCGTGGGCTTCCAGGTGTCAGACCGCGTGGACCAGACTGTGGACGCCGTGATCATCGGCGGCAACTGGCGCGACGACCCCGAATGGCAACAGGCCAAAGAGCTGCGCCTGAACATTGAAACCTACCCCGAGGAAGAAGTGCTTCACTTCCTGGGCTTGACCGGGCCGGACCGAAGGTGATGCCCGCGCATTGCAGTCGGAACGTAAACGGTTGAAGGGAGCAGTCATGGCAACGAAACAAAGTGTGGCAAGCTGGTACTGGATCGTCTCGGCCATCCTTACGCCTTGCGTGCTGGTAGCAACGGTGGTGTGGATGTTCTTCTTCCACCAGGTGCAGACCTATCAGTCCGAGTCCAAGATCCTGCTTGAACGCGTGACCGAAAACCACAAGCAGCTTGAGCCGCTGATCGCAGAGATGAACAACACCGCGGCCTTCATCGGCTTTGAAGCGGGCGACCCCATGGGCTACAAGACGCGCGTTGACAACGTGCCCAAGGCGCCGCTGGTCGGCGGCGAAGAGCGCGCCAAGCCCCGCGACAAGCAAAGCCCGATCCTGCAGCGCTACATCGACGCCGAAGGCCTGTTTTACGGCAGCGGCACGCCCGGCGAAGGCATGGTCTATGAGTACGCCAGCGCCCGCAAATGGATCGCCGACTACGAACTGAAAGTGCGCCGCTACCTCGCCTACAAGGCCACGCAGTACTACACCGTCCAGACCATCGACGTCGGCGGCACCGCCGTTGTCGCCGCTGCCGGCGACCTGCGCCGCCCCGGCGACGTTGACCCGACCAGCACTGTGTACAAGCCCGACGACGCCGCCGTCGTTTCGGCTTTCGAGCGGTCACTGGACCCGAACTACCAGCCCGCCGACAAGGTGCTGCAAAAGCCGACGCGCATCACCCTTGAACTGATTTTCCGGCGCCAGCAGCAGTTGCTGCGTGACCTGATTGCCGCCAACCACCACCAGTACAACCTGCTGTACGCCGAAGTCAGCGGCAGCACGCAGATCACGCTGGCCGACGGCACGCCCAAGACGATCGTTGTCGGCTTCCAGGGCGAAGAGGCGCGCATGCAGGCTGTGCGCAACATCGTGGACGGCATCAAGGCCGGCGTGACGCAGCGCCGCGACATCAGCATGGAGCGCCTGCGCGACGTAAACGAGTCCGTGGAAACCGAAATCACCGAGACCTCGGGCCGCAAGACGCGCCTTGACTTCATGGTCGTCGCCGCCGTCTCGCGTATTGAGGGCCTGCAGGCCGAGTTCGAAACTGAAAAAACCAACCACGAAGACGACGGCCGCAAGTTTGTGGACATGATCCGCGGCCTGCCGCGCATCAAGACGCCGCTGAAAATGGACAAGGCCGACCCCGACGGCGAAGTCAGCTACAGCGACTACGGCCGTGGCATCTGCCACATTGACCTCGGGCACGCCAGCGGCGTCAAGGCCGGCCAGCGCTTCGAAGTATGGCGCATCCACGGCCGCGATCGCGACGAGCTGATCGGCGTGGTCGAAATCATCCGCACGCTGTCAGCCCACTACAGCCTTGCCACCGTGCTTGCCCTTACCAACGAGAAAGAGCCTGTGCGCAAGGGCGACAAGCTTGTCAGTCACCTGTGGCACAACGGGCGCTTCCTGACCATCGCCCTGCACGGCGAGTTCGAGGCCCCCAACCAGGCCTACACCAAGGAACGCATGTCGGAACTGCTCAAGCAGATGGGCTGCCGCGTCGTTGACAAAGTCCAGCCGGGCGTGGACCTCGTGATCCTGGGCAGCAACCTGTTCGGCGACGAGTGGTATCGCGACGCCCGCACGGACCTGCGCTTCAACACCATCAAGGAAGATGCGATCCGGCTGTACGTTGACCCAAGATAGCTGCCGCAAACAGTGCAAAGGACAGGCGCACAGCGCCTGTCCTTTTTCAATTCGCGGCTTGCTGCTACGGCGCTTTCTTGAGGGCAACGCGCGTGGTGACGGCCGCGCCCGCCTTGAAGTCGATGGCCACCGTGGCCGGCTCAAAGCCCGGGACTTCAATGATCACCTGGCGCACGTCGGGCATGATGTCCGGAACCAGAAGTGTCCGCTCGCCCTTCTGTACCGGCACGCCGCGGCCGGCAGGCGGCTTGACCGCCGCGCCTTCAAACCCTGTCATGCGCACGAGCGCTTGCGCGACCGCTTCAGCGTCGGCACCCGCAAGTTCAATCTCAAGGCTTGCCGGCGCCTGCAGCTCAAGGCTCGCTTCTTTCAGTGCGCCGGCCTCAATGGTGATGCCGCGCAGGTACTGTAACGCGGCGCCGCGCACTTCAAGCGTGTACTCGCCGGGCATTACGCAGGCAAAGTGCGCCTCCGCGCCGGCCTTGCCCTCCAGCTCAAGCAGGCCGGGGTAGGGCGTGCCGTCAGCGCAGATCAGGCGGGCGGTTGACGCGCCGCTGAAGTTCGCGGGCAGCAGCTTGCCGACCCGGAACACGGCCTCACCCGCCGGCGCCAGCGCGATTTCAACGACTGACTCGCTGCCCGCCGCAACCACCACCTCCGCAACGCCCGCGGCGCCGGGCCACATCGCGTGCACCTTCCAGCGGCCGGGGGGCAACTCAAACCTGAACTGCCCGTCGCTGCCGACTACCGCGCCAATCCATGCGCCGGGCACATCCACGCTCATGGCGCGCACCTGCCCGGAACGCTCCTGCCTGCCGACACTGCCGCGCACCACGCCAGGCGCCACGGCGATGTCCAGAGTTGCTGAACCCTCACTGATCTCCAGCGCCTGCCGGACCACCATGCCGTCCAGAAGGGAAACCTCGGCCTCGTACTCCCCTGCCGCGACACTCGGCAGCGAATAGCGGCCGTCTCGCATCACGATCGCGGTGTACTCGGCGCGCGCGCCGCGCAGCGAAATCTGTCCCGCACGCGGCTGGCCGGCGAAGCTGACCTCACCCTGAATGGCGCCGAAGCCGGCGCCCGGCAGCTCCAGCACGGTGTCGGTCAATTCGCCTTCACTCGCGGTAACCCGGCGCGCCGCGAATCGCGCGTCGTAACGCAGCAGGGTTTCGCCTTCCAGCCGCAGCAGCAATTGTCCGGGCTTCTGGTTGGTCAGGCGCAGCAGGCCGTACTCATCGGTGCGCAGAACTTCGCCGCTTGGGGTCTCAAACGCCACGCGGGGCAGCGGCTTGCCGTCGCGGCGCACGCGCACCAGCAGGTCGGTGCGGGCGGGAAAGGTGTTCGGGCCAAGGTCAATCACCGCGCCGGGGTGCACCACGATGTCGTCGCGCACGAGAGTTGTGCGATGCTCGCTGTCCACTGCCAGCATCGCATACTCGCCGACGGGCAGGTCGGCGAACCGGAACAGCCCGTCGCTGCCCGCCCGTACCGGCGGGTGCGGGGTGTCGATGTGCCACTGCTCGATATTGGCGATTGCACCCCAGTTCAGGAACCGTGTGTCCTTGGCGCCAACGATCACCACCAGCGCACTGGCTACGGGTTGCTTCTTCCAGTCCAGCAGCGTGCCGGTCAAGCCGCCACCGGCTGCCAGCTGGATTTCGGCTGGGGCGCCGGGCGAGAAGTCCGCCTGATAGCGGGCGTAACCGGCCGCATGCACGTTCAGCGTCCATTCGCCTTGCCACACGCCGGCGAGCGTCGCCTTGCCCGCGGCATCTGCACTTGCCACGAAGCGGTCGATCGCCCAGCCCGCCAGCTCCGGCGCGCGCGGCATCAGGCGTATGCGCGCGTCACGCACCGGGCGACCCAGCGGGTCTTTGACCGTCAACGGCTGATCAAAGGCGCGCTTGAGTGTTAACTGTCCTGCATCGGCGATGTCGTCCGCGTTAACGAACAGATCCAACCACTCGGGCGCGAACCCGGAAGCAACGACAGTCACTCTGTGGTCACCCGGGCCATGCCGCACATGCTCTACCAGAAAGCGCCCGCGCGCGTCGGCCATGGTCGTTACTGCCGCGTAGCCATCGGCGACAGGCACCAGTTCGGGGGACGGCCCTTCACTGTTGCCTGACGACTTCAGCGCCCTGACGGCCACGTGCGCGAACGGCACCGGCTTGCCGGCAGCGTCAACCACGCGACCCTCGATGCCGCCCGTGGTGGTCAACTCGATGCGCTGCAACGCTGCGGTTTCAAGTTGCCTGTGCCAGTGGGCAAACCCGGGCGCGCACACCAGCACCCACGGTAGCTCGACCTCGTCTGCAATTTCGCCGGCCCAGGCGCCATCATCACCGGTCGTGCCGTCGCGCGCGGCGACAGATCCGTCTCGTGTTCCGACAAGAACCCGCGCGCCGGCGACCGGCGCACCGCCGCCGTGCACTTCAAGCCTGACCTGCACAGCCGGCCGCAACATGATGGTCAGCAGGGGCGAGTGGTCAGCAATGCTTACAATCGCGGGCACGGAGCGGCAAAGCGCCCAGCCCTCAAGGCTGGCGCCAGCCTGCACCAGCCGCGTGCCGTTGCTGTCGGTTTTCAGGCTGACGTCAAGCTCGGCGCGGCCCTGTGCGTCGGTGGTGGCCTCGCCGCGCTCATCCCAGCGCGGGCCGTGCTCGGGGCTCCAGGGCAAGTCGTGGCGGTCAACCAGCGCGCGCAAGTTCACGGTTGCGCCGACCGCCGGCGAAAGGTCCGGCAGCAGCACGCGCACTCGAGCCATCACGCCCAGCAGCGGTCCGGGCAGCGGGTCGCGCGGCGGCTCAGGCTCCGGGTCGGGCTCAGGTTGCGGGACGGGGTCAACAGGCTTGTTCTTCGGCCGGTCGGGCCGGTTGACGCGCGGAGCATTGCCGCCTTCGCCGGGCGCCTTCACGGTCGCGGTCAGCAACAGCAGCAGCGCCACGACGACGACGCCGGCGACCGCCCCCAACAGCACTTTCGCACCTGAACCCATCCGCGCCACTCTAGATCATGGCCTGCGTACTTTGAACCCGTCACTCCCACACCGCAAAGCGCGCGCAAGGTTGAAAGCCCAGGCGCTCGTAAAGTTCCATCGCGCCCGGGCTGTCGTTGGGCACGGTCGTCACTTCGCAGGCCGTGAATGGCCCCGCCTGCATTTCCAGCAGCAGCTGCATCACCAGCGCGCTGCCCACCGCCCGGCGGCGGTGCTCATGCGCAACCTCAAGCGTGAACACGCCGTAGCGCCCGGGCCCGAGCTCCGGCGTCGGGAAGCCCACCGCCACGCCTGCCACCACTCCTTCGTGAGTGGCCGCGGCTGTGAAGTATGTGCCGCGCAGGGGCCGCTCGCTGGCCAGTTCATCGCCAAGGCGCGGGCAACGGCCCATCAGCGTCGCGAACTCGTATCCCAGCGTTTCCGCGCGCGTGCGCGCGTCGCGCCCTGGCTCAAGATCAATGCCGTCCGGCGTGGCGCGCAGGTTGACCGCCGTCGCGACCTGCCGCGCGCCGCGGCGCCTGAAGAACTCGCACGCCGGCTGGTCAGCCTCAATGCCGATGCCCTCAACCATGCCGAAGAAGCTCGTCTCGGGCCCGCGGGTGTTGCCCCAGTACGGGTTCAGCGCCCGTCCGTCAAAGCCCCGCACGCCAAGTGCCGCCAGCAGCTCGCTGCCGATGCCCGCACGGCGCGCGTCCGGCCGCACGCCAATCGCGTACAAGCCCCGCTCGCCGCCGTGGGCAAAGCCCACCAGCTCGTCACCCAGTTGCGCAAACCGCAGGTGGTCCGGCTCAAAGCCCGGGGCCAGTACCACGCGGCGCTTGAGGTCGCGGGCCGTCACCGGCCAGAAGTTGTGCAGGCCGTTGAAGGCCGCGTTGTGCAACTCGGCCCAGTGCGGAAGCAGCTCATCATTGTAAGGAAGTATCTCGGCCATGGGTTTGCGCGCTATTGCCACGCCACCTTTGCACGATCTTCGGCGTACCAGTCTTTCAGCCCCTGGTCGGTCCACTCGGCGGCAAGCTCATCGGCGCGCTGGATTGCGCGGTCATAGCCCTCCCGGTTGCCCAGTAACCGGCAACTGTTGGCCTGCGTGAGGTTCAGGAACGCTTCATCCACCACTTCTTCACCGTTGGCGGCAATCACCTCAAGGCCGCGCTCGGAGTGCTCCAGCGCCTGCTGCGGCTTGCCAAGCTTGTTATAGACGCACGCGAGCAGGTACTCGGCGCGCTCTTCGTTTTCCCATGTGCCGCACTTGAGCCAGAACTCGCGGGCATTGATCGCCGCGCTGAGCATCAGCGCCTTTTCAGCATCCGGCAGGTTCTCACGGCCCAGAAACTCGCTGGCCAGGTTGTTGCTGGTCACGGCAATCGCGCGGTCGCAGGCCAGCTTGTCGTCGCGCGACTTCGCCAGCGCCACTGCCGCCTCATACACCCGTACGGCCTCGTCAAGCCGCCTTGCATCCACCAGCGCCGACGCAATCAGCACCCGCGTGCGCGCCATCACCGATACCGGCTGGCCGTCCGTCAGCCGCGCCGCGTCAGACTCGGCGGCCAGCGCGCCCGCGTAATCGCCCGCCATGAAGCGCGCGACTGCAAGGTTACCCAGGGCCGGCGCAAGTTCTGCGCTTTCAGCAAGCGCCTTCACCACACGATCCGCCAGCGCCGCCGCACGCGCCCACTCGCCGGCGTGGCCGCCCATCATGTGCACAGCCAGCGTGATCAGTTGCACGGCTTTGCCGGGGTCATCGGCCAGTCCCGCGTGCGCTTCCAGCTCGGCGGAAACCTCGCCGGTGTGCTTGTCATGCCTTGCCCAGCCGTTTTTGATCAGCTCGTTGAAGTCCATAACGCCCTATTGGCGTTTTGAATCATTGCCGGTCAAGCCTTTCTTGACCCGACTCGCGCCGCTGGCCACAATCGCGGCAGGAGATCGCCATGGCAAAAACCGCCGCCCGCAAAGACACGCGTGGACTCACCAACGACCAGGTCCTCGCGGCCTACCGCACCATGATTACCTCGCGCATGACTGAGGACAAATGCGCCATCATCCTGCGCCAGTCCAAGGGCGGCACTTTCCAGATTTCCGGCCCCGGCCACGAAGCCGCGCTCGCCGCCGCCAGCATGGTCTTTCGCGCCGGCAAGGACTGGAGCATCTGCCACTACCGCGACCTCACTTACGTGCTCGGCCTCGGCGTCACCACCGAAGAAATCTTTACCGGCTTCATGGCACGCGAAGGCGACCCCGCCAGCGGCTCGCGCCAGATGCCCAGCCACTTCGGCCACAAGAAGCACCGCATTATCAGCAAGTCAAGCTGCGTCGGCACCCAGTGGCTTCAAGCCGCCGGCCGCGCCCACGGCGCCAAACTTGATGGCGAAGATGAAGTCGTGTACGTGTCAGGCGGCGATGCCGGCTGTGCACAGGGCGAATTTCACGAGGGCCTGAACTGGGCAACCATCCACAAGTGCCCCGTGCTTTTCCACGTTGAAGACAACGGCTACGGCATCAGCACGCACCACAGCCAGGAGCGCGCGCAACCGATCGAGCAATGGGTCAAGGGCTACGCCAACCTCGGCATTTTCCCGTGCGACGGCCTGGACCTGTTTGAAAGCTATGAGGCTTTCAGCAAGGCCCACGAATGGTGCCGCAAGGGCAAAGGCCCCGCGATTGTCGTAAGCCACGTC
Organism: Planctomycetota bacterium; assembly: GCA_019636195.1. Taxonomy (GTDB): domain Bacteria; phylum Planctomycetota; class UBA8742; order UBA2392; family UBA2392; genus JADJRK01. The sequence goes on along the minus strand of JAHBYA010000005.1, from coordinate 22,696 downwards.
GTGCGCCTGTGGGGCCACAGCAGCAGCGACAACCGCAAGCTGTACATGACCGACGACCAGATCGCCGAAGAGTCAAAGAAGGACCCCAACAAGAAGCTGCGCCAGTGGATCGTCGACAACGGGCTGGCCGACGAAGACGAACTCGTCGCCCTTGAAGAACAAGTAAAGCAGGAAATCGACGAAGCCGCCGAGCGCGCCGAGGCCCACCCGCACCCGGACCCCAGCACCGCCGCCCGCCACGTGTACTTTGAAGAAGAAAACGCGCTTACAGCCCGACACGCCAGTGCCGGGCCCAAGTCAGAAGGCGAACGCATACCCCTGATTGAAGGCATCAACCACGCCCTGCACGAAGAGTTCGAACGCGACGAACACCTCGTGTGCTGGGGCCAGGACGTACAGGACGGCAAAGGCGGCGTGTTCGGCGCCACCAAGGGCCTGAGTACCCGCTTTGGCACCCACCGCGTGTTCAACAGCCCGCTGGCGGAAGCCACCATCATCGGCACCGCGCTGGGCTACTCGTACAAGCCGGGCCGCAAAGCCGTCGTCGAAATCCAGTTCGGCGATTACATTTTCCCAGCCATGATGCAGGTCGTGAACGAGGTGGCGACCGCCCGCTACCGCAGCAACAACAACTGGCCCGCGCCCATGGTGATTCGCGTACCCGTCGGCGGCTACATTCAAGGCGCGATGTACCACAGCCAATGCATTGAAGGCACGTTCGCGACCCGGCCCGGCCTGCGCATCGCGATGCCTTCAAACGCCGCCGACGCCAAGGGGCTGCTCAAGGCCGCGATACGGGGCGAAGACCCGGTGCTGTTCATGGAGTGCAAAAACCTGTACCGACAGGAGCGCTGCAAGAGCCCCGAGCCGGACAAGGACTACGTGCTGCCCTTCGGCCATGCGCGCATAGTACGCGAAGGCACAGACGTAACGCTGGTAACGTGGGGCAACACAGTAATGATCGCGCAAGACGCCGCGCTGGCCCTTGAGGACAAGATCAGCGTCGAAGTAATCGACCTGCGAACGATTCTGCCGTGGGACCAGGAGGCAGTGTTCAAGAGCATCGCCAAGACCAACCGCTGCCTCGTGCTCCACGAAGACACCCTGACCATGGGCTTCGGCGCCGAGATCAGCGCACGGATCATGGAAGAAGCCTTCAATGAACTGGACGCCCCGGTAAAAAGAGTAGCCGCCCAAGACAGCTTCTGCCCCTACGCCAAGCCGCTCGAAAACGCAGTCCTGCCCCAAAAAGCTGGCGTAATGGCCGCCATCGAAGAACTCGTGAAATGGTAGGGAGCGCGGGCATCCTGCCTGCACTTGCTGCCGGCCTCTGGCCCGCGCCTCTGTTCTTACGGGCACAGGGTGTGTCCGGCCGTGCGGGAGAGACGCCTGCACCCCCATGCTTCTCGCTTGTGGCAGGATTGACTGGGCTCAGTCTCCGGTGTTGGATTGGTTCATGTTTGCGAACACAGGGCTTGTGGTCGGGCTGGTCGGGCTGGCTGCTGGCGGCGTGATTGCCGGTCTGGTGATTTGGTTTGTGCGCATGCGGCTGCGGGTTGGCGCAGCGTGGAAGGCCTTCGCTGCCAAGCACGGCTTTGAGCACATGCCCAGCAACGTCGGTGCGCCACTGTTGCGCGGAGACTTTCGCAATGTACCCGTAATGATCACGACCGAATGGCACAGCCACGGCGGAGAACGCGTGTACTACACCGCCGTCACCGCTTGGCTGGGCACGCAATTGCCTATGATGCTGATGTCCACCGAGCGGATGGACCTTCTCGGCGGGGGGCCGAATGAAACCCCGTTGGCGTTGAAGCTCCCCGAGCTGAAAGACTATACCATCTGGAGCCGCGACTCAGCCGGCGCCAAGGCTTTGCTGACTGGCCCAGTGCGTACAATGCTGCAAGCGCTGTTGTCGCAGTACCCGCTGGTGCTGGTGCAAGGGGACCAAGTCAAGGTTGAGATTCCTGAAGTGCTCGCGAACGTGCCGGACATGGAGACCATGGTGGATGACGTGGTCCGGCTGACCCAACTCATGTCAAAGGCCTTGCGGGCGACTGCGCCAAGGGAATAGCGCCTGATCAAGCGCTGGCGATACTGGGCTTCGGGGGATGCATGGCCATTCAACCGGGAAAGGACTTTGCTGTTGCCGCCAAGGTTTCGATTGCCCTTGAGAACCTGGGCGTGGGCAACTGCACCGTGGTTGCCACGCGTACGGCGCTTTACCTGTTCCCGCACGACACGATCGGCGAGACCGAACGGCAATACTCCATCGGCGGACGCAAGCCCGGTGACGTGATTGCCGAGCTGCTGGCTGACCCCGCCACAACGGCTGAGCGCCTTGAACAGCAGCTTGCAGCCTGGGCCGCGCAGGAGACCGGCCCGCAAGTGAAGCCGCTGGCTGGTTTCAAGCGCATGCGCATCTTCACGGGATTCATCCGGCGCAGCGTGGTGTTTTCGACCAAAGAGACGGGCTACGAGTTCGGCGCGCTGGGCTTTCGGCCGGGCAAGGCCGAGCTGGCGGCGTTTCTTGAGTTCTTCAAGGACTTCCCCGGCCTTGAGGTCAAGTAGCGCCCCTGAAATCGCGCAACGGCTTCATGCAATCATGTACACTGGTGAACCATGAACCGGGTGTGCGCATTGTTTGCGGCGCTGGCTGTGCTTTCGGCGGCCGGCTGGCTTGGCTGGCCCGCGCGGGGGCAGGCGCCGGAGGGCGTTTCGGCGCTGATTGACCGCGAAGTTGCCGCGGTCCACAAGCGCGATGGCCTTACGCCCGCGCCAACCGGCAGCGACAGCGAGTTCGTGCGGCGCGTGTATCTCGACGTCGTCGGCGAGCCCCCGACTCGCGCCGAAACGCTGGCCTTTCTCGGTGACGACGCGCCGGGCAAGCGCGCGGCCCTGATCGACAGGCTGCTGGCTGACCCGCGCTTCGGTGAGCACCTGGCCGACCGCTGGATGCCCGTGTTCCGCGAGCGCGGCAACGACGAACTGGGCGAGCTCGCGCACTCTGCCAACGACGTGCTGGCCGGCTGGCTGGCCGAGCGCTTCAACGCGGGCGCAGGCTTTGACGCAATCGCGCTGGCGATGATCACCGCCGAGGGCCGCATCAGCGAACACCCGGCGGCGGCGTACTACGGGCTGGCGGGCTTTCCGGTTCGCACAGCCGACGCGGCGGGCGTGACCAGCAAGCACTTTTCGGGCGTGCAGATCCAGTGCGCCGAGTGCCATGACCATCCGTACGACCCGGCGTGGACGCAGGCTGCGTTCACGGGCGTGGCGGCCTTCTTCGCGCCGATCGAGATACAGGCGGACTTCTACGTCCAGCCGATTGACCCGCGCATTGAGACCAAGGACGTGCCGCCCGCGGACCAGCTGGCTGCGTACCTCAAGACGCTGAAAGAAGACATTCCCGCCGAGTATCGCGGGCGGCTTGACGACCTGATGCGCTACAACACGCCGCAGTTGCCGGGCGACAAGGCGCTGAAAACGCGCGACCCCAAGGTGTGGCGCCGCGCGCTCGCCAACTGGCTGGTAAGCGCGAAACACCCGACCACGGCGCGGTATGTGGTCAACCGCCACTGGAGCTTCCTGTTCGGGATCGGGCTTTTGAACCCGGTGGATGACTTCAACAGCCTGAACGAGGCCAGCCACCCGAAGCTGCTGGACGCGCTGGCTGCGGACTTCGTGAAGCACGGCTGGGACGTGAAGCGGCTGTACCGCGGAATACTGAACTCGCGGACGTATCAGCTTTCGAGCGCGGGCAAGCCGGAGAAGTCCGAGTTGTGGCACTTCGCGGCGGCGCCGGTGCGGCAATTGACGCCCGAGCAGTTGTTCGGGACGTTGTTCAGCCTTGAGGATGGCGACGCGCTGCTGAAGAGTTTTGCGCGCCAGCACCCCAGCGCATACCACCGATTAAGCCAGTTCGCGGCGTTTCTGGAGATGCAGAGGAAGAACGGGCAGGAGCCTGAAAACAACACGAAGTTCGACGACGACCTGCTGAAGCGCTACATGGGCCGCATCGACGGTATGCGGCCGAAGTGGCGGCTGCGGCGTGCGCTGGCGGCGCAGTATGCCGCGCTGGCGCAGGACGACGAAATGGCGTTGAGCGAGGGGTTCACGCAGTCGATTGACCAGGCGCTGCTGATGCTGAACGGCGACGTGACGCGGCGCCTGAGCGGCAGCACCAACGGCAGCACGGTGTACGCGGTGATGCGCGATTTCAGCACTGTGGACTCGCGCGTGGAGGCGCTGTACTTGAGTGTGCTGTCGCGCAAACCGACAGCTGAAGAACTCAAGCGCGCCAAGGAGCACATCAAGTCGGTAACAGCGGGCAACGAGCCCGAGTCCGCGGCATACGAAGACCTGTTTTACGCGCTGGTGTGCAGCACCGAGTTCGCGACGAACCACTAACCGTTGAAAAAGTCGAAGGCGTCCGCCGCGTCAAAGGGCTCAAGGCCGTCGGCGTCAAACAACGCGCACTTGATGCCGGCCTGCCGGCAGGCGGCTTCGTGTTCACAAGTGAACCCGCGAAAGCGCAGCGCGCCGCGCACTTCTTCGCCGCCGAAGTCAATGCGGGCGGGTTCGTCGATGATCGGGCACTGGATATCGAATACGGGCATGGCTACAGCATGTTCACGGGGTCCACGTCTATGCTGAGTTTCAGTCTTTCGCTGACTTTTACCAGCGGCTTGAGCGCCTCCACAACGCCGCGCACCTCGCGGAAGCCCCTGGCCTTGATGATCACCTGCTTGCGGTGCTTGCCGCGCAGCTTCGCGATCGGCGCGTCAAAGGGCCCCGCCACGGAGTAAATGCTGTTCGGGTAGCGCTGCGCGAAGTCCTGCGCCGTGTATGCTGCCTTGCGGGCCTCTTCGTCGGCTTTGTCCTCGCCCTGGGCTTCTACGGTGACTAGCACCAGCCTAGAAAACGGCGGGTACTTTGACTCTTTTCGATGCTTGAGTTCGTACTCGCTGAAGGCGCGGAAGTCCTGGCGCGCGCCGGTCACGATTGAAACGTGCTGCGGCTGAAACGTCTGGATGATTGCAACGCCGGGCTTGCTGCCGCGGCCCGCGCGGCCTGCGACCTGCGTGAGCAACTGAAAGCTGCGCTCGAAGCTTCGAAAGTCGCCAAGCCCCATGCCCACGTCGGCGCTGACCACGCCGACCACAGTGACGTCGGGAAAGTCCAGTCCCTTGGCGATCATCTGCGTGCCGACCAGGATGCGGGTTTGCCCCGCGCGAAAGGCCTCGAGCGTGTCTTCATAGTCGTCGCGGGTTTTCATCACGTCGCTGTCCATGCGCGCGATGCTGTGACCGGCGAAGATCACATTCAGTTCCTCTTCAAGGCGCTCGGTGCCCATGCCCTGCAGCTTGACCGGGCCGCCCAGGCAGTACGGGCACTGTCGCGGCAACTCCGCGGTGTGCAGGCAGTAGTGGCAGGTCATGCGCTTGAGACCGCGGTGGTACGACATGGGCACCGCGCACTGCGGGCACATCATGGCTTGGCCGCAATTGCCGCAATTCAGCAGCGTGTGATAGCCGCGCCGGTTCAGAAACACGATTACCTGCTCGTCGCGTTCAAGGGCTTGCGCGCAGGCGCCGCGCAGGCGCCGCGAAAAGAACGTGAACTTGTGCTGCTCGCGGCACTCCTGCGCCATGTCGATAATCTCAACGCTGGCAAGTGCCGCGTGCCGTGTGCCGGGTGCCGAGTCCGCTGACTCGGCACCCGGGACCGGGGACTCGAGACTTGTCACCCGGGTCCGCAACTCAAGCAGCTCGTACTTGCCTGTCTGCGCGTTGTGCCAGCTTTCAAGGCTTGGCGTCGCGCTGCCCAGCAGGGCCACGGCCTTTTCCAGCCGACAGCGGATGACGGCTGTGTCGCGCGCGTGGTAGCGGGGCGTGTGGTCCTGCTTGTAGGCGCCGTCGTGTTCTTCATCGACGACGATCAGCCCGAGGTCAACGACGGGCGCAAACAGGGCGCTGCGCGGGCCGATCACCACCCGGGAACTGCCGGACTTGATGGCGCGCCAGGCGTCGCGGCGCTGCGCGTCGGTCATGCTGCTGTGCAGGACGCTGACGTTGTCGAAGCGGCTGGCAAAGCGGCGCACGGTCTGCGGCGTCAGGCTGATCTCGGGCACCAGCACAATGGCAGACTTGCCGGCAGCCAGCGCGCGCTGGATAGCGCGGACGTACACCTCGGTCTTGCCGCTGCCGGTTACGCCGAACAGCAGATAGGTACGAAACTCGTCGCGGTCCAGCGCTGACGCAATGCGCTCAAGCGCGATCTGCTGGTCGCCGGTCGGCTCTTTGGGCCCGTCGCCCGGCCCCCAGCCGTAGATGCCGCCGGGCGCGTGCTCGGGCTCAATGCGTTCAAGGCGCAGCCAGCCCTGTTTGGCCAGGGTGCGGATCGGCGCCTCGCTGATGCCCAGTTTTTCGGCCAGGTCGCGGGGCGTAAACGTGTCTTCTGTGTATGTGCCCACGGCGCGCAGCACGCGGGCGTAGCCGGCGTTGCGCTCGCCGGCGTTGGCGCCTGCGCCCTTTGCGGCCCTGGCGTCGCGGACTTTTTCTTCAAGCTCGGCGGCAAAGGCCAGCAGCTCGGGGTGCGGCTTGCCGGCGCGGATCACGGCAATTTTGCGGCGCTTGCGGCCCGTGCGCACGACGGCGGGCAGCACCGCCTGCAGCGCCTCACCCCAACTGCACGCGTAGTACTCGGCCATCCACTGGGCCAGCTCCAGCATGCCCTTGTTGACCAGCGGTTCTTCGTCGGGCGCTTCCAGGATGTCTTTCACCTGGTGGCGCTGCAGCGTCGATTCGTTCTTTTCGCTGACGACAAAGCCCTGCAGGCTGCGTTTGCCGAACGGCACGGTCACACGGTGGCCGACGCGCGCGCGGTCGATCAACGCGTCAGGCACGGAGTAGTCAAACAGGCGATCGACAGGGGTGGGCAGGGCGACTTCAATGAAGCGGCCCAGCACGCGGCGCGAGTCTTCAAACAGTTGCGTCTTTGCCGCCATGGTTGGAACTATAGTGCGTCGCACCGTGCAAACCCCTGTGTCAGCCGATTGTTGAGTGTAAAACAGGACGCGACATGCACGCGTACCTCACGGACCAGCGGCTGCGCAAAGATGAACGCCTGTTGACCAAGGCCGACTTCGACCGCGTGTTCAACGGCGGCCAGAGCGCCGGCAACAAGCGCCTGATCGTCCACTGGCTTGAGAACAGCCTGGGTTATCCGCGGCTGGGGCTGGTAGTAAGCCGCAGGTTCGGCAACGCGGTAGCTCGCAACAAGTGGAAGCGGCGGATCCGCGACATCTTTCGCCGCCATAAGCAGGCGGCCGGCAGCCGCGACATCGTGGTGCTGCCCGGCAAGCGCGACGAGGCCAAGCACGCCGACCACAACGAACTGAAAGAAGCGCTGCTGGGCCTGCTGCGCCGAACTGCCTGACGGCGGGTGGACGTGCGAAGAAGGTTGCGTAAACTTCATTCCATGAGTTCCGCAATTGACAAGGCCAAGCTCGCAGCCATGACCGCCGACGAGAAGTTGCAGTTGATCGACGAGTTGTGGAACAGTCTTGATGCTGAGCCCGAGATCGGGCTCACCCCGGATCAACTAGCCGAGATGGAGCGCCGCCTTGCATGGGCGCAAGCCAACCCGGACAAGTGCCTTACGCTAGAGGAGTTCCGCAAGCGCCTTCGGACTGTCCAGTGAAGTTGACACCGCGTTTTCTTCCGGAGTTCTGGGAAGACGTTGCCGACCGATACGTGTGGTGTGAATCGCGCCGGCCCGGCTTGTCCACCCGTTTCGCGCAGTGCCTGGACGATGCAGTTGCCCGCATTCTGAGGTTTCCCGGCGCGAGCGGCCGTGTGCAAGGTGGCGTTCGGCGCGTTGTCTTGCGCCCTTTCAAGGACCTGCTCGTTTACCAGTTCACGAAAGCGGACCTGTTCTTCATCGGCGTTGTACCCTGTTCTTCATCGGCGTTGTACACGGAAGCCGTGACATTCAGGCTTGGCTGAACGAACGAACGGTCGAATGACGGACTATGTCGGAGCGGCCTTGACCATGCTGATCGAAATCGCGCCTGCGTTTGCCGTACGGAACCTGGATGCCATGTGCGCGTTCTACGGCAAGCTGCTTGGGCTTGAGGCAACCTACAAGACTCCCGTGTACGCCGTGCTGCGCAACGGGCCGGTGCAAATGCACTTGTACCCTGAGCGCGACGGCAAAGTCGCCGGCCAGGGCAGCGCCTACGTCTTTGTGCATGCCGTGGACGACGTGTACGCAACCGCCCAAGCCATCGCAAAGATCATCCACCAGATCAGCGACCAGGCCTACGGCCTGCGGGACTTTCTGATGGAAGACCCTGAAGGCAACCGCATCGGCGTGGCCCAGCGTTTGCCTGCCTAGGCCGCCCGGCGATACTCCTGCGGCTGCGGGGTGTACTGCAACAGCCGTTCAATGCGCGCTTCAACCGGCGGGTGGGTGCTGAACAGGCTGCCCAGGCCGCGTGCGCGAAGCGGGTTCACGATAAACATGTGCGCGGTGGCGGGCTCCGGCTCGTGCTCAAACGGAACCTGTTGCGCGCCAAAGTGCAGCTTGTGAAGCGCGCCGGCAAGTTCACGCCCGCCGCCCATCAACTCGGCGCCGGTGCGGTCTGCCTGATACTCGCGGCTGCGGCTGATTGCCATCTGGATCATCGCAGCCGCAAGCGGCGCGAAGATCATGGCAACCAGCGCGCCAATGGCACCCAGGGGGTTGTTGCGGTCGTTGCCGCCCAGCATGGCAGTCCACATCAGCATGTGCGCGAGCATCGAGACGGCACCGGCAAACGTCGCGGCAATCGTGCCGATCAGCGTGTCGCGGTTTACGACGTGCGCGATCTCATGGGCCAGCACAGCCATCACCTCACGAGGCGTCAGCAAATGCAGCAGGCCCTCGGTGACCGCCACTGCGGCGTAACGCGGGTTGCGGCCCGTGGCAAAGGCGTTGGGCGCGGCGCTGGGGATGATGCATACCTTCGGAGTCGGAATAGCAGCGCGCTTGGCCAGTTCTGCCACCATTGCGTGCAACTCTGGGGCTTGTTCGGGGCCGACTTCACGGGCGCGGTACAGACGCAGCACAATGCTGTCCGAGAACCAGTAGCCGACGAAGTTCATCAGGCCAGCCACCGCGAGGGCGATCAGGAGACCGTTGTAACCCCCGATCAGCCAACCGGTTCCGACCGCGACCGCAGTCAGGGCTGCCATCAGCGCGAATGTCTTCAAATGGTTCATGGCACACCTGCCAGTTCAACAACCAACCGCGCACCCTTCATTCCCAGAGGCTTGCGGCTGGCAGCTTGCGCAGGCCGCTCCAATCGATGGCGGGGTTTGTCATGGCCCGCAAACCCGCACGGGATAGGCTGATTGCGGGTGCCTGAGCGAAATGACAGGCCCCCCGGAAGGAGGCAGCGATGTACCGCTTCTTCTGGTTGTCGGCGTTCTTTGCGATCTGCGCGCTGTACGTTGTGCCCAAGCTGTGGGTGCTGGGAGTGGTGCTGCACACGGTGCTGCTGTTCGCGTGTCTGGTTGCAGGTGCGGGCAGGCGGGCGTGATCGGCCAGACAAACAGAAGGGCGGCCGTGATCGGCCGCCCTTGGGTTTGATGCTTTGCAACGATCTTAGAAGATCCACTGAAGCTGCAGGCGGATGATCCAGAGGTCGTTGTGGTCGCTGCCACGGTTCAGGTGGAAGCCCTGGGTGGTGAACGCGTGACGTTCCGGAACGCTGTTGTACACACCGTTCAGCGTGCGGTTACCGCTCGAGTCAGCGGTGTTCGCCGAGAAGGCCAGGGTCTGGCTGACCATCAGCAGGTCGAAGGTCAGCTTCAGGTTGTTGCCGTGAATGTAGTAGTTCACGGACAGGCCGATCTCGTTGGCGTCCGGGTGCACAGCCATGAAGCGGGTACGGCTCTGGTTGCCGGCGTTGGCCCACACTTCGTCTGCATCGAAGTGATCCCAGCGGATACCGACGTTCAGCTGCTCAGGCAGGATGAAGTAGGCGATCAGGAAGCTGATGCCGTAGTCGGTCAGGTTACCGGTGGCCGCCAGCGCGGTGTTCAGAGGCTCGTCGCGCTGCGGGTTGAAGCGGTTACGGCCACGGTTGTGGAACTCGGTGTGACGCATGTGGAACTCGATGTCCACGCTCAAGCCGTAGAAGCGGAAGTGACCGTCCAGAACGACCGACATGGTGTCCTGGCTGGTGCGGAAGCGGCCCGAAGCCGGGCTGCCGGTCGCGGTGTCGCCGCGCAGGTCCGGAGCATCAAAGCCGCTCATGAACCAGTTGAAGCCCAAACCGATGGCAAAGAGGATCTTGTCCATCTCTTCCTTGCTGCGCATGTCGTTCATGCTGCGGGCAACGTCACCCATCGGGTGCGTTTCGAGACGAAGATTGATCATCATCTCGCCGTCGGTCAGGTTGTCGAAGGTGTCGGCACGAAGCGCCCAGTCGGCATTACGGAAGTCCGTGTTGCCCTTGAGCACGCCGTTGTAAATGCCGATCCAGTACTTCAGCCAGCTCACGTCTTCGCCGATCTTGCCGTCAAGCGTGATGCCCTTGGCGTAGTCCTGGTTGAACTTCTCGTTGACGTAGCCGCGCTCAACGAACTGCTGTGCACCGCTGCTGACCGCTTCTTCCCAGTTGTACTGGAGCTTGGTCTGGCCTGCGGTGACGTTGATGTACTGCATGATGGCCCAGCGGAACCACGCTTCTTCAATGATGTTGTTGCCGCCGGAGGTCCAGTTCAACAGCAGGTTGTACTGGAAGTCCTTGTCGAAGATGAAACCCTTGAAGTTGGTCTTGGCGCGGCGAACGCGGAAGTTGATAAACGTCCGGCCGTTCGTGCCGTCAGGACCGTTGCCCACTTCCGTCTGGTAGGTCAGACGGAACTGGACGCGGGTGCTCATCCACAGGGCAAAGCCGTCGGTTTCGACGCCCAAACCCTTCTTGCCAAGCGAGGTGTCAACGCCTTCGCCGCCACCGCGCGTAACCTTCGCGACGTCATCTGCGTCGCTGGACTGTGCCATCGCCGGCACAGCCCATAGCCCCGCGCCGATAAACAGCGCCAGAGCCATAGACCATAGTTTTGCCATGCCTTGCTCTCCCTTTAATCCCAAGAAAGTCAGTCGTCCGTCCGTCGCTGCCTCAGGAGAGTCTTGACACGACCCTTTCCGATCCGTGTCAAGAAACGTCTCGCCATCCCCTGAAGGGCAGGCAGACCATAGAAATGCTTATCACGCCGTCAACACTGTTCTAACCTGTTTTTTGCGTGGCTGACCTACGCGGCGGATGACCATCGCCAGTACCCGCATCGCCCGCACATCGCAATCGACAGGCTTCGCGACCCATATCGGCCGCTTGTGTCCGATAACTTTGGGCAAATCGCCGGAATCTTCATCCGACAACGCCTGAGCCGCCCCCAATCGACGCGTCTCCTTTCCCCGCGGCTTTCCCGCGGCGCGGCCAGGGCGGGCCGCCCGTCGGCGAGGGTTGCCCCCGCCTTGCCCCAAGCCCACAGCGCAGCTTTCGCCTGCCACGCCGGAGCCAAAATTACTGACACACCTTTGGCCTAAAACCTTACCTTGCACCCTGTTCGATGCAACCCCCTTCTGTAACCAAAATGCAACATCTTGCCCAACTCACTTCCGGGTTCCGGGGTTTGCCCAGCCTACCCAACCGGTTGGTCGCCCTGCAGATGTCTCTGCTTTGCACTCTCGCCCCTTGCCATCTGGAACCTGAAACCCGCAACCTGCCTTTGAATTCTGCCGATTGTGCTTACCATTACGCCCGGAGCGCGCGTGGAACAGAATGACTCAGGCCTGCACATCGCACCCCTGCCGCGCATCGGCCAGGAACTCGGTCGCTTCATTATAGAGCGCGAGTTGCCGCGCGGCGGACAGGCCCGCGTCTATCGCGCGTGGCAGACTGACCTTCAGCGCCCGGTCGCCCTTAAGCTCCTTCCTTCCTCTTATGCAACTGACGCAGAAGCGCTTACGCGCTTTCGCCGCGAGATTGAAAATGTCGCGCGCATCAGCCACCCCAACATCGTCCGCGTCTTTGAGGCCGGCGAGATTGAAGGCCACCCTTTCTTCACCATGGACTTCATTGAGGGCCAGGACGCCGACGACGCGGCGCGCCGCGGGCCCTTGGACCCCGACGAAGCCGCGACACTCATTGAGGCCATCGCCCGCGCCGTCGGCCAGGCACACAAACAGGGAATCGTTCACCGTGACATCAAGCCCGGCAACATCATCGTCCGACGCGACGGCACCCCGATTTTGACTGACTTCGGCTTGGCACAGGACCTTACGCACAGCGGACAGCTTACCCAGACCGGTATCAGTATGGGCACGCCCGCCTACATGGCGCCCGAGCAGGCCCGGGGCGAGCGCAACCGCGTGGGGGTCAAGACCGACATATACGCAATGGGTGCCACGCTTTACACGCTGTTAACGGGCAAGCGCCCCGTTGAGGGCGACAGCACCTACGAACTGATGTTGCGGGTAGCGGAAAGCCAGGGGCCCAAGTGGCCGCGCACCGCCCTTGAAGATGTGCCGCCCGACCTGCGCGCCATCGTTGAGATGGCCATGGCCCAGGACCCGGCGCGCCGCTACGAGTCCGCCGACGCGCTGGCCGACGACCTTGAGCGCTACCTTCACGGCGAGTGGGTGGTCGCGCGCTCAAGGGGCAAGCTGGCGCGGATCTGGCTTCGCACCCGGCGCTATGTGCCGGTGGCGGCCGTGATTCTCGTCGCGCTGGGGCTGGCGGGCGGCATGGTTTACACGGGCCTGAACCCGGCGTTCATGAGCAACAGCGAAGGCGGCTTCATTGACGAGCGCCGCATCCTGGGCAACGACCCGCGCCAGCGCGAAGACATTGAGCCGATGTTCGGCAAAGACGGCACCTGGACACAGCACGGCGGTGTCGTCACCACCGGCCAGGGCGGCGAAATCGTGCTTGCTCGCACCGGCGCCGACCCGCTGTTCATTTCACCCAAAGAGCGCGCCTGCTGGGGCGACTTCACGCTGGACCTTGAACTCCGAATCCGCGACGCAAAGGGGCCGCTTGAGCTGCTGGTGGGTATGCCCGACCAACCCGGCGAGGTGGACACCGCCTACACCATCGCGCTGGGGGCCGGCGCGCGCGACCGTATTGAGTTGCGGCGGCTGGGCGTGCCGGTGCTGGGCGCCTACCGTGGCGGGCTGCGGCCTGCGCTTGAGCCGGGGGTTTGGTACCGGGCGGTGATCACGCGGCGCGGACAATCGATCGCTTTTTCCCTTTCGGAGGTTGCGGCCCCGGGCCCGATGGCGGCGTTCGAGTTTGACGACATCTACCCGGCGTTTGCCGCCGCGGGCCGGCGCTTTGCCGTGCGCGGCGAAGTCTCGGAACTCAGTTTGCGCACCGTGACCGTCACCCACCGCGACACAGCCCAAAGCACCGAGATGCTGCTGTACTCGGTGGGCCAATACAGCGACGCCGAGCTTCGGCTGGCGGCGCGGCTGGCGTTGCCGCTGCCCGCCGACGCCGAGCCCGCTGTCCGCAACGAGCGGGCGGCCCTGTTGCTGCTGCGCGCGACCTGCCGCCAGCGGCTGGGGCGCCTTGAAGACGCACTTTCCGACTGCACCCAGGCCAAGGCTCTGGTCAATGATCCCGGTCTGCGCGCCCGGATTTTCCTGGTCGCGTCAGACATGGAAACAGTCCGCGACAACGATGACGCCGCGATTGCGCAGTTGCGCGTGGCGCAGCTCAGCACCGGCATGTCGCCGGAGATGAACTCGTGGCTGCTGCACGACGCCATGCGCCGCGCCCAACTGCTGGCCGAAGAACATCCCAGCCGCGCGGTACGCTACTATGACTTCGTCAGCAGCAGCGCTCTGGGCAGCCCCGGCCTGGTGTGCGAGGCGCTGTACCACGGCGCACGCCTGCGGCTGCAGGTTGCCGCCACCGACACCGACCGGGCGGAAGCGCTGCGAGCCGAGGCCTTCAGCGCGCTCTCGCGCATTGAGGGCGCCAACTATCTGCGCTTTGGCGCCGTCTATGCTCCGGCCATGGGCCGGTTGCTGGCACTTAAGCTTGAGGCCCCGGCCCCCGAGTACGGCGACCTGCAAACAACCGCCGACTGGGCCGCCGCCGCGGTCGATGGCTACCTCGTGGACAACAGCCTGCTGGCGCCCCGGCTGATCGAGGCCGCGTGGGTGGCGCGCATGGCGGCATCCGGCAGCGACTTTGGCCCCGCCCGCAAAGCCGAGGTCTGGCTGGGCGCCGCGGCCCGCGCCGGCGCCGACCCGGTCTGGCTGAAGGTGCAGCTTGCGCTGGCCGCCATGGAACGACCGGAGCTGGCCGGCGAAGCCGATGCCCGCCTGCGCCTGTGGCGCGAGCTGGCCGATGAGTTGAACGCAGGCGAGGCCAGCCACGCGCTGCCCGCGGCGCTGTGCGAGTTCTTTATCGGCAGCCCGATCGACACCCGCGACCAGAAGCGTCGGCAGGACAACCTGGAGCGCGCACTGCGCAACTGGCGCGGCGACCATGATTCACGCTGGTTCGGGGAAGCGGGCTGGCGCGAGTTTGCCACCTACTGCATTGCGCTGTACGGCGGCCCCGATCCCCAAGCCACCGCCGAGCAGCTTGAACGGGCAGCGGACGGCCAGTCGCCCGGCCGAATTGTCATGCTGAAAGAGCGGGCCGCGCAATGGCTGCCGGTGCGGCGCTAGGCCGCAGTTCGGCCTTTCATGGGCTGAAACCGTCGCCATAATGCGATTATGCGGCGGGCCTTTGATCTCAAACCACTGGCGTTTGGCGACGTAATGGGGCGGGGCTTTTCCCTGTACGCGTCCGCGTTTGTCGGCTTCGTGCGCTGGTTTCTGATCGCGTACACCCTGCCCATGCTGGTGCTTACGCTGGGCCTGTACTTCCTGTTTGACCCCTACGGCTGGGTCGGCCACTCGGCGCGCGCCGAGCAAAGCGTGCTTGAGGCCACCAGCCGCGCCGCCTACTACTGGTTGCTGAAGCTGGCGGCGATCGTGCTGGGGTTTTCGGTGGGCGCGGCGGGCATCTACTACCAGGCCGCGCGGGTGTATGTGGGCGGAAAGCCGACCCTGGGCGAAGTGGTGAAGGCGCTGGGCACGCGCAGCGGACACGTGCTGGGGTCGTCACTTCTGTTTGTCATCCTGCTGCTGGTGATCACGATCGCCTGCTTCGCGATCCCAGCCGGCACGGCGCTGGACGGCAACGTGGCCGGCGGCGTGGCGCTGGCGGTGCTGTTCGCGTTCGGGTGGGTGCCGTTGATCGGCTGGTACACGGGCGCGTGCGGCCTTTGCGTGCCGGTGACGGTGCTGGATGACTGCACTGGCGGCGAGAGTTTCACGCGCAGCCTGTACCTGACCAAGGGCTACCGGATGCGGCTGTTCGGCGTGCTGACTTCGGCCATGCTGCTGGTGGGCGCGCCCGGGGTGCCGGGCCTGCTGACGCTGCCGGCCTGGATCGGACAGGAACTACTGCTTACCAAGGCCGGCTCACCGCTGGCGGGCGACCTGATTCGCGTGTGCTGGGACGGCTTCCTGCTGCCGCTGTTTTTCGCGCCGGTCGTCGTGTACTACTTTGACATGCGCTGTCGCAAAGAAGGCTACGACCTTGCCGTGATGGCCCGCAACTTCGGCATCGAAGAAGGCGAGATGATGCGCTACCGCATGAATCCGCACATGGGCTACACTCCGCCCGGCTACAAGCCCCCCAAGGGCCGGCGCAGCGGCCGTCATCCTGTGGTGCGCCCCCCCCAGCCCCAGCCGTTCATTCAGCCGCACTGGCAGCAGCAACCGCCGCCTCCGGGCTGGATGCCGCCGCCACCGGGTTGGCAACAGGTCCCGCAGATGCCGCCCCCGCCGGGCTGGCAGCAGGGCCCGCAAATGCCGCCCCCGCCGGGCTGGCAGCAGGGCCCGCAAATGCCGCCCCCGTCGGGCTGGCAGCAGGGCCCCCAAATGCCGCCCCCGCCGGGCTGGCAGCAGGGCCCAGCCTCGCCGCCGCGCAGGCCGAATGTGCCAGTGCCGCGGAGGCGCCAATGAGGCTGCCGGCGTTGACGCTGCTGTTGCTGTTGCCGTGCGCCCTTGGCGCACAAGACCAGAACGCGCGCGCCCGGCGCATTCTTGAGCGCCCGGATTATCAGGGCTATCGCATTGAAAAGCGCGATTACGCAGGCGACCCGTCCGGCGAGGTGGGCAGCGACACCGGCGGCGAAGCCACCGGCGAAGACGGCTACTCACGCGGCGGCTCAGGCTGGCGGCGTGAAAAGTCCACGCCGCGCCGTTCCGCCGACGCCGCGCCCTCGCGCCGACCCCAGCGCACTGAACGCAGCGGAGGCGACAACAGCGGAAGCAGCAGGTCCGGTGCTGACCTGGGCTGGCTGGGCAAACTGGTAGAAGTGGTGTTCTGGATTGTCGTGATCGCGGGCGCGGCCGTGGCGCTGTTTTTCATCATCAAGGCGCTGATCGGCCTGAAGCTCAAGCGCAAGCCCAAGGCCGAAAAGAAGAGGGCCGTTCGCAAGGACAAACCCGCCGCCGCCACGCAGGAAGCTGAAGCGGCGGGCGAAGACGCCGGGCAGGAGTTCATTGACGCGCTCGCGGTCGCCCGCCGCGAGCTGGAAGCAGCCCTGCGCGACCACGACTGGGCCCGCGCCGCGCTGTTGCGCTACCGCATCTTCTGGCTGGAAGCCGGGTGGCGCGGCTGCGTCGAAGACACCGACGTGCAGACCTGGCGCGACGCGCTGCGCATGGTGCGCGAGGTAAGCCTGCGCAGCCGCGTGCGCGAGCTTCTGGGGCTGATCGAGCGCGTGCGCTACGGGCGCCACACGCCCGATGAAGGCGAATGGCAGAACTTCAGCCGGCAACTGGACAGCATCGAGCCGCGCGAGGTGCTGCGATGAGCGACGCACCCGAACGCGACGGCGCCCGCCGTGAGACCATCTTTCGTGTGGTGTTGATGGGCACGTTTCTGCTGGCGGCGGCCGTGTGGCTGATTGTCGGCGTCTTTGACGTGCCGCTGGTGCCCGACAATTTCACGAACAGCCACAGCGGCAGCCCCGGCGGCCACCACGCCTTCGTGGCTCTGCTGCGCGAAAACGGGCGCGAAGTGCGGCGTTCATCCACCACGCTCGAGATCCCCGAGTTTGACGACTATTCAGGCGACACACTCATGATCCTTGAGCCGCGGCCCGAGTTCATGGAGGAGTATCCTGGCGAGCTTGAGGGCGTGCTGAAAGACGCCCGGTCGCGCTCAAGCAGCGTGCTGCTGGCGCTGCCCAAGCGCTCATACCACGCGGCGGGCGAAGAGGGCGACGACCTGGTGCTGCACGAGTACATCTTTCCGCCGGTTTTTCTGGACGAGCTGGCCGGCCACAGCGGCGTCAGCCGCTGGTTCCGGGTTGAGCACGACGTGCGCGAGACCGTGCCCGTAACCTTTGAAGCCGGCAGCTCAGGCCGAACCTGGGACACGCGCCTGAGCTCGCCCGTGCAGGTGCTGGTGCCCAAGTCCGACCTCGCGGATTTGCCGCCCACGGTGAAGGTGCTGGCATGGACGGACCGTGGCGACGCGGTGGCCGTGCGCCTGCGCGTCAACGAGTATGAACGCCGCGGCGGGCTGATTGTCGTGAGCGACCCCGACGTGTTCAGCAACCGCTTCCTGGGCGAGCCGGGCATGGCTGTTTCGGCGCTGTCGCTGCTGGATTCAACGCCGCCCGGCGGCGCGATCATCATCGATGAAGCTATGCACGGCTTCGGTGCCGACGCCAGCGTTGAGTACCTGGCTGTGACGCCCCCGGGGCTGTGGGTAACACTCAGCGTCTTCGCGGCGCTCTTGCTGTACGGCTGGCGGCAGGCGACCGTGCTGCGCCCGCGGGAAGCCGAAGGCAGCGACCGCGCCGAGCGCCGCTTTGCGATTGAAGGGCTGGCCCGCATGATGCAGCGCGCGGGCGACCACAACGAGGCCGCGCGCCGAATTGTCCGGCGCTCACGGCTTGTGCTGGGGCAGGGCGGCGCGCAGGTGCAGGGCGCCGGCCGCAGCACGACCGTGATCAAGGGCCGCACCGGCAAGTTCCTGCGCATGGCGGAGGGCAGCAGCGAAGAACGGCTGGTGGCGGTGGCGCGCCGTGTGGCGCACCAGAAACGCACGGGCGAAACGGAACACTCCGAAGTAGAAACCTGAGCACTGAAACCTGGAACCGGCATACCCATGAACGAATTCGAACAGCCTACGCCGCCGCCGGCGCAACCCGCCGCCGAGCCCGTCCACCGCAAGATGCAGCGCTTCGCTGACGCCATCGACCAGGCCGTCGATGTTGTGGTCAAGGGCCAGCCGGGCGTGGTGCGGCACATCCTGGTCGCGATGCTGGTGCAGGGCCATGTGCTGCTTGAGGGCAACCCGGGCACAGCCAAGACACTGCTGGTGCGCACACTGGGCCGCTTGTGCCAGCTTGAGTTCCGGCGCATCCAGTTCACGCCTGACCTGATGCCCAGCGACATCACCGGCACCAGCATTTTCCGGCCTGACTCGGCGACGTTTGAGTTCCGGCGCGGGCCGGTGTTTACCCAGTTGCTGCTGGCCGACGAAATCAACCGCGCGCCGGCGCGCACACAGGCCGCGCTGTTGCAGGCCATGCAGGAGCGCATTGTAAGCGCCGACGGCCACGACCACGAGTTGTCGGACATTTTCACCGTGATCGCGACCCAGAACCCGCTTGAAAATGAGGGCACCTATCCGCTGCCCGAAGCCGAGCTTGACCGCTTCCTGTTCAAGCTGATGATCGATTACCCCAACGAGAGCGCCGAGGCCGCCATCTTTCGCCAGCACGGCGCGCCCACCAGCAGCGACGAATTCTCGGGCCTGTCTGAAAAGCCGCTGCTCGGCAGCAGCGAGATCATGGCCATGCGCAACGTGGTGTACGCCGTGACCGTGAGGCCCGACATTGCCGACTACGCGCTGGCCATCATTCGCGCCACGCGTGAGCACCCGTACCTGCGCGCCGGCGCATCCACCCGCGCGGGTGTGATGCTGCTGCGCGCGGCAAGGGCGCTGGCCGCCACCTACGGGCGCGGGTTTGTCGTGCCCGACGACGTGCGCGAGCTCGCCCCCAGCGCGCTGCGCCACCGGCTGTACCGCACAGCCGCCGCCGAAATGGAAGGAACGAGCACCGACACGATCCTGGCCGACATCATCCAGCGCATACCGCCGCCGAGGTAGCCATGGGGTACTCGCCCACGCGCATCACGATCATCCTGGCGCTGGCGCTGATCGCGCTGAGCGTGTTTGTGCTTATGGATGATTCGCTGGTGCTGCCCTGGGCCACCTGCATGGTCGGCCTGCTGGTGGTGATCGGCGCTGACGCGCTGTTCCTGCCCCGCAAACCTGAGTTGACGCTGCTGCGGCACCTGCCGTCGGATGTCGGCATCAGCACGCCGTTCATTATGACGCTGGGTCTCCAGAATGATGGGTTGCGTTCCCTTTCCGGCGCGGTGTTTGACATCCTGCCGTCCAGTTTCGACGGCCAGCGCGTGGCCTTGCCCTACTCGCTTGCGCCCGACGAAATCGCAGAATGGAAGTTCGAGCTGTCGGCCAACGAGCGCGGCAGCTTTACCCTGGACAGGGCGACAGCCGTCATTGTCGGCCCGCTGCGCCTGATGCGCCGCATTGTGCGCGTCTCGGCGCCGGCGAACGTGGCCGTCATCCCCGGCGTCGAAATCCTGCGCAGCAACGAACTGATCCTCAAGGCCGCCCGCGACGCTGACGCCGGCATCACACGCGCGCGCGGCGTGGGCCGCGGCGGCGAATTCGAGTCACTTGCGCCCTACGTTCCCGGCGACCCGCCCCAATCGGTGGACTGGCGCGCCTACGCCCGCACCGGCCAGCTGGCTGTGCGCCGCTATGTGCCGGAGCGCCGCCGCCACATCATGCTGGCCTGCGACGCCGGCCGGTTGATGGGCACGCGCGTCGGCAACACGCGCAAGGTCGATCTTGCCCTGGAAGCCATGTCGCGCGTGGCGGCGGCGGCGCTGCAGCGCGGCGACCTGTGCGGCATGATCATCTTTGACGGCGAAGTCCAGAGCTTAGTCCCGCCCCGCGCGGGCAGCGGCCAGTTGGCAAAGATCGTGCGCGCTTCGCTTAGCGTAAAGCCGCGCCACAGCGAAACGGCGTTTACGCCGGCCTTTGTGACGCTGAACCACGCGCTGCCAAGGCGCGCGCTGGTGATTCTGGCAACTGACTTCGACAACGAGGCACAAGGCTGGGAGTTGCAACGCAACATCGCGCAGATTACACGCCGTCACGTGGCGATCGTGGCCGCCATGCGCGACCCCGTCTATCACGCGACCGTGGCCGCCGACGTGCCCGACACCGACGCCGCATACCGGCAACTCGCCGCGCTGACGCTGCTGGAGGAGCGCCAGACGATACTCAGCCGGATTCACAGCACCGGGGTCCATGTAATCGACGCCGAACCCAATGAGCTGCAAGGACCGCTGCTGAACATGTACGGCAGCATCGTCACCGGCGGGCGGCTCTAGGCTGTGGTCAACAATCGACCGTTAACTATCCACCCCTGCCGGTTGCTGCTAACGTCCGCGCGCGATGGGTAAGCGTTTCCTGTTCGGTTTTTCGATGTTCTTTGCGCTGGTCGGCGTGCTGGCGCTGGACCACTTTGCCGGCTTTACGTGGGGATTTTTCGCGCTTTGCATCGGCATGACCCTGGGCGGCATCCATGAGCTTGCCCGCATGTTCCGCTTTCGCGGCTTGCCTCTGGATGCGGGCCTGCTGGCGTTTACCGCCGTCGTCATGCTTTGCTTTGTGCAGATGGTCGCGGAGCCGCCCCGCTTTGGCGCCTTTGACGAACTGTGGGCCGGCGGCCAGGCCGACACGATTGTGCGCCTGCCCGGCGAAGCCGCGCACTTCATGCTGCTGATCCCGCTGCTGGTCGCTGTGCTGTACCCGCTGATCGGCATCACAAGCAAAGACGTAAGCAACCTTGCCCCGCGCATCACGAACAACCTGGGCATGTTTCTGTATCTCATTTTCCCGATCGCGCTGATCTTGTGGATCCGCCGTGTGCCCAACACCGGCGAATGGCTGCTGTACTTTCTGCTCGCGGCAAGCCGCTTGGGCGACGTGGGCGCGTACCTGATGGGCAAGGCGTTTGGCCGCCACAAGCTGATCCCGCACCTCAGCGCCGGCAAAACGATTGAAGGTGCGGTGTTCGGCTTGATCTTCAGTGCGGCCGGCGGTTTGGGCATCGCGTACTGGGGCGACTGGGCGACGGGCGGCATGTTGAAACCGCTGCTCGTTCAGCCGTGGTACGGGGCGGTGCTGGGGTTGTTTGTCGGCATTGCGGCACAGGCCGGCGACCTTGTGGAAAGCGGCTTTAAACGCGCCGCGGGCATCAAGGACAGCGGGCAACTGGTACCGGCGTTCGGCGGCGTCATGGACATCATGGACAACTTCATGCTGACCGGGCCGTTGCTGATTGTCGTGCTGGCGCTGTGGCCGGCGTGAGAGTTCCGGGTTCTGGGTTCCAGCGACTTGGCAGTTGACTCAGAACTCAGAACCCGGAACTCTTTCCACACACCATGAACACTGTGGTCCCCGGTGTGGCAGAAACCTTGCAACGCGTGGTAAGCTATGAACATGGGAAAGATGCTTGCGCGCGGGCGCGAAAAACACCGTGAAGCACTGGAGTACATGGAAAAGTCCATCCGCCTGCGTGACAAAGAAGAGTGCTACGCGCTCTTCGGCGAGCGCGACCGCCACCTGAAAATGATCCGCGGTCACTTTGACGTCAAGATTTTCGCCCGCGACAACAACCTGCGCATCGCCGGCGAAGAACAGGGCGTGCTTGACGCATACGTCGCCCTGCTGACCTTGATCGAGAAAGTCCGCAAGTACGGCCAGATTCGCACCAGCGACGTTGAAAGCGCGTTGCTGCACATGGAAGACCCCACCGGCAGCGAACCCGAAATCGCGCCGCTGGGCTTGCAGGGCGCAAAGCCCCTGACACCGGGACAAGAGGCATACATTGAGGCCATCAAGTCCGCGCGCGTAGTTTTCGGCGTCGGCCCCGCCGGCACCGGCAAGACCTACCTTGCCACCAGCATGGCCGTCGCGGCGCTGATCCACGGCAACGTAAGCAAGGTGGTGCTTGTGCGCCCAGCCGTTGAAGCGGGCGAGAAACTCGGCTTCTTGCCGGGCGACTTTCAGGCAAAAGTGAACCCCTACCTGCGGCCGATCTTCGACGCCCTGGGGGCAATGCTGCCGATGCAGCAGATCCAGCGTTACATTGAACGCGACGTCATTGAAGTCGCGCCGCTGGCGTACATGCGCGGCCGCACCCTGGACCGCGCGTTCATCCTGCTGGACGAGGCGCAGAACACCACGCCCAAGCAGATGCTGATGTTCCTGACGCGCCTTGGCCGCCGCAGCAAGGCCGTAATCACAGGCGACCTGAGCCAGACCGACCTTGCGGAAGGCCAGAAGAGCGGTCTCAGCGACGTGGTCGGGCGCCTTGACGGGGTCGAGGGCGTGAAGGTGTGCCGGCTGGGCAACGCCGACATCGTGCGCGACGAAATGGTGCAACGCATCATCGACGCCTACGAGCAGACCGGCCGCAAGCAGTAGGCGAGTCTGTCAGTAACTCAG
>JAHBYA010000004.1 GCA_019636195.1 Planctomycetota bacterium | reverse complement strand
AAACAAGCAGCAGGAATCAAGTGAGCCCCCGCCATGGCGGGGGCTCTTGATTGACGCAGTGTTGACGGGGGCGGCGGCTTCGACAACATCGGGGTATGCGCGCGGTTTTTCTGGACAGGGACGGGACGATCAACAAGCAGGTCGGCTATTGCGGCGACCCGGCGATGATTGAGCTGTTGCCCGGTGCGGCGCAGGCGATCAAGCGCCTGAACGAGCTGAAACTGCTGACGATCGTCGTCACCAACCAGAGCGCCGTGGCACGCGGGCTTATCACCGAGCAGCAGGTCCGGCGCGTGAACGCGGAAGTCGCGCTGCACGTTGCACGCGAGTCCGGCGGCCGCATTGACGCCTTCTACTACAGCCCGTTTCACCCGACTGAGGGCACCGATCCGCGCTACACATGCGACTCGGACTGGCGCAAACCCGGTGGCGGCATGCTGCGCCAGGCAGCGCTCGACTTTCGCATTGAACTTGAGCGCAGCTTCATGGTCGGCGACGCCGACATTGACCACCAGGCCGGCAAGGACGCGCACCCGCAACTGGTGACGCTGCAGGTGCCCAGCGATTACGGCAGCGGTGAGGCTGACCACAAGGCCCACAGCCTGCTTGATGCCGTGGAAAAGATTGCCGCGCTGCTGGCGTGAACAAATCCGGTGGCGCGTCTGCACCGTACACACCGGGAGACTCATGCCCGGCATGATTCCAAAGCCGATCACGTTAATGTACATTTGCGCGCTTCACGCGCCGTCGAACCCGGGAGTTGCCATGCGCCCTTTCTGGATTATCCCCGCACTGGTGTGCCTGCTGATGCTTGCCGGCTGCAAGAACACCCACAAGCGCAACTCGCCTCAAGCCAACGGCGAGATAACACAGCCCAAGGCCAACACCGACAAACCTGCCAACGCCACCGACAAGCCCAAAGACTCGCAACCGGAACCTGAGCCGGAAAACGGCGATGTGTGCCTGCTGCCGCCGGCTGCACAGGCAAGCGACCTAGGCGGCCTGCTGAAGACCGGCGCCGCACCGCCGGAGATTGCGCTGACCGACACGCGCACCGGCAAGTCGGTCAAGCTGTCGGACTTCAAGGGCAAGACTGTGCTGCTGTTTTTCTGGGCGAGCTGGTGCCCGACCTGCAAGATGGCGTGCCGCAAGAACGGCAGCCTGTGGAAGCTGATGAAGGTGATTGACGCCGAGGCAAGCTCGCAGGTGTTGATCCTTGGCGTCGGTACAGGCAGCGACGACAACCCGGACTCCCAGAATGCGTTCCTGGACTCAAACGAGTGCACCTGGATCAGCACGCACGACGCGGGCAACAAGGTGGAAGACGCCTACGGCGTGCTGGGCGTGCCCACGGCGGTTGTAATCGGCAAGGACGGCAACGTGCTGACCTTCGGGCGCTATGAGCGCAAGTGGCGCGACGACCTGCTGGAATACCTGAAGCAGGAATGCGTGCAGAAACAATAGCGACCGGACCCTGGCCACATGAGCGACGATCCACTCCTGAACAAGGGCGAGCTGGGCCCATACAAGATCGAGCGCAAGCTGGGCCAGGGCGCGATGGGCGGCGTGTACCTTGGCATGCACCGCGTGCTGCAGGTGCACCACGCGATCAAGGTGATTCACCCCAAACTGATCGGCGACAACACGCTGGTTGAGCGCTTTTTGCGCGAGGCCCGCAACACCGCCAAGCTCAAGCACATGAACATCGTGCAGGTGGTCGGCGCCGACCAGGTGGAGGGCGTGTACTACCTGGCCATGGAGTTTGTCGCGGGCAAGACGCTTGAGCAGTTGATGCGCGACCCGGGCCTGAACATCCATGACGCGGTGCGCTACATCCACATGGTCGCCAACGCGCTGCATTACGCGCACACGCGCAACATCATCCACCGCGACATCAAGCCCGCCAACATCATGGTCAACGACGAAGACGTGGCCAAGCTGATGGACTTCGGGCTGGTGCGCGATATCGGCCAACCTGAAGGCGGCGAAAGCGGCGAGCAACTGACCATGGCGGGCTACATCATGGGCACGCCTCAGTACATGCCGCTGGAGCAGTGGCAGGGCGAGGGCGTAGATCACCGCAGCGATATCTACGCGCTGGGCGCCACGCTGTACGTAATGCTGACGGGCAAGATTCCGTTCCCCGGCAAAAACGCACGCGACATTTTCCGCGCCGTCTTGACGAGTCAAGCCAAGCCGGTCAACGAGCACAACCCCGACATCGACCCTGAACTGGCGCAGATCGTGCACACCGCTATCGCGCCCGAAAAGGAAGACCGCTACCAGAGCGCGCAAGACTTCGCACTGGCGCTGGAAGCATGGTGGGACCAGCACCCCTACCAGGGCACCAGCCTGTTCAAGGCGCCGACCATGGAGGACGCCCGCACCGCGGGAGGGCGTTCCACCCTTGCCGCCAGCGCGCGCACCAAGGCGCCCAGCACGGCCACGCGCGCGGTGCTGCAGCACGGCAGCACACTTGAGGGCAGCACGCCGACCGCCATGGATCAGCTCAAGCGCAGCAACGCGCCGCTGATCGTGGCCGCCGTGCTGCTGCTTGTGATCATTGCCGGCGTCGCCGCGTTCTTTGCATTCGGCGGAAAGGAGGCCGCGCCGCCCGCGCTCGCCTTTGAGCTGGCACTTCCGCCGCAGCAGGCCACGCAGGCACAGCCGCTGGCCGTGAACACCGCCCGGTTCGCGATTGCCGGCACCAGCAACGGCGATGTGACGCTGAACGGCAAAGCATACACGCTGGGCGCGGCAATAGACCTGAAGCCCGGCCTGAACACTCTGCTGGTGAGCGCGTCCCTGGCCGATGCAACGCTTGAGCGCACGCTGTACGTGCTGTTGGATACACAGGCCCCGGTGATCAGCGTGCCCTCGCTGGCTGGACG
Source organism: Planctomycetota bacterium (assembly GCA_019636195.1). Classification (GTDB taxonomy): domain Bacteria; phylum Planctomycetota; class UBA8742; order UBA2392; family UBA2392; genus JADJRK01. The sequence goes on along the minus strand of JAHBYA010000004.1, from coordinate 366,545 downwards.
CGACGGCAACGTCATCCCGGTCACGGCGCGGGCATTCAAGCTTGAGGGCGCGGTCAGCGACGAAGGCGCAGGCCTGGCGGGCCTGAAGACCACGCTGCGCATTGACAACTCCGAGCGCGAGTTGCCGCTTGCCGCAGATGGCGCGTTCAGCTTTGAGATTCCTGTCGCCGACAGCGACGTGACCATTGAGCTGTCAGCGATTGACCGCGCCGGCAACGCATCGGGAGTTCTGACTTTCTGGGTCAGCCCTGACCGCACGACGCTGGCGCTGCTTGGCGCGCCGACCCGGCCCCGGTGGTTCACGACGCGCGAGTTCATGCTGACCGGCCAGCTCAGCAAGTCTCGCGGCGTAACCCTTACTGTGGATGGCAAAGCCGTAAAGGTTGCAGCAGACGGCAGTTTTGCAGCCGGCATCTCGCGCGAGCCCGGCACGCACACCATTGTGATTGCCGCCGGGGACTGGCTGGGCGCCAACCTGGAAGAAACGTGGCCGGTGGTTGTGGACCTGACCCCGCCGGTGCTTGAAGTCAGCGCGCCGACCACGGGGGTGCTGCGCATTGAGTCGTTGCCCGCGGGCGTGCTGGTAAGGGGCATGGCGGACAGCGCAGACGCCGTTGTGCGGGTCAACGGCCAGGCCGTGAAGGTCGGCATCGACGGCGCTTTCGGTACGGAGCTCAAGGTGGAGGCGTTGGGTGAGTTCAAGGTCAGCATCGAGGCGACAGACCCCGCCGACCGCACGACACGTGAAGAAGTCGTGCTGGACATCCGCCGCCTGTTGTACAAGGCGCAGGCAAGGAACGCGCAGGGCTACACCGAGTATCTGCGGCTCAGCGACGGCGCCGTGATGGTTGCGATACCGGGCGGCAAATTCACACGCGGCTCAGGCGGCGCGCTTTCCGATGCGCCGAACCAGGAAGTAGAGCTCACGGCCTTCCTGATTGCCAAGTACGAGACCAGCAACGAACAGTTCGCGAAGTTCCTGACCGAGTCCAAGGTCAATGCAGACGACGCTGTCGGCCGCGGCTGGCTTGTGCGCAACGCCGCCGGCGCGTTCACGGGTCTGCGCGTGGTCGGCAACCGCTGGAGCGCCGTTGAAGGCGACGCAAGCCGCCCGGTCGTGAACGTGACGTGGGAAGGCGCGCTTGCGTACTGCCAGTGGGCCGATGCAGACAGCGGCAGCCTGCCCAGCGAGGCGCAGTGGGAGTACGCGGCCCGCGGTGCCGGCGAAGGCCCCTACCCCTGGGGCAGCCAGCTTGCAAACGCGCGACGCACGAACATTTCGGACTCGGGGTACTCGCGCATCATTGAAGTGGACAAGCTGCCCGACGGCGACTCGCCCTTTGGCTTGCGCATGATGGCGGGCAATGCCGAGGAATGGTGCTACGACTGGTACACCGAAGGCTACAGTAACCCTGAACAGAAGGGCACGGACCCGCTGCTGCGCACTCGCCCCGGCGACGAGGTGCCGCGACGCGTGGTACGAGGCGGCGGATGGCGCTCGCCGCGCTACGCTGAGGCCACTCTCACGGCGGATGATGAACCCGGCGACATTCGCGTGTATGCGCGCGCGCGCCTGAAGCCTGACAGCGCCACCGAGGCAGTCGGCTTTCGCGCGGCGGCGCGTACGCCGAAAGACTAGGGCTGGTTCCCGGATTCCAAAAAATCGCACTTCACGCGACAGCGAAAGATCGCAGCGCGTTTACTTTCCCGGTAACATGCCGCGCTTGGTCATCGTACACATTGCATCAGGGCCCCGGGGTGGGGCGCGGGCGACAAGGTCGGGGTCCCCATACGCACTAATCCGACACGGAGAACGTTCATGAAAGCACTGAGAAACGCGAGCCTTGTAGTCATTGCTGTATCGCTGGCGATTATCGCGGGCGCAGAAATTTCAAGCCATCTTGCGTCGGCCCAGGAGTCAAAGTCCGCGCCGCCGGCACCCGAAGCGCCCAACAAGAAAGATGCAGTCGCCGGTGTTGCCTCCGTGCGCCTTGCGGCGGACGTGGCCAAGTGGGGCCGCACCAACAAGAATGCAGCCGCGCTGGCAGTGGCTGCGGCGATTCTCGACACCGTGCCCCTTGAGTACAGCAAGGAGTTTGAGGGCATGCTGGAAGGCGGCGAGAAGGCAGACGGCGCCAAAGCCCCCAACGGCGATGAGCTGATCATCGAAGCCAAGAAGATGTGCAACGACGACGCGCTGCCCTCAAGTGTCATGGACGGCATCCGCAAGATGGGCCTGTCCGGGCGCGGTGCAGTAAAGGGCGCGCTGGTTGCATCCGGCAAGGTTGGCGGCGCTGTGCGCACCAGCGACGGCAAATGGAACATCAAGTACGTCAGCTTCTCCGGGCGCTTCAAGAAGGGCGAGCTCGCCGCGGTCTGGTGCGGCGGCAACGGTGACGGCGAGGTTGACCTGTTCATCTACAGCGCCGACGGCAAAACCCTGATCACCAGCGATGAAAGCGAAGGCGACAGCTGCTGGTGTGAATGGACACCGAAAGAAGAGGCGGACTTCATCATCGTCGCCTACAACCGCTCGACCAAAGAGAACACGCTGGTCTTTGTCACCAACTAGCTCTGCCAGCTTCGCGATGGGCCCGGGTTTCAGTCTGCGACTGAAACCCGGCCCCGCGGAGAACCCCCATGAAACTCACCTTTCGACAACTGGGCCCGGACGCACAGCCGCAAGCAGGCGAAGTGATTGTCCTGCCGCCGATGTCGGGCGCGGGCGCATCCGGCGCCGCCTTCAGCGAGGGCCTGGCCGCCTTCCGGCGGGGCACTGGCGAGCCGCAGACGCTGGTGCTGCCCGCCAACCCCACGCTGGATGACATGCTGGCGGCTGCAATTCTTGAAGCCCGCGTCGAAGGCAAAGAGTTGCCGACTGCGCTTGACGGCTACGCCCGCTATGCCGCGCTGGTGCGCGAAGGACTGCGCCCCGGCAGCGCCGAGCTCGCGGCTTCGCCCGAGGGCATCTTTCTCGCGATCCGCAACGCCCACGGCGTGCAGTTGAAAGAGCATGTGGCCGCGAAGTTCGAACACGACGCGCGCCGAATGTGCAAGCACCTTCTGGCGTGCGCTGCCGCCGGCAAAGACCCGTTCAAGGACGCGCTGTTCAGCGACTCCCCGGACTTTGCCCGCGAGCGCGCATTCCTGGCCAAAGACCGCGACGTGTACACGCAGGACGTCGCCCGGGGCGAAAAGTGGCTGGTCAAACTGCCCGGTGGCCCGCCTGCCGCCAGCGCGCTGATCCTGCGCCAGCCCAAGAGCCTGCTGTGGAAGTTCTGGTCGCGCGAAGACAAGGACTCGCCTACCGGCGACATGTACCTGCTGCTAGGCGTGGAGTTGGCCGACCAGAGCTGGAGCTTTTCCGTCGATCCCGTCCAGCGCCTGAGCCTGCAAGAGCTGCATGGCAAGCTGCAAGCCGCCGAGCTGGCGGCTAATCCGGCCGCGAAAGACGACCCGTGGTTTGACGGCGCCCGCTTCAATTACACGTTGGTGGCCGCGCCGCGCGCAGGCAGCAAACTTACCAGCGACGAGATTCTGCGCATTGCCCGCGAGTGGTTGCAGGCCAAAAAGCCCAGCGTGAAAAAAGCCGCCGCCGGCGTCAGCCCGCTGATGATGGCCGGCATGGCGGCCGCCGTGGCCGTGGTCGCGATCGGCATGTTCTTCGGCATCAGCGCGCTGACCGGCAATGATCCCGCCGAGCCCAGCCCGCCGGTCGCCGCCGCCAACAAACCCGCAGAAGTTGACTTTCGCGCCCGCGGCCTTGCGCTCAAGCCCAACCAGTTGTCGCAACTGCGCAGCGAGGGCGTTGAGATCCCCGGCTATGCGCTGATTGTGGCGGTCGGCCTTTCGTCGCGCGGCGCGCTGCCCGCGGCGTGCAGCGACGCAGGCCTGGTGTACGGCATGCTGCGCGACAAGTTCGGGTACGCGCCGGAAAACATGCGGGTGCTGGTCGATGAGCCGGACCGCACGCTGGACTGGACCGGCAGGAAAGTCCCGGTCAACGGCATGCCCACGCGTGCCAACATGAGCCGCATGCTCGCCGAGCTCAGTGAGCAGACGCGCCGCTACCCCAAGGGCGACCGCACCAACTTTGTCTTTTACTACGCCGGCCACGGCGAAACGATTGAGCGCGCTGACACCATCGGCTACCTGTGCCTCACCGACTTCTGGGAAAAGCGCGACGAGAAGACCCCCGACATCTACGGCTACAACATGGGCCACCTCGCCCGCGACATTCGCCAGAACATCAAGAGCAGCCATCAACTCATGCTGGTGGACTGCTGTTTTTCGGGCTTCGTCACCAAGACGCGCGGCGACCCGAAATCCGACCCCAGCGCGATCTATGAAATGTGGAAGAGCCATGCCCACGTCGTCATGACCGCCGGCACCGAGGGCCAGGTCGTGTACGAGAAGGGCAAGCACTCCATGTTCAGCGGCGCCCTGTTTCGGGCGCTTGGCATGGAAGGCGGCTCACTGATCGCTGACACCAACGGCGACGGCATTGTCACCGACGGCGAACTCGGCGCATTCATACCAGCCGAAGTTGAACGCAAACTCGCGGGCACCGGCAAAGTCCAGACCCCGCAGTACCTGCGCGGCCTTGAGGATCTTGACGACGTGGGCCAGTTCCTGTTTGTGCCGCGATAGCCCGCCGCTACTGCTTTTCGATGATCACGCTGCCGCCCGCGACGCTGGCAGGGCCCTTGGGATAGTTGTTGTGCGGCACCGGGTTGTTCTTGCTGCCGGACTCCTGCCGCGCCAGCACGTTGTAGATCGGGCTGCGCTTGCGCTCGCGCACCAGCTCAAGTCCGCGATCGGTGAACATCTCGCGGCTGACTCGGCGCTGCAGCGCAACCTTGCCCTCCGGGTTGCGCAGGAAGGTCAATTGCCGCAGGTCGTCCTGGCTGGCTTCAAGGAAGTCGTTTTCGAAGATGTGCAGATAGCTGGCCATCGAGTTGTTGGTAGGCCCGAAGCCTTGCGCGTACAGGTGGCGCTTTTCAAGCTCCATCAGCACTTCAATCATTCGCTGCCAGCGCTTGTTCACGTCGTACTCGAGCATCTTCATTACAATGTGCGACACCTTTTCGGGGATGTCGGTGCACACCTCATGCGGCGGCAGGATCGGCCGTGATTGCGCGCCTTTCACCCAGCGCACGTTTTCGTCCCATGTGCCCTTCGAAAGCGGCTTGAACAGGTTGATGCCGGTCAGCAGCTCATAGGCCACGACGCCCAGGCTGAAGATGTCTGCGCGGCCATCGACTCGCTCGCGCGCCAGCTGCTCGGGCGCCATGTAGTGCACCTTGCCCGCGAACTCTTCGCCAGCCGCCGAAAGCGGCGCGGCAATGCCGAAGTCGGCCAGTTTTGCCACGCCCTCGGTGCTGATCAGGATGTTGCCGGGCGTGACATCTTTGTGCACGATCCACTGGTGCGCGTACGCCAGCGCCCGCGCCACCCGGCTGACAATGAACATTGCCAGCGGGATCGGCAGCATCAGGTGCATCTTGAAGTGGTGGCGCATCAGCATGGCCAGGTCCACGCCGTCCACATAGTCCATGCTCATGAATGTGACGACCGGGCTGGCGTCAATCGTGCGCGTCGCCTTGGGGTGCGGCATGCGCGCGGGCGCAAAGCCGGGCGTGCGCTTGCCGCCCTTGCGCGGGTCGGCGATACGGCGCAGGTGAAAGCTGGGCAGTTGCAGGTCGCTGGTCTGCTTGGGCAGGGCCTTGAAGTCGTAGCTCTTGCGGAACTCCTCGGGCATGTCGGAAAGCTTGACGTGCTCAAGGCCGTAGGTCTTGACGATGTTTTCGTGGCGCAGAAAGGTCGCGATGTTGGCTTCGTTGCGCAGCCGCGCTTCCTGCTCGTCGTCCATCGACTTCAAGGACTTGAACACGACATAGTCGAGCACGCCGCCGCAGTTCTTTTCGACAAGGTACACCACGCCCATGCCGCCACGGCCGAGTTCCTCGACGATGGTGTAGCTGGCTGAGCTGCCGAAGCTGAAACCCCGGAGTGAAAAGTCGTCCACCGTGCTGCTCCCACGGGGGTAAACCCCTAAAGCAGTATCCCACATAAACCACAAAGCGGCCACTATTTGCATGGTGCTTTAGGTATCGATTTGCACACATGGGAAAGTGTGCAATCACGGGGCGATTCGCTGGCCAGTCGCTCGAAAGCGGGAACCGCGCGCAATGGCACGCGCAGCCTTGCTGCGCACCGACTTCAGATTGCAGTTGGCCACACGCTAGCAGCGGCGCCGGACGGTGAATCCTGACAAACAGGCATACGTAGGGGACGCGGACAGGTGAGGACGTTAGTGCCACCTCATCATCTGCTCGTTGAACTTCTTGTGTACCTCAATCAGCCGCTTGTACAGGGCGTCTTCTGCCTTGTCGCCGTGATAGCCCTTGCAGATTGCCGCGATGCGGGCATCGGAGGCCGGGTGAGTCGGGGTTGCCCACGCGGAGTACATCAATCGAAACGTGGCTTCAATGTCTGTTTCTGAAGCGCCCATCTTTTTCATGATGGCACCTGAAAACTCATCCGCTTCCAGTTCCTTTTGGTGGGGAGTCTTTGGGCTCTGTTCAAAGTGCTTGAGTTTGTGGTGACCCAGTTCGTGGGCAAAGATCCCCAATGCGGGGAAACTCTTGTCGCTGTTCGTGTACAGGTCGAGCTGTGCCATGAAGTTGGGGTTATAAACTACGTACTTCTCGGCCTTCTTTGTTTCCACCCATCGGCCATTCCACCAGTATCCTTCGGGCGGAAAGTAGTAGGCCATTGCATTCGGCACATGGTGGCACTTCCTGAACACGATGTCCTTTTCCTTGTACTCTGCTGAATCCAGAACCTGTTGCCACAACTTCTTGGCGTGATCTGAAGGTGCAAGAAACCAGGTCCGTATGTCATAGATGTTGCCCGCTTGCGCCACCGCCGGCGTCGGATGAGAGCCGATGGTGAACAAGCACAGCAAGGCAATCAGTATCAGCGCGGGATATTGGCGTTTCAATTGACCTCCATGGCCGTCAAGCGGATTGTGACCATTGCGCCTGGCCACTTGGGGTTCTCAGCGAACTCGCCGGCTGAAATGCAAACGGAAGCATGACACGGCCGCAGCGAACAACAGAACAATCAGGGGCAACGGCAATGAGCGCGCAACGGACGATGTTGAACAAGACTCATCGCCGTCCCAGCTGCTTCCTCCACCGCCTCCTCCTCCGGTTGTGCGTAAACCGATTCCGTATCCACTCCACACCCAGTTCAATGTGCCACCCGGGCTTGCGTAGCCGAAGGAGGTGTCATATGGAACTACAAAAGTGCCCCACGCCGGATCGTGAATGTACAGATTCTGTGCCTGGTCGTAGCCGTACAGCACAACGAAGTGCCCAACGATCTGCCCGCCACTATAGTACATGACGATGGGTCGTCCGTAGTCGATCTCCGCAACAACCTCGGCGAATGATAGCGGCTGCTTGATGATACTGCCGCCGTAGCCAGTGAAGTAGTTGATCATCGTCAAAATCGTCTGAAACGCCTCGGCCTGGTCACATGCGGGGTTGCCGCAACACTGTACGCCGAACCAATGACTGGCAACGACGCAGTCCGTGACGGCCGTTCCGCCGTAGGTGGAAATCATCGCGGCGCATGCCGCCCAACAGGACTGCATTCCTGTTTGGTACTGGAGGTGCACCGGGAGTACCGGGCCGGATGATGCGCCATGCCCGTACTGAGGGGACCCAGGCAATTGCCCGGCCAATGGTCCAGCCAACACCAGCGCAAAGGTCAACATTGCAAGTTTAGCCATGATGCCTCCTGGGTCAGGGCAAGTAGTTACTACTGAAGAAGCGTATTCCCGACATTGTCTTTGTTATATTAGCCTCGCAGACTTGCAATGTGTCATTGGTGAATTAGCAACTGAATTTTGTGGCCCTTGCTTACTACGGCGTAGGCCGATGTTGTCCCGTCGCCGTCGCGGCGATGGCCGGAGGCCATCGGAACTCATGCGCTGGAAGCGCATGCCACTCGTCAGTTCGGCTTTGAAGGCCGGCTAGAACACGTCGCCGTTTTCTTTTGCTTTCTGGTCTTCGTAGGGGGCGGCGGCTCGGCGGTACAGCTCTTGCTTGGCGCATTCGAGGGCGCCGATGATCTCGTTGATTCGGGCGTAGTTGGTCTGTTTGGCCAGCAGGTTGGATGCAAGGCGCGCGATGACGTAGTTGAGTGTGCCCGCGAAGTCTTTCTCGGGCAGCAGCGCCGCGAGCTGCTCAATCAGCGGGTCTAACGGTTGGCGTTGGTCTTGTTTGATGTAGGGCATTGAGTTCCGGGTTCCGGGTTACCCGTCGCTGGCGCTCCGGGCTCCTGTTGCTTGGTTTGTGTGTCATCTTGCAAACTGGCCTGACTTGCCGGCGTAGGTGGCTCTTTCGCCGAGTTGTTCCTCTATACGCAGCAACTGGTTGTACTTGGCTACCCGGTCGGTGCGGCTCAGGCTGCCGGTCTTGATCTGGCCTGCATTCGTCGCCACAGCCAGATCGGCGATGAACGTGTCCTCGGTTTCGCCTGACCGGTGGCTGATCACGGTGCCCCAGCCCCTCTCCTGCGCCATGCCGATGCAGTGCAGTGTCTCGGTCAGTGTGCCGATCTGGTTCAGCTTGATCAAAATCGCGTTGGCGGCCTTGCGTTCAATGCCCTGGGCCAGGCGTTTCACGTTCGTGACAAACAGGTCGTCGCCCACTAGTTGCATTTTGTTGCCAAGCTTGGCCTGCAACTTTACCCAGCCGTCCCAGTCGTCTTCAGCCAGGCCGTCTTCGATGCTGACGATGGGGTACTTGCCCGCCTGCTGCTCATACCACGCGATCATTTCGTCGGCGGTTTTCTTTGCGCCGTCAAACTCGTATCTGCCGTCCTTGAAGAACTCCGTGGCCGCTACATCCAGCGCCAGGCTGATCTGTTTGCCGGGCTTGTAGCCCGCGGCCTCGATGGCTTGCACCAGCAGCTCAAGGCCCTGGCCGTTGGCATCAAGGTTTGGGGCAAAGCCGCCTTCGTCGCCGACGGCTGTATTGAGCTTGCGGTCCTTGAGCAACTTTTTGAGGGCGTGAAAGCACTCGGCGCCGGCGCGCAGGGCCTCGCTGAAATTCACAAAGCCGTGCGGCACCAGCATGAACTCCTGGATGTCGAGGTTGTTGTCGGCGTGGGCGCCGCCGTTGACGACGTTCATCAGCGGCACCGGCAACGTGGTGGCGTGCAGGCCGCCCAAATAGCGGTACAGCGGCAGGCCCAGATGGTTGGCGGCTGTGCGGGCGGCGGCCATGCTCACGCCAAGGATGGCATTGGCGCCAAGCTTTGACTTGTTTTCGGTGCCATCAAGCGCAAGCATTGCCTCGTCGATGTCAGCCTGGTCGGTGACAGCCATACCGCTGATCTCAGGATCGATCATGGCTTCGACGTGGCGGCAGGCCTGCATTACGCCTTTGCCGCCGTAGCGGGCGTCCTGGTCGCGCAGCTCAATGGCTTCGTGGGCGCCGGTGCTTGCCCCGCTGGGCACGATCGCCCGGCCGCGGGTGCCGCTGAGGGTTTCCACTTCAACTTCCACGGTCGGGTTGCCGCGGCTGTCGAGCACTTCGCGGGCGGTGATGGTCGTAACCTGGGGCATGGCGGTCTCCTTGCCCTGACTATTAGCTAACGGGCATGAACTATCAACTCCGCATGGCCGCCCCATCGTTGATTAACCGGCCCCGGTATCCCATCCTTATACATGGAGGCGCCCTTGGGCATTGGCGTACGACGTTGGACCCAGCGCCGGCTGCTGTATCCGCTGGCGATTTTCGCCATCATCGCACCGACGGTGGTGCTGGGCCTGTTTGGCGCCTACGCGCTGCGCGAGATTGAGCTGCGCCCCAGCATGTACCGCACCGAGCTGACCGAGGTGCAGCAGTCGCTTGAGATCGCGCTTGAGTCACGCCTGCGCGACCTGTCACTCAAGCCGCCCGCCAACGAAGCCGATGTCCCCCGCGCAGCCGCCGAAGCAGAAAAATACTTCGCCGACTACAACCGCGCGCTGGCGTCGGTATGCATCATCGGTGTCAACGGCAGGGTCGTTGCGGCCCGCAGCCTTGACGGCAACGCCCGTCACGACGCATCCCCCGCGCTGCTTGAGGCAATCCGCGCCCACCGACGCCAGGCCGGCACCCGCCACACCGTGCACCTGCCGCCCGACGCGTCCGGCGCACAGGCAAGCTGGCTGGTGTATCACCACCCCGAGGCGCCGACGTTCGTCGCCTGGCTGCTGATCCCCGCCGAGATGGAACGGATGGTGAACAACCACATCTCGGGCTTTGACCTGCCAAGTGACGCGTTAAGCCTGCAAATCGTGGACCGCGGGGGCCTCAGCTGGGCTACACCACCGGGCAGCCGCCAGGAAACTGTGGGCTTTGCGCCGGTGCACCGTGAAGTCATGCCGCAACGCTACGTCGTGCTGAAGCTGAACACGGACCGCCAGTTCTACAACGACGAGACGCTGCTCAGTACAATCTTCATTGTCATCGCCATCCTGTGCGTGCCGATTGTGGCCAGCGCGACACTGATGGTGGTGCACATGATCCTGCGCGAAGCCAGCGAAGCGCGCAAGAAAGTTGACTTCGTCAGCAACGTGACCCACGAGCTCAAGACGCCGCTGACCAGCATCCGGATGTTCGTCGAAACGCTGAAGCTGGGCCGCGTCAAGGACGAGAACCAGGTCAAGGCCTGCCTTGAAGTGATCATGACCGAGACAGACCGGCTGGGCGCGCTGATTGACCACGTGCTGAGCTTCAGCAAGGTCGAAAACCAGGTCAAGAAGTACAACATGCAGCCGAACAACATCGCGCAGGTTGTGCGCGACACGGTAGGGCTGTTCAAAGCGCAGGCCGCGAACGAAAAGGGCGAAGTGCGCCTGAAGATGCTGCCGGGCCTGCCCAGCCAGGCGATGTTCGACAAGGACGCGATCCGCGAAGTGGTGTTGAACCTGCTGAGCAACGCCATCAAGTACGGCGGCAGCGAAAAGCTGGTGTTCGTGAACGTCGGCGTGGACCGCAACGACCTGTTCATTGAGGTTGCGGATCGCGGCATCGGCATACCGCAGGAAGAGCTGGGGCGAATCTTCGAGAAGTTTTATCGCGTTGACCAGGAGCTTTCGCGCAACGTGGACGGCACGGGCCTGGGCCTGGCCATCTGCAAGGAAATCGTCGGTGCGCACGGCGGTCGCATCGCCGTCAGCTCAGTGCTGCGCAAGGGCAGCACGTTCACGGTGTACATCCCTTATCGCCCGCCCAAGCCGACCTCAACCCGCAGGCCCACCACCACACAGGTCAACGCCACCAGCCGCCGGGACACCAAGGCCATTGCCGGGGAGCCCGCATGAGGCGTGTGCTCTGTATGTTGCTGCTGCTGTTCGCGTTCACGCCCGCGGTCGCGCAGGACGAGGTCGAACCGGAGCCCGAACCCGAAGCACCCGCCGAGCCCAAGGGTTCATTGCGCGCACGCCCCGACAAGGACCCCGCGGCAGCCGGCTGGGTCAGCACATTGGGCACGCCGCGCCCGCGCGCGCTTACCGTTGCGCAGGGCCCGATGCTGCGGGCTGTGCTTTCGCCGGACGGCGAACGCTTTTACTACTATCGTTCACTGCCTCGTGAGGGCAAAGCGCCGCAAATGTACGCGCTGTACTGTGTGGGCCCCGAAAAGTCGGAGGGCAAGGTCGCCGATACCGGGGTGGATGCGCACCCACCGCTGTTCCTGGCCGACGGGCGCATCCTGTTCACCACACGCCGCCACGACCTGAACCATGACGACGTGATTGACGAGCTGGATGATTGCACGCTCGTCGTCAGCAACCGCGACGGCGGCAACCTTCGGCACGCGGCCACGCTTGCCGCCGGCGAAACGCCGGTCGCGACCTGGCGCGGCGGCCGCGAAGTGCTGTTAGCGGTGCCGAGCGACGACGAAGTCAGCGGCTGGATCACAAGCCTGGACCTTGTCACGGGCGCGCGCACCCAGGTGGTACGCGGTTTCAATGTCGCGCTGGTGCTGGAAGGCGACAAGCTGCTGATTGAGCGCATGCAGTCCACGCCCAAGCCGCGCGAGCCGATGCGCTGGGGCCGCGACGGGCCGCTGCCGCCGGAAGACGAGGGGCCGCCGCCGCCGCCTTCGCTGCTTGACCATGTGGAGTACCTCGTGTTCGATCCCGCCGAGGCCGAACCCGTGCCCCTGTACAAGCCCAGCCGCAAGTCCCGTGTTCTGGCAACCGGGGAAGGCTCATACTTCGGCGTGCAGGAGCGCGACCCGACCTCTTCCATGCGCGGCAACCCGTTTGTGCGCCAGGCGGGCAGCGCGAGCTTCGAGATACTGGTGATTGACGACGTGCAGCACCGCGACACCCGCTCGCTCAGCGCCCGCTTCAACTACGAGGTGCTGGCGTGGATCGACCAGCGCGGCCTGCTGCTGGTTGAACGGGGCAACCTGGGTGCGCGACTTTACCTGATGGACCGCGCCCTGAAGTTCCACAAGCTTGCGGACTTTGACCTTGCCGCGACTGACTTCACCGCAAGCCGCGATGGCTTGACCGTGGGTTGGCTTGAAGTCGATGACACCGACGAAAACGGGCTGTTGCAACCATGGAAGGACAACGCCCGCCCGCACATCCTGCGCCTGCGCTAGGCCCTGTCCACTTTTGCGCCGCGATTGCTACAACCTCGCCGGAGGTTGCCATGCCTGATGTTGCAAGACTCGCCGAAAGAGCCCTGCGCGGCAAAGGCCCGCGCGCGATCTATGCCCCGCGCGGCACAAGGCTGCACGCGAAGTCGTGGCTGACCGAAGCGCCGCTGCGCATGCTCATGAACAACCTTGATCCCGCCAACGCCGAAAACCCGCGCGAACTGGTGGTCTATGGCGGCATCGGGCAAGCCGCCCGCAACTGGAAATGCTTTGACGCAATCCTGAAGTCGCTGAAAGAGCTGCGCGACGACGAAACCCTGCTGATCCAGAGCGGCAAACCGGTGGCTGTGTTCAAGACGCACGCGGACGCGCCCCGCGTGCTGCTGGCCAACAGCAACCTCGTGCCCAAGTGGGCAACCTGGGAGCATTTTTACAGCCTGCGCGAGCGCGGCCTGATGATGTTCGGGCAGATGACCGCGGGCTCATGGATCTACATCGGCACCCAGGGCATTCTGCAGGGCACGTACGAGACCTTCGCGCAGGCAGCCCGCACCCACTGGGGCAAGGGCGCGACGCTCAAGGGCCGGCTGGTCGTGAGCGCGGGCCTGGGCGGTATGGGTGGCGCACAGCCGCTGGCGGCGACCATGTGCGGCGCGACGTTTCTGGCCGCTGATGTTGACGCGTCAAGGATCGACAAGCGCCTGCACGACCGCTATCTGCACGAAAAGGCCGACAGCATTGACAGCGCGATAGACCGCGCGCTGGATTGCGCCGCGCGCAAGCAGGCCATCAGCATCGGCGTGTGCTGCAACGCGACCGAGTTGCTGGATCGGCTGATCAAACGCAACGTCACGCCCGACCTGCTGACCGACCAGACCAGCGCCCACGACCCGCTGAACGGCTACGTGCCCGACCGCATGACACTGGCCGAGGCCCTGAAGCTGCGCAAAGCCGACCCCGCCGGCTACGAAAAGCAGGCCTTCCGCACCATGGCCAAGCACTGCCGCCAGATGCTGACCCTGATGCGCAAGGGCGCACACACCTTCGACTACGGCAACAATCTGCGAGGCCACGCGCTCGAAGCGGGCGTCAAAGACGCCTTTGATTTTCCAGGTTTCGTGCCCGCGTACATCCGGCCACTGTTCTGCGAGGGCAAGGGGCCTTTCCGCTGGGTGGCGCTTTCCGGCGACCCGGAAGACATTTACACCACCGACCGCGAGCTGAAAGAGCTCTTTCCGCGCCACAAGCACCTGCACAACTGGCTTGATAAAGCCCGCGACGCATTTGAGTTTCAGGGCCTGCCCGCGCGCATCTGCTGGCTTGGATATGGCGAGCGTCACAAGGCGGGCCTGTTGTTCAACAAGCTTGTGAGGACCAAAAAAGTGAAAGCGCCAATCGTGATCGGGCGCGATCATTTAGATTGCGGCAGCGTCGCCAGCCCCAACCGCGAAACCGAAGCCATGAAAGACGGCACCGACGCGGTTGCCGACTGGCCGATTTTGAACGCGCTGCTGAACACAGCCAGCGGCGCGACCTGGGTGAGTTTTCACCACGGCGGCGGCGTGGGCATGGGCTATTCACTTCACGCCGGGCAGGTGATCGTGTGCGACGGCAGCAAAGAGGCCGATCAGCGACTTGAGCGCGTGCTGACCAACGACCCCGGCATGGGCATAGCCCGCCACATCGACGCCGGTTACGTCGAGGCCAAGCGCCACAACAAGAAAGCCGCCAACCCGGTAAAAATCCCCATGGCATGAAACAAGAGCCCGGAGCGCCAGCGACGGGCATTGCATCGAGCAGGCAACAGCAAAGGACGAACTTGAGCGACTCCGGCGACATGCCCAAAAAAGATTTCAAGGCCATCCAGAAAGCCTTCAAAAGCAAGAAGGTCTCGGGCTCGTGCCCGGCCTGCGGCGCGGGTGCGGGTGCGCGCGCGATTATCTCGAACTACGTGTCACTGCACTTCACCGCCAGCCGCGAGGAAGACACCGACGAAGCGGGCGCTAGCTTTGCCGCCGGGGTGTGCACCAACTGCGGCCACACCTGGCTCTTTCATGCGGACACACTGTTATCGTAAACTTGCGGCAAACCCACACAGGAGCACCCATGCGCGCATTGCTGATCGCCTTGCTGATGGTCCCCGCGGCGCTGGCCGCCGCAGACATCGAGTTCAAGCCCCTGCAATGCACGCCCACCGGCAGCAACCTCAGCCCCAGCGGCTGGCAGGTGCAATGGGACAAACCGGCCATCGAGGTCAAGCACCTTGAGGTCTATGTCCTGGCACAGGCTTGGCCGGTCGCGCCCAGCATTGACGAGCGCTGCCCCAAGTGGCGCGAGCTGCTGTTCGCTGACGAGTTCGACGCCAAGGGCTTCGTCAAGGCCGGCGGGCCGGAGCTTGAACGCACCCGCATCGCCGTGGACACCGCCCGCGTGCCCATGGCCGTCATTGACCGCCGCGACGAGTACCGCATGGTCAACGTGCACGTACTGTTCATTGACGAGCAGGGCAAGCGCCACCTGCCGGCCAACATGAAGGCCGAACTGATTGAGACGGACCACGTCCGCGCCGACGCGTACTACATGCCCACCTACTTTCCGTACTTCACCAGCAACCGCATTTACGCCAGGGAAGCGGGCGTGAAACTGGCCTGGAAGCTGCCCGAACTCGGCGGCGGCCCCTACGAAATCGAAAAGCTGCTTTTCGTCGGCATGGAGAAGTCCCTGCCCAGCATGTGGGTTGCGCGCATGGAAAAGGGCTACGACGACTGGATCGCGGGCAAGGACGAAAACAGCAAGCCCATGGTGCAGGAGTTGGCCAAAGACGCCACCGGCTGCTGGATCAAGGACCTGAACTTCCAGCACTATGTGATTTTCGCGCAGACGAAATCAGGCCTGAAGTTCATCGTCAAGCCAACCCTGCAAGGCAACCGCTTCGAAGCCCCAGCCACCGAAGAAGACAAGAAAACCCTGCCCGCCATCGAGCTGAAGGCCAAGACCGAGTAGCTACTCAATCGCGGCGGCCAGCGTTTCCCATTGGTGGTAGGCTTGCTGGATCTGCTGCCTTACGTGCTCGAAGGCTTCGTTCAGCTTCAGGGCTTCTTCGGCTGATTGCTGGCCCTGGGCGCTGAAGGCGTGGGCGAGCGCCATTTCAAGCTCTTTCTGCTTCACCTCCAGCTTTTCGATGCGGGCCTCCAGCGTTCGCAGCTCGGTCCTCAGCCGATGCTGCTCGCGCTGGTGGGCCTTTTGATCTTCGCGCTGCTGCTTGGCGGTCTGGGCGGCTGATGCCTGGCTTTGCAGGTGCGGGCCGGGTTCACCCCGTCGGCCCCTGCGGGTCGCTTCGCGCCCCTCGGGTATGTCGCTGCGCGACCGCTCCGGGCTCCTGTTGCCTGCGTCGCCCGCAGAAGCTGGCTGGGCGTGTCTCTTTTGCCACCATTTGGCGAAGTCGCCCTCGAACGGCACCAGTTGCCCGTCCTTGATTTCCACGACGCGGTTCACCAGCTTGTCCAGAAAGTACCGGTCGTGGCTGATTACCAGCAGCGTGCCCTCGAACTCATCGAGCATTTCTTCCAGTTGCTCGCAGGCCTGGATGTCCAGGTGGTTTGTGGGCTCGTCGAGCATCAGGAAATTTACCTGCTCATGCACAAGCCGCGCCAGTTGCAGCCGGCTTTTTTCGCCGCCGCTCAGTGTTGCAATCGGGCGGGTCAGGTCGTCGCGCGAAAACAGAAAGCGGTGCAGCATCAGCGTTGCCGGCTGAAACTCAAGCCCGGTGGCGCGCATGAACCATTCAATCAGCGTTGCGCCCTCATCCAGCACGTGCTGGTGAATCTGGCTGTAGTTGCCGATCCTGGCGGCTTTGCCGGTGCGCAGGCGTCCGGCGATATGAAACGCGCCTTCCTGCACGTCGATGTCCGGGTGTTCCCAATCGGCGTGGTGCAGGATCGCATTGAACAGCGTGGTCTTGCCGCTGCCGTTGGGCCCAACCAGCGCAACACGTTGGCCGTACTCGATGGTCAGCGATGTGTCTTGCAACAGCGTTCGGTGTTCGGTGTTCGGCGTTCGGTGTTGCCTGGCGAGGGCTGGTCCCGTGTCCCGGGTCCCGGGTGGCGCGTCAGTTGTGTTTGACTCGGGGCTCGGGACTTGCGACCCGGCACCGACGCTTATCGTCAAGCCCTCGATCGCCAGCGCCAAGTGGCCTCTGAATCGACCGTCGCCCAAACTTGCGTGAAAGCGGTTTTCGCTGCGGTCGGGCGCCTCGATCTTGTCCATCTGCTCAATGCGCATCAGCATCGCTTTGGCGCGTTTGGCCTGGCCGGGGTCGTCGTATGCGCGCGCCATGTCCAGCAGCCTGCGTGCCTGAAACTGGATGCGTTTGATCAGCCGCTGCTGGGCCTTGTACTGGCGCTCCTGCAACGCCAGCGCTTCGGCTTTCTGGCGGGCAAAGTCGCTGTAGCCGCCGGTCCAGCGCGTGATCTTGCGGCTGTGCAGCTCCCAGATTTCGCCGACCGTGGTATCCAGCAGGTGGCGGTTGTGGCTGACCATGACCACAGCCGCGCGCGTGGTGCGCAAAAAGCGTATGAACCACTCAATGCCGTCCATATCCAGGTGGTTGCTGGGTTCGTCCAGCAGCATCAAGTCGGGCTCAAGCAGCACGATGCGCGCCAGCGCGATAATGTTGCGTTCGCCGCCGCTGAAGGTCTGGATCGGCTGGTGCCACGCCGTTTGCGGCAAGCCAAGGCCGGTCAGCACCTGTTCAATGCGCCGGTCAACGTCGTAGCCGCCCGAGGATTCGTGCTCGTGTTGCAGACGCTCGTACTCGGCCAACAGGTCTTCGCCCTTGGCCAGTCTTTCTTCAAGCACGCGCAGGCGTTGTTCGCGGTTGATGCTGTCCGCGAAGAGGGTGCGCATTTCAGACCACGCGGTCGCGCCCGGCGCGGCGTGAAGTTCTTGGGTCTGGTAGGCAAGGCGCAGGTTTCTCTGGCGAAAGACCTGACCATCAGTGGCTTCGATCTCTCCGGCGATGAGCTTGAGCAAAGTTGATTTGCCTGTGCCGTTCTGGCCGATCAGTCCAATCTTTGTTCCGGGCTCAATGTCCAACGAGACACCGCGCAGCAGGTCGGGGCCGCCGTAGTGCATGCTGAGCTTTGAAATCGTGACCAGTGGCATTGTTCTAAACCGTTACTGCACAAAGGGCTGTGCAGAAAAGAAAATGCGAAACCCCGCACCCGCCCAAAGGTTCTATCCTATATAGTTCGCTGGTTTTTCCGCGTAAGAAGGCGTGTCACGCGTACACCAATAGATGCAAGAATTCAGGAGATTGCACATGAAAACGAGCGTGATCGCGCTCTTGATGCTGGCGGCATTCGCGCCGTCGCTGTTTGCCCAAAAGGTTCTTGAGGGCAAGGACGCCCCGTCTTTCGACGCGAAAGACTGCATCAACGCGCCCGAAGCCACGACCTTTGAGCAGTGCAAGGGCGACGTGGTCCTCATCAAGTTCTGGGGCATCAACTGAGGGCCTTGTGTGAAGGCGTTGCCTTCGCTCAACAAGCTCTACACGGAGAAGAAGGAAAAGGGCCTGCACATTTTCATTGTTTATGCGCAGAGCCACCCACGGGAAGAAGTTGAAAAGTTCCTGGCGGATCGCGGCTGCAAGGTGCCTTGCCCCTACAACGGGTCGGACTTCAGCGGCTACCGCAACGGCTGGAGCGGCCTGCCCTACGGTTTCGTGATCGGGCCGGACGCCAAGGTGGTGTGGGAAGGTCGCAGCGGCTACGAGGCTGTGATTGAAAAAGAGCTGGCGCGCATCAAGTACCCCGGTCTGGGCAAGCTTGAAGTTGCGCCGGGTCTGGAAAAAGTGGCACAGGCGTTTGTCGCGGGCAACTACGCGCAGGCCCGCAGCGACGCCGAAAAGGCAAAGGAAAAGAAGGCGGACAACGAGGCCTTTGTCGCCGACGCGGACTTCATCATCAACCGCGTCGATGAAGTGGCCAAGAAGCTCCAGGGCCAGGCCGAGGCAGGCAAGGCCAGCCGTCGCTACCACGACGCCCTGAAGGCGCTGGACACGCTGGCCAAGGGCTTCAAGGGCACCGACGAAGGCAAGGCCGCCGAAGACGAGGCCAAAGAACTGCGCAAGGACAAGGACGTAAAGAAGGAGCTGTCGGCTTGGGACGCGCTTGAGAAGACGCTGCAAGCCAACGAAAAGGCAAAGGACAGCGCCGCCAAGAAGAAGGCGTTGAACGACTTCTACAAGAAGTACGAAGGCACCGCCGCCGCAGACGAAGCACGGAAACTGGCGGAAAGCATGTAGTGGATGCAACGAAACACCGGGGGCAGGCACGGGCCTGCCCCCGGTTGCATTTGGCTACTTTGCGGTCTCGAAGGCCTTCAGGTCCGCCTCAAGGTCTGCGCTGTTCGCATACCACTTCAGGTCTGAGTTGCCGTCCGCGTAATTGTAGTAGATCGCCCCCCAGCCGAAGCTCTCGTCCATCGGGTTGACCACCAGCGCGCTGCGCTCCATGTCGGGCTTCTTGTACACCTTGTCGCGGATTGTGAAGAACACTCCTTCAAGGTCCTCTGCACCGGCGCCGCAATCTGCGACCAACGTGGCTGGCGCCTTGCCGTGTTTTGCGAAGTACACGCGCGTCTGGTTCTTGTACGCCTGCAGCATCTGTTCGCCTTCTTCGCGAATCTCGGCGATCTGCGATCTCCACTCGACGGCGTCGTCGATCGGGTTGTTCAGCGCCGGGCAGCCTTCAAAATCCAGCTCCAGCGCCCCCATGCTCACTCGTACGTCCACCACCTGCCACTGGGTGCCCTCCGCCACGCAACGCACCTCAATCATGTCGTGGTGGCCGACGCTGCCGAACCGCACCGTCCCCACCTGCTGGTTCAACCTGCCTTGGCTCGCGCTGCCGACGCTGCGATCCACAAGGTGCCAGCGCTTGCTGACCCGCGCCTTCATCTTTTCCGCGCGGACCTTGAAGAAGCCGTAACGCACCGCAAACACCAGCGCGGGCCTGGCGTTGATCACGTCGTCCAGGGTCTTGATGCCGCTTTGGCGGTCCGGGTCCATGCCGCCTTGCCCGTACAGGTGCTCTTCCAGCTCCTTCTTGAAGTCATCGGCAAATCCCGGCGACTTGTCCCGCAAGTTCGTCAACTGCTCTACCGTGTCTTCCTGGTTCAGGCGTACCCGCCCCTGCAGCCACGGCGCTATCGCGTTGAAAAACTCGTCCGGCGTGCCCGTAAACAGCGCACTGCGTACGCGCTCAGCCTGCGCCTGTAATGCGTCGCCGGTGGCGGCTGGCTGGGCCGAGGGCGTGCCGGTAACTGAGGCCGTCACAAGGACAAGCGCCGCCAACGCCGTAGAAACAACGTTCTTCATGGGAGTCTCCTCTTGTGTGTACCCGCAGCATAGATTGCCGACGCGGCGGTTCACGGCTGAAATCAGGGTGGGCACGGTGTTTGCACGGGGCTGGAGGGGAAATGATGCGGAATCAATCGGCCCCGGATGCGCGTTTTATCCACATCGGCGGGCAATTGACGCGGCGCAGATCACCGCTACCGTTGAACCTGACGCATTGCAAACCCGCGGCCCTGGGGGCAGCGCCGCAACGAGGCGAACATGTTTGAGCAATTCACTGAACGCGCACGCAAGGTACTCGGCCTGGCAAGGCAGGAGGCCCAGAAGTTCAACCACGAGTACATCGGCACAGAGCACATCCTGCTCGGGTTGATCCTTGAGGGCAGCGGCGTCGCCGCCACCGTGCTGCGCAACATGGATGTTGACCTGCGCAAGATCAGGCTCGAGATCGAAAAACTCGTACAGCAGGGCCCGCAGGTCATGACCGCGCCCAGCAAGCTGCCGTTTACCCCGCGCGCCAAGCGCGTGATCGACCTCGCCAAAGAAGAAGCCGCAACCCTGAACCACGAACACGTCGGCACCGAGCACCTGTTGCTCGGCCTGCTGCGCGAAAACGAAGGCATCGCCGCGCAGGTTCTTATGAACCTGGGCGTGCGGCTGGACGAAGTCCGCGAAGAAGTGCTTGACCTGCTCAGCCCTGACGCAAACCAGGCCGGCGCCGGCAAGGAAGACACCGGCCGCCGCAGCAAGCCCCGCGACACAGCCAGCATCGGCCCCGGCAACGCCGCGCAGGGCAATGAAAAGAGCAAGACCCCGGCGCTGGACGCATTCGGGCGCGACCTGACCGAGTTGGCCCGCGAAGGCAGCCTTGACCCGGTGATCGGGCGCAAGAACGAAATTGAGCGCGTGATTCAGGTGCTTTGCCGCCGCACCAAGAACAACCCGGTGCTGATCGGCGAAGCCGGCGTCGGCAAGACCGCAATTGTCGAGGGCCTGGCGCAGGAAGTCATCAACGGCAACGTGCCTGAGCTACTGCGTGACCGGCGTATTGTCGTGCTTGACCTTGCCATGATGGTCGCCGGCACCAAGTACCGCGGCCAGTTTGAAGAGCGCATCAAGGCCGTAATGACCGAAGTGCGGCGCGCCAAGAATGTCATCCTGTTCATCGACGAGCTGCACACGCTGGTAGGCGCCGGCGGCGCGGAAGGCGCCATCGACGCCAGTAACGTGCTCAAGCCCGCACTTTCGCGCGGCGAAGTGCAGGTGATTGGCGCGACCACGCTGGACGAGTACCGCCGCTACATTGAAAAGGACGGCGCATTAGAGCGCCGCTTCCAACAGGTAATGGTTGAGCCGCCGTCCATTGAAGACGCGCTTGCCATCCTGCACGGCCTCAAAGACCGCTACGAAACGCACCACCGCGTGCGCTACACCGACGACGCGCTCAAGGGTTGCGTTGACCTTTCATCCCGCTACATCCCCAGCCGCTTTCTGCCGGACAAGGCCATTGACGTGATGGACGAAGCCGGCGCCCGCGTAAGGCTGCGCAGCATGAGCAAGCCGCCCGATCTCAGTGACCTGAACGGCGAGATCGACCGCCTTGAGTCGGAGAAGGACGAAGCGATCAGCAACCAGGAGTACGAAAAAGCCGCCCAGTTGCGCGACAAGGCCATGCAGTTGCGCAAGGAAAAAGAACGCATGCAGCGCGAATGGCGCGAGCAAGCCAACGTCATCAGCGGCACGGTGGACGAGGAAGTGATCTGCGAAACGGTCAGCAAAATGACCGGCATCCCGCTCACGCGCATCGACCAGGGCGAATCCGAGCGCTTGCTGAAGATGGAAGAAGAGCTGCACAAGCGCGTGATTTCACAGGACGAAGCCATCGGCCAAATCGCGCGCGCGCTGCGCCGTTCGCGCGCCGGCCTGAAAAACCCGAAACGCCCGATCGGCAGCTTCCTGTTCGTCGGCCCGACCGGTGTGGGCAAGACGCTGCTGTGCAAGGCACTGGCCGAGTTCATGTTCGGGTCAGACGAAGCGCTGGTGCAGATTGACATGAGCGAGTACATGGAAAAATTCAATGTCTCGCGGCTTGTCGGCGCGCCCCCGGGCTACGTGGGCTATGAAGAAGGCGGCCAGTTGACGGAAAAGATCCGCCGCCGCCCGTACGCCGTGGTGCTGATGGACGAAATCGAAAAGGCCCACCCCGACGTGTACAACATGCTGCTGCAAGTAATGGAAGAAGGGCAGCTCACCGACAGCTTCGGGCGCATCGTGGACTTCAAGAACGTCGTGCTGATCATGACCAGCAACATCGGCGCGAACATTATCAAGAACCAGACGGGGCTGGGCTTCGTCAAGAAAGACGACGCATCTCGCCACGACAAGATGCGCGAAATGCTGATGCACGAAATCGAGCGTCACTTCAAGCCGGAGTTTTTGAACCGGCTTGACGAAATCATCGTGTTCAAGCCGCTGAACAAGGAAGACCTGTACAAGATCTTCGACATCGAGATCAAGGGCGTGCGCAAGCGTCTGGCGCAGCACGAGATTGAGCTTGAAGTACCCGTCGAAGCCAAAGAGTGGGTGCTCGCGACCAAGGAAGTCCAGAACCTGGAGTTCGGCGCCCGGCCGCTGCGCCGCGGCATCGAAAAGTACATCGAAAACCCGCTGTCAGAAGAACTGCTGCGCGGCAAGCTGGCCGGCAAGCACAAGGTAACAGTCGGGGTAAGGAAGGCCAAAGACGAAGACGGCAAGGAAATCAAAGACAAGACCGAGCTGGACTTCGTTTACTCCGACAAGCCCAAGGACGGCAAGGACAAGAAGAAAGACAAGTCCGAAACCGCCACCGTCGCCGCCGAGTAAAGTTCACGCTGCCCAATACGACGCCCGCAACCGCGGGCGTCGTTCATTGAGTGACGCCAAGTTCCGGCAGCCAGTCGGCGAATTGCTTTTCGCCTTTTACGTCGCACACCAGGTTGACGGTGTCGTTGTAGTCGCCCGCCTTGATGCGGTACGCGCGCCAGCCCTGGTGCCAGGTCTGGCTTATCACGGTCATGACCCGGTCCTGCTTGGCGATCATGCATGGGCCTTCGATGCCCAGCTTCTCGAAATCCGGCTGGTGAATCAGCGTGGTGCTGCCCTTGTTGCCCAGCAGCATGGCGTTCTTGAACTTGATGTTCAGGATCGTGCCGGGCCCGGTTGTTGTCTCGTCGCGCGGCGCTTCCCAGCCGGGCATCTGCAACTGCACCGGAAAGCCGTCGATATAGAACTCGTTAAGGTTCACGCCGTTGTGGTTGTAGTAGTCGGTCTTGAGCTTGCGAAAGGCCTGGATCGTCACCACCGGGCTGCCCCATGTCAGCGTTACTTCGTAGGCGTAGTCGTCGTACAGGTCGAGGATTTCCTTGTTGTTCTTGCGCGCGAAGTCAACGCAATCAACGCGCAGCCGGCGCTGAAACGGGTTGGGCTCAATCAGCGTGGCCCTTTCAGGCACCGCAAAAATCGCAAACAACTGCTGCTCGTCCGGTTGGCCGGTGGCGCTGTTTTCGTCGCTGGTGGCGTTGCTCAGGTGCTTCAGGTCGTCGATGCAGCCGTAGGCCTGGCCCAGCGGGCTCAGTTCGAGCTTATAGCTGCCCTTAAGCGTTGTGATCTCAAGGCGGCCGTGGATCTCCTTTTCTGGGTCGAGCTTCAGCCTGATCAAGTCGCTTTCAAGCTGGGCGTTGGCGCGCTTGACCTTCAGGCCGCCAAAGTCGATCTCGCGGACTTCCTTGCCGGTCTTGCCCTTCTTCCAGGCGGGCAGCTTGGCCTTGGACTTCACACCCGGATGAATCGTGAACTTGCCGCCGCCCGCAGGCACCTCACCCAGAAACAACATCCGGCTGTTCTTGGTGTCGTAGTAGCTGGGCACGTCCTTGCCGTCGGGGCCGCGCACGGCGCTGTCGGCTGGGAACTTGCCCTCGTGGGCAAACACGCGCGGCGCGGTGGCGAACTTGCCCTCATGGGGCGCATCGAGGGTGACAACCTGGGGCTCGTCTTTGGCGAGCGAAGTCGCGGATGAGAGGCAGAGCGCCAGCGTGATGAGCAACAGTCGTTTCATGGCGTCATTTGGCCACGAAAACACGAAAACACCAATTGCAAAGCCACGAAAGCATTGCGGATCGTCGAGAGGTCCGCCCTTCGTGCCTTTCCGTACTGAGATGGACAAACGGGCGCGGGATTGCGCCGGCCTGTCGGGTGCGTTGATATGCTGCCGCGATGCCGCAGAAGCCCTTCAAACTTGTGTCCGACAACTCACCCGCGGGCGACCAGCCGCAAGCCATAGACGCGCTGGTGCGCGGCTTTGAGCAAGGCGCCCCGTTTCAGACCCTGTTGGGCGTCACCGGCAGCGGCAAGACGTTCACAATGGCCAAGGTGATTGAGCGACTTAACCGGCCCGCGCTGATCATGGCGCCGAACAAGACACTGGCGGCGCAGCTGTTCAGCGAGTTCAAGAAGCTGTTTCCTTACAACGCGGTCGAATACTTCGTGAGCTACTACGACTATTACCAGCCCGAAGCGTACGTGCCGCAAACCGACACCTACATTGAAAAAGACAGCGCGCAAAACGAACGCATTGACCGCCTGCGCCACAGCGCCACCCGCAGCCTGCTTGACCGGCGCGATGTCATCATCGTCGCCAGCGTAAGCTGCATTTACGGGCTGGGCTCGCCGGAGGCCTATCAGGGGGCATTGCTCTACGCCGAAAAAGGCGTGCCGCTAAGCCGCAAAAAGTCGGTGCGCAAGCTGGTCGAAATTCAGTACACGCGCAACGACTTTGACCTGCAGCGCGGCACCTACCGCGTTCGCGGCGACGTGCTGGACATCTTTCCGATCTACGAAGAAGACAAGGTCATCCGCCTTGAGTTTTACGGCGATGACCTGCAAGGCATATGGGAGATTGATCCGCTGACCGGCGAAGTCATGGGCGAACTGGACAAGGTGACGATTTACCCTGCCACCCACTATGTCACGCCGCAAAGCAAGCTGGACCTTGCGCTCGAGAACATCGAGAAAGAGCTGGTCCAGCAGATCGAGTACTTCAAGACCAAGGGCAAACTGCTGGAGGCCCAGCGCATTGAGCAGCGCACGAAGTACGACCTTGAACTGATCCGTGAAATCGGCGCCTGCAAGGGCATCGAAAACTACTCGCGCCACTTTGAGCACCGCGCGCCCGGCAGCCCGCCGCCCTGCCTGCTGGACTACCTGCCGCAGAACGCGCTGCTGATGCTGGACGAAAGCCACGTGACCGTGCCCCAGATCGGCGGCATGTACAAGGGCGACCGCGCGCGCAAAGAGGTGCTGGTCGAGTTCGGCTTTCGCCTGCCCAGCGCCATCGACAACCGGCCCCTCAAGTTCGAAGAGTGTGAAGCCATCAAGCGCCAGACGCTGTACGTCAGCGCAACGCCCGGCAACTACGAGCTTGAAAGGTCGCTGGGCCACGTCGTCGAACAGATCGTGCGCCCCACGGGCCTGATTGACCCTCCCATCGAGGTCAAGCCGGCCAAGGGGCAAGTGGACGATTTGATCGGCGAGTTGCGCACCGTGATCGGCCGCAACGAGCGCGCGCTGGTGTGCTGCCTGACCAAGCGCATGGCCGAAGACCTGGCGGCGTACCTGGCGGACCTTGATTTCAAGGTACGGTATCTGCACGCCGACATCGACACGATTGAACGCACCGAGATCCTGCGCGATTTGCGCAAGGGCGAGTTTGACATACTGGTCGGCATCAACCTGCTGCGCGAGGGCCTTGACCTGCCCGAGGTCAGCCTGCTGGCAATACTCGACGCCGACCGCGAAGGCTACCTGCGAAGCCACAACTCATTGATCCAGATGGTGGGCCGCGCCGCGCGCAACATCAACGGCCGCGTGATCATGTACGGCGACAAGGTCACGCAAAGCATGCAGGGCGCGATTGACGAAACCGAGCGCCGCCGCCGGCTACAGGAAGCTTACAACCAGCAGCACAACATCACGCCGCGCACAATCATCAGCAAGATTGACGACGTGCTGGCCAGCATATTTGAAGCCGACTACGTGACAGTCGATAAAGAAGAAGAAACCTACACCCACTACGAGTGGCCCGGCCAGAAGGGCAAACGCAAGAAGCCCGGCAGCGTGCGCGACCCCGGCCGGGGCGATGGCAGCGCGGCCACCGAAACCGGCCGCAACTTCGCCACGCGCAGGGCGCTGCAAGCAGCGGAAAAGGCTGGCGCGCTGGAGGGCCGCAAGAAGAAGCTTGCCGACAAGTACCCGCCGGTGCATGAGCCGCCGCGCGGCGTTGAACGCATCGTCGATCGCGCCGAGGTGCCCAAACTGATCAGCAAGCTCGAAAAAGAAATGTTCGAGGCCGCCAAGAACCTGGATTTTGAAACGGCGGCCCTGCTGCGCGACGAAATCCGCGAACTCAAGCGCATCGAGTTGGGCGTGAAGTGAACAGGGCTTTCACATGCGGGCCGAACTTTCGCTGACCATCCTCTATGTCGCTGACCTGGCCAGGGCAGCGACGTTCTACGATGCCGTGTTCGGCTTCGAGAAGACGGTAGATGTGCCTGTGTACGTCGAGTACCGGCTGAACGATGGCGCCCGGCTTGGGCTGATGCCGCAGCAGAACACACGGCACTTCCTGGGCGACGCGCTTGGCGCGCAACGTCCCGTGGACGGATGCCCGCGCGCAGAGATTTACCTGCACGTCCCCGACGTAAGAACTGTGAGCGCCCGACTGGCCGCAAACGGGGCAGTCTGCACGTCGCCGCTTGCGCGGCGGGACTGGGGAGATCAAGCGGCCTACTTCATGGACCATGACGGCTATGTGCTGGCGGTGGCCCAGCGTGCGTAAAGCCCGCTTTTGCCGCCGCGGCGCGTTTTGGTGTGGTACAATCCCCAAGGAGAGCGGGTTACGGGGCGTTGAGGTGTGCCATGTGCGCCGGCCGTTCTGTCTGCAAGTTTCTTCCACTTTTTGGTTTGGCGCTGGTCATCGCTTCGGCTATCGCCGTGGGCATCGTCATCGTGCCGCCGGCGTGGCACGAGCCGATCGCGATCAACCTGCTTGGCTTGTCGGCGGCCTTTGGCGCGCTCACGTTCGGCATGCTGATCCTTGGCATCGTGGATGCACTCTGGACGCGCTTCATTGCCAACCCGCTTTCCCGCGACGAACGCGGCCTGCGGCTGGACGGACAGGTCGTGTACGGTTACGCGCTTGAGGGCCGCGCGATTCGCATCATTGCCCGCCGCCGCAAGCACGGCTTTGTCGCCCATACCATCAAGCCGCTGCTGATTGCCCGCGCCCGTGCGCTGAGTGCGCTGGCCCATGAAGGCGTGCCATTCGTGAGGCCGGACTGTGACGCCATTGGCCGCGGCATCCTGCGCTGGGGCGAAGACATTGAGTTGCTGCCGCTGCTTGAGCGCGCAGGCCTGCTGAACCCGGCCCACCCCGTGTTCGGCCAGCCGCAGGTGCCGCGGCCTGCGGACCAAGCCGCATGGCGCGAACTGTGCAATGCGCTGTACCTGCGGCCCCATGAGCGACCGCTGGCGTTGATGCTCGCCACGCGCTGTCACGCATAGGGGCAGGCCACTGCATGCGGCGTTGCCGGCCGCCGCTTGACGCGCGCCGGCGGCAAACAATGCTCCCGCGATGCTTGCGCTCACCCGGGACGCACAGGGGATTGCCGCCGCGCTTGGTACCGCCTTCTGCTGGGCGTTTACCGCAATGTTCTTTGCCGCCGCCGCGCGCCGCGTGGGCCAGTTTCATGTCAACCAGATCCGGCTGGTCATGGCCTGTCTGTTGCTCGGCGCGGCCTGCGCGATAGCCGGCGTCTACGTGATGGCGCCATGGCCGCAGATGATCCTGCTGGCGCTTTCGGGGCTGGTCGGCTTGACACTGGGCGACGCCGCGGGCTTTCAGGCGTTGCAGATACTGGGCCCGCGTCGCGCGACACTGCTGTGGGCGCTGGCGCCGGGCTTTGCGGCACTGCTGATGATCCCGCTGCTGGACGAAACACTGGGCTGGGTCGGTGTCGTCGGCATGGCGATCACGCTGGCGGGCGTGATGTGGGTGGTGCTCGAGCGCAGCCAGCCCGGCGAAATCCAGGGCAACGCGCTATGGGGCATTGTCATGGGCATCCTGGGCGCGCTTGGACAGGCGGGCGGGCTGATCCTGAGCAAAGCCGGGCTGGGCATGGCTGATCCGACCGGCTGGCTGAACGAGGTTGCCGGCGTGAGCGCCGACAACGTGTTGCCGGTCAGCCCGCTGTTCGGGACGTTCGTTCGCATGGTGGCGGGCATGGCGCTGCTGGTGGGTTACGGCGTAATCATCGGCCAGCTGCCGAAAACTCTGGCTGCCATGCGCAACCGAAAAGCGATGGCGCAAACCGCCGGCGGCGCCATGTTCGGGCCGTTTGTCGGCGTGACTCTCAGCCTGGCGGCGGTCTCGCTGACCAACACCGCCGTCGCGGCCACGGTCATGTCGATCAGCCCGGTGCTGGTGATCGTGATCGTGCGCATCGTGTACAAGGAAAAAATCACCGCGCGGGCGGTGGTCGGCGCGCTGGTCGCGGTCGGCGGCGTGGCTGTGCTGGCCCTGCGCCGGGACATCGCGGCGATGCTGGCCTAAGCGCGGCTACTTCGTGTACAGCGGCAGCAACTGGTACGGCACCTGCAAGATCAGCAGGGCAAACGCCGTGGTGTACGCTTCGCCGTAGCTCTGGCTTGGCCAGCCGCCGTTGTTGGCGGGGTTGCGCTTCTGTTCTTCGACCAGCAGGTCGCGAATCTTGGGGAAGTACTCGTCGAAGTACACTTCCTCGTTGGCCATCCACATCGCCTGCACGGCGTAAAAGTGCGCGTAGTAGAAGTGGCTGACGTCCAGCGCGCCCTGGCCAGCCTTGCGACGGCCCAGGAAGTCATCCAGCTTGAAGCGCAGCCAGCGAAGGCCGCCCGCGTACACCTTGCCTATGTCATGCTCGTCCCACGTCGCGCCTTCGGCGTACACGCCGATGCCGTTCAGCGTCGAGATTGCGGCGGCACACAGCGCGTAGCTGTCGCTGTTCCAGCCGCTGGCCAGCGAGTACTTGAAGGTGTAGCCGGTGTGCTCTTCCTTGTTGTGGATGAAGGTGCGGCGCTCGGCTGAGTCGTACATGTACTTGATGGCGCCCTGGATGGTTTCTTTCTTGACCTTGATGCCGGCGTCGCTGGCTGCGCGCAGGGCCTGGATGCAGCAGACCGTAGTGCTGCCTTCGTCCCATGTAAGGTCGTCGGGCACATAACCCCAACCACCGAACTTGGTCTGGCCCTTGCTGATGCGCTCAACGGCGGCTTCCAGTGCTTTCTTGATGCGGTCTTTCTGGTTGCCGTCTTCCAGCGCGCCGTAGCACTGCGCCAGGAACAGCGTCGCGTAGCCGTGGCCGTGGATGCGGCTGCCGTCCTGCTCGCCGGTAAAGTAACCGGTGTTGCGGTCCTGCGTGCTCAAAAGCCAGTCAATGCACTTGCGAATGTTGGTTGAGTACGGGCCCTTTTCCGGCGTGCTGCCCGAGGCCAGCAGGGCCATGCCCGCCAGTGAGGACGTGGCAATGCCTACGTTGTGCCCGCCGGCGCGCGTGAACGCGCCGTTGGCGTCCTGCAATTCGGCAAGGCGCTTGAGCCCCTTCTTGACCGACTCTTTCAGGTCTTCATTGATGTAGTTCTTGTTCAGCAGGCGCTGGGCCGCGGCGTCGCCCGCATCACCTTCGCCTTCCTGGGCAAGGCTGAGCGGGGCCGCGAATCCGAGGGCTGCAAACACTACCATCCAGCGGACAAGTGTTTTCATCATGGCCTCCAGCCGGGGCTGACCGGCTTGCACTAATATAACGTTTTCTGCGCGCCCGTGGGTGGGACAATCGCCCTGTTCTGGCTGGCCGCCGCCGCGCCAAGCGGCCCTTACGCGCCCGCAAAATTGTGTTAGCGTCCCCTCATGCTGCCGCTGACCCTTGAAGTTGCGCCGTTTGACCCGCCGGGCGGGTGGCAGCGCTGCCTTGAAGTGCTCACGCAGCGGCCCCACGCCGTGCTGTTTGACAGCGCGCTGGCCGGCGAGCTTGGCCGGTACAGTTACCTCTCGTTTGGCCCGACCATGCTGCTGTCGTGCACCGGGCAGGCGGCGACGTGGGTGCGCGGCAAGTCGGTCTCGGTACTTGAGGGCAACGCGCTGGAACTGTTCGAGCGCGTGGAGCAATTTACCGTGCAGGAGTGCCCGCTGGTCAAGCCGCCCGAAGTTGAAGGCTTCTACGGCGGTTGGGCGGGCCTGCTGGGTTTTGACCTGCGCTGCGCCATTGAAAAGCTGCCGGCGCCGAAGGTGGGCGGCCCGCAGTTCCCCGACCTGTGGGCGGGCTTCTACCCCTGGACGCTGGCCTGGGACGGAAAGCGCTGCGAGCTTCGCCACTTGCGCGGCGCGCCGGGCGCATTTGCGGGCATCGCCGAGCTGGCGGCGGCGCTGGAGAACCTGGTGCGCGAAGGCCCTGATCCGGCGCCCGCGCATCTTGGCGCGCCCGAGCTTTCGACTTCGCGCGATGACTACCTGCAGCAGGTCGCGGTGGTGAAAGAGCACATTCGGCAGGGCGACGTTTACCAGGCCAACTTGACCCGCGAGGTCGTGCGCCACGGCCAGGCTGAGCCCGTACGCCTGTACCTGAAGCTGCGCACGCATAACGCCGCCCCGTTCGGGGGATTTCTGGACTGCGGGCAGGGCCGGTATGTCCTGAGCAGCTCGCCGGAGCGCTTTTTGTCAGTTCACAACGGACTGGTGGAAACGCGCCCCATCAAGGGCACCCGGCCGCGCGGCAACACGCCGGAGCAGGACTATCGGCTGCGCACGGAGTTGCACGCCAGCGAAAAGGACCGCGCCGAGCTTACGATGATTGTCGATCTTGAGCGCAACGACCTTTCGCGGGTGTGCGTGCCCGGCAGCGTCAAGGTGCCGAGCCTGCTGCACGTCCATAGTTTTGCGCGCGTGCATCATCTCGAAGCGACGGTACAGGGCAGCCTGCGTGAGGGCGTGACACCCGCGGCGTTGATCCGCGCGACGTTTCCCGGCGGCAGCATCAGCGGCGCACCCAAGGTGCGGGCGATGCAGATCCTGCACGATCTTGAGCCCGTGCGGCGCGGCCCCTACACGGGCAGCCTGTTCTACCTTACGCCGGACTTCCGCCTTGAGAGCAACATCCTGATCCGCACGCTGCTGTGTGAGCCGGGGCGCGTCAGCTACCACGTGGGCGGCGGCATCGTCGCCGACAGCGACCCTGAAGCCGAGTGGGACGAAACCTGCGCCAAGGCCGATGCGCTTGAGCACGCGCTGGAGGCCCGATGAACGGCCTGCGCGAATACATGGCCGGGCTGGGCATGCTCAAGCGCAACGTGTGGTTGTGGCTGTGCGCCGCGCTGGTCATGGGCGTGGGGCGCCAGGTCTTCATGGTGCTGCGCAACCAGTACCTGGTTGACCTGGGTTTGGCCCACGAACAGGTGACCAGCGTGCAGGGCTTCAACAGCCTGGGCGGCCTGCTGATCGCACTGCCCGCGGTCGTGATCATCAGTCGCTTCCGGGCGCGCACGCTTGTGATGCTGATCTGCGTTGCCAACGCGTGCGGGTTCGCGGCGCAGGGCTTGTTCGGGACGCTGGAGGTTTTTCAGGGTGCTGCGCTGGCGGCGGGCATCGCCATGAGCCTGAACATGGCATTGGGCGCGCCGTTTCTGATGCGCAACACCAGCATGAAAGAGCGCGTGTTCGGGTTTGCGCTGCTCAGCGCCGTGAGCTGGCCGCTGTCGGGCTTCATCGGCAGCCTGCTGTCAGGGTTGCTGCAGCAGTGGTTCGCGAACATGGGCGACGCCACGATGCTGGGCCAGCATGTGCCGGCCCAGCTGTTCGGGTACCGTGCCACACTGCTGGTCGCGGCGGCGTTTGTGCTGGTCGCGATTGTGCCGATCACGTTTGTGCGCGAAGGTCCGCCCGACGGCGCGGGCAAGACGCTGCGCCAGATCCTGACCTTTCACGACAAGAAAAAGCTGTTCCTGCTGGGCCTGCCGGAGATCCTGATCGGGTTTGGCGCAGGCCTGACGATTCCGTTCTTTAACGTGTACTTCAAAAACGAATGGGGCCTGAGCCCGCAACAGATCGCCCCGATCTTCATGGTCATGTTCGGCGTGCTGGTGGTCGGCTACCTGATCACGCCGCCGCTGGTGCGTCGCTTCGGGCCCGTGAAGGTCATGATTGCCAGCCAGATCCTGAGCCTGCCGTTTTTCGTAGAGCTGGCGCTGGGGCACTACCTGTGGGCGGCGGTCACGGCATTTGTCGCGCGGCAGGTGCTGATGAACGGCAGCGAGCCGATCTACAAGCAATTTGCGCAGGAGGTCGCCGATGAACGTGACCGCAACGCCGTGGCTGTGTGGGTGCACTCGTCACGGCACATCTTTTTTACGGCGGCGAATTTCGTGTCCGGCTACCTGATCGCGATGGACGAGGGGCGCTTCCGGATCGTCATTGCCAGCACGATCGTGTGCTACGTGTTCGCGATCGCGGTGGAACTGGCGGTGCTGCCGGGCCTGAACCGCGCGCGCCGCTACAAGGTGGCGCTGAGCACGCGGCAGGAACGCGCGACACTCTAGGCAACGCGCGACAGCCCGCTAGACTATGGGCGTCGTGGGTTGTCCGCGTCGCCCTTCGGGGCGCCCCGGACTCCTCACCTGCTTGAGGAGACTGCATGGCCCCGGAAACGGCGGGCGAAAAGCCCAAGTCCGCATCGCGCAAAACCTTTGCCGGCAGCGACGCCGAGCGCCTTGAAAAAGCCGCCGCCCTGATGGGCCACGAGTTTCGCGACATCACCCAGTTGCGCAACGCGCTCACCCACAGCAGCGCCAAGACCAACAAGCACCCCAGCAATGAACGCATGGAGTTCCTGGGCGACGCCGTGCTGGGCGTGATCATCAGCGAAATGCTGTACGAGTGGTACCCCGACTTTCCCGAAGGCGAGCTGACCCGCGTGAAGTCAGTGGCCGTCAGCCGCGCCGTGCTGGCCGACCGCGTGCGCGAGCGCGGCTTTGCCGACCTGATGTACCTGGGCAAGGGCGTGCGCCGCGAAGGCGGCTCAAGGCTGCCCGTCAGCATTTTGGCCAACCTGTACGAGGCGCTGCTGTGCGCGCTGTATCTCGATGCCGGCCTTCATGCCGCCCGCGCGTTCGTTGAGGACGACCTGGGGCCTGTCATCCGCAGCATTACCAGCCACCAGTTTCAACAGAACTACAAGAGCGCCCTGCAGCACCTGGTGCAAAGCCGCAACGAGCGCGCCCCGACGTACAAGGTGATCACGGAAGCCGGCCCCGACCACCTGAAGGAATTTCATGTGGTTGTTTCGGTTGACGGCGTCACATTCGGGCCCGGTGTGGGACGTAACAAGAAAGAAGCTGAACAGCGCGCAGCCAAGGCGGCCCTGACCGAACTGCTGAAAGAGTACGACAAGCTTGACGACGACGACGAAATTCTTGAAGTCCCCGTCCCCGAAGACGACGACGAGTAAAGCCGCACTGGCTGGCGCTGCCGCGGGCGCTGCTGCCGCCGCGATTGCCGCCGTGGGCATGTGGCTTTCGCCGCTGGACGCATCCGACCGCACCGTGCTGGCCATGATCAGCGTGTGCCTGAGCGTGCCGCTTGGTGCAGCGGCCGTTGGCCGGTCGCGCACCACCGCAGGCAACGCGCTGGCGGGGTTGTGCTCGGCGCTTGTGCTGGTCACCGTGCTTACCGTGTTTGAGCCCGCGTTGTGGTTCCGCGCGCTGGTGTGGTGCGGCGCGGGCACGCTGCTGGGCGCAGGCATCGGCGGGCAGCACCGCGCGCTGGGGATTGTTGCCGGCTTTGTCTGGCTGGCGCTGTGCGGACTGCCGTTCTTTGCGGGCTCGGTGCCGGTGTTCCGTGAAACTGCCGCAATCTGGGCGCACGGCGGGTGCCCCTGGCTGGGCTTCAGCCAGGACGCGCTGGGTGGCGACCCGCTGCGGCGGCAGGTGCTGTACCTTGGGCAGTTGAGCGTGCTGACCGACGAGCCCGCCTACGGGCTGTTGAACGCGGGTACGCTGTGGGTGGCCGCCGCGCTGGCGGTGGCCACGCTGGCGGCCAGGAACGGGGCAAGAGACGCCGCAATCAGGAGGGCGTCTGCGCCTGCCGGGGAGGATGTGGTGGGCGCTACTGGACTCGAACCAGTGACCCCTGCCGTGTGAAGACAGTGCTCTAGCCAACTGAGCTAAGCGCCCCGGATCTTGAACGCGCGGGGGTTGCCGGCCTGCAAGTGCTTGCGGCACTTGCGCTTGCTTGCCCCCATCCGCGGGGCGCATATACTAGGCTGACCAGTTGACCCGTCAAGCAAGGGAAGTTCATGGAAACTATCCTCGTCGTTGAGGACGATCCTTCTATCCAGCGCGGCCTTGAGCTGAACCTTCAGGTTGAAGGTTACTCGGTTATCACAGCCAGCGACGGCGACGAAGGCCTGAAGCTGGCGCTTGAGCGCCGCCCGGACATCCTGCTGCTGGACGTGATGCTGCCAAAGCTGTCAGGCTTTGACATCTGCCGCCAAGTGCGCAAGCAGGGCATGACCATGCCCATCATCATGCTCACGGCCAAGACCCAGGAAATCGACAAGATCATGGGCCTTGAGCTGGGCGCCGACGACTACGTGACCAAGCCCTTTTCAGTAGCGGAGGTTGTCGCCCGAGTCAATGCCGCCGTCCGCCGCAGCAAGCGCTTTGAGACCGCCGAGGCCGACTACAACTTCGGCGAACATAACCTTGACGTGAAGGGACAGGTGCTGCGCCGCAACGGCAAGCAGATTGAGCTGTCGCAGAAAGAGTTCCTGATGCTCAAGCTGTTCCTCGAAAACGAGGGCAAGGTGCTCAGCCGCCAGGAAATCCTTGGCAAAGTCTGGGGCTTCGACTACTACGGCACGGACCGCACGGTTGACAACTTCATCAACAAGCTGCGCCAGAAGATTGAGCCTGACATCAACAACCCCAGCCACATCCTGACCATGCGCGGCAGCGGCTACAAGTTCGTACGTTGAGCCGGGGCACACACTTACGACAGTTTCATAGTCATGTAATACGTTGAACCTTCAAGGTTCTGGCTCGTTCATTGGGGGCACACAGGGATTTGCGCCGGTCTGGGCCCGGACGCTGCGACTCGTTCAGGAGAACGTCATGCGTCATGTATTTCTGGCCTTTGCGGTACTTGGACTTGCGGTTCTTGCCGGCTGCGGCGGCGGGGGGAGCTCCGGCGGCAGCGCGGGCGGCGGCGGCACAGGGGGCACCGGCGGCCCCGGCCCGACCCCGGCGCCCGAACTCGGCAGCGGCGACCACACGCCTTCGTCGGTGACCTTTACGACCCTCAGCGGCACCGGCCTTGGCGTCAGCAACCCTGCCGACCTCGCGTTTTCGCCGGTCAATGCCAACGAGCTCTGGATCGTCAGCCAGGGCGACATGAACCTCGTGATCATCGACAACGTGCTGGCAGCCACCCTCACCGGCGAGCGCATCAACAGCAGCAACGACGGCAACTGGTCGCACTTCTTCAGCAACGCCAGCGGCATCGCCATGGGTGCCCAGACCAGCAGCACCGGCAACGGCTGGACGTTCGCTACCAGCCAGGACTCGAACAACGGCGGCAACAATTTCATGGGCCCGACGCTGTGGTCGCTGGACCGCAACGTGCTCGGGCACTACCCGCCGGGCGTGGGCATCGGCCTGGGCTCGCACCTGGACATGCTGCACAGCACGCGCTACGCCAAGGGCATCGCGCACGAGTCGGCTAACATTTACTGGACGGTCGGGCAGGCTTTCTTCACGGTCAATGCCGGCACACCGCAAGTGTGCATTTCGCGATACAACTTCTTTGCCGACCACGGGCCCGGCGCCGACAACCACGCCAACGGCGTAAAGTGGCACTACGCGCGCGGCCAGGTCGCGACCGTGACCGGCGTGCCTCTTGGCATGCACTACCACAGCGGCAACAAACTGCTGTACGTCAGCGACACCGGCAACGGGCGCGTGATCGCGCTGGACACCCAGTCGGGCAATGCACCGGTAACCGTCACCAGCTTCACCAATGACGGCATCGACTATGAAGTCACCGGCGCGACCGTGACCAACATCGTCGCCCCCGGCACGCACCTGACACAGCCCAGCGGCCTTGAGTACCGCGGCGGCCTGCTGTATGTGTGCGACCACGCCACCGGCATCATTCACGCGTTTGACCTTTCGGGCAACCGCGTCAATTGGCTGGACACCGGCCTTGGCAGCAACGCGCTGACGGGCCTGGCGTTCGGCCCGGATGGCAAGCTGTACTTCTGCGACATCAAGAACGACCGGGTCGTCCGCATTGACCCGTAGCCTGCCCACGCGCAAAGCCCCGCACCCCGGTGCGGGGCTTTGCCTTGCCGCCCTGTTGCGTTGCCCGGCGGCGCGCTAGACTGCCCGCCGGTTCAATGCAAGGACACTCCCTTGAAGATTGCCATACTCTCGCAGGGCCCGCGGCTGTACAGCACGCGCCGGCTGCGCGAAGCCGCCGAGGCGCGCGGCCACAAGGTCAAGATTCTTGACCCGCTGCGTTTTTCGATCGACGTGGAAAGCCGCAAGCCGCACCTCTACTACAAAGAGAAGAAGCTGGCCAAGTACGACGCCGTAATCCCGCGCATCGGCGCCAGCATCACGTTCTTCGGCACAGCGGTCGTGCGCCAGTTTGAACAGATGGGCGTGTTCTGCCTGAACACCAGCAGCGCGATCGCTACCAGCCGTGACAAGCTGCGCGCGTTTCAGGTGCTTTCGCGCCACAACATCGGCATACCCAAGACCGCGTTTGTGCGGCAGCGCGAAAGCGTAATGCCCGCCATTGAACGCGTCGGCGGGGCGCCCGTGATTATCAAGCTGCTTGAGGGCACGCAGGGCATCGGCGTAATCCTTGCTGAAGACAACAAAATCGCCGAGGCGATCATCGAAACGCTGCAAAGCACCAAGCAGAACGTGCTGATCCAGAACTTCGTCGAAGAAAGCAAGGGGCGCGACGTGCGCGCGTTTGTGGTCGGCGGTCGCGTGGTCGCCGCCATGCGCCGCAGCGCCCAGGGCGGCGAGTTTCGCAGCAACGTGCACCGCGGCGCCAAGGCCCAGGGCATTGAGCTGGCGCCCGAGTACCAGCGCACGGCTGTGCACGCCGCTACAGTTCTGGGGCTGCGCGTGGCGGGCGTTGACATGCTGGAAAGCCGCGAAGGCCCGCAGATCATGGAAGTGAATTCATCGCCGGGGCTGGAAGGCATAGAGGGCGCGACCGGCGTTGACGTCGCCGACGCGATTATCCGCCAGATTGAAGACGAAGTGCTGTTCCCGGATGTGGACCTGCGCGAGCGCCTGAGCCTGAGCCAGGGCTACGGCGTCGCGGAAATCCCCATCGGACCGGGCAGCGAGCTGGTGGGCAAAATGATCAAGGACAGCGGCCTGCGCGAAAAGGACATTCTGGTGCTGAGCATCATTCGCGCCAGCCAGACCATCCCCAACCCGCGCAAGACACGGCGCATCGTGTCGGGCGACCGGCTGATGTGTTACGGCAAGCTGCTTGCGATGAAGAACCTGCTGCCCGGCCCCAAAACCAAAAGCGCGCGCGCCAAAGCCGTGCGCACGTAGGACAACCGGGCTTCACTGTGGGGGCGGGGTGGCGGCTGAATCCGGCCGCGGGCCCCACAACATGGCGCACACGGTCAGCGACAGCCAGACGATCACGGCGCTGGAAATGCCCCAGTCCGCCAGCCGCGAAACTCGCAACAGCACGGAGTCGCGATCAACAAGCGTCAGCATGAAAAACGGCAGATAGACCGCCAAAAGGATGACGACAACCGCAACAGGCGCCCAAAGCGGCCGCTTGCGTTCCAGTGCCAGCACGTGAAACACGACAACCAGCGGCGCGAGAATCACAAGATGTGCCAGCCATGTCGTGAGATTGCCCAGCCACAGCAGGCACAGCGCAGGCGGCCAAGCCAACCACGCGCGGTCCGGGTCGCGCCGGCTGCGCCATGCGGTCACAAGTGCAACCGCGTACAGCATGAGTCCCATCAGCAGGCCCAGCCGATAGGGCGGCAGCCAGTACGCCAGCGTGGTCAGACCGACGCCGCGATCCAGCCTGTCGTAAACTCGCACGAGTGTTGCCCCGTAGGAGTAGTTGCCGATGCCCTGGCCGCCGATGCGCACGG
Organism: Planctomycetota bacterium; assembly: GCA_019636195.1. GTDB lineage: Bacteria > Planctomycetota > UBA8742 > UBA2392 > UBA2392 > JADJRK01. The sequence goes on along the minus strand of JAHBYA010000004.1, from coordinate 328,247 downwards.
GATCAGCCGATGAGGCGTGCCCCAGCAGCACATCAAACAGGTACTCGGTATGCAGACGGAAGTTCACCGCAAGTCCGTCAAGCCCGTGATTGGCCAGCAGCCACGGCAATGGCGCACACATGACAAGCAGGCCGCCAAGCAGTGTGCCGGCAATGGCCCGTCTTCCGCATTGCATCCATAGCAGCGGCAGCAGCGCCAGCGGCAGCAGCTTGATCCCGCCGGCAAGCACGAGCAGAACGGCGGCTGCAAATCCGCGTTGCCGTTGTGCAAGCAACATTGCTCCCGCAATGCACATCAGCAGGACACCGTTGGTCTGGCCACGAAGCAGTTCAATCCCCGCTGCCGGCAACAGTACGGCTGCTGAAAGCAGCAATCCGCGACGGCCCCCGGTCGGCGCAAGTTTCCCAAGTACCCAGACCGCAATTACAAATGCCGCCAGGTCCATGACTCGCCACAGGTTTCCTGCAACATTCATTGAAAGCAGTCCAAGCGGGCCGATCACGCCGGCTAGCATGGGTGGGTAAATGTAGGGTGACCGCACGAGGTCAATGCGCGACTCAGGCTGTCGCGCCCACTCGTACAGGTTGCCCGGATCATGGGCCACGTCTTGCGCGCCGTGGTAGTACGCGCCGAAGTCGATCAGCGGCGGCAGCCACTCGTACGCTATGCCACAGAAAAATCCTGCAATGGCGGTCGCGCACATCAGCGCGTGCAGCGCAACTTCGGCGCGCGTTGGGCGTGCCGGTTTGCCCTCCATTGTCGGCAGTGGCTGCATGGCGTGGGGCCATGCTACGCGCCCGGGCGGCGGGCGTCATCACCCGCCAGCGCGCGCTGCACGTTATCGGCCAGCATCGCGATGAAGGCGGGGTGCGTGTTCACGGCTTCGGCGGCTTGAAACCCGATGCCCAGCTTCTGCGCGTGCTGCCGGCCCTCAATGCCAAGGTCGTAGAGCACTTCCACGTTGTCGCACAGAAAGCCGATCGGGGCCGCCACGATCTTGCTCGCGCCGCTTTCCGCCAGCTGGTCCATCGCCTTGTCGAGAAACGGCGTGGTCCACTCAATCTTGCTGTCGCTGGGGGCACTCTGGTAGCCCACCATCCAGTTGGCGGCCTTCACGCGCTCGGCGACCATTCGCGCCGTCGTTTGAATCTGATTCACGTACTGGCTGGTGCGCACAATCGGCATGGGCACGGCGTGCGCCGAAAGCAGCAACCCGGTCGTGCTTGAGGTCAGGTCGGCGCCCAGCTTGCCCGCGGCTTCGTTCACGCGATCGGCCAGCGCCTGCGCAAAACCCGGCTTGTCAAACATGGGCTCGCACACGCCCTTCCACTTCGGGCGCTTTTCTTGCGGCAGGCGCTCAAGCCCTTCACTTACACGGCGCAGGTAGCCGTCCCACGACACGCTGGACTGGTGCGGCGCCATCACCAGCGTGACGAATTCACTCGCGCGCATCTTCTCTACCTGGTCGGCGATGTGGGGCATCCAGTGGTCGTAGCCGACGGTCAGGCCCAGCTTCACTCCGCGGCGCGCGAGCTCCGCGATGACAGCCTCGGCCTGCGCCTGGGTGATCTCGTTGAAGCGTGAAAAGCCGCCCAGCTCGTGGTAGTGCGCGACGACTTCTTCAACGCGGGCTTTTCGCGCCGGGTTGTCGCCGAAAATGCCCGACACAAAGCAGTAGGATTCACCGGGGCAGGTGTCAAAGCGCTTGCAGCAGCCGGGCGTCGGCCCGCCGAATGCAACAACCAGCAGGTGATCGGCCATGGTGCTATTCCTCAACCAGCCTGGGCTCAATGCGCCACTTTGCGCGCAACTGCCGCAGCGTCAATTGCCCTTCATCGCTGGTGGCGCCGGCGCCCGGCACGCTGCGCCTGGTTGTCGCCGCCGCAATCTTGTCGGTCACGCCCCACCAGAAGCGTTCGCGCGCGTCCAGGCTGAGCAAAGCGCCTTTGCGCACCTGCTCGCGTTGCTGCGGTGTTTCGCAGTAGCCGACCAGCGCCTCTTCAAGCCACGCGCCGTGATCCTGGTCCTGGTCCATGTGCATGGTCCAGTACTCGATTTCGCTTTCAGCAAAGCCCGCCTTGCGCAGCCCCGCTACCGCCAGTTCAAACATGGCCGGGATGCTCCATTCATGGCCCGGCCCCAGCGCGCCCAAGCCCACCAGAAAGGGCTCTTCGGTACAGATGCGGTAGTGCTCGCGGATGAAGTGCACGACTTCAGGGTGCAGCGGCACGGTGTCCTCTTCGCCGAGCTTGTGGCCCGCGGCGTGCATGAACTTGCGGTAGTGCTCGCTGTGGTCCTGGCCTTCGCTGCGCTCGCCGTACTCATCGACCAGTACTTTGGCCAGCCAGCACTTGGCTTCGCTGGAAGGCGCGCGCAAAAGCAGCAGCTCCATGTAGCGCGTGAAGTTTCCGACCAGCGGGAAGTGCTGGCCAGCCAGCACCTGAAAGTCCGCGCGCGAGCGGGGATCAGTCTTCATGCGTCCGAGTATGGAGTGCCCCACCCCGGCATGGGTGCGGATCTCTTCGCGAAGATCCCCCAGAAACTGACGTGCCGTGCGCTCCTGTTGTGCCGTCCGTGCCATGCGTGCACGCTAGTACGCGCCGCCGCCCGTCGCCAGTGTACGACTTCGCAGACCTTGCAAGTCGCATCCGCGCTCGTGACAATCCTCGCCAATGGCAGATGCACCGCGCAAAACCTTTCTCAAGGCGCTGGGGCCCGGCCTGCTTTGGGCCGGCGCCGCGATCGGTGTTTCTCACCTTGTCCAGAGCACCCGCGCCGGTGCGACTTTCGGCCTTGGGCTGCTTGGCATTGTCATCTTTGCAAACCTGTTCAAGTACCCCGGGTTCCAGTTCGGCCCGCGCTACGCAGCCGCCACCGGCACCAGCCTGCTGGAGGGCTACCGGCGCCGGGGCACATGGGCGCTGGTGCTGTATGCACTGGTCACGCTGGGAACCATGTTTACAGTGCAGGCCGCGGTCACCGCCGTTACAGCCGCGCTGCTGGCGGCTTCACTGGGCATTACCGAGCCGGTGCTGGGTTTGCAGCCGGTGATCTTCTTTTCCGTGCTGCTGACGGTTGTCTGCGCCGGCCTGCTGCTGATCGGCCATTACAAGTGGCTGGACAAGATCGTGAAGGTCGTGGTGGTAATCCTGAGCGTCACGACGTTCACGGCCACGGCGCTGGTGCTACCGCAACTGCCGTGGGACAGCGTGCGCCTGCTGCCGGACTCAGACTGGCTGATGACCGCGGCGGTGGCTGTGGCGATCTGCGGCTTGATCGGTTGGATGCCAAGCGCGTTCGACATCAGCATCTGGCACTCGCTGTGGACGCTGGCGCGGCGGCGCGAAACGGGCGTTGCGCCCAGCCTGCGCGACTCGCTGATCGACTTCAACGTCGGCTACATCGGCACGACGGTGCTGGCGCTGTGTTTTGTGTTCATGGGCGCGGGCGTGATGTTCGGAAGCGGCAAAGAGTTCGCGCCGCAACCCGCGGCGTTCGCGGGCCAGATCATTGCGCTGTACACGGAGAATCTTGGGGCCTGGACCGGCCCGGTGGTCGCGATCTCTGCGTTCACGGTCATGTTTTCGACCACGTTGACGGTGATCGACGGCTTTCCGCGCGCGATTGCCACGCTGGCTGCGCGCTTCAAGGGCCCTGAAACGCCGGGCGTGCCGGACCCGGTCAGCCGGCCATTCTACTGGGGCGCGCTGGGCCTGCTCGGCGCGGGTGCCATGATCGTGATCGTGTTTCTGGCGACATCGCTGCCGCGCATGGCCGACGTCGCGACCACGTTGTCGCTGGTCACAGCTGCGCCGCTGGCATGGTTGAACCACCGCGCGATGACCGGCGCCGAAGTGCCCTCCGAAGCCCGTCCCGGGCCGGCAATGCGCGCCTTCAGCTGGTTCGGCATCGGCGTGTCGCTGTTGCTGGCGGGCTACTTTTTGTACATGCGATTCATCGCGGCCTAGCGCAGCTTCGCGGCGATCTCGGTGACTTTGCGCCCGAGGTTCTTGATCGCGGCCTCCACCTTGGGGTCTTTCAGGTTGCCCTGTTCATCAAAGGCCTCGGCGGCCCTGCCCAGGCCGTGCACTTCAGGAATCACGAGCATCTGCAGGTGCAGCAGCAGGCCGCGCAACGTTGCCAGCATGCGGTTGCCGCCCAGCGCGCCCGGGGTGGCGGCCATGACGGCCACCGGCTTGTATGAAAAGGCGTCCAGCCCGCGTTCTTCGCCCGGGGTCTTGCGGGACAGCCAGTCCAGCAGGTTCTTGAACATGCCGGGGTAGCCGCCGTTGTACTCGGGGCACGAAATCAGAAACGCGTCGTGCTCGCGAAAGATCTGCTTGAGTCGGATTACGTTTTCGGGCAAGCCGTGGGCCGCCTCGTCGTCGGCATTGTAAACGGGCAGCGGATAGTCCTCGAGTTCCAGCACCGTGACCTCGGCGCCGGCTTCGCGCGCCCCCTGCGCGGCCACCCGCACTAGCTTTTTGTTCCATGACTTCTTGCGCAGGCTTGCGGCAAAGGCGAGTACGCGGGGCATAGCAGTCTCCGTTAAATCGCAAGGGACCGAAGCATGGCTTCGATCCCTCACTTTTTGCCTCGGTCGGGGGCAACAACCAAGGCTATTTTTTAACACCGGGCCAATCGGGTTTACTCCCGATTCCAGCCCAAATTCGCGCAACCTGTCGCCTTTGCCGCTACACTCGCGCCATGGCCCTTGAGCTTTACCGGTTTGACCTTGGCGCCGACGACAGCGGCTGGCTGCTGGCGCAGGTGCGTGACGCGCTGGCCAGCGCCGACCCGCTGGACCACCTGGCGGTGCTGCACCTCAGCACGCCGGATCGTCGGGCCGCGCAAGTGCGGGCTCAGGCGCACCCGCAGGGCTACGGCGTGAACTACCCCGCCGGTTCGCCCGAACGTGTCGCCCGGCAACTGCTTTCCGAGTTTGAACCACAGCTCGCCTTGCGCGGCGACGTGGAACGCGACTTTGACTTTTTTGCCGCGCTGCCCGCCGTGCTGAAGCAGCATGCCAGCAACCAGCGCCCCGGCCGCCCGCTGGTCAATGAACTGGTCAAGGCCCACAGGCGCGTCGCCGCCGCGCTGCCGCCTGATGCCCGCAATCAGCCGTGGGCACAGGCGCTGGGCCAGCGCTATGAAGTGCTTGGCGGTGTGCTGGACGCTTACTACCGGACGCTGACAGAGGTCGGCTGCCTGGACTATGACGATGCGCCTTGGCATTGCGCCGGACTGCTGGCCGGGTGGCCGGTGACACCGCGCCTGCTGCTGGTGGATGACCTTGACCACGTCAGTCCGGCCCGCGAGGCCCTGTTGCGGGCGCTGGCCGCAAAGGCCCGGCGCACGATTGTGCTGTTGCGCGGGAACCGCGACGAGCTGCCCTACCTGCAACAGCCTCATGACGCGTTGCAGCGCATCGTGCTTGAGCTCGGCGGCAGCGTAAAGCCGACGCCCGAGGCGCCCGCCCTGCCGCGCGCGGCGCTGCTGCAGGCATGGAGCAGCGACGCGTCCGCGCACTCTGACGTGGAGATCATTCAACCGCCCAGCCCCGCCGCCGAGGTGCGCGAAGCCGCCCGTTATGTCCGCCGCGCCCTGAACGAAGGCGTGCCCGCTTCCGGCCTGTGTGTTGCCGCGCCGGCCACGGGCGCCTACGCGGCCATGATCGCCGAGGCGTTTCATGCATCCGGCATACCCTTTGACGCGCCGTTTGAGACGCCGCTGACCCACGCCACGCCGGTCGTTGCCGTGCTTGACCTGCTGGTCGCCGCCGCCGACGGCCTTGAGCGTACCGCGCTGCTGGATGCGCTGGCTTCGCCGTACCTGCCGTTCGGCCCTGAGTCGCGCGCCGCACACGTTGACAAGGCAACGCGCAAGGCATGGGTGGTCGGGGGCCGCGACCTTGAACGCGACTGGCTTTCAGCATTACGGCCTGAGCTTGAGCCGGCGGACGCAAGCTGGCTGGAGGGCGTGCTGCAACTGGCGGCGCCGTTCACGCGCGCATCCGGCAAGGCGGTCGAGCTGTCGCAGCACACGCTGGACCTGCTGGACCGGTGCGGCGCCCGCGAGATCGCCGAGGCTGATGCCCCGCGCGATGTTGACGCGTCAACCCGCGCGCTGGCGCTGCATGAGTTCACGCGCGTCCTGGAAGGCATGCGCAACGAGTTTGCGCGCATCGGCAACCCGAGCCTGCGCGTCACCGACTTTCTGCGCGCATTGACCGAGCAGGCCGCCGCGCGCGGCGTGCGCCCGCCGCAGGGCCGCGGCGAGCGCGTGGCAGTGCTGGGCCTGCGCGAGTTGCGCGGCGCGCAGTTCCAGCGCGTGTTTGTGCTGGGCCTTACCGACACGGACCTGCCGCTGCCCGACGACGACTGCATGTTCTTTCCGGTCGCGCGGCAGGCCGCGCTGTCCGGACTTGCCGGCGACGCGCTGGCGACCGAGCTGTGCCAGCCGATCGACACCGCGCGCCAGGCGGACTACCTGTTTGCGCACATGTTGCTGGCGTCGGACCGGCTGGTGTTGTCGATGCCGGCGCAGATCGGTGACACGCCGTGCGTGCCCGCCCTGCCGCTTGCACGGCTGAGGCGCGTGCTGGGCAAGGAAGAGCCCGGGCCTGCCCTGGGCGAGCAGTCTCCCACCAGCACCCACGAGCTGGCGGTGCAGGCCGCCGAGGCGCTGGCCCAGGCTGAGGCAGACAGCAGCGGCAGGCCCGCTCCCAAGCCGCTGGCGCTGGACGCATCGTTGCGCACGGGCCTGCGCGGGCGAATCCTTGAACTGGCGCGCGGCGACCTGACTTCGGCGCCGGGCGCCCACGAGGGCATGGTCGGCGAACTGCCCGCGCTGGGGCAGCGCTTTGCCGAGGCCGCGCTTTCGCCGTCGCAGATGGACAACTACGCCGAATGCCCGATGCGTTTCTGGGCGCGCTATGTGCTCGGGGCAAAGCCCGCCGATGAACCCACACTGGACACGCCGCCCAACGCGATCGGTACGCTGCTGCACGACACGTTTTTCCAGTACGCGCTGCTGTTGCGGCAAGCGCGCGGCGACGACGCCGTGCTGGCGGACCCGCTGGCGCGCAAGCCGGTAAGCCTGCTGGATGTCGCGGGCGCCGAAGACGCGCGCGCAACCGGGCTGGCGCTGATCGCGCGCGCCTTTGACATCGCCTGCGAGCGCAATCGCACGCGCGGCCCCTTCTGGGAGGGCGTGAAGCGGCAGGCGCGCGCGGGCCTGCCCGGCCACGGCGGGCAGGGGCGCGGCCTGCTGGCGCGGTTCATTGACCACGAGCTTGAGCGCGCCGGGCAGGGCATCGGGCTGCGCTTTGCCGAGTTCGACTTCGGCAAGCGCGCCACGCCCACCGCCGAAGTGCCCGACGCCGTGCCCGAGGCCGTGGCGCTGCCTGTGCCCGGCGGCAGCGTGCTGATCGCGGGCAGCATTGACCGCGTCGATGAAGGCCCCGACGGGCTTGAAGTCGTGGACTATAAGACCGGAGGCGCCAAGACCACCAAACAGGTGCGCGACGGCGTGGCATTCCAGCTTGCGACCTACCTGGCCGCGGTGTCGCGCCTGGCCGGCAGCAAGCCGCGCGCGATGCACTACCTGCTGACACCGCTGAACAAGCCGATCAGGAACCAGGATGTCACCCGCGCACACGGCAAGCCGGCCTATGACGTTGCCCGGCTGGTCGAAGACGTGCTGCCGGCGCGGCTTGGGCGCATGCGGGCAGCCATGTCGGGGGGCGTCTTCGTGCACCTGCCGTTTGCGGGCTCGGGCGGGCCGTGCCGGGTGTGTGACCACGCGCGCGCATGCGCACGCCGCGACGACGTGATTGACGCCCGCCAGTCACGCGAGCAGGGCAACCCCGGCGCCTACCTGCCCGACACGGAGCTGCAATGAGCGCACCCGACGCCACCGGCAAACTGAACCCCGGCCAGCGCGCCGCGCTGGATTTGCAGCGCGACATGCTGGTCAGCGCGGGCGCCGGCGCCGGCAAGACGCAGGTGCTGGGCCTGCGCACGATCGCGCTGCTGGAGGGCGGACACGCGCGCATCGACGAAATTGTGGCCTTCACGTTTACCGAAAAGGCCGCCGCCGAGATGCGCCAGCGCGTTCAGGAGCTGCTGCTCAAGCGCATTGCCGAGCTCGGCAACGGCGAGCCGCGCGAGCGCCTGCTGGCGGCGCAGGCCGAGTTCAGCCGCAACCGCATCAGCACTGTGCACAGCTTTTGTTATCGACTGCTGCGTGACTACGCGTGGGAGGCCGGGCTTGAGCCCAACGCCTCGATCCTGGACGAACGCCGCCAGCAGTCGGCCCGCGACAGTGCCATCGACAGCGTACTGCTGCGCGCTGACTTTGAAGCCGACCCGGCGCTGGCGGGCGCGCTGTCACGCCTTGCCACCGCGCTGACGCTGCGCGAACTGCGCGAGTGCATGCACATGATGCTCAGCCAGCGCCACCTGGCCGCACCCGCGCTGGCCACGGCGCGTAAAGGCTGGGCCGACCCGGAAGCAGAGCTTCAGCGGCGCCGCGCGCGCCACGCCGCAGCGTTGCGGGAAGCCATGGAGCCCGTGGCGCAGGCATTGGCCACGATTGACTTCGCGGCTGTGCGCGCCGCCAAGGCCAAGGACGCGCTGCGTGAACTGGCCCTTGAGGTCAGCGCCGAGCGCGATGCCGCGGGCCTGGCGAGTCTGCTGCTTACCAAGGGACGCCAGCCGCGAAGCTTCGGCAACACGGGCGCGGCCGGCAACTGGAAGCACAACGAAGACGCCCTTCAACAGACCCGCGCCGCGCTCAGCCGCGCTGCGCTGGCCATGAAGGCGGTGCAGCGCGCGCTGCCGCTGAGCCTTGACGAGGCCTTTGAGCGCCGCTCCGGCGAGGTGCTGTGCGACTTGGGCTATGTACTCGACCGCGTTGCCGACGCCTATGTGCAGGCATGTGCGGGCGGGCTCGACTTTCTTGACCTGGAGTTGAAAAGCCTTGGGCTGCTGCGCGACAACCCCGACATCCACGCCGAAGTCCTACGCCGCGTGCGGCATGTGCTGGTGGACGAGTACCAGGACACCAACCCGACACAGGCCGAGCTGTTCGCGCTGCTGGCGCCCAAGGGCGCGGCGCCGGGCCGCTTTTTTGCCGTGGGCGACGCCAAGCAGTCGGTGTACGGCTTTCGCGGCAGCGACGTCAGCATCTTCAACCGCGCGCTGCACGAAGTGCCGGCCCGCAACGCCGCCAGCGGCGCCGACCGGCTGCCGATGCGCCCGCCGTGGGGCCTGACCTGCGACGACACCCCTGAGCAGCGCAGCGGCATCGTGCGGCTTGCGCACAACTACCGCACCGTTGAGCCGCTGCTCGAGCTGGGCAACGCCATCTTCCGGCGCGTATTTGAGGTTCCCAACCCTCAGCCCCACGACGCACTGCCGCAGGACATGGTTGCCGGCGTCACCGAACTGCCCGATGGCCCGCACGCCGAGCTGCACTGGCTTCCTCGCAAGGGCGCCAGCAAAGACGTCGGCAACGACGACGATGACGGCCCCCGCCGCGACGATGAAGCCGAGTTCGTGGCGCGGCGCGTCGCCGACCTGCGCGACCGGGGCACAGCCCTTGAAGACATCGCGATCCTCGTGCGGCGCAGCACGCGCAACCCCGAGTACCGCGCCGCCTTTGCGCGCCATGACCTGCCGCTGCTGTTGACAGGTCAAGCCGGGCTGTTCGATACGCTGGAAGGTTGCGACTGCTACAACCTGCTGCGCTGCCTGGCCAACCCCGGCGATGATGTCGCCATGCTTGGGCTGCTGCGAAGCCCGCTGGCGGGCTTGACCGACGCTTACCTGACCGGCCTTGCGCTGACGCACGGGCGCGACCTGCCGCTGTACCGGCGCCTGACGCTCGACGCCGCCAAGCCGCCGGAAGCCGCCGACTTCCAGGAGCGCTTTGAGGCTCTGCGCATGCGCGCCGGCCGCGAGGCGCCCGCGCTGCTGCTGTCAGAGGCGCTGGCCGACGCCGGCTACGCACTTGCAATCGGCTGCGGCTTTGACGCGCAGCAGCGCCTGGCAAACCTTGAGCGCATCCTTGAGGTGGTGCGCCAGTTGCAGGTTGAGCACCCCGCGCTGGCGACGCTGGTGCGTGAGCTTGGCCGCCGCATCGAAGGCGGCGATCCCGAGGCACAGGGCTCGCCGGACAGCCACGCGCGCGGCGTGCGGCTGATCACGGTGCACCGGGCCAAGGGCCTTGAGTTCAAGGTGGTGATCGTGCCCGACATCGCCGGCGGCGGCGCCGGCGACCAGGGGCCGCTGCGCGCATGGCCCGAGCCCGGCGAGTCCCCGGGCCTGTGGCTGCGCTCAACCGATGAGGCCACGCTGGGCAACACACAGGGCGACCTGTACGCGATGCTGCAACGTTCGCTCACGGAAGCGCGCGCCGCCGCCGAGTCACGGCGCGTGCTGTACGTTGCGTTCACGCGGGCCAAGGAAAAGCTGATCCTGGTCGGCACCGCAAGCGATGAGTTCAGCTCGGATCACTGGGCTGACATGCTGGCGGCGGCGCTGGGCCTGCGCCGCTGGGGCGACGCAACCCCGCGCACCGACATTGAAATGCGCTGGCACACCGGGGTGGAGCGTTCTGTGCCGCGGCCCCACAGCAAGGCAATCAGCAACGCGCAGCAGGCGTTGCAGCGGGGCAGCTTGCCGCTGCCCGTCGAAATCGACACCAGCCTGCGCGGCCAACCAGGCGCCGCCGCCGGCATCTGGATACCGCCCAGGGCCGCGGAGTTCGGCACGCTGGTGCACGAGGCCATGGAACGCGCAATGCGCCGCAAGGGCGCTGAAGCCGGACTGGTCGGCGTCGGCGGCGAGCAGGTGCGGGCCCACGTGCGGCGCGCCCTTGAATCGCTGGAGACGCTGGGGCCCGCCCGGCGCATTCTGCCCGAGTTCGGGGTGCTGACACCGCGCGGCACACGGCGCCTTGACCTGCTGCGCCAGTCCGCCGACGGTCAGTTTCAGGTGATTGACTACAAGACAGACCGCGTGCAGGGCGACCTGCACGAGCACGCCATACGCGAATACGCCGGCCAGCTCGCCGACTACGCCCGCAGCCTGCACCGCATGCTGGGCCAGCCGGTGCGCGCTTTCGTGTGTTTTACCGCGCAGGACGACTTGCAGCCCCGGCAACGGCTGGTTGAAATCCCCGTGCCGGACGAATCACAAGGCGTGTAGCGGGCCTTCTGTTGAGGCCGGCAGGCTTCACCGGATGGGCGCACCTGCATGCTGCTGCGATCAGCAAGGATCAACTCAAGGCTGGGACGGCACGTGCTGCTGTTCGGGCTGCCGCTGGTGCTGGGGCTGGCATGCCACGCGCTGTTCAACCTTGTGGACACGATTCTGGTCGGCCAGCTCGGGTTCATTGAGGGCGCACAGGCGATCAGCGTGACCGGCCTGTGCGACCCGGTGACCACCTTCCAGACTATCCTGTTCAACGGGCCGATCGCCGGCGCGGGCGTGCTGCTGGCCCGCGCGGCCGGCGAGCGCGACGAAGTGGAGATGCGGCGCATCGCGCTGCGCGCCACCGGGTTTGTACTGGTGCTGTCGGCGATCATGGGCGTGCCCGGCTACTTCTTTGCCGAAGACATTGCCCGCGCCATGGGCGCCCGACCCGGCTGGCAACTTGCGCAGGCAACCCGATACCTTGAGATCATGCTGGCCGGCGGGTTCACAGCCGGGATGTTTCTGTACCTCACCACCCTGCAGCGCAGCGTGGGCAGCACGAACGTGTTTCTGGCGTTCTTCATGCTGAGCAATGTGCTGAACGCGGGGCTGGGGATCTTCCTGATCTACGGCACGGGCCCGTACCCCAACTTCTTTCCCAACTTCCTGAAAGTCTGGTGTGACGGCCTTGGCTTGCCGCGCATGGGCGTGATCGGCAGTGCGTGGTCCACGGTGATTGCGCGCGCCTTGGCGGGCGGGCTGCTGCTGGCGTTTGCAATTCAGCAGCGGCAGTTGCGGGGCAAGCTGTACTGGCTGTGGCCGCACGGGCGCAAAGTCCTTGAGCTGATGCGCATCGGCATGTGGAACAACGGGCAGATCGCGGCGCGCGGCATTGCGGGCGGCGTGCTGATCCGCACCTTGCAGGAAGCCGGGGGCGACAACCCCAGCGTAGTGGGCGGCATCTTTGTGGGCCTGAAGATTGAGCTGCTGTTGATCCTGCTGAGCTTCGGGTGGGGTGCGGCAGCACAGACGCTTGTGGCCACCAGCCTTGGCGCCGGCAAGCCCGGTCGCGCCGCCCACGAAGAGCGCATGACCATCGTGTACGCCGCGCTGTTCGGGATTGCGCTGACGGTGCCGGTGTTTGTGTTCGCGGAAACGATCGCCCACTGGTTCAACCCGGAACCTGAACTGGTCAGCTGGGCCAAGGCCTATGTGCAGTTGATGGCGGTCGCGTTCATCTTCACGCCGATCAACGTGGTCATCAGCCAGGCCATGGTGTCTCGCAACCGCCTGCGCATCCCGGTCATCACAGACAGCGTGCTGCTGCTGGGCGTGATGTCGCCGGCGCTGATTATCGCGACGCTGGCGGGCGCGGGCGTGAAGGTGCTGATCGTGATCAACGCCGCCAGCGTGGTCGCCCTGACCATCGTGTATGTGCTGATCCGGCGGGTCGTGGTGCGCCAGGCCGCGGGCGGATAGCCGTGCGGCTTGAGACGCGCATTTTATGGATTTGATGGTTGCCGACTTGCACGAGACCCGATTTCGGGGCTGCGAAATTGCGCGTCGCGGGTAAAGTCCCGCCCCATGGAACCCGAGACATTCAACGACGCATTTCTTGACTCGCAGTACCTCAAGCTGGATGAAGGCGCACTGGGCTTCATTTTCACGCGCGAGCGGCTGGCCAAAGCGCTTGAGGCGCGGGACGTGCCGTCGATGCTGCGTGAAAACCACGCCGCGCTGGTGGACCTGATGGGCGAAACAACGCGCCGCATCCTGCACGAGGCGTTCTACACCAAGCTGTTTGAAGACCTGTCGGCGCTGCCCGATGAACTGGCCTTCCCGTTCATTCACCTGGCGCTGCGCAGGCTCGAAGACTCTGAAGTTGAGGCCGCCCGCGTGCGCGTGGTCAAGGCCTTCCAGGAAAAGCGCAAGAAGTAAGGAGAGAACGTGGCCCTGATCTTTACTGTGGTTGAGACCAAGCGCGTTGAGCTCGTGCCCGGCAACGAAATCCTGAACATCGACCTGCGCGTGTCGTACGCCGAGTTTCTCAGCATGACCAAGCACCTGGTCAAGCCGTACAAGGCCCACTTTGAGCTGCCCGACGGCGAGGTGATCGAGCGCAACGTCGGCTTCGCCAAGGGCGTGGAGGCTAACGCCAACGCCCGCATCACCATGCGCAACTTTGATGGCGACATACCGGAAGGCACAACCGTCACGCTGCTGGAGTAGCGCCGGGCACCTGCGCGCCGCGTCCGGCCTGCAGCCCAAACCGAAACCCGGAATCGATCTTGCACTACTCCTTCGACTTCATCTCGCGCCGCAGCAACGTGATCTCCACGCGCGGCATGTGTGCCACCAGCCACCCGCTGGCGGCGCAGGTCGGCGCCGACATCCTGCGCGCGGGCGGCAACGCAGCCGACGCCGCCATTGCCGCCGCCGCCATGCTGTGCGTCGTTGAGCCCGTCAGCAACGGCATCGGCGGCGACTGCTTTGCCCTGTACTACGATGCCGCCGCAAAGCAGGTCACGGCCCTGAACGGCAGTGGCCGCAGCGCCTACGCCGCCGATGCCGACGCGCTGCGCGCCCGGGGGCGCTCCGAAATGCCCCGCTACACCGGCGCCGCCGTCACAGTGCCCGGCGTTGTGCGTGGCTGGGAAGACATGCGCCAGCGTCACGGCAGCATGCCGCTGGCCGATCTGCTGGCGCCGGCCATCGAAGTCGCTGAGCGCGGCTTCGGCGTAACCGAGTGGATCGCGGCCGCGTGGGAACTCAGCGCCCCCAAGCTGCGCCGCGACCCCGACTGGCAGGGCGACGACCCGGACAACGGCCCGCCGCAACCCAGCGGCCACGAACTGCTGCTTGGCGGCCGCGCGCCGCGCTTTGGCGAAGTCATGCGCCTGCCCACGCTGGCGGGCTCGCTGCGCGGCATCGCGCAGGCCGGCCCCGACTACATCTACCGCGGCGACTTCGCCGGGAAGGCTGCGGCCCATGTGCAGCGTTACGGCGGCTGGCTTACGGCCCGCGACTTCGCCGACCACCAGGGCGAATGGGTTGAGCCGCTAAGCGTGAACTATCGCGGCGTCACCCTGCACGAATGCCCGCCCAACGGCCAGGGCATCGCCGCGCTGATGGCCTGCGGGTTGGCTGGCCTTACGGCCCTTGACCAGATGCGCCCAGCCGACGCCTACCCTTACATGGTCGATTGCATGCGCATTGCCATGGGTGAGGCTGAGCAGCGCGTGTTTGACCCGGGTGTAAGCGTGCCCGGCATGTGGCCGCTGGACGACGCGTTTTTTGATCAACTGCGCAAGAAGCTGAACGTCGGGCAGGCCTACACCGGCTATGTGTTCGGCCCGCGCGGCACCGACACGGTTTACCTGAGCGTGGTGGACGGCAACGGCAACGCCTGCTCCTGGATCCAGTCCTGCTACATGGGCGTCGGCACAGGCCTTGTCGTGCCCGGTACCGGCGTCAGCCTGCAAAACCGCGGCTACGGCTTCAGCCTTGACCCGCAGCACCGCAACCGGCTTGCCCCGCGTAAGCGCCCTTACCACACCATCATCCCGGCACTGACAACGCGCGACGGCGAGTTGCACGCATGCTTCGGCGTGATGGGCGGCCACATGCAGCCGCAGGGGCACTTTCAGGTGCTGACGCACCTGGTGAACGGCATGACGCCGCAAGCCGCGCTGGATGCGCCGCGCTGGCAACTGGTCGGGCGCGACGCGCGCCTGATGATTGAGCCCGGCCTGCCCAACGACGTGGTGCAGGGCCTGATGAGCAGCGGCTACCTGCTGGAAAAGCTTGAGGGCTTCCAGCGCACCCACATGGGCGGCGGGCAGGTAATCCTGAACCGCGACGGCACGCTGATTGCCGGCAGCGACTCACGCAAAGACGGTTGCGCGGTGGGCCTTTAGGCCGGTCAGCCCTGCGCGATCACCAGCACGCCCAGCGGCTGGTCCGGTTTCGCAACGTCAAGCCAAACACCTGCCGCAAGCCTTGAATACGGCCAGTCCGGGTCCTGCGCCAGCGTGGGCGGCGCGGTGTCGTCGGCCAGCCCGTAGGGCACCGTGAACGCGTACTGCGTTTCCAGCACCTCAAGGCCCGGCAGCTTCGGCGCCTCCTTCGCGCCCGGCAACAGCAACGCCAGCAACTCGCCCTTGCCCACGTCAGGGGCCGCGCCTTGCGCCACCACCACGCGCTCGGCGCAGGCGCTGTCCGCGAACTTGCCCAGTGCGGTAGCGGCGGCATCATCCAGCCCCACACAGCGCAGCGCGCGGCCGGCGACAAACGGCAATGTCGCATCCAGCATTCTTGCCAGCACAGCTTCAGTCATGGCGCGCCCCGATCGCTTCCAGTGTAACGCGTTCAAAGTCGTCCATCATGTGGTCATCCTGAAAGCGCAACGAAGCCTCCTGCGCGCGTTTCGCCCAGCCCGCCGGCGTGTCGGAGCGCATGACCTCAATGACACCGCGCGCCAACTCCAGCGCGCTGCCGCCGGGCACCAGCACGCCGTTGTAGCGCGCGGTTTCAGGGATGCCGCCGTGGTTGCTGGCGACGTTCGGCAGCCCGCACGCCTGGCCCTCGCTTGCGACGGTGCAGAAGTTCTCGACGAAGCCTTCCGCGCCGGCGCAGGAGGGGATCAGCTGGATGTCTGAGCCTCGCATCTGCTCACCGACTTGCGCCGGCGTCAGCATGCCGGGCAGGTGCAGGCGGTCCGCAAGGCCAAGCACGCGGGCGCGCCAGCCCATGAAGCCCGGGTCGTCACCGCCCAGCACTGTCAGCTCAAAGCGGGTGGCCGGCGCCATGCGGCGCAGCAGCGCCAGCGCCTCCAGCGCCAGTTGGTGGCCCTTGAAGAAGCGCATGCGCCCGACCGTGATCAGGCGCACCGTGGCAGGCCAAGCGGCGGCGCGCGGCGGCGCGGAAAAGCTTGCGCGGTTGACGCCCCGCCGCACGTGCACCACCGGCACCTTCAGGTTGCGGCGCAGGATGCCGAGCGCGAATTCCGCATGGCCGATCGCCACCGTGCGCGCCGGAAACGCGTGGTAGATCTGCCACCCGTGCTGCACCGGAAAGCGTATGAAGTCGCTGCCGCGGTACGTCACCAGCATCGGCACGCCCAGCGCCGCCGCGACAGGCCCCGCAAACGGCCCCTGATAGCCGAACTCGCAGTGGATCGCCGCGGGCTTGAAGTCGCGCGCGACCTGCCACAGCGCGTACGCCCTTGAAAACATGCGCTCGCCGCCGCTGTCCGGAAAGCGCGCGCGCCACTCGCGCCCCAGCGCCTTGGCCAGCGCCCGCCGCCGCAGCCAGCCCATGCGCCCGCGAAACGCCTCGGCGGCGGCTTCCAGCGCGAACGTCTGCGGCGCCTTGTCGCCGAACAGCTCCGTGACCCGCGCGGCGTCAATCGTGCCCGCCGCCACGGCCACGGTCCAGCCGCGCTCAAGCATGCCGCGCACATGCGCGACAATGAACGTCTCGCTCGCGACCGGAAAGTCGCCCGTGACTATCAGCAGCCGGCGTGCCGCCATTGCGTGCTCCGTGCCTGCGCACAGTTCTAGCGCGGCGGCTGGGCGTGTCACCCCGGCAGGCGAAGTTTCGGGATAGGGCGCGCGCCGCGTTTTTGCTGGCACCAGCGCGCGTTTCATTGTTGATTGCGCACTGCTTGGTCTGCGGAGAATCGCCATGCCTCACAAGGTCGGGGTCATCCTGTCGGGTTGCGGGTTCAAGGACGGCGCGGAGATTCACGAAAGCGTGTGCACGTTGCTCGCGCTCGACCGCATGGGCGTCACGACGATCTGCATGGCGCCGAACATGGAGCAGCGCAAGGTCGTCAACCACCTTACCGGCGAAGAGTCGCACGAAAAGCGCAACGTGCTTGTGGAAAGCGCCCGCATTGCCCGCGGCAACATCAGGGACGTCAAGGACGTCAAGGCAAGCGACCTTGACGCGCTGATTTTGCCCGGCGGGTACGGCGCCGCATTGAACCTGAGTGACTTCGCGACCAAGGGCGCCAAGGCCAGTGTCAACGAAAACGTCGCCAGCCTCGTGCGCGCGGTGCACGAAGCCGGCAAGCCGATCTGCGCCATCTGCATTGCGCCCGCGATCATCGCGCGTGTGCTGGGCGATGAGCACCCGGTGCTGACCATCGGCAACGACGAAAACACCGCCGAGGCACTGGAAGCCTGCGGCGCAAAGCACGAAAGCTGCTCCGTGCGCGACTACGTCGTGGACAAAAAGCGCAAGATCGTCAGTACCCCGGCCTACATGCTGGGCCCCAGCATTGCCCACGTCGCCGAAGGCATCGAAAAGGCGGTCCGCGAAACCGTGGCCATGATCGGGTAGCCAAATCACCCCGGCGCAGGCTTGCGCAAATTGGCGCTCCCGCGTGCAATGCGGGCATGTCCGGCGCAGCCACCGAAGACCCGCCAACAGTCGCCCCCACGCAGGCCAAGCCGCGTGAATGGGACGGCAAGACGCGCACCGGCCTGGGCATACTCATCTTCTTCTATACGTTCCGGCTGCTCGGGCCGCGCTTTGCCTATGCGCTGCTGTACCCGGTGGTGCTGTACTACCAGTTCTTTGCCCGCGCCAACGGCCGCGGCAGCTATGACTACCTGCGCCGGCGCTTCCCCGGCATCGGGCGCTTCAAGTTGTGGTTCATGCGCTATCGCCACTTTATGGGCTTTGGCCGCTGCCTGATCGACCGCGGCTACGCGTTCTTGGGCATGATGGGCAAGGTGCGGCTTAACCGCGACGGGCAAGAGGCGATGCAGGCCGCGCTCGACAAAGGCTGCGGCGTGATCCTGCTGAGCGCCCACCTGGGCAACTGGGAGCTGGCGGCCTACTGCCTTGGCGACTTCCACCACAACGGCCGCAAGGTGCCGGTCAATGCGGTGATGTTCAAGGGCGACGGCGAAAGGGTCGAACGGCAGCTGCGCAAGGCCGGCGGCGAGCCGCCCTTCAAGGTCATCGCCAGCAACGACAGCCTGCAGGCCAGCATCGAGTGCAAGAACGCCCTTGAGCGCGGCGAGATCGTGGCAATCCACGGCGACCGCCTGCTCGGCGAGCGCGGCATTGAGGTGGACTTTCTGGGCGCGCCCGCCAAGTTTCCCACCGGGCCGTTTGTGCTGGCCGCCAGCACCGGCGCACCCGTGGTGTTCACGTTTGCCAACCGCGTGGGCTACAAGCACTACGCGCTGCTGGCGCGGGGGCCGTACTACTTCGAGTACACGTCGCGGCGCGAACGCGAAGCCAACCTGAAGCAGTGGGTGGGCATGTATGCCAGCCAGCTTGAAGTGCTGCTCCAGAAGTACCCGCTGCAATGGCACAACTTCTACATGTTCTGGGGCACGAAACGCGGCACGGGGTGGTAAGGGCGGGGCGCCGCCCCGAGTTTCGGTTTTCGAATCCCGAATTTCCGTGAATTCATGTCCCCCCGCTGCGTGAACCCTTTGTGAGCGCAGCATGGAACATTCGCCTGACCGACACCACCGTTGCGCTGGCAACCCCGGCAAGGGATCGTGGCGTGGCCTTGAGTAACGCCCGCGACCACGCCGAGTTTGAGCAACTGGTGCACGCCCACTTCGCGCGCGGCGTGCGCTTTTGTTCGCGGCTGCTGGGCGACGCCAACGAGGGCGAAGAAGTCGCCCAGGCCGCGTTCGTGAAGATCTACGAGTCGGGCCGCAAGCCGTGGCAGCAGGGCGACCCGCTGCCGTGGCTCTACCGCGTGCTGAGAAACGCCTGCGTGGACCACGTCCGCCGCCGCCGCGTGCGCCGCGCCGACGGCGAACTGGCGCAGGCCGCAAGCACCCCTGACCTGTCACGGGCCGAGCGCACCGAGGTGCACCAGGCGGTGATGGAAGCGCTGCAACGGCTGGACGAGGACCAGAAGCAGGCGGTGCTGCTGCGCTTCTTTGAAGAGCTGTCGCTGCCGCAGACCGCACAGGCCCTGGAACGCAGCGTGGGCGCCACGGCAATGCTGCTGACCCGCGCCAAGGCCAGGCTGAAAGAGCTGCTGGGCAAACTGCCCGAGATTCGAGGCGAAGCATGAACAACCTTCGTGAAATGTTTGATCGCGCCCTGCGCGACGAGCTTGCCCCGCGCGAGCAAGCCGACTTCGATGCCGCCATGCGCGACCCCGCCATGGCCCGCGCCTTCGAGGCCTACAGCGACGCCAGGGCCGACACCGGCAGCATTGACGCGTGGCTGCGCGATGCCGCGCAAGCCTCGCGCGCGGCGGTGACGCTCGCACCGTCGCAACTTGCCATGCGCGCCCAGCCGCGGCGCGGCCACCTGATCCGGCTTGCCGCCGCCATTGGCACGGTTGCGGCGGCAGCGGCAATCATTGCGATTATCTTTGTTCAACCGGGCAGGGACGCCGCGCCCGAAACGGCGGCCCCGACCCTGGCCGGCGAAGGTGACCGAAAGCCCGACGACAAGAAGCCCGAAAAGCCGATCGACGAGCCCAAGCCGGATGACAAGCCCAAGCCGCTGCCGCCCGAGTTCACGCGCATGGACATCAACGGCGACGGCAAGCTGGACCGCGACGAGATTCCGCCGTTCATGCTTGAGCAGATGGACGACAACAAGGATGGCGCGGTCGATGCCGACGAGTTCCGGAAGCATCACAAGCCGCCCGTGCCGCCCAAGCCGGAGGAAGTGTTCAAGAAGCTGGACCGCAACAGCGACGGCGTGCTCGATGATGTCGAGATCGACGAGCGCATGCGCCGCGACTTCGATGAGGACGGCAGCGGCGATGTTTCACTGGCAGAGTTCCGCAAGTTCTTCAAACCCAAGCCGCCCAAGCCCGAAGAAGAGTTTGAGCGCCTGGACCGCGACAAGGACGGCTTTCTAAAGAAGGACGAGATCCCGACGCGCATGGTTCGCGACATGGACGACAACGGCGACGGCCGGGTTTCGCTGGACGAGTTCCGCAAGCACTTCAAGCCGCCGCAGCCCCAGGGCGACGGCCCCCGCCCGCCAAGGCCGCCCGAAGGCGACGGCCCCCGACCGCCAAGACCGCCCGAAGGCGACGGCCCCCGACCGCCAAGACCGCCCGAAGGCGACGGCCCCCGACCGCCAAGACCGCCTCGCGACTAACAGGTGCAGGTCCGCAAACTGCGACAGGCCGAGGGACAGGCACCGAAGGTGCCTGTCCCTCTTGATTGCCTGGCGCGAACAGAAGCCCCGGCAGAGGTCGCGAAGCGACCGTCCCGCAGGAAACGCAACGCGTTTCCGAGGAACCGGGGGTCGCGGACGGCAGTCCGCGACTACGCACCTTTTTGTTGTGCCGCTGCGCGGCACCCCCGGCTCTTCAGCCGGGGCTTTTGTTTTTTCAAATCGCGAACAGGCCCGCTTTGCGGGGTGATGCTCCGTGACGTTGGCACACACCCGGCCCTCACGGGCCGGGCTAGCTTTCCGCCGGGGCGGGGACCCCCGGACCCCGCATGACGCTTTCTGTCCAGGCGATCAGGTGTTTCTGCTTGGTCAAAAACTCCGCGACTTCGGCGCTGTGCGCGGCGCACTGTTCAAGTTGCCGCAGCACGTCTTGTGAGTAGCGCGGCGGCTGGCCCTTGCTGCCGGCCTCTTCCCAGGTCATCAGGGCCTTCAGCCAGTCTTCGTTGGCCTCGGTCGCCAGATTGAGCAGCGCAACGGGGTCAGCGTGACCGGGGACAGGTACCTTCGGTACCTGTCCCTTTTCCGAGTGATCACTCTGCACAGGCTTCTGTTGTTGATTGGAATGTTCACTCTGAAGAGGGACAGGCTCCTGTCGTTGATTGGAATGTGCGCCCTCAAGAGGGACAGGCACCTGCCGTTGATTGGAGTATTCACTCTGAAGAGGGACAGGCACCAGAGGTGCCTGTCCCTGGCGCGTCTCAGGCACCAGAGGTGCCTGTCCCTGGCGCGTCTCAGGCACCACAGGTGCCTGTCCCTGGCGAGCTTCTCCCCGGCTCGGCTTGCTGCTGCGAATGCGCTTGGGCGGCGGCTCCAGCATGGCCAGCAGTTCGTAGTAGCGCTCTTCGCTGGCGAGGTGGCCGTACATGCGCCATTGCAGGTGTTGCAGGCTGGGCGCGCTGTCGCCGAGTTCGGCGATTTCGTCGCGCATTGCCAGCAGCTCAGCCTGAAACTGGATTTCGCCCAGCGCGAGGTTGCGGGCCAGCGCGTCCTCGATTTTGCGCACGCTGATGCGCATGGGTGTATGGGTGTCTTTGCAGAACGCGT
This sequence comes from Planctomycetota bacterium, assembly GCA_019636195.1. Lineage (GTDB taxonomy): Bacteria > Planctomycetota > UBA8742 > UBA2392 > UBA2392 > JADJRK01. The sequence goes on along the minus strand of JAHBYA010000004.1, from coordinate 306,822 downwards.
CAAGCTGGCGCGAGGCCGCCAGCATCAGCCGCTGGTTGCCTTCTTCAAAGCCGGCAATGCGCTCGGTCAGCCAGCGCAGGCGGCAGGCGAGTACCACGTTGGCGCGGTGGAGTTCGTCGTGCGTGAGCTGATTCATGGCTGGCTCCTGCGGGAGAAGAAGCGTCCCCTTCAACCACAGGAAGCAGCGGGCCCAAGCAGGGAAGAAAATCCCAAAAAAAGTGCAGGCCCCAAACCAAGAAACAAGAGCCCGGAGCGGTCGCGAAGCGACGTACCCTGCGGGTCGCGAAGCGACTCGCAGGGATCGACGGGGTTTGAACCACAGAGGCACGGAGGAACGGAGAACTGCAACGGCTGTCCGCAGATTCACACAGATGAACACAGATGAAGCCAACAACGCTGATCTCTGCGTCTTTGCGACTTTGCGAGATGCTGCTTTTGCCACGAAGCAAACAACGGCGGCCTCTCGCCATGTTCGCCCGTTGACGGCTGCTAATGGCACAATTGGGGGACCTTGCGAGCGGCAAACGCTTCCACAGGCATCTGCAAAGCAACGACAATCCTCTTGCTACAACCCCCGCTTGGGGTAGCATATTGAAAGCCCCGAGTCCGCGCGGGCGGCCGAAAACCCCTTGGCTGCCGTGGAGTCGAACATGAGAACACTGTTGGCATTGGCAGCACTGGCGGCCGTATTTGTGATGAGCGGCTGCACCGTTTTCCAGGATGACATTTACAAGATGCAGGCTGGCTACTACTTCAGCGGCAGCTTTGACGCCGTTGACCAGGCCATCCACGACGAAATGGTGGCGCGCTTCGGCAAGGACCGAGTCTTTCGCGCCGACGTGGAGTGGAAGTACGAGCACTGGACAGCAATCAGCGACCAGAAGGCAGTCGGCCTTGAAAAGTACCGCATGCGCGTAAGCGCGTACCCGCAGCTCGGCGCCGACGGCGTCTATGAGCCCGTGGTGGTCGCCCGCGAAGAGGTGTACACCGGCGCCAGCACCGGCCGCGGCGGCCCGACCGCCATGTACAGCAACAAGTGGACCGAGGCCGCCCGCAACAACGAGCTTGAGGTCGAGCTCGCCAACGGCATCGCCGCGCGTTTGCGCAAATCGACCGCCGGCGGCAAGTAATGAGCCTTGCACGCATGATCCAGGGGGCGCCCCTTGCCCGGGTGGCGCCCCTGTTGCTTGTGCTGGCGTGCGGCCTGCACGCGCAGGACGCCAACGGCGAAACGCCGGACTGGCTGAGGCGCGCGCAAGGCGCACTGTCGGCCGGTGAAGCCGAAGCCGCGCGTTACTCGGTGAACGCCCTGAAGCTCAAGCCGATGGGCGCCCCCGAAAACACGCAGATGGCGCTGTGCCTGTTCTGGATGGGGCAATTCGACGACGCAGCCCGCCACACCCGGCGCGCGCTGGCCGCCGATGGCAATGCGCTGGCGGCGCTGCCTGTGCTGGCGCAGCGCATGCCGCCCGGCGACGTCGGCCCGCGCTTGAACCAGCTTGCGCTGCGGGCTGAGGCCGACGCCGAGCTGTGTTTCCTGACCGGGGCGCTGCTGCTGGTGAACCAGGACCGGCACCGTGCGCTCGCGTTTCTGGTGCGCGCCGAAGAGCTTGCGGGCGCTGACGGCCAAGCCGCGCGCCTTTCGGGGGCAACCGGCGACCGTGCGGTACAGCGCGGCATTGCAGGCCTGCGCGACGGGCAATGGCACGACGCCGCGCGCAGTTTTGCCTTTGCCGCATTGGACGCGCCCGGCATTGCCGAGCATTACACCGGGCTTGCGATCGCGCTTGCCGCCGCCCGCGATTACGCCGCGGCGCGCCGTATGCTTGAGCTGGCAGTCGCCCGCTATGAGCCCGACCGGCTGCTGGCATGGGTGCATGCGCTGCGGCCCCATGAAGCCGCCGGCACAGCCGGCAAGGCGCTGGCTGGCGCGGACGCCGGCGCAAGTGACCTGCGGCTGGCGGCGCTGCTGCTGTTTGCGGCGGGTCGCTACGGCGCGGCAGGGGAGGCAGCGGTGGGGGTGCTGGTGAAAGACCGGCTGGACCGCTTCGCGTACGATGTGAAGCATTACATTGAAACGCGCGGGTTGAAGGATGCAGCGCCGGTGAACGGCGACAGCCCAGCCGGCCCGCCGCCGGACGATGCCACGGACAAGCCGCAGCCGACGCTGGACGACGCGCGCCGTCACCTGCGCCGGTCTGACTTTGAGTCGGCGCTGAAGGCGCTTGATCCGCTGGTGCGCGAAGGCGCGGAGCGTGAGGTGTTCCGGCTGCTGTTTGTGGCGCTGGTGGGGCGCGACAGCATGGACGAGGCGGCGACGGCGCTGCAAGTGTGGTGGGACAAGGCGCCGCGCGACGAGCGCACACGGTTGAACGCGCTGCGCGACCTGTTCGCGCGTGCCGAGCAGTTTGACGCGTGGCGGCAGCGGGTGCTGGCGGTGCGGGCGGCCTCGCCCAACGCGGCAATCCCGCGACTGCTGAACACATACATTGAGCTCACGCGCGGGCGGTACGTCGCCGCGCGCGAAGACCTGGTGGTCGCGAAAATCGAGCTTGGCGCCAACGAGATGGTCAAGGCGCTGGACCGTCTGCTGCTTGAAGAAGGCTTCCGCAACGACATCACGCCTGACGGCGTGCCGGACGAGCCCACACCGCGCGCGCTGCAGGGCCAGGGCGACCGGGCCTTCAAGGCCGGCGACTGGCAGGGTGCGCGCCGCCTGTACCTGCGGGCCGCGGAAGCTGACGCCGGCCTGCCTTTCCTGACCGTGGCGCTGCTGCGCTGCGACTTCGCGCTGGGCGACTACGCGGGCGCATACCTGCGGCTGGTGCAGTTGCTTGACGAACAGAAGGTCGCCGGCGGCGACGGCCGGCTGCAACTGCCGATGGTTGACGCCTACAGCGACGCCGCTGCGTACGCCGCGCACCTAGAGGCGCTGCGCAAGACCTGCCACGAAGGCGGCGCCAACGGCGGCATCAAGCTGGACGCGGGCGCGTGGGCGTTGTACGGGGCCCTGCGCTTTGCCGAGGGCGCGTTCAAGGATGCCGCATTTGCGCTGCAAAAGTGGCGCGACTTCACGCCTGACCGGCAGCCCAACACCGGCCTGCTGAAGCTGCTGGAGACTGCCAACAGACGGATTGGCTAGAGCGTTTGCGCCACTACAATCCGCCCATGAAGCTCAAGACGCGCCCCGAGGATTTTGTCGTAACCGAGAACGCCGAGTTCACGCCCGATCCCGCGGGCGCGCACTTTGTGTATGAGCTGCAAAAGCGATCGCTCGCGACGCTGGAAGCGCTTGCGATCCTGGCCAGGCGCAACAAGCTGCGCCCCAAAGAGCTTTCGGCGGCCGGCCTCAAAGACAAGCACGGCTTGACGCGTCAACTGTTCAGCGCCAGCCGGCCGCTGAAAACCGACACCGGCGACGAGCGCCTGCAACTGCGATTTGTCGGCAAGGCGCGCGCGCCACTGACCGCCGAGGTGATCCGGGGTAACGCCTTTGACATCACGATGCGCGACCTGGGGCCCGAGGCGCTGGCTGTGCTGGCGCGCAACACAGCCGAGATCGCGGCGGCGGGCGTGCCCAACTATTACGACAACCAGCGCTTCGGCGGCATTGCGCACGGGCAGGGTTTCATTGCCAAGGCGCTGGCACAGGGCAACTATGAAGAAGCCATGCGCCTGCACCTTGCCGCACCGCACCGCAAGCAAAGCATGCGTGACAAGCAGAACCGCCGGCTGGCAATGCAGCACTGGGGCGACTGGCGCACGCTGGAGCAGGCGATGACGCGCAGCCCGGAGCGCGCGCTGGTGGCGTACCTGGCTGAGCACCCGGGCGACTGGGCGGGCTGCTTTGAGCGCATCACGCCCGCGCTGCGCACGCTGTTTGTCTCGGCGTACCAGAGTTTCCTGTTCAATCGCGTGCTGACGCGCATGGTCAGTGAGGCCGGCCCGCACGAGGTGCTGCACAACCGCAGCGGCGAGCTGGCATTTCACCGCCAGCCGCTGCCTCAGCCATGGCGCGACCTTGAGCTGCCGCTGCCCGGCGCAAGCACGAAGCCCGAGCAGTTTCCGCTGGCGGCGCCGCACCTGCAGGCTGTGCTGCACGAAGAAGGCGTCACGCTGGAGCAACTGAAGCTGGGCGGCCTTGCGCGCACGCGCTTCAAGGCTGCGGCCCGCAAGGCGCTGGTCTTCCCGGCGGGGCTGGTGGTACAGCCGCCGGAGCCGGATGATCTGAACGAGGGGCGGCACAAGGTGCGTTTGGCCTTTGAGCTGCCGCGCGGCAGTTTCGCGACCATCATCACGCGGCGGCTGGTACTGCGGGAAAGCGCGGGCTAGGCGGGTTCGTCGTCGTCGAGCGCCTGCACTCCGCCCTGCTTGAGGTCGTGGCCCATTTTCAGGTCTTCGACCACGGCGTAGCCGTTGGTCAGCCAGCGGCCGAGGTCGATGGTCTTGCAGCGCTCGCTGCAGAACGGGAACCACGGGTGATCTGCCAGCCCGGGATAGCGGAAGCGCTGTTTGCATTCGGGGCAACGCCGGGTGCGTGTCTTTGCCATGGGTGCAGGTTACGCGCCGGGCGGCCCGCCGACAACGTACCGTTGCGGCATGGAAGGCGCGTACTATAACCGGCGTTTCAATGTAAAGGCCGCACAGGAGACGTACCGCCATGGCCACAGCACAGGCCGCGGAGCCCGAGACCCGCACCATCGTCAACGACCTCGTACTGCACGTTGCCACAGCCAACGGCAGCGGCAGCCAGACCAGCAACATGGTCCTGCTGCGCACGCTGTTCCAGATGGGCATCCCGGTCAGCGGCAAGAACCTGTTTCCGAGCAACATCCAGGGCTTGCCCACTTGGTTCACGATCCGCGCCAACGGCAAGGGCTGGATCGCCCGCAAGCAGGACGCCGACATTGTGGTGTGCATGAACCCCGACACCAGCGACGAAGACGCCGCGGCGGCGCGCAAGGGCGCGATTCTGATCTACGAAGAAACGCTGAACCTGGCTGACAAACGCCCCGATTGCGTGCACTACGCGGTGCCGTTCAAGAAGCTGATCGCCGAGGCCTGCCCCGACGTGCGCCTGCGCAAGCTGGTGATCAACATGCTGTACGTGGGCGTGTGCGCGCAACTGTTCGACTTCGACATGGAAGAAGTGCGCAAGGCAATTTCGACGCAGCTTGCCGGCAAGCAGAAGGCGATTGACCTGAACGTGCCCGCCGTCGAGTACGGCTACAAGTGGGCCGCCGAGAATCTCAAGAAGGCTGACCCGTACCGCGTTGAGCGCATGGACGCGAACAAGGGCAAAATCATCATTGAAGGCAACGCGGCCACCGCGCTGGGCCTGATGTTCGGCGGCGTCACGGTCGTCACGTGGTACCCGATTACGCCCAGCAGCAGCCTGTGCGAGTACCTTGAAGACTACCTCAACAAGTACCGCATCAAGGACGGCAAGCGGACATTCGCCGTGGTACAGGCCGAGGATGAAATTGCCGCGGTCGGCATGCTGGCCGGCGCCGGATGGGCGGGCGCGCGGGCGTTTACCAGCACCAGCGGGCCGGGCATCAGCCTGATGAACGAGATTATCGGGCTGGGCTACTTTGCCGAGATTCCGTTCGTGATCTGCAACGTCGCGCGCACGGGCCCCAGCACCGGCCTGCCGACGCGCACCATGCAGGGCGACGTGCTGAGCCTGTTTTACGCCAGCCACGGCGACACGAAGCATATTGTCGTGATCCCGAACACGCCCAAGGAAGCCTTTGAAATGGCGGGCGAGGCGCTGGACCTGGCCGAGGAGTTCCAGACCCCGGTGTTCATCCTGAGCGACCTTGACCTGGGCATGAACTTCTGGATGAGCGAGCGCTTTGAGTACCCGACCAAGCCCTTCAAGCGCGGCAAGGTGCTGGACAAAGAGGCGCTGGACAAGCTCAACGGCCAGTGGGGCCGCTACCGCGACGTGGACGGCGACGGCATACCGTACCGCACCTACCCCGGCACGCCGCACCCCAAGGCCGCGTACTTCACGCGCGGCACCGGCCACACGCCGGATGCCACCTACAGCGAAAAGCCGGAGGACTGGAAGAACAACATGGACCGGCTGGCGCGCAAGTTTGAAACCGCCAAGACGCGCGTGCCCAAGCCCGAGATCGTGAACAACGGCCACGCCGCCGGGCTGATTTACTTCGGCACCACGACCGAAGCCATCCGCGAAGCCTTGGCCGAGCTGGATGACCGCCACGGCCTGAAGCTGGACCAGTGCCGGCTGCGGGCATTCCCGTTCACGCAGGAAGTGGAAGACTTCATCCACCGCCACGAGCGCGTGTATGTGGTTGAGCTCAACCGTGACGGCCAGATGCGCATGGCGCTGGGCGCCGAGCTGCCGCGCCTTGCGGGCAAGCTGCGCAGCGTGCTGCACTACGACGGCATGCCGCTGACCGCCGAGAATGTCGTAAGCCAGATTGTGGAGTTTGAGCGCAAGTAACGCGCGCAGGAGATACGCCATGGCAGGCACCGCTGAAGCACCCACGACCAACCGCATCGGCCTTCAAAAGAAGGACTACGCCGGCAGCAAAAGCACGCTGTGCATCGGCTGCGGCCACGACCTGATCACGGCGCGCCTGATCGACGCCGCGTTCGACAACAGCATCAAGCCCGAAGAGATTGTGAAACTTTCGGGCATCGGCTGCTCCAGCAAGACGCCGGCGTACTTCGTCAGCCGCAGCTTCAGCTTCAACAGCGTGCACGGCCGCATGCCCAGCGTGGCGACCGGCACCGCGCTGGCCAACCGCAACCTCAAGATCATCGGCGTGTCCGGCGACGGCGACACCGCCAACATCGGCATGGGCCAGTTCGTGCACGTCATGCGCCGCAACCTGAACATGGTTTACATTGTCGAAAACAACGGCGTGTACGGGCTTACCAAGGGCCAGTTCAGCGCCACCGCCGACAAGGGCAGCAAGCTCAAGCACGGGCAGGTCAACCACATGCACGCGATTGACCTGTGCGCGCTGGCCGTTGAATTGGGCTGCCGCTTTGTCGCGCGGCTGTTTGCCGGCAACACCAAGATGATGCGCCAGGTGCTGCAGGCGGCGCTGGCGTACAAGGGCACTGCGCTGCTGGACATCATCAGCCCGTGCGTGACATTCAATAACCACGAGGGCAGCACCAAGTCGTTCCCGTGGATGAAAAGCAACGAGCTCGCGCTGCAGGACATCGGCTTTGTGCCGGCCTACGACCCGCACTACGAAGAAATGGGCCACGGCGAAGAGCGCGTGGTGAAGCTGGGCGACGGCAGCAAGATCACGATCAAGGCGCTCGACAAAGACTACGACCCCAGCAACCGCGCGGGCGCGCTGCAACTGCTGGCTGAGCACCACGAAAGCGGCAAGGTGCCCACGGGCGTGATCTACCTTGCCGAAGAGGCGCCGCGCTTCACCGATCACCTTGGCATGGTCGATGTGCCCCTGAGCAGCCTGAAAGAAGACACGCTGCGCCCGTCCAAGGCCGTGCTGGACGAGGTCATGGACAGCCTGGCGTAAACGGCCATTGCCGTTCACTCCACGGGGATCGCGGGCGTGCGTTCAATGACGCCGCGGTCGGCTTCTTCGATCCATTCGCCGGCTGGCACGTCAGGCTCGAAACGCACCTCGGCGTCGGGTGGCTCAAGCTCGCGCACGATGCGGCGCGCCTCTTTGGCGTTGCGCGCAATCACCCAGTACGTGCGCTGGTAGCTGCGCGGGGGCGCTTCCTCGTCGGCTCCGAACGGCCGGGCCACGCCGCGAACGGACAGCGTAAGCTCGTGCCGGCAGGCGCCGCGCAGGCGCCGCACGTCGTGGTAGCGCAGCTCGGCTAGGCTGTGCGGGCTAGGGTCCAGCGCGCTGCGCAACTGCTCCAGCAGCCGGTTGCGCGCCTGCTGTGTGCGGCCGATGGCGCGCAGGCATGCGGCTTCATTGGCGGTAAGCACGTCCATGAACTCGGCTTTGCGCTCGTGCTTGCCGGCGCGCTGCACGACCTGGCGCATTCGCCTTGCGGTCTGCAGCGCGGCGTCATAGGCGCCCATCTGCCGCAAACAGAACGCCTGCTGCGCAAGCATTTCAAAGCCGTCCGGTTCAACACGCAGCCCCTGTTTGCAGCGCCGCGCCGCCTTGGCGTATTCGCCCTGTACAGCCAGCACGCGCGCCCAGTTGTAGTGCGCCTCGGCGCAGGCGGGGTCCAGCGCCAGCGCGTTCTGGTAGCGCGCGATTGCCTGCTCAGGGTGGCCCTGAAGCGCCAGCGCGTTGCCCAGGCCCACCAGGTTGCGCGCGCTGCGCGGGTCCAGCGCGACCGCGCGCATCAGCCACTTGCGGGCGCCCAGGCCGCGCTTGAGTTGCAGAAAGCAGGTGCCGGTCATGTAGGCGGCGTCGCTGGACTCGGAGCGCTTGAAACTCTCCCGGAACTTGCGCAGCGCGCGCAGCACATAGCCGTTTTTCAGCAGCACCTGCCCGTAGTTGAACAGGATGTGCGCCGACTGTCCCGGCTGTGCCACCCCCAGCGCGCGCTTGTACTTTTCGATGGCGCCGCGCGCGTCGCCCAGGTTCGCCAGCACGTTGCCCCACGCGTCCAGCGCCGGGAAGAACCGCTGGTCAAGCCGGATGCAGGTCTGAAAACGATGCGCCGCCTCCAGCGGGTCGCCGCGCCGCGCCAGCACCAGGCCCCACAGGTAGTTCGCTTCAACGTGCAGGCCCGACTCAAGCTGGTCAAGGTCGATGGCTTCCAGCAGCATCTGCGCCCGGGCAAGGTCGTCCTGCCGGTACAGGTCAAGGGCAATGCGCAGTTTCTCGGCTTCGTCCTTCACGCGTGTTGAGTATAGCACATCCGCCGCAACCGGGCGGAACTTCGGCTGTTCACAACCACAGAGCCACGGAGCACACGGAGCAGGACCAATCACGAGCGCGGAGTGGCACGGATGTCCGCAACCGTGACCTGCCGGCAAGAAGGCGCAGCCTCTGGCCAAGCTCGCGAGGTGCGCGTTAGTGGCGGGCTTGGAGGTCGAGGCGAGAGTCAGGCAGGTCAGTGCTTTTCTTTGTGGCTTGGTGTCTTTGTGTGCGACCCGGAAGTACTGCGGCTCACACAAAGCCACGAAGTCACGAAGCACTGCCTTGTGGTGTTGTCGTGCGCCACCGTTGAACCTTTGGCCAAGTTCGCGAGGTGCGCGTTAGTGGCGGGCTTGGCGGTCGAGGCGAGAGTCAGGCAGGTCAGCGCTTTTCTTTGTGGCTTGGTGTCTTTGTGTGCGACCCGTTTGAACGTCGCATACCTCGACCCGCACCAGGTCACGAAGAAACCGTGGACAGGCCTGTTCCTGCAACCTGCCCGAAGGCCTAGGGATTCACGGTCGTGTTCGAAGCGCCGCTGGTTTGCGTGATGGCGGCGCCTGTGGCTGCATCCACGCCGCGCGCGCTGAATGAGGCAGTCAACATGCCCGTGCGCGCCGCGTCCGTGCGCACGCGCAGAATCAACGTCGCGCTGTCGGCCGACTGGGTCAGCAGCACCGGCAGGCCGCCGGGGGCGCCGTCCAGCACCAGCGAAGTCGCGAACAGGTCCGCGCGCCCGAAGGTCTGGAAGAAAGCATCCGCGAAGTGCCACTCGGTCGTTTCGCCGTCAAACGTGATGGTCAGCGACAAGTCGGTTACCGCCATCGCGCGCATCGCCCCGCCCGCAAGCGGCGAAGCCGAAACGTCCAGCCGCATTTCAATCACTTCGCCCGCCGTCACGCCTGCCGGCATCGCGGGTGCGGCCAGCGCGTCAAGCTGCGGGGTGGCGTCGGGGTCCACGGGCGCGAGCTCAACGGTCATATTGAAGCCGATCACGTCGCTGGTGCTGACCTGCGGGTTGCCTGCCCCCTGGCTGGTGCCCTCAAGCACCGGCGTGAAGCGCACCGGCGCGCCCTGGGTCAGTTCAACGCCCATCGCCGTGTCCAGAAACACAAAGCGGTAATCAAGTCGCGCCACGTCGCCGGGCCCCAGCGTGGAAATCACGGGCAGCGGGCTTTCAAAGATCAGCGATACGCCCGCCGACGGCGCGCCCGTGAACTCCTCGGGCACGACCGGCACGCCCAGTTGCGTAAACGCACTGAGCGCGAAGTTCAGCCCCACGTTGTCGATCGCGTCCGCCCCGGGGTTCACGACCCGCACGCGCAGTTCATACACGTTGTCGCTGGCCGCGTTCAGCCCGGCGGGATCGGTGCTTGCGTCATACACGTTGTTGCCCGCGGCTGTGCGCTCAATGCCGCCCGCGCCGTCGGCGCGGCCGATTTCGGCGTGGATCAACAACGGCTCAGAGCGGTTGGTGACGCGCGCGTCGTTGGTAAGGGTGTGCGTCACGATGCGCTTGGTGCCGCTGATATCCGGCTGGTTCTGAAGCAGGAAGCGGATGATCCGGAAGTCCGCGTTGGTCGAGACCTTCAGGTCCGGGTGCACGGTGCGGGTGGTGGTGGCGAAGTCCGGGATGCGCATGACCAGGGTGTCGTCGCTGTGGTACAGAAACTCGCCGTCCACGCCGACCGAGTTGCGGTCCACGGTGAAGTCGGTCTTGCTGCCGCCCGCGCCGCGAAACACGAAGCGGTCGGTGCGCCGGAAGCCCTGGCCGCGAATCGTCATTTCCACGTTGCCCGAGTAGGGGTAGCTGCGCACGTCAAAGCGCTCAATGCGAGTGGGCCGCAACGCGCCGGTCGCCGAGTCCTGCAATGCCAGTATGTCGGCGGGCTTGGGCGAAAACTCGCCGTCGTTGGCGGCGCCGGCGTAGCCTTGCTCGGCGGCGTCCAGCGGGATCGTTGCCAGCCAGCGCATCAGCAGCGAGGCGCCATCGGCGTCGCGCCCGACCACACCGGGCCCGGCGGCCAGAAACGTCTCGGGTGTGCCGAAGTAGCTGCCGTCCAGTACGCCGTCCTGCGCGTCGCGGAACAGCGCCTCGTAAAAATCCAGCGCGCTGTCGTTGGGGTCCGCCGTGCCCGCGACAAAGTCGTTGGCCGCCTTGGCAAGTTGCAGGCAAACATAGGTGTAGCTGACCGAGCGGGCGTTCTCTTCACGAAAGAAGAATTTGGGCTCGGCGAACATCGGGCCGTCGGGCGGCGCCGGGTTCTCGGTCGTCGGGCTGGCCTTAATGCCGAAGTTGGCGGCGGTTGCTTCAAAGGTCGCGTTGACGGTGTGGCGGTCAAAGCGCAGCGTGGCGGGACCCACCTGCTCAACGGGCAGGCGCAGCAGCGACTGAAACGCCACGGTGGTGATCGGGTTGACCGATACAATGTCTTCACCGCCCAGCCACTCGTTCAGCACGCCGACCCACGGCTGGCGCGGCAGGTCAAAGGCCACGTCGGGCGTGCCGGGCGCGCCGAAGTCACGGTACATGGCGTCAGGGCCGGGGCGCGCGACCACGATCAGGGGCCGGCCCAGGTACTTTTCCTTTAGCTTGATTGAAAACTTGCCTGCGGCGTTGGTGCGGCCGGTGGCGATCAACCCGACTTCAGAGTCCAGCCCTTCGAACTGAAGGGCGTTGTAAACCTCTACGCGGCAGTTGCGGATCGCGGGAAAGCCGACATGGCCCTTGATGCCGCCGAACGCGCTGCGGTTGACTTCATCGCAGCCGGAAAGGGCCAGCAGCGCCAGCAGCGCCAGCAGCGCGCAACGCCGAAAGTTGAACATCGACCGGGTCATTGCCATAGCAGGGCGGCCAGTGTGCCAAGGACGCCGACAATCGCCAGCAGCAGCGCAAGGCAGCCTTTCCTGGCGGCCGGTTCGCGCTGGGATTGCCTGCCGGGGATGACCTTGGCTTCGTCGGGGATTGTACCCGCGCCTTCATCAAGGTGGCGCAACTTTGCCAGCGCGGAGTCAAGGATTCCGCCAAGATTCGGGTATTTGCGGCGCAGGTCTTTCAGTGTTTCCAGGGCGCGCTGGGTGCCTGACTCGCCCAGGTACGGCGCGACTTCCGCCACGTGGCTTTCACGCAGTTTGTCGGCGGCCACCAGCGTGCAGACAAAGTCAGCCCCTTTGTCGTACTTGCTTTCGCGCAGCGCCGCGACCAGCCGCGTGACGCTGAGCATGCCGTTGCCGATCCATTCCGTGATCACTTCCTGGCCCGGGCCCGGCAGGTCGCACAGCGCCACCAGCGCGGTGTTGACGGCCTCGCGCACGCCGGATTGCGCGCCCTCTTTCAACAGCGGCACGGCGTGAAACTCGCGAATCTTCGCGGCCGCGGCCATGGCTTCACGCATGCCGGGTTCGCCCTGTTTCATGCGCTCGCGCAGCTTTTCCAGGGTTGCCGCAAGTTCCGGCTTGGGCACGGTCAAGCTGCGGCCGCAACCTTCGCACTCAAACTGCGAAACCTGCGCCGGGTCAACCTGGAAGCGTTTGCCGCAAAGGCACTCGATGTAAACCGCCATGGCGCGGGAGCATAGCCGCAGGCTGCGCCGGGGTCGAGTGTGGAAAGATTAAGCCTTCGGGTCGTGCACCACGCCCGCAAACAGCACGCTGCCGGTGCCGTCGTCGGTGATGACAAACATGAACGGGCGATTGAACTGGATCGGCTGGGGCACGCTGGTGGGCTTCATTTCCACGGCGGTGGCTGCCGCGGCCTCTGCGCCCTCTTCGTTGACCTCGATGAACACCTCGTGCAGCACGCGGGAAATGAACAGGTTGCCGGCTGGGCTCTTGCCCATGCGTGAAAAGTCGGCCTTGGCTTCGTCAAAGGCATGGGTCATGCCCATGGCCTTGAGTGTCTTGTTGGCTTCCACCTTGTAGCGGAACGTGAAGCGCGGGATGAAAAGCGGCAAGTCCTTTTCTTCTTTGACGGCTTTCGCCCAGCGTGCCAGTGACTCGGCATTGAGCGAAGCCGCGAGCTTTTCGGCGCTGGAGTCCTGCGCGGGCAGCGCAAACCACATCGAGGCGCCCTTGTCCTTGCCTAGCGTTAGCCGGACGACGACCGTGCCGCCGTCGGCACCGTGGCTGTAGTCCTTTTCGCGGAACATCGTGGGCACTTGTTTGCGCGTTCCGTCCTCGAGCGTGAACTCGTGGTCGCGCGTCTGTTCCTTGTCAAAGCGCGCGGTCCACTCGCCCTTGAAATAGACGGCATTGATCAGGTAGGCCGCGGCCTGCGGGTCAACCTTGTCGAGCAGTTTCGGGATGCGCTTGTTGGTGTGTTCGCTGACCCAGTTGTTGATAGTGTCGCCCGCCTTGGCGTCAGCGAAGTGGAGCTCGCGGGCAAGCGCGTCAAACTTCGACTCTGCGGTGACGCGATACTCTTCAGCCAGTTGCATCTGGCCGGGGTTGACCCAGATCGAGTTGGCGACGTTCAGTTTCACGCCCTTGGTGCGATTGAGCGTGTCGATCAGCTCACGGTTGCTTTCGGGCAGGTCGAGGTTGTTTGCCGCCAGCACGTCCAGCATCTGCTTGCGCGTTTCGCCGTCGGCGCCCGTGGCCGCCAGTTGCAGCGCCATCGCAAGGCTGAGCGGCGAAATTGCCTGGTTCTTGCCGGGCTCATAGTTCCGGCCCACAAAGGACAGGCCGAACTTGTTGTTGCTTGCGGCCAGCTCTTTGGCGGCCGCCGTGGCGGGGGCAGGGTCCGCGTTGGTGTTGCGGTTGCAGGCGGTCACGAGCAGAAGCAGAAGGCACAGCGACGGTGTACGCATGGCGTCTCCAGTCCGGACAGTATAGGACGCAAAACGCCGTTTGGGGTTCCCGTCAGCAGCCTGTTGTCACGCGAACAGTTGGCGCTGGCTGCCCAGCCGCGCAGCAATGGGCCTGGCGTGGCTGACCGGCAGGTCATCGGCGCGCACCTTGCGCGGGGCAAAGCGCTTCAGCCGGCTGCCGACCACGCCGCCGAAGCGCGCCACCAGGTCATCAAAGCCCATGGTCAGGAACGGGAAGCGCGCCAGCTCAATGTGCGGCAGGCTTTGCTCAACCAGGTGATCAACCACGCCGTCAAAGTCCTCATAGCGGTTGCCGTGAAACTCGTTGCGACCGGCAAACCGCCGCAGGTCGCCGTTGAAGCTGGGGTGTATGTGGTACAGCTCGTGCAGCAGCGTATGCAGGCGCTCGCGCGGCGGCTGGTCAAGAAAGCGCGGCAGGAAGTAGGTAATGTAATAGAGCACCTCCGTGCCGCGCACGCGGATATCCGGCCACACCCAAACGTGGCCATCGCGCGTGTGCTGTTCGCGCTTGCCGTGCTTGAAACGCAGCCCGTGGCACTGCGCGTACACCCCGTAGCGCGACCGCGTGCGCGCCTGTGAAACCCCGTGCAGGATGCGCCCCGGCTGAATGTGTTCCAGCCGCTCCACCCGCTTGCTCAACAGGTGCACCAGCAGCGCCACGTCGTCCGTAAGGTTGTAGGCGGCCTTGCGCATGCCCGTAATGTACCGGCAGTTGCGACACGCCCCGCCGGCTGTGGGGCGATTGTGGACAGTGGGCAAGACAATAAACTCCCGCCATGACCAGCCACTTCATCATGGCAATGGGATACTCCGCCGCGGGCAGCGTGGTCGCTGCGATGGGCCTGCATGCCGGGGTGATGCTGGCGGCGCAGTACGCAAGGCTGCGGGTGCTGGCCGCCGAGCAGGGCAAGCCGGTGCCACCGCTGGTAACGGCATACTTTCGCAACGCAACGCGGCTGTTGAAGCTGGGGGCGCTGGCCTTCTTTGCGGGCGCGGCCTCTGACGCGGTGTCGGCGCGGCTAGCGCCATCGGCGCTGACGGCGGCTGTGCTGGGTTGCGGCGGCGCGGCATTTTTGTTCATGACAACGTGCGTGCTGCTGGCCCAGGCGCTGGCGGACCGCAAACTGGGTCTTCACAAACGGGCGTGGCGGGTGGCATTTGTGGTGGCTGGGATCGCGGGTTTGCCCGTATCAGGTTTCGGACTTTGGCTTGTGGCGCAGTATGGCTCGGTCTGGCCATAGGCTTGAATTGGCGGCTATCGGCACTACAATTCGACTGCAACATGGCGTGTGTCAGTAAACCCAACCATGTAAGAGACAGGGCCAGAAGCGTCCGCGCCGTAAGGCGTTACGCGCAGGCCATGATAGTTTCGCGGGGCAGTGTTGACGCATAACCGGGCCGGCCGGGGGGAATCTTCCCCCGGCCGGTTGCCTTGAATGGTGACGCATGCTTGATCGATCGGTACTGGTGCTGAACAAGTCCTGGACGCCCATCGCGATCACGACCGTGAAGCGCGGGTTCAGTCTCGTGTTTCAAGACCACGCGCACATCGTGCACCCCGAAACCTACGAGATGCACGACTTCGAAAGCTGGCTTGCCGGCAATGCCCTGCCCGCCGACGCGCCGATCCCCGACGCCGAGTTGTGGCTGCGCACGACCAACCTGCTGATCAAGGTGCCCGAGGTGATAGTGCTGGGGCGCTTCAACGGCGTGCCGCGGCGCGAGCTTGCGTTCAACCGCCGCAACGTGTACCGGCGCGACGGCTTTCAGTGCCAGTATTGCGGCGCCAAGCCCGGCCTGAAGCACTTGAGCATCGACCACGTCAACCCCGTCAGCAAGGGCGGCGTCACGAACTGGGAAAACTGCGTGGTGGCCTGCGTGCGCTGCAACACCCGCAAGGGCAACCGTACCCCCGAGCAGGCGGCTATGCCGCTGCGCACCGAGCCGGGCAAGCCCAACTGGAGCGACGGCGTCGGCTTTGGGGAGCGCGCGCCCGCAAGCTGGACGCGCTTTGTCAAGGGATAATCTTGACGCGTCAACAGTGCGCCCCCTTGGCGGGCGTGCCGGCGCGTTTACAATGGCAGGTGTGATCCAGACGGTCGCCCGACGTGTCGGGAGGAAAGTCCGGGCTTCACAGGGCAGGAGGGTTGCTAACGGCAACCGGGGGCGCGTGAAGGCGCCTTCAGGGAAAGTGGCACAGAAAACAGACCGCCCGCCGCGCGTGTCTGGGTGTGACGAGGGCCCGAAAACTCGCACAGCCGGATGCGGCCCGCAAGGGCGCGGGCAAGGGTGAAAAGGTGCGGTAAAAGCGCACCGCGCCTGTGGCGACACAGGCGGCACGCCAAACCCCCTCCGAAGCAAGGCCAAATAGGGACCCAAAGGGAGCAATCCCTGCGAAGCGGCCCGCTTCGCGCGAATGTGACGCACAAGGTCCGGGTAGGCTGCTGGAGGCCCGCGGCAACGCAGGCCCTAGACGAATGACCGTCAGCCAAGGGGCAACCCAAGGCCGACAAAACCCGGCTTACAGGATCACAAAGACGGGGGGCCCGGGCGCCCCCCGCCCAAATTCAGAAACTACAGCAGGCAAGCAAACCAAGAAACAAGAGCCCGGAGCGCCAGCGACGGGGAAGTTGCCATGCCGGGCCAGCGACGGGGAAGTTGCCGTTTCATATTCATAATCACCAAAGTTTTATCCCCACTCAGCCTTGTTGCGCAATCTTACGGGGATCAACTGATCGTCTTGGCTTGCTCTAGGTCAAAATGCTTCGCGCCAAGCAACTGATCAAAGCGTTCGGGGTGACAGGTCAAGATAATGATTTGCAGGTTACGCTTGCTGGCATCGGCCAGAACATCAAGCATCCGCCGATGGCGTGTCGCATCGGAATGCGCCAGCGGGTCGTCAAGGATTACGGCTTGCGGTTCGTCCTTGGCCAGCACACAGGCGTATGCCAGCCGCACAAGCGTTCCCAGTTGCTCGCGCTCGCCGTAAGAAGTTGCTGTTTCCAACGAAACGCTCCGTTCGGCCAGACGAAGCGAATCGGCCATCAGCGATTCGCCACTGAACTGCACACTGGCGCCATCGGAGTTGTTCAGAATGCGCAGCCAGCGTTGAACGTGCTCGCTGACTGGGGCCATTGAACGCTCCGTGGCCTTGTCACGCTCTTCCTTGAACCAGTCAGCGATGAGCTTGTGGGCGTCGGCATCCAGCTTTTCACGGTCGCGTGCTGCTTCCATGCCGGCCAGTTTTTGCTCAGCGGCGGCCAACTGCCCGTGTAGTCCCTCGAACTGGGCCAACTCGCCCTCGATTTGCCGCAGACGGTCACTGATATCACGCTCGCGCTTCTCACGTGTCTTGAGCGCCTCGCGTTCGCTACGCAAGGTTTCCTCCAAACGCTCCTCTTCCGGCGTCAACTGCAGCTTGGCAAGTTCTTCGTTCCGTGTGGCGGCGGCTTTCTGAAGGTCATTCAATCGCGCTCTTAAGGCCACTTCGCCGCCTGTGCGCATGACCTCGGCTTCAAACACAGCCTTTGCGGCCTGCACGGCACTCTTCGCTTTCTCGTGTGCCTCGACTGCGGCCTTATGTCCAGCCTGTGATTTGTCCAACTGCTGTTGCGCATTGTCACGCGCGGTATTTGCGTCATTCAGCCTGTCAGGCAGGCGCCTTTCCTCTTCGGTCAGTTGTTCTTTGTCCAACTCCTCGGCCAGTTTCCGCGTAGCATCAGCAAGAGTGTCAAGCCGCTTGTTGAGCGCCTCCTCGCCGCCTGTGCGCTTCTTAGTGTCCTCGATAAGCCCTCGCGCAGCGTCAGCCTTGCCCTTGAGGTCCTGAGCGCGTTTGTCCGCATCCAGATGTGTTTTGGCTGCCGTGTTACCTGCTTTGTCCGCTGCGTCACGCTCTTCGCGCGCGCGTTCCAGTTTGGCGTTGACCTCGCTACGATGCGCCGACAAGTCCCCCAGCGCGGCCAGTGCTTCGGCAACCGAGGCAGATTGCTCCAGCCCGGCGGCCTGTTTGCGCTCGGTCAGCTGCGACTCTTCACGCTGTAGCGTGCTCTCCAGCGCCTCGACACCTTCAGGCACCTGCTTCTTCAGATCCTCAGCGAGTTGCTTCGCCTCTCCCACTTTGCTCTGCCGCGTCGCCTTACGACTGGCAAGTTCGCTAACCCAATTGCCTTGGTCAAGTTCGTCCAAGGCCAGCTTCACTCGCAGAGCGTCAAGCTCGCGGCGCAGTTTGTCACGTCGCGTTCTTTGCTCGGACAGTGTGCCTGCTGCCTCGCCGCGCTTGATGCGCACTGTGCCCCATCCCGTCAGCTCCAATTCGGCTTCCTGCAGCACGGGCACTTTGTAAGGCACGCGTGCGTTCAGGCTCTCATCGCGGCTTTCGCCGTCGGCTTTGATGCTCACGCTTGTGTCGGCTTCAGGTACGAGCGTAACTGCGATCGCTGCCGCGCTTAATTCAGCCTCGACAGCGCGCAACTCGTCCAGCACTTCTTCCAGCCGTTGTTTGTCGGAATCGTCGCAGGGCCCGATGGCGGCCAGTTCCTGCCGCAGGTTTGCAAGGCGTTGCTCGGTTGCG
This sequence comes from Planctomycetota bacterium, assembly GCA_019636195.1. Classification (GTDB taxonomy): domain Bacteria; phylum Planctomycetota; class UBA8742; order UBA2392; family UBA2392; genus JADJRK01. Next base: position 288,580 of record JAHBYA010000004.1, on the reverse strand, counting down.
CGCGCTTGTGCGAGTGCTTCGCGTATGCGCGGCAGCGCCGTCTCAAGGTTGGCCAGATCACGCAGCACCTGAGCGCGCGCTTCCAGCTTTCGTAACTCTTTGTCGGCAGCTTCGGCCTTGGTAACCTTCTCGCCTGCCTCTTTTAGCGCGGCTTCGGCACGGTCAAGCGCCTTCTTGAGGGGTTCGACGCCGATTGCGGCTTCGGTGAAGGCTTTGTCAGCTTGCGTCAGTTCGTCGGATTTCCTCTTGAGGTCGGCAAGGTCTGCCGTCGCTGCCTCTTGCTCCTTGTTGTTCTGCGCCTGCCGCTGCTGAATCGCTGCAATTCGCGCCTTGCGGGTTTCAAGCGCCTTCAATTCCTGTTCCAGCCTGGTCACGTCATCCGTGGCCAGTTTCAAGTCGTTCGCGCGCGCGTCCAGCGTCAGCTTCAGGGGTTCAATGGACGTTGCGGCTTCGGCGGCTCTCTCCTCGGCTTGCTTGACAGCATCAGACTTGGCGCGAAGGCCTTCGATTTCACTGTTCACGCCTTGCTGCTTTTCGTTGTTCTCGTTCTGTTGCTGCTTGACGTCCTTGATCTGCTGCTTACGGCCTTCGAGCGCTCTCACGCGCGACTCAAGGTCGGAGATCGTCCTTCGCGTCTGTTCAACGGCTTGATGCGCCTTAGCGTGCTCGGTCTTTTTGTCAGCGTGCTCAGAAACCAGTCTGTTGCCCTGCTCCCGCTTTTCACGCAGATCCTCCACCGCCTTGCGCTGCTCTTTAGCAGCTTCATCGCGGGCACTGAACTCCTTGGTAGGCTTGCCGTTTGGCGTGAACCATGACTTCAATCGCTCGGCGAGAACCCTCTGAAATTCCACATCGCCCGCGCTGATTTGCACGCCTAACAACTGGCGCAGGGCGTCGCCCAAAGGCTGATCCACGTTTGGCAGAGCGGCGTCACCCTGTTTGGGCCACAGGAGTGCACCGATGCCCTTGCCGGAGTCTTCAACTCCCAGCAGGCTCGCAACCTGTCTCGTGACCTCTCTGTCTCTGGTTGTTGGCTCGGACGATGAGCTTTCATACAACGCGGCTCCACCGCCTTTGTTCTTCGAAAAGCACTTCGCCAATCGCCACGAGGCGTCTTTGACAACAAAGCCGATCTCTGCTGTGGGGATGTCACCGCCCGACCAAGGCTCCAGAGCTTTGACATCCTCAGCATTAGAACTGTGGTCGCGGTCCACGAGTGCAATTCGGATCGCTTCCGCGAGCGTGCTCTTGCCAGATTTGTTCGGGCCGTAGATGACATTGATTCCGGGCACAAGGTCTGACAGGGTCACATGTTTCAGGTGTTTCCAGTCTTTCAACGTCAGATTCGTCAGGATCATGCTTCGGCCTCCTTGCTAAGGCGGTACAGCACCAGGCGCGCGTGTTCGAGTACGGCTTTGCGCGCGGGGTCTGCGCTGGATGCAAGCTCACTTTCGATGCGGGTAAGCACTCTGCCGCTCATGCCCCGCCCTCGCAGAGCCGCGACGTCGCTGTCCGAGGGTGCGAGGGAGAGGCTTGCATGTTCGATGTCATGCCAAACGTAGCGAGAAAGCATGGCCTTTATGCCATCCAACCTGGCAATCTGTTCGATAGGCAACACGCCGGTCAGTTTCACTCGAAGGAGGGTGCGCTCCGTCGGTGTGTCGGGCTGAGCAAGCTCAGCAAACGCGCGGTTGAAGTCGTCGGCGTTCATTACCTCCCGCCTTTCCTCGCGCCACCGGAATTTTCCCACCGATAACGACTCGATTTCAGGCTTTGCTCCGGGCGCCGTGATAGTCACGCGCAGTGCGTTGCCGAAACCGGCGCCCGCGAATTCGTCAAGTTGCTTTGACGAGTAAGCTTGCCAGCCCGACGCAAATCCCGCGTCGGCAAAGCGCATCTGCTCGTGCGTACCGGGGTAGGCCATGCGGTCGTCCGCGAAACGGCGTTCGCTATGCCAGTGGCCCAGTGCTACGTAATCGAGTCCGCGACGCGCGGGGGTGTCCAGCGGAATCGGATGGTCGTCTTCGGGCAGTTGCGCGCGGTCCATGACACTGCCGTGCCCCACGCCAATGCGAATGGCGACGTGTCCGTCAGGCCTTACCCACTCAAATGGGTCAGCGTGTGAGGTCTTGGCAGTGACAGGGCAGGGAAACAGCGTAACGCCAACTGTAGCTTGCACCGGTGTGCGCTCGCAAAGCACGCGTACCGTGTTGTCGCTGGTAAGGTGCTTCCACGGCGTACGGTGCCAAACGCTGCCTGCGCAAAGTGGGTCGTGGTTGCCCGGGAGTACGAACACAGGGCAAGGAAACGAATTCAACAGGTTGTGCGCACGTTCGCTGGTAGCGAGGTCAACACTGTTATCGTCGAACAAGTCGCCCGCAATCAGTGCAAACGCTGTGGGTCTGTTCCTTGCCTCATTGAGAACGTTCTCTAGCGCCTGGAAGCGTGCTTCTTGCAGTTTGCCGACGACGCTTTCATCAAACCTCGTGATCCGAAGCCCTAAGTGCAGATCGGCAATGTGTAGGAATTCGACAGCCATTCACATCTCCTCACGTGCCACAATTCTGTTAGGGCACAAACGTATTTTATACAAACTCGCTCATCTGCGACAATAGTTATGCATTTGTGGCGGCCCCGTCGCTTGCGCTCCGGGCTCTTGTTTCTTGGTTTGGTTGACTTTCTCTTCTTGGCTCCATCGCTTACGCGATGGGCTTGGACGGCCCGACACTCCCTACCCCGAACTCCGCACCCAGAACCCGGAACCCAGAACTCGGAACCCGGAACCCGGAACCCGGAACTTTCGATTCTTGCAACGCTTTCCTTCGGGTTTCGGATTCGCGAACCCTTTTGGTTTGGCCTGACTGCTGCCGCGCTGCCTTGACTACAATACTTCTGCGTCCTTTGGCACTTTACTTTGGGTTGCGACATGGGTTCTCGCCTTGCTTCGGTTTTTCTTGTTGTCGCGTTGGGTCTTTGGGGCCTGTGCTCGCCTGCTTTGGCTGAGCCTGATGACCCTGCCGGTTGGCTTGACAGCTATCTGCATGACGCCGATGCCCGCGACGACCTGCGCCCCAAGCTGCTGGCCCTGGGCGCCGACAAACTGACTGAGCTGATTCGCGCCTACCCCCGCCCCAAGCCGCCGGCCGCTGGCGAGCACAAGTTTGAAACCCGCTGCCCGGACGGCTTTACGCGCCCCTACTGGCTGTGGCTGCCCGACAGCTATGACGGCGAAACACCGGCCGCACTCATCGTCTGCCTGCACGGCGGCGTGATGGCAGCGCCCGTTGATTCAAGTGTCGCCATCATGCGCTGGTACGCCAAGTACCTGCGCGGCCGTGAAACCCCGCGCCCCGTGGTCGTTCTGGCGGCCAGCGCCGACTGCTACAACACCTGGATGAACGCCGCCTGGTGGCGCGATGCAGGCCGGGCCAACATCCACCACTTCATCCGCGAAGCCAAGCTGCGCCTGAACATCGACGCCGACCGCGTGTTCGTAAGCGGCTTTTCCGACGGCGGCAGCGGCAGTTTTGCCATGGCGTTCAATTCGCCCGATATGTTCGCCGGCTACTTTCCGATGTGCGGCGACCCGCTGATCCCGATCACGGACGGCCAGACCCACTGCTACAGCAACCTGAAGGGCGCCAAGATCTTTGCCATCAACGGCGTGGTGGACCCCATCTATCCCGGCAAGGAGATCGAGAAGCTGTACAAAGAAGCCAACAAGGACGGCGCCAACATCCAGTATCAGCTCTACCCCGACGCCGGCCACGACTGGGGCGACCCGGACGTCACCTTCCCGCGCTTTCTCGACCTTGTCGATCAATGGAAGCGCGAGCAGCCCGCCGACATCGACTGGTGCGCCGACCGTCCCAGCCGCCGCAACTGGCTGAGCATCGACGAAACGGGCGCCCTGGACAAGAAACACAACAAGGCCAAGAAGCCCGTGCCGCGCGGCGGCGGCAGCTATCGCATCGACCTGGGCATCAAGGTGCCGGGCGATTTTGACGAGCGCGGCGCCCCGCGCGTGGGCAAGGTGGACAAGGACAGCGTTGCGGAGCTCATGGGCGTGCGTGCGGGCGACCTGATCCGGCAGGTCGATGACACCGACGTCGCGAACTTCCCGGAGATACGCATGCTGCTTGGTCGCAAGCGCGCCGGCGACAACGTGAAGTTGAGCGTGGATCGCGACGGCGAGCGCCACACCTTCACGGCAACGATCCCGCGACCTCAAAAGCGGCATGCAGGGCGCGTGCAGGCCAAGGGCGGCAGCGCGCCGTCGATCGAGGTACATGATGTAACGAAGCTGTCGGTGTGGGTCAGCTCCGAGATGCTGAACGACCGCAAAGAGCTTACGGTGCGCGTGAACCGCGAAAAGGCCTTCAGCGGCAAGGTGGCCGCCGACGCGGCTGTGCTGCTTGACGAGTTCGCGCGCAGCGGCGAGCGCACGCCGCGCTTTATTGCGCGCCTGGAGCTTGACGTGCGCGCCGTGCTGAAGTGACGAATATTCGTTGCCGCGGCTCTCGTTGCGCTGGCAAAACCCGCGCGTGCAATTCACAATCGCGCCGGGCGCAATGGCGAAAAAACGACTCAGCAAGGAAGACAGGCGGGTGCAGCTGCTGGATGCGGCGGCGCGGCTGTTCGGGCGTTCAAGCTACGGCAAGGTGACAACCGCCGAGCTTGCCAAGTCAGCCGGTGTGACCGAGCCAGTGCTGTACCAGCACTTTGAGACCAAGCTGGACCTGTACGTTGCGCTGCTCAAGCGCGCGCGTGAAGTCACCTTTGAACGCTACGAGCAGGTGGCCGCGAAGCTGCCCACCCCGCTGCTGAAGCTGATCGCCGTGATCCGCAGTCACGGCCAAATCATGTCGGAAAATGAGCCGTACTTCCGGCTGCACCTGCGCGGCGTGTCCAACAGCGACATTCCGCGGGTGAGGCAGGTGCTGCGCGAGAACTATCTGGCGTACAACGCGTATTTTGCGGGCCTGATCAAGCAGGCGCAGGAACAGGGCGAGGTGCACAAGGCGGTGGACGCCGAGCAGACGGCGTGGTTCATCATGAGCCAGGGCATGTTCATGAACCTGTGCAAGCAACTGGGCATGAATGAACTGCAGGAAGCGGGGTATGTTGACAGCCTGCTGGCGGACGCGCTGGCGCACATCTCACTGATTGAAGACCCCGTGCGCCTGATTACTCAGCTGATGGCGCCCGCGGAGGCCGTGCCCGCGCCGGGTGCGCAGTCGGCGGAGTAGGTTCTGCGTTCAGCGTTTTCGCTCCTTTTCGAACTCTTCGGTGAACGTGGTGCCGTGCTGGCGGGCGCGGGCGGCGGCGGCCTTGCTGTGGCGGTACAGCTCCTGCCACGCTTCGATTTCGCGGCGCTGGTCCGTGCCGGTTGCGCGTTCAAGCTCAGCCTCTGACTTCGCGATCAGCTTGTCAAACGCCGTTGTGTCTTCGCCCGACAGCTCGGCGACGATGCCCGCGTACCAGTCGGCGACGGGCTCAAACTCGCCGCCCAGCCGCGCCATGGCCGCGCTGCGTTCAAGGGTTTTCTCGCGCAGCGCCTTCACGCGGGCGGTGTCGGCGCCTTTGGCGCGCTCGCGGTCGTACTGGTTCAGGCTGTAGGTGGCCAGTCCGGTGACCACGTCGTTGCGGACCGGCTTGATCAGCAGCAGCGCGCCCAGCAGCGTGGCGCCGATCGCGATCGCGATGCCGCGCACCAGCTCGGCCCGGAAGATGCGGTTGACCTCGGGGTGGGCGCGGGCCAGCACCAGTTCACGGACCCGGCGCTCAAGCGAGAAGTGCCGCCAGCCGTGCTTGCGCATCAGGTGGGGGTGGGACGCGCCGAGTTTCAGGAACACGCTGGCCAGCAGCTCGGGGCTGGTGTGCTCGGCGGCAAATGCGTCGGCTTGTCGTTCAAAGCGGCGCGAGATGTAGCCGAACACGAAGTAGCCGTACAGCACAACCAGGGCCAGCGCAAAAAACTCGTAACTGCCGCCCGGCGCCAGCAGGTTGGCGCCCGTGACCACACCCAGCATCACGACCGTGAAACTGAGGATGAACGCCAGCAGCCAGTACAGGTGGCGGTGCTTGACGTGCCCAAGCTCGTGGGCAAACACCGCAAGGATCTCGTCTTCAGTCATGCGCTTGAGCAGTGCGTCGGTGATGAACACATAGCGGAAAGGGGTGATCAAGCCGATGACAAAGGCCGTCGCGAAAATCCCCCCGCCCGTGCGCCAGACCAGGATCTGGTTGACGCGGATGCCGCGGTCGCGCGCGAAAGTCTCAAGCCGCCTGCGCAACCGCCCGTCCGGCAGCTTTGAGCTGGGCAGCACCATGCGCACGACAACCGGCACGAATGCCATCACCACCAGCACCAGCGTCATTTGCGCGGCGACTTCAATGAACTCGAAGCTCTGGCGCAAGTCGTTCACGACCGGCACGAAGGTGGTCAGCGCCCAGTAGGCCGTGTAGATCAGCAGGATCGGCGCCAGCGTCATCAGGTTGGCGCGCGCGTTGAACATCGCAAAGCGGGAAAGGCTCCAGTCCACGCCGCGCATGGCGCGTTCCATCCGCCACTGGCCGATCCACGTCGCCGCCAGCATGCCCAGGTACGGCAGCATGTCGGGCAGCAGGTTCAGGTACTGCGGCACGCCCAGCACACCCGCCACATAGTCCGGCCACCCGAATACGAAGCACACCAGCAGGTACATGCCCAGCACCAGCACGTCGGTGCCCAGCCGCATCGCCGGCGCGCGTCGCAGCAATGACTCGCGCTCAAGGCTCAGTTCACGGGCGTACTCGGCCATGCCCTGCTGCTCCGCGGCGGCAAGGCGCAGGCGCACCAGGTGCCAGCGGTCAATCACGTGGCTGGCCACACTGTTGTGGAAGAACAACACAACGGGGATGGCTAGCAGCGCCGCCGCCAGCGACTCGGGGCCGACCAGCACGCCCTGCCCGCGCGTGCCTTGCGAGATGAGGATGGCGACAAAGATCCCCAGCAGGTTGATCATGCCACGATTGTAACGTCTTGCGGGCGCAATGCCTTCCACGGGCAGGGCCTCAAGCTAATGTTGGCGCATGAGCATCAAGCGCACCCGCGAAGAAACATACAGCAGCGGCAACCCGCTGGCTGGCAATGAGTTTGGCGAATTCGGTGTCTGGGCGCGCGAAACCGGCAATGTGGAGCAGCGAATGACAGTACTCAAGGTAGCAGTCATCCCGGGTGACGGCATCGGCCCGGAAATCACCGACACAGCCGTGGCTGTAATGAAGGCCGCGGCGGCAAAGTTCGACATCAAGCTGGAGTACGACACCAAGCCGGCGGCGGCCGCCGCGGTTGACCTTGGCCTGCCGCCGCTGCCGGATGAGACGCTGGCGCTGTGCAAGGCCAGTGACGCGATTTTGTGCGGCCCCTTCGGCGACCCGCGCTGGGACAACGCCCCGCCCGCCGAGCGCCCGGAACGCGCCAAGCTGGTGCTGCGCAAGACGTTTGAGCTTTACGCCAACCTGCGGCCCGTGAAGCCGGTTCCCGCGCTGCTGGATGCCAGCCCCCTGCGCCGCGAGATCATTGACGGTGCGGACATCCTGATTGTGCGCGAGCTGGTGGGGGGGCTGTACTTTGCAGAGCCTCGCGGCTACTTCGAGGACGATAAGGGCCGCTACGGCGTCAACACCATGAAGTACCACGCCTGGGAAGTAGAGCGTATCGGCAAGGTAGCCTTTGAGGCCGCAAAGCAGCGCCGCAACAGCGTGCACAGCGCCGACAAGGCCAACGCCCTGGAAAGCATGCAGCTGTGGCGCGAGACCATCCAGAAGTACCGCGACAAGAATTACGCCGACGTTGGCCTGAAACACGTGTTTGTCGATAACTGCTGCATGCAGCTTGTGGCCGCGCCCAAGCAGTTTGACGTGATAGTCGCGGGCAACATGTTCGGGGATATTTTAAGCGACATCGGCGCGCAGATTACGGGCAGCCTGGGCATGCTGCCCAGCGCCAGCCTGGGCACCGGCACGCCGCTGTTTGAGCCCGTGCACGGCAGCGCCCCCGACATCGCGGGCAAGGGCAAGGCCAATCCGCTGGCGATGATCCTGACCGCGGGCATGCTGTTCACGCACGCGGCAAAGCGCCCCGACATCGGCAAGGCAATTGACGACGCCGTGGCTAATGCACTGGACAAAGGCTACCGCACAGCCGACATCGCCCGCGGCGCGAGCGGCGAAAAGCTGGTGGGCACGCGCGAGATGGGCGAAGCAGTGCTGGCGGCGCTGTGACGCGTCGTGCTAGAATCCTTGAATGCTGCGTGATCGCATCCACGAGCTGCGTGATGAGATTCAAGCCCTTGCCAGCAAGCACGGCGCGGTGCGCATTCGGCTGTTCGGGTCCGTGGCCCGCGGCGAGGATGGCCCGGAAATTGATGTAGATTTTCTGGTGCAGCTTGACACTGACCGGTCGCTGCTGGACTTCGTAAATCTGAAGCTTGATCTGGAAGAGCTGCTTGGTCGGCGCGTGGATCTTGTTGCAGAGGGCGGCATTTCCAAGTGGATTCGGAAACGCGTGCTGCGGGAGGCCCAGCCGATATGAACAAGCAGCCCGGTGTGTAACTGCGACACATTCAGGACTGTGCGCGCAAGCTGCAGCAATGCGCTGCAATGGGCAAAGAAGCGTTTCTGGCAAACGAGCTGATGCAGGACGCCGCGATCAGAAACTACGAAGTGATCGGCGAAGCAGCCAAGCAATTGCCAGGTGCCGTGCTTGACCTGGCGCCGCACATTGACTGGCGCGGGATCAAGGGCTTTCGCGACATTCTGATTCACGCCTACTCGACAATCGACATTGAGTACCTTTGGAACGTAATGGAAGCCGACTTGCCTGCACTAACTGAGGCCGTCAACAGCCTGCTCGAGCGGTTCCCCGTCGATGAAACTTGAAAACTCCGCCGATGACCATCCGTTGCGAAACCCCCCGCCTTTCAACATGATCATTGAATGGCTGACCCGGCAGGCACTGAGCGCCGCAACCCGCGCGCGGTTTACGCCCTGATACTGGCGGGCGGCGCGTCGTCGCGCTTCTGGCCCGCTTCGGGCGATGAACACCCCAAGTACCTGCTGCGCGTCGGCGAGTACACACTGCTTGAGCTGGCATGGCAGCGCGCGCTGGCGACCACGGATGCTGAACGGGTCTATCTGGTCACGGGCGCCATGCAGGCCCACCTGTTTCCTGAGGCGCTGCCGGGCCTTCCGCGCGCCAACCTGGTCATTGAGCCCGCGCGCCGCGACACCGCGGCGGCGATTGCCCTGGGTGTGCGGCGCATCGCCGCCATCGACCCCGAGGCCTGGGTGATGGTGCTGCCCGCCGACCAGTTGATCGAGCCGGTTGACGCGCTGGCCGCCGGCGTCAAGCGCGCCCGCGCCGCGCAGGACGCGCGCGAGCATATCCACGTGTTCGGCATACAGCCCGCCCGCCCTGAGGGCGGCTTCGGCTACATTCAACCGGGCCCGCAGGTGGCGCCGGGCGTGCGCGCCGTGAGTTCGTTTCGTGAAAAGCCCGGGGCCGATGCCGACTCGATGGTGCAGCAGGGCTGGCTGTGGAATGCGGGATGCTTCCTTTTCAACGTGCCCGCGTTTGAAGCCGAGCTGCAGCGCCATATGCCGGCGCACAGCGCGCGGCTGGCGGGCACGGGCGTCAGCGAGTCGGACTATGAGGGGCTGGAAAGCGTCAGCATTGACTACGGGCTGATCGAGAAGGCGCAGAACCTGAGGGTCGTTGAACTGGCGGCCGAGTTCGATGACATCGGCACATGGGACGCGCTGTTCAAACGCCTGCCGCAACAGGGCAGCGAAGTGCAGACCGTCGGCGGCGCCAACAACCGCGGCTTCGGCGCCGAGATTGTCGTGGTGGGCGAATCAAACCTGTACGTCGTCGTCAGCGACGGCAAAGTGCTGGTACTGAAGCAGGGCCACGGCCACGAAGTAAAGAAGGCCGGCACGCCACGTCAGTGACTGCCCGCTTTCAGCCCGGCACTTGCGTGCCGGGCTGGACGCAGAGCAAACTTTCGGCAGGAAAACATGCGTTGGATAGGTGTTGATTTTGGCAGCAAGTACGTCGGCGTGGCCATCGGCGACGAGTCGATGTGCTTTCCGCTGAACGCGCTGGACGCCAGGCCCGAAAGCAAACTGCTGGATGCGTTGCGCAAGCTGGCGACCGATGAAGGCGCGGCGGGCTTTGTGGTGGGACTGCCGATCCACATGAACGGCAGCGAGGGCAAGGCCGCCAAGCTGTGCCGCGACTTCGCCGCGCGCCTTGCCGCGCACAGCGATTTGCCCGTCGAGCTGTTCGATGAACGCCTTTCCAGCTGGGACGCCGAGGGCAAATTGATCGAAGGCGGCCTTAAACCCCACGAGCGCAAACAGCGCGTGCACGCGGTGGCCGCCCAGATGATCCTGCAGGGATTTTTCAACGCCCGCAAAGGCCCTGAAAATAGGCCTTCTGAGCCCGATCGCGACGAAAGCGAGTAAGACCCCTGTTTGACACGGGGTTAAAACTCTGCTTATCATTCCGCCCCCATGGACCAGGCCGACGCACAGCCGCCCGAAGAAAAGCCCGCCAAGCCCGCACGAGCAGCGGCAAAGAAGGCCTCAAAAAAGGCCGCCGCGGTCGCGGGCGAGGCTGTGCCCGAGGCCAAGCCAAAAAAGAAAGCCAAAGCGAAGTCGAAAAAGAAGCCCGGCGCCAAGGCCGCCCGACGGGGCCGGCCGCTGGTGATCGTGGAGTCGCCCGCCAAGGCCAAGACCATCAACCGCTACCTCGGCAACGGGTACGTGGTCAAGGCCAGCGTCGGACACGTGCGCGACCTGCCCAAAAGCAAGCTCGGCATTGATGTAGAGAAAGACTTCGCGCCGCAGTACCTGACGATCCGCGGCAAGAAGGACATCATCAAAGAGCTGCGCAGCGCCGCCGACGCCGCCAAGACCGTCTATCTCGCGCCCGACCCTGACCGCGAAGGCGAAGCGATTGCCTGGCACTTAAAGGAAGCGCTGAACATTGAAGACGAACGCGCCAAGCGAGTCACCTTCAATGAAATCACCAAGAAGGCCATCCAGCATGCCTTTGAACACCCGCGTGAAATCGCGGCCAACCTGGTCAACGCGCAGCAGGCGCGGCGTGTGCTGGACCGGCTGGTGGGCTACAAGATCAGCCCGCTGCTGTGGCGCAAGGTGTTTCGCGGGCTCAGCGCCGGGCGCGTGCAAAGCGTGGCGCTGCGCTTGATCGTTGAGCGCGAACGCGAAATCATGGCGTTCAAGCCCGACGAATACTGGACCGTCACGGCGTTTCTGGGAAAGGAAAAGCTGGCAGGCGCCGGCCTTGAGCAGCTTGAGCGCTTTCTGAGCTTCTATCACGGCACCACCCGCGAAGAAGAAAGCGCGGGTGACAAGATCGACAGTGAAGAAGAAGACCTGAGCGCCGACGACACTCCCAAGGCGCCCGTCGAAAAGCCGGTGCTGCCCAAGGGCGTCTTTTACGCCGACTTGAAGCAGTACAAGGGCGAGAAACCCGAACTGCCCGACCGCGCAGCGGTGGACGCATTGCTCAATGACGTGCAGGGCAAGCCCTTTTCCGTAAGCAAGGTCGAAACCAAAGAACGCCGCGACCGGCCCAAGCCGCCTTTCATTACTTCAACGCTTCAGCAGGCCGCCAGCACGCGCCTGGGCTTTGGCGCGCGCAAGACGATGCAGATGGCCCAGCGGCTGTACGAAGGCGCCGAAATCGGCGAAGACGGGCCGACCGGCCTGATCACGTACATGCGCACCGACAGCTTTCACCTGTCGGACTTTGCCGTGGCCGACGCGCGCGAGTTGATCCAGCGCGAGTTCGGCGAAAAGTACCTGCCCGAGAAGCCGAACTTCTACAAAAGCAGCAACAAGGCCCAGGCCGCCCACGAAGCCATCCGCCCGACCAGCGTCGCGCGCACGCCCGACAGCGTGGCCAAGTACCTTGAGCGCGACCAGCTTCGGCTTTACACGCTGATCTGGGAACGCTTTGTCGCCTGCCAGATGCAGCCCGCGGTCTATGAAGTCACCAGCATCGACATCACCGCGGGCGACGCCCTGTTCCGGGTAAGCGGCCGGCGGCTGGCCTTTGACGGCCACGCCCGCGTCAGCGGCATCAAGCTGGACAAGAACGAACAGTTGCTGCCCGCGCTGGCAGAGGGCGAGAAGCTGGTTGAGCACCGCGTACAGCCGGACCAGCACTTTACCCAGCCGCCGCCGCGCTTCAGTGAAGCGAGCCTGGTCAAGACGCTGGAAAAGGAAGGCATCGGCCGGCCCAGCACATACGCCAGCATCATCGGCACGATCCAGGACCGCTTTTATGTGCGCAGCGAAAGCCGCCGCCTGTTCGCGACGGACCTGGGCATGATGGTCAACGACATGCTGGTGAACAACTTTGCGCGCATCATGCAGACCGACTTCACCAGCAAGATGGAGGCGCAGCTCGACAAGATTGAGGAAGGCGAGCTGGATTGGGTGGAAGTGCTGCGCAACTTCTACGCCATCTTTGAAGAAGAACTGGCCGAGGCGGAACAGAAGATCGAGAAGGTCAAGGGCAAGCCCGCGCTGGACGAACAGGGCAACCCCGTGCCGTGCCCGATTTGCGGCAGCGATATGATCGAGCGCTGGAGCCGCTTCGGGAAGTTTTACGGCTGTACGAAGTTTCCTGACTGCAAGGGCACGATCCCGCTGAACAAGGAAGGCAAGATCCTGCGCGTGGACAAGGAAGACCTTGAGTGCCCGCTGTGCGGCAAAGAGCTGGTGGTGCGCATGAGCCGGCGCGGACCGTTTTTGGGTTGCAGCACATTCCCGGCCTGCCGCGGCACGCGCAACCTGGACAGCGAAAAGAGCCTCAAGCAGCTCAAGACCGAAATCGAGTTCGCCGGCCTGAGTTGCGACCTGTGCGGCAAGGCGATGAACGTGCGCTACTTCAGGGGGCGGCCGTTCATCGGTTGCAGCGGCTATCCGGACTGCAAGAACACCTTCAACCCGGCCAAGGCGCGCGAGGCGATTGCCGAGGGCAAACTCAAGCAGGACCCGGCGGCGGTGGCCGAGGCGCAGGCCCGCTACGAGAAGGAAAAGACGCTGCGTGAAGCGGAAGCCGCCGAAACCGGCAAACCGCCCGAAGCCGAGCAAGCCGACACCCCCGACGCCGAAGCCCTGGTCTAGCCCGGCCCGCCAGGGCCGAGTGTACGCTACCGTCACTGACCCGAAAAAAGTCCCGAAACCAATCGGCGTGTTGCCACGTTTTAGTCTTGACGCGTCAACTCTTGACGTGTAAAGTGCAGGGTGAGGTGATTGCCATGATGAAGATTAGCTCATACTCGTTGCTGTCCGGCCTTTGTGAAGGCGGCTGTGGCGACATGGGCTGATGCTGTGCACGCCCGCAACGCCCGCCGCCATCACGCGGCGGTTTTTTTGTTCTTTGACAATCGACAACCAGTGACGCGCGTCCGGCCCCGACCGGCGGCCTGGGCCGGACGCGCAAGAAAACTTCATGCATGGGTAGCCCAACCGGAAGGAGGCACCTGCCTTAGAAGCAGGACAGTGTGGGTTCGAATCCCACCCCATGCACCAGAATCTGTGTTGGCGTTCGTCGATCGAGGGCGGTCGAGCGGCCGCTTCGCTTACGCCCGCCGTCGCTCGCGCCGCAGCGCGAGCTTTGGGCGGGCTGCTGCGCGGTCAAAACAGTCCACGGGACTGTTTTGAGGTTCGAATCCCACCCCATGCACCAAGTTCTACAGCACGTGCATGTCTGTATGCACCTGCCTCCAGCCCGGCACGCCAGTGCCGGGCCCTTGCCTCGAACCCCGGACTGGCGTCCGGGGCTGGACGCGCGTGTAGCCAGTCGGCACGGGGCGACCGCATCAAATCGCGGAGGGTAGCGCCCAATGGCGGGCAACCGGTCTTGAAAACCGGGCTATCTGCGGATAGGGGTTCGATTCCTCTGCCCTCCGCCACTCTACGGCGGCGCTAAGCGCCCAGCACTTCGCGACACAGATGAACGTCGTCTGTGATCAGCCCGTTCACGCCCCAGGCCGCCAGTTTGCGCACGCCCTTGACGTCATTCACTGTGTACACCGCGCAGCGCAGACCGGCATCGTGGATTTGCGCGACAAGACTGCGCGTGGCTGTGCGCTGGCTCAGGTTGATGCCGCGCAGGCCATGGTCCACTGCAAACTCAATCGCCCGTTGCCAGCCGCGCCCGGGGCGCGTGCTGACCAGCAACTCCAGCGGCAACGTGGGCGCAAGCTGCGCCGCTGCTTCCAGAAAGCCTGTGTCGAACGATTGCACGACCACACGCCCGCGTGCCTGCCGCACTTGGGCGACCACGGCACCGGCCAAGGCCCGTGCGTTGCCTTGAACTTTCGCTTCGACATAGGCGCCGAAGCGGCGGCTGGCCAGCGCCAGGGCCTGCCGCAATGTCGGGATGCGCTCGCCGCCGCCCGCGTCCAGACGCCGCAGCTGGTGCAGCGTCATCTCTTCGACGCGGCCCTTGCCGCCGGTGGTGCGGCCTACGCCACGGTCATGGATCACCACCGCCTCGCCGCTTGCGCACAGCCGCACGTCGCACTCAAACCAGTCGGCGCCGAACTGCCTGGCGCGGCGAAAGGCAGACAGCGTGTTTTCCGGCCCGCCTGATCCGCGATGGGCAATGACTTCCACGCGTCCTGCTTTGCGCCCTACTTTTCCCATGGCAGTTTGGGCTTGGGCAACTCTGGCAGCTTGGGTTCTTCTTTGGGCTTGTCGCCGGGGCCGGGCAGCTTGATCTTGCCGCTGGAGATGTCCTTGGCGGCCTCAATGCCGCGCTTTTGAAAGTCGCCGAAGTCCACGCCGTACTTCTTGGCGATCTCGCCGAAGTTCTTGGCAAAGTCGTCAATACCCAGCACCGCGCCCAGTTGCTTGACCAGTTCTGTCTCGGTGGGCCCGACCAGCGCAGGCGCGAACTTGCCCTGCGCGTCAAACAGCTTCAGCGTCATCGGGAACCCCTGCGGGTACGCGGTCATCAGCTTGTTCCACGCGAAAGTAAAGCTGTCGGCGGGTATGCCGAGGATCGTGTTCTGGCCGGCTTTCTTGGCTGCAAAGCCGTTTTTCAGGTTCACGCGCAGCGTCATGTCGCGCAGGTCGCTGTCGCCGCTGCCGGGGCTGTTGATCGTGCGCTGCTTGCCCTGCGCGTCTACACTGGCGCACTCCACGCTTGCTTCCGGCACCAGCTCAAAGGGCAGGTTGAAGTTGCGGTTCAGCTCATTGCCGCCGTAGCGCAAGGTGTTGGCGATGCCGTCCACAAGCCCGCGCACGCCCGGCTGGTGCAGCGTCGGCGTGAACGTGCCCTTTGCGTCAAACACGCCCAGCTCAAGGGTCAGGCCCGAGTTCTGGGACTTCAGGAAAGTGTTCATGGCGGTGCAGAATTCCTTGGCGGGCAGGCCGGCGATGTTGGCCTGGCCGGGTTTGGGCGAAACGACCAGGTTGCTGGCCAAGGCTCGCACGCGCAGTCCTTCAAGGCTGGCGCTGTCGGCGCCCGGCGAGCTCAGGCCGCGGACGTTGCCCTGCGGGTCGGTGCTGGCAAGGCGGATGCGCGCATCCGGGTTGATGTTCACGGGCAAGTTGAAACTCTGCGCGAACTCGGCGCCGCTGTAGCTCAGTGCCCCGATCAGCGCGTCAACAAATCCGCGCGCGCCGGGGCTCTCGAGCCCCGGGCTGAAAGTCTCGCCGTCGAACAATCGCGAGATCACCTTCACTTCGCCGCTCTCGCCCAGAAACGCGTTCATGCCGCGGCAAAAATCATTGGCGGGCAGGCCCAGGATTTGCGACTGGCCCGCCTTGGGCGTGACGCGCACATTGCTGGCCAACAGGCGCACGCGCAGGTCCTTGAGATCGTGGGAGTCGCCGCCCGCGCTGGTGTAGCTGCGCACCGTGCCGTCGGGGTCAATGCTGGCAAGCTTGATCACCGCGCCGGGCGACAGGTTTACGGGCAAACCGAACGAAGCGTTGATCTCGGCGCCGGTGTACGTGAACACGCTGATCATGCTGTCCACCAGCCCGCGCAAGCCCGGGCTTTCGAGCGCCGGGCTGAACACGCCCTTTTCGTTCATCACGCGGGTGCGCATGCTCAGGCCCTGCTCGCCCAGCGAGTCCATGAACAGGTTGAAGGCCTTGCAGAAGTCCGCGGCGGGCAGGCCCGCGATGCTGCCCTGGCCGGCCTTGGGCGAGATGCGCGTCTGCGTAAGGTTGAGTGAAACGCGCAGGTCGTTGAAGTCGTGGCGCAACTCGCCGTCGATGGTCAGCTTCGGATCGCGCTTGCTGCCGTCAGCGTTGACACTGGCCAGGCCGACTTTGGCGTCGCTGCTAACATCGAAGGGCAGTTCCACCAGCGATTTGAGCTCCGGCCCCGTCAGGTACAGCGCGTTGATGATGGCATCAATAAACGCGCGCAGCCCCGGCCGCTCGAGGCTCAGCGCAATGCCGTCGCGCTTGCCTTTGAAGCCGACCATCACGTCGAGGCCCCCCATGCCGTCCACGACGCGGTTCAGGCCGCGCAGCACGAACTCACCGGGCAGGCCCGCGAGTTCGCCCTGCTTTTCCGCAAAGCGCAGGCCGCTGACTTTCAGGCGCAGCCGCACTTCCACGCCGTCGTGCCAGGTAAAGGCCGCGCCGGGCGTTCCGTAGCTGCCGTGCTCGTCGCATGTGCCGAAGCTGATGGTCGCCTTGTCGCCCTCCAGCGGCAGCGGTGAGCCGCCCGCCAGTTTCAAGATCGGCGCAAGCGGAAACTCCTCAACCTGCACGCTGATGCCGCTGGGCGCGAACTCGGCCAGCGCGCCATCGCCACGGTAACCGCCGAACCAGATCGCAAAGCTGGCCTTGGCCGGGGCAGGAAAGCCCGGCGGCTGCACCATGCCCGCGATCATCAGGCGCGTGCGGCTTGCCATGCCCTCGTGCTGCGCGGAGTAGCGCACCAGCGAAAGCTGCGCGCTGGTCAGCGTGTTGCCGAAGATGTCCGTATCCACCAGCTTGCTGATGTCCAGCGACTTGATGCCAGCCGCGCCGTCAACCTGCTCAAGCTTGATCAGCTGGTTGGGGTCAAAGCGCAGGGTCAGGCCCAGCTCGACACGGCGGTCGGCGCTGCCGTCAAGGTTGCCCGCCGCCTTGAACTTCATGGGCGCGCCGTAGCCGACAGGGTCACTGCTGACTTCTTCGGCGCTGAGCTCAATGTCGGTCACGCTGCTGACAAAGCGCTCGCCGTCCGGCTGGGCAAAGCTTGCCGTCAGCTTGCGCAACGCGGCGTGGCGCACCAGCACCGCGGGTTTGGCCTTCTGCTCGGCCAGTGCGCGCTCGACGTACTCGG
Organism: Planctomycetota bacterium; assembly: GCA_019636195.1. GTDB lineage: Bacteria > Planctomycetota > UBA8742 > UBA2392 > UBA2392 > JADJRK01. The sequence goes on along the minus strand of JAHBYA010000004.1, from coordinate 271,197 downwards.
CGCGGCCGGCTGGGCCGGGTTTGAACACGGAGGGCTTTTTGGCCTCGGGTTCTTTGGCTTCTTCGTCCGGGGGCTTTTCTTCGCTGTATTCTTTCAGTTTCTCAAGCCAGTCGCGCAGCTCGTTCAGTTCTTCACTTTCCAGCAGGTCTTTGACCTGCTTCAGGTAGTCGTTCAGGTCTTTCTGGTTGGTGTCGGTGGGCACGTCGTCTTTGCGCTGCTGCTTCTTCTCTGATGGCGGGTGCGAGTAGCGCACCTCGGTCATCGAGACTTCATTGACCACCAGCCGGCGTTCAAACAGCGGCCAGAACTCGATGTCGAGCACAGCCTCGCCCAGATACAGCACCTCGCGCTCGGTGCCGTCAGGGTTTGGCGCCCACGCGCGCAGGTTGCGGACAGTCAGCTTGGGGCCGATGATGCTGAAGCTGACGTTATCGACTTCGGCTTCGCCGTTTTCGCCGGCGGTCGTGCGCGCCACAGCCACCAGCTGCTCCGCCAGCACGTCGTCGATCATGAACCAGTACACCAGCCCCGCCGCCAGCAGCAGGCCGGGCAACAACACGACTGCCCTTAGGCGCAGCGGGCCCTGCTTTGCGGGCGGCTTGGGCTCGGGCTTGGTGTCGGGCTTATCCGATGAAGACATACTTCAGCCCCCGAAACAGCCAGACCCGTGACAGCCACTTCATGGTGCGCGAGTTTTTCAGGCGCTTGTTCATCCACGCCTGGAAGCGCGCCCAAGTGGCGAGCAGAAAAATGAACAGCGGGATCGCAATGATGGCCCAGATCGCAATCGCGCCGGCCACATCGTGATAGTCCAGCCGCAGCCAGGCGACAATCGGCGTGCTTGCGGCGGCGATGATCGGCCCCTGCGGCGCCATGTCCAGCGCGGCAACACCCATGGGCCGCACCACGTGCACCTGCAGGGCAAAGGCGATCAGGCGAAAGACGACAAAGGCAAAGCATGCGCTGCCGAAGTTGACGTTGATCAGCAGGATGGCTGTGAAGACGCACAGCGTACCCAGCCCAAGCGGCAGCAAGCCCGCCAGCGCGCCCAAGGTAACGCCAAGGGCAACCTGCCACGGCCGGGCTTCGTCGTTTAGGGTCTGATAGACCCAGCGCGTGAACTTAAGGAGGATGAGCCACATGTTGAATCCGGCAAGCGTTCAGTTGTGGGCCCATGTATTTACGGAAGAATGGCCATTGGGTCGAGAGAATTGGGGGCAGGAGACAGGAGATGGAGTGGCTGGTGGATGGTGATTTGCTTCTGCCAGGGTGTTTGAACCGCAATGGCCAGTAGCCAACAGCCAATGATTACGGCTGGCTGTGCCTTTGCCCCATGCCCCATGCCCGCCGGCTGTGCTTGAGCTGTGGAAAGTGTCGGAAAGTAAGGGTGTAGATGGAGTTAATTCGTTCCAGCGACCCATTGCGGAGGAAACGCGCGTTGCTATCTTCTTCGCTCCAATTTTGGCGCGGGGTTGGTTTTTCTGCCAAACCCTGCCGGGGAACGTCCCGGGCGCCGGCGTAGCTCAACGGCAGAGCACTGGTTTTGTAAACCAGCGGTTGCGAGTTCGAATCTCGCCGCCGGCTCCAGCCAAAGCACGGGATTGGAACTTGATAACTGAACACCGGCAGGCGCGGTGCGCGGCAGACGGAACGGGCAAACACGTCAGGGCGGATACCCAAGTGGCCAAAGGGGCCTGACTGTAAATCAGGTGGCTCATGCCTTCGAAGGTTCGAATCCTTCTCCGCCCACCAGCTTCATGCGATTGCGGGCGTAGCTCAGTGGTAGAGCATCTGCCTTCCAAGCAGACGGTCGTGGGTTCGAGCCCCATCGCCCGCTCCACACACGCTGCCCTAGCTCAGGGGTAGAGCACGTCCTTGGTAAGGACGAGGTCGTGGGTTCAAATCCCATGGGCAGCTCCACCCTTCGAGAACCCCGGCTTGCCGGGGCTCTCGGGGGACCAGACAACAGCGCGCTGCGCTGCCGAAGTTTGCCAGACCGCCCGGCTTGCCGGGCATGAGTAGTAAAAAGTCACGGCCCCAATGTGGGAACGTGCGAAACAGGGACAGCCCAAAACAGGGCACTTTTGCGTAAGGGTAGACACCATGGCGCGTGAAGTCTTCGAACGCACCAAGCCGCACGTCAACGTCGGCACAATCGGGCACATCGACCACGGAAAATCGACGCTGACCGCGGCGCTTGTCGCTGTCTGCGCGGCCAAGGGGCTGGCCAAGCCCAAGGACTACGCCTCCATCACCAAGGGCGGCACGGTCCGTGACGCGACCAAGACTGTGACGATCCATTCGGCACACGTTGAGTACGAGTCGGAAGGCCGCCACTATGCGCACGTAGACTGCCCGGGCCACGCCGACTACATCAAGAACATGATCACGGGCGCCGCCCAGATGGACGGCGCGATTGTCGTGGTCGCCGCCGACACCGGCCCGATGCCGCAGACCCGCGAGCACGTGCTGCTGGCCCGCCAGGTGAACGTGCCGGCCATCGTCGTCTTCCTTAACAAGGTTGACCTCGTTGACGACCCGGAACTGCTGGAGCTGGTTGAGCTTGAAGTTCGCGAACTTCTCAACAAGTACGAGTTCCCCGGCGACACCATCAAGATCATCCGCGGCAACGCCAAGGCCGCGCTTGAAAACCCGACCGACGCCAACGCCAACAAGTGCATCCTCGAGCTGCTGGCGGCGCTCGACAGCGATATCCCCGAGCCGACGCGCGAGGTTGACAAGCCGCTGCTGGTTGCCGTTGAAGACGTGTTCAGCATCAGCGGTCGCGGCACGGTGGCCACGGGCCGCATTGAGCGCGGCAAGGTCAAGGTCGGCGACAACGTTGAGCTGGTGGGCCTGGTTGAGGCGCCGCTCAAGACGACCATCACCGGCGTCGAAATGTTCCAGAAGGAACTGGGCGAAGGCATGGCAGGCGACAACGTCGGCCTGCTGCTGCGCGGCATTGAAAAGAACCAGGTCGAGCGCGGCATGGTCATCTGCGCGCCGGGCAGCATCAAGCCCCACACCGAGTTTGAGTGCCAGGCCTACATCCTGAGCAAGGATGAAGGTGGCCGTCACACCCCGTTCTTCAGCGGCTATCGCCCGCAGTTCTACTTCCGTACCACGGACGTGACCGGGGCATGCGACCTGATGGGCGGCGCAGAAATGGTGATGCCCGGCGACACCGTCAAGCTGAAGGTCAAGCTTGGCAAGCCGGTCGCCATGGAAGAGGGCGCCAAGTTCGCGATTCGCGAAGGCGGCCGCACCGTGGGCGCCGGCAACGTGACGAAGGTGCTTGTGTAAACCGAAAGCAGGGATGAATCGGCGGCGGCCAAAGTGCCCGCCGCCGGTTCTGTCCCGGGAAGAACAGAAATGGCCGGCGACAACCGCGAATACGTGTTTCTGGAATGCACTGAGACGGGCGTGCGCTATTACCGCACGCAAAAGCGCGTCAAGGGCCAGAACATCAAGAAGCTCGAACTGAAGAAATACAGCAGCAAGCTGAAGAAGCACACGCTGCACAAGGAAAAGAAGAAATAGAGCCGGTCCCAAGTCCCAGGTGCCGTGTGCCGCTTCAAAGGCGCATGACCCGGGACACGGCACGCGGGACTTGCAGTACGGCGGTAGCTCAACTGGCAGAGCAGCGGTTTCCAAAACCGCAGGTTGGGGGTTCGATTCCCTCCCGCCGTGCCAGAACTCAGCGCCGGCAGGTCCGCAAGACAGGCCGGCGATACAGGCAGCACCGAAGGCACGAACATGGCAGTTTTCGAAAGCTACAGGCGTGGGGCAGGGCGCAGCGCGCGCGGGTTCGCGACCGGGCTGCTGCTCGTGTTGCTGGCCTGGATGTGCTACGCCTTCATGAGCTACGGCAACACACGGCTGGACCGACTGCTTCAGTTTGAAGACCCGTTCTTCGGCAAGCAGCTGGTGCAGGGCGGCGGTCAATTGACCGAGTGGGTCACGCCCAGCATGATCATCGCCCTGGTTGCCTTCATCCTCGGGCTGGCCGCCATGCGCGCGTGGCTGAACCGCCCCAGCTTTGCCGACCTGCTGATTGAAACCGAAGCCGAGCTCAAGCGCGTGCGCTGGGCCGCCCGCAAGGAAACCAACCGCGCCACCGGCGTGGTGCTGTATTTCGTGCTGTGGTTCGCGATCATCATGTTCGTGTACGACCTCACCTTCACTATGGGCATCGGCATGCTTCAAGGCCAGAAGTGGAGCGACGTGGGCTGGGGGCGCATCGTGACCATGGTGTTCAGGCTGGATTCGAGCGACGGGGCAGAAAGCTAATGATGCTGGAGAGTCCGCCCATGAAGATGTGGTACTGCCTGCGCGTGCAAAGCTCGCGCGAGGAAAAGATCAAGGAAAACCTGGAAAAGCGCGTGAAGGCACGCGGGCTCGAGCACCTGTTTGAACGCATGATCATCCCGATGGAAACGGTGCAGGAGATCAAGGGCGGCAAGAAGCGCGAACGCAAACGCAAGATGCACCCCGGCTACCTGTACCTCGAGATCGAAACCGAGGAGAACAAGGCCGAGAGCGCCGACCTGCGCTGGCGCATCAATGGCGACGCCTACCACCTGATCCGTGAAACGCCCGGCGTCGGCGACTTTGTGGGCGACCGCGACCAGCCGGTGCCGATGACCGAAGACGACGTGCGCCGGATTCTGCGCATCGCCGAGCCCGCCGAAGAGGGTGAAGAGAAGGTGGTGAAAGTCGAGTTCAACAAGGGCGACGCGGTCAAGATCAAGGACGGGCCGTTCAACGGGTTTGAAGGGCACGTGGATGAAGTGGACCCTGAGGCGGGCCGAGTGCATGTGATTGTGACGATCTTCGGCCGCGCCACACCGGTGCCGCTGGAGTACTGGCAGGTCGAAAAGGTTTAGGGCGCCCGGCCCCTTTTGCGGGGCGGGCACGAAGGAACGAGTGTCATGGCAAAAGAAATGATGGCGAAGGTGAAGTTGCAGTGCGTGGGCGGCCAGGCCACCCCCGCGCCCCCGGTTGGTCCCGCGCTGGGCCAGCACGGCGTGAACATTGCCGACTTCGTCAAGCGCTTCAACGACCGCACGCGCGAGAAGATGATGGGCATGGTGACGCCCGTCGAGATTACGATTTTCAAGGACCGCAGCTTTGACTTCATCCTGAAGAAGCCGCCTGCCAGCGTGCTGATCAAGACCGAGTTGAAGCTGAAAAGCGGCAGCAAGACCCCGGGCCGTGAAACGATCACCACCATCACCGACGCGCAGCTGGCCAAGATCGCCGAGATCAAGATGAGCGACCTGAACAGCGGTAGCCTTGAGGCCGCCAAGCGCGTGATCGCGGGCACCGCCCGCAGCATGGGCATCCGCGTACAGGGCTGAGGAACTTTCGCCCCCGCGGACTGTCGGCGGGTGGCGCAAAACCGGCAGGAGACAGCAAGGCACTGCCAAGGAGAATGAATGGCAAAGAAATTCCGAAGCAAGAAGTACAAGCAGGCCGCCAAAAGCGTTGAGGTCGGCCGCCGTTACTCCCCCGCGGAAGCGGTGGCGGTGCTGGCCAAGTTTCCCAAGGTCAAGTTCGATGAAACCGTCAACCTGGCTGTGAAACTCAACGTCGATCCGCGCAAAGCCGACCAGAACCTGCGCGGCGCGCTTTCGCTGCCGCACGGCGTAGGCAAATCGCAGCGCGTGATCGCGTTTGTTGAAGGCGACGCCGCTGAGCAGGCGTTGGCCGCGGGCGCGGTTGCCGTGGGCGGCGCCGAACTTGCCAAGCGCGTGGAAGAAGGGTGGCTTGATTTCGACAAGGCCATCGCGCACCCCAGCCAGATGCGCCATGTGGGCCGGCTGGGCAAGGTGTTGGGCCCCAAGGGCCTGATGCCCACGCCCAAGGCCGGCACGGTGACGGAAGACGTGGTGGCTGCGGTCAAGGAGTTCGCTGCGGGCAAGCTGGAGTTCCGCACGGACGCGGGCGGCAACATTCACATGCCGCTGGGCAAGCGCAGTTTCAGCAATGACAAGCTGCTGGACAACCTGAACCATGTGCTGGAGCACATCAAGGGTTTGCGACCGGCAGCCGTTAAGGGCGCGTACATTTCGAAGGTCAGCCTGAGCGGCACGATGACCCCGGGTGTGCACGTAGCGGTGGAGCAATAATGCCGAACGAACTGAACACAATGCTGATGGACCAGTACCAGCGTTCGCTGGGCGAGGTTTCTGAGACCGTGGTGATTGACTTCAGCGGGCTCAACAGCGAAAAAATGGCCGAGTTCCGCACCGAGCTGCGCAAGGCCAGGCTGACCATGGAAGTGGTCAAGAACCGCCTTGCGGTGCAGGCGCTGAAAGAGCGCGGACTGAAGCCGTTGCTTGAGTCGGACAAGGCGCCCGACATCTTCAAGGGCCCGACCGCGCTGATTTTCGGTGCGGAAGGCGCGATTGACGCAGCCAAGTTCACGGTCAAGTGGCTCAAGGGCAACGACAAGACCATCACCGTCAAGGGCGGCCAGATGGGCCCGGACGTGCTGTCCGCCGAGGGCGTGCAGCAGGTGTCAACGCTGCCGGGCCGCAAGGAGCTGCTGGGCAAGATGGCCGGCGGGTTCCTGGCCATGCCGCAGAAAGTGGCGGCGACGTTCCAGGCGGGCTACTTGCAGGTGCTGTGGGCGTTCAAGGCCCTGGAAGAGAAGCTGGAAAAACAAAGTTGATTGGGGATTGCGGAATGCGGAATTGGGATTAAACCGCTCCGCTCAAATTACTGAGGAAACAAACAAGTCGGACGCAGGACACGGAACACGCGGCGCAGGAAAACCCGCAACCGTCATCTGAAATCCGCAATGGAGAGTTGTCATGCCGGAAGCTGCTGAAAAGGTGCAAAAGGTTCTCGACGAAGTGGCCTCGTGGTCGCTGCTTGAAGTCCGTGACTTCGTCAAGGCATTCGAAGAAAAGTTCGACGTCAAGGCGCAGGCTGCTGTCGCCGTCGCCGCGGGCCCCGCGGCTGCGGGCGACGCCCCGGCTGCCGCCGCCGAAAAGACCGAGTTTGTCGTGATGCTGTCCAGTATCACCGACCCGGCCAAGAAGATCCCGGTCATCAAGGTGGTCCGCGAGATCACCGGCCTGGGCCTGGCCGAAGCCAAGAAGCTGGTCGAAGACGCGCCGCAGGTTGTCAAGGAAGGCGTGAACAAGGCCGACGCCGACGCCATGAAGAAGAAGCTGGAAGACGCCGGCGCCAAGGTTGACCTGAAGTAGCTGCCCGCGGCGGGCCCCGGATGAAACGCCGGGGCCTGCCAGGCAGGTTGTTCAAATCGAAACACAGCCGTCCTTCGCAACCAGAATGGACGCGCGCCGACGCAGGGGAGTGCGGCGCCCGTACCGCGAACCGAAGGACAAGAGATGCAGGGCACGTGGTTCCCCACCGCGGCGCCCCGTTTGCGTTTGTGCAGCAGGTTGCAGGTTCAAGGTTGCAGGTTTCAGGGATGGACCAGCCCGCAACCTACGGCCTGAAACCTGATACCTGATACCTGAAACCTGTAGTTCCACCTGAGGTCATTCATGCCGCTTACCCAAGACGTCACACCGATCCGTCGCTTCGGCAAAGCCGCCGGCCAGGTCGAGTTGCCCAATCTGGTGCAGCTGCAGACTGAAAGCTACGCGCGCTTTTTGCAGGCCGACGTGCCGCAGTCGCGCCGCGAAGAGATCGGCTTGCAGTCACTGGTCACGGAGATCTTCCCGATCTACAGCTACGACCAGACGATGAGCCTTGAGTTCCTCAGCTACGACCTGGGCGAGCCGCGCTACACGCCCGACGAGTGCCGCGCCCTCAAGCTGACCTACGGCGCGCCGCTGGTCGTCAAGATGCGCCTGAACCGCGACGGCGAGAGCGTCGATGAAGACGTGTATCTGGGCGAGCTGCCCCTGATGATCGGCGGCGGCGAGTTCATCATCAACGGCGCCGAGCGCGTGATTGTCAGCCAGCTTCACCGCAGCCCCGGCGTTGACTTCGGCTTTGAGCTGAGCCCGGACAACCGCAAGATGCACAGCTGCTGGGTAATCCCCGAGCGCGGCAGCTGGATTGAGCTGGCTGTCACGAAGAAAGACACGCTCAGCATCCGCATCGACCAGAGCGGCAAGTTCAGCGCCATGACCTTCTTCCGCGCCATGAGCCCGGACCTTTCCACGTCCGAGGCGATCATCCGCCAGTTCTATGAGACGCAGAAGATCAAGACCGGCCCCAAGGCCGCCAAGCAGATTGCCAATCGCTACGTCGTCAACGACGTCACCGATCCTGAAACCGGCGAAATCCTGGCTGAAGGCGCGACCCTGATCAGCAGCGACCTCGCCGAGATCATTGCCGCCAACAAGAACATCAAGGAAGTTGAGGTCATCAAGGACGTCACCGACCCCCTGATCCTCAACAGCCTGCAGGAAGACCCGACCACCGACCAGGAAGAAGCGCTGGAGCGCATCTACCTGCGACTGCGCCCGGGCAACCCCGTCAACAAGGAGAAGGCCGCGGCGCTGTTCGCCGAGAAGTTCTACGACGAAACACGCTACCGGCTGGGGCGCGTCGGGCGCTTCCGCCTGAACCGCAAGTTCGGCGTCGAGATCGCCGAGAACGCCCAGAGCCTGCTGCCCGATGACGTCAAGAACGCCATCGACTACATCCTGGCGCTGCGCCGCCCCGGCAGCGAAGCGACCATCGACGACATCGACCACCTCGGCAACCGCCGCGTCAAGACAATCGACGAGCTGGTGTGCGACGAGCTGCGCAAGGGCTTCCTGAAGCTCAAGAAGAATGTCCAGGAGCGCATGAACCTGGAAGAGAACCCGACGCCGCGCAACCTGATCAACGCCAAGACCATCAGCACCGCCGTGGCGTTCTTCTTCGGCCGCGGTGAGCTTTCCCAGGTCGTGGACCAGACCAACCCGCTTTCGCAGCTTACCCACGAGCGGCGCCTTTCGGCGCTGGGCCCCGGCGGCCTGAACCGCAAGCGTGCCGGCTTTGAAGTGCGCGACGTGCACATCAGCCACTACGGCCGCATCTGCCCGATTGAAACACCGGAAGGCACGAACATCGGCCTGATTTCTTCGCTGTGCACGTACGCCCAGACCGACGAGTACGGCTTCCTGGTCACTCCGTACCGCGCCGTGAAAAAGGGCAAGGTCACCGACGAAATCCTGTACCTGCGCGCCGACGAAGAAGTGGCCAGCGTGATCGCGCCCGCAGACGCCCCGCTGGACGACAAGGGTAACCTGACCGGCGACCACATTCCCGTGCGCATCGGCCAGGACTTCAAGACCGTCAAGGCCGACGAAGTCGAGCTGATGGACGTGAGCTCCATGCAGATGGTGGGCGTCAGCGCCTCGTTGATCCCCTTCCTGGAACACGACGACGCCAACCGCGCGCTGATGGGCAGCAACATGCAGCGCCAGGCAGTGCCGCTGGTGACCACCGAGCCGCCGATTGTCGGCACCGGCATGGAACGCCACGTCGCTTACAACAGCGGCATGGTCGTGCGCGCCGTCGCCGACGGCGTCGTGCGCTATGTGGACAGCCGCGAAATCATCATTGGCGACGAAATCTACACGCTGCGCAAGTTTGTCGGCCTGAACGAACGCACCTGCCTGAACCAGGTGCCCGTGGTCAAGGAAGGCGACCGTGTGAAGAAGGGCGACGTGATCGCCGACGGCGCAGCCACCCACTACGGCGAGCTGGCGCTGGGCCGCAACATCCTGCTCGCGTTCATGCCGTGGGACGGTTACAACTTCGAGGACGCGATCCTGGTATCCGAGCAGTTGCTGCACAAGGACACCTTCACCAGCATCCACATCGAAGAGTTTGAAATCGAGATTCGCGAGACCAAGCTGGGCCGCGAAGAGTTCACCAACGAAATCCCGCACGTCGGCGAGCGCCAGCGCAAGAACCTTGATGAAGGCGGCGTAATCCGCGTCGGCACCAAGGTCGGCCCCGGCGACATCCTGGTCGGCAAGGTCGCGCCCAAGTCCAAATCCGAGCTGACGCCCGAAGAAAAGCTGTTGTACGCGATCTTCGGCAAAGCCGGCGAAGACGTCAAAAACGACAGCCTGGAAGTACCCGCCGGCAGCTACGGTGTGGTGATCAAGACCGAGCGCTTCTCAAAGCGCATCGCCCAGACCGAGGAAGAGAAGAAGCAGGTCAAGATTGAACAGAAGCAGGCCAACGAGCTGTACCTGTCGGAAGCACGCGAGCAGTTGCAGGTGCTGGTCGCTGAGCTGGAAGAGTCACTGGGCGAAAAGCCCAAGTCCGGCAAGAAGGGCATCAAGAGCCTGCTCAACGAAGAAGAGCGCAAGGGCCTGACCGCCGAAGAAATCGACGACATCATGGAAAACCTGACGCCGGACGCGTTCGGCGCCAGCGGCCGCAGCGTGCGGCTGGTCGAAGAAGCGATCAACCGCGCCCGCAAGAAGATCCGCACCGCGCGCCAGAAGCTGGACCGCACGGTCCAGAAGCTCACTCGCGGCGACGAGTTGCCGACCGGCGTGCTGGAAAAGGTCCGCGTCGAGCTCGCCACCAAGCGCCAGTTGAGCGTCGGTGACAAGTTCGCCGGTCGCCACGGCAACAAGGGCGTGGTCAGCAAGATCCTCAAAGTTGAAGACATGCCGTTTCTGGAAGACGGCACGACCGTGCAGATGGTTCTGAACCCGCTTGGCGTACCGTCGCGCATGAACGTGGGCCAGCTGTTTGAACTGCACCTGGGACTTGCCGCCCGCAAGCTGGGCTTCAGGGCGCTTACCCCGGTGTTCAACGGCGCGACTGAAGACGACATTACGCGCCTGCTGGGCGAAGCCGGCTACCCGACCGACGGCAAGCTTACGCTGTACGATGGACGCACCGGCCAGCCCTTCGAGATGAAGGTCAGCGTCGGCTACATGTACATGCTGAAGCTGCACCACCTGGTTGACGACAAGGTGCACGCCCGCGCCACCGGCCCGTACAGCCTGATTACCCAGCAGCCGCTGGGCGGCAAGGCCCGCAGCGGCGGCCAGCGCTTCGGCGAAATGGAAGTCTGGGCGCTGGAGGCTTACGGCGCGGCCAACATCCTGCAGGAGCTGCTGACGGTCAAGTCCGACGACGTCGAAGGCCGCACCAAGATCTACGAAAGCATGGTCAAGGGCGAAAACGTCCTTGAGCCCGGCACACCCGTCAGCTTTGACGTGCTGGTCAACGAGATCAAGGGCCTCGCGCTCAACATCGCGCTGTTCCGTCCGGACGGCACGATGGTCAGCGACGTGATCAAGGAGTAGGGCGGGTCAGTTGTCCCGAGTCGGAACGCACGGGACACGGCACACGGCACACGGGACGCAACACCAACAGTCTGCACTGAAAGAGGAATGGCTCATGCCTGATTCACTCTACGACAAGATCAATGAAATCGGCTCGGTCGGGATCATGCTTGCCAGCCCTGAGGACATCCGCTCATGGAGCTACGGCGAGGTCAAGAAGCCCGAGACGATCAACTATCGCACCTACCGGTCCGAGAAAGACGGCCTGTTCTGCGAGAAGATCTTCGGCCCTGAAAAGGACTACGAGTGCTTCTGCGGAAAGTACAAGGGCATCAAGTACAAGGGTATCGTCTGCGAACGCTGCGGCGTGAAGGTCACCACCAGCAAGGTGCGCCGCAAGCGCATGGGCCACATCAACCTGGCCGCGCCTGTCGCCCATATCTGGTTCTTCAAGGCCATGCCCAGCCGCATCGGCGCACTGCTCAACGTCAAGGCAAGCAGCCTTGAGCGCGTGATCTATTTTCAGGACTACATCGTCGTGGACCCGGGCCCCAGCGACCTGAAGGTCAAGGACCTGATCAACGAAGAAAAGTTCCGCGAGATGCGCAACCTGTACGGCGACCAGTTCAAGGCCGCCATGGGCGCCGAGGCGCTGCGCCAGTTGCTTGTCGCGCAAGACCTTGACGAACTGTCCGACGAGTTGCGCCGCGAACTGTCCGAAACCGGCAGCAAGCAGAAGCAGAAGGACCTGATCAAGCGCCTCAAGACGGTCGAGAGCTTCCTTGAGAGCGGCAACCTGCCGCAGTGGATGGTGCTGGACGTTGTGCCGGTCATTCCGCCCGACCTGCGCCCGCTGGTGCAGCTGGAAAGCGGCAACTTCGCGACAAGCGACCTGAACGACCTGTACCGCCGCCTGATCAACCGCAACAACCGCCTGAAAAAGCTGATCGACCTCAACGCCCCCGAGGTCATCATCCGCAACGAAAAGCGCATGCTGCAGCAGTCGGCCGACGCGCTGTTCGATAACAGCCGTTGCCGCCGCCCCGTGCTGGGCAGCCGCAACCGCCCGCTGAAGTCCCTGACCGACATGATCAAGGGCAAGCAGGGGCGCTTCCGCGAAAACCTGCTGGGCAAGCGCGTGGACTACTCGGCGCGCAGCGTGATCGTCGTTGAGCCTGAACTCAAGCTGCACCAGTGCGGCCTGCCCAAGAAGATCGCGCTGGAGTTGTACCAACCGTTCATCATCCGCCGCCTGCGTGAACTTGGCCTGGCCGACACCATCAAGTCCGCCAAGAAGATGCTTGAGCGCCGCGACGAAGAGGTGTGGGACATCCTTGAAGAAGTGATCGACAAGCACCCCGTGCTGCTCAACCGCGCGCCCACGTTGCACCGCATGGGCATCCAGGCCTTCGAGCCGGTCCTTGTGGAAGGCAACGCGATCAAAATTCACCCGCTGGTCTGCGGCGGATTCAACGCCGACTTCGACGGCGACCAGATGGCTGTGCACCTGCCGCTTTCATTCGAGGCGCAGATTGAAGCGCACACGCTGATGCTCAGCATTCACAACATTTTCAGCCCGGCACACGGCAACCCGATCATCACGCCCAGCCAGGACATGGTGCTGGGCCTGTACTACATGACCGCCGACAACGCCCAGGAGAAGGGCGAAGGCAAGTGGTTCACGTCGCTGGAAGACGCGATCGGCGCCTACAGCCACGGCAAACTGGGCACGCACGCGAAGATCAAGGTGCTGATCCCCGGCCACAAGGTGGTGTATGACGCCAACGGCAACGTCACCACGGGCCACAAGGACAAGCCGACTGAGGACTGGACGCTGGCAGTGGAACGCGAGACATTCCAGGACCACGACAGCTACCACGAGTGGATGGACAGCACCCGCGAGTTTGCCAACAGCTTCATGATCGAGACCACGCCGGGCAAGATCCTGTTCAATGACATGCTTCCGCCGGGCATGCCGTACTTCAACTACCCGATCGGCAAGAAGCAGGTCAGCGGCGTAATCGCGCACTGCTACAAGCGCCTTGGCCGTCTGGATACGCTGAAGCTGCTGGACGACATCAAGGAGTTCGGCTTCAAGTCGGCGACGCGCGCCGGTTGCAGCATCGGCAAGGACGACATGCGCAGCCCGGTCAACAAGGAAGACATCCTTGCCAAGTCGCAGAAGCACGTGGACGAGCTTGACCGCCGCTACCGCCAGGGCGTGATCACCGACCGCGAGCGCCGCAACCACGTGATCGACGAGTGGACCCACGCCCGCGAAGAAATCGGCCGCAGCATGATGGACGTGCTGAAAAACGACCAGCGCGACGGCAAGCCATACCTGAACCCGATTTTCATGATGGTCACCAGCGGCGCCCGTGGCAGCACCGAGCAGGTGCGCCAGCTGGCCGGCATGCGCGGGCTGATGGCCAAGCCCGGCGGCGAGATCATTGAAACGCCGATCAAGGCCAACTTCCGCGAAGGCCTAAAGGTGCTTGAGTACTTCTCGTCAACGCACGGCGCGCGCAAGGGCCTGGCTGACACCGCGTTGAAAACCGCCGACAGCGGCTACCTGACCCGCAAGCTCGCCGACGTGGCCCAGACCGTTGTGATCAGCGAGTACGACTGCGGCACCGACCAGGGCGTGGACAAGCGCGCTACCTTCAAGGGCGAGAAGGTAGAAATCAGCTTGTCGGAGGGCATCCGCGGCCGCGTGCTGTGCGACGACATCCGGCACCCGCAGACCAAGGAACTGCTGGCCAAGGCCAACACCATGGTCAGCGCCGAGCTGGCCAAGGTAATTGAAGACCTGAACTACCAGAAGATCCGCGTGCGCAGCGCGCTCACCTGCGATTCAGACCAGGGCCTGTGCCAGCTGTGCTACGGCGCAGACATGTCGCGCGACGAGTTGGTTGAGCTGGGTCTTGCGGTCGGCATCATCGCCGCCCAGAGCATCGGCGAGCCGGGCACGCAGTTGACCATGCGCACCTTCCACATCGGCGGTACGGTCACGCGCACCAGCGTGGACAAGGACCTTAAGCTGATGCGCGGCGGCACAATCAAGTACGGGCCGACGCTGAAGACGGTGCAGAATGCCGAGGGCCAGAACATCGTCGTCAGCAGCAAGGGCGAAGTGATGGTGCTGGACAAGGACGAAAAGGTCATCGACACCTACGCGATTCCGCTGGGCGCCACGCTGATGATTCCCGACGGCGAAAAGTCGGCCAAGCCCGGCAAAGTGCTCGCTGAGTGGGACCCGCACAGCACGCCGATCATCGCCGAGATCGACGGCAAGGCGGTGTACGACGACCTGATTGAGGGCCGTACATTCAAGGAAGAAATCGAAACCGCCACCGGCGCCAAGCAGCGCGTGGTGATTGAGCACAAGGGCGACCTGCACCCGCAGATCCGCATTGAAAACAACAAGGGCGACGTGCTGGCCTATTACCCGCTGCCCGAAAAATCCACGATCGTCGCCAAGGACGGCCAGAAGGTGAAGGCCGGCGAAGTGCTGGCCAAGAGCGTCCGCGAAATCGGCGGCACGCAGGACATCACCGGCGGCCTGCCGCGCGTCACAGAACTTCTGGAAGCACGCAAGCCCAAGGAGCCGGCGATCATGACCAAGATCGACGGCACCGTGCAGCTTTCCGAAGACAAGCGCCGCGGCAAGCGCACGGTCATTGTCCGCAGCGACACCGGCGAAGAAGCTGAGCACGCCATCCCCGCGCGCCTTTCGATCAAGGTGCGCAGCGGTGACCGCGTCAAGGCCGGTGAGCCCCTGACCGAAGGCAGCCGCGTGCCGCACGACGTGCTGGACATCCAGGGCAAAGAAGCCGTGCAGGAGTACCTGCTGGCGGAAGTCCAGAAGGTCTATCGCAGCCAGAACGTGGCGATCAACGACAAGCACATCGAGATCATCCTCGGCCAGATGCTGCGCAAGGTGCGCATCGTCAACGAGGGCAACACCAACCTGCTGCGCGGCACAGTGGTGGACCGCGTGACGATACGCCAGGAAAACGCGCGCGTGCTTGAAGAGGGCGGCAAGCCCGCAACCTTCAAGCCTCTGCTGCTGGGCATCACCAAGGCCAGCCTGCAGAGCGACAGCTTCCTGTCCAGCGCCAGCTTCCAGGAAACCACCAAGGTGCTGACCGAGGCCGCCATCAGCGGAAAGAAGGACCTGCTGACCGGCCTGAAGGAAAACATCATCCTCGGCCACCGCATCCCTGCCGGCAGCGGCTTCCCCACGTATCACGAGGTCGATCTCAGCAAGCAGGCTGCGCCGCAGCCCAGCGAAGAAGAGTCCGTCACCAGCGGTGCCGCGTAATGCGCCGTCGGCAGACCAGCACTGCAACGGGGCCCGCGATCTGCGGGCTCTTTTGCATGTTGCTGGCGGCCTGCGCTTCCACTCGCGCACACCCGCCGAAGCCCGTGCCGCTGGTTGATCGCACAGCCGAGACCGACTTCAACCTGTCCGAAGTTGCGCACCGCCTTGAGCAGGCGATGGCATGGGCGGACAAGGGCAACCGCGCGCTGGCATCGACGATTCTGGATGCAGCATGGGAAGCCATGCCCGCGGAGCGTGTGCGCGACCGCAGTTTTGTGCGCGTGCTGCAAGCAGCCACTCTGGGCCGCATCGGCGAAGGCCGCGACGAGGCGGCTGCGCGCGAAGTGCTGGCCAAAGTGCAGTTCGAAGACGCGCCCCGCGACCGGGCTGAGGTCGCGTTCGCCCTGGCGCAAATCGAAGTCGGCGCAGGCAGGTTCAATGCCGCCGATGACCGGGCCGGCGATGCCCTGCACTGGCTGGAAGTGGCCGGGGCATACGCGCGCTGCGTCGATGTCGCGGTCGCGTTGGCACAAGATTACGCACGGGCAAAGCAATCCGCCTACGCGCGCGCCATGGCTGTGCAGGGGCTTTCGTGGGCACGCCGGATCGACGACGACCTGCTGTTGTGCGAAGCGGTGATAGAGCTGGCGCGTTACCTGCCGCGGGATGAGTACGAGTCAACCCTTGAGCAGGGCTACGAAGCCGCGTTTCGTGCCAATGACCTGTGGGCCTGCAACGCCGTGTGCGCCGAGGCGCTGCGCCTGTGGTACGAAGCGGGCGACCGCAAGGCCGCCATCAAGTGGGGCGACCGCACCCGTGACCGCGCGGTGGGGGGCCTGCCGACGCCCGAGTCGTTGGGCATGCCGGCCGGCGAGTGCTTTCTGTTTTATGCACGCTACGCGCTGGGCCGGCTGGCACTCGGCCTGAAAGACGAACGAACAGCCAATGCGCTGGAAACGGCCCTGGATGCGGCGGACGCGGCGATACAGCAGGAGTACCCCGAGTGGGTAGAGAAACTGCGGGGCGGGCTCTTGCAAGTAAGGAAGGATTAGTACACTTTCGCGCCTTGATTGGCGCAGGAACAGACGAATGCCTACGGTAAACCAACTCGCCCGCAAGGGCCGCAAGCAGGTCAAGAAGAAGAGCAAGTGCCCGGCGCTTGATGCCAACCAGTTCAAGCGCGGCGTGTGCCTTCAGGTCAAGACCACGACCCCGAAGAAGCCGAACTCGGCGCTGCGCAAGATCGCGCGTGTGCGCCTTTCCAACCAGCGTGAAGTCACCGCCTACATCCCCGGCGAGGGCCACAACCTGCAAGAGCACAACATTGTGCTGATTCGCGGCGGCCGCGTGCGCGACCTTCCCGGCGTGCGCTACCACATCGTGCGCGGCGCGCTCGACACGCAAGGCGTGCAGGGCCGCAAGCAGGGCCGCAGCAAGTACGGCAGCAAGCGCGGCAAGTAGTTGCCGGTCTCCGGTTGCCAGGCATCAGCGGTCGGCCACGCGCCGACCGCTTTCATTTTGCGGAGCGAACTCAGTGAGCGGCCAACGGCGTTGGTCGTGCTGCGCCTCTGCGTTGCACGCAACGCAAGCACTCATCAACTATCAGCCGACACCGAAGTTTCTCCCCCTTGACGCAAGAAAAACTTCTCGCCCACTTTCGCGCGCGCCAAAAGAATTTTCTTCGCGCTCCCCCTGCTTGCGCGCAACACGCCCTGCGCTACGATTCCGGCCCCTTGATAGAAATGGGCTTTCGGAGCTACGGCAGATGCCACGCAACTACAAGTCAACCGAGCGATTCCTTCAACCGGACCCGGTTTACAACAGCAAGCTGCTCGCCAAGTTCATCAACTGCGTCATGAAAGAGGGCAAGCGCACCAGCGCGCAGCGCATCGTTTACCAGGCGCTCGATGTCCTCAAGCAGCGCATCCCTGAAAAAGAACCGATCGAGATCTTCAACGAGGCGATCAACAACACCCGCCCCATGGTTGAAGTCCGCAGCAAGCGCGTCGGCGGCGCCACCTACCAGGTGCCCAAGCCGGTCGGCGCACGACGCCAGCAGGCGCTTGCCTTCCGCTGGCTGATTGAGGCGGCGCGCTCACGCAAGGGCAAGGCCATGTCGCAGCGCCTGGCCGACGAAATCGGTGACGCGTTCCGCCGCGAAGGCACAGCCGTCAAGAAGCGTGAAGACACCCACCGCATGGCCGAAGCCAACAAGGCCTTCAGCCACTTCGCCTGGTAGGCACACAATGCCAGTGGAAAGGCACAGCTTCGGCTGTGCCTTTCTTGTTTGATTCGGCCATAGGCAAGAGTTCGTGGATCAGTGCCGTGTGTGGTTTCCGGAAGGCAACTCTGCGGGCGTTGTCCACGGGCGCGGGCGTGACGGATGTGGCAAAGTTGCGGGGGGCAAAAACAGTTTTCACAACCCTTGCTCACCCGTTGACTTGGGACTGCGCGTCACTACACTACCGCGCCCCACACCTGAGTGTGGATAAACAGGGCAACTGCCCTCATACAGGCGGCGGCGGAGGTTCGCCCCGCAAGGCTTGAAATACTGCCTGCCAAGCAGGGCCGCAGGCAAGTTTCGGGCGCCAGGCAAACGACGAATTGTCGTCGGGCCGGTGACCTGAAACTGGGATTCACCGGCCCGGCTTGTTTGACGGGCCGGAAAGTTCGGAAAGAGCGGAGACTGACGTGTCGCTACTGGACCTGAAGCACACCCGAAACATCGGCATTATCGCGCACATCGACGCGGGCAAGACGACCACGACCGAGCGCGTACTGTTCTATACAGGCAAAGAACACGACATCGGCGAAGTGCACGAAGGCGCCGCCACTATGGACTGGATGCCGCAGGAACAGGAACGCGGCATCACCATCACCGCGGCGGCCACCACCTGCGCATGGACCGATCCACTGAACGGCCAGCGCTACACCATCAACATCATCGACACCCCCGGCCACGTGGACTTCACCGCTGAAGTTGAACGCAGCCTGCGCGTGCTTGACGGCGCGGTCGTAGTGTTCGACGGCAAGGAAGGCGTTGAAGCGCAAAGCGAAACTGTTTGGCGCCAGGCCGCCAAGTACAAGGTGCCGCGGATCGCGTTCATCAACAAGATGGACAAGATCGGCGCCAACTTCAAAAAGGCCGTTGACTCCATGGTCAAGCGCCTGGCCACCAACCCTGTGCCGGTGCAGATTCCCTGGGGCGAAGAAACCGAGTTCAAGGGCGTCATCGACCTGATCGAAATGAAGGCCATCACCTTTGAAGGCGATCACGGCCTGCAGCGCGTGCAGCACGAGATTCCCACCGACTATAAGGAAGCCGCGGCCAAGGCCCGCCACTTCATGATTGAAAAGCTTGCCGACGTCGATGAAGAAATCGGCATGCTCTTCCTTGAGGAAAAGATCAGCGACATCAGCGACGAGATGATCCGCGCCGCGCTGCGCAAGGGCGCCCTTACCTTCAAGGCTATCCCCATTTACTGCGGCAGCGCGCTTCGCGACAAGGGCGTGCAGGAAGTGCTGAACGGCGTGCTGTGGTACCTGCCCAGCCCGCTTGACATCCCGCCGGTTGATGCCTTCGACCCTGAGGCCGACGACCCGCCGGAAAAGCAGACCCCGCGCAAGCTCGGCGCCGACCCCAGCGGCCCGATCGCCTGTCTTGCGTTCAAGACGATGACCGAGCAGCATGGCGATCTTACCTACATCCGCATCTACTCGGGCACGCTCAAGTCCGGTGGCGCGGTCTATAATCCGCGCACCAAGAAGCGCGAACGCATCAACCGCCTGCTGCGCATGCACTCGATCAAGCGCGAGAATATTGAAGAAGCGGGCGCGGGCGACATCGTGGCGGTGCTCGGACTCAATGCCACGGTCACCGGCGACACGCTATGCGACGAAAACGACGTGCTGGCGCTGGGCGCGATTACCTTCCCCGCCACAGTGATCGCGATGTCGATTGAGCCCAAGACCAACGCCGACCGCGAAAAACTGGCCAACGCGCTGCACAAGATGGCCAAGGACGACCCGACCTTCAAAATCAAGCTCGACCCTGAAACACAGCAGACCGTCATTTCCGGCATGGGCGAGTTGCACCTCGACATCATCCGTGACCGCATCCTGCGCGAGTTCAAGGTGGACGCCGCCGTCGGCCAGCCGCGCGTGGCATACCGCGAAACGGTTCGCATCAACGGCGAAGTCGAGACCGAAGGCCTGCACAAGAAGCAGTCGGGCGGCGCCGGCAGCTACGGTCACTGCAAGATTCGCTGGAGCACCCTGCCCGAGGAGCAGAACGACCAATTGGTGTTTGAAGACGACACCGTCGGCGGCAGCATTCCCCGCCAGTTCATCAAGAGCATCGAGCAGGGCTTCCGTAACACCGCAGCCAGCGGCGGCCTGGCGGGCTATCCCGTGCAGGGCCTCAAGGCGACTGTGTACGACGGCAGCTACCACGACGTGGACAGCAAGGACTTCGCGTACTCGGATGCCGCGCGCATCGCGTTCCGCACGCTGCTGGATGAAGTCGGCACCGAAGTACTTGAGCCGATGATGAAGGTGGAAGTGCGCACGCCGCACGAGTTCCAGGGGCCCGTGATCGGCGACTTGAACAGCCGCCGCGCACGCATCGAAAGCACCGAAAAAGACGAAGACATCACCATTATCACCGCGGTCGCGCCGCTGTCCGAAATGTTCGGGTACGTGCAGGCGGTGCGCGGGTTGTCGCAAGGCCGCGCCAACTACAGCATGGAGCCCTACCGCTACGAAGTGTGCCCGCCGCACATCAAGGAAAAGATCATGGCTGAGCGCGGGCTCGGCCAGAGGGCGGGCGCCCGCAGGTAATCAGGGCCCGTCGCGCAGGCGACGGGGCAGACACAAGGCAAGCATATGGCGAAAGAAGCAACAGGCGTGCAGTTCAAGATCAGGCTTGAGGGCTACGACCACGAGCTGCTGGACCAGTCGGCCCGGCAGATCGTCGATTCAGCCCGCGACAGCGGCGCCCTGATATCGGGCCCGATTCCGCTGCCGACGCGCATTGAGCGCTACACGGTGCTGCGCAGCCCGCACATCGACAAGAAAAGCCGCGAGCAGTTCGAGATCCGCACGCACAAGCGGCTGATTTTCATCCGGCAGCCGTCGCAGCGCACGATGGACGCACTGCAGACGTTGAACCTGCCGGCGGGAGTGGAAGTACGCATCAACACCTGACATTGAGCCCGACCAACGGCAATGGCCGCGTCGGCAGATAACCGGGGCCCGCCGCGCAGGCGACGGGACAACAGGAAACGAACATGGCATTGAATCAACTGATTGGCCGCAAGCGCGAGATGAGCCAGCTGTTCAAGGATGACGGCAGCGTGGTGCCCGTGACGATCCTTGAGGTCGGCCCGTGCACCGTCACGCAGGTCAAGGACACTGAAAACGACGGCTACTTCGCCGTGCAGATCGGGTTTGGCGATATCAAGCTCAGCAGCGTCAGGAAGCCCCAGAAGGGGCACTACAAGAAAGCCGGCGTTGAGCCACGCCGCCGCCTGCGCGAAGTGCGCCTGGAAAAGGCCGCAGAGCTGAAGGCCGGCGACGTGGTCAAGGTGTCGGACGTGTTCAAGGAAGGTGAGTGGGTGGACGTCTGCGGCACCACCAAGGGCCGCGGCTACCAGGGCGGCATCAAGCGCCACGGCTTCAACAGCGGCCCGCGCGGCCACGGCACGAAAAACATGCGCGAGCCGGGTTCGGTCGGCACCAACACGGCGATTGCCCACGTGCTCAAGGGCAAGCGCATGCCCGGCCACCTGGGCGTCGAAAAGGTGACCGTGCGCAACCTGCTGGTGGCGCGGGTGGATGACACGCGCAACCTGCTGTATGTGCGCGGGGCGGTGCCGGGCTACAACGGCGCCGACATTGTGGTGCGCAAGGCCAAGGCCAAGCGCTTTGCCAAGGCGGACAGGGCGCTGCGCAAGAGCAGCAAGTAACTGAGCGATGAACTGCTTGGGCGCCCATGCCGCGCCCGCAGCACAGGAAGACGATCATGGTGGAAGTCCAGGTATTCGACGCCGACGGCAAGGAGAAAGAGAAGATCTCTTTCGACGAGTCGATCTTCGGCGACAAGGTAAAGACCCGCACGCTGCGCGAGGTGGTGTACGCCTATGAGGCCAACCGCCGCCAGGGCAGCAACAACACCAAGAACCTTTCCGACGTGCAGGGCAGCAACAAGAAGCCCTGGCGCCAGAAGGGTACCGGCCGCGCCCGCACAGGCCAGAAGCACGCGCCGCACCGCGTGAAGGGCAGCGTCGCCCACGGCCCGCACCCCCGCAGCTACCGCGTGCGCATCCCCGCCAAGATGAAGGTGATTGCGCTGAACAGCGCGCTGCTGGCCAAGTTCCGCGACGGCGAGGTGGCGGTGGTGGAGGGGCTGAAGTTCGACAAGCCCAAGACCGCCAAGTTCGCCAAGCTGCTGGGCAAGGCCGGCCTTGACCGCGGCACGCTGCTGGTCGGCACCGCCGGCGAAGACCGCAACCTGTACCTTTCGGCGCGCAACCTCAAGGGTTCGCTGGTGCGCCCCGTGGCCAGCTTCAACGCCTACGAGGTCGTGAAGCAGCGCCGCGTTCTACTGACCCGCGAAGCGCTGGATGCCCTCAAGGCCCGCGCGGCAGGAAAGGCGAATTAGCATGGCACACAAACGCGAACTGTACGGCGTGCTCAAGCGCCCGCTGATCACGGAAAAGTCCAGCGTGCAGATGCAGAACGGCACCTACGTGTTTGAAGTTGAGCTTGAGGCCAACAAGCACCAGATCGCGCAGGCTGTGCGCGACATCTTCGGCGTCAAGGTCAGCAAGGTGCGCACCGTGCGCATGAAGGGCCGCAAAAACCGGCGCAACCGGTACGGCTACTTCAATGAGAAGGACTGGAAGAAGGCGATGATCACCCTGGTGAAGGGCGAAACCATCGAGATCACCTGAAGCACAGCTTGACGACTATGCCCGACCCGGGGCGATAAACCGGGATGAGAGAGAGCAATGGCAATCAAGACATTCCAACCCCGTACCCCAAGCCTGCGCCACACGCGCCTTGTGGACTATTCTGAACTCAGCGACACCCGGCCGCTGAAGGGCAAGACGCACGGCAAAAAGGCCACCGGCGGGCGCAACAACCGCGGCCGCCAGACCGCCGCGTACCGCGGCGCCGGCCACAAGCGCCGCTACCGCGAGATCGACTTCAAGCGCGACCGCTTTGACGGCGTGCCCGCGACGGTCAAGTCGATCGAGTACGATCCCAACCGCACCTGCTTCATCGCCCAGGTCTGGTACGCCAACGGCCACAAAGACTACATCATCGCGCCCCACGGCCTGAAGGAAGGTGATGTCGTCATGTCCGGCGACAAGGCTGAGCCGCGCGTGGGCAACTGCCTGCCGCTGCACGTCATCCCGCAGGGCCTGGCCATCCACAACGTCGAACTCAAGCCCGGCCGCGGCGGACAGCTTGCGCGCGGGGCGGGCAGCCAGTGCATCCTGTCGGGCCGCGTCGATGACACCTGGATGGCAATCCAGATGCCCAGCGGCGAAATCCGCAAGGTGCACAAGAACTGCCGCGCCACCATCGGCCAGGTCAGCAACCTCGACCACATGAACATCTCGATCGGCAAGGCTGGTCGCAACCGCTGGCTGGGCCGCAAGCCCAAGAACCGCGGCACCAGCAAGAACCCGGTCGATCACCCGATGGGCGGCGGCAACGACCGCACGGGCGGCGGTCGCCCGCCGGTGGACAGGCACGGCAACCTGAGCAAGGGCCAGCGCACGCGCCGTCCGAAGAACCCGACCAACAAGATGATCATCCGCACGCGCCGCGGCAAACAGAAGGCCGGCAAGACCGACTAAGGTGACACGCAATGGCAAGATCACGCAAAAAGGGTCCGTTCGTTGACCCCAAACTGATGAAGAAAGCGCTGCGGGCCAAAGAAGGCGCGAGCCGCGAAGCGATCAAGACCTGGTCGCGCGCCAGCACGATTGTGCCCGAGTTCGTGAACCTCACGTTCATGGTGCACAACGGCAAGACGCACCTGAAGGTGTTCATCACGGAAGACATGGTGGGCCACAAGCTGGGCGAGTTCGCGCCGACCCGCAACTACAAGGGCCACACCGGTCACCGCAAGACCTAGGGAAACTGAGCCCGGCGCGTGAGCGATCGGGCATGAATTGGAGACGCCAGCAATGGCAGAGCAAGCAAAACGAGAGTTCCGCGCATCAGCCCGCAACGTGCGCATGAGCGCCCGCAAGGCGCGCCTGGTCATGGACGCCGTGCGCGGCCGCGACGCCGACGAAGCGATGGTGCTGCTGCAGTTCGTGAACAAGCGCGCCGCGCCCGCGGTGCGCAAGCTGATCCAGAGTGCGATGGCCAACGCCGAGCAGTACGGCAACCGCGAAGGCATCGACATTGACACCGGCGAGCTCGTGATCGCGCAGGCCTACGCCGACGAGGGCCCGCGCATGAAGCGCTGGCGCCCGCGCTCGCGCGGCATGGCCAACCCCTTCACGCGCTACACCTGCCACATGCACATCATGCTGGCAGAGCGCGGCTGGCTGGAAGACAAGGCCAAGGGTCGCCCGGCGTTTGCCAAGCCGCGTCGCCGCCTCAGCAAGGAGCAGCGTCTGGCCAAGAAGGGCATCGTGGTCGAGTCAGCCAAGCCCGAAAAGAAGTCCGAAGTAAAGAGTGGCGACGCAAGGAAACAAGAGACGGGTAAGGCCGAAACGGTCGAAGCGGTCAAGGAAAAGAAGCCGGCCAAGAAGGAAGCCAAGGCCGACAAAAAGCCCGCGAAGAAGGAAGCAAAGTCCGAAAAGAAGCCCGCCAAGAAGGCGGAGAAGAAGACGGAAAAGAAGGGCACAAAGAAGAAGTAGGGAATCCGAACAAGTAGAGGCGCAGTGCGCTGCGCCTGCGAAAGCGGGAAGAACATGGGACAGAAAATCAGGCCGTACGGTTTCCGGGTGGGTGTCAGCAAGCCCTGGCGCTCGCGCTGGTTCGCGAACAAGAAGCAGTTCGGGTCGTTCGTTGTTGAAGACGCGAAGATCCGCAAGCACATCACCAAGGAGTACAAGTTCGCGGCCATTCCGCGCGTTGAAATCGAGCGCAAGGGCGAAGACAAGATCACCGTGTACATCTTCACGGCCAAGCCCGGCATGCTGATCGGCAAGAAGACCAACCGCCTGCCGGATCTGGAGAAGGAACTCAGCCTGATCACCGGCGGCAAGATGATCGACACCCGCGTGCTGGAAGTGCAGAAGCCTGAGCTTGACGCGCAGCTCGCCGCGGAACGCATCTGCGAGCAGCTTGAGCGCCGCGGCAGTTTCCGCCGTGCGATCAAGCGCGAGATGGAACTCATCCGCGGCGGCGGCGCTCTGGGCGCCAAGGTCGTGGTGGCGGGGCGCCTGGGCGGCGCGGACCTTTCCCGCACCGAGAAGCAGGTGTGGGGCAGCGTACCGTTGTCCACCCTGGACGCAGACATTGATTACGGTTTCGCCGAGGCCAAGACCACCTATGGCATCCTGGGCATCAAGGTGTGGATCAACCGCGGCATGATGAAGCAGACCGAGGAGGCGAAGTATGGCCTTGCTGCCGAAAAGAACTAAGTACCGCAAGCAGATGCGCGGTGTCGTCAAGGGCAACGCCAGCCGCGGCAACTTTGTCGCGTTCGGCGATGCGGGCCTGCAGACGCTTGAGCCCGGCTGGATCACCGGCCGCCAGATTGAAGCCGCGCGTATCGCGATTTCGCGCGCGGTGGGCAAGGCGGGCAAGTACTGGATTCGGATATTCCCGCACAAGCCGGTGTCGGCCAAGCCGCTTGAAACGCGGCAGGGCAGCGGCAAAGGCGAGCCGGAGTTCTGGTGCGCGGTCGTCAAGCCCGGCACGGTGCTGTTTGAGGTGGGCGGCACGAACCTGGACATGGCCCGCGAGGCGCTGGCCAAGGCTGCCAACAAGATGCCGGTGCGTTGCCGCATGGTCGAGAGACAGCACAAGGTGGGCTAAGCAGGCGGGGCAAGCGGTTTGTAACGCAGGACAAAGACGCAGGGCCGGAGCAGAGACATGAGCTTTGATGCAATCAAGGGCAAGCCTGAAAAAGAACTGGTCGCGAAGCTGAACGAGCTTTCCGACGAGCAGTTCAAGGCCAAATTCACGACCGAAGCGATGACGCCCGCGCGTGGCGCACAGATGCTCAAGCGCCGTCGCGAAATGGCGCGCATCCGCACCGTGCTGCAGGGCCGCAAGGCGCTGGACGGCGCCCGCACCGAGGAAAAGCGCCTCGAGGCCGCGATCAAGGGCCTGGGCGCGCCGCACAAGGGCACGCCGGAACAGAAGAACGCGCGCCGCAAGCTGGTCAGCAAGCTTGAACAGGTCAAGCGCACAATCCGCGAACTGAACGCGCTGGAAGGCAAGTAACGCTGGAAAGCGCCGGAGACGAAGATGACACAGGCAGCCACAACCGAGAAAACGCAGCGCGGCAACCGCCGCAAGCTTCAGGGCGTCGTGGTCAGCAGCAAGATGCACAAGACCATTACTGTGCTCTGGGAGCGGCAAGTGATGCACCCGCGCGTTCACAAGATCGTCAAGCGCAAGACCAAGCTGCACGCGCACGACGAAAACAATGAAGCCAAGGTAGGCGACCTGGTCGAAATCCAGGCCACCCGCCCGATCAGCAAGACCAAGACCTGGCGGCTGGTGCGCGTGGTGCGCCAGGCCACGGGCGTGCAGGCCGGCGAGTAGCGAAAGCACAGGAAGGGGCGCCCGCGCCAAGGCGGCGGGACCTAACGAAGGAAAGAAGTCATGATCCAGGAACAGACAGTCATGGATATCGCCGACAACACCGGCGCCCGCACCGTCGAGTGCATCAAGGTGTTGGGCAACAGCGGGCAGCGCTACGCCAGCCTGGGCGATGTTGTCGTGGCCGTAATCAAGACCGCCACGCCGACCTGCGAGCTGTTCAAGAAGACCACCAAGAAAGACAAGAAGAAGCGCGTGGTGCGTTGCGTGATCGTGCGCACGCGCCGGGCGGTGCGCCGCGAAGACGGCAGCTACGTGCGCTTTGACCGCAACGCAGCCGTGATCGTGGACAAGGACGGCAACCCGGTCGGCACGCGCATTTTCGGCGCGGTCGCCCGCGAGCTGCGTGCCAAGAAGTTCATGAAGATCGTCAGCCTGGCCAACGAGGTGATCTAGGGCCGGGCAGCAGGACAGGAAACAGGAGCCCGGAGCACAAGCGACGGGGATCGGTAACAGAAAAGCGCCAAAGGCAGGAAAGCCATGCACCTGAAAGTCGGAGATGTAGTCCAGATCATCAAGGGCCAGGATCGTCCGCAGACCGAGGACGAAAAGGCCAAGCCCAGCGGGCGCATCCTGCGCGTTGACCGTGACAGCCGCCGCGTGATCGTGGAAGGCAAGAACATGGTGTGGAAGCACCTGCGCAAATCAGAACAGAACCCGCAGGGCGGCCGCAAGCAGCGCGAAGCCTTCATTCCAGCCGCGAACGTGATGCTCTGGAATGAAAAGGCCGGCAAGCCCGAGCGCGTGCACTACAAGAAGCAGGGCGGCAAAAAGGTCCGCTACTTCAAGAGCACCAAGACCCAGATTGATGAGTAATCAAGGCGCATCGCACAGGCGATGGAGCAGAAGGCAGGAAGCAGAAACATGACGACGAAGACAGAACCCAGGCTGAAAAAGAAGTACCGCGACGAGGTTGCGCCCGCACTGCGCCAGCAGTTCGGGATTGACAACCCGATGGCGGTGCCGCGCCTGAAGAAGATCACACTGAACATGGGTTTCGGCAAAGCCGCCAAGGACAAGGGCAAGGCCCAGGCGCTGACCGCCGAGCTTTCGGAGATCGCGGGCCAGAAGGCGCTGCTTTGTCGCGCCAAGGTCGCCGCGGCGACGTTCAAGCTGCGCGAAGGCGACACCGTGGGCGCCAAGGTGACGCTGCGCGGTGACCGCATGTGGCTGTTCATGGAAAAGCTGATCAGCATCGCGGTGCCGCGCATCCGTGACTTCCAGGGCCTGAACCCGAAGGGCTTTGACCGTCGCGGCAACTACAACATGGGATTGCAGGAGCAGTCGATCTTCCCCGACATCGACCTTGACAAGATCAAGGAGGTGCAGGGCATGGACATCGCGTTCACGATCAGCGGCGGCGACGACGACAAGAGCCGCGCGCTGCTGATGGGCCTGGGCATGCCGCTGAAGAAGCTGCCCGGCAAGAAGGACAAGAGCGAGTAGGAGAACCCAAGTGTCAAGAACCTGCCTGGTAGAGAAGTCCAAGCGTCCGCCGAAATTCAGCACGCGGCACCGCAACCGCTGTCAGTTGTGCGGTCGTCCGCGCGCGGTCTATCGCAAGCTGCAGCTTTGCCGCTGCTGCCTGCGTGACCTGGCAAGCAAGGGAGAAATCCCCGGCATGAAGAAGGCGAGCTGGTAAGGGAGCGCAGTCGGCGCCCTTAAAAAGGAAGATTGAAACATGTCGATGAACGACCCAATTTCGGACATGCTGACACGCATCCGCAACGCCAACCGCAACAACGCGGCCGCCGTCAGCATTCCGTACTCGAAACTCAAGCACGAAGTGGCCAACGTGCTGCGCCGTGAAGGCTACGTCAACGAAGTGCGCACCGAGGGCGAAGGGCCCGCGCGGCTGCTGCACCTGATGTTGCGCTACGGACCCGACGGCGAAACGGTCATTCACCGTATTGACCGCATCAGCCGCCCGGGGCGCCGCGTTTACACCAGCGCCACCGAGATCCCGCGCGTGCGCGGCGGCATGGGCATCTGCATTCTGTCCACCAGCCGCGGTGTGCTGAGCGATCGCGAGTGCCGCAAGCAGAAGGTCGGCGGCGAAGTGCTGTGCAAGGTCGGGTAGTCGGTTAAGTGAACAGAAGCCCGGGGAATCCGGGCCTTGAGGAACAAGCCATGTCACGAGTAGGCAAACAACCGGTGCAACTGCCCAAGGGCGTCAAGGCGTCCGTGGCCGGCAACGCCCTGACCATTGAAGGCGGCAAGGGCAAGCTTTCGATCACCCTGCGCCCCGAGGTCAAGGTTGAGGTCAAGGACGACCAGATTCATGTTTCGCGCAACAACGACAGCAAGTTTGCGCGGGCCATGCACGGCACCGTGCGCGCGCTGGCATCCAACATGATCCAGGGCGTGACCAAGGGCTTCCAGAAGAACCTCGACATCATCGGCGTGGGTTGGCAGGGCAAGATGCAGGGCCGCAAGCTGGTGCTGCAGCTGGGCTACTGCCATACGGTGGACTTTGACCTGCCGGAAGGGATCAACTGCGTGATTCCCAACCCGCAGCGCCTTGAGATCACGGGCATTGACAAGCAGGCAGTCGGCGAGTTCGCGGCGCGCGTGCGCGCGGCCCGCAAGCCGGAGCCGTACAAGGGCAAGGGCGTGCGCTACGACGGCGAACGCATTATCCGCAAGGCGGGCAAGTCGTTCGTCGGCGGCAAGTAACAGTGCCCGTCGCGTAGGCGATGGGGCGGGAAACCAGCGTAGGCACAAGCCAGAGCAACCCAGAGAGAGCCATGAAGCAACACAAGGTAGTCAAGGCACGCAAAACACGCCGCGCGTTCCGTTCGCGCAACCGCATTCGTGCGTCGGGCACGCGCCCGCGCCTTTCGGTGCACCGCAGCGACCGCCACATCACGGCGCAGATCATCGACGACCACAAGCACCAGACGCTGGCCTACGCCACCACGGTCGGCAAGAAGGCCGAGCTTGGCAACGGCGGCAACATTGACGGCGCCAAGGCTGTGGGCAAGAAGATCGCCGAGCTCGCAATTGCCAAGGGTGTGAAGCAGGTGGCCTTTGACCGCGGGCCCTTCCGGTATCACGGGCGCATCAAGGCTTTGGCAGAAGCGGCGCGGCAGGCGGGGCTGGAATTCTAAACAAGCGGGGCGACACAGCCCTTTCAGAAAGCAAGGACACACATGGGACAGCGCATTTCGGCACGGGACCTTGAACTGGGTGAAGAGAAAGTGGTGCGGGTCAACCGCACGGCGGCGGTCGTCAAGGGCGGCCGGCGTTTCAGCTTTGCCGCGCTTGTGGTCGTGGGCGACCGCAAGGGCGCGGTGGGCTGGGGCCAGGGCAAGGCGCGTGAAGTGCCGGTCAGCATCGAAAAGGCCGTGCGCGACGCACGCAAGAACATGACGCGCTACCCGCTGCGCGGCGATACCATTCCGCACGCGGTGTGGGGCCACTACCGCAGCGCCCGCGTGCTGCTGAAGCCGGCGGCGCCCGGCACCGGCATCAAGGCCGGCGCCAGCGTGCGCGCCGTGGTCGAAGAACTGGGCATCCGCAACGTGCTGACCAAGGTGTACGGCAGCCGCAACCCGCTGAACGTGGTCAAGGCGTGCTTCAACGGGCTGGACCAGTTGCTGAGCAAGAAGCAGGTCTTTGAGTTGCGCGGCCTGCCCGTGCACCCCGACCGCGAAGGCCCCAAGCTTGAGCCGGTGGGCCTCGACGAAGGCGACAAGCCGCGCCGCAAGGACACGCGCAAGATGAAGGGCGGCGACAAGGGCCGCGGCGGCCGCGGCCGCAGGGGCCGTGACCGTGAAGAAGGCGGCGAGTCCGGCGGCGGCGAAGGCGAGCAGGCCAGCGAAAGCTAGAAGGACGGAACCACGACCCCGTTTGGATGTTTCCGGCGGGACAGGACAACTGGCGAATGCCGAGTGACCGGGCAAGGCCCGCGGAGCGAAACGATGGACCTGAATGAACTCAAGGGCAAGCCCCGCACCCGCAAGAAGCCCATGGTGCGCAAGGGCCGGGGCCCCGGCAGCGGCAAGGGCCGCACAGCCGGCCGCGGCGGTAAAGGCGCAAGTGCGCGCACGGGCTTTGCCCACAAGTGGTACTTTGAAGGCGGCCAGATGCCGCTGGTGCGCCGCCTGCCCAAGGTCGGCTTCAACAACGCGCTGTTTGCCAAGGAAATTGTGGTGCTGAACGTGCGTTCGCTGAATGACTTTGAAAACGGCGCCAGCGTAGGGCCCGAGGAATTCCTCAAGGCCGGCTTGATCAACAAGCTCGCTGACGGCGTGAAGGTGCTGGGCGAAGGCGACCTTGAAAAGAAGCTCACGGTCCGCGCCCACCGCTTCAGCAAATCGGCCCGCGAGAAAATTGAGGCCAAGGGCGGCAAGTGTGAAGTCATTTCGCCCGACAAGGCGAAAGCCAAGGCCTAGCGTTTTATCTGGTTTTTAGCATCCTCCGGCGCTTGGTCGCCGGTCACAAGAGGCAGTAATGGCGCAAGCGTCAGGGCCAGCCGAGCTTTTCACGAACCTTTTCAAGGTGCCGGAGCTTCGCAAGAAGGCCTTGTTCACACTGATGATCCTGGCCGTTTACCGGCTGGGCAGCACGATCCCGGTGCCGGGCATCGACAACCTCGCGTTTGCCAAGCAGTTTGAGGACCAGGTCAGCGACAGCTGGGTCTTCGGCTTTCTTGGCATTTACAACGCGCTCTCGGCGGGCGGGCTTACCGACTTCACGATCTTCAGCCTCGGCATCATGCCCTACATCAGCGCCGAGATCATTTTCCAGCTGTTGACCAAGGTCGTGCCCAAGCTGGAAGAAATCCAGAAAGAGGGGCAAAGCGGCCAGCGACGCATACGCATGTACGCGCGCCTGGCCACCATGCCGATCTGCCTGGTGCAATCGTTCTTCACCATCCAGTTGCTCACCAGCCAGGCCAACCTTGCTTCCACCGTGGCCTGGAACATCACCGCCTTTACCGCGCTGGCCATGCTGACCATGACCGCCGGCGCGTACTTCCTGATCTGGCTGGGCGACCAGATTACCGAGCACGGCATCGGCAACGGGGTATCGTTGCTGATCATGGCGGGTATCATTGCCGCCCTGCCCAACAGCATCCTGGGCTTCATGCAACCGATGCTGGACAGCAAGACCGACCCCGCCGTCAGCCTTGACGCATTCATCAGCCTGATGACGCTGATCATCATGCTGGTGGCAATCACCTACGGCATTGTGGTGATCACGCTGGGCCGGCGCGAGATTGTGATCCAGCACGCCAAGCATGTGCGCGGCGCCAAGGTGGTGGGCGGCCAGCGCCAGACGTTCCCGCTGCGCGTGGACCAGGCGGGCGTGATCCCGATTATCTTTGCCAGCGCGCTGCTGACCCTGCCGACGATCCTGTTCGGCAGCATCCAGGGCCAGATCGACGGTACCGGCTTCTGGGGCGCGGCGGTCAGCGACTTGAACAACATTTTCAGCAGTTACGGCTTTGTCTGGACCATCACATACTGCGCGATGATCTTCTTCTTCACGTACTTCTGGGTGCAGTTGCAGTTCAACCCGATTGAACTGGCCAAGAATTTCAAAGAGTGGGGCGCCTTCATACCCGGGGTGCGCCCCGGCAAAGACACCGTGACGTATTTGAGCGACATCCTGCGCCGCATGACGCTGGCGGGCGCCACCTTCCTGTGCATGGTTGCCGCGATCCCGCAGATGCTGCCCGACGTGATGATTTTCGTGTTCGGGGATTCGCCGACACTGACCAGCAACCGCCTGTTCTTCCAGATCATGGGCGGCACCAGCCTGCTGATCGTCGTGCACGTCGCGTTGGACCTGGTGCAGAAGGTCGAAGTCGCGCTGATCCAGCGCAACTACGATGCCTACACCGGCATGGTGGGCCAGCGCAAACGTTAGCGCCGTGTGCAGAGGCCGGAGATCAGGGGTCAGGGAACTTGACCGGGTCCGGCCTCTTTATCTTCCCTGACCTCTGACCTTTGGCCCCTTACCCGTTGCAGCCATGCCCAAACTGATCCTCGTCTTTCTTGGCCCTCCCGGCGTGGGCAAGGGCACCCAGGCGGCGAAGCTGGCCGCCGAGTTCAAGCTGCCCCATATCTCAACCGGCGACATTTTCCGCGACCACCTTAAGCGCGAGACCGAGTTGGGCCGCAAAGCCAAAGAGTTCATGAACGCCGGCAAACTCGTGCCCGACGAACTTACGGTCAGCCTGGTCATCGACCGCATCAGCCGGACGGATTGCGAGAAGGGCTACATTCTTGACGGGTTTCCGCGCAACGTGAAACAGGGCGAAGCGCTGGACAAGGCGCTGGCGCAGCGCGGTGAGCAAGTGACCGCGGCGTTGAACTTTGACGCCCCGCGCCAGACCGTGATTGACCGCATCGCCGGCCGGGCGTTGAAGGAAGGCCGCGTGGATGACACGCCTGAAACGGTCAAGAAGCGTCTGGAAGTGTATGACGCTGAAACCGGGCCGCTGACGCCTTTTTACCGAGAGAAGGGCGTGCTGCACGAGTTCGACGCGACGGGCACGATTGACCAGATTTACGGACAGTTGAAGGACCGGGTGCTGTCGTTGTAGGGGTAAAGTCCGGGCGTCAAGCCAAATCAAGGAATTTTCGTCCCGCTGCTTGCTTTTGGACATGACCGGAACTACTATGCCGCGCCCGATTTCCGGGGTATGCGCGGCAATCCTGGCATGCGGCGCAAGTCTTGAAGTGGTGGTGAGTTAGCGCCGGGACGTCAGTCGGAGGAATATGTCGAAAGATGATGCTATCCGGGTGGAAGGCACGGTTGTCGAAAGCCTGCCCAACGCCATGTTCCGCGTAGAGCTTGAGAACGGTGAAACGGTACTGTGCACGATCTCAGGCAAGATGCGCAAACACTACATCCGGATTCTTCCTCGCGACAAAGTCACGGTTGAGCTCAGCCCTTATGACCTTGAAAAAGGTCGAATCGTTTACCGCATGTAGGACACCAAGCCATGAAGGTGAAGGCCTCAGTCAAACGGATCTGTGATGGTTGCAAGATTATCCGCCGCAACGGTGTGGTGCGCGTGATCTGCGACAAGAACCCGCGCCACAAGCAGCGCCAGGGTTAGCGACAACTTGAAGTTCATAGCCGGGGTAGCGAAACGCGATGAGCCCGGCAGGAGTGAAGGTACATGCCACGTCTGCTAGGTGTTGATATTCCGGGGGGCAAGCAGCTTCCCTACGCGTTTGAGTACATCTACGGTGTCGGCCCCAGCATCGCCCGCAAGGTGTGCGAAGGCCTGAACCTGGACCCCTCGCGCAAGGCCCACACGCTGACCGACGAAGAACTGACGCGCATCACCGCGTTCGTCGAAAAGAACTTCGTGGTGGAGGGTAACCTGCGCCGCCAGAAGACCCAGAACGTGAACCGCCTGCGCGACATCAAGTGCTACCGCGGCCTGCGCCACCGTGCCGGCCTGCCGGTGCGCGGGCAGCGCACGCGCACCAACGCGCGCACGCGCAAGGGTCCGCGCAAGACGATCGCGGGCAAGAAGAAGGTCGCCAAGTAAGGGACGAATTTTCGCGCCGCCCTTGCCGGGGCGGCGTGGGTATTGCGGGGGACCTGTAACAAGGGGACGAGCCCGCGGGAGACAAAGATGGCAAAGCCGGAAGCAGCAACCAGGCCCGACGCCAAGGAAGGCGGCAAAGAGGGCGCGAAGGAAAAGAAGGCCAAGAAGGTCAAGCGCAGCGTTCCGCGCGCGATCGTGCACGTCAAGAGCACGTTCAACAACACTATCGTCACGGTCACCGACCTGAACGGCGATACGCTGGCATGGGACAGCGCCGGCAGCATGGGCTTCAAGGGCTCGCGCAAGGGCACGCCGTTCGCCGCGCAGCGCGCCGGTGAAAACGTGGCCGAAAAGGTCAAGAAGATGGGCGTGCGCGAAGTGGAAGTGCGCGTGCAGGGCCCCGGCGCAGGCCGTGAGTCCGCGGTGCGCGCGCTGCAGCAGCGCGGCATTGACGTGAAGTCGATTGAAGACGTCACGCCGATCCCGCACAACGGCTGCCGCCCGAAGAAGAAGCGCCGCGTCTAGCGCGCGAGTGCACGGAAGTTCAAGCAGGGATCTAGCAGAGACCGACCTAGGAGACATGGAATGAGAATCCGCTGGCGTGGGCTCGAGTTGCCGAACCGACTGGTGTGTGACAAGGAAACCCAGACCGAGAGCTACGGTAAGTTTACCGTTGAGCCCTTCGAGCGCGGGTTCGGTACCACCATCGGCAACAGCCTGCGACGCATCCTGCTTTCCAGCCTTGAAGGCACCGCGCCCGTGAGCATGCGCATCAAGGGCGTCAGCCACGAGTTTGAAAGCCCCAAGGGCATCCTGGAAGACGTGCCGCACATCGTGCAGGCCGTCAAGAAGCTCCAGGTCGCGCTCACGACCGACGCGCCCAAGGTGCTCACGCTCAAGGCCAACAAGAAGGGCGCCGTCACCGCCGCCGACTTCAACGCCGACGCCGACGCCGAAATCATGAACCCTGAGCTGGTGCTCTGCCACCTGACCGCGCAGCAGCCCTTTGAGCTTGAGGTCGCCGTGCGCCGCGGCCGCGGCTACCAGACCGCCGAAGAGCTCAGCCAGGGCAGCAGCGAACTTGGCCTGATCTGGCTTGATGCCAACTTCAGCCCGATCACGCGCGTGCGCTTCAAGACCGAGTACACCCGCGTCGGCAAGCTGACCAACTACGACCGCCTGATCCTTGAAATCTGGACCGACGGCACCAAGGACCCCGAGTTCTGCCTCGTCGAAGCCGCCAAAATCATGCGCAAGCACCTCAACCCGTTCGTGCAGTACTACGAGCTGAAGGACCAGTTGCTCGCGGAAGGCGCCAAGGTGGGCGATGCCGGCCGCCGCAGCGACGAAGTGGATCGCCTGCGCCAGCTGCTGCTGCGCCCGATCACCGAGCTTGACCTGAACGTGCGCGCCAACAACTGCATGCGCGCCGAGCGCATTCACACCATCGCGGACCTCGTGGCCCGCAGCGAAGACGACCTGCTTGAGATTCGCAACCTGGGCAAGACCACGCTCAAGGAAATCAAGAAGAAGATTGAAGACATGGGCCTGCGCTTCGGCGTCAACCTCGCCGACTACGGCATCGGCGCGGAAGCGGGCATGGCCGGCGTAGGCAGCGGACAGATGTAGCCAACAGCCCGGCACGACAGCGCCGGGCACTGAGCCAGACAGGAGCAAGTCATGCGGCACCGGAAACGCGGAAGAAAACTCGGGGTAACGCCCAGCCATCGCAAAGCCATGGGACGCAACATGGTGCAGGCGCTGATTGACAACGAGCGCATCGTCACCACCGTGGAAAAGGCCAAGCAGTTCCAGCCGCTGGCGGAAAAGGCGATTCACCTTGGCAAGCTGGCGTTCAACGCCCCCGAGGGCACACCCGAGGAGAAAGGCCACAAGCTGCACCTGATGCGCCGCTGCATTGAGCTGGTGGGCAACCGCAAGCTTGAGGCGCCCATCACCAGCACGGAGACCGCGGGCGAGGGCAAGGAAAAGGTGGTCAAGACCCGCACGCTGGCGCGCACCACGCTGCAGAAGCTGGTGCAGGACATCGGCAAGCGCAACAGCAAGCGGGATGGCGGCTACACCCGTATCATCCGCATGGCGCGGCGCCGCACCGGCGACAACGCCAGCCAGTGCATCCTTGAGCTGACCGAGTCACCGTGGACCAAGGTGACGAAGGAAAAGAAGAAGGCCGAAAAGAAGGCCGAGTAGCAGGTTGACGGACCGTGAGTGGCCGGCATGGCCATGCGCTTTGACATCTTGACCCTGTTTCCCGGCCTGTGCCGGGCGGTGCTTTCGGAAAGCATCCCCGCCATTGCCGAGCGACAGGGCGCCGTGGAGTACCACCTGCACAACTTTCGTGACTTCGCGAAAGGGGTGCACCAGTCCGTGGATGACCGCCCCTTCGGCGGCGGCCCCGGCATGGTGCTGAAGCCCGAACCGGTCTTCGACTGCCTGCGACATGTGCTGCCGCAGGCGGGCCAAGCCCACATGGTGCTGCTGACGCCGCAGGGCCGTCGGTTCACCCAGCGCGTTGCCCATGAGCTGGCGGGCAAGCCGCGCATCGTGATGTTGTGCGGGCGCTACGAGGGGTTTGACGAGCGCATACGCATCGGCTGGCCGTGGGACGAAATCAGCGTAGGCGACTACGTGCTGTCCGGGGGCGAGTTGCCCGCCCTGACGATCGTGGACGCCGTCGTGCGGCTGCTGCCGGGTGTGCTGGGTGATGAAGGCAGCGCGGCCCAGGACAGCTTCAGTGAAGCGTTGCAGGGCGGGCTGGAGTATCCGCAGTACACGCGGCCCGCCGAGTACGAGGGCATGAAGGTGCCGCAAGTGCTGCAGAGCGGCCACCACGGCGAGATTGAAAAATGGAGACAGGAGCAGTCCCGGCTGCGCACGCAAAAGCGACGCCCGGACCTGCAACAGCAGTAACCAGAGCCCGTTGCGTAAGCGATGGGCCGGGCAAAGGGACACACGCAGCAACAGGAGTATGGCCATGAGCGGTTTTGCATATGAGCTGGAACGCGCCGAGATCAAAAAGACCGACATCCCGGTCTTCCACGTCGGTGACACACTGGAAGTGCACGTGCGCATCCGGGAAGGCGAAAAAGAAGAGCGCATCCAGCTTTTCAGCGGCGTTTGCATCGCCCGCAAGGGCGGCGGCCTGCGCGAGACTTTTACCGTGCGCCGCATCGTTGAGGGCGAAGGCGTTGAACGCATCTTTCCGCTGCACAGCCCCAACGTCGCAAAGATCGAGGTCAAGCGCGCCGGGCAGGTGCGCCGCGCCAAGCTGTACTACCTGCGCGACCGCGTCGGCAAAGCCACCCGTGTCAAGGAGCGCGTCGATGCCGACCACCTTGGCCAGATCGACGAAGGCCGAACCGGCGACAGTCCCAAGGGCGAAGCCAAGCCTGCCGAGGCGCCGAAGGAAGAAGCCAAGGCATAGTCTCAGCCAAATCCTGAAAGACAGGCGCCCCGGCGCCTGTCTTTCGCGTTAACTGCAGCCTTGCAGCCGGTTGGATGTCTGGTGCGGGCAATGACAGCAGGAGACTGAGGCAGTTCCATGCGATCTGCGCAATCTGTGGAAGGCACTTCACTTGCCGCCACGATCAGGTCTTTTCGGGTGCGCCGACAGAGTCTGTAATGGCACCATGTTTGTGATCGAGTTGATGCAGGAAATCTGGTGGAAGCTCAAGCCCAAGGGCGTCAGCGGAGTTTCTGCTTCTCGGGCGGTGGGGAACAGGGCTGAGGCATTCGCGCTGGCGTTTTTGCGCAAGCACCGCCGCTTCAAACTGATCGAGCAGGGCATGCACGATGAAGACGGCGAACTAGACCTGGTTGGGCGCATGCGCGGCGCAGAAGGGCTGGTGGTCGTCGAAGTGCGCGCCCGCGCCAGGGGTGGACTGGTTGCGCCGCGCGACGCCGTGAACATCACCAAGCAGCGCCAGGTGGTCGAGACCGCGAAGCGTCTGCTGCGCCGCAGGGGCTTTCACGACGTGCTGCGCTTCGACATTGTGGGCGTTGAACTGGATGAAAACGGCGAGCCCGCCCAAGCCGAGCACTATCCCGACGCCTTTGACAAAAGTGTGCTGCGATAGGCAGGCCGAAACAGAGGCGGAGGCCGTAGGTACACGCTCCTGTTTGCCCTTTGCTATGCTGTGCCCAAGGAGACGCCGATGCTTTCTCACGTGCTGCTGCCCGTCAGCCATGCCGTCACATATCCCGCCATGCAGCAACGACTCAACCGGCTGTTGGGCGAACGCGCCGACAAGGGCAGCGACAAGGCGGCGATCGACGCCCAAATCTGGGAGTTGTTCGGCGAAGACTGGGCCGTGATGTTCACCGACCTCGCGGGCTTTTCGCGCCATGTGGCCGAGTTCGGCATCTGCCACTTCCTGCAGGTGATCTACGAGAGCTTTCGCGTTTACATACCCGTCATTGAACAGCACGGCGGCACGCTGCTTAAAGTAGAAGGCGACAGCATGATGGTGCTGTTTCGAAAACCGCTGGCGGCGGCCCGTTGCGCCGTGGCCATGCAGAAGGCAAGTCGCGATTACAACAAGAAGCGCCCCGAAGCCGAGAAGCTGCTGCTGAGCGTCGGGCTGGGCTGGGGCAAGGTGCTCAAGTTCGGCGACCAGGATGTGTACGGGCAGGAGGTGAACGTGGCTTGCAAACTGGGAGAAGACCTGGGCACGCACTGGTCGGTGTACTGCTCCGATGCGTTTCACGAGGCGGTCAAGGAAGAGCCGGACGTGAAGTTCGAACCGCTGAGCACTGTCCCCGCCGGTTCCACGGCGGCATGGAAGCTGGTGTATTGAAGGGCAGAATTCGGGTCAGGCAACGGCTGGCGCGGGGCCTTTCTGTGGCATCTGGCTGGCCAAACACACCAGACTGCCAAATCGTCATAAGTCCAATGCCCGCATGGGCCGGACGCGTGTAAGAATCTGGTGTAAGGATTTGTCCGAAATCCTTGCCAGCACCGCACTTTGTGGTACTATCCCTCTCGCGTGGTAATTCGCTGAATCCGGGGGTCGATCTGGCACAGCTGGGCTGTGCCGATAGCAGTTTGCCCCACGGCAAGAGGCAGCCCGAGTCTTTGGAGGAGACGATGGCACCCCGTACAATCCTGAAAGTCGCCGCCAGCCTGACCCTGTTTGCGTTGCTGGCGATCGCTGCGCCTGACCTGAGTGCGCAATGGCCGCAGGCCTTCCCGACGCTGAACACGTTGCCCACCGGTTGGCAGTTGAAGCCTGGCAGCACGGGCACCAACCTGTGGAACGTTGACGCCAACGGCACATATCGGCCCTCACAGCCGAGCACGACATTCGTGCCGTACGCGCCGGGCTCGGGGCCGTACTCGTTGAACTGGAACAACGGCACAAACGCCTACAACAACAGCAACAGCATGGAAGGCGGCGTGCTTACGCCCACGCTCGACCTGACCTACGCGCCCAACCCGGTGCTTTCGTTCCAGCACCTGCGCGACTACTTCTATTACTACAGCGCGTATCCCACGACCTACCTGCACGCGATGATCGTGCGCGTCTGGGACACGACGCTGTCCACGATTCACTACCAGGAAGAAATGACCGCGGCGCTCAGCGTGGGCCAGAGCGCGCTGGTGAACTGGACAGCCAAGAACATCACCCTGAACCGCAACTGGGGCCAGGTGCGCGTCGAGTTCGCGTACAAGAGCGACTACGGCAGCTACTACGAACAGAACTCCGCGGGCTGGTTCATTGACGAAGTCAACGTCGCCGGCTTGACGCCGCCAACGCTGGGCATCAGCAACCCCAACGCCCTGGGCAGCCACCCCGCCGGCTCGCCGCTGAACGGCGGTTCGGGCATCCAGCTTACGGCCCAGAACGGCACGCCGCCGTACCACAGCTGGCAGCTGGTCAACTCGGTGCTTCCGCCGGGGCTGACGCTGGGTTCTTCGACGGGCCTGATCAGCGGCACGCCGACGGACGCCGGCAACTACGGCTTCACCATCCAGGTGCGCGACAGCGGTGCCCCGCAGCTGATCGCGCAGAAGACGTTCAGCATGCTGGTCACGCGTCCAGCCAGCTTCACCTATCCGGTCATGACCATCCCGTACACCGAAGACTTCTCAACAGATACCGGATGGGTTTACAGCACCAACAACGTGGCATACGGCCCAAGCGGGCCGGGCATGCCCTACACGGACACTTCTGCGGGCGGCTGGGAGCGCGGCTATGCTACCCAAAGCTCTCCGGCTTCGGCGTATGACTATGGCGACCCTGCCTTTGACCGTTCTTCAACTTCAGACAACATGCTGCTGGGTGTGAAGATCGGCGGGCCGGTGCCGACCAACGTGACGCTCAACGCATGGTATTGGGCGTATTCGCCGCAGATCACGATCACCGGCTACCGCACCGTGGAAGTCAAGTTCTGGAAGTGGTTGAACGCGTACTACTACTACTACCACCCCTGCGAAGTTGAGATCTGGAATCCGTTCACGAGCCAGTGGGTGGACGTCTGGGTCATGCAGTACGGCGAAGACCGCGACAACGCGTGGATGCAGATTGCGCGGGATTACGACTTCGGCCAGAATCCCGGATCGGGCGTGACTACCCGCCTTCGCTTCGGATACTCGATCACGCAGACCTATGCGATCACGACCTACCACTCCGGCGGCTGGAACGTGGACGATATCCAGGTGATCGAGAAGCCTCAGCCGGGGATTGTACAGATCACGCAGTTGGAGATGTTCTCCACGCAGTACGTCGGCAGCACCCCCAAGGTGTATGTGGGTCAGGTGTATCCGATTATCCTGCGGGTCCAGAACACCTCGCCCAAGGACGTTGAGATTCACACCTTCTCGTACACGATTCACCTGGGCGGCACGCCCCAGAATGTAGGCACGTTGCAGCTTGCGACCACGCCGTCGTCGAGTAATCCCTGGGTGATACCGGGCAACCAGACGGTGTACATAAGTAATACATCCGGGCCGCAGATAGCGCATATAGACTTCAATTGCACGGCGCTGGCGCCTTCGGGCAACGGCACGTCCGTGATCCTTCACGTGGAGATGCTGGGCAAGGAAGTCGGCACGCCGCCAAACCGGGCCACGATCAGCAACTCGCAGACTGACCCCAGCGGCGATGAAGTGTTCACGGTGTTCTCGCTTCCCGCTCTGGCGCTGACTGACCCGACCAACCTGCCGTCGGCCTCAATCAACGTGCCCTACCAGTTCACGTTCACGGCGCAGTACGGCACCGCGCCCTACGTCAACTGGGCCAAGACCGCGGGCCCGGCCTGGATGACCTTGACCAACAACACCCTGACCTTTACTGCCACGCCGGTCGAAGTGCCAAACCCGCCGCAACAATTCCAGGTCACCATCTATGTTGAAGACAGCGCGACACCGGCAGCTAACGCGCAGAAGACCTTTAACATCCTTATCGACAATGCCGGCGGGCCCGTGCCGTTGCAGATTGTCACGGGCAGCCAGTTGCCCAACGCCACCGAGCTGCAGTCCTATTCGCCGGTGCAGTTCAACGCCAGCGGCGGGACGCCTCCGTACACTTGGACCAACTTCCAGTGGCTTGGCGCGCCCGCGGGCAACGGCGCATTGGCGGGCATGTCGTTCAACACCGGCAACGGCCAGTTCGGCGGCACGCCGGGCGCGGGCACCGTGGGCGGCTACGCCTTCAACATCACGCTGAACGACTCGGCGGCCGGCTCGGTGACGCGTACGTTCTACATCTCAGTGCTGCCGCAGGACTCCAACGTCGGCATCATCACGCCCGCCACGCAGGGTGCGACCGGCGCCCCGCCCAACGGCCTTGAAACTTCGCCGTATAACGGCGGCGTGCCGTTCCAGTTCCAGGCCACGGGCGGCTTCACCGGCCCGTCCGGCGCCGAGTACCATTGGGCAGTAACCAGCGGCCAGATTCCGCCGGGGCTGGTGTTGAACCCCGACAGCGGCACGCTGGGCGGCACGCCGACTACAGCCGGCACCTACCAGTTCACGCTGCGGGCCAGCGATGGTGCCTTCCCGCCTGAGTCCGGCAGCCAGACGTTCACGATCCAGATTGATCCGTTGATCCCGCAGCCCTTGCAGATCATGACAACCTCGAACCTGCCGCAGGGCCACGAAGGCAACCCCTACCAGGTGCTGATGGAAGCCAGCTTCGGGCGCACACCTTACACCTGGCGCATGAAGAGCGGCAGCACGCCACCGACCGGCCTGGGCATCAATTCCACGACCGGCGAGTTCGGCGGCGTGATCATCACCGGCCAGGCGACCCCACCCAACCAGGACTTCACGTTCACGATCGAGGTTGAGGACAGCTCGGCGATTCCTGAAGTTGCCGAGAAGACCTTTACCATGAACATCGTCGCCTTCATCCCGGGCGCGCTTACCATCACCACCGCCGCAACCCTGCCTGAAGGCGGCGTGATGAACCCCTACTCCGTCACGATCCGTGCCACCGGCGGCAACCCCGCCAACCCCGTGGAACCGTACCAGTACTTCGTCCAGGTCGGTTCAAGCCTGCCGCTGGGACTGTCACTGGCGCCCAATGGCCGTCTGGACGGCACCCCGCTGCAAAGCCAGGCCGGCACCCACACCTTTACGATTGACGCCAACGACGGTGCGGGCGGAACAGCCAGCAAGACATTCACGCTACAGATCAACGGCGGTGGCAGCAGCACCGACGACAGCATCACGATCACGCCGGGACGCCGCAAGTCTGAGCTTGTCCCGTTCTGGGAGGCCTGCTCAGCCGGACCGGCTGGCAGCGGCACGGCGCTGCTGCTGATGCTCGGGCTGGCAGCGGGCGCGATGTACCTGCGCCGCAGGCGCGCGTAGCACACAGCAACACAAACAGGGGCAGGTACCGTTGGTACCTGCCCCTGTTTCATTTACGGCTTGCGCTACTTTTCTTCGCCTTCCTCAAGCACGTCGATGCGCTTGATGACGATCACCTTGTGCGGCCAGCCCTTGTATTCCTTGACCTCACCAACAATGCCCACGCGGCTGCCCATCAGTTTGCTCAGGTCGCCGCCATCCCAGCGCAGGTCAACCAGCGTCTTGCCGCTTTCGTCGAACAGGCGGTGGCTGGCAGGCGTCTTGGCGGTCTTGCCGTGGCTGCCGACGGTGCCGATGGCGATGTACTCAACGGGGCCCTTGGGCTCTTCTTTGGGTTTCTCGCCGATCTGCT
The DNA here is from genome assembly GCA_019636195.1 of Planctomycetota bacterium. Taxonomy (GTDB): domain Bacteria; phylum Planctomycetota; class UBA8742; order UBA2392; family UBA2392; genus JADJRK01. The sequence goes on along the minus strand of JAHBYA010000004.1, from coordinate 228,135 downwards.
CGGCCTCTTTCTTGATGCGCTCGATCTCGGCGGCGCGCGCAGCGGCTTCTTTCTCCAGACGCTCTTTCTCGGCCAGGATCAGCTTTTCGGTGGCGTCGATCTTCTCAATGTAGGCCTGGCTCTTGGCTGACACTTCCTTGTCCAGCGCCAGCTCAACGAACTGCTCAAACATCTTGCGGATGTATGCAAGGCTGATGTCCGCGGCGGGCTTCTTCAGTTCGTCGTTCAGCAGCCTTTCAAGCTCGGTGAAAGTCTTGCGCTCGTCCTCCAGCTCTTTGGCGGTTGGATCGCGCTTGACCTGTTCTTTCTTCACCAGCGGCTTGGGCTCTTCGGGCTTGGCGACTTCGCCTTCTGGCTTGGGCTCAGCCTTGGCCTCGACCTTGGCGCGTTCAATGAACTCCAGGCTGACGGCACCCAGCGCGCTGGCGGGCGGCACCACCCGCACAAAGCCGTTTTCGGTGGCCGGCTTGCCGTCTTCGCCCATGACAGCCTTGAGAACCGCGTCTTTGTCAACCTGGCCGACGCTGAAGTACTTGGTGTCAGGCGTGACGCGCAGGTTGACCTTGTCGGCGGTGACAACGTAGGTGTTGGCGTTGGACTTGACGAAGTCCGCGCTAAGCCAGCAGGGCGCCGCGGCAGGCAGGCGCACAATCGCCCATCCGTCCTGCTCGGCGACCACGGTCAGCGCTTCGCCCTTGGCCATGACGTGCACAGGCGGGTGCGCCAGCGACGGGCCTGAGCGCAGGCGGACGGATTCGCCGGTGACGTGGGCGGTGTAGGCGGTGAAGTCCTGCGCCAGCGCGGGCAGTGCCAGCGCAGCCAGCAGCAGGCAGAAGAAGAAACGGGCGAGTGTCATAGGCGTCTCCGATAGTGGTGCATGCGCGCAGAGTGCACGCCATCGCGATATCGGACGCCGGGCTTTGCCGCCTTCAGCAAAAACCGTTTTGCCTGCCGGGGCTATGGTTTGCGGTAGATGTTCAGGCCGATCTTGTAGTTCTCAGCCTTGTAGCCCTCGATCGTCTGGTTGCCCTCGGTGCTGGCGACGATGATGGTCTTGCCTGAGCTGCTGGGGCCGAATTCCTTGCTCAGGTCAACCGTGATCGTCAGCTTGTCGCCTTCAAGTTTCATCTCAACATTCTTCATCGCTCACCTCCGCTAACCCGCGTACTCCGCCATCCAAGGATGCCGGCGTCCCTTGCGCAAGCGGGGTGGCGTGCCGGCGAACCCCCGGGCCTTGAACACTTCCCGCGAACGGCCGCGGGGCCACTGTCGGGCCAAGGGGATGCAATGCCAAATTTCTGGCAGGCGGGCGGTTTGGCCCGCAATTATTCGCTTACAAAGGATGCATTGCGCGGCTGGGATGGTTATCATCAAGGGTGAAACGGGGCCCCTTGCAGCAATCACTGCTGGTGGCCCTTTTTTCATTGGGGCCGATGGTCGGAGGGAACGATGTTCAGCCCACGCGGAGTATTCTTCAGCGGACTGGTGGCGCTTGCCGTGATCGTGTTTGCGGCGCCGTTTGCGACGGTTGAGGCCCAGCGCATCACGCGCGGCGGCAGCTCCGGCGGCTCAGGCAGCTCCGGCGGATCGTCCGCGCGCTCAAGCGGCTCCGGCGGGATTTCGCGCTCGTCTCCGGCGCCTGCACCCAGCCGCTCATCTTCGCCTGCCCCTGCGCCGAGTCGTTCATCATCGCCGGCACCGGCCCCGAGTCGCTCGTCGTCGCCCGCGCCTGCACCCAGCCGCTCGTCAACGCCGGCCGTCGGCAGGTCCAGCACGCCACAACCCGCTGCGCCAAGCCGCACCAGCAGCGGTACGCCCTATCGCAGCAGCTCAGCGACTCCTGCTGCCCCGACGCCGTCACGTGGCAGCGCAACGCCGGCCCCGACGCCGTCACGTGGCAGCGCAACGCCGGCCCCGACGCCGTCACGCACCAGCGCCACCCCTTCGCGCACCTCATCGCCTTCAAGCCAGCCTTCGGCGGCATTGCCGCGCAGCAGCTATGCGCCGGCGCGCACGACTTCAAGCGGCGTGCCCACAACCTCGCGCACGCCCACGGCGACCGCGACGCCGCGCAGCTCGGACCCTGCGGCAACTTCGTCGCGCAGTCCGGCCGCGGTGCCCTCGCGCACCAGCGCCGTGCTGCCGCGCGGGGACTCAACGGTTGCGCGCACCGGCGCCAACCGCGGCGACAACGCCAACCGCGGCGGCAACATTTCGCCGCGCAGCACCCAGCCCGCCACCCGCTCAACCATCAGTGAACGCAGTACCCTGACCGCATTCCGGGGCACGGGCACCAGCGGCATCCGCGGCGACATGTCCAGCCCTGCAACCCCGCAGCGGTCCACCACCAGCTACAGTGGCAGCTACTACGGCGGCTATTACTCCAACGGCTACCATGGCAGCTATTACAGCGGTTACCACGGCAGCTACAGCTATGGCGGCTGGTACTCATGGTTCGGCTTCGGCTGGCGCTGGAGCTGGGGCGGCCTGTACTTCGGGTTTGGCCATCGCCCATGGTTCGGAGGATGGTGGGGCGGCCCGCACATCTACTTCGGTACGCACTCGGTCGCGATTCTGGGCGCGCGCGCCTGGTACATCCAGCCTTACGGCGCCGGGTGGTACGGGTACTGCCACGGCCCGCGCTATTACTACTACTCGCACGCGCGGCGGCACCACTGGTTCAGCTACCACGGCGTGTATTGCCGCATTTCGCGCCCGTACTGGTACGGCTACACCCGCTGGTGGGACTGGCGCCCGTACAGCTACGGCTACACCGTGCTGGCGTATGATTCGCTGTACGACGACGGCTACCGTGACGGTTACAACCGCGGCTACAATCGCGGCTACGAAGACGGCGCCGAAGAGGCAACCGGCTACGGCGACGACCGCCGCCGCGACAGCATAGGCGGCAAGCGCCCGCAACCCGAGCACGACCGCGCCCGGGGCGACGCCGGCGCCGAGTTCCGGCATGAGATGAGCCGCGGCAATGAGGCCTTTGCGCAGGGCGACTACGCCGCGGCGGCCAAGGCGTTCAAAGAAGCGGCAATCCTGAACCCCGAAAGTGCCGACGCCCGTTACGCGCTGGCCATGGCGGCGCTGGGCAACGGCAAGTACGCGTACAGTGCCTTTGCATTGCGGCGCGGCATGGCGCTGCACGCCGACGGCAGCAACATCGACGTGGCCAAGGCCTTCGGCGGCCCGGTGGCGCTCAAGCAGCACATGGAGCACATGGACCGTGAGCTGGCCAAGGCACCCCAGGACCCTGACCTGCTGCTGATGCGCGGCTTTACCGCCCTGCGCAGCGGCGACGCCCGCACAGCCGCAGAGATGCTTGACCGCGCCCTTGAGCGCGCGCCCGACGACAAAGCCACGCACAAGCTGCACGAAGAAGCGCTGGCTGCGCTGGAAGGCTAGGCAAACCCGCAGTCGGGGACGGGCGCGGCCGCGCCTGTCCCCGTTTTTGTTGCCGGGGACCGGTCCCAAACACTCCTTGCTTGTATTGTGGCAGGTGGCACACTCGCGGCATGGCCAAGTTGACTTCACCCGATGGCGGCGCGTGGATTGAATTGACGCCCGTGCACACTTCACGGGGTCGCGGCGCCGGGACCGACGCCGTAGTGTGCGCCGTACGCTTTGAAAGCTACGGCGAGCCGATTGACGGGGAAGTGCACGTCAGCAAGGACGGCCTTGAGCGCATGATTGAGCGCCTGCGCACATTCGCCGAAAAGCGCGCCGGGATGCTGCAACTGCGCAGCGACACGCGCGAGCTTGAGATCAGCCTCGCCGCCCGCCGCAGCAAATGGACACAGAAGATCAATGTGACCGGCCTTGCGGGTGTGCCGCAGCAGCAGCCTGAAGAGACCCCTGAAGAGCTGCGTTGCAGCGTCGGCGTGACGTACCGCCAGCACGGCGGCGCCGGCAATGTTGAGCACCGCTGCGGCCTGCACTGCACCTTTGACGCGCTGTCAGAGTTTGCGACAGCGCTGGCAAGCGAACTGGCGGCGGCGCCGCGGCGCACCGGCCGCGTCGAGCCTGATAATGCCTGACGACGATCCCGGGCCCATTGAGTGGCTTGAGCGCGACACGCGCGACTGGATACCGCTTGCGCACACGCCTGACCAGGTTTCGGCGCGCATGACGGTCACATACCTTGAGGCCTCGGGCTTTGAGGCGCGCGTCGGCAGTGAGGGCGGGCAGTACACGGTTGAAGTGCCCCACGAGCAATACGAAGACGCGCTGAACCACTACCAGCCGATGGACAGCAGCGTCAGCCCCCCGATGCAGGAAGCCACCAGCAAAACCGGCGTGCACACCGGCCGCCACATTCGCGAGCGCATCGCTGCCCGCGAAGATGAGCAGCTGCCCGAAAAGCCGCGCCGCGGCGGGATTGTGCTGAAGCTGCTGTTGCTGCTGGCGCTGGCCGCGCTGGTGCTGATTGTGCTGGCGCTGTGACGCAAGCCGCCTGACACACTGCACAAACATCTGTTACAAGCGCGTGAAGCCGCAGCCGCCCGGTTTTCGTTGACAGGGGTCAGGCACGCCTAGATACCTTTTGCCGGGCGTGGGGGATTTTAGACTGTGCCCGCACCTGCCGTTCGTGGCATTCGTGGAGAGACGCCTTGCTGCGCCACATTGTGTTGTTTGTCGTGCTGCTCGGGTTCTGGGCCCTGTTGTCCGGCCAGCTTGACTGGACCGACGGCCACCAGCGCTACCTGATGATCTGTGGGCTGGCCAGTTGCGCGCTGGCGACACTGATTGTCAAGCGCGTGGGCTTCCTGGACCAGGAGGGGCCGCTGGGGCGCTTTCTGGTCGGCGCGTTGATCTATGTGCCGTGGCTGTTGTGGCAGATCATCAAGAGCAACGTCGATGTTGCCCGCCGGATCTGGAGCCTGAACCCGGACATTGACCCCGTGGTGTTCAAGGCTTCCTACGACATGAAGAGCAGCCTTGGCGCGGCTGTGTATGCCAACAGCATCACGCTGACACCCGGTACGCTGTCAATCGAGATCGATACGCAAAAAAAAGAGATCATGATCCACGCGCTGCACCACACCAACAAGGACACCAAGGCCATCCACGACCGCGTGTTGGCGCTGGAGGGCAAGCAGTGATCGCGCAGGCCACCGGCGTCTTCGGCACCGACATCCCCACGCTGGCGGCTGGGCTGGCACTGTTGTTCGGTGTGCTGTTGCTGCTGGTGCGCGCGATTGCGGGCCCGACCATCTGGGACCGGATCCTTGCCCTGAACGCGATCGGCACCAAGGCCACGCTGCTGGTGGCGCTGATCGGCTTCATTACCCGGCGGCCCGAGTTTCTCGACATTGCGCTGCTGTACGCGATCCTGAACTTCGTGGGCACAATCGCGATCCTCAAGTATGCGCGGCACCGGAGGCTCGGCTGATGAACGCGGTGCTCGACATTGCCACTTGGATACTGCTGGCGGGCGGGGCGTTCTTCAGCCTGACCGCGGCGGTGGGCGTGTTGCGCTTTCCGGACTTCTACACCCGCACCCACGCCGCCGGCAAAAACGACACACTTGGCGTGCTGCTGTTCTGCGGCGCCATGCTGATTGAGTGCCTGCGCTACGACTACTCGTGGATGGTGGTGGCGCGGCTGGTGCTGATGATCCTGTTCATGCAGATGGCGAGCCCGATTGCCAGCCACGCGATCGGCCAGGCGGCCTGGACCACGGGCCTGCGCCCCTGGAAGAAAGGCGAGCCCACACGATGAACTACATGATGCTCATCGACGTGGTGCTGCTGGCGCTGGTGATCATCGCCGGCATTGCCGCCATTGAGGCGCGAAACCTGTTTGCCGCCATCGGCCTGGCCAGCGCCTACAGCCTGTTGCTGGCGTGCTTCTGGACCACGATGGACGCGGTTGACGTCGCCTACACCGAGGCCGCGGTGGGCGCCGGCATCTCAACCATCATGTTGATCGGCGCGATCGTGCTGACCGGCGAGCGCGAAATCGTGCGCCGCGCCGTGCACTGGCCCGCGCTGCTGGCGTGCGCGGGGGTGGCGGTGCTGCTGGTGTACGGCACGCTGGACATGCCGCGCTTTGGCGACCCTGATGCGCCGGCACACACGCACCCGATCTATGCCGGCTTTACGCAGCAGGACGTGATGAAGGACCCGTCGGGCAAGAGCTTCGAGCTTGCCCAGGAGTACGCCGCCGCGCACCCCGACCACAGCGGCGACTACTTCCACGGCCATGTGCCCAACCAGGTCACGAGCGTAATCGTCAGCTATCGCGCGTTTGACACGCTGTTTGAAGTCGCGGTGATTTTCACAGCCGCGATGGCGCTGGTGGTGCTGCTGCGCGGACGGCGCGGCAACCCGCTGAAGGGGGGCCTGCTGTGAAAGAGAACCCGATCATGCGGCTTGCGGTGCGCTGGAACCTGCCGTTCATGGTGGTGTTCGCGCTTTACACGCAGACCCACGGCGAGCTGGGCCCCGGCGGCGGCTTTCAGTCGGGCGTGATTGTTGCGGCGGCATTTTTTCTTTACGGGCTGGTGTTCGGCGGCGCCGAGATGCGGCGGGTGGTGCCGCGCTGGTTTACCGACCTGCTGGCGGCGGGCGGTGTGCTGCTGTACGTGGGTACCGGCCTGTACAGCATGTTTATGGGCTACGAGTTTCTCGACCACGCGGCGGTCATGCCGTCCAACCCGGGCGGCGCTGAGCCGTGGGGGATGACCCTGGTCGAGTACGGCGTGGGCCTGACAGTGTTTGCCGTGATGATGACCATCTTCAACGAAATCACTGAAGGCACGAATCCTGAGGACAATCAGACGGGAGAAAGCGGCGCCGACACCGAGTTCGGCGCCAGGGCGTAAGGCATGGACTTCATTCTTGACTACTACAACTACTGGGCCTGCATCCTGATCATGCTGATCGGACTGTACGGCGTCATGGCCAAGAGCAACCTGGTCAAGAAGATCCTCGCGCTGGGCATTTTCCAGACGGGCATCCTGGTCTTCTACATCTCCATCGGCAAAGTTGAGGGCGGCACCGGCCCGGTCCGCGCCGCCGGCGAGAACGTTGTTTACTCCAACCCGCTGCCCCATGCGTTGATGCTGACTGCAATCGTGGTCGGCGTTGCCACCATGGCTGTGGGGCTTGCCATCGTCATCAACATCCGCCAGACCTACGGCACAGCCGACGAACTCGACATTGAAGCCATCGAGCACGAAAGGGGCGACTAGTGCTCGAGCATCTGCGCACGCAACTGCCGGCCCTGATCGTCGTCACGCCCCTGACGATGGGCCTGATTGTTGCCCTGATCGGCCGGCGCCAGATTGGCTGGTACATCGCCATGGCCACCACAGCCGGCGTGTTTGCGATGACGCTGCAACTGCTGATGGATGTGCTGAACCACGGCGAGCGCAGCCTGACGTACCTGATGGGCAACTGGCCGGTGCCGTACGGCATTGCGTACAAGGCCGACCCGCTCAGCGCATCGGTGATGCTGATCGTGGCCGCCATGGCGGCGGTGATCACGTTTTACGCGCGTCGCAGCGTGGCCAGCGAAGTGCCGGTGGGCAAACTGCACTACTTCTGGGGCCTGTGGCTGTTCTGTATCACCGGGCTGTTGGGCATCACGATCACGGGCGATGCCTTCAACCTGTATGTGCTGCTTGAGATTTCGTCACTGAGCACTTACACGCTGGTCGCGCTGGGAAAAGAGCGCAACCGCCGCGCGCTGACCAGCGCGATCAACTACCTGCTGCTGGGCACCATGGGCGCGTGCTTTTACCTGGTGGGTGTGGCCTACCTGTACATGGCCACGGGCAGCCTGAACATCCCGGACATCGCCGAGCGCCTTCAGCCGATTTACGCAAGCTGGGGCACGGACGCGCCGCTGTACCAGAAGACCGTGATCGCCGGTTTTGCGATGATGGCGGTGGGCCTGTCATTGAAGCTGGCGCTGTTTCCGCTGCACGGCTGGCTGCCCAACGCCTATACCTATGCGCCGTCGGCGGTGTCGGCGCTGCTGGCCAGCACCGCGACCAAGGTTGGCGCGTACGCGTTCATGCGTGTGATCTTTACGCTGGTGGGGGTTGGGTTTGCGTTCGGGCGTTTGCACACCGACATCGCGCTGATGGCGTGCAGCGGCGCTGCGATCATTGTCGGTTCATGGATGGCGATCCGGCAGGTCAACGTGAAGAAGCTGCTGGCCTACAGCAGCATTGCCCAGATCGGCTACATCGCGCTGGGCTTTGCGCTTGCCAACCGCGACGGCATGACCGCCAGCGTGATCCACCTGATCAACCACGCGCTGACCAAGGGCGGGATGTTCCTGGCGCTGGGCATGGTCATGTATCGCCTTGGCGGCACGCGGCTTTCCGATCTGCGCGGTTTGGGCCGCAAAATGCCGCTGACCATGGCGGCATTCACGGCGGGCGGGCTGGGGCTGATCGGCGTGCCGTTGACCTCGGGTTTTGTCAGCAAGTGGTACCTGGTCAGCGGGTGCCTTGAAGGGGGCCGCTATGAAATGGCGGCGGTGGTTCTGGTCGGTTCGCTGCTGGCGCTGATCTATGTGTGGCGTGTGGTTGAGACCATCTACTTCGGCAAGCGCGACGAAGAAGTGCAGGTGCGAGAGGCGCCCTGGACAATGCTGGTGCCGACGCTGCTGTTGATCGGGGCCAGCCTGTACTTCGGCATCAATGCCAGCCACACCGCCTACATCGCGCAGGCCGCCGCCGACTACCTGCTGGGGGCTGCGCGATGATTACCCCCGCTGAAACTGTCACGCTGGCTCTCGGCGTGCCGCTGCTGGGCTTTGTGCTGGTGGCGATGTCCGGGCGCATCCCCAACCTGCGCGAAACCTTCACGCTGCTGACCGCAGTTGCCACGTTTGCGCTGGTGGCATCGCTGTACCCCGCCGTCATGCGCGGCGAGGAAGTGCGGGTGGCGCTGTTTGAGGTCATGCCGGGCGTGCCGCTGGCGTTTCGGGTTGAGCCGCTGGGCATGGTGTACGCGCTGGTGGCGACGCTGCTGTGGATACCGAACAGCGTGTACAGCATCGGGTACATGCGCGGCAACAACGAGAAGCACCAGACGCGCTTTTACTCGTGCTTTCCGCTGGCGATTGCAAGCGCCGTGGGCATTGCGTTCGCCGACAACGTGTTCACGATGTTCGTCTTCTATGAAACGCTGACGCTCAGCACCTTCCCGCTGGTCACGCACAAGGGCAGCACCGACGCAGTGCGCAGCGGCCGCGTGTACCTGGGCATCCTGCTGACGACCTCGGTTGCGTTTCAGTTGTTCGCCGTGATGTGGATTGCCGTGCTGGCCCAGCAGGGGGCCGCCAGCGGCATTGAGTTCACGGAGGGCGGCGTGTTTGCCGCAGCGCTGGCGTCTGATGCCGTAAGTGCCGACATCGTGGGCCTGCTGTTCTTTTTGTACATCTACGGGATCGGCAAAGCGGCGCTTATGCCGGTGCACCGCTGGCTGCCGGCGGCGATGGTTGCGCCCACGCCGGTCAGCGCGTTTCTGCATGCCGTGGCGGTGGTCAAGGCCGGCGTGTTCTGCGTCGTCAAGGTCACGGTGTATGTGTTCGGGCTGGGCACGCTGAACCGCTACGGGCTTGGCGAATGGCTGCTTTATGTTTCCGGGTTCACGATCGTGGCGGCATCGCTGATTGCCGCCTTCCAGGACAACCTGAAAAAGCGGCTGGCATACAGCACGATCAGCCAGCTCAGCTATGTCGTCATGGCCGCGGCGCTGTTTACCCCGCTGGGCGTTTTGGCTGCGACTTTTCACATCGTGGCACACGCATTCGGGAAGATCACGCTGTTCTTTGCCGCTGGCAGTGTTTACACAGCCGCGCACAAGACGCAGGTCAGCCAGCTCAACGGCATTGGCCGGCGCATGCCTGCAACAATGGCGGCGTTTACGGTGGGTGCGCTCAGCATGATCGGCGTGCCGCCGCTGGTGGGGTTCGTGAGCAAGTGGTGGCTGATCAACTCGATCATGGAACGCGGCACGCTGACGGGCGTGGACTTCAGCGAAGTGTTCGTGCTGCTGGTGATCGCAGCCAGCACATTGCTGAACGCGAGCTACTTCCTGCCGATTGTCTATCGTGCCTTCTTCAAGCCGTTGTCGGACGAAGACATGAAGCACCCTCACGGCGAAGCGCCGATGGCGATTGTGTACGCGCTCAGTTTCACAGCCGCGCTTACAGTACTGTTCTTTTTCTGGCACCGGCCGGCGCTGGACCTGGCTGAGCTGGTTCGGAGGGCCGCACTGTGAAGCTGGATGACCCGCGGATGGTCAAGTGGTTGTGGCTGGGCGGCATGCTGCTGCTGGTGATCGTCATTGTGGTTGATGCGTTTGTTCCGCATCACGCGCACTTTGAGCGCGACGGCGTAACCATCGACACGCTGCCCGAGTTCTTTCCGCTGTACGGGTTTCTCAGCGGCTTCCTGATGGTTGTGGTGGCAAAGGCGTTGGGCGTGGCGTTGACGCGCAAGGACAACTTCTATGGCGATGATTGACCTGCCCCCGGCGCTCGTGCTGATGGCGGGCGCAGTTGTCATGACCGCGGTGCGCGGCAGGGCGCGCTGGGTGGTCGGCCTTGGCGCGCCGCTGATCGCGCTGGCGGACTGCTGGTACGTCATCACCGAGGGGGCGGAAAGCTACCTGTACTTCCTGGGGCACGCGCTTAACCCGGTGCACGTGCACCCCGCGACGCCGGTGTTTGCAACGATCTTCTGTATCGCGGCGCTGGGCGGCATGCTGTTTTCGCTGCACCAGGACCGCAGAGTTGAACAATCCGCCAGCCTGTGGCACGCCGGCGGCGCCTTGGGCGTCGTTTTTGCCGGCGATATGGTCACGCTGCTGGTGTTCTGGGAACTCATGACGCTGGGCAGCCTGGTCGTGATCTGGTCCGGCGGCCAGAAACACAGCTACGGCGCGGGACTGCGCTACTTCGGCATGCACGCCCTGGGCGGCGTGGCCTTGATGATGGGCATCATCATCGTCGTTACCCAGCGCATCAGCGACGGCAGCGCCGACCCGCTGGTGTTTACGCACTTTGCCGAGTTCGCGGCAGGCTGGCCCGGCTTGTCGTGGGACACGGTGGGCATCTGGCTGGTACTGGTCGGGATGTTGGTCAACGTGGGCGCGCCACCCTTCAGCCCGTGGATCGCGGATGCGTACCCCGAGGGCAGCTTCTCCGGCACGGTAGTCCTGAGCGCCTTCACCACGAAAACGGCGGTGTTCACGCTGCTGGTCGCGTTTGCGGGCTTTGAAGCGCTGATTTACCTGGGCCTGTGGATGGCGTGCTACGGCATCGTCTATGCCATCCTTGAAAACGACATGCGCCGCATTCTGGCCTACTCGATCGTGAACCAGGTCGGGTTCATGATGGTCGGCATCGGCGTTGGCACGAAGCTTTCCATTGACGGTACAGCCGCCCACGCCTTTGCGCACATCGTTTACAAGGGCCTGCTGATGATGTCGGCGGGCAGCGTGCTGGCAGCGACCGGCAAGCGCAAATGCACCGAGCTTGGCGGTTTGTACCGCACCATGCCGATCACGATGTGGTGCGGCATCATCGGCGCGCTGGCGATTTCAAGCTTCCCGTTGACCAGCGGGTTCACGACCAAGAGCATGATCGTGGACAGCATCGGCGAACAAAGCGAGCTGCTGGCGCAGGCGGGTGTTTCGCACACGCACCTGATTGTCGCGTGGTTCCTGCTTGAGGCAGCTACGGCGGGTGTGTTCCTGCACGCGGGTATCAAGTTTCCGTGGTTCGTGTTTTTCCAGAAGGATTCGGGGCTCAGGCCGCCGGACCCGCCCTGGAACATGCGCACGGCGATGATCGGGTTTGCGGCGATCTGCATTGTGCTGGGGATCTTCCCCGGAATCCTGTACGACATTCTTCCGTACAAACTGGAAGCCGGTGAGTACTCCAAGGTCGTGTACAGCTTTGAGCACGTCATGACGATGCTGGCGCTGCTGCTGTTCGGCGGCCTGGCGTTCTTTGTGCTGCTGCCGATCCTGAAGCGCAAAGAAACGATCACGCTGGACTGGGACTGGTTGTGGCGGGCGTTCATCCCGCGCCTGTACCGCGAGGTGCTGACGCCGCTGCTTGAGATGGCGCAGAAGGCCCAGAAGACGGTGCTGGAGACCTTGCCCGGCAAAAGCATGGAAGATTCGCGGCTGCCCGCGCCTCTGGCGCGCAAGTTGGGCAGCGCGTGGGCGGTCAGTGTGCCGGTGCTGCTGATTGTGCTGATGCTGCTGGTGTACCTGGTGATCTACTTTGTGGTGCCGTCGATCTGACGTGCTTTGCGGGCTTCCTGCGATATGCGGCGCACGCTGGCGGTTGCCATCACCAGTACGATCGCGCCCAGTGCCAGCAGCATGTTCAACTCGCGCACGTGGTATTCCGCCATGCCGCTGTCGGGATAGCCTTTCAACATGGCATTGGCGTCGTGTTCGCCGGGCTTTCCCTCGACTGTCTCGCTTACAAACTGGTAGCTGGCGATGTGCTCGCCGTAGCCCTTGGCGGCGACGCCGCTGGCCAGCAGCGTGATCAGCGACAGCACAATCAGCAAAGACCCGACCGCGCCCGCCGGGCCCAGCCATCGCGCCGTGCTGCGCCAGGCCGCGTTGTCGCTGCGCCGTGCGATGCGTGAAAAGCGCATCAGCTCAAACATCGACCACGCCGCCAGCAGCATGGCTGGGTATGCGCCCCAGGTGTGCAAGAACCGGATGAATCCCTTCATGGCGACCACGGTGGACAGCGTGGCGCCCTCGATGCCCTTGATGCTTTCGTTGTACAGCGGGTCGTCGTACAGCAGCGTGATCGATGCCGCGCCGCACATGCCCGTCACGAACAGCAGCGCAAAGCACAGTCCGCACGCCCACATCACGCGGCGGGCGGCGGGAACCACAGGGTCTGGCGCCGGGGTGTCTGCCATGGGCCCATGGTCGCAATGTGGCCAGCGATTGCATAGAGGTTGGAGGCCGGGGGTTTGGTCACTTCAGCGGGGGTAAACAGGAGTGGCGCGGACAGGAATGTCCGCGCCACCAGTGTGTTCTGCTGAGATCGAACCTCTGCTTCCCGGCCTTTGGGGCGGGCCTACTTCTCCTGGATCACCACCCGCGCGCCTGACGGAACGATGTCGTAGATTTCCTCGACGTCGGCGTTGCGCATGCGCACGCAGCCCTGGCTGCACTCGCCGGGAATCTGTGCTTCCTCTTCGGGTTTGCAGCCGTGGATGCCGTAGCCCTTGTACTCGGCACCGGCCTGCAGGCCCAGCCAGCGTGTGCCCAGGCGGTGCTTCTCGTGGCCGTAGGGGTAGCTGCCGTCGGCAGGCTTGGGAATGCGGTTCTTGACCGTGAACTCGCCCAGCGGCGTGCAGCCGCCGACGCCCAGGCCAACCTCGTAGCGCTGGATGAAGGCGCCATCCAGAAGCAGGTCCATCACAAAGCGCGACTTGCGCACAACCAGGCTGAATTCGCCGGCGGGCACTTTCAGTTCGCGCCCGATCTGGAGTGTCTTGATGTCTTTCTCGGACAGGCCGTTCAGGCGCACGATCATTTCCCAGGTGGTGCCGACCTTGCCGGCGATGCGCGCCGGGAAGTCGCCCTTTTCGACCGTGTAGGTCTTGAGGTCGCCGTCGGCGCCCGCGCTCAGGAAGATCTTTTCATTGATCCCGCGAAGGGTGGCCAGAGTGGTTGCTTCTTCGTCTGTGCTAAGGTCGCCGTCCAGCGCCTTGGTCAGGAACACGCGGGCCTCGCGCAGGCGGCCCTCATCGTGACACTTCATACCGGCAACCATGTCGGCGTTGGGCTGGCGCTCGATTTTCGGCGCGGTCTTGTGGGTATCGACCACCGCGTCCTCAGGCACCTTGCGCTCGTAGCCGGCGACGGGTTGTGAGTCCACGGTCTCGTGCTCGAACGTCGGGTCGCCCAATGCGTCAGCATGGGCGGGCTCGGTGTCTTTGGCGACGCTGCCGCTGCGCACGCCGGTCAATGTGCAACCCGTGATCACGGCGCAGAGGAATAGTATGAACGCGAAACGATTCATGGCTGGCTCCTGGAGTTAGGGTGTTTGCGAATCAGGCGCGGACCTCAACCTTGTTGCCGATGCGGACGATGTCGTACAGCTCAACCACGTCGCCGTCGCGCATGCGAATGCAGCCGCGGCTTGTCATGCCGGGGATGCTGTCCGGGTACTGTGTGCCGTGAAAGCCGATGCCGGTGCGGCCGACGTACTTGTCGAGGCCGATCCAACGCAGCTTCATTTCATTGACGGGGTCGTTGGCCCCGCGTGAAGACTTCTCGGGGTCGATGCCCATGCTGCTGATCACGCTTTCGCCGACCGGCGTGTTGTCGTTCTTGCCGTGCGCCACGACGTACTGCCGCACCAGGTTTTCGCCGAAGTACAGGCTGGTGGTGTAGTCGGCTTTGCGCACCACAATGCGCGGTGCGCCCTTGGGCACCTTCAGGTTTTCGCCGGGGTGCAGATCTTTGCTGCCGCGGGGCCGCTTGTTCAGGTCATACAGCAGGTTGTTGCTGATCCCGAAGCGGCGGGCGATGCGGTCATAGCTGTCGCCGCCCTTGACGATGTAGTTTTCACTGAACTCGTTGTGGGCGTTGCTGAGAAACAGCTCGTCGGTGATGCTGTGAAACAGCTCAATGGCGCGTTCGCGCTCTTCAAGCGGCAGCGGGCCTTCCAGCAGCGTGGACAACTTGCTGTAGCCGTCGCGCAGGGCTTCTTCGCGGGCCTTTTCTTCCTGCGTTGCAAGATTGCCCGACACCTGCGCCAGCAGCATCTGGACTTGCGCCAGCGACTGCTCGGGCCGCGCGTCCTTTGCGGTTTCGCCGGGCGCGCCCGGCAGGATGTCGGTGATCCCCGCGCTGGTCGCGTCGGCGTTGCGGCCGCCGAATGTCAGCCAGCCGCCCGCGCCCAGCGCCATCAAAACGGCGCCGATTGCGATGAACTTGAACTTGCCGCCGCCCTTGCCCCTGCGTCCGCTTCTGCGTGATGCCATGTCTCACCTCGGTGTAAGGGCGCGTTCCGAAGACGACGCGCCAACTCACCCTTCGGCAAGTTCACGGCCGCAGATTGAGCAAAAGATGCCGGAAGCGGTTGCAGTGCGCGTTCAGGGCAATTCAGGCGTCGCCCAGATAGTTGTTGTGGGGCTTGAAGCCGTTGGCCACGTCCTGCGCCAGGCGGCCCGCCAGCGCATGAGGGTAGAAGTTGCGCTGCGGCAGCTCGGTCAGGGGCACCCAGTCGAAGCCGATGCAGTGGTTGTCAGGGTGCGGGCCCAGCTTCACTTCGCCGCGCCGTTTGCAGCGAAAGAAGATTTCAAGCTGGTGGGTCTGCTCGGTGATGCCGCCGTGCTTGACCTTGGCGTTCTTGCCCAGCAGCTCGCGCACATACACGATGTCGCCCGGGTCTATGTCGATGCACAGCTCTTCCCGCACTTCGCGTCTTAGACCTTCGCCCAATGTCTCCAGCTTGCTGATGCCGCCGCCGGGCGTGACGCACCACGGCCCGTTGGCGTCTTCATAGTTCATCACCAGCAACCGGCCTTCTTCAATAATGAGCGCACGTGCTGCCACCCTGATCGCGCCGGGCACCGAGTCACTGTGGGGGTCTTCTGCCATGGCTGTGCATTGTAGACTGCCCGGGGGGCCCGTTGCTGCATGAATTTTCCTGCACGGTAGCCGCGCAACAGTCCTGTGTTATCGCGGCGTTGGTGATAATAGGATCGTGTTCCTTGGCCGCAGGAGGCGCAATGTCCGGTTTCGACGCTATCAAGATTGAAGTCGATGATGCTCTGGGGGCAGCCACAATCCGGCTGAACCGACCCGAAAAGCGCAACGCGCTGAGTACCGAGCTGATCGACGCCATGGGCGCCGAACTTGATTCGTGGCGCCACAACGACGCGATCCGCAGTGTGTTCATCCGCGGCAACGGGCCGGCTTTTTGCGCCGGTGCCGATCTTGAAGAGATTCGCGCCCTGCAGAACGCCAGCGTCCATGACAACCAGCGCAACTCGCACAAGCTGCGCGACTTCTTTGTGAAGCTTTACAGCTATCCCAAGCCCACAGTTGCCGTCGTTCATGGCGCGGCGCTGGCCGGCGGATGCGGGCTGGCGACCTGCTGCGACTTCGTGATCGCCAGCCGTGACGCAACCTTTGGCTACCCGGAGGTGAAAATCGGCTTCATCCCCGCGATTGTCATGGTGTTGCTGACCCACCAGATCGGCGAGCGCAACGCACGCGACCTGTGCCTCAGCGGGCGCACGATTGACGCCGACGAGGCGCACCGCCTGGGGTTGGTCAGCAAGGTCGCGGTCGCCGCCGACCTTGAGCCCACCGTGCAGGTGCTGGCCAAGTCGCTGCGCGGCAACGCCCCGCAGGCGATGGCGACCGTCAAGCGCATGTTCTGGCGGCTGCACGAAATGGGCACGGAAGATGCGCTGGTCTGGGCCAGCGACATGAACGCCATGGCCCGCGGCACGGACGAGTGCAAAGAAGGCATCGCGGCGTTTCTCGAGAAGCGCAAGCCGCGCTGGGTAGAGTAAGGCGGCTTTCAAACGGAGTTACAGAGAAACCGAGGCTTCTGATCCTTCGACAGCCTCTGTTACTCTGGTGCTCAGTTTTAAACCTCCTCGCGCTATAAAATCTGCTCAGGCACCCATCCGCCGCTTACATCAAGCTGCGTGCCGCTGATGTGGTCGCTCTGCGGCGACAGGAAGAATCCCAGTGCGTGGCACAGGTCTTCATAGCGGGCAAACCGCCCGGCTGGCGGGTTGATCGGCTTGACGATGCTGTTTTCGAGTATTCCCACGCCGATCGTGTTGACGGTGACACCGGACTTGGCAAGCGCAGCGGCGGCGCTTCGGGTCAGCGTCGCAAGTCCGGTCTTGGCAATGTGGTAGGGGACAGTCAGGCGGTTGAAGGTGCTGCGTTCACCGGCGGCGTAGCCCAAGTTCACGATGCGGCCGAAAGCCTGCTGCCGCATGATCGGCACAGCCGCGCGCATGCACCAGTACGCCGTGTACAGGTTGCTCTCAAGCTGGTCGCGCCACTCGTCGGGGGTCAACTCAAACAGGTCCTTGCGCAGGTAGTTGCCGACGTTGTTCACGAGCAAATGCAGCCCGCCCAGCTCGGAGGCTGCCTTCTGCACAACATGCTCTGCCTGCGCGGGGTCGCGCAGGTCGCCCGCAAGCATGGTGCACCCCGGCGTCAGCGCGTTGCACTCGGCCAGGGTGGCCTTGGCTGTGTCTGCGGACGCGCGGTAATGAATTGCCACGCGCACGCCGATGCGTGCAAGCCACAGGGCCAGCTCTCGGCCGGTGCGTTGCGCGCTGCCGGTAACGAGTGCGGTGTTAATGCGCGGGTCAATCATGTTCATCACGCTCTCCACAGCGTATCCAAGCCTGCGGCGCTTGCTATGATCCGCCGCCGATGAAGATCTATACCAAGACCGGCGACGACGGCTCAACCGGCCTTTTTGGCGGCCAGCGCGTGCCCAAGCATGACGCCCGCGTGGCGGCATACGGCACGGTCGATGAGCTGAACTCGGTGATCGGCGTTGCGATCGCGGGGGGCGGCGACGAGGCACTGTGCGCCATGCTGCAAACCCGCCAGAGCCAGCTTTTTTCGCTGGGCGCAATGCTGGCAAGCGGCGACGGCAAGGACGCCGACAGCGTCAACGAAGCCTGGATCCTGTCGATGGAAACCGAAATCGACGCACTGGACACGCAATTGCCCGCGTTGCGCAACTTTATCCTGCCCGGCGGCAGCGAGCTTGCCGCGCGCCTGCACCTGGCCCGCACGGTGTGCCGCCGCGCCGAGCGCGAAGTCAGCGCGCTGCGCGTCGCGCGCCCCAAAGACGCCCCGCGCCTTGCCCCCGCGATCAAGTATCTGAATCGCCTGTCGGACTGGCTGTTCACCGTGGCCCGCGCGGCCAACAAACGCGCGGGCGTTGAGGACATTCCCTGGAAAAAGTCGTAGCGAGAGAACCATGAAGAAACTGATGTTGATCCCGTTGGCCCTGTTTGCACTGGCTGGCTGCCGCGATACCGCCGAATTCTTTCACTTTACGGGCTCGCCCTCCGGCTCTGACGGGTGGCAGCACGAGTACAACGACACCGCCCGCGACACCTGGGAGGCCTTCCGGCTGGTCGTGCGCGACAACGGTGAAATCACGTGGGAAGATCGCGACACCATGGAACTGCGCGGCATATACAAGCCCCACGACAGCAACACCCGCACCGGCATCGAGGTCAAGGGCCGCGTGTACGACAAGAGCACCAAGGAAGAATTGCGCTCCAAGCTGATCGTGCGCTGCTGGTACGCCAACAACGCCAACGACCGCGAGCGACAGGACGAGGCGCGCGAGTACTGCAATTCGGTGTTCCGCGTGCTCAAGGCCTGGAAGGGCGAAGACGTGGACGAAAAGCCGACGGTGGACACCACGTCAGAAGAGCCCGTCGGCGCCGATGAAGCAATCGGCTTCTTCCGCGTGACGCGGGCGCAGGCTTTTGACGTTGCGCAGGCGGTGGTCAAGCAGTACGGCGAAGTCAACCAAAGCGAACCCGAAAAGGGCTATCTGCGCGGCAAGAAGGTCAACGCTCTCGAGAAAGAAACGCAAGAAGTGCGCGTGAGCGTGTATGACCGCACCGAGGGCGAATCGATCCGCGTGAAGGTCAGCGTGCGCGTCAATGGCGCCGACGGCAAGCCGATGCAGCAGCTGGCCAAGGCCTACGTTGCCGAGATTCGCGCCCAACTGGACAAGAAGTTCGGCTCGCAGGAATAGCGTGAGCGGCGGCCAGCCACAGCAACCCGAAGCGCTGAGCGCCGACGCGATCGCCGCTGAGTCCGTGCGCATTGAAGAAGAGCGGCGCTCCGGCCCGCTGCCGGCGACGCGGTCAGTGATCGGCAGCGCCGCCGTGGTCTCGGGCGCGACGCTGGTCAGCCGCGTGACCGGGCTGGTCCGAGACGTGATGTTGGCGGGCCTGTTCGGCTTCTCGCGCGAGATGGATGTGTTCTTTCTCGCGTTCACGGTGCCCAACCTGTTTCGCAAGCTGTTCGGGGAGGGCGCGCTTTCCAGCGCGACCATCCCCGTGCTTACGCGCTATCGCATTCGCGGCGACAACGCCGCGACCCGGCGCTACCTTGGCACGATCAGCGCGCTGATGACCCTCGGGCTGGGCGCCCTTTCGGCGCTGGTGATTGGCGGCATGTACGCGCTGCCAGCCGGGACGTTTTCAGACCCGGCCAAGTTTGAGCTGTTCCGGCAGTACCTTGCCGTGCTGCTGCCCTATGTCGTGTTCATCTGTTTGGCGGCTTTGCAGGCGGGAACCCTGAACTGCTACAACCGATTCGGCGTGCCGGCGCTGGTGCCGGCGCTGGCCAACATCGGCTGGATCGTGGTGCTGGTGCTGATCTGGCTCACGCCGCTCAAGGATAACACCGAGCGAGCTGTGCTCATCATGGCGCTGGGCGTGCTGGCCACGGGCGTGATGCAGTGGGCCGCGCAGTTGCCTTCACTGGGGCGCCTGCAACTGCTGGCAAGGCCGAGGCTGGCGATCTCTGAGCAAGGGGTGCGCGACACCTTTAAGGCCATGGCGCCGATGCTGTTTGCGCTGGCGGTCTTTCAGGTGAACACGTTTCTTGACCAGGTGCTGGCCGAATTGCTCGTGGAAGGCAACGGCGCCGTCAGCAGCTACTCGTATGCTTCGCGACTGTTCCAGTTTCCGCTCGGCATGGTGGGTGTTGCGTTGGGTACCGCCATGTTCCCGCTGATGTCGCGCTTTGCCGCTGACAATGAGCTGGAAAAACTCACCGCCGCCCTGCTCAACAGCACGCGGCTGGTAGTCTTCATTGCACTGCCCGCGGCAGCCGGCCTTGCAGCGCTGGCGTACCCGATCACGCACCTGCTGTTCGGCGGCGCAAACAGCGAGCCGACGATGCTTCAACGCAGTGCGCTGGTGCTGGCCTTGCTGTGCATCAGCCTGCCGATTGTCAGCGTGATCAGCCTGCTGACCAAGGCCTTCTACGCGATGCGCGACCACAAGACACCGACGCGCATTGCCCTGCTTGCGGTTGTGGTCAACCTGGTCGCGAACGTGATCCTGTTGCAGACTCCGCTGCTGGAAGCCGGGCTGGCGTTGGGCACCGCGATCTCGGGCGCAGTCAACCTGCTGCTGCTCGTGCTTATGCTGCGCCGGCGACTGCGCGGAACGATCCTTGAGAGCATGCGCGCGGCCGCCATCCCGCAGGCCAGCGAGCGGCTGGCACAGCCGTTCACGCCCAGCACGCTGCGGCGCGTGCCGCTTTCGATGCTGCGGTCGCTGCTGATCGCGCTGGTGATGGCCGCGGCCGCGTTTGCGGTTGAGTTTGCGCTGTACGGGCAATTCGGCCTTGCGGGCCGCGCCAGCCGCGTGCTGTCGGTGCTTGCGGCAGTGACTGCAGGCGTGGTGGTGTACGCCGGCGCGAGCCTGGTGCTCAAGGCACCCGAAGTGTCGCAGATTCTCACGTTGCGAAAGCGCCGGGCTACAACTCCACCGGCAGCTTCCTGACCAGCCTGATGTGGCTTGCGCTGCACTCAAACTGATAGGGAAGAAGCTGCACGCCGGCCTTGGCCGCCTTGCGCAACAGGCGGCCATATTCGGGATCGACTTCGTCAGCAGGGCGGAAGGTCAGCGTGTCGGTGCGCCCGCAGAAGTAGAACATCGCGGCGCGAATGCCCTTGTCGGCAAGCGCGGTCAGCTCCTGAAGGTGCTTCTGGCCGCGCTCGGTGACTGCGTCGGGAAACACTGAGTATGAGTCCACGCGCATCGAGGTGTTTTTGACTTCAACGTAGAAGTCGGGCTTTTTGTTGGGCTTGCAGCGCGGCTGGGGCTCGGGGTCTGACTTGCGCTTCTTTGGCGGTGCTTCGTTGGTCAGCAGCAGGTCAATGCGGCTCTTGCCGTCTTTGCCGTACTTGACCTCGCTGCGGATGAACGGATAGCCGCGCAACTCTTCGATCGCGTCGCTGTCAATGAACTGCCGCACCGCGCTGTTGGGCATGCCGGTGTTGACGTTGACCCAGGACTCGCCCATGTCGATCAGTTCCCATGTGTGAAGATACTTGCGTTCAGGGTTGCCGCTGTCGCTGATCAGTACAGGGCGGCCGGGCTCGCAACAGCTTTTCATCGTGCCGGTGTTGGCGCACATGGCGGTGAGTTCACGCCCGTCGTCCAGCCGCACATCAGCGAGAAAGCGCACCCGCCGCGCCAGCAGCGTGCCCTTCAGCATGGGTAGGTCGCGAGACAGGGTCGTCAAAGTGTGTCCCAGAAAGCGCGAATCAGTACCGGAACAGCCAGGCAAACAAGGTCATGGTGGGCCCGCCCGGATTCGAACCGGGAACCAAGGGATTATGAGTCCCCTGCTCTAACCGTTGAGCTACGGGCCCCTGCTTTTGGGGGGCTACCTTGCCAACGGCTGGTAGTTGCAACAAGGGCGGGTTGCGATGCGACGGCCTTGCGCTATCTTGGGGCGTGCGGACTGGGAGATTCCATGCGAGCAGTTTCCGTCGCGGCGCTGTTTGCGCTGTTGCTTTGCCTCAACACCACCACGTCGTTCATCGCGCAGGACGCCCCCGCGGAGCCCGCGACCATCATACTGGGTGAATGCCTGGTCCTGCCAGCTGTGGGCGGCGGCGGGCGTTCGCCGGTGCGGGCCGATCCGTTTGAGTCGCAGTTGATCCGCAGCAACTTTGCGGCGCCGAAAGTCGGCGACAAGGTCAAGCGCCTTGACGGCACCGAAGCCGAATGGCGCGCCGCCGCAGCCAACGAAGACGGCTGGCTTGGCGCGCGCGACCTTGCCGGCGGCTACGCATGGTGGAGCGTCGAGTTGAAGCAGGCCGGCGTGTGGTTGCTCCATGCCCGCGGCCACGGCGCGGTGTATGTGAACGGTGAGCTGCGCGGCGGCGATGTTTACAACTACGGGAATTTTCCGGTGCCGGTGGCGCTGAAGGCGGGCACAAATCACTTCTGCTTCCTGATGGGGCGCGGCTCAATCCGGGCCCAGCTTGAGTACGTGGCCTCACCCGGCCTGCACGTGATCGGGGACTGGACACTGCCCGACCTGGTGCAGGGCCACGCAATGCAGCTTCATTTCGGGGCGGTGGCAGTGCTGAACTCAACGTCTCGAACGTTGCAGGTCACCGGATACGTGAGCGGCTCCGGGATCAACGTGCCGCCCATGGTCGGGTCGATTCTGCCATACTCGAGCCGCAAGATGCGTTTCTCGTTCGCGCCGCCCAAAGAACTCATGCCCGGCAAGCATCAGCTGACACTACGGGTAAGCGCCGACAACGACCCGCAACTGACGCAGACAGCCACATTTGACATTCAGGTTGTCTCAGAGTCTGACAGGCGCAAAGTTACATTCATCAGCAATATCGATGGCAGCGTACAGTATTACTCGGTGGTTCCGGCCCGTCCGTTGCCGGGCCAGACCGACAAGCCGGGAATTCTGCTTTCTTTGCACGGGGCCTCAGTCGAGGCGTCGGGGCAGGCCGGCGCGTACAGCCCCAAATCCTGGTGCCACATTGTGTGCCCGACCAATCGGCGTCCATTCGGATTTGATTGGGAGGACTGGGGCCGCATTGACGCACTGGAAGTGCTGGAGCATGCCAAGGCCACGCTTGATCACGAACCGTCAAGGGTCTGGCTAACCGGCCACTCCATGGGCGGCCACGGCACGTGGAGTGTCGGCGCGCACTTTCCGGACAAATTTGCCGCGATCGGGCCCAGCGCCGGCTGGGAGAGCTTTGACAGCTACGGTGGGGGAGGCGGCCATCCGCCGCAGCACAAGTTGTCGCCGATGCTTACGCGCGGCGCAAACCAGCACCGCACGCTGTTGCTGAAACACAATTATAAGTCGCAGGGTGTTTACATTCTTCATGGCGACGCTGACGACAACGTGCCAGTGACGCAGGCGCGCATGATGCGCGACGCGTTGAAAGAGTTTCACAACGAGCTTCACTACTTCGAACAGCCGGGCGCAGGCCACTGGTGGGATGACGGCCACGACGACGGCGCAGATTGCCTCGACTGGGCACCGATGTTTGACATGTTCGCGAAGCGGCGCCTGCCGCACGCCAGTGAGGTCATGCAGATTGACTTCACGACCTGTAATCCCGGCAACACACACTCGTGTCATTGGGCAGCGATTCACATGCAGCGCGTGCAGCACGAGCCAAGCCGGGTGCAGCTGCGCGCCGAACCGAACAATGGCCGGATCATCGGGCAAACCAGTAACGTCACGCGCTTGCGGCTGGCTGTATCAACAATTCTGCAGCCGCGCGAACAGGTCGGACTGTCGCTGGACGGACAGGAGCTTGAGTGCGACTGGCCAAAGGCCGGGGTACTGTGGTTGGAGCGGGCGGGCGACGTATGGTCGGCGGCAGCAGAGCCGTCTTTGAAACTGAAGGGGCCTCACCGCTACGGAATGCTCAAGGGCGCGATGCGCCGCAACGTCGTACTCGTGTACGGCACCAAGGGCGATGAATCCGAAAACGCGCAGATGCTTGCCAAGGTGCGCTACGACTGTGAGCGCTGGCAGTACCAGGGCAACGGCACATTTACAGTAGTTGCGGATTCTGACTTTGCCCCGGCAAAGTTTGTCGGGCGCGACATCGTGCTGTACGGCAATGCTGACATCAACTCCGCCTTTTCATTCGTTGCGGGTGCGCCGATTTCTGTCCGACGCGCCAAGGTAGTGATCGGCAAACGTGAGCTCGCAGGGGACGACCTTTGTCTGCTGTTCTGTTACCCGCGACCGGACTGCGAGCTCTCAAGTGTTTGTGTGATAGGGGGCACGGGGCTTGCGGGTTTGCGGTTAGCAGACCGGCTGGGATACTTCATTTCGGGCGCGTCGTTCCCGGATGTGTTTTTGTACGGGCGTGAAATGCTTGAAAAGGGCACGGGCGGCGTGCTGGCTGCGGGTTTTCTGGGAGAAGACTGGAGTATTGAGCGCGGCGAAATTGTCTGGCGCGACGAAGAGTAATTCTGGATTTGTACTTGGAATTGTTGGTCGCAATGTTACACCTTGCGCCGTACTGAGTGACCTTGAGGAGAACCTGTGGCAGGCAAACGCTCGGTAGAGAACACGAAGAAGAAGCAGGAATGGATTGCAAAGCTGCTCAAGGACAAGCCGCAGACCACACTGAACGAAGCTGGCAAGCTCGTTGTAAAAGAGTTCGGAACCCAGCTCGCATACGATAAGCTGCGTGAAGCGTACGTCGGCGCCGGTGGCAAAGTTGACACGCGTCGCGGCCCCGGCAAGGGCAAGAAGGCCGGCAAGCCCAAGGCCGCCAAGGGCAAGCGCGGCCCGCGCAAGTACGGCAAGCGCAGCCCCGAAGCAACCAAGGCCAAGCAGGAGTTCGTTGCTGACCTGCTGCGCACCAACCCCGACATGACCATGAACGAAGCCGGCAAGCGCGTGCGCGCGAAGTTCGGCACACAGCTGGCGTTTGACCGCCTGAAGCAGGCCTTCACCGCCGCCGGCGGCAAGGTCGGCAAGCCAGGCCGTCGCGCCAAACCCCGCGCAAAGATCGACCGCCGCATCGGGCGCCGTGCCGCTGATATCGCTGCCGCGCGCATCCAGAGCGTCCTGGGCCAGATGCCCAAGCACGTCGTCGTGATGCACGTTAACAGCGCGATTGACACCAACGAGTTTGCAACGCGCGAGCAGGCCGTCGCCTTCACGCGCAACCAGGTGCTGTCAGGTGTTCCGGTCTCAAACATCGCTTACTACCTGCGCCAGCCGCTGGAAATCTCGGTCGGCATCTGAATTCATCCGCGCTTGACGGGGCCCCGCTTTGCCGGGGCCCCGCTGTTTCTATACTCCGCGCGCGGAGGACATCTTGCCCTACTCAGTCGAGCTGCTGTTCAATCCCGCCTTGGAGGCGCGTGTCCGCCGTATCTGCAACACGATCCGCGAAGCAGGCGGCGGCGATGTACTGATCGACGACATCAAGGCCCGGCCCCACATCACACTATGTATTTGCGACGACGCCGACCTGGGAGAAATGGAAGCCTGCGTGCGGCGCCTGGCTGAAGAAACACAGCCAATTCCGATCGGCCTGGCTTCGATCGGCGTGTTCCCGGGCGACAGCAATGTGGTGTTTCTTGCCCCGATCGTGAACGAAGAACTTCTTGAAATGCATCAACGGCTGCACAATCAGGTGCGCAAGTTTTCGGACTCGCCCTGGGTGCTGTACACGCCCGCCCGCTGGGTGCCGCATTGCACGCTTGCCAGCCGGCTTCCCAAGGAGGCGCTGCCTCAGGTGGTTGACCTGATCATGGAAACCACATTCCCGATCAGCGGCGAGATCATTGAAGTAGGCGCACTGGAGTTCACGCAGGGCCGGGTTGTGCGGCCGCTGTTCTTCACGCCCCTGGGGTGACGCCGATTCTCAGAATCTGGGCGGCGGCGTCCGGCACGCCCTTGGCCCGGGCGGCGGCGCGCATCCGTGTTCGAAGCGCGTGATCGTTCAGGAACTTGGTCAGCTTGTACTTCAGGCTGCCGGGGCTGCGGGCCATCATGCAGGCGCCTGCTTCGGTCAGGTACTCGGCGTTGCGTTCTTCCTGGCCGGGGATCGGGTTGGGCACGATCATCGGCACGCCCATCGCAAGGCACTCGCTGGTGGTCAGTCCGCCGGCCTTGGTCACGCACAGGTCGCTGACCGCCATCAGTTCATGGATGTAGTTCACGTACCCCAGGGCGATTACGCGCGAGCCTGCGGGGGCCTCAATCTTCGCCACCTCGGCCTGCATTTTTTCGTTGCGGCCGCAGACGGCGATCACCTGTACCCTGCCGCTGTCAAGAATCATGCGTGTCAGGTTCGGCATGCCTGCCGCACCCCAGCCGCCGCTCATGGCCAGCACGACGGGCGTGCCCTCTTGCAGCCCGTGCTTGCGCAGCATTTCGGCGCGGTCGTAGCGCTGCGCGAATTCGGGCATGATCGGTATGCCGACCTTGCGTATGCGCGCGCGGTCAATGCCCTTGATCGCGAGTTCTTCCATGGACTCGCCGCTGGCGCAGAAAATCGTGTGCGCGTTGACCTGCGCCCAGAAGCCGTGGGCCATGAAGTCCGTGACGACAAGGTTCAGCTTGAAGGTGTTCCAGTCCGCGTCGGAGTAAGGCAGCAGGATCTGCGCCGGCAGAAAGTGCGTGCAGAACATGTGGTCCGGCTGATACTCGCGCAGCATGGCCCGGAACTTCGCAAACTCGATGCGGTCAAAGGCGCGGATGATCGCGGCTTGCCGCTTGCCCGCCACAGGTCGGTCGCCCTTGTTGTAAAGGTAGCCCCACAACTCGGGCGCGCGGTCGGCGAGCTTCAGGTAGCTTGCGGCGTAGGCCTTGCGGTAGATCGCCTGCGTGTAATCCAGAATGTCAACGTTGCGCACTTCGGCCTGCGGAAACACTTCGCGCGCCGTGCGCTCAAGGGCTTGCGCCGCGCGAACGTGGCCGTGGCCCGCCAATGCCGAGATCATCAAAAGTCGCATGCCGCGAGTGTAGCGACTGCGCCGTTTCGAATACAGTTGAACCGAAAAGGGCCGCAAAGGGTCACGAAGTAAAAGCTGCTTTGTGCAGTTCTTCGCGGTACTTGGCGGCCCTTCGCGGTGTGCCCAAGGACTTCGCGGCGCCGGTGCTTCCGGGTGCACCATGCCCCCGGCTTGTCACGGGCATGATCAAGCGCACCGGCGCCGTCTTTACAAAAGTTTCATGTGCGGCTCGCCTTCACACCGGCATTGACCGCCCGCGCCAACGGGTGCTGCGCACCTTCTTCCAGCCGCACCGGTCTGGCTCCCAGTGCACGGGCGTAGTCGGCGGCTTCGCTGTTCAGCCAGTCACCAGCCGCCCACGCGATCTTTCCGTCCAGAGGCCGGGCCCTGAAGGCGTGCTCGCGCTCAACGCCGATCGCGATGATGGCCGGCGTCCAGGCCGCCGCGTCCGCAAGCAGGGCCGGCAACCCTGCCAGCGTTGTCTCGGCAATGACTTCGTTGGCGCCGCCGCCCCGTGCGACGACAACAACGGGCGTGTCGGCAGCGCGACCGGCGGCCATGAATGCGCGCGCGATGGCGGCGGCTTTGTGCACGCCCATGTAGATGACGGCCGGGCCGGGCGCCTGCGCCCACTGCGCAAAGTCCGCATCGCCTGAACCCGCGCCGCTGAACACCGCAAAGCCGCGATTGCGACCGCGCGCGGTGACTGCCACGCCGGCGGCCCCCAGCACGCCATTGAGCGAGCTTACGCCGGGGATGACGCGAAAAGGCACGCCCGCCTGGTGCAGCGCCTGAATCTCCTCGGTGCCGCGCCCGAACAGAAACGGATCGCCGCCCTTGAGGCGCACCACGTTGCGCCCCAGCGAGCCTTCGCGCACAAGGATGCTGTTGATCGTCTCCTGCTCAGTGCGTTCGCCAAAGGGCAGCTTGCCCACGTCAATCAGGGTCGCCTGCGGCGCCAGCGCCAGAATGTCCGGGCACACCAGGTGATCGTGCACGACCACATCGGCGCGCTGCAACGCCCGCAACGCCCCCACCGTAAGCAGGTCCGGGTCGCCGGGGCCGGCGCCGACCAGTGTGACCACTCCGTTGTGCTCATGCATGGTTTGCCTCGCTGGTTGCCGCCTTGCGCCATCTTTGGTGCAGGCCGCACTCGGTTTTGCCGCTGCCCTGCCAGCGCCCGTCGCGCTCGGCTTGATGCGCCTCAACCGGCGAGGTGCAGGGCTCGCAGCCGACGCTGCGATAGCCTTGCGCGAACAGCGGGTGCTGGGGCAAGCCAAGCTCGGCCAATTGCCGGTCAATCCACTCGCGATTGACCAGCGCCAGCGGGTTGACCTTGAACACCCCGTCGGCTTCACGCTCAAGCACCTCGGCGTGTGCGCGCTCGCCGCCCTGTTCGCGCCGGATCGCGCTGACCCAAGCGCGCTTGCCGCGCCGCAGCTCAGCCATGACCTGCACCTTGCGCAGCGTGCAGCACAGGCCGGGGTCGCGTCGCCACAACGCTTCGCCGTAGCGGTCGGTAAACTCGGCTTCGCTCAGGCCGCTGCCGACGCTGACAATGTTCAAGCCGAAGTGCGCGCGCAGCGTGCGCAGGTACTCGTGCGTTTCGGCAAACAGTTTGCCCGTGTCGATGAAGAACACCGGGTGCGACGGCGCGATCCCTTTCAGCCATTGCGCCAGCAGCACGCCGCCGGCATTGAGTGCGCTGCCGACCAGCAGTGAATCGCCGAAGGTTTCAACGGCCCACTTCAGGATCAGCCGCGGGTCTTTCAGCTCAAGACGCTGGGCAAACGGGGCGACATCCGCGGGCGCTTCGCGCGGCAGGTCATCCTGCAACAGGTCGGCCCACTCGCCCTGCGCCAGTTCAACGCGGCTTGCCAGTTCGCGCGCGTACGTGTGCAGCCCCACGCGATCGATCAGCGCGTCAAAGGGCTCGTCGGGCTGCGCGAGCTTCGCGTACGCCTTCACGCCCGCCGTGGCCGCCGCCAGCAGGTCGGCCTGGCTCAGCAGGTTTGCAAACTGCTGGCCAATCAGCGTGCGCCCGTACAGCCGGCCGCCGATCAGCAGGTCATAGCCCTTGACCGCCGCGCCGCGCGCCTTGCCCGCGTTGCCGCGAAAGCCAAGGTCAAATAGCTGCGGCTGGCTGCACGAGTTGGGGCAGCCTGAAACGCTGATGCGCAGGCGCTTTGCAAACGCGGTCGCGGGCACAGCGTCAAGCGCGTCCGCAAGCTGCTGCGCGAAGTTGCGCGTTTCCACAAAGCCCTTGCGGCACGATGTTGCGCCGGGGCACGCCACGATGTCGCGCGCGCCAAACCAGCCGGAAGGCGGAAAGCCCAGTGCCTCAAGCGCGGCGACAAGGCCGGGCACGCCCTGCGGCGGCACGTCGGGGATGGCGATGTTCTGGCGCACGCTCAGTTGGAGCGCGGTCGCGCCCGCGGCCTCGGCAGCGTCGGCAATGGCGCGAATCTGCTCGCCGCTCAGGTCGCCCGCAACCACCGGCACGCGTACCTTGAACCGCCCGTCTTCCTGCCCGTGCACGCCGCTTGTGGCAAAGCGCGCGGCCGGCGCGCGCAGCAAAGGCTGCGGCCTGATTTCAACGCCCGGCGGCGGCACCCACTTGTTGAGCACCCACAGTCGCAGTTGATCTACGCCGTGCTCGGCCAGCACATACTTGAGCCTGGCCTGCGCGCGGTTTTTGCGGTTGCTCCAGGCGTTGTGGACCTGCACCGTGGCGGCCACCAGGCCGGCAACGGCGTCTTGCGGCACGCGCGAGAAGAACAATTCGCCCAGGCGCGGCTGCTTGCCCAACCCGCCGCCGACCCAGACTTCGAAGGTGCCGTCCGGCAGCTCCAGAAAGCCGAGGTCGTTGATTCGATGCAACGGCTCGCGGTCGTCGGCGGCGTAAAACGCGATCTTGAACTTGCGGGGCAGAGTCTCGAATTCCGGCTTGCCCATGAACCTGCGGGTCAGGCGCTCAACCAGCTCGTTGATGCGACCAATGCTTGCGCTTGCACTTTCGCTGCCGGTGACAATGTTGCGCACGCTGTCGCCGCAGGCGCCGCGAGTGCTGAGGCCCGTGGTTTCAATGGCCTCAATAAACGCCAGCAGCACAGCTTCGGGGATGCCGTGAAACTCGACGTTGGCGCGGGTATCAACGTGCCAGATGCCGCTTGCGTACCGGTCCGCAAAGCGTGAAAGCTCGCGCGCCTGGCGTGTGGTCATGTTGCCGCCGGGCACGCGCACGCGAACCATGTAGTGGCCCCTGGCGCGCTCGGGGTAAACGCCGTCGATCGTGACTTCGCCGTCGCTGCGCACAACGCGGTGTTTTTCAAAATCCGTTTTCGGGATGTGTCGAATCTCAGGTTCCATGATTGCTCCTGCTATGCGGGCGCGCGTGTCAGCCAGAACAACACAAGCGCCGAAGTGGCGGCCCACAGCACCAACCCCACCAGTGTGGGTTTGGCGGCTTTGAAGATGTCAGAAAGGCGCGTGCGATAGCCCACGCCGACCAATGCGATGAAGAATGCCCAGTTGGTGAGCTCGGCCAGTGTCGCGCGCTCGGCGTCGTCAAAGGCGCCCAGCAGTGCGGCTGTGCCGACAACCGCAAAGCCCACCACGAAGCCCGGCACTTTGGGCAGCAGCAGCTTTGCCCCGATGTGCTGCTGCTGGCGCCTGTCGCGTGGCACAAACAGGCACAGGTAAAGCAATACCGCCAGCCCCTCGAATGCGTTGACGAGCACTTTGTACGCCGCCGCCACCAGCAGCGCGGGGTCCGGCGCCGTGCCGGCCGTGGCCAGCGCCTCGGCGTTATTGGCAACCGTCAGGCCCGCAAACGTCCCGAACGTTGACGCGTCAAGGCCAAGCCCCGCGCCGAGATACGGGTAAGCAACAAGCGCGATCGCGCCCGACAGCAGGATCAGCAGCGTCGCAACCGTGGCCGGTGTGCCCTCTACGGTGCGGTCATACCTGGCGACAGCGGTGACGGCCGTGACGCCGCACCCGGACAGCCCCAGCGCAAACAGCCCCGCCAGGCGCGACGGCAGCAGACGCAGCTTTACCGCCAGCGCGAATGAAACCACAACCAGCAACCACAGCACCGCCAGAGAAAGCAGTCCCTGCCAGCCAACCAGCGTGAAGACTTCCGGGCGCACCTGCGCGCCCATCATCACAAAGCCCGCGGTCAGGGGCACGTGATACGGCAGCGACGGCACCGGCCCCCGGGCGCGCGCCGCGCCCGCGCCGGCCAGCGCGCCGAATGCCAGCGCCCACACCACGCCCGGCACAGCCGGCACAAGCACGTGCGCCAGCTTGGCAAAACCGACTATCACAGCCAGGACCACCAGGCCCGATGCGGTGCGCTTTTCAAGTTGTGCGGTCGTCTTCTTCATGAGAACAGCGTGAACACGCCGACCTTTACGGCGGCAATCAACACCAGGGCCAGAAGCGTGGACGCGAACTCCCGCGCAAGGCTTCGTCTCAGTCGTATGTAGCTGGCACGTGTCGGTTTCATGGGTTGCCTCTGGTTGCCGGGACAAAGAAAAGGGCCGCCCCATCGGCGGCCCGTGTGTGCGTACTTGACGCGTCAACACGGGCCCGTACAGCAGGGCATCATCTTGCAGCACTTGTGGATCGCCGGTTTGCGCATCTGCCTACACCGTGGCCGGTTCTTCGACCGTGATGAAGCCGTGGTTTACAAGGTAGTCCCATACCCGGTCCGCTGATTCAACCACATTCTGGACCTCGGTGTCTATTTTGATTTGCGGACTCTCGGGGGCCTCGTAGGGGTCGCTTACGCCCGTAAAGTTGGCGATCTCGCCGCGCAGTGCCTTTGCATAAAGGCCCTTCACGTCGCGGCGTACAAGCTCGTCCAGACCGGCGGCGACATACACTTCAATGAAGCGGTGGGTGCCGATACGGCTGCGTACTTCTTCACGCACTGCGCGGTACGGGCTGATCGCGGCCGTGATGACGGGGATTTCGCTGCGCGTCAGCAGTTCGGCGACAAAGCCGATGCGGCGGATGTTGGTGTCGCGGTCTTCGCGCGAGAAGCCGAGGCCCTTGCTCAGGTTCGTGCGCACCACGTCGCCGTCCAGCACTTCGTGGCCGATGCCGCGCTCGTGCAGCCTGCGGCTGATCTCATCCGCCAGCGTCGATTTGCCGGCGCCGGATAGGCCGGTGAACCACAGTGTGAATCCCTTTGCGTTTGCCATTGTCCTGTCTCCTGTCCCTTGCGCGTGAGAAAAAAGAAAAGCGCCACCGCGGTTGCGGTGGCGCTGCGTACGGTACGGTTAAGCTACAAGACCGCGTCCGTGCGCAACCCACCGGCGTGGGCGCACATCAGACAGCACATCTTGGCATTCGTGTTCATGGCGCGAAACCATAACGACAAAAGTTGACAGGTCAACACTGAAACAAAAACTTTTTCTAAACCGGCACCGGCGACCGCAACTCGGCGTACCTTCTTACTTCAAGCATCAACTGTTCAAACTCGTCGAAGTGCAGGCTTTGGCGACCGTCACTGAGCGCTTTTGCGGGCTCGGGGTGTACTTCCACCATTACGCCGTCGGCGCCCACGGCCAGTGCCGCCAGCGTCAGCGCGTGCACGTACTCGCGTTTGCCGGCGGCGTGGCTGGGATCGATGATGATCGGCAGGTGCGAAAGCTGCTTGACCACGGGCACCGCGGCGATGTCCAGGGTGTTGCGCGTGGCGGTTTCGTATGTGCGGATGCCGCGCTCGCACAACACGACGCGCGGGTTGCCGGCATCGACAATGTACTCGGCGGCCAGCAGCAGCTCTTCGATCTTGCTGCTTGGCCCGCGCTTGAGCAGCACCGGCTTGTCGGTCTTGCCGACCTCTTTCAGCAGGTCAAAGTTCTGCATGTTGCGGGCGCCGACCTGCAGCACGTCAAGGTGTTCCACGCAATCTGCCACCTGTTCAATCGACATCACCTCGCTGACCGCTGCCAGGTTGTTGGCCCGGGCCGCATCGCGCAGCAGCTTCAGGCCCGGCACGCCCATGCCCTGAAACGCATACGGCGACGTGCGCGGCTTGAATGCCCCGCCGCGCAGGCCGGTCGCGCCGTGTTTTGCCACGTGCGCGGCGACGCGATGGATCTGCTCGTCGTTTTCGACGGCGCAGGGGCCGGCAATCACGGCAAATCCGCCGCCGCCAAAGCGCGCCGCGCGGGCATCGATTACGCTGTCTTGCGGGTGATAGTCGCGGCTGACGCGCTTGAAGGGGTGCACGTCTTCGTGCACGTCGCGCACGCCGCTTTGCGCCCGCACCTGCTGCGTGTCGATGGGCGTCTTGCTTGTGGCGGCCGTGACCAGCGTGCAACCGCAATCGCGGCTGATGCTGGGCTGCGCGCCGAAACTTTCCAGCAGGCGGATCACGCCGCTGATCTCTTTGAGTGTCGCGGCGGGTTGCATGGTGACGATCATGGTTTGGCTCCGGTTATCTGTGGTAACTTGCTGGCTGCCCGACGGCAGGCCAGCCGCAACGGCGACAGCACGTCAGCCACGGTCGCGCCCCCTTCAAGGGCGCGCACCAGGGCGCTGCCGACGACAACGCCGTCGGCGTGGT
Organism: Planctomycetota bacterium; assembly: GCA_019636195.1. Classification (GTDB taxonomy): domain Bacteria; phylum Planctomycetota; class UBA8742; order UBA2392; family UBA2392; genus JADJRK01. The sequence continues at coordinate 195,019 of JAHBYA010000004.1, read as the reverse complement.
CGCGAAGATGTTCAATGTGTTCCGGCTTGCTGATGCCGAAGCCGACGCAGACGGGCACGGGCGAATGCTCACGGGCGCGGCGCAGGTACTCAATCGTGCCCGTCGGCAGGCTGTCGCGCGCGCCGGTGACGCCGGCCACGCTGATCAGGTAGGCAAAGCCCCGCGCCTGCCCCAGTATCGTGCGCATGCGCGGCTGCGGCGTGGTGGGCGCCAGCATCGCGATCAGGCACAACCCTTGACGCGTAAAGGCGGCGCGAATCTCACCCGCTTCTTCGTGCGGCAGGTCGGGCACAATCGCGCCGGATACACCGGCTTCGGCCGCCTGCTTTGCAAACTTGTCCACGCCGCGCGCCAGCACCTGGTTGATACCCAGCATCAGCACCACCGGCGGGCCGGGCGCGCGCAGGCGCAACGCTTCCAGCGTGCCGGACAGCGTTGTGCCATGCCCCAGCGCTTTCGCCGCGGCGGCCTGGATCACCGGCCCGTCGGCCAATGGGTCACTGAATGGCACGCCGACCTCAATGATGTCGGCGTGTGCCGCGGCCGCGTGCAGGTTTGCGGCAAACGCCTGCGGCGTCGGGTGGCCGGACATCAGAAAGGGCAGCAGTGCGGCGCGGCTCTCGTCGCGGGCCTTGGCAAAGGCTTGTGCAACGCTGTCAGCCATTCGACACCTCACTCTTTACTTCCCCGACCTCACACTCGGGGCCCCCTGTCGCCATCAATGCGGGCAGGTCTTTGTCGCCGCGGCCTGACAGGTTGACGATCACCGTCAAACCGGGCCGCTGTTTGAGCAGTCTCTTTGCGAAGGCCAGCGCGTGGCTGCTTTCAAGGGCCGGGATGAGGCCTTCAAGGCGCGCGAGTTCATGAAACGCCGCCAGCGCCTCGGCGTCACCCACGACGTGGTATTGCGCGCGCCGCGTGTCTTTGAGGCCGCCGTGTTCCGGCCCGACGCCGGGGTAGTCAAGGCCGGGCGCGATACTGTGCGTGTTCAAAATCTGGCCGTCTTCATCCTGCAACAGGTACTGCATGGCGCCGTGCAGCACGCCGATGCTGCCGTGGCTGAGCGGCGCGGCGTGGCCGCGACCATCGCCGCCGGCTTCAACACCGTGCAGTTCAGTAGCGTCGGCGACAAACCCCGCAAACAGGCCCATGGCGTTGCTGCCGCCGCCCACGCAGGCGATGACAGCATCGGGCAGCGTACCGGTGCGCTCAAGGATCTGCGCGCGGGCTTCACGGCCGATCACGCTTTGAAAGTCGCGCACGATAGCAGGGTACGGGTGAGGGCCAACAACGCTGCCGATCAGATAATGCGTATCGTCAGGATGGCTGATCCAGTCGCGAATGGCCTCATTGATCGCGACCTTGAGGTTGCGGCTGCCCGCTTCGCAGGGCACAACGCGGGCACCCAGCAGTTGCATGCGCTGCACGTTGGGGCGCTGGCGCTCGCAATCCAGCGCGCCCATGTACACCGTGCAATCCAGTCCCAGCCGCGCGCACGCGGCCGCGGTGGCGACGCCGTGCTGGCCCGCGCCCGTTTCAGCGACTATGCGCGTCTTTCCCATGCGTTGCGCCAGCATGGCCTGGCCCAGTGCGTTGTTAATTTTATGGGCGCCGGTGTGGGCCAGGTCTTCGCGCTTGAGATACACGTTACCGTCGTAGCCCTGCGACAGGCGCCGGGCAAAGTACAGCGGCGTGGCCCGGCCCACAAACTCGCGCAGGCCCGCCTCAAGATTGGCTGTGAACGCCCGGTCTTCACGCGCGGCCTGGTAACCCGCCTCCAGTGCGATCAGGTTGGGCATCAGGGTTTCGGGCACGTACTGCCCGCCGTGTACGCCGTATCGGCCTTTGGTCGCGGTCATGTCCGGGCCCCCGCTTCCATGACTGCAAACGCTTCGCGGGCGGCCTGCACAAAGGCGCGTACCAGCCCGACATCCTTGCGGCCGCGGCGGCCCTCCACGCCGCTTGACACGTCAACACCGTAGGGCCGCACGATGCTGATGGCCTCGGTCACGTTGGCGGGGTTCAGGCCGCCGGCCAGAATCAGCCCGCGCCGCAGGGCGATCCCGCGCACCTGCTTGAAGTCCCACGCCTGGCCGCTGCCTTCGCCGGCGGGCGAATCCAGCAGCAGGCGCGAATGCCGCAACCCGACCGGAAAGCTTGCCCGAAACGCCGGGATTACCGGCAGGCCGTCCAGCGTCAGCGACGGGGCTTCCAAACCATGAACCTGCACGGCGTCCAGCCGCACGGAGGCAAGGATGTCGGGCAGGCGGCGCAGGTCGGCGGCGCGAAACACGCCGACTCGCTCAATGCCCGGTGGCAGCGCGCCGGCGATGGCAGCCGCCGCCACCGTGCCCACGCGGCGCGGCGAGTCGGCAAACACCAGCCCGACGGCGGTCGCGCCCGCTTCAGCGGCGGACAATGCCGTGCTTACGTCAGTGATGCCGCAGATTTTGATCATGGCCGCCCCCCATTCTGGCGGCTCACCAGCAACTGGCCACGCAGCCGCGCCAGTGCCGCCACGGGGTCGGCGGCCTGCATCAGCGCGCTGCCGATCAGCGCCGCGTGGTAGCCCAGGGTGCGCACGGCTTCAAACTGGGCGGGTGTGGTGATGCCGCTTTCGGCCACGGCGACGTTGCCGGGGGCGATCAAGCCGCGAAGCTTTTCAAAGCGTTCCGGCTCGACGGACAAGTCACGGAGGTTGCGGCAGTTCACGCCGATTACGCCCGCGCCGCCGTCCTGCGCGCGCGTGATGTCGCCCGCGTTAAAGCACTCGACCAGGGCAAACAAGCCAAGGTATTCGCACACGCGCAGATAGTGGCGCAGCTCGCGGTCACTGAGCATGGCGGCGATCAGCAGCACGCCGTCGGCGCCGGCCGCGCGCGCTTCGTACAGTTGGTAAGCATCGCCGATGAAGTCTTTGCGCATGATCGGCAGGCTGGTCGCTGCGCGGGCGGCGCGAAGATCTGCAATGCTGCCCTGAAAGCGCAACGGTTCCGTGATCACGGAAACAGCGACCGCCCCCGCGGCCTCGTAAAGCTGGGCCTGCGCGGCGGGGTTGACCTGCTCGTTCAATGCGCCGGCTGCCGGCGACACGCGCTTGATTTCAGCGATGACGGCAAGCTCGCCGCCGGGAAGGGTCAGCGGGCGCGCGGGCGGCATGGCCTCGGCGGCGCGGCGGATTTCGGCTTCGGGTGTTTGCGCGCGGCTTTCGGCGGCGCGGCGGGCGCTTTCGGCGGCCATCTGTTCCAGAAAGTCAAGCATGGCTTGCCCTCGCTCGGTTGCTGTGACACTGCGAATCACTGCGATCTACCACAGAGAACACCGAGAACACAGAGAAGCGCCCTGCACTGAAGTGGCACTGCTTCCGGCCCGGCTTTTCTAGTCCTAACCCTTGGGAATGTTCTTTGGCTCTCAGCATGGCGTGTTCTCTGTGTCCTCTGTGGTGAACTGCAGTTCCTCGGCTGCACCTACTTCTTCAGACTTTCGAGCAGCGCAAACGCGGCGCCGCTGTCGATGGCATTCGCGGCCAAAGCGGCGGCTTGCGCCGGCGTTGCCGCTTTGCCTGCCAGCAGCAGCGCCAGCGCGGCGTTCAGCACAACCACATCGCGGCGCGGGCCGGTGTTGCCATTAAAGACCTGCTGGATGATCGCGGCATTTTCAGTCGCGTCGCCGCCGCGCAGATCGGATACGCCGCAGGCCGCCAGCCCGAAGTCGGCGGCTGTGAAATCCGCGGCTGTGATCGTGTCCGGCCGCACATCCACGACTGTAAAGCGACCGGCGGGCGTGGCCTCGTCAAGGCCGGGCTCGCCGTGCACGACAAAGGCGCGCTTGCGGCCAAGGCCCTGCAAAGCGCGCGCGACGTCGGGCAGGCGCTCGCGCGACGCCACGCCCATCAACTGAAAGTCAGGCCGCGCGGGGTTGGCCAGCGGCCCGACAAGATTGAACACGGTGCGAATGCCCAGCGCCTTGCGCACTGGCCCGATGCGCTTAAGCGCCGGATGAAACTGCGGCGCAAACAGAAAGGCAAAACGCGCATCGGCCAGGGGTTCGGCGGGCTTGGCGAAAGGCAGGCCCAGCGCCTCAATCACGTCGGCACTGCCGCTGCGGCTTGTGACGCTGCGGTTGCCGTGCTTGACCACGGGCACGCTACAGGCGGTTACAACCAGCGCGGCCGCTGTGCTGATATTGAATGTTTGCGCGCCGTCGCCGCCGGTGCCGCAGGTGTCGATGGCGCCCGCGGGCACGCCAACGACCGGCGCCGCGACGTCCAGCAGCGCGCGCGTGATGCCCAGCAGCTCTTCGCCGCTTTCGCCCTTTGTGCGAAGAGCCGTAAGTATGCCGGCAATCAGCGGTTCAGGGGTTGACGCGTCAAGAAGCTGGCCCAGCAGCGCCTGCGCGCTTTCGGCGTCGAGATGCTGGTTGCTTGCAAGGCGTTCAAGGGTTGCGGCAGCGGTCATGGGCGGGCTCCGACAGGTATGCGGGCAAGAAAGTTCTGCAGCAGGTGGCTGCCCTGCGGCGTAAGAATGCTCTCGGGGTGAAACTGAACGCCCTCCACGGGCAGCTCTTTGTGGCGCAGGCCCATGATTTCGCCGTCGCTGGTGTAGCTGGTGATCTCAAGGCACGGCGGCAGGCTCGCTTCTTCGACAATCAGCGAGTGGTAGCGGCCAACCTCGACGGGGTTGGGCAGGCCCGCGTACAAGGCGCTGCCGTCGTGATAGACGCGGCTGGTTTTGCCGTGCAGTTGCTTTTGCGCCCGCACCACGCGGCCGCCAAAGGCCTGGCCTATGGCCTGGTGGCCTAAACACACGCCCAGAATCGGCTGGCGGCCGGCGTAGTCCTGTATGAGTTGAAGCGTGCAACCGGCCTGGTCGGGGTTGCCGGGGCCGGGCGAGATCACGATGGCGGCGCAGGCGTCAACATCGGCGGCGGCGACTTGATCGTTGTAGCGTACAACGACCTCTGCCCCCAGCGCCCCCAAGGCCTGGTACAGGTTGAAGGTGAAGGAATCGTAGTTGTCGATGAGCAGAATCATAATTTCAGGTTCCGGGTTTCAGGTTTCAGGGCGCTACAGTTCTTCCTTGGCAAACTTGAGCGACTTCAGCAGGGCGGCGGCCTTGTTTTGAATCTCGGCGTATTCGTTTTCGGGCACGCTGTCGGCGACGATTCCCGCGCCGGCTTGCGCGCTGTAGCGGCCGTTGTGGATGACAATCGTGCGAATGGTGATGGCCTGGTCAAAGTCGCCCGCGGCCGAAAAGTAGCCCACGCTGCCCGCGTAAAAGCCGCGCGGGCGGTCTTCAAGCTCGTCAATGATCTGCAACGCGCGAATCTTGGGCGCGCCGCTGACCGTGCCCGCCGGGAAAGCCGCCGCGTAAGCCTGTAGCGGCGTCACACCGTCGCGCAGGCGGCCTGTCACGCGGCTGACAAGGTGCATGACGTGGCTGTAGCGTTCAATCACGCGCAGGTCGGGCACCGCCACGCTGCCGATTTCGGCGACGCGGCCGACGTCGTTGCGGGCAAGGTCAACAAGCATGTTGTGTTCAGCCAGTTCTTTGGCGTCGGCGGCGAGCTCGGCCTCAAGAGCCGCATCCAGAGTTTCGTTGTCGCCGCGGGGCCGCGTGCCCGCGATGGGCCGAATCGTCAAGCGGCCGTGGTCAAGCTTGACCAGCGCCTCGGGGCTGCTGCCGATGATCTGGTAGCCGCCGAAGTCAAAGTAGTAAAGGTAAGGCGACGGGTTCAGGTGACGCAGCGCGCGATAAACTTGGTACGGGTGCAGGTCGGTCTCGCCCTCAAAGGCCAGCGACAGCACGACTTGAAAGATGTCCCCAGCCGCAATGTGTTCCTTGGCGCGGGCGACCCTGGCGAAAAACTCCTCGGGCGCGACCGTGGCCCGGGGCTCGGTGTAGCTGCCGCCGTGCAGGGCCGGCAGCGGCAGCGTCATGGCTTGCCGGACTTGCTGCAGCAGGATAGCGGCGGCTTGCGGGCCGTCGGCGTGGTCAAGGGTAATTCGGCGCGTGACGTGATCGAATGTGACAACGGCGCGCGGAACCACGAAGGCGGCCAGGGGCAGCGTTCGGTGTTCGGCGTTCGGTGTGCGGCGTTGATCGGCGGTAACACCGACGCCCGTGGGCACAAACTCGTGCACGTTTTCGTAGGCGATGGCGCCAAACAGGCCCAGGGGGCTGTCCCCGCGGCTTGCAACAGTCCCCCGTGCCGCGGACAACGCCGCAAGTTCGCGCGTGATCAGCTCGCGCAGGCTGCCGTGGCGGTGCTCGATGGTGCGCACGGGGTCAAGGCCGATAAAGCTGTAGCGGCCCACGCGCTCGCCGTGTGTGACGGATTCAAGCAGAAACGCGGGGCGAAAGTCGCGCAGTTTCAGAAACAGCGAGGTCGGGGTTTCAAGGTCGGCAATCGTGGTCGCGGTCATGGCTTGGTCTCGAAAAAAGAAAATCGCCCGGCGTGGTCACCGGGCGTCGCAGTCAAACGGGCAAACAATCAGGCGCGACACCCGGAAGGCGTCCACCACCAAGCGCGCACAAGGTTGTTGGCTGTGTTGTTCATGGCGAAGATAAGTACGCGAAGGCGGGCCGGGATGCAACAGTGGCAGCGATAATTGTGAAAGAAAAGTGCGTCAAATTGCCGCAAGCATGGTTAGTTCAAGTGTGAAGGAAGTCTGTTGCGGCGCGAGGTCGGCTTCACAACCCACGAACAAGAACCGCTTGCGTCAGCAAGCGGCCGGCGAGCAGCATCCCCGCAGCCGCGCGCTGACGCGCGCGGTTCTTGTCTCGTCGCAGTCTGATTTGACGCGTCAAGGGCCATGGGGTATGCTGGCCCCGTTGACAACCGCAGTCTCATCCAGACGGGTGGAGGGTAAGGACCCTTTGAAACCCGGCCAACCTGCCCCTTCGGGCAAGGTGGCAAAGTCCGGCGCGCGACAGCACGCCACGATGAGGAGAAGTCATGACCCCGAACGTACCCGAAGACGTCATTCAACACATTGATGCGGCAATCCGCGAACGCGCACGCGCAAAGGCAGCGTCGATGCTGCCCACGCCCAAGACCCTGCTGGCAAGCCCGGAATTGGCAAGCAAGGCCTGGCAGGCCTACTGCAACTGGTTTCATGCTATGACACGCGCCAATATCCAGCGAGCCGGTGGCCGCGAATTCCTGGTTCTCTTTCACTCCATGACGGTGCCAGAGAAGTTCGGCCTGCCCGTAGCCCTTTTCAAGAAAAAGGGCATTCCGGAACTGCGTGTCAAGCGCACAAGCAAGTGGGGCCACTCGGGCTGGGCACCGCCAATCAGGATGATCAACCCCGACACACTGGCCGAACTGCTGGACGACAAATTCTGCCGCGCACTGATACAGTACCTTGATTCGGCAGAAGTCTGGACAGACGTCAGGAAGCAGCTTGGCGCATAGTCCGGGACAGCCTTGACCCGGGCGTGACACGTGGGAAACTGCACGCCGGAGGCCGCTATGGACAAGAAAAAGGTCATTGACGCGCTGAACCACATTCTGGAGATCGAGCTGGCGGGCGTTGTTCGCTACAGCCATTACTCGCTGATGATTTTCGGGTATTCGCGCATTCCCATCGTCGCGTGGTTCCGCGGCGTGGCAAGTGAATCGCTGGCCCACGCGCACATCGCAGGCGAATACGTGACCGCGCTCGGCGGCCACCCCAGCCTGAAGATCGGCAAACTGCTTGAGACTGAGCGCCACAACATTGAAGACATCCTGCGCGAAAGCATTGAGCACGAAGTGGGCGGCGTGCAGGCCTACCGCGACCTGCTGGCGCTGGTTGAAGACAAAGACGTGCGCCTTGAAGAGTACGCCCGTGAGATGATCCAGTCCGAAGAAAACCACATCAGCGAAATCGAAAAGATGCTGCGCAAGCCGGGCGACCTGAAGCCGGCCACCTGATCAGAACAGCTTGTCCCGGGCCGGCCGCGGCGGCACATCGTTGCGCGGCGAAGGGCATGCGTATTCGCGCAGCGTGCCCTCGTACGGCTGCATCAGCCCTTTGACTTCTTTGGGCGGCTGGGAAAGGTTGAGCCATTTGCCCGCCTGCGCGGGATCCAGAATCAGGGGCATGCGCGTGTGCAGCGGCAGCATCCACTGGGTGGCCGGCGTCGTGATTATGGAAAAGCAGTGCCCCAGTTCAGGGTCATGGTTGTAGATCGCGGCCAGCAGCAGCGGCGAATCGTCGGCGCGTTCAATGGCGTGAGCCTGCTTGGAGCCTTTGGGACCGGTCCACTCGTAGAAGCCGCCGACCAGCACCAGCGCACGGCGCAACACAAGGCACTCGCGCCACAGCGAAAAGTGCATGCTTTCGCGCTTGGCGTTGAAGACGGCGTTGCTCTTGTCGGTCTTGAAGCCCCAGCGCATCGGCATGACCTCGCGATGGGTGATAACCGGGTATTGGTGCGTGGGGCGGATGTCCCACATGGGCTTGGGCTGGTTCAGGTCGCTGGTCCACTCCTTGATCGCATCGCGGATGGCCTGCTGCAGGTCCGGCGCAAGGCCGGCCACGGCTTTGTCGATCGCGCCTGAAGGTACGTAGAAGCGGCCGCACATGGCGGGCATGGTAGTGCGGCGGGCGCGCGGGCGCCAATGCGCAATGACCCGCAATCCGTCGCATTCTCCGCGGCCCTTACTATATTGAAGGTAACCCGTGCCCTGAGCGAAACCATGGCCAAACGAGCCGAAGCTGATACCACGCCCGACGACGAACTGATCGAGCAGGAGCTGCAGTCCGACGAGCAGATGCTGGAAGGGCTGATCGACGACACCCACAAGGTGCTCAAGAACGCAGTCGATCGCGCCGGCCCCAAGCGCATTTCACGCGCGCTGGATGTCAGCCTGAGCTTGGTTTACAAGTGGACCCAGCCGCCGCGCACCAAGAAGAACCCCAACGCCAGCGGCGCGCGCAACCCGCTGGACAAGCTGGTCACGATTTTTCACCTGTCGCAGGACCTTGAGATCATCCACTTTCTGTGCCGCGTGGCGCGGGGGTACTACACCTCAAACCCGCAGCATTCGGCGGCGCAGGCCCAGAACTTTGTGTCGGCGACCGTGAGTTCACTGAACGACTTTGCCGACATGATCCAGCACGCCGAGAAGTCGCTGACCAACGACGGCGAGATTGACGACGGCGAAGCCAAGAAGCTGCGCAAGATGTGGGACAAGCTCAAGGGCCGCCTGGAGAGCTTTGTCGTGGCCTGCGAAGAAGGACAGTTCAACGTCAGGGGCAAGCGCGCCGGACAGGAAGAAGAGTAGCACCCGGGAACAGCCTCATGAGCGATCGCATGCCCATCCCCGAGATCGACGACACCGGTCTGCGCGAGCATATCCTGAAGCTGCGCGGCCTGGTCGCCGAGGAGACCATTGAAACGCTGCGCATGGTGCGCCTTGAGCACATCGTGAACCCGCGCGGCAAGATGGTTGAGTACGACCAGCAGGCGTTTCGCGCGTGGGTCATCGCGTGGCTGAACAGCCTTGAAACCGTGCTGTGCGCCCACATGGCGCTGCTGACCAAGCAGGTCTTTGACAGCAAGCAGGAGCTTGAGCCGATTGTCGCGCACCCCAAGATGCTGCTGGACCAGATTGACGACATCCGCCGCGCGCTTGAGATCATACTCGAGGCTGAGCCTGAAATGACGCCGCAGCCGGTCACGGGCCAGCACAAGAAACTCAAGGACGCCGAAGAAGAAACCGCCGAAGATTCCGCGGGCACCAAGAAGTAGCGCCCCGGTTCACGCTGTAAATGCAAACCGCCCGCTTGCGCGGGCGGTTTGATTGTTCATGCCGTCACTTGCGGGGCGGGATCAGGCTGTCGCGCGCCACGCTCTCTTTGGCTGGCTTGCTTTCGGTCTTCTCGACCTTGCTTGATGCGGGCGCCGTGCCGTGCTCAGGCAGGCTTACGCTTTCGCCACCCTTAAGGCGATCGTCCCACTTGATGCCGGGGTTGGCGTCCACGATTTTCCTGAACAGGTACATGTTGCCGTAGTACTGCACCGCAAGGCTGTAGGCCGTGTCGCCGGCTTCCGCCGTGACCGAGCGCGCGGGAAACCAGTCGCCCGTCGGCTTGCTTTCCGTGGCGACGTCAGCGCCGGCGCCCCCGGTCGGTATCCGGATCGTCTGGCCCACGCGAATCTTGTGGGCGTTGCTGGCGTCCAGCCCTTCATTTGCCTTGTAGATGTCCTCAACCTTACAGCCGTACTGCGAAGCCAGCTTGCTGATCATGTCGCCGGCCTTGATCTTGTGTTCAATGATGCCGCCCTTGGCTTCCGGCTTGACTTCGGGCTTGGGGGCAGGCTTGACCTCGGGTTGCGGCTTGGGTTCCGGCTTTGGCGTTGGGTCGCTCTGCAGCGGGGGAGTCACCACGTCATAGCCCAGCACGTTTGTCGTGCGTACGGGCGCGGGGTCCACCTGCTTGATGTCGTCTTTTTTTGCGGTTTCGTCGGTCTCAGGCTCATCACTGCCCGGGCTGAACAGTGCAGCCGCCAGCAGCCCGACAAGCACAAGGCCTGCCGCTGCGACGACCATTGATATGCGACTCTTTGTCATTGCGTCTCCTTCGCGGTTTCGTCCGTGGACGGTGGTTGCGGGTGGGCCGCCGGGCAACGGACCGGACGGTATCCCTGCATTCGGCAGGCAGCGCGGGGCGACTTTGGCAAAAACCCGATTGCCGATTTTTCCGGACGTAGCGGTTTGCCGTCTCGTCGGCTTGCGGCCGTCACGCGCAAATACAAAAAGCATCAAATGGCAATCGCGGTTGATTGCCGGGGGGTGGGCACGTTGCTACCCTGCCGGACTTCGTTGGCAGGCTTGGATTTGAGAGGACTTTCGTGGCATTAGAGAACTACACACGCGGGCAGAAAATCTTCATGGTCGGGCTGGTCGTGCTGCTGGCGGCCATGTTCACGGTTACTGGCGCCATGATCACGCTGTTCGGGCAATCCGGCGAAGCCGCGCCCGCTGACCACGGCCGCATTGACGACCGCGAAATCCGCCTGATGGAGTGGCACCGCAAGCGCCGCGGACTGGGCATCGTGCGCATGCTGGACAGCCGCGCGTCGCAGGCGTTCGGCGACAAGAGACCCGAGGTGATGTACGCGCGCGTGCCCGCGATGGCGCCGCGGCCCGAGTTCGGGCATGACTGGCCCTACATCGGCGTAAAGCCGACGACCGTAAGCCTCTTGGAGCTGTGGCCGAACTACCAGGACCAGGACTTGTGGTGCCATGTGGTGCTGGTTGAAAGGGCCCGCGAGGCAGGCGTGCAGGAGCCCTCCAACGTGTACGTGGGCGCGCTGCTTACGGCGTTGATGAACGAGGGCAGCTCGGACCTTGAGAAGTTTGAAGGCAAAGACCTGCGCAAGAAGTTTGAAGAGATCTTCGGCGCGCCGCTGGATGACCTGATTGGGGTATTTCGTGAAGCGGTGATGGTGCGCGACTACGTGAACGCGCTGCTGGCGGACCACAGCGCGCGCCTGGACGCGATTGCCCGCATGTCGCAGGGCAAGGAAAGCGAGTTCAACGCCGAGTACATGCGCCTGACGCTTGAGCCGTTCATGGAACAGGCCAGGCGCGACGTGCAGCGGCGCAACCGGGCGTTTGCTGCATCGCGCCTGGCGGTCGGCGGCGCGGGCACCCTGCCGTTCGGCGCCGACACGGTCGAAGAAGTGTACGACAAGAACCGCAACACGCAGCTTCAGTCGAAGGCGAGCTTTGAGCTGGACATCATTCGCGCTTTTCCCGCCGACATGGTGAGCCGCGGCGAAGTGATCATTGACGCCGGCCTCGCGAAGCTGATTTACCAGGCCGTCCGCGATGAAGTTTACAAGGCCACGGAAGACGACAAGAAGAACATTGAGCAACGGCTGAAAGCCGCCGAAGACACCCACGCCCGCCGCAATGCGGAAGAGACACGTGAGTGGACGGAAGAGCGCTGGAAGCAGTGGCGCGAGGGCCAGCGCCCCTCGCTGCTGGAGTACCGCAGCTACGACGAAGTGGAGATTGAGCTGCTGGATTCGTTGCGCCAGCGCGAAAGCCTGCGCTCAGCGCAGGGCGCGGTGCTGCTGCTGCTGCGCGCGTTGGAAGACCGCAAGAAAGAGCGCGAACGCGGCCTGAACGCGCAGCTTGACGTCATCCGCAAAGAAAAGCGCATCTGGGACGACAAGAAGTCCTACCTTGAATCGCTGCGCCAGCGCTTTGACTCGGTGGAAACACAGCTGCATGCCTCGTTGCGCAACATTGACAACCGCATCCGCACACAGGCGGAGTCCAGTGATGAAGCGGCCGTTAGGCGCGCCCTTGAACAGATTGCCACCGACTTCGGGCGCGCACTGTCGGACTTTGACACCAGCCAGTTGCAGGGCCTGATTTCGACAGCCGGCGTCGCGACACAATCGCTCGAGCGCAGCATCAACGACAAGGAAGCTGAGCGCGAAGAGTTTGTGTTGCAGGAAAAGAAGGAAAACGCCGACGGCAGCACCATGTCGGAAGAAGAAGTGCAGGCCAAGCTGAAGGGTTTTGACCACGAGATCATGGCCCTGCGCGAGCGCCTGCGCCTGCGCGACGAGCTGCTGCCGAAGGTGGAAGCGTTCGTCGAGGAAATCCGCGCGCTGCTCAGCGCCTATGAGCTTCAGGCCCGTGCCGCCGCAGAGGGCGATAACGACCTTCGCCGCTTTGTGCTGCGCGAGCTGCTGGTGGAAATACCGGCGGTACTTGGCAAGCGCACACGCGCGACCCGCGACGAGATTGCGCCGCAGGCCCAGGTGGACGAGTTTGCGGGGTTTGCCGAGCTGATTGACGCCGATATCCAGGCCCGCAACAACAGCCTGCGCAAGGATGCCGCCGACGCCAGCAACTTTGACATCAACGCCTGGGTCCGTGAAAACAGCGGCAAGACCCGCCTGGGCCTTGAAGTGCTGTCACCCACGGGCACGCGCACCTGGGAAACGCTGATTGAAGACGACCGCTACGCCTGGATGGAAAACGTCGAAGGCGCCCAGCGCTTCCTTGAAGACGCCCAGAACGCCAAAGGCGCAACCAGCGGTGTGCTGGCCCTGCCCGGCAAGGGCTACCTGATTCTGCGCCTGCGCGCCAAGACCCCGAAGTACCCGCAGGGGCGGCTGGACGCCGACGAGCGCCTGTTGAAGCTGTCGGCGATGATGCGCGCCCGCCAGCTTTGTGTTGACGCGCTGCGCGACCTGCGCCGCGTTGTGATTGACAAGGGCTGGGACGCCGCGGTGGAACAGGCCCGCCAGAAGTACGGCAGCGCGTTCTCGGTTCGCGAAACGGGATGGTTCAAGGAAGGCGAAGACATTCCCAACCTGTACAGCCACAACGACAGCGATGTGCTCAACTACAACACATCGCCCAGCCCCTCGGCGCCGGACTCGCCGTTCATCACGCGTTTGAAGGACATCCGGCCCAAGGAAGGCGTCAGCGAGATCATTCCCGAGAAGTTCAACCCTGACCTGCTGCGCCGCCCCGAGTTTGAGGAGTGGTCGTACCTGCTGGCGCGCGTGAAGGACCGCCGTCCGTTGCAGGGGCGCATCGCCGTGGACGACATGCAGGACAAGGGCCAGTACTGGGCACCCGCGCCCGGCGAGATCTGGCGCGAGCGGCACCTGGCAGCCTCAGAGCTGGTGCGGGGCCTGGTTGAGCCGGCGACACTGCTGAAAGACCGCGACATCATCCAGTACAAGGCCAAAGAGAAGAAGAAAGAAAACAGCGAGAGCGCCGCGCCGTGAACGTGTCGGCGATTGTGCTGGCTGGCGGGTTGGCCCAGCGCATGGGCGGCGACAAACCGCTGCGCACGTTGCGCGGCAAAAGCCTGCTGCAGTACGCAATTGAGCTGGTGGATCGCTTTTGCCTTGAAGTGATTGTCTCAACGGGCGCGCTGGAGCTGCCGCTGCCCGCGGGCGTGCGCGGCGTGCCGGACCCCGAAGACTTGCGGGGCCGCGGCCCGCTGGTCGGCATCCATGAAGGCCTGAAAGCCGCGCGCGAACGCTTTTGCCTGCTGGTGCCGTGCGACCTTCCCAACCTGACCTACGACCTGTTGCAGGGTCTGTTGGACGAAGTCGGCGACCACGACGCCGCGCACTGCCGCATTGACGGTGAAGACGAGCCGCTTGTGGCTGTGCTGCGCCGTGAACCCGCGGAAGTCGCCACCCGGCGCGCGATCCAGTTGCGCATGATGAAGGTCGTGCCCTGCTGGCAGAAGCTGAACGCCCGGGTGCTGGACCAGGACTGGATCAAGCTTTACGGCAACCCCAAACACCTGTTCAGCAACATCAACACGCCCGAAGACCTGGCCCGGGAAGAGTCGGCGTAACTCTGTGCCGCAAAGCCTTGCCCGCCGCCGGTTGTTGCCGATTTTGGGCAGTGCTAATGTTCGGTCATGGCCACAAACCAGGACAGCTCGTCATCCGCCAACGCCGCCAGGGCGATCCTGGCACGGCTGTACGCGCCGATCACGGCTGAGCTGGCGCAGGTTGAAGCCATGTACCGGGCCGAGCTCTCGAGCGACGACCCGTACATCGCGCAACTGCTGGAGTACATCGAGGATTACAGCGGCAAGAAGCTGCGGCCCGCGCTGCTGCTGCTTGCGGCCAAGGCCTGCGGCCGCGTCAGCCACGACCATATTGTGCTGGGCACAGTCGCCGAGATGCTGCACACCGCCACGCTGGTGCACGACGACATTCTCGACGACGCGCTGCTGCGGCGCAAGCGCGCCAGCATCAACAAGCTTGCCGGCAATGAAGTGAGCGTGCTGCTGGGCGACCACATCTTTTCGCATGCCTTTGAGATCAGCCTGCATTGCAGCACGCCGGACGGCGCTCGCGAGTTTTCGCGCGCGATGGCGCGCACCTGCTTCGGCGAGATCATGCAGGTTCACAACCGCAACAACTTTGAGCTCAATGAACAGAAGTACATCTCGATCATTGAGGGCAAAACCGCCGAGCTGTATGCCACCAGCGCCATGCTGGGGGCGCATTACGCGGGCGCGGACGAAAAGACGTCGCGCGCGTTCTACGACTACGGCATGAACCTTGGCCGCGCCTTCCAGATCATGGATGACCTGCTTGACCTGCTGGGCGAAGAAGCGCTGGTCGGCAAGACGCTGGGCAGCGACATTGAAAAGGGCAAGCCGACGCTGCCGCTGATTCACCACCTGCAGCACGCGCATGGCGAAGCCCGCGCCCGAGCCCTTGAGGTGGCGCGCGGCGGCGACCGCAAGGCGCTGATTGACCTGCTGCACGCGACCGAAAGCTTCAAGTACGCAGCCGGACAGGCTAACGCCTATGTGCAAGCCGCCAAGAACGCCGTGGCAACCTTGCCCGCCGGTGAAATGCGCGATTTGCTGCACGACGTGGCTGACTTTGTGCTGTCACGCGAGTTGTGATTTCGGCTCAGGCACCGACACCCCGTGCCAAGCCAGTTCGCGCCGGATCGCGTCTTTCAGGTCTGTCGTGGGCTCATAGCCCAGCTCTGTTCTTGCCTTCTCACTGGAGTAGTACTGGCCGTACGCAAGGTGATAGTACGCCGTGAGTGACAGCGCGCCCAGCTTGCCGGACAACAGTCCCCACCACTCGGCAAAGTACGCGCCGATCAGCGCGCCTGCCCTTGGCAGCACGATCGGCCGCCGAATGCCGGCCATGCCCGCCGCCAGCGCAGCAAAGTCCTTCAGCCGGATGTTCACGCCGCCAAGGATGTAGCGTAGGCCGGGCGTTCCCTTTTCAAGTGCCAGCACGTGGCCGCGCGCCTGGTCGCGTGTGTCCACGAAGTTCATGGTGGCATCGACCATGAAGGGCGTGAGCCCCTGAAAAAACACGCATGCTCCTGACAAGGCAGGATTGCGGCTGCCCTCGCCGACCAGTCCTGTGGGGTTGACGACCACGGTGGGGGGGCCTTGCGCCTCAAGCACAGTGCGTTCCATGTCGGCTTTGATCGGGTAGTAGTTTCCGCCGCCCTGCCGCTTGGGGTCATAGGGCAGGGACTCTTCGGCAAGCTCGCCCCTTTTTGCAAGGCCGATCGTGCTCAAGCTGCTCGTGAACAGCGCACGCTCAATGCCCGCGGCCTTGGCCAGCTCAAAGTGTTTGCGCAACTGGGGCAGCCACTGCTTGCGGTAGCCCTCAAGCCGCAGGTGCAGGCCCGACCACGGAAACGGAGCCGCGCTGTGCACAAACCAGCGGCAGCCCTCAAGCGCCGACGTGAGCGCCGCGTCGTCGTTCATGTCGCCGTACACGACCTCGGCGCCGGCGTCCTGCACGCACGCGAGGTTGCGGTGGCCCTTGCTGCGGGCAAGGCAGCGCACGCCGTATCCGGCCTGCAAAAACGCCAGTGCCACGCGGCTGCCCACGGTACCGGCGGCGCCCAACAGCAGCACGCGGTCAGGCATGCCGGGTGATCTCCGCAAGATGTGCGGGCTTCAGGGGGCGCAGGGCGAAGCGGCGGCTGGACGATGCCTCAGTCAGCGTGCCAGCGGCAAGGTCAAGTGTGACCTCGGCGCCTTCGGGGATTGCATCTACCGGGTCAAGCGGCACGGTGACGGCCACGCCGCGCTGGTTCAGCAGGCGTTCAAGGTAGTCGTCGCAGGCGGAACAGATTACGCAGGCGGGCAGGCTTGCGGTCAGTTCTTTGGGCAGGTCGTCATGCTCCGGCAGAACGTGAAGCGGCCCGGGCAGCAGCAGGCATGAGCCCTTGAGCACCGGGCTGATCTGAAGCCGGTGGATAAACGTCGCACTTTGCTTGTGAAGCTTCACGTTGGCGCCTGTTCCAAACCGCGAACACCACTAACCAATTACCAATTACCGTTGGACGCGCCAGCGCTTCTCAAACATTGCTCATTGCCAAGCGGCGAGACTTTTGCTTAGCCTGCGCCCATGTCGTTGCTGCTCCAGAATGCTGCCAATGCCGCGGGCGATCCCGAGTTCACGGAAAGCGCCCGCAGCTACTTCATGTGGATGGCCATCATCGCCCTGGTCGTGACCTGGGCCTGGCTTTGGCTGCGCATCCGCGGCCGTGTGATCAATGCCGAAAAAAAGATTGAGCAGGAAATCAACGAAAAGGGACCGGGCCCAACCTAGCTGCACCCTGCCCCTTTCGCCCCCGCGTTTGCCCGTTAGCGTGGCCGCATGAGACTTGCCCTGCTGCTGCTTCTGCTGTCGCCGCTGCATGCCACGGTTGTACTGCTGCCCGGCGAAGACAAACCGGGTGGCGCCCGCACCGAAGTTGCGGTCGTGCACCGCGCCTCCGGCAAGCAGGAGCTGCTGCTGCGCGTCACGCCCATGTTCGATGCCGCGCCGCCCGCCCGTGTCGCGCTGCTGGTGCCGCTGCCGGCTGCGCCCGCGGGGTACAGCCTGGCCGAGCCCGATGCGCTGTACGACGCGATTGCGCTGCACCCCAAGTTGTTCAAGCTTGCGCGCCAGCAGTGGTCAGACCGCACCGAGTATGAGTGGCCGGAATGGTTCACGTGGCTGCGCAAGAGCGAGTCGGTGCCGCAAACCGAAGAGAGCACGCTTGACCTGCAAGGCCTTGAACTGGGCGAGTATCGCGACTTTGCGGTCTGCGACAGCACGCAGCTTGCAGACTGGCTGAGCAGCCGCGGCTACACCTTCAGCGGCGACGCCCCGTTTTGGCTGTGCATGCAGGTGGTGCCGGCAGGCAAGGCGCAACTCGGGCGCCGCGTTGAGATGCCGCCGCTGCGCATCGCCCTTGAGTGTCCGCAGCCCTGGGTGCCCATTGGCGCGCACTCCGGCGCCATTGACGCCAGCGTGATCAGTGACGCGCCGCTGGATACCGACCCCTTCATGGCCTTCCTGCTCGGCTACGGCGGCATGACCCGCACGCGCGTTGTGCTGGTCAACCTGTGGTCCGTACAACCGTTGCCGGCCGGCGTGTCCGATGAACTGGCGAGCCCGCCGCCGTTTCGCTGGTATGCCAACCGAGTGGTCAGCACAGCCGTGCCGCCGGGCATGACCCAGTTGTCAGTGGAGTTGCCGCGCGGCGACATAAAGGATGAGTTGCCCGGCTTCTGGTATTACGGCGACGACGAGATCAGCTGGTTTGAGCGCTTCTTCCGCGAGCACGCCCTAGCCATCATGACCACGTCGTTTCTGCTGCTGGTGACCGTGATCTTTTTCAAGACACGCGCAAACCGCGCCCGGCTGATCCGGGAAGGCCGATTGCCCCGCTAGAGGGAGTGGCCCTTCCAGCTCAGGCGATAGCCCATGGCGGCGCCTTCTGCCCCTTGGGCTTCACTGAACACGCCGGTGATCAGCAGGCCCAGAAACAGGCCCAGCACAGCCAGCGGCAAGGTAACCAGCGCAACCAGAATGAGGTAACCCATGGGTTCCATCCCCGCCCCCGCTGGTAAGTTTACGCCATGAAAAGGCCTGCTGCCGCACTTTTCGGCTCTCGGCACGCGGATTGCACAGATTGTAGCCCCGAACTTTCTGACGGAGCCTGACGTTGGTATCCTTACCCTTCCCCGTAATCCCTGTCAGGACTTGCGCCCGTGGCGGACTCTGAACGCGACCTTGAACTGATGCGCCGCTTTCAAGCCGGCGACGTGGACGCATTCACTGAGTTGTATGAGCGCCACCTGAAGGGCTTGCTGAACTTTTTCTTTCGGCTGTGCTGGGACCGTTCGCTGGCAGAGGACTTTGCCCAGGAAGTGCTGCTGCGCATCTACAAGTCCGGCAGCAAGTGGGAGCCGAATGCGAAGTTCACGACGTACCTGTATCGCATTGCCCGCAATTACTGGATTGACCACTGCCGGCTGCTGAGCACGCAGAAAGAAAACGTCAGCCTGCAAACCAAGGTCGGCGGCGAAGACAGCAACGCCAGCCTAGTCGATCGCCTGCCCGACGAGATTCGACCGCCCGAAGACGACCTGGATCGCCGCGAACTTTACGGCGCCATTATGGGAGCCCTGGAGCAGTTGCCCGAAGAGCAACGCATGGTGTTTGTGCTGAGTGAAATCGAGGAACTGAAGTACCAGGAAATCGCCGAAATCATGGATGTACCGCTCGGCACTGTCAAAAGCCGCATGCACACCGCGGTCGGCAAGCTGCAAGAGCTGCTGGGCGACTACCGGCCCATCACCGCATCTTGAAAGAGCCCGTGTTCACGGGCGCCGCCTGCGCGTAAACTCCCGGCGTGCACGCCGAGTTCGCCTACCTGTTCCGGCACGCGCTGTTGCGCGATGCCGCCTATGAGCTTCAACTTCCTGCCGCGCGAGCGGCTCTGCACTTGAACGTGCTTGAGATCGTTGAGGGACTCTACGGCGGCCTGCCGCCTGAGCCCGGGGCGAGCACCGGCATAAGCGCGAACTTCGAGACCTTGCCGATCGACGAAGTGGCGGCGGAACTGGCCGACCACGCGCAAAGCGCTGCCGGCGCCGCGAGCCCAGCCGCACCGGAGCTTCTGCAACGGCTGCGTATCTACCTGAAACGGGCGGCTATCCATGCCGGGCGCGCGTTCCAGAACCGGCAATCCGCCCGACTATGGCTCAGGGCCGCCGAAATGCAGGAAGGAGAGGCCCGTGCCCACGCCCTGCTGAGCGCGGCGCGGATGGTGGGCTCTGCCGGTCATGCAAGTGAAGCTGAGGCGCTGACTCGCGCCGCCCTGGAGACAGTGGACATCCCGGATTGCAGCAGCGTACTGCTGCCCGACTGCCTTGAACAGCTCGGGCACCTGCGCTCGACCGCCGAACAGATGGATGAAGCAGAACCACACTACCTGCGCGGACTGGAACTGTGTCAACGACACAACCACGCCCGCAAGGCTACATCGCTCCGCATCCGGCTGGCGCACGTTTGCCTGCGTACCGGCAGGTTGGACGACTCGCACGCGCTGTACACGCAGGCCATGCACGAAAGCCGCGAACGCAGCGACGCCGCCACGGAAGCCCTGAGCGTGGCCGGGCTGGCCAGTGTGACCGCTGCCCAAGGCCGTCATGCGGAAGCCGACGAATTGTTCGAGAAGGCCCTGGCGATGCATCGGCAACAAGGTGACCGCCGTTCCGAGTCCGTCACTTTGGGGAACATGGCCTCGTACCTTTGGAGGACCAAACAGTGGCAGCGCGCCGAAGACGCCATGCGCCGCGTGTTGCCGCTACACCGCGAGGTTGGCAATCGTCGGTTCGAGGCCAAGGCGCTGGGCGGCTTGGCAAGTTACGCGCTGCTGCAAAACCAGCCCGGGCAGGCGCTGGCAATGGCGCAGGAGGCCCTGAAGATTGACCGGGAAGTCGGCAATCCGGTCGAGGAAGGTCTTCATCTCTGCACCATCGGGCGTTGCCTGGTCCTGTTGGGTCGCCTGGAAGAAGCTGAGACAAGCTGGCGCACGGGAGTCGCGCTCCTGAGGCAGCAAAAGGTGGCCGAATGGGTCGAGTATTCGATTTCGTTTATGCGTGAAGTGTGCGCCAAGGCCGGCGTCCCGCCCTTTGAATAGACTCTGCCAAGCGGGCAAAGCCACCGGCACAACCAATTGTGCGAACGGCACTTATGCCAGCCGCCGGAACCGGCAAATATCACAATTTCGTGGACGTTTCTCCGAACCTAAGTCATCCGGCGACGTTTGAATGAGTGGCTCCGGGATTTTTCCGGAGTGATGGCTGTGCTCTAGCTGGGGCCAGCCGAAACGGGCAACAGGATGAACGAAGACTTCGGCATGCTGGTTGACTTCCTGCGCGGCGAGCTTGATTCAGGCTCAGCTGCGAAGGTGCGTCAGCGCCTTGAAGACGACGGCGACTACTTTGCGCTGTTTCAGCGGCTCAAGCGCACGTACGACGTGCTGCGCAGCCTGCCGAGCGTGCGCCCGGCGGAAGCATCGGGCCGCGCCAACGCGTTGCCCGCCGATTTGCCCGAGATTGAGGCGCGTGAAGAGTTCATTGCCGCGGTGCGCCGCGAGTTTGAGGCCCGCGACTGGATGAGCCTGCTGCCCTGGATAGACGGCCGTGAAGAGTTCCTGCGCGGCCTGCGCACCGAGTTTGCGGTGCGCGCGATCCTGTGCAGCATCCCGCAGCTTGACCCCGCGCGCAGCTTCATTGAGGCCCTGCGCCACGAGTTTGCGGCGCGCGCCGTGCTGTGCAGCATCCCGCACATCAAGGCGCGTCCTGAGTGGGTGCGCGCCGTGCGCCACGAGTTCAGCGTGCGCGCGCTGGTCGCCAGCATTCCCGCGCTTGAGCCGCGCCCCGAGTTCGTTGCTGCCACGCGCGCGCTGTTTGCGCCCGCCGCCATTCCGCAGCTTGAAGTGCGCGAAGGTTTCAAGCGCCGCCTGCAGGTCGCGCTGTTTGAGGCTGCCCGCGAAGTCGCGCCGGTTGCAACGGCGGCAGCAAGGACTGCGCTGCCGGAGGTCGCGGCCACGGATTCATTCCGGCGCCGACTGTTCAAGAAGGTGCTGTTCAGCTCGCGCCGCAAAGTGCGCGAAGAGCCCAAGCGCACCGAGGTTGAAGGCTACCAGTGGGGCCGCGAACTTGAGCGCGGGTTCAAGAACAGCCGCCGCAGCCTGGCGTTCACGATGGGCCTGCACGCGCTGGCCATCGGCGTCATGCTGTTCGTTTTCGCGAGCAACCCGATGGGCGACATCGCGCCCAGCCTGGTGGTCGGGCGCAATGGCGTGCAGGTGACGCCTGAGCTGCCGCGCCACGGCGACGAAGAACTGCCGCTGCCCAGCTATCGCCCCGAGAAAGAGGGCGTAGGCGCGGGCGGGCAGGACTGGTCGTCCGCCCATGAGCCACCGCCGGTAGGCATGGGCGAGGACAGCCCCAGCCCCGAGCCGGACATCGACCACTCCACGCAGGAAGAACCCCGGCCGCAACGCAGCAGCAGCGAGACCAGTTCAACATTGCCCAGCACTTCACGTGACGGTGCATCCAGCTTCTTCCGGTTGCGTACACAGTCGCGCGCGCAAAAGGTCGCGTACCTTGGCCGTGAAGACCTGGCCAATGCGCTGGACAAGTCGCTCGCGTATCTTGCGCGCATCCAGCAGCGCAACGCAGACGGGTACTGGTGGCACGACGGCGTGGACCCGCGCGTCGCGCCGACCAGCGACGACCTGAAGCTGGTGCAGCAGATTGAGCTTACCAGCGTCGCGTTGCTGGCATTCCTGGGCGATGGCCACAGCAGCGATCACTCGCCCGTGGGCTATGACTGGAATGTCCGTCGCGGCGTCGAATGGCTGATCAAGCAGCAAAGGGCCGACGGCCAGATCGGGCCGCAGGGCTACAACAACGTGATGATTCACGCCATGGCCACGCTGGTGCTGGCCGAAGACTTCGGCCTGACCCGCAGCCCGCGCCTTCGCGAGCCGCTGCGCCAGGCCTGCCGCTGGCTGTGCGCCGTCAAGGCCGACGGCAGTGACGGCTTCCCGTTCAAGGCCGACGGCAAAGCCAGCCTGACGACCAGCGTGTGGGCGTACATGGCGCTGGCGACGGCGCGCAATGTAAAGGTGCCGCCGATTGACCTGCCCGCGCAGCGCATTGAGGCCTTTGAAGACTGGTACGCCAGCGTGACCGGCGCGACGCTTGTGCTGGATGACCAGCGCGACCTGTTTGTTGACAAGCTGGTGCCGATGTCGGCGGCAGCGGCGCTGAGCCTGTTCGCGCCGCAGGCCAACCACGCGCAGCGCGCCGATTCACTGGTGCGGCAGGTGGGTCGCGAAAACCCCGACCTGCGCGGCAAGGGCGAAGTCGCTGACATGCGCTACCTGTTCTTTGGCAGCCTGGCCATCGCGCTGAAGCAGCAGGACGGCACGCGGGCCGCGACCGAGTGGCAGAACCGCTTTGCCGACACGCTGCTGAACAACCAGCTTGAAACCGGCGCCTTTGAGCCCACCGGAGACTACGCACGACTATACGGCCGCGTGTACAGTTCAGCGCTTGCGGCACTCAGCATTGAAAACGCGTACCGCGTCAACCTGATGGCTGAGCAGAAATAGCAGCAGCCCCCCGTTTCTAGCGCAAAGGGGCGGGCGAAAGCCCGTCCCTTCTGTTATCGCACGATCACGGTGGGGGACTCGACGTAGCCAAGCCCGCCGGCGCGGTCCAGAACAAAACCGGGGCTGCCGCTTGGGGTGCGCACGAAGTGATAGCGCATGCGGTACGTCAACCCGAGGCTGTCGCCGGCGTCCTGTACCCAGCCGCGGGTTTCATGGCTGTCCTGATAGCGCTGGTTGAAGTTTCGGGGCGGCTCACTGACCACGTCGCCGTCCTGGTTGCGCGGCAGGTGGGCAAAGCCGCTATCCGTGAAATCGGCGCCATACACGTTGGCCACATACGCGAACACACGGCGGTTGATGGTGACGCCTACCACGTCGGCGGGCAGATCATCAAGGCCGGTAATCGAGTGGTGGTCGCGCTGGCCAAGTTGCAGGCGATAGTGGTTGCGGCCCGCAAAGTCCACATAGGTGCGCTCAAGCCGGAACGCTTCAACCAGCGTGAACGAGCGGCGCGAAGTGGCGCCGTTGGCGCGCTCAAGCACAACCTCTTGTTCCAGTTCCTGGACCAGCGCGTTGCGTTCAAGGTTCAAGAAAGAAACCACCTCGATTTCAATGCGCGCGCTGAAACCGTCTGAAGTTGCGACCGCGTGCCCGAACGGCGTTACATGAATCGTGTGGGGCGGCGAAGGACGGACCTGCCGCTCCGGCGCCTGGGTCGAAGAACAGCCGGCAAGCGCCAGCAGCAGCGCCAAGGAAAGAATGGGGAGAATTTTTTTACGCATGGCTCGCTCCAGCCGCTCTCCCATTCTTATTATTGTCAACGCGCGACTCTGAGCGCGCAAGTCCCCGAAAACCATGAATTTGGGCTTTCGACGCCGACTGACAATTTTGCGTCACAACCACTGGCGGTACTGAGCATCACCAGCGAGTCACCGAAGTTTTACCGGAGTTTCCTTGACCTCGCTTTTCTCGCGCTTACCCTCTCGCCCAACTTTTGGACATCCGACGCAGCCAACGACACGAGACCTTTAGTGAGGACCGACGCCCATGTTTTTGAAACGCAACCTGGCGCTTGCCGCCACCGCAGTGCTGTGCCTGCTCGCCGCCGCCTGTCAGCCTGAGAAAACCAGCGAAAGCGAGCCCGAAAACGTCAAGTTTGCATCTGACCTGTTGCCCGCTGACACTGCGGCCCCCGGCGAAATGCTCGCCATCGACGTCAAGGGCCACAGCAGCAAAATCAAGCAAGGCTTCTACGTCCAGTTTGACACCGGCGACCACCAGGCCGCTGTGGCGCCCTTCCACGTTGAAGCCGGCAAGGCCTATGTGATGGTGCCGCCGCTCAACACCACCGACACGGTCGTCACCCTGTCGCTGCACAACATGGGCGGCAAGACCCTTGACCGCCACCCGCAGTCGCTGACCATCACCCCGTTCGCGACCGAGCTTGAGTACAGCCGCCAGCTTTTCAATGCCGCCATCGGGCAGGGTCTGGCGGGCTTGGTCAACCTCGCGATCGAGTCCGTGGACGAGCTTGAAACGGAAGGCGTGGTGCCCGGCGCTGACGCCACAGTCGTGCGCGACGCCATGGCACAGCAGGTTGAGCTGTTCAACGGCATCGGCACATACAATAACAACCTGAGCGACGCCGAGCTGGCCGTCCTGCAGCAGCTTCTGGGCAACAGCAAAGTCCTTGAACTGCTGGCCTACGCCGGCGGCGTGCCGCTTACGTCTGAGTACGGCCAGAGCAGCCCGCTGTACACCGGCTGGGCGGGCGCCGTGCAGTCGGCGTTGCTGAAGGCGGACTTTGCAAGCGTGATCATCGGTGAGATTCGCGGCGTGATGGCGCTGCTTTCATGGGCGGGCAGCGCGCTTTCAGGCGTGCCGGTGATCGGCCCGTACGCGCAGCAGGTAGCGACGTGGGCGCAGGGCGTTGCGGCAAGCCTGCAAACGCCGCACGACATCATCAACAGCATGATTCCGTGCGACATTGTGCGCATCACCGCGCCGTACCCGACGATGACGCTGTACCCCAGCAGCAGCGGCACGGTTGTGGCCAAGGGCCGTTTTGAAACCGAAACGGCTTTCAACACCGCGCTGTTCACGCAGACGGTCGGCCAGTACACGCAGGCGGCCGCCACGTGGCTTACCTCGCGCCTGCAGTCGGCGCCGTGGGCCCGCGCGTACGGCTACCAGCTTCAGCAGATCGCGGCGCAGGTGCCGCAGTGGTTGATCAACTGGATGACCCAGGTTGGCCTGTTGCAGGCCAGCGTGGTGCCGGGCAGCAGCTTCGTGGTGCTGACGATCGACAACTTCAACCTGTACATGGCGCAGTACCGCTTCAACATCGGCGGCATTCTCGCCAACCTGCTGAACGTGCCCTACAACGTGATGAGCGCGATTTTGGGCGTGCTCGGCTTCGGCATGGGCGCACCGATCGGCGGCTATCAGGGCGTGCGCATCGGCAGCACCGCCGTTGCCTACTACAACCCCAACTCTGATACCGTGTGGGCCAACGCTCGCGGCAACACTACACTGACCTACGCGGCGCCGTACGGCCGTCCAGCCGGCGGCTGGTGGGCACAGTGGGGCTTCTACACGCTGAAGGAAAGCGCCGCCAACGTGACGCTGACCGTGCAGTAACACCCGGCGGAATCCGCTAGCACACCTGCACAACCCCGCACGCAAGTGCGGGGTTGTCGCTTCCAGGGCGTCGTTGGCGACGCATACCGAACCCGGATTGGCCCCAACCGTTTCTACCGGGGTGAAGTAGAAGCCCCGGGCCGTATCGGGTGATCCCTCGAGAAGGGGCCGCGCACGCAAGTGACCGTGCGCGGCGGGTAGCCACTTTTTTGTGCAATCCCGCCTGCCCCTTCTGCAATAATGCTTACGCTCACGAGTTACCGGGGGGATTGCCATGACCCGCCTGCCCTTGCTTGCCGCCCTGCTGCTGGGCGTTCTTGCCCTTGCTGCCTGCGATACCAAACGCGACGCCGATGACGACGGCCCAGCCGGTGAAGGCAAGTACGACATCCGCCGCGTTGACTTTGACAACCTGCGCGACACCGGCCGCGGCCGCGACGTGCCGGTCAGTGTCTATGCTCCCGAAGACGAAGGCCCGTTCCCCCTGATCGTTCTGTCTCACGGCTTGGGCGGCGATCGCAGCCATTACACCTACCTTGCAGAGCACCTGGCCTCGCACGGCTATGTTGTCGCAGTGCCCGAACACACCGGCAGCAGCTCGCGACTGAACGTCTTTGAACTCGCGGATGCGCTGTACGACCCCGACGAGCTGCGCCACCGCACCCGCGACGTCAGCTTTGTTATCGACCAGGCCGAAAGCTGGAACCTGAACCACCCGCGCCTGGCCAACCGCATCAGCACAGCCGAAGTCGGCGTGACCGGCCACAGCTACGGCGGCGGCACGGCGCAGGCGGTGGGGGGTGCCAAGCAGGACTTAGCAGGCGGCTTCCGGGACTTGAGTGACCCTCGCGTAACATGCGTGGCGCCCATGGCGGCAGGCAGCGCCGACGGCTGGTTGAACCCGTGGTTCAGCGACGAGAGCTTTGAAAACGTGGACATTCCGGTGCTCCACATCGCCGGCAGTGAAGACAGTTGGCAAAGCAAGAAGACCAGCCACGACGCCATGCCCAAGGGCGACAAGTACTTTGCCGTGCTTGAGCGCGTGGGTCACCTGGACTTCACCAACGCCCGTCGCGACGAAGGCCGAAAGAAACGCGCCAACGTGATCATCCGCGCCCTGTGCACAGCCTTCTTCAATGAGTACCTCAAGCACGACGGCAAATCCGCCGACCGGTATCTGCGCAAAAAGTACACCGACAAGCTGACCACCTGGCAGGTGCCCGACGTCGCCTGGTACAAGAAGTAGCGTTCGGGCGCGAAAAGCGGGGCAACGGGGCCAGACCCCCTTTCCGCGGTTGTGGCTGGCTGTACTATCGCGTGCCCCGAGACGGTGCGAAGCGATGGAACCGAAAGAAGCCTGCGCCAAGGCCACGCGGTTGATGCTTGAGGGCAACCTGCAGGGCGCAATTGACATACTGGATCCGATCCTCGACGAGTTTCGCGAGTTCGGGCCCGCGTACGTCGTCCATGCCCGCGTCTTTCTGATGGCGGGCGACTGTGCCCAGCCGCTGGTTGACCTGGAAGCCGCCGAATGGGCCAACCGAGAGTACGGCACGCCGCAGCAGGTGCAGGAAGTGACCGAAATGCGCGTACTGACCTACGCGATCCGCAGCATCTACGGCGGCCAGAACGAAGCCAACAAGTGCCGCGAGCAGGTCGAGGAACTGATGAAGCAGCGGGCGACGCCTGAGAGCTTCTGGTTTCTGCCGGCGGTCTGCTACGAGCTTGCATACAAAGAAAAAGAGGCCCAGGACTGGGTCAACAAGATGATGAACTATGAGCCGCTGAAGTCAGCAGCCGGCTTCTTTTTCACCAAGCGCGCCGGATTGACCCAGTTGCTTGCCATGCCCAAAGAGCCCAAGGCGCTGGTTCCGGTGCACTATGCAAGGCATTACCGGGCCAAGCGTGAAGGGGACAAGAAGGGCGCCGAAAAGTACCGCAAACGCATGGAAGACCTGCTTGAGCCGGCCGACCATTGGGCCGTGGTCAACCTTTATGCTTCCGGGGCCGTGGTGGTAAGCGCGGTATGATCCGCCCCTTGACCTTTGCCGCAGCCTGCGTACCTTTGCCGCCCCTTGGGAGTGAGCCATGTCCAGAAAGTGTGAAGTCTGCGGTAAGGGACCCGTTGCCGGCGGCAGCATCAAGCGCCGCGGCCTGGCCAAGAAGTACGGCGGCGTAGGCAGCCGTGTGATCGCGCACAACAAGCGCACGTTCCGCCCAAACATCCAGAAGGTGCGGGCATGGGTCAACGGCGGCGTCAAGCGCATGAACGTATGCACAAGCTGCCTGCAGGCCGGCAAGATCACGAAGCCGCCCGCCCGCGAGTACGCCAAAGCCGAGTAAGTGTGAACAATCCTTCAGCCCGGCCTGCAAAGGCCGGGCTTTGTCATTTCCGTAGCATCGCCGTCCTCGGCGATGTTGTATGCAGGGGCCTCCGGCCCCAGGCCGAAATGTCCAGTATGCGCGGGGCGCGCTTGCTACGCATATCGCTGCTTGTCTATCACTTCGCGCGGCGCAAAGCGGGCGTCAAGCTCGCGCAGGATCTCGTCGCGCAGCTCACTGGTCGTCTTGTCAACCCAGCCCTTGCCCTTTTTGCGGCGCACCGGCAGGTGCAGCACGAAGTCGCCCTTGATGCGGCTGTAGCGCCGGCGGATCTCCTGCAGAAACTTCAGCTTTTCGGTGCTTTGGGGAGCGTCGCCGTCCTTGAACATGTACCTCTGCCCGGCTTGCCGCACCCAGCGCTGGCCCAAGCCGAGGCTGCGTTTGCGTGTGCGCGCCAGCCCGAAGCGCGGCGCGATATCAAGAATCACCAGCAGGTCCGGAGTCGGGTGCCATCCGGCGTGGCGCTTCAGAATCTCCTTTTCCGGCACGCCCATCGCGCCCTGGTACACCAGCGTGCTGTACATGCTGCGGTCCTGGATCACGTCGGTGCCGGCAGCAAGCGCCGGCTTGACGATGGTGTCAATGCTCAGGCGCCGGTCGGTAACGAACATGCCCATCCACTCGTGGGGCGTGGTGGCATACTCGCCTGAGGCCAGCCGCTCCAGGATCAGCTTGCCGGTGGGCAGGCTGCTGGGTTCACGGGTCAGCAATACCTTGAGGCCGCGGGCCTCAAGGGCTTCGCCGACGGCCCGCGCCAGCGTGCTTTTGCCGGTGCCGTCAATGCCTTCAATGATGATGAATCGCCCGGGGCGATTCTGGACTTCAGGTTGTTGATACTGGATTGCAGGCATGGCGCGGAAGTCACCTTCTTGTTCCGCCTGTTATGCGCTGAGGACAATCAAAAATCCAAAATCAAAAACTCAAAATCGTCCTACCAGCTTCCGCCGAAGCGCTTCTTGCGCTTTCGGGGCAGGCGGGGCTGGCCGGCGTCGGGCTGGGCAGGTGGCTGCGGCGCGGCCGGCGCGGGGCCGCTTTGCGCCGGGGGCATGCCGTAGCCGCGCAGGTTGGGCATGCGGCCGCTCTTGCTGCCGATAATGCGGCTGTCCTTGTTGACCTTGAGCGGCCCGCTCTGGCTGTCGAAAAAGCCGGGCAGCTTGCCGGTGCGCAGCACATGCTCCATGTCGCTGACCAGTTGCATCGCGCTGGCTGGACGGTCTTCGGGCCGCTTGGCCATCATCGTGTGCAGCAGGGTGGCGGTGGCGTCACCGAGGTCGGGCCGGAAATTCTTCGGGTGCGGCGGCGGCTCATGGATGTGGCGGTACATCACGACTTCGGGCGGTCCCTCAAACGGTACTTTTGCGGTAAGGCAGTAGTACAGCGTCACGCCAAGGCTGTAGATGTCGCTGCGCGTGTCGATGTCCTGGCGGCCCATCGCCTGCTCGGGCGAGATGTAGTTCGGCGTGCCGACCGCCATGCCTTTGGTCGCGCCCTGTTCGCCATCTGCGCGGACTTTGGCCAGGCCAAGGTCCAGCAGTTTCACCTGCCGGTCACGCGTGACCATGATGTTGTCGGGCTTGATGTCGCGGTGGACAAGGCCCAGCTTTTCGGCGTGTTCAAGGGCTTTGGCGACCTGCACGATCAGTTCAAGGGCCTGGCGCTCGTCCATGGCGCCGCGTTCCTTGACCAGCTGTTGCAGCGTCTTGCCCTCGACGTACTCCATCGCGAAATAGCACAGGCCCTCAATCTCACCGGCGTCGATGCCGGTGATGACGTTGGGGTGGTTCAGGCGCGCACTGGCCCGCGACTCGTGCAGAAAGCGGTTCTTGATAGTGGCGTTGGCCGCCAACTCCGGCTGCAGAATCTTGATCGCGACCCAGCGCTCCATGCGCACCTGGCGGGCCTTGTACACTGTGCCCATCGCGCCCTGGCCCAGCTTTTCGTGCAGCTTGTAGCCGGGGATCTTGTCCGCGATCTGGTACATCTGCTGGTAGCCCTTGACGCGCTCAATGCCGGCCTTGTCAAGGTAACCGCGCTGCATCAACAGTTGGCCCAGCAGCGGCACGCGCTGGCCCTTGGCCAACAGCGCGCGCTGCACGTTGACGCATTCCTGGATCTGTGCGGGCGTCACCAGCTTCAGGTTGACAGCCGCCTGCCCGAAGCTGAGGCGCGCCGTGCTGTCGGCGGGCGGCGGCGGCTCGGGCTCAACGGGCTCCATGTCCTGGGTTTCCGCCAGAGTGGGGTCAGGAGCGGCCGCGTACTCAACCGGCTTGGCGGGCGCGCGCTCCAGGTCTTCGGGGCTTGGAATCTCGGTGGCTTCTCCGACCGGCGGGACTACGGGCGCGCTGTCAATCACGCCCTGGCGCGGGTTGCTGGGCGCAGAGGTGACGCGGCGCACCGGCGATTGCGGCGTGCGTGGCGTGGGCGATGGTTTGGGCGGGTCAAAGCTGACGGTGGGGATGTTGGGTATGCGCTGGGTTTCTTCGCCCTGCTGGGGCGGCTGCTGGTGGGGCAGGCGGCGCGGGTCCGCTGCCGGCGCGGGTTTTCGGGTGCGTCCGGTGTCGGGTGTCTTGACCGGGTAAACGCGGTCTTTGCCGCCGCCTGAGTCGGAATCAGCAGCGCGCAAGGCACGGAATTGCCAAGCATAAGACATCGTGCAGCCCAGTTGTGCCCGTCCGTGTACGCCGACCCCGGCGCCTTATCTTTGATTATTGCAGCCGCGCAGCAATTTAGCGAGTGTCCGTCGCAGCCCGGATGTTCACCACCCACAGTGCGCCGCGTGTGCGTTTTTCCACATCCGGGTCGTCCGTTGGGGTGCGCCACTGGGCCGGTGCCAGCTGTGCCTGCCGGCCGCGCCACGCGTTCTCCTCAAGCCACCATTCCAGCAGCGGCGCCGTACCGTGCCCAAAGCCGCCCTCGCCGCGCCAAGCCATTGCCGCATAGTCACGAAACTGCACATCGCCGACGCGCCCCTGCGATAGCTCAACGGCTGGCCCGGGCGTGCCGGCCTGCAGCGGGTAGTCCACCTGCCATCCGTTCAGTCCGTGGCCGTTGCGCCAGGGTCGGGGCAGGGCGTGGGGCTCAGCGCCGAGTCTCACTTCAAGCACTTCCGGCACATCCTGCCCCGGCAGCAGAAACTCGCGCAGCCATGCCGGCCTGGCGGCATCCGGCGACTCGGCGCTCAGCACCGCCCAGGCATCCAGCAGCGGCCGCGGTTGTTGCTGCATCCGGCCCAGGGCGCCAATGCCGATGGCGCCAACGGCCAGTATGGGCATGCCCCAGTAGGCGCCGCCCCGCAACCGCTTTGCCAGCAGCGGCAGCACAGCGCACAGCGCCAGCAACCCAACCGCCAGGCCGAAAAACATGGGCCCCGGGGCAGGGTCTTCCGGCTGGCCCGGCTCAAGCAAGATGGGCCGTGTGGAAGGCGCGCGGCTGTAGGGCTTGCCGCCGGGCGCGCGGTTGGCGCCGTGCCAGGTGTGGTGGACGATGGCCGCGCGCAGCACGGCGTGGGGACGGCCCGCGGTGCGCAGCTCGTCAAACTCAATGCGGTAAATGGCGCCCGCGCCATAGGCCATGCGTTGGGCGCGCACTCCGGCGACAGTCAGCAGTTCAGGCTCAGCGGGGGCGGGCAGGCCCTCAACGCGCTCGCCCATGCGAAAGCTGCCTACAATCACAGCCACGCCGCCCACGCAGCAGAACTCGGCG
This sequence comes from Planctomycetota bacterium, assembly GCA_019636195.1. Lineage (GTDB taxonomy): Bacteria > Planctomycetota > UBA8742 > UBA2392 > UBA2392 > JADJRK01. The sequence continues at coordinate 163,345 of JAHBYA010000004.1, read as the reverse complement.
ATTGCACGCTGGGTGCCCGCGGGCGGGCGCTGCGCCTCAGGGTTGAACATGACGACGGCGTCGTAGCCATCCAGCATGCGCCAGTCCGCAAAGAACTCGCGGTTTTCAAAGTAGTCGCACATCACTTCGCCCGGCGCCGACGGCAACAGCGGCCTTGCGTACAGCGCGTCAGCGGCGAACACAGCCACATACGGCTGCTCATAGTCCGGCTCAAGGCGGCGCAGCGGCAGCCGGGGCGTAAGCTCATCGCCTGCCGCATGGATCGAGACGCCCGGCGCAACGTAGACGGGGATGACAGCGACAACGGTCTGCTCCGGCTGTGCCGCGACTTCGTGCACCAGCATCACGTTGCCGTGCCGGACTTCGATGCGTTCGGTATGTTGTGAGGCCTTGAATACAAGCCTGTAGGGCGCGCAGGTTCCGGGGCGGCCGTGAGGCTCAGACATGAAGCGGCTTTGGTCGCGGTCGATGGCCTGGGCCGACAGCGTGGCGCAAAGCAGCAGCGGCAGCAGGCGTATCATTGCGCCGCCTTTGCCGGCGGCAACGCCAGCGCAAGCGCCCATAGCGGCAGTGCCGCCCACAGCAGAAGGATGCAGGCATTCGGATCGCCGACAGCCAGCGACCAATTGGGCGACACCGGCCGCAAGTGCAGCAGGCTGCTGCCCCCGTACTCAAGGGCAAGGTAGTGCGCCAGCGCCGGCAGCGCGAACACGCACAACACCAGCAGCCTCGCGCGCGCCAACCAGTCCCGCCCCAGCCTTGCGCCCAGCGACAGCCACGCCCCCGCGAACATCCATGCGCCGAACGCTCCCAGCCGGGTCTGCAGCGGCAGGTCGCCGCGCGCCGCAAAGTGCAGCAGCATCACGCACGCGCTGGCTGCCGCAAAGCATGCCAGCACAATCAGCAAGTTGCGCAGCACGGTGGCGCGGCGCGTGCCCACTGCGGGCAGCAGCAGCAGGGCGCAGCACGCAAGTTCGGTGTGCAGCACAGCCAGCTGCAACGTGCGGTCAACGCCGACACCCATGCCGGCGCCAAACACCGGCAGCGCGCAGACGCCCGCCACAGCCAGCAGGAAGGCAACGATGATGAGCGGGTTGAAGGGCATGTTCAGGGTTCAGCGGCTGATGTCATGGGTGGCGGGCGCGTCAGTGGTCCGAACGCCGAACCGGATACTCTCCCTCAACACATCCTTCGCTTCATGTACCATCATGGGACCCGACGATAGCAGGCGCACACCATGACGACACATCCACTTTGGCTTGCAGGCAGCCCGGTCGCCACCAGCCATATGTTCCAGCATCGCGGCGCTTATGACCGCAAAGACCTGGGCGAAGTGTGCCTTGCCGGCAGGGGCGAAGCCGCCGCCGCGCTTTCCGCGGCGTGGCACGCGCGGCCGGCGATGGCGCGCATGTCGTCAGGTGCCCGTGAAGCCGCGCTGCTTACGCTGGCTGAGGGCGTGCAGCGCCGCGAAGAAGAGTTCGCGCAGATGATGACCGCCGAAACCGGCAAGCCGATCAGCCTTTGCCGCGGCGAGGTGTCGCGCAGCATCAACACGCTGCGCCTGAGCGCCGAAGAGGCCAAACGCCCCGGCGGTGAAGTCATCCCGCTGGACACATTGCCCGCCGGCGAGGGCCGCTACGGCGTAATCCGGCGCTTTCCCAAGGGTATCGTGGTCGCCATCACGCCTTTCAACTTTCCGTTGAACCTTGTGGCCCACAAGATCGGGCCCGCAATTGCCGCCGGTTGCCCGTTCATCCTCAAGCCCGCGCCGCAGGCGCCCTTGACCGCGCTGATGCTGGGCGAGTTGTTGAAGGCCGCGCGCCTGCCGGAGGGCGCGTTCAGCATCCTGCCCTGTGAAAACGACGTCGCGCAGGCCATTGCCACCGACGATCGCGTGGCGGTGCTGAGCTTCACCGGAAGCGACAGCGTGGGCTGGAAGCTGCGCGAGCTGACGCCGCGCAAGACCGTGCTGCTTGAACTTGGCGGCAACGCGGCCGTGATCGTCGAGCCCGACGCCGACCTCGAAAACGCCGCGCAGCGCATAGTAAGCGGCGCGTTTGCCCATGCCGGCCAGGTGTGCATCAAGGTGCAGCGCGTGTTTGCGCACGAAAGTATCGCCCGCCAACTGCTGAACCGCATGGCTGAACTGACCGAGGCGCTGGGCATAGGCGACCCCACCCACGAGGACATCATTGTCGGCCCCATGATCAGCGAGCAGGCGGCACAACGGGTCGAAGAGTGGGTGAATGAAGCCCGCAATACCGGCGCCAACGTCGTGACCGGCGGCGAACGCGACGGCCAGTTTTACCGCCCGACTTGGCTTACCGACGTGCCCGAAGACGCCAAGGTAAGCTGCCGCGAGGTCTTCGGCCCGGTGGCGGTGTTCTACGGCTACCAGCATTTTGAAGCTGCTGTGGCGGCCGTGAACAGCAGCCCTTACGGCTTGCAGGCGGGCGTGTTTTCGCGCAGCCTGCCGCACGTCAACTTTGCTTTTGAGCAACTTGAAGTCGGCGCGATTATCGTAAACGACATTCCGACGTACCGGGTCGATCACATGCCCTACGGCGGCGTAAAGGCCAGCGGCGCAGGCCGCGAAGGACCAAAGTATGTGATAGAAGAATACACAGAGCCAAGGCTGCTGGCGGTAAAGCCGCTGTGAATGTACAGAGTTCGGCGCAACGCGCCCGCCGGACACCGAACACGCATGTCCATCATCTACTATCTCGATCACCCCTGCGCCGTCAAAGACAACGTCCGCCCCGGCCGCATGCTGCGCCTGCTGTACGGCCGTGAGCGCGCCAACGAGGCGCTGAACCGCGCCCGAAGGACGGCGCCCGACGCGCGCCCTGAAGACGTGCGAGTGGAGTTGTCGCTCAAGGACAGCGAAGGCAACGTGAACCTGGTGAACGCCACAGCCGCCGACATCCTGCGCCAGTATCAAGAGCTTGAGCGCCACGCGCACCACTGTCTTGAGTGCAAGGCCCGCGTCGAGAGCCACGCGTTCGGTTGCCGCGGGTGCATCGACTTTCCGTTTTCGTTGAAAGCCGAAACAATGCTGATGCAGCGCGTGCGCGCATCCGACGGCGACCCCACAGCCGGCATGCTGGCCAATTACTTTGAGAACAACGGCATCACCGGCAACCGCGCCGCCGACATGCGCAACCTGCCCGGCGTGTTTTTTGAAAGCAGTATGCCGCTCGTGCGCAGGCTGACCGATGGTCGCAAGGTCTCCAGCAACCAGGTTTTTGAGCTGTTCTTCCAGACAGGCCACGTGGGGCCAAAACACGCGCGCTTTTTGCTGGGCATGTTTGACATGCTTGAGCCGAACCTGCCAATTGACCGGCCCTTGAACACGCTGCCCAATCTGTTCGTGGTCGAGAAAGAAGACGCGGGCATGGTAGTCCAGCGCACAGGCCTGAAGGTAAAGGCCGGCGAACAAGACCGCTGCGCCCGCCAACTGGAGAATTTTCTGGGCGGCCTGCTGCTGGCCAGCGAACTGAACCACGACCTGTGGATCAAGATTTAGAAGGCGCACGGGCGAGGCGCCCGTGCCACATCTGCGTTCATCTGCGTGAATCTGCGGACCGCTTTTGCAGTTCTTCGTGTCAAACAATTCCAGCTGGACGACCGCACGAACACAGCGCTATGCGCGCATTTCTTCGATGTTGATGAACTTTACCCTGGGGCGGTTCTGGGCTTGGCCTTTCTCCACTTCTTTGGCGTTGATCTTCTGCCACTCGTCGAAACTTACGTAGCCGCAACCCTTCTGCTCCAGTAGTTGCGCGATGTCGCCTTTTGCCTTGGGCGCCGCTGACTTCATGTCCTCCAGCATCAGCGCCACCGTTTCTTCGGCGTCTTTCTTGTTTGTCCCGATCACGCCTGTCGGCCCGCGCTTGGCCCAGCCCACCACGTACAAGCCCGGCACTGGCGCATCGCCTTCAGTCACGCGGCCGCCCGCGTTTGGGATGATGCCCTTGCGCTTGTCGTAGGGCACGCCCGGCAGCGCCACGCCGTAATAGCCGACGCTGCGCAGCACCATGCCTGCCGGCAATTCTTCGAACTCGCCGATGCCTTCACACTTCTGGTCGCCATTGACACTTACTAACCGATTGCGCTCAATCTTCACGCTGCTGACCCAGCCGTCTTTGCCGTGAATCTCGGTCGGCGAAACCAGAAAGCGAAAGTGCACCTTGCGCGCCTTGCTGCCGTGGCCGCGGGCGGCGTACTCGCGCAGAAAATCCACGTTCTGGCGCGTCAGGCGGTCGGTCTCGCACAGCTTGGCGCTGTCCGGGTCAAGCTCAAGCTCTGCGGCTTTGACCACGGGGTCGGCAACTTCAAGGTGCCCGAACTCTTTGATTTCAGGGTTCGTGAACTTGGCTTGCGCGGGCCCGCGGCGGCCCAGCACGTGGATATGCTTGACCTTACTGTGTTTCAGGGCCTCAAGGGCGTGGTCGGCGATGTCGGTGACTTTGAGTTCGTCGTAGGACTTGGCCAGGATGCGCGCAACGTCCATGGCAACGTTGCCGACGCCGACGACAACAACGCCTTCGATATCAAGGTTCGGGTTCAGGTCGCGGTAGTCGGGGTGGCCGTTGTACCAGGCCACGAACTCGGTGGCCGACATGCTGCCTTTCAGGTCTTCGCCGGGGATGCCCAGGTTGCGGTCAGACTGCGCGCCGGTGGCAAACACCACCATGTCGTAGTGCGCGCGCAGGGCCGCAAGGTCAAAGTGCTTGCCGTACTCGGCGCAGCCGAAGAACCGCACGCGCGGGTCCAACGCCGTTTTTTCGTACAGGTTCGCGACGGACTTGATTTTGGGGTGATCGGGCGCGACGCCGTAGCGCACAAGCCCGTAAGGCGCGGGCAGGCGATCAAACAGGTCAACCTTGATGCTTGCGTCAGCGGGCTTGATCAACGCGGCGGCGGCGTAAAAGGCGCTGGGTCCGGCGCCGATGATGGCGACTTTGAAGTCGGGCATGGGTGTCCTTTCAAGGCGCGCATTGTTCCACGGCGCGCGCGGCTGGCAAGCTATTCCGAGAAGTGCAGCACGCGCATGCGCCCGCCCTCAACCAGGTGCAGCGCATTATCGCCGGCGGCGTGCAGGGCAGTCACGTCGGCGGGCCGGCGCAGCAGCAATCGTCCGGTTACGACTTCATAATACGCCAGCGAGCCCATCTCGGCGCTTGCGATCACGCTGCCTTCAAACAGCAGCGCTACCGCCCGGGGCGGCGAGGCCACCCGCACTGCCTGCGCCTGCGACCCCGGGGCCAGCACGTTCACGGTTTGGCCGACGACCGCGGCGACATGGCGCCCGTCTGCCGACAGCGCCAGCATGTCGGGGGCCAGGCCGGCCCGGTCTGTCAGGGGGCGCGCATCCGGCCCGCGAGCTGTGGCAAGGTACAGGCTGTCGCGGAAGCGGAGCACGGCGGTGTGCGCGGTGGCGGCCAGCGCGATGTCGTCGGGGGCTCCGGTTGCGGCCAAGGCGCAGGGGAAACGTATCTCGGGGCCCAGGAACAAAAGCTCGCCCGGTTTTTGCAGCAACACGGTGCCATCGGGCCAAGCGCCGGCCAGCGCGCCATCACGGCTTGAGGCCAGCGTTTCGCCCCACGGCAGCAGCACGCTTTCGCCGTCCTGGGCCGCCCATCCTGCCCCAGCCGGCACAACACGCGTGAGCGTTCCCGCCGCGACCCAGCCGGCGCCCGTGTGGACGCGGCTGAACCCTGTGTCGGTTGTCAGCACAAACCCGCCGGCCTCGGCGCGTGCGATACAACCGGGCGGCACCAGCATCAGCGCGCGGCCGAGTTCGCGCTCGGCCTCAAGGACGCGCACACTGGTCTCTCCGCCTTCGTTGCCGAACACCAGGCCGTCGGGCCCCAGCGCACCAAAGGTGACGGCGCTGCCGCTGACTTCAAGCTCCGTCACGGCCCCGGGCCCTGCCAGTGCGACGGTGCCGCGGCTGGCGCTGCACAGCAGGGTGCCGTCGGCCATGAACTGCGCGCGGGTCCAGGTCAGCGGCGACAAGGTGTGGTTTCGCCACGGCTGGCTGGCCCCGGTGCGCAGGTCAATTGCGGAAAGCACGATTTCGCGCCCGAACACCCCGGCTGCAATCAGCATGGCGCCGGCGTCGTACAACGCGGCTGCGCCGGCAATCTGGTCACCGCGCAGCTCGTGGCGTGTCCATACTTTGCCGTCGTGGCGCAGCACCCACGGGCCGGCAACTGCGGCCACGCCGCCGTCGGCAAGCGGCAGCACCGCGCGCAGCTCAGCTTCCGGTTCGGGCAGGTGCAGCACTGTCAGGCGGCCGGTGGCAAGGTCAAGCCGGGCAACAACGCCCGGGGCGCCAAGTGCGGCATGGCGCAGTGATGCGTCAGCGGCGGCCATTGACCAGGCCGAGACAGGATCGGCCTCGTCGGGGTCGGGCCGGTGCGCGTTGCGCAACTCGCCGTCAAACAGCAGCAACTCGCCGTTGTGTCGCACAGCAAAGCGCGCGCCGGTGTGGTCAAGCGCAAGGTCGCCGCTGGTTCCGCCGTCAGGCAGGCGCGTGGAAGTCAGCAGCTTGCCGTCTGCCAGCGCGTAGATTTCGACGGTTGTGCCGCGGCCCAGGCCGGCGCGCACAACACCTGCCCGCTTGCGGTCGCCGCTGAGGGCGCCCGAGATCACCGGCGCGTTTCCTTCCATGGCGATGCGCGCGGGGCCGGGCTTCAGTCGGTGCAGCAGCAGTTGCGCCCAGGGCGGCGGGCCGAGCGCAATCGCTTCCTGCACCAGCGCGCGGGCGCGCGCTTCGTTGCCCAGCGCCAGGTCCTGCGCCGCAAGGCGGCACTTTTCAAGCGCCAGTTGCCGGGTGCGCGCGCGTGTTTCTTCGCGGGCGACCTCCAGCGTTTCGGCGAGGTCGTCGGCGCGGGCGGCTTCGTTGCGCTTTGCCACGGCAGTGTCGGCGGTCTCGGAGCGGGCCTGCAGCAGGTCGCGCTGCATGGTGCGGTAGGCCGACATGCCCAGTACAGCCAGGGTGACCAGCACCAGCGCGCAAGACCCGAAGATCACGCGTTGCAGCTTCAGGCGCGCCACAAGGTGGGCCTCGATTTCGGTGGGTTTGCGGGTGTCCGCCATGGGCACAGTGTAGTAAGGGCGGGCGATTTCTCCCTACTTTCACTTTCGCGTGCATGGCGTAGAGTGCGCGGCGCGGGAGGCAAAGGAGAGTTTCGCCTCAATGCTCATCCTCATGAAGTCCAACGCCAGCGCCGATCAACTGGGCGCCGTGGCGGCCCGCGTCGCCGAGATCGGCTTGACCGCGCACCCGCTGCAAAGCGCGTCGCGCACCGTTGTCGCCGTAACCGGCGAGCTTAACGGCCACGACCCCGCGCTGTTTTCCAGCCTGCCGGGCGTGGCCAAGGTCATGCGCCTGACGGTGGCCTTCAAGCTGGCCGCCCGCGAAGTCCGTGAAGAAGACACTGTGGTTGACGTTGCGGGTGTGAAGATCGGCGCCGGGCAGAAGCTGGCGGTAATGGCCGGCCCGTGCAGCTTCGAAAGCCCGCAGCAGGTGCTGGCCATTGCCCGCGCGGTCAAGGCAGCCGGGGCAACCATCATGCGCGGCGGATTGTTCAAGCCGCGCACCAGCCCCTTCAGCTTTCAGGGCTTGGGCAAGGACGGCTTCAAGCTGATGGATGACGTGCGGCGCGAGACAGGCCTGAAGTTCGTCACGGAAGCGATGGACGAAGAAGGGCTGGAACTGGTCGAGCAGCACGCCGACATGATCCAGATTGGCGCGCGCAACATGCAGAACTTTTCGCTGCTGCGAAAGGCCGGCAAGGCGCGTAAGCCCGTGTTGCTCAAGCGCGGCATGTCCGCGACACTTGAAGAATGGCTTACCGCCGCCGACTATGTGCTGAGCGGCGGCAACACGCAGGTGGTGCTGTGCGAGCGTGGGATACGCACCTTTGCCACGCACACACGCAACACGCTGGATCTAAGTGCCGTGCCCGCGGTCAAAGAGCTTTCGCACTTGCCCGTGATTGTTGACCCAAGCCACGGCACGGGCTTTCGGCAGTACGTGGCGCCGATGGCGCTGGCGGCAGTGGCGGCGGGCGCCGACGGCATCATGGTTGAAGTTCACAACGATCCGGACAAGGCCAAGAGCGACGGCGGCCAAAGCCTGTACCTGGAGCAGTTCAGCGAACTGATGCAGGCAATCCCCGCCGTGGCCAAGGCCGTGAATCGGGCGGTATGATCGTTCGGCGTTCGGTGTTCGGCGTTGAACAGCCAATGGCACGATAAGTTCGAACACTGAACCTTCAGCGCTGTACTCGGGGGCCGTGTCTTCCTTCATCCTTGCATACGACATTGAACAGCAGCGCGACGTGCTTGCCGCGTTGAAAGACATTCCCGGCGTGCGCGTCACCGGCAAGCCGCAAGCCGACGGCACCGTGCGCATCCAGACCGTCACGCGCAGCCTGGATGACGAAAGCGCGGCGGTACACGCCATTGAAGACATCCCCGGCGTGATTGACTTGCGGTTGCTAGAGAAGTGAACCTTACGCTCGGCTGCATGGAACTTCTGATTCCACAGGACGTTAGGACACTAGGACCACCCCCTGTCCTGCAGTCCTGACGTCCTGTTAGCTCGCAAACTGCATGCGCCTGCGGTTGATGAGTCCCTAAGATTCTTGAACCCTTGCCTTTCTCTCTTGGCCTCTAAGGTTGATGGCAATGGCGGCGATTGAGCCGAGACTCGACCTTGCAAGCCTGATGCGTGAGCACCAGGCCGGCGTGTGGCGCTACGTGCGCGCACTGGGCGCCGAGGCGAGCCTGGCCGACGACATCACGCAGGAGACGTTTCTGGCTGTGCACCAGAAGCCCTTTGAGCAACGGGGCAAAGCCGAAACGGGGGCGTACCTGCGGGTGGTGGCGCGCAACCTGTTTCTGAAGTCGCGCAGGCACGCGGGCAAGGTGATCAACGCCGCCGAGATTGAACAGATTGACAACCGCTGGACCGAGCTCGTCACCGACGACGGCAGCGCGATGCAGGCGGCATTGAGCGAGTGCCTGCAAACGCTGGACGACAAGCCAAGACAGGCATTGCAGTTGCAGTACACGCAGGGTTTGCAGCGGGTCGAGGTCGCGCAACAGTTGGGCATGACCGACGACGGCGTGAAGACCCTGCTGGCCCGAACGAAGGCACGCCTGAAGAAGTGTGTGGAGATGAGAGTTCGAGGTTCCTTGTCCTGAACACCGAACGCTCGCCCAAAGGCACAAATATGCAAGACCATGACCCCATCCTTGAATCGGCGCTTGAAGAGGCGCTTGGCGGCAAGTCGCCCCCCGACTTGATTGCCGCAACCCTGGCCAAAGCTGCCGCACTGCCCCCCGCGGCAAAGGCACCGCTGACGGTCAAGCCGCGCCCGCACTGGCGTGCCTGGGGCACCGGCTTGGCCTCAGCGGCTGCGCTGGTGATCGGCGTGGGCGTGTTTGCCTTGAACGGCGATGACAAAGTTGCGCCCAATAGCATTGCCAGCCATGCGAAGGAAGAGAAGGAAGCCGGGTGCAACAGCGATCAGTCGCAGGCCTTGGTCCTGGATGGAATCAGGTTCAGTACTCCCGAGTCGGTTCTGACCGGGAAGGAGCCAGGCCAGTTTTTCAGAGACCATTCCCCAACCGACAACATGCGTAAGTTGACGGCGCCTGATGCTGCGGATGGCCCCCAGGGCATGATTCACAAGGGCCACGGCTACAACCCCTTTGTTGACACCGAAGACGACGCAAAATCGACATTTGCCCTTGAGCACGACACGGGCAGCTACACGTTGACCCGCGCCTACCTTGGCCGCGGCGTGCTTCCGCCCGAGGAAGCGATCCGCCCCGAAGAGTTTCTCAACTACTTCAGTTACGGCTACGCCACTCCTGTGCGTGACCCCTTCATCATCACCATGGATGGCGCGCCCTCGCGCTACGGCGCCGACATTCGCAACAGCTACCTGCTGCGCGTCGGCGTGCAGGCCCGCCGCATTGACCCCGCCGAGCGCAAGGCCGCGACTCTTACCCTGCTGATCGACACCAGCGGCAGCATGAGCGGTGACAACCGGCTTGGCATGGTCAAGCGTGCGCTGGCCATGCTGGTCAATGAACTGCGCGAAGGCGACCGCGTAGCGATTGTCACCTTCGAAAGCGGCGCCCGTGTGGTGCTTGAGCATCGCGACGCCGGCCGGAAGTCCGAAATCCTTGACGCGATAGATGGCCTGCAAGCAAGCGGCAGCACCAACGCCGAGCAGGGCCTGAAGCTGGCCTATGAACTGGCGGCCAAGGCGTACCGGGCGGGCAGCACCAACCGCGTGGTGCTGTGCAGCGATGGTGTTGCGAACACCGGCATAAGCGACGTGTCCGGCTTGCTGCGCGAGATAGTAAGCCGCCGCCGGGCGGGCATTACGCTGAGCAGCCTGGGCTTCGGCATGGACAACGTGAATGATCACCTGCTTGAGCAGCTTGGCGACAAGGGCGATGGCCACTACGCCTACATCGACAGCCTTGACGAAGCGAAACGCGTGTTCGTCGATAACCTGACCGGGGCCCTTGAGGTCGTGGGCCGTGACGTGAAGATCCAGGTCGAGTTCAATCCTACCGTGGTCAAGAGCTACCGCCTGATCGGTTACGTCAATCGCGACGTGAAAGATGAAGACTTCCGCAACGACGCCGTTGACGGCGGCGAGATCGGCGCCGGCCACGCGGCCACGGCACTGTACGAAATCAAGCTGCACGACAACGCGGCTGGACACGTCGCCACCGCCACAGTGCGCTACAAGCTCGATGAGGAAGGGCAGGCGCAAGAGATTTCACAGCAGGCCTACACGCAGGATTTGGCGCGCGAGTGGACGCTTGCGCCGCTTGGCCTGCGGCTGGCGGGCAACGTGGCCGAGTTTGCCGAGATTCTGGCCAACGGCTTTTACGCCCGCGGCGCAACGCTTGAGCCTGTGATCGCTGATCTTGAACAGATCGTCCCCGAGTGGCGCGAAGAGCAGGTGAATGAACTGCTGAAGCTGGTCCGCAAAGCAGCAGAACTGAAGAAAGACTGACCACAACAAACCAGAGCCCATCGCGTAAGAGATGGAGCAAGGCGCAAGAAAACAGGCGAACCACAAAGGGAAAACCATGCAACGCAAAACCACAATCGCAGCCCTCACCATGCTGGGCATGTTCGTCGCCGCATGCGGCTATGCGGGGGGCGGAAGCGCGCAAGTGGGCTATCTGGCAAGCGACAGAGAATCGCCGCCTTCAGTAGAGAGACAGAACGACTCCGCCCAGCCGCCAAAGGCCGACACCGGCGAGCCCTTTGACATGTTTCATAAGCAATACGGCACCAACCCGTTTGTTGACACCGAAGACATGCGCCAAAGCACCTTTGCCGTTGACGTTGACACCGGCAGTTACACCGTGTGCCGCGACTACCTGAACCGCGGCTACATGCCGCCCGACGAAGCGCCCCGTGTCGAGGAGTTCGTCAACTACTTCAAGTACAAGTACGAAGCGCCTCGCGACGGCGTGTTCAACATCGCCATGGATGTCGCGCCGTCGCGCTACGGCCAGGACATCAAACATTGCCACCTTTTGCGCGTCGGCGTGCAAGCCAAGACCATCGACCCAGCCGAGCGCAAACCGGCTGTGCTGACCTTCGTGGTGGACGTCAGCGGCAGCATGGACATGGAAAACCGCCTGGGGCTGGTGAAGAAGGCGCTGCGCATGCTGGTGAAACAATTGCGCAAAGACGACTACGTTGGCATCGCGGTGTACGGCAGCACCGGCCGCAAGGTGTTGAGCCACACGAATGATCCTGAGCGCATCATCGACGCGCTGGAGTCGCTCAAGGCCGAAGGCGCGACTTACGCCGAAGAAGGCATCCGCATGGGCTACGAAATGGCGGCGGCCGCCTATCGCGACAAAGCAATCAACCGCGTGATTTTGTGCAGCGACGGCGTCGCGAACGTGGGCCAGACGGGGCCGGATGCGATTCTCAAGACTGTCGTCGAGTACCGCCGAAAGGGCATCACGCTTTCCAGCATCGGCTTCGGCATGAGCAACTACAACGACACACTGCTTGAGCAGCTGGGCGACAAGGGCGACGGACACTACGCCTATGTGGACACGCTGGACGAAGCCAAGCGCATCTTCGTCGATAACCTGACCGGCACGCTGCAGGTGGTGGCCCGCGACACCAAGGTGCAGCTTGAGTTCAACCCGGAAGTCGTGAAAAGCTGGCGCCTGCTGGGCTACGAAAACCGCTGGCTGAAGAATGAGGACTTTCGCAACGACAGTGTGGACGGCGGCGAAGTGGGCGCAGGCCACAGCGTGACGGCGCTGTACGAAATCAAGCTGGTCGAGGGCGCCACCGGCGACATCGCCAAGGCCACCGTGCGCTACAAGCACGATGAGCTGAACGAGTTTGTGGAAGTCACCAGGGGCGCGACTACCCGCGACATCAAGGCCTGGGCCGACGCGCCCGTGAACCTGCGTGTTGCGGCCAACGTCGCCGAGTTTGCCGAGCTGCTGCGCAAGAGCTACTGGGCCAAAGGCGGCAGCTACAACGCGCTGCTGGAAGACGTAAAGAAGCTGATCGCCGAAACCGACGACAGCGACGTGCTGGAACTTGCCAACCTGATCACCAAGGCAATCAAGCTCGAGCAGGCCAAAGATACAGGCGTAGCCGGCGGCAAGTAGAGAAACTGGTGCGCAAGCAGAAGGACAAAGGGGACAGGCGGCAGCCTGTCCCCTTTTGCTGTGTGTGTGTGCCTGACGGCTAGTACTCCTCTTCTTCTTCCTTTTCCTTGCCCGGTTTCTTTTCTTCGGGCTTCTTCTTTTCGGCTGGCCGTTCACCGACCCAGATTACCTGCCAGGCGCCTTCCTTGTTCTTCTCGACGTAGAAGGCCATGTTGCCGAACATGTCTTTGGCCTCGCCGGTGAACACCACGGCTGTGTACTCTTCGATCTTGATGACTTCGAAGTTCTCCTCGTGCTTCAGCAGTTGCATGACGGCTGCTTCGCGCTTCTTCTCGACGTCGGTCTTTTCCTTTTCGTCATTGAAGAAGTTCTTGGCCATCTCGGGTTTGAGGTACTCCTTGACGGCGGCCTTGTCTTCGGGCTCTAGGTCTTTGAGCTCTTCGTTGTTCTCGATCACGAAGTCAATGAAGCGGTCCATGTTGACCGCCTTCTTCAAGAGCTCTTCGTCCTTGGCCCCGATCGCGTCAAAGAACAGGATGGCGGGGTGCAGTTCTTTGTCCTGCTTGGCCAGCGCTTCCTTGCTGATCGGCGTGCGCTTGGGGTCGGGGCCGGAGTCCAGCAGCGTGCCGTCCTTGAACTTCACGCGCACGAACGAGGGGCCGCTCAACCACACGGACTCAGACTTGCTGCTTTCTTCCCATTTGCCCTCTTCGCCGCGTTCAAAGTCGCTGCCGTGCGTCACAACTTTGCGCGCCTTGCCGCCGGCGACGTCTTCGGCGCCCGCGGCCTCCAGCGTAAGCGCAAAGCTGCGCGCGGCCTCAATGTGCCAGTCCACGAACTCGTACTTCCGGCCGGCTTCGGCGGGAATCAGCACCTGCGCCAGCATGTGGGCCATGCCCACCAGCATGCGCGGCTCGGGCTTGACTTCGGATTCAACTTCGCGGTCGGCCTCGTGATCCGCCTTCTTGTTGAACAGCTTGACCTTGAGCACGCCGTTGGCGTCGGTGTATTCAATGCTCTTCACCAGCTCGTCGTTTTCGTGCTCAGTGCTGGTTTCGCGCAGGATGTGAAGGTTGTGCGTAATGCGTGAGTTGGCCGCCAGTTTTGACTTCACGCCGCCGAGTTCAAACTCGCCCGCGGCTGTGACCACGTAGCACTTGGTGCCGTCGTACTCGCCGTGCTCGACCTTGATCGTGAATTTGCCGACCGATACGCCCAGCATCCGCAGCTTCAGCGTGCTTTCGCCTTTGGCGGCATCGTTGAGCGCGGTCTGGCTTTCCAGAAACTTCTGGGCATTGGCCTGCTCGGCCTCGCCGGCTGTCAGCGGCGCGCACAGCAGCGCGACCAACGGGATCATTACTAGTCTTGTCATGGCTTCTCCTGTGGGGGCCCGGGCGGATTGTAGTTTACGCGATCAGCCCGGATAGCCCGTGAGCAGCGCTTTGCGCGTCGCCGATGAAATTGCCGCGGCCTGCGCCTGCTGCATTGTGAACCAGCGGCCTGCAGCGCCGCCGGTCGCCGGCTGAACGTGCAGGGTCACGTTGCAGTCCATGATGCTGTGCGTGACCTGGACGGCTTTGCCGGTGAGCCGAAGATTGTCGGCAGGGATTTCGGGCGTCGGCGCGCCTTGCGGCCACTCGGCATGAGGAAGCTCCCACAGGCCGCCCGGCAGCAAACTGCCTTTGTCGCCCTGGGGCCGCTTGCGCAGCAGCACGCGGCCCTTTGCATCGCGGAGCACAAGCAGCAGATAGCGCACGCTGCGCTTTTCCCCGCGCGGTGCGGGGGCCGGAAACTCGCGTGCGTCGCCGTGGCGGCCGGCCTTGCAGTGCTTGCGCACGGGGCAGATGTCGCAGCGGGGAGTGACCGGCGTGCAGACGATCGCCCCCAGTTCCATGATCGCCTGGTTCATGATCGCCGGCGCAGCGGCGCTGTCAGCCCACTGCTGCGCGAATGCCCAGACGTCCTTGTTGGCGGGCTTGGCAGTGCGATGCAGGCGCGCGTACACGCGCACAATGTTGCCGTCCACAATCGGGCACGGCTGGTCAAACGCGATGCTCATGATCGCGCCTGCGGTGTAGCGGCCCACGCCGGGCAGCGCCAGCAGTTGCGCATGCGAGCGCGGAAAGCGGCCCCTGTGGCGTGCAGCAATCTCCCGCGCCGCGGCGTGCAGCATGCGCGCGCGGCGGTAGTAGCCAAGGCCGGACCAGGCCTCAAGCACGTGCTCAAGCGGGGCCTGAGCCAACGCGCGCAGGGTCGGAAAGCGGCGCATGAAGGCCACATACTTCTGGCGCACCGCTTCGACGCGCGTCTGTTGCAGCATGATCTCGCTGACCCAAACCCGGTAGGGCGTCACACGCCTGCGCCACGGCAGGTCGCGGGCGTTGCGCGCGTACCAGCGTTGCAGGGACTGTTGCAGGCTGCGGATCAAGTTGACCCCAAACCCCGAGGCGCGCTACCGGGGGACAACGCGCACGCCGTCTTTGACTTCATCGCCGGGATGCACGATCACTTCATCGCCTTCGTTCAAGCCGCTCAGCACCTCGGCGTCGAGGCCGCTGCGCACGCCGACTTTCAGTTGCAGCTCGGTCGCTTTGCCGTCGCGGACAACGAACAGTGCTGTGCCCTGCTCGGTGTTGAACAATGCGCCCGCCGGCACGCGCAGCGTCTGTAACCGCTCCACCAGTATCACCCGCGACTCGACCCGATAACCGTCGCCCAGCGCGGCCCAGCGCTCGCGCGGTTCATCAAAGTCGATCAGCACGTTCACGCGCTGTTCTTCCACGCCCAAGGCCGAAAACTTTGTAAACCCGAACGGCTCAACCAGCCGCACGCGGCCTTTCAGCGCGACTTCGCCGCCCCAGCGTTCAAGGCGCACGCGCATGCCCGACTGCACGCGCACGGCGTCGCGCGAAAGCAGGTCAGCCACCACCTCAAGGCTAGCCGGGTCACCCAGCTCCAGAAGCGGCTCCCCGGGGGCGACCGTGCCCTCGCTGTCGCGCAGCACGCGCAGCACACGCCCGCCGACCGGCGCCTTCAACTCAAGAGCCACAGTGCCTTCATTGCCCGTGATCAGGGCCGCGCGCGCCATGTCGCGGTCAAAGCCTGCCGCCGCATGATGAAAGCGCGCCGAGGCCAGCCGCGCGTTCGCCGCCGCCAATCGGGCGATCGCGGCTTCTTTGGACTCGGTGGACGCGAGCTTCTTGGCCTCAAGGCCGGTCAAGCGTTCCGCCTCTTTGGTTGCAAACTCCTGGTCGGCCTGGGCCGCCTCAATCTCCGCGCCTGCCGCCTTGAGCCTTTCTTCGGCGGCCTGCACACGAGAATTGGCTTCGGCCCGCGCGCGCGCGTCCAGCGGCTGGGGCGGCAGCGGGGCAAGTTCCGCGATGACCTGACCCGGGCTCACCGGGTCGCCCGCCTTGAGCGTGATGCGTCGCATTGTGGCCGCCACCGGCGCGTACAGTGTGTAGCGGTCGCGCACGCGGGTACGCGATTCGTTGTCGATGGTAAGCAGCACTTCGCCGCGCGTTACCTTGGCAAGCTCCACGGGTACCGGCTTTGGAATGAAGCCATAGGCGACAAGGCCGATTACGGCCAGCGCGGCGACGATCAACAGGATGCGGTTCACCCACTTCATGCAGGTTGTTTACTCTTTGGTCTTCAATACTTCCACAAGGTCAAGCCGGTCCAGCCGCCGCCGCACAATCAGCGCCGAGATCGCGCCCGCCACAAGCACCACCGTCGCCGCCACCGAGTACGACATGTCGCTCATGACAAACGGCAGCCGGAACGTCTCAGTGTTCAGCGCCGCAAGCGTGCCGCGCGCCATCCAGTACCCCAGCAGGCAGCCCAGAGGCACCGCGGCCAGCACCAGGATCGCAAGCTCGCCCAGCAGAATGTAGCTGATTTCGCCGCGCGTCATGCCCAGCACGCGCAGGCTGGCAAGTTCGCGCGAGCGCTCAGACAGTGAAATGCGCGCCGCGTTATAGACCACGCCGAAAGTGATCACGCCCGCGAAAAACACCGTCATGCCCAGCGTGATTAAAATGTTTTCGGCCATGGTCTTGCGCAGGTTGTCGATCGCCGCCTGCTTCAGGCTTACGCCCGCCACAAACGGTGTGTCTTTCAGTTGCCGGTACAGTTGCCGCTGCGCCGCCGGGTCAACGCTGATGTGCGCGCCCGAAATCACGCCGTCTTGCCGCATCAGGCGGTTCAGCGCCTCAAGGTCCATGTACGCGTTCAGCCCCAGAAAGTCGTCCACCAGCGCGGCGACCCGCACCTGTCGCGTCGGCCGTTCGCCTTCCAGCACCTCAAGCGTCAGCATGTCGCCGCCGGTTATGCCCAGCACATCGGCCAGCGCGCGCGACAATGCCACGCCTTCATCGGGCAGCACCAGCGGCTTCAAATCTTCGTCCACGACGCGATTGAGTGTTGCGTTTCGTGAAACGCCGTTGATGCCCGCCAGCCGCCAGCGATGCTTGAACCGCAGGCGCGCCGGCACGTTGCGAAACGGCTCAGCGTGCTGCACGCCGGGCATGGCGCGCAGGTCGTGCAGCGCGCTGCGGTTGCGCGGCTCAATGAAAGTAACACTCACGTCTTCACGCTGCAGCACGTTGGCCTGGCTGTCGATCACGTAGTTCACCATGTCAATGAAGCCGAAGCCGACGACCAGCAGCGCGCCTGCCATGCTGATGCCCAGCACGCTCAGGGCTGCCTTGACCGGGCGGCGTTCAAGCTCACGCAGGATCATGCGTGTCGGCTGGCGCAGCACATGCTCGAGGCCGATGCGCTCAACAAGCGTGCGGCGGTAGGTGGGGGGAGCTTCGGGCCGCATTGCCTCGGCGGGCGGCAGGGCGGCGGCCTTGCGCACGCTGGCCATGGCCCCGAGCAACGACGCGCCCGCGGTAATCGCCAGCGCCCTGACCGGCAACAGCGGGTCAAGCCGGAACACCAGCACCGGGAAGTGGTAGAACTCGGTGTAGATCTGCGTGAGCCCGCGGCCCATCCACGCGCCGGCTGCGGCGCCAATGATGCCCCCGATGATCGACACCAGCAGCACGAATTTGGCGTAGTGGATGGCGACGTCGCGGTCGCGATAGCCGAAGGCCTTGAGCGCGGCCACCTGTTCGCGCTGGGTAGCGATCAGGCGCGACATGACCACGTTCAGCAAGAATGCGGCCACGGCCAGAAAGATCACGGGCAGGACGTTTCCGAACTGCTCAAGCTGCGTGATCTCGTTGTTCAAGAACCAGTTGGAAAGCTGCAACCGTTGCGGCATCGCGCCCCGGCCGCCGTAGGGCGCCAGCACGTCGTCCAGGCGGCGCATCACTTCGGGTTCGCTGGCGCCGGGCTTCAGGGTCAGCGTCACGTCATTGAACGCGCCCTGCATGTCGGACGCGCCGGCAAGCTCATGCCGCCGCATCCAGAACACGCCGTAGCGCTTGTCGTCCGGGATGAATCCGCCCGCCGGCAGCGAATAGACGTACTCGGGCGAAAGCACAATCGCCGTGATCGTAAGCCTGCGCTTGCGCCCGTTGATCAGCGCCACCACGCTGTCGCCGGGCTTGAACTTGTGGGCTTTGCAAAAGGCTTCGCTGGCGGCGATCTGGTCCGGCCCCTGCGGCAAGTCCCCTGTGCGAATGAACAGGTCGTTCAGCAACGGCTCGCCGTGGTCGGGGTAGCTGATCAGTTGCCCGACGGCGGGCTCATCAAGCCCCGGCACGTCCAGCGTTACGCCCCAGACCACGCGTGACTCGGCGGTCTGCACGCCATCAATCCCGCGAATGTCTTCCATCACGCTTTCGGGCGCGCGCTTGCAACCGGCGAACACGTGCGCAAAGCGATACTGGCTGTAGTACTCGTGCTGGGTCAGCCGCAGCGAATCCAGCATGCCTAGCTGGCTGACGTACATCGCCACGCCCGCGGCGATGACGGCGGCAATCGCCAGCGCCTGGCCCTTCATGCGCCACAGGTCGCGCAGCAGTTTGCGGTCAAGGGCGGGAATCACCAGCTCAACTCCGCGGGTTTCTTGCGGGTCAGGTTTACGTCCACTTTCGCGATGCGCCCGTCGGCGATGTGCACCACGCGGTCCGCCATTTCGGCGATGGCCGCGTTGTGCGTGATCACAGCCGTGGTGGTGCCAAGCTCGCGGTTTACGCTTTCCAGGGCGTCCAGCACCTTGATGCCGGTCTTGAAATCCAGCGCCCCCGTGGGCTCGTCGCACAGCAGCACGTTCGGCCGCTTGGCCACCGCGCGCGCGACCGCCACCCGCTGCTGCTCACCGCCGGAAAGCTGGCTGGGAAAGTGGTCCATGCGGTCGGCGAGTTTTACAAGCGCAAGCGCTTCTTCGGGGCGCATGGGGTCGCGGGCGATCTCGGTGACCAGGGCGACGTTCTCGCGGGCCGTGAGGCTCGGGATCAGGTTGTAAAACTGAAAGATAAAGCCGACGTGGTTGCGGCGGTATTCGGTAAGCTCGCGGTCGCCGGCGCTGCTGATGTCGTTGTCGTGGTAGCGCACTGTGCCGGCAGTGGGTGTGTCGAGCCCGCCCAGAATGTTCAGCAGCGTTGATTTGCCGCTGCCGCTTGGGCCCAGCAGCACGACGAATTCGCCCTCGTACAGGTCAACGTCGGCGCCGCGCAGGGCGTGAACTTCAACTTCGCCCATGCGATAGACTTTGGTGACGCCGCGCGCTTCAAAGACCGTGGCGCGGGCGCTGTCGGCCAGCACATAAATCTGCTCTTCTTCCATCGAGCCTGTTTTAGCCACGGATGGGCGCAGATAAACACAGATAAGGCAAATGCGCGCCAAACCGGCACGGTCAGGGGCGCGCAGCGCCCGAACCGCAGGAACGCGCCGCATTCGGAGGAGGGCCGGGCGGGGCTGGCGCACGTGTGCCTGTCGCCAAGTTCGCCATTAACAGCGGGCGCGGGGCGTACTTGCTGAGAGGTTGCTGTTTGTGGGAACCGCGCACGGGCGGGGCGCCCGCGCCACGGCCCGTCTGGGTCTATCTGCAGGCAGTTTTTGCGGTTCTCTGTGACTCTGTGGCTCTGTGATGCAAAGCCCGGCACTGGCGTGCCGGGCTTTGCATCAGCCCTTTACTCGTTGGCGGATGGCGTCTTCGTCGATGTCGTCTTCGCCCCACAGCGTGCGGCCGTCCATGCCGCCGGAGACTGTCAGGACTTCGCCACTGGTGTGCCTGCTGATTGCCGGGCTGCTGAGCGCCACCACCGTGCGAGCGATGTCGTCGGCCTTGGCAATTTGGCGCATGGCCATTGTGCGCACAATGCGCGAGATTACGCCCGGTTGCTCCAGTGCCGGTCTTGCCATTTCGGTGACAGTCCAGCCGGGCTCGACCACATTGACTCGCGCAAAAGGATCAATGCGCGCGATGTCGGACTTCAGCGACAGCATCAGCCCGCGCAGCGCGGCCTTGCTTGCCGCGTAGTCGCAGTGGCCGGGCTCGCCGTGGCGGCCGGCAGTGCTGCCAATGAAGGTCAGCGCTGCACCGTGGCCGTCGGCGCGGGGGCCGTTTGCGGCCAAAGTCTCCATGAAGGCCTTGGCGGTCCATGCGCTGCCCAGCAGGTTCACGCGCAGCGTTTCTTCAAAGCGCGCGGGCGACATCTGGTCAAGGCGCTCGTTGGGCGCGGGCCATTTGCCGGCGTTGGCGACGCAGATATCAACTCGCCCGAAACGTTTGACGCCGGTTTTGAACGCCTGCTGCATTTCCGCAAGGTCAGTCACGTCGGCGTATTCAGCAATGGCGCGGTCAGCAAAAGAGTGTTCAGCCAGCCAGCCTTGCAATGCTTCGAAGTTGCTGTGGCCGGTGAGCACCAGGTTGCAGCCCTCTGCGGCAAATGCTCTGGCAAGTGCGCGGCCGATGCCGCCGGATGCGCCGGTGATGAGCACGGTCTTGTCAGTGAGTAACAGGTCCATCAGTCGGCCTTGGGTTGGATACGATAGATCAAGCCGCCGCGGTGATCACACACGTACATCTCGCCATCGGCATCAAGGCCGAAGCTGGACGGCGCAAAGCCCACCTTGTGGTACAGCAACTGGTTGCTGAGCAGCTTTTCTTCTTTGTGGTCGTAGCGCAGGCCCCACACGCGGCCGCTGCCGTAGTCGGCGTAGATGTACACGCCTTGCAACGACGCGTGCTTCTTGCCGCGATAGACAAAGCCGCCCGTGACGCTGATGCCCTGGCGGCGGCCGTAGTCGATGACCGGGTCAATCATGTCGGCGGTCTTGTCGCCGCGAAACTTGTGCTTGCCTTCGCGCACATTCCAGCCGTAGTTGCCGCCCTTTACGATGATGTCGATTTCTTCGTAGCTGACCTGCCCAACGTCGCCGCCCCACAGCAAGCCGGTTTCGGGGTCAAAGCTCATGCGCCACACGTTGCGCAGTCCGTAGGCCCAAATCTCAGGCAGGGCGTCGTCGCGGCCCACGAAAGGGTTGTCTTTGGGTATGCCGTACTGTTTGCCTTCGTCGGGCTTGTCGATGTCTATGCGCAGCACGGTGCCCAGCCAGCTCTTCAAGTTCTGGCCATGCTCGTGCGGGTCGTTGGCGCTGCCGCCATCGCCAAAGCTCATGTACAGCATGCCGTCGGGGCCAAAGACAAGCTCGCAGCCGTTGTGGTTGCCGTAGGGCTGCTCGATTTCGTGGATGATCACTTCACTTGACACGTCAATGTTGCGTGTCTTGGCGTCAACCTTGAAGCGCGAAGTCACGCCGCGCCGCGGCTTACCGCCGCCCTGGTGCTGCGAGTAATGGATGAAGACAATGCTGTTTTCCTTGAACTTGGGGTGAAAGGCCATAGCCAGCAGGCCTTCTTCGTTGTTGCGGCGGCGCGGGATGCGGGATGCGATGTCAAGGAATGTCTCGCGCTCTTTGACGGCCGCGTCATTCTTGAAGCGAAAAATGCGGCCGTTTTGCTCGATCACATAGATTTCGCCCGTGCCGTCGGGCGCAACGCCGAACCACAGGGGCAGCTCAAACCTCAGGTTCGGAAACGCGCTGATAAGCTCAAGTGCCGGCGCCGGGCCGGCTTCAGGGCTGTCGGCGCCCAGCAGGTGATCAACCCATGAGCCGTAGTTGCGGTTGTAAATCCAACTGCCGGTCGTCACCAGCACGGCCACAAGCAGACCTGCAATGAGAGTCATCAGCCGCATGCGTGAACCCTTGCCCGACATACGCGCAGCATAGCAGCCGCAGGCAGGGAATCACGCGGCGGCTGCCGGTGCCGGTTCGGTGTTGCGTTGCTCGAAGTGATCGACCACGCCGGCGCCGATGGCGTCGCCCGCGACATTTACCGCTGTTCGAAAGCGGTCCAGAAACCAGTCCACGGCCAGGATCAGCGCCGCGGCCTCCGGCGGCAGGCCAACCGCCGTCAGCACAATCACCATCATGACCAGGCCGGCCTCCGGGATGCCGGCTGCGCCAATCGCCGCCAGCGTTGCCGTAAAGAAGATCACCACCATCTGCGCCGCGGTCAACTCAACGCCCAGGCTCTGCGCGATAAAGATGACAGCCACGGCCTCGTACAGCGCGGTGCCGTCCATGTTGATCGTGGCGCCCAGCGGCAGCACGAAGCCCGCCGTGCGGTCGCTGATCTTGTTCTGCTTTGCGCATTGCATTGTGACCGGCAGCGTTGCACTGCTGCTGGCTGTGCTGAACGCGGTAAGCAACGCTTGCGCCATGCCCCAAAGGTACGGGAAAGGATTGCGCCGCTTGATGATCCAGTAAACCAGCGGCAGCGTAATCAGCACATGCAGCGCAAGCCCGCCGATCACGGTCGCCATGTACCAGCCAAGCTGCTTGACCTCGACGGTCCAGAAGGCCTCGCCCGCCGCCGCCATGCGGGCCATCAGCAGGCTGGCGATGCCGATGGGCGCGTACCAAACGATGACGTGCACCAGCTTCATGATGGCTTCATTGAAGCTCTCAAAAAAGCGCAGCACCGGCCGGCCGCGCTCGCCCATCGTTGAAAGTATCGCGCCCAGCGCGATGCTGAAGACAATCAGGCCAAGCACGTTCATTTCAACGCCCGCACGCACCAGATTGTCCGGAAACATGCCGCGTACGACATCGAGCATCGCGTCCAGCGCGCCCTTGGGCTCGCGCAGGCTTTTGGGCAGGTTGGCAACGTCGGCGGGCACGCTGGCGCCCACAACACCGGGCTGAATCAGGTTGACAAGAATGATGCCGGTCAGCACCGACATGCCCGTGGTCAGCGCGTAATAGGCGATGGTGCGGCCGCCGATGCGCCCGGCTTTGCGAATGTCGCCAAGGCTGGAAACGCCGACGATCATCGTGGCCACAATCAGCGGCACGACAATCATCTTCAGCATGCGCATCAGCAGGTCGCCCGGAAATCCGATCAGCGTAAGCGCCGTCGCGCGCGACGTTTCATCATCGGGCAGCCAGCCCGGCAGAAATCCGCCAATCAAGCCGCCAACCAGCACTGCACACGCGGTGAAGATGACCAGCGCGTTGGCGCGGCGACGCAGCTTGCCGGGGTCGGGCTGTGGGCTTTGTGATTCCACCGTGTGCACACTAAACGATCAGGTTGGGGGGTCAACAAATTGCGCCCCTCGTTATACTCGCGCGCGATGCACGACCGCACACAGCTTGCGCAACGCTACGCCGCCACGCGCGCGGCCACCGAGGCGCTGTGCAAGCCGCTGTGTACCGAAGACTACGTTCCGCAGCCAATGGCGGACGTAAGTCCGCCGCGCTGGCACCTGGGGCACACGACATGGTTCTTCGAGCGATTTGTGCTTTCCGAGTTCGCGGCCGGGTACAAGCCGTTTCATGCCGATTACGGCTACCTGTTCAACAGTTACTACAACCTGGTCGGCGAGCGCACGCAGCGTTCACGGCGCGGCGTGCACACGCGGCCCACGGTCGCGCAGGTTCACGAGTACCGGCACGCGATTGACGCGCTTGTGCTTGAGCTGTTACGGGGCAGCAGCGAGGCCGGGCTGGCAAGCGTGCTTGAGCTTGGCCTGAACCACGAGCAGCAGCACCAGGAGCTGCTGCTGGCCGACATCAAGAACATCCTGTGGCAGCCGCCGATGTTTCCGGTTTACAGCGCAGCCACACCGCCGCGCTGTGAAGCGCCCCGCGGAGAGTGGTATGCCATTGACGGCGGTCGCGTGCGCGTCGGTCATGCTCAGACAGGCTTTGCCTATGACAACGAAGGCCCGGCACACGATGTGTTGCTTCGCCCGTTTCGCGTCTGCGCCGACATGGTGACCAACGCGCAGTGGCTCGCGTTCATGCGCGATGGCGGCTACCGGCGGCCGCAATTGTGGCTGGCGGACGGCTGGGACTTCGTGAGTGGGCAAGGCATCATCGCGCCGCTGTACTGGGTTGACGAGTCGCGGACATATTCGCTTCACGGGGTGATTGAGCTTGATCCGAACGCGCCGGTGGCGCACATCAGCTACTACGAAGCTGAAGCGTTCGCGCGCTGGGCGGGCAAGCGCCTGCCCACTGAGTTTGAGTGGGAACACGCGGCGCGAGTGCTGGGCGCTCGCCAAGAGCATACGACCGACCGCAACCACGACTTCTTCAACACGCTGTGGCAGTGGAGCCAAAGCGCGTACGTGCCCTACCCGGGTTTCAAGCCCGTGCAGGGCCCGCTTGGTGAGTACAACGGCAAGTTCATGGTCAACCAGATGGTGCTGCGCGGCAGCAGTGTCGCGACTCCGCGGGGGCACTCGCGCGTCACTTACCGCAACTTCTGGCACCCGGACAAACGCTGGCAATTCACAGGCCTGCGGCTGGCGGAGGACGCATGAGCAACGAAGGCTACACGCGCCTAGACCGGCACGCGCACACCGCGGCCGACGATTTGCGCCAGTTCACGCTGGATGTGCTGCACGGCTTATCCGAGAAGCCGAAGCGGCTGCCCTCGCGCTGGATCTACGACGAGCATGGCAGCAGGCTGTTCAACGACATCTGCGAACTGCAAGAATACTACCCCACGCGCTGCGAAGCCGAGATTCTGCACGCGCACGCCCGCGACATTGTTGCGGCCGCGGGGGCACCCCTGGACGTGATTGACCTGGGCGCAGGCGATGGCCGCAAGTCCAGCATCCTGCTTGAGGCAGCATCCGGCGCGCGGTATGTGCCGATCGACATCAGTGAAAGCGCCATGCAGGAGCTGGTGGCTGCGATGCGCCAACGCCACCCGGGCATTGAAGTCAGCGGCATCATCGGCGAGTACTTTGATGCGCTGAACTGGCTAAGCACGCGCTCAGGGCGGCGCAGCCTTGTGCTGTTTCTGGGCAGCAACATCGGCAACTTCAGCAAGGTGCAGGCGCGCGTGTTTCTGCGCCAGCTGTGGGAGGCGCTGAACCCGGGCGACCTGGTGCTGATCGGCTGGGACTTGAAGAAGGACATTGATCTGCTGATCGACGCCTACAACGACGCCAAGGGCGTGACGGCGAAGTTCAACACCAACCTGCTGGCGCGCATCAACCGTGAACTGGGCGGTGAGTTCAACCTAGAGCAGTTCCGTCACTACGCCACGTACGACGTCTATTCGGGCGCGATCGAAAGCTACATTGTCAGCATGGTGCGCCAGACCGTGGCAGTCAAAGGCCTGCGCACCAGCTTTGATTTCGACGAGTGGGAGCCGATCCACACCGAGTACTCGTACAAGTACCTGCAAGCCGACATCGATGCGCTGGCGGCCGCCACCGGCTTTGCCGGCGTGGCGCAGTACCACGACAGCCGGCGCTGGTTCACGGACAGCCTGTGGAAGGTTGTGAAGGACTGACTAGCGGGCGGTGACTGTCACCAGCAAGTGCGAACGAATCACGTCTTCGCGGTCAGGCGCAAGCTCGTGCTTGGCGATTTCAAAGCTCACGCGCCGCAGCGCGCGGCGCGGTCCCCCGGCCTCAACTTTGGCCTCCAGCACGCGCGAGTGCGCGGCGTCGTGGGCGCCGATCTGGCGGCCGGCCATCGCGCGGCGCAGCACCGTGAACGCGTCGCCCTCAAGCTTGTGCAGGCACGCGCCCTCGGCGTCGCCCTGCCCGAAGTGCGGGGGGCCCTTGGTCAGCGTGTTCTTCCAGACATAGGGCTGCGCCAGCGGCGCGTCGCCGAGCCCCAGCGTGAAGCCTTCCGTCAGCGCCTGCAGCGCGGGGTTCACGACGTTCTGGAACACGGTCACTTGCGGCTCTTCGCACATCCCGAACCACGGGCTGATCGTCAGCACCGTGCCCGCGCCGTTCAGCGCGCCAAAGCCGTCGGGCGCGCCGCTGAAGGTCAGCTTCAGCTTCCAGACGCCGCCGTGGCCCGGCACTTCAAGCACCTCGACGGCCATGTCGAACGCGATTCGCAGGTTGTCGGCGTTGACGCCCTTGCCTTCGCCGGACACAGTGATTTCAACGCCGAACGCCATCTTCGTGCCCGCGTCGTAGGCAGGATGCAGCGCGCGCGCGCCCTCGGATTGCACGGGCAGAATGTCCAGCAGATTCACTTCTTCGGGGGTGGGGCGCAGCAGCGGCGTGCCCGGTACTTCGGTGAACAGCTTGCGCATGGCGGCGCTGGCGGATGCGTTTTCGTTGGCGCCGTGCAGCGCAATTGCCGCCAGCAGCAGCGCGCCGCCATCCGACCTGTCGGCGGCAAAGCTTGACTCAAACTCAGCCACCGCGCGCTCGGTGCGGCGGCCTGCGATGAACAGCCGCCCGCGCGCCATGTGCACAGCCGCGCGCGCCCAGTTGTCACGGGGTTTGGCCAGCGCGCGGTCAAGGATGCTTTCGGCAGCCTGGAAGTCGGCGATGCGCATTTTGTCCATCGCAAGGTCAACCAGGGCTTCAGGAAAATCAGGCGCCAGCACGGCGGCGTCTTCCAGCAGCCTGGTGCGGGCGGTCGGTTGCAGGTCTTTGTCCTGGGCTTCCAGCCACTTGGCTGCGCCGCGCTGTGCATCGGCGTTTGCGCTCGCGACCCACTCAGTCAGGCTGGCCCAGCGCGCTGCGTCGCGATAGTTGCGGTTCTTGGCTGCAATGTTCTTGAAGTGTTCGGCGGCGGCAGCCCAGCGCGAAAGCCGCATGCTGGCCCAGGCCAGGTTGTCACGCACTTCAAGCTGGTCGGGATCAAGCTCAAGCGCGGCGGTGGCCGCGCCGATGGCGACGTCGAAGCGCTTGAGCATCAGCGCCAGCCGCGACAGCAGTGCGTGCGCCTGCCGGAACTTGGGGCTGCGGCTGCACAGCACCTCAAGCGTGCGGGCCTTGGCCTTGAAGTCGCCCTCTGTGTCCAGCACTTCGCGGTACAGCGCGTAGTCGGTTGAAGTGTACTTGCCCTCGGCGATCTCGGTTGCGGCATCCGCAAAGCGGGGTGCTTCGGGATCGCTGGGGTCTAGGCGCGCAAGCTCACGATAGGCCTTGGCAGACTCTTTGAAGTCGCCCAGCTGCCACAACACGTTGGCGCGCTGGCTGTGCCAGTCGGCGAAACTCGGCGCGATGTCTTTGCACTTTTCAAGCACAGCCAGCGCGCCTTGCAGCAGTTTGCGGCGGTCTTCGGGCGGCGCGTCCTGTGCCACCTCAACGCGCAGGGCCGCGTCGGCAAAGTGGGCCTCAAGAAATTCCGGCTTATCTTCAATCAGCGTCAGGATGGCGTCCGCGCGCTCGTGGGGCGCAAGGTACAGGTCCTGCGTAAGTTGCCACGCGGTCCATGTGGCAAATGGCCATTTGTGCTGGCGCATGCGCCTGGCGGCAAGCACATTCAACTGCGCCGTGGGGCTGCGCCAGACGCGCGACTGGCGCTCCATCGCTTCCACCAGCAGGTCATGGTCGCTTGTGGCCTGCGCGATGTGCTGCAACACGCGCGCGGCTGTGCCGCCGTTGGGCGAGACCAGGTCAAGGCGCAGGATCCACTCGCGGGCCTTTTCGAACTTTGCCAGCCGGAAATAGATCTCGCTCAGGCGCTGGCGCACATAGGCGGTGCTGCGCTGGTCGGCCTCAAGCCCTTCATAAAGGGGGATCGCCAGTTCAAACAACTGCGCGGCTGCATGGCCAAACGGACGCATGCGCCGGTCCATCATCGCCCAGCCGTGAAAGCTGCACGCCAGTTTGTCGAGGTAGCTGGCTGTGAACTCAAGGACTTCATGGCTGCCGGGCTTGGCCAGCGCGCAGCGCGCGAGGTAGCACAGCGGCATGTCGGGCTTGCCCTTGGCGGCTTCGGGCAGTTTGTCGCCCGGCTTGGCGATGAATGCGCCAAGTTCGCGGTAGATCGCCATTTCGGTTTCGAGGCGATTGAGGGCGCCGGCAAGCTGGCGTTCGTCTTCAAAGTCCGGCGGCACGGGGCGCCGCTCGTTGACTTCAAGGAACTGGGCGACGGCATAGCTGATGTCGTAGTCGGCGGCGTACAACTGGTGATACACGCCGACCCAGCGCATCACGTCGTCGTAGCGCGCGCGTGTTTCGGTAAGCAGGCGGATCTGCTCAAGGACGATCGGTTTCTCGGTGGGGTAGGCGGCGGCGCCCTTGTCCAGCTGCGCGCGCGCAAGCTCGGGGTAGCCGAATTCGCGCAGCCGGCGCGAGCGGTCGGCGTACTCCTGGGCCGTGACCTTTGGCGGCTCGGGCGTTTCCGGTGCGGGCTGGGCGATGATTGCCGGCAGCAGCACGGGGAGCAGCAGGCAGACGGCAAGAATTCGTCGCATCGTCAATTGCTCCGGGGCCCACAGTAGTACGGGTAAGCGGGGACCTTTCAGCGTAGAAAGGAAAACCAAAGGCGAAAGCCGCGGGCCTGCCCGGCGGCAGGGTGTGTCCGGGAAGGAGTTCCGGCACTTCCGCTTCGGTCCGGAGCCTGCCCCCGCTGTCAGCCCTTGTACTCGGCGGAACCTGTGCGGCGCTTGAACTGCTCGGGCACGGGCGTTCCGCTTGTCATGGCGGCCATGACGGCGTCGTACACCTCGCCGCCGTAGCTGGCGCCGGCGTACGCCACATACCAGACAGCGCGGTTTTCCTTGACGCTGAAGCGGTTCAGCCCTTGCAGGTCGCGCTGCACGGTGCTGAACGCGGATCCAACTTCTTCGGCCTTCAGGTAGTACAGCAGCATCACGAAACCGTGCACCATCACGCCTGTGCGCTTGTCCTTGGCCTTGATCGTGAAGCCGACAGCGCGGAACGGCGTGCCCGGCTGAATGCCCTGCTTCCAGGTCGGGATGTCGGCGCCGGCCTGGGCAATGGCGATCATGGGCTCGTCAAAGTTGGTGGTGTCGCGCACTTCGGCGCCTTCAATGCGGGTCAGCGAGGCACGGGCCTTCTTGATCGCGTCATCGACGGCCTTTTCAAAGTCGGCCTTGTCGAGGACTTCTTCCTTCTCCTGTTTCAGCTTGGCGCTGCGGTCTTCCTTGAGGGTGGTGACAATGAAGTACATGGTCACCACCATGCCGATGCCCAGCACAACCAGCAGAATGCCGTTGATCAGGGCCCTTGGGTTGCCGCGTTTGCCGTAGGCGACCTCTGCCGATACGGTCACGGGCTCATCATCGGGAGCGGGCCCGACCGGGCCGCCGCGGGCAGCGCCCGGGTTGACCTTGACTACCTGTTTGCGGGCGCCCAGGCCGGGGCCGGTCAGCTTGCCAAAGGTCTTGCAGCGAGTGCAGGTTGGCTGCTTTGCAATGATGTCGGGGGCCGCGGCAAAGGTGTGACCGCAGGCCTGGCAGGTATAGTTGGCTGTCGCTGGCTGCATGTGGGCGTTTCCGGGCTCGTTTGCTTGTCAATCAAAACAGATATTGTAGTCTGTTGTCAGGAAGAACGTAGCGAAATGGCTCGTTAGCATCATACGTTACGACGACGGAGCAAGGCCATGACACTGGCAATCTTTCATCTGGGAACCTGGGAGATCGTAGGCATCGTCGCGGTAGGTCTGTTGCTGTTCGGCAGTCGTTTGCCCTCCATTGCCCGCAGTTTGGGCAAGAGCGTCATTGAGTTCAAGAAGGGCGTCAAGGACGTGAAGTCCGACTTTGAAGCCCCCGATGAACCCAAGAAGATTGAGGACAAGTCGAACGAAGTGAAGACCGAATCCGTGAAAGAAGCCGAGAAGGTCTCCAGCTAGGTTCACGCGCACGCGGCGCCGCCCTTTTGCGGGTTCACGCCGCGGTTGTGCCTATACCATCCAGATTCTGGTTGAACGGCGGCTGTTGAAGCCGCCGCTTGATTTGGCGGCGGTGCGGTGTAAGTTTCGCGCCCCGTTTGAAACGGGCAACCGTTAAGCAGCGTCGCTGGGGTGGCGGAATTGGCAGACGCGCTGGTTTCAGGTACCAGTGACCGCAAGGTCATGGGGGTTCAAGTCCCCCCCCCAGCACCAAGGTTCGCGGCCCCGCACGGGGCCGCGAACCTTTTTGTTGCCGGGGCGCCCCGCCCGGGTTGACCGCCCGAGGCGGAATGGAAACATCCCCGTCATGCCATACGCCGACCTTCCCGAGTTCATTCAGGCGCTGCGCGATGCCGGCGAACTGGTCGAGTTTCGTGAGCCCGTCAGCGTGGACCAGGAAATCGCCTGCATTGCAGACCGCGTCAGCAAGCTGCCCGGCGGCGGCCCGGCCCTGCTGTTCCACAAGCCGACGGCGAATGACCGGCAGTACGACGCCCCGGTGCTGATCAACGCGCTCGGCAGCGAGAGGCGGCTGGCCATGATGTGCGGCGTGGAATCGTTCGACGGCCTGCGCAAGCGCCTTTCGGGCCTGCTGGAGACGTTGCAGACGCCGCGCCGCACGCTGATTGAAAAGCTGCAAGTGCTGCCGACGCTGAAGGAACTTTCGGGCTTCTTTCCCAGGTACGGGCGCAAAGGCCCGTGCCGCGAAGTCGTGACCACGGGCGATGCCGTCAACCTTGATGACATCCCGATTCTAAAGACATGGCCGCAGGACGGCGGCCGCTTTGTGACCTACCCGCTGGTGTTCACGGAGTCGCCCGCCGACGGCAAGCGTAACTGCGGCATGTATCGCATACAGCAGTACGACGCGCGCACCACGGGCTTTCACGTCCACACGCACCACACCGCTGCCGAGCACATGCGCCAGGCCAGGGCGCGCGGCCAGGACAAGCTGCCCGCCGCGGTCTGCATCGGGGGCGAGCCGGCACTGACCTTTGCCGCCGTCGTGCCGCTGCCGCCGGGGCTGGACGAGATGATCCTGGCGGGTTTTCTGCAAGGCAAGCCGGTTACGATGGTGCCCTGCGAGACGATTCCGCAGCACGTGCCCGCAAGCTGCGACTACGTGATTGAGGGCTGGATACATATCAACGAGCGCCGCCGCGAAGGCCCCTTCGGCGACCACACCGGCTTTTACTCACTGGCCGACGACTACCCGGTGTTTCACGTCAGCGCGATCACGCGCCGCCGCAAGCCGACGTACTTCGCGACCGTCGTCGGCCCGCCGCCGCAGGAAGACGCATGGATCACGCGGGCCATTGAGCGCCTGTTTCTGCCGCTGATGCAGCAGACTATCCCCGAAGTGATTGACTATCGCCTGCCTTTCGCGGGCGTCGCGCACAACCTGATGCTGGTCAAGATTCACAAGGCCTACCCCGGCCAGGCACGCAAGGTCGCTCACGCGGTGTGGGGCCTGGGCCAGGCGGCGTTTACGAAAGTCATTGTCGTGATCGACCAGCACGGGCCTGCGCTCGTGAATGAAGCCGCCGTGGCCGCGCACGTGCTTTCGCATCTTGACGCGTCAAGCCAGTTCGAGTTCGTGCTCGGTCCCACCGAAACGCTGGACCACGCCACCCGCGCCCTGCACTTCGGCAGCAAGGTCGCCATTGACGCCACGCGCCCCATGCCCGGCGAGCCCGGCGCAACCGGCCAGGGCAGCGGCATCACAGGCCTTACCGAGCAGTCCGAGCACCGCGCGCAGAACAGCGGTCACGCAACGCCTGACCTGGCCGGCATTGAGCACACTCGCGCGTGGGCACTGGGCAAGCACGTGTTTGTCATCGAGATTGAAAAATCCCGCGGCCACCAGGCCCGCGAAATCGCCAACGAAGTCTTCAAGCGCGCGGGCGACGCGCCGCTGCCCCTGTTGATCGTGCTGCAGGCCGGGCTGGCTGTGCCCGGCAAGGCAGAGGCGCTGGCGTGGGCAACACTGGCCAACATCGACCCCGAGCGCGACCTGCTGTTCGATGAAACGCCAAGGCAATTCAACGGCCGCTGGATTCTTGAGCGCCACCCGCGACACATTGCCGTGGACGCCACCCGCAAGGACAGCCGCGACGGCTTTGACCGCGACTGGCCTGAGATGCAGCTGCACCCACCCGAAGTGCTGGCCCGCGCCCGCGAGCTGTTGCAGGCCAAAGGCATCACCATGCCGGAGTAAAGGGGCTTGAAAAACCAAAACGCCCGGCGCGGGGCCGGGCGCGGTGGGGGAGGGTCGTGCGCCTTACAGCGCTTCGTCGATCAGGATCTGCATGGCGGCCTTGAATTCAGCGTCAAGGTCATAGCCCGCAGCGTTCAATTTCTCGCGCAGGGCGTCCACCCTGTCCATCCGCACAGCCGGGATTTCGCGGGCCGCCTTCGCGAACCTGGCCTGTGCCGACACTTCGGCGCGCGGCGGGGCGGCATAGACGTTGGTTTCGGCGCGCTTCATGCGCTGGCTGGGCCGGATGCGCTGCACGCGTTCAGTGGTGTATGAATCGGTTGGTCCGTTTCGTTCGGTCATGGATGCACTCGCTCCTGTTCGGATATCGACAGTCCGGCGGTTTGGCTTTAGGGAATTCTGAACAAAATCTTGGGGCAGCGCTGCAACCCGTCGCGGGCAGGCAGGTTATGACGCGTCGCGGCCCGTTTCGCCGAGCACGCTTGGCTCATCTTCTTCAACCGGGCGTGATTGCGGCAGGTCGTCCGGCTTGGGCACAAACTCGGTCTTATGGTGGCCTTCAGAGGGCACCTGCGGCTTGTCCACCTTTTCCGTGGCCAGCCCGTGGGCGATGTCCTCTTTCTCAAGCTTTGCGGTCTCAACCAGCTTGGGAGGCTTCTCGATCTTCTCGGTCGGCAACTGGACTGGCGGCTTGGCGACCTTCTCGGTGGCGATGCC
The DNA here is from genome assembly GCA_019636195.1 of Planctomycetota bacterium. Taxonomy (GTDB): domain Bacteria; phylum Planctomycetota; class UBA8742; order UBA2392; family UBA2392; genus JADJRK01. The sequence goes on along the minus strand of JAHBYA010000004.1, from coordinate 130,614 downwards.
GCGCAACTCCATTTCTTCGGGGGTCATGCGGCGCGTGATGGCTGCCTCGGCGCTGATGGCCTGGGCCATCGCGGCGTCGGCTTCGGCGTCGCCATCGACGGTGGCGTCGCCGTCGTGGGTGACGGCGGCCCCGACGCCCCGGAAAATCTCCTCGGGCAGACCGGGGTTCTTGCCCATGTTCTTGACGTGGATTGGCGACCCCTTGTAGGGCTTGGGCATTGCGTGGTGCTGGGGCGCGTGCGGGGTGGCCTCGTACAGCAGGGCCAGAATTGCCGCCAGTTCGCCCAGGTCAATGTCGTCCGGCACCGGCGCCGCATACACGATGGGGCTCTTGCGGATTTCCTTGCAGCGGTTGAGCGCAAAGACACCCAGCGACATCTTTTGCAGCTTTTCCAGGTGGTCGTGGACGCTGATATCGCCCTTGTGTACGCCGTACATCACGCACTCGCGCCCGCTGCTGCCGACGCCGTTTCCGACCTTCTTGAGCTTGGCGGCCATGACCGCATACACAGCCGCCTTTGCGCCCAGTTCCGGCACATTCGATAGCGGCGTGCGCAGCAGCCACCAGCCCTTCCAGTCAAGCGTGAATGACTTCAATGCCACTCCTGTGCTGCATAATACTAGCGGTCGGGTGCAGTTTGCGCACCCTCTGACTTGCACTTAAGACGCCGCCATCGCCTGTCAGCCAGTGTTTCGGCCCTGATGCCTTACCGTTTGCGGGGATACGCAGTGTACCAGATTCCCGCATCGGCTGCGAAGTGCCAGGTGCGGCAACCGAGGTGCCGCATGAATGACAAGGCCGGGGACCAGCGTCCCCGGCCTTGTTGCAATCTCAAGGGCGCTGCTACCCCTTCTGGCCGTCTTCTTTCTTTTCTTCCTCTTCGGCTTTGCCGCTGTTATCGACCACGCGCACAGCCTTCTTGCCCACGCGCAGCACCACCTCGGTTCCGAGCGCGAGGATCTTTGCAACGTTGTCGTTGCCGCGGCTGAGTTCGAACCACTCTTCGCTCATGTACTCAACTGTGTCAGCGCCGATCAGCTCGCCGTTGGTCAGGTCGCTTTCAAGCCAGATGCCGTCCGACCACACAAAGGTGCGCGTACCGATGGTCTTGACGACGTTGCTTGCCTCCTTGGCTGCGGACTCGTCGTCCATGCCCTTCTTCTTCAAGTCTTCTTTGCGTTTGTCCACGCGTGATGCGTAGCCCTGGCCGCGGGCGCGGCGGGCCACTGCGTTCGCTTCTTCCTTTTCTGAGGCGTTGGCGCTGTCAGCGGCGTCGGCGTCGCGGCGCTCTGAGTTAGCTTTGCTGCGTGACACCGCGTCTTCCCCGGTCTGGGCGCCCGGCGCGGCAGGCCCGCCGCCGGCGCCACCACCTTCACCGACCGCACGGCCGCCGCGCGGACGATCCTGCGGCAGGGGCTGGCCTGGGCGGGGCGGCGGGGTGTCTTCGACCACGAGGAAGCTGGTGTAGGGCGTGACAATGCCGAACTTGGTGCCAAGGCGGACAATCTCGTCCACGACTTCTTTATTCTGGCCCTTGAGATTGAGCTGATCCATCAGGTAGCCGACGCGGCGCACTGCCCACATGCGGGGCAGCCATGACTTGCCGGTGTCGCTTGCCTTGAACTCGATGGTGTATTCGTAGGCGCGCTTAACGCCGCCGACCATGCCTTCAAGCACCAGCTGGTGCTTGCCCGGCTTTTCGAAGCGGCCCAGCACCGAAAGCTGCGTGCCCGCAAACACGTCGCCCGGCACCTGCGGGTGCAGGTCGTGAATCTCCGCGCCATCGATGCGCAGCTTGACGTCGCTCAGCACCGGGCTGGCGATCTTGGCGGCGAAATTGCTGACCTTCACCTCCATATCTTCTCTGGGCTTGATGTATTCGCGCTGGCCCTTGCCCTCTTCGGCCAGTGTGTCAAGCAGCCAGGTGTTGACGTCAAAGCCCACGCCGAAGCTGAAAAGGCGCACGTGGCTGGGGCGCTTTTCGCGGGTCATTTTGGCCAGCGCGCGCACATCGGTCAGCTCACCCATCGTGGGCAAACCGTCGGTCATGAACAGCACGTAGCACGGGCGTGAGGTGTCAGTGCCCGCCAGCTCAAAGGCGCTGCGCAAAGCGCTGTCGATGTTGGTGCCGCCCGCGGCTTCAAGCTTGTCAATGCGCGCCAACGCGGCGTCGCGCGCTTCTTTGTTGGCCTCGGTCAGCCTTTCATGCAGCTTGCGGGCCTCGGTGCTGAAGGTGACGATCGCAAAGCGGTCTTTCTCGTTCAGGGAGTTCACGCAGAACTTCACGGCTTTGCGCGCCTGGTCAATCTTGCCGTCGTCCAGCATGCTGCCGCTGGTATCCAGCACCACGATCACGTCCTTGGGCAGGATTTCATCAGTGGCGAGTTTCACCTTCGGCGTGAGCAATGCCAGAAAGTAGCCGTTTTCGGCGCCTTCGCGGTAGCCCATGACGTTGGCCGCCAGCGCGCCTTCTGCGAATCCGTAGAACAGTTCAAAGTCGCTTCCGGTCTGGGCGCCTTTCAGTTCAAAGCCGATGACGGCTTCGTTGTCGCCCTTGCGGATGACTTCAACGCTGTGGGTCGGCGAGTAGATGGTGCGCAGGGCTTGCTCGCTGCGCAGGGTCAGCTTGACGCTGGTGCTCTGCGGCGCAGTGGGGCAGAAGTGGTGCGTGCGCAACGGGTAGGCAAAGCGCACAAGGCCGCTGTCGTAGGGCAGCAGCTCGGTGTACGTGAAGGTGATTGTGATGGTGTCGTTGGGCAGGATCGGGAACACGCGCGCCTTGAACAACCCGCGCCCGGCGTACTCAAGCAAGCCGGGGTCGATCATGCGGCGCACGGTGTCTTCGTAGATGTGGCGGGCCTTGTCGGCGGGCAGCAGCTCGCCTTTCACCATGGCGCCGTTCATGGTCATCTGGAAGTCGTTGATGGCGGCTTCAACAGGCAGGGGGAACATGTACTCGCCCTCAAGCTGCCAGTTGTTCGGGTTGTAGAAGACCTGCGTGATCTTGGTGGTCGCGCCCTGATTATCGACCGTGGTCTCGACGGTGTGGCTGCGGACTTCAATGGGCTGGGTGGTCGGCACGGGCCGCGGGCGAGGGCGCACGCGGTCGGGTTCAATGCGGCGGTCAACCACAATGCCCTGGGCGGCCAGACTGCCCGAAAGCACCGCAAGCAACCCCAGCAGCAGCATAGACTTACGTGTAATCATGGCAGGCTCCATGGTTGGTGTGGCTCGCGTAGGACGCTAAAGCCACCCGGCAGGTTCCGGATTTCAGCCAAACTTCCTCAGGATTCGGGGTCAGACCACCGTCCCGAAGAGTTTGCCGATCAGGGCCGTCAGGCCCATCGCCAGTGCTCCCCAGAACCCGACCCTCACTGCGCCGCGCCGCACGCTGGCCCCGCCTGTCAACGCAGCCAATGAGCCCAAGCCGATCAAAAACAGTAACGAAGCACCGGCCACGGTCACGATCAAGACTGCCTCCGGCACCACCAGCACCAGGGTTAGCGGCAATGCCGCGCCGATCGCGAATGCAGCAGCGGAAGCCAGTGCCGCCTGGATCGGCCGTGACTTGGTGATGTTGGAAATACCCAATTCGTCGCGGGCGTGAGCGCTGAGCGCATCGTGCGCCATAAGCGACTTCGCGACCTGCAGGGCAAGGTCGGGCCCCAAGCCGCGTTTCTGGTAGATGCTTGCCAACTCTTTGGTCTCAAACTCGGGGTTGGCCGCGAGTTCTTTGCTTTCACGCTTCAGGTCGGCGCGTTCAGCATCGGACTGCGAGCTTACCGAAACGTATTCGCCGGCTGCCATCGACATCGCGCCCGCGACCAGGCCCGCCAAACCCGCAATCAGCACGGCGCCGACGCCTGCATCGGCGGCGGCAACGCCGAGAATCAGGCTTGCGGTTGATACGATGCCGTCGTTGGCGCCCAGCACGGAGGCACGCAGCCATCCGACTCTTTGTGTGCGGTGGCGTTCAAGGTTGGGCGTCAACGGACGCATTAGGGAGTTCTGGTTTGTGTGTTTCGGTTAGTCCACGGCGCCGGCTTTGATGGGCAGGATTCGGACGCTTTGGGCTACTTGAAGAAGCCTCTTTTCGGCGTACAGGTTTACCGCCTCGGGGTAGGCTTCGCACTCGGCTTCCATGACGCGGGCTTGCAGCGTTTCGGGGGTGTCGTCGGGCAGCACATCGACCTTGCGTTGCAGGATAATCGGCCCGTGGTCGTACTCTTCGTCCACATAGTGGACGCTGCACCCGGTTTCTTTTTCGCCGGCTTTGAGCACGGCTTGATGGACTTTAATGCCGTACATGCCCTTGCCGCCGAACTTGGGCAGCAGCGACGGGTGAATGTTCAGCACGCGGCCCTTGTAAACCGCGGGCAGGTGCAGATAGCTGAGAAAGCCCGCCAGCAACACCACATCAGGCCGCAGGTCCTGCACGTGCTTGAAAATCTGGCGCGAAAAGGCCACGGCGTCGGTGAAGTCTTTGCGGTTGACAACGTGCACCGGCACGCCGTGCTGCTGGGCTTTGAGGATGCCGGGAATGCCGGTTTTGCTGGCAATGACGGCGGTGGGCTCAAGCAGGCATGCGCCCTGCGCGGCCTTGACCAGCAGGTTCTCCATGGTGGAGCCTGAGCCGGAGATAAGGATGACGCCGCGAACCTTCTTGCGCATGGCTTGACCTCGTGCCTTGAGGGTAAAGATACACCGCAGGCGGCGCGCGTCCAGCAGGGAAGGTTTGGGGAAAGTTCAGGCATGGTGCCGGCCCGGGTCATGGCTGCCGGGCCGGCAACACGCAATCAGGTGCCTTCCACCACGCTTGCGCAGCGGGTGCACAGGTGGGGGTGGGCGGTGATACGGCCCACGTCGCCGGTGCGGCGGAAGCACCTTACGCAGTCCTGCTCGGCGCTTTCGGTCACCTTCAGCCACAAGCCGCGGATGTCGGCGGCGGGCTCGTACCCCTGCAACGCCGCGTGGTCGGTGGACGGGTCAAACCCCACGGCGCTCACGTTCAGCATTTCCGGCAATAGACTCGTCAGATGCTCGGGCGTGCCGAGCTTGCCCAGCCACTCAAGCCCTTCGGCGTTGGCCCCCAGGCTTACCGCCGTGTCGTAGCCCTTGCCGACCTTTTTTTCTTTGCGCAGGCGGTCGAGCACGCGGTCAGTCTCGGCCTTCAGCTTCAGCAGCAGCTCAAAGCGCTCGTCCAATGCTGGTTCGCGATGCAGCCAGCCTTGCAGCGTTGGCCAGTGGGCAAGGTGCGCGCTTGCGGGCCGGTCTTTGCCGGGCAGGTGCTGCCACATGTCTTCGACCGTGTGTGCCAGCACCGGCGCCAGCAGGCGCGTCAGGGTGTCGGCGATAACCCAGTACGCCGTCTGCGCGCTGCGGCGCTGCTTGCTGGTCGCGGCGTCGCAGTACAGGCTGTCTTTGCGCAGGTCCATGTACTGCGCGCTTAGGGTGACGTTGGCGAAGTCGTGCAGCGCGCGCATGGCCACGTGAAACTCGTAGCGTTCCCAGGCGGCGGTGACGGCCTCGACTGTGGCTGCGCACTGCGACAGGGCCCACTGGTCGATGGGCAGCAGCTCGTTGCGCGGCAGCATGTGGCGCGCGGGGTCAAAGTCGAACAGGTTGCCGACCAGGCCGCGCCAGGTGTTGCGCAGCTTGCGGTATGTTTCGCCGTGGTTCTGGATCAGCTTGTACGTGACCGGGATCGGCTCGCTGGTGTTCATGCTGGCGAAGTACAGCCGGATCAGGTCAGCGCCGAGATCCTTCACGCCCTTGTCGATGGCCCAGATGTTGCCCTTGCTCTTGCTGCCCTTTTCGCCTTTTTCGTCAACGACGAAGGCGCTGGTCAAGCAGTCGCGGAAGGGCGACACGCCGGTTGTCGCGACGCTCAGGATCAGGCTGACCTGAAACCAGCCGCGGTGCTGGTCGTCGCCTTCAAGGTACATGGCCGCGTGTGGCGCGCGGTTGCCTTCGGCCAGCCCCTTGCCGGCAAGCTCAGGATCGGCGCGCATGACGGCTTGAAAGGACGAGCCGGCTTCGAACCAGACGTCGAAGATGTCCGTCAGCTTCGTCAGCTTGCGGCCGCGCAGTTTTTCAGGCAGCAGCTTTTCAACCGGCCAGTTGGCGTCATCGAACCAGACGTTGCTGCCGTGCTTTTCAACCAGCGCGATCACGTGATCGAGCAATTCGGGGTCGCACACCACCTGCCCGTGCGCGTCGGCAAAGGCCGGGATCGGGATGCCCCAGTAACGCTGGCGCGAAACGCACCAGTCAGGCCGGTTTTCGACCATGCTGCTGATGCGCTTCTGGCCCCAGGCCGGAAACCAGCGCGACGCGGCGATTTCATCAAGCAGGCGCTGGCGCAGCGTCTTGGCCTGCGGGTTGAGTGTCTTGTCCGGGTCAACGTGATCGACCTGCACAAACCATTGCTCGGTGGCGCGAAAGATCACCGGCGTGTGCGTGCGCCAGCAGTGCGGGTAGCTGTGGTGCACGGGCTCGTCGTGCAGCAGCCAGCCTTCTTCGCGCAGTTTGTTGACGATCAACGGGTTGGCTTTGAAGACGTTCTGGCCCTCGAGCATTTTGAGCCACCCGCGCGTGTCTTCAAACGTTGTGCTGACACCAAGATCTTTGCGCAGCCTTTCGCCGACAAAAAACTTGCCGCTTTCATCGACGGGACAGACAACGGGCAGACGTTCGCGCTTGCCGGTTTCAAAGTCTTCTTTGCCGTGGCCGGGCGCGGTGTGCACAAGCCCCGTGCCGTCTTCAAGCGTGACGTAGTCGGCAAACACCAGCGGGCAAGCCGTGTCAAGAAACGGGTGGCTATAGCCCACGCCGCGCAGCACCTCGCCGCGGAAGGTTTCAAGCACCTGCACGTCGGCCAGCTTGGCTTTTTCGGCCACTGACTTCAGCAGTGCTTCGGCCATGACCATGTATTCGCGCTTGCCTCCGCGGGTGTAGCGCACGAGCACGTACTCGGCTTTGTCGTGCGCGGCGACGGCGACGTTGGCGGGCAGCGTCCATGGTGTGGTTGTCCAGATCAGCAGGGCCAGCGACTTCCAGACTTCGGCGGCGTCGTCGCGCGCTTCAACCATTTCGCGAAACTTGCAGTCTTTGCCGCAACTGCTTACCGGAAAGCGCACGTACACGCTGGGGTCGGTGCGGTCTTCGTACTCAAGCTCGGCTTCCGCCAGCGCGGACTTGGCCGCCCAGCTCCAGTGAACGCTGCGCTTGGCCCGCGTGATAAAGCCGCGCGCCATAAGCTCGCGAAACACGCGCAGCACGTTGGCTTCGTACAGCGGGTTGGTGGTCAGGTACGGCTGGGCCCAGCGGCCCAGCACGCCCGCGGACTTGAACTGATTGCGCTGGGTGTCGATCCACTTGTTGGCGTACTCAAGGCATTTTTCGCGCAACTGCAGCGCGGTTGTGCCCTCGGGCAGCGTGCCGCCAAGTTCTTCGAGCATTTTGTGCTCGATCGGCAAGCCGTGGCAGTCCCAGCCCGGCACATAGGGCGAGTCATAACCCTGCATGGTGCGGAACTTGACGACCATGTCCTTGAGAATCTTGTTCATGCCGGTGCCGGTGTGGGCGTCGCCGTTGGCGTACGGGGGTCCGTCGTGCAGCACCCACGGCTTGGCGCCGGCGCGGGCCTTGCGGATCTGCCCGTACAGGTTGGTGGCGTCCCAGTGCTGTTGCAGTGCGGGTTCGCGCTCTTGCAAGCCGGCCTTCATCGGAAAGTCGGTTTTGGGCAGCAGCACGGTTGATTTGTAGCGCTCTTTGGCGGCCTTGGCGTCTTCAGTCATGGCGTTCCTTTGGCGAACACGAAGATGCGAAGAAACTAAGCGGCGGGCCGAAAGTTGACTTCGTTGCTTCGTTCCTTCGTGTTCAACGCGATTGTCCCCGCATATGCGGAGAGCGTGTTTATCTGTGATGGTAAGTGGTTACAACGACGTGGCCGAAGTGGCGTTTACAGGGTTGCCAGTTCGGCGTCTGTAATTCGCTCGGCTTCTTCGACGATCAGGTTGGGTATGCCGTCGATGATGCGATAGGCCTTGCCGCTTTCCTTGCACAGCAGGCGGTCGCCACGCTGCACCAGCGGCTTGTGCGATTCCGGGCAGACCAGCATGGCTAAAAAGTCGGGGTCCAGCGGTTTTGTCGCTTCGTCGGTCATGGCGCGGCCAAGATATGCAACGCCCTCAGGTTGCACAAGCCGGGTGCTTGACACGGCTTGCGGCTGCGCTACTTTCTGCGCCCTGAATTGAGGGCAAGCCATGAAAGTACGTACCAAAAACAGCAATCTCAAGCGCAACCGCACCCACGGTTTTCGCTCGCGCATGAAGACGGCCGATGGCCGCGCGGTGCTTTCGCGCCGGCGCAGCAAGGGCCGCAAGAAGCTTTCGGTCAGCGACGAGCGCAAGCACAAGCATCTGGGCGGGCCGCGCAAGGTGATCCAGCGCCAGCGCGTCCGCAAGGAAGCCCGCCGCCAGGCCCGCAAGCGCGCCGGCAAAATCTAGCGCTTTCGCCATCAACTTGAACGGGCGGCCAGGGGCCGCCCGTTTCATGTCTTCCAGTACACCCACGCGCCGAAACCCGTAAACAGCAGCGGCGGGATACTCGCGCCCAACATCGGCGGAAACAAGCCGGCCTTGGCCATCGTCTCAAACCAGAACGCGAAAATCTGGTAGCCGATCACCGCGCCCAGCGCCAGGCTGCCGCTCAGGAACACGCTGCGCCCGCTGCGCGTGAGTATCAGCCCGATCCCGCAACTCAGAAGTATCACGCCTGTCAGCGGGTGCCAAAGCTCGTGCCACAGGTTTACGCCCAGCTCGCGGTCGGCGCGGGCGGCCCATGAATCCTGCATCAGCTCAACCAGCGTGCGGTCGCTGTAACTGCGGCTGCGACGCGCAAAGTCGGCCGGGTACAGGTGGCCGTAGGGCAGGTCGCCGTCAAACGTGTCGGGGCGCCCGTCGCCCGTGTTCTCGGCTGCGGTCAGGGCCGCAAGGTCGTGCACCTCGGCTGTGCGGGGCGCCCACCAGGTGGATCGTTCGTCGATCCATGTCAGCTCTTTGGCGACAATCAGGCGCAGGCCGTCGGCGCGCAGGATGCGCACGCCTTCAAGGCTGCGCTTGTCCAGGTCGTAGCGGCGCACGAACCACACGTTGCCCTGGTCGTCACGCACCGAGATGCGCTTGCCCTTACGGAACTCAAATGCGCCGTAGGGTGACTCACGTGCTTCCTGCGCCAGCTGCGGCAACACAGCCTGGCGCAGCACCAGTCCACCGAAGCCCAGCAAAAGCACCGGGATCATCACAGCCGCCAGCGCGCGCTTGCGGCTTACGCCCGCGGCCTCCATCAGCAGCAACTCGCGCGAGCGCATCAGGCGCGCGACGGCGAACATGCCGGCCGCCACCAGCATGAATGGATACAGCAGGTAAAGAACGGGCGGCAGGTTGAAGGCGTAAAACAGCGTCGCGCCACGGGCGACATCCTGAAACGCCTGGATCTTGTCGAGGTTGAGCAGCACATCCACGACCAGAAAGACGGTCGTGAACAGCGCCACCACCAGCACAAACGACTGGATAAACACCCACAGGAAGTATCGATCGAAGCGTTTCACGCCCATGTTGTGCCATAGTCGCCCGCCGCTTGCAGCAGGAAGTTCGCGGCGACAGGCGGATCGGGCTGCACCCGCGAGAGTTTTTCCGGAATTGTCGGCGCAATCGGGCCCGCCGGACGCTGGGAATGAAGGGCTGGTGCGGCACGGCTGCGACGTCGCGGCTGTGCCCTGAACAGTGCGGGCCACAGTCATGTCTGAGGAACAACAGTATGCGCCCGAAGACCTCCCGCCCCGGGAGTACATCGGCGCTTCCACGCGATTCCGTCGCATGGAGGCCGCGGCCGGTTGGGCAGAAGACCCGCAGAAACGGCTGCCGCGGCCGCTGCGCGATAAGGACAACGCTTCCCTGCAGGCGGAACTGCTTGCCGTGGACGAACAGATGCTTGAGGACTACGCGATCCTCAAGCGTGTTCATTTCAAAGTCGTCGCGCAGGCCGAAAAGGCTATCGACGAGGGCGCCGACGAAAAACTCCTGCACCAGCACGTGCGGCGCTTCCAGATGAGCAGCAACCAATTGAAACACTTGATCCCGACGCACGGCGAACTGGCAAAGAAGATCGCCACAGCCAACGGCAAGCGCGGCATCAAGCAGGACTTCATGCACGAGCGCGCGGTGAAAGTGGTCGAGGGCGTGCTGTTTGAGATGGACAAGGCTTACGAGGACGAGGGCTTCGGCGCGTGGATGCCGTTCGCGTTTCCGGACCAGTGGATCATGTTCACCGGTGCCATGTCGCGCGTGTTGGCTGCCAACGGCCTGTTGCACGCAAAAAACCCCGAGCAGTACCGCCGTTTCTTTGAAGAGACGCCTTTCGTTGAGCGAATCCCCAAGTCGCAGGTCGCCGGCGGCAGCAAACTGGCAACGTCGTTGGCGTACCGGCCGGTTCACGCATGGGTAGCCGAGCAGGAGCGCCTGCGGCAGCGTGGCCCGCCCAGCCAGTAATGGCGGCGTGGGCGGGTCAGCGGTTTGAGAGGGTTGAGTGGCGTGAAAACTGGCGGCGCGTGTTGCTTGCAGCGGACTGTGAGTGATGAAAGAATAATTTTGCGCAAGTAGTTTGACAGGCCATGATTTGGAGTGTACTTTATAGTCCGTAAAGTACACTCAACCGGAGTCAATCATGGCTAACACGCTCCCGCCGGAGCCCACCTTTCCCCGGCACGGCTTTTCTCGCGCTTCCGCTCTGCTGCCCAAGGCATACGTCGGCAGCGCCAGAAACGACGGGCCGGCACGCAAAGACACCCAGAAACTGTGGGATCGCTTCAAGCGCTCCAGCCAGGAAGCTGACCGCAACGCCCTGATTGAGACCTACCTGCCGCTCGTGCGCATCACGGCCGAGCGTATGCACAGCAAGCTGCCAAGCCACGTCGAAGTCGATGAGCTGATCCAGGCCGGGGTATTCGGCCTGATGGACGCCATTGACGGCTTTGACCCCGAACGCGGCGTCAAGTTTGAGGTCTATGCCAAGACCCGCATCAGCGGCGCCATCCTTGACGACCTGCGCAACCAGGACTTTGCGCCGCGCCTCGTGCGGACCCACAGCCACCGCCTTGACCGCGCCTACAAAGACGTCGAGGCCGAAACCGGCACCGTACCCGAGCCCGACCAGGTCGCGGCCAAGCTGCAGATCACGATGGAAGAGCTGGATCGCTGGCTGCGCGAAATCAACATGGCCAGCATTGTCAGCCTTGACCGCGCGAGCAATGAGTACGACGGCGACGGCAAGGAAATCCGCAAGGTGGACACCATTGAAGACGGCAACGTGCCCGCGCCCACGCACGCCATGGAGCGTCGCGAACTGATTGAGCTTGCGACCCGCGGCCTGAGCAAGAAGGAAAAGCTCATCGTCATCCTGTATTACCTCGAAGAGCTGACGATGAAGGAAGTCGGGCTGGTGCTGGACCTGAGCGAAAGCCGGGTGTGCCAGATTCACCACCGCATCCTGTACCGCCTGAAGCAGCACATGGAACGGATGCGCGACGACCTGATGGGCTGAACCGGTTCCCGGTGGGCCGGGCAGCGGGCAACCTGTATTGATCATTGGTTGTTGCGGCTCGAACACCCTCGCAACCGCAATCACCCCTGACCTTAGGAAGGGCGCGAGCCCCTGTGCGCCCCCTTGCCCTTGAGGGCACAATTCGCTAACTCTTTGGTCCCTCGGTCGTTAAGCTGTGCATGGGCCCCGCTTCACCCCTCTCGAGACTTTTCCTGATGCCCAAGGCCTTTCTCTACCTGCTGCTTCTGACAGTGGCTGTTTCCGCTTCACCTCCATTGCTGGCTGAGGACACGCTGATGTTCCCGCGCGTGCGCCAGCTTCAAGACATGGTGCAGCGCACCCGTGACACGCGCTACCGCGACGACAACTCGCTGCTGGGTAACGAGGCGTTTACCGCCGGTTTCAGCGCCGGCTACATCAGCGACTACTACTGGCGCGGCTTCAAACTGTTCGACAGTGACGGCCTGGTGCGCGGCGACGCTTACGTCAACGTTTATGGCTTTGAGGCCAGTGTGTGGGGCATGTGGGACCTCGCCCGCGACAAGATGCGCCCGACGCAGGTCGATTACCGGCTGCGCTACCAGTTCGAGATTGAAGGTGCGCTGATCAGCGTGGGCTACACGTGGTACGACTTCAGCGGCAGCGACGGCAGCATCGGCCGGCGCGACCAGGGCTTCGGCAAGAAGCCGCTGCGGGATTTCCCGAAAGACAAGATGTCATCCAGCGTGCACGAGCTGCACCTGATGATGACGTACTTCACCAGCGTCATCCAAAGTGAAGGCGCCAACCTGCGCTACACCATCAACTACTTCCAGCGTTTGGACGATGAGGGCTCTCGCATCGAAAGCACGGTAAGCTTCTTCGTGGACAGCCCGCACTTCACCATCTTCGGCGACTACTTTGAGGTCACCACCACCACCGTGTATCAGCACCGCTACCTCACCAACGACAGCCACTTCCAGGGCCAGACCATGACGGCGCGCCTGGTGTACAACCTGCAGAAGTACGGGTACTTCCCGGTCTTCTTCCAGCTGGAGGCGCACTACTACCTTGCGTTCCACAAGGACTATGTGGACGGGTTCTACTTCGGCGGCACGGTAAACTTCCGGTTCTGATCAACCGACAGGTACCACCTTTACGACGCGGCGCTACCATCAGTAAATCAACCGCATGGCTGAGCCTCGCAAGAGCGGTTTGCGCACGCTGATCAGCGGGTTCGTCGGGCGCTTTGTCCGACGGGGATTTTTCCGGCTGGTGCTGCTGGTGTTTCTCGTCGGCGTGGTGCTGCCGTTCGTGACGCTGCAGGCTGCCGCCAACCGTGGCAGCGCCAATTCGCTGCTTGAGCAGGTCGTCGCCCAGGTCTTCGACACCAACGTCGCCCGCGTAACCTGGGACAAAGAACGCACCACCGTGACGGGCCCTGACCTCGCCCTGACCGGGCGCATCAGCTACTACAACGTGCGCATCGGCCGCCATGCCAGCGCGACCCCGCACCCGGCCCGCGACCCGCTTGAGTACGACTTCGTCACCCTGCCGCGGGTGGACATCGCCTTTGACCTCAAGCGCCTGCCCGACCTGCCCGTCACCCAGGTGGAAGTTCCGCAGGGCCTGACCCTGTACTTCAACATCCACAAGGGCACGTGGCTTGACCAGCCGCTGTTCCGGGCCGGGGAGGGCACGGCCTCGGCGCCGACGCTGCCGGGGATCATCCTGCACGGTGATGCGCGAGTGTATGTGCGCGCCGACGGCATTCTGGTGCCGCCCGAATCGCTGCCCGGCGGCACGGACTGGTACGACTTCAAGCTGGACGACCTGGGGCTTGTGCCCGGCGCACTGGAGCGTGACAGCTACCGCATTACCGGCCGCGTAAGCAGTGATCGTTTCGGGCAGTTTGAGCTCGGCGGGTCGGTCTCGCGCGATGCAGAGCGTGTGGCTGTGCAGTTTCAGACCGCACAGCCGCTGACCTTTGACCGCTCGTACGCGCAAGTGCTGGCGCCGGATGTGCGGCGCACCGTTGAGCAGTTCTCGATTGTTGCGCCGCACACGCGGCTGCGGGGCCAGTTGCTGATTGAGCCGCGCAAGGACCTGCAGTTTTCGGCGGACATGCGCGCCGAGGGCGGTTCGGCGTGCTTTGTGGGGTTTCCGCTGAAGGTGGAAGACGTGACCGCCGACATCCAGGTGCGCAACAACAACATCACCGTGGATGCCATCGGCAAGCGCGGCAGCGCCGAGGTGCGCGTCAACGCCGCAGTCAGCGCGGTCGGCAGCAGCGCCGAGCTGTTGCGCGTCGGCGTGAACATTCGCGACCTGCTGGTCGATGAAGACTTCCGGTTGGCGCTGCTGGACGCGCGCCTGCAACCCAACAACATGAACTATGAAACCGGCCAGCCGTGGGCCGCCGACCAGTTTGACCCGCGCAGCATGAGCGTCAGCCCCGGCTACCCGGACTGGGAGGGCCCGCCGCCATGGGAGGGCGGCCTGCTGTACCCCGACCTGGACGATGTCTTTCCTTTCATTGCACGCGCGTTCTGCCCGCTGGGGCTTGCCGACTTTGACCTGCAGCTTGTCAGCGAGGTGCGAGGCGTTGACCCGCAGACAGGCAAGCGCCGCGTTGACGAGACGCTGAACTGGCGCGTGTACATCCGCGACGCGACAGCCTGCTTTGTGGGCCTGCCGGAGCAGGGGCCGGGCTTTCCGATCCCGCTGCACGGCGTGTACGGCGTGGTGGAAGGCAACACCGCGCCCAACCGCGCCGGCACCTACGAGGTGCGCGGCTACACGCAGGAAGAGCTCGCGCGCCTGGCGCCCGAAAGCGCCGAGGGCAAGGCCGCGCACAACAAGGAAGGGCTGACCGGCACGCTTGAGAACTCCGGCGAGCAGGTGTGGGTGCACGCGCTGTACCGCGACGACCGCAGCCCCGGCGCACAGCCGCGCCTGGCGCTGTCAATCAAGACCGAGGGCGTGGACTTCAACGAGCGCATCCTGACCCGCATGCCTGAGAATGTGCGCGAGGTGGTTGAACCATTCAACCCCAGCGGCAAGGTCGATATCCAGCGCGCGCAATTGACGATTCTGCCGCTGGGCGACGAGGAGATTGACTTCAACTTCGTGCTCACGGCGCGCAGCATCGCGGCGCAGTACCAGTTTGAGGGCGCGCCCGAAGCCGCCCGCTTTCGTGAAGTCGCCGGCACCCTGACCGTGCGGCGGCTCAACGGCCAGGTTGAGTTGACCAACATGCGCGGCCTGCTGGCTGACAGCCGCGTGCTGCTCTCCTTGCGCTATCGTGACGGCGGTATCCCGGAGTTCAGCGTTGAGTCGGATGACTTCGCGGTCAAGCCCGAGCTGCGGCGGGTGCTGCCGCCCGGCGTGGCTGAAGTGCTCAAGCGCTTTGAGCCTCGCGGGTTCGTGCGCATCAAGGTCACCGGCAACCGCGGCGCCTCGCAGCCGGACTTCATGAAGGCCGACGTGAGCTTTCTGGCCGGCACGGGCGAGCGCAGCGGCAGCGTGCGCTTTGACAAGTTCCCGTACCTGCTGACGGATGTGCAGGGCCGGCTGTTCGTGACCGTGACACCGACGCTGGTCGAGGTGATGGTGCGTGAAGTGACCGCGACCGGCACCGAAGACCCGCAAACCGGCGAGCGCGCCCGCGTCACGATCAGCGGGCATGTGCTGGTGCCGTACGGGCAAGACGATGCCGACGACGAGGACCGCCTGCCGATTGTCGATGTCTCGGTGCGCGCCACGCGCCTGCCCGTGGACGCGGCCCTTCTGAACGCGCTGACGCCGATCTTCCGCGACGGCGTGCCGGAGGGCGAGCGCCCGCGCATCATCCAGTTTGCGGAAGACCTGAACATCACGGGCACCGTGGGTGTCACGGGGCGCTTTGTCGTCGATGACCAAGGCGAAATGGACTGGCGCTTCGAGATGTCGTTTGAAGGCACAGGCATGCGCTTCAAGCATTTCCCGCTGCCGGTCAGCGCCTTGAACGGCAGCGTGATCATCGACGGCCGGGAGGTGCGGCTGCGCAACGTGACCGGCCGCGCGCCGGCAGGCGCACTGACGCTGCACGACGCCGGCTACACCGAGGAAAAGGGGTGGTGGATTTCCGCGGGCGGCCGCGAGCTGGACTTTACGGACAGCACGCTGCGGCGCGCGCTGCCCGCCACGTTGCGCGACTCGGTCAACCGACTGAACCCGGTAGGCACCTTTGACGTGGACCTGCACCTTTCGGGCAAGGACGAGTTCATGGCGTACCAGGTATCGCTGGACACCTGGAAAACCGACGTGGACCTGGGCCTGCACTTCGACGACATGTCCGCGCGCTTTGACGTCGAGGGCGTGATCGAAGGCGACGTGCGGCGCATGAACGGCACGGTGTACGTCAGCGAAGTCTTTTTCAAGCGGGCGCGCTTTGACCGCATCACGACCAGCGTGCAGTTCTTCGGTGACCGCCTCGAGTTCCCCAACCTGCGCGGCTACTTCTATGACGGTTGGCTGGAGGGGCGCTTCGGCATGGAAGGCGACGACTACAGCGGCGAGGTGCGCATACGCGCAGCCGACCTGAAGCAGCTTGGCCAGACCGCGTTTCCGGACGCAGGCGAGCTGCAGGGCGCGATGGACGCGGAGGTGCGCTTTCACTCAAAGCCCGACGAAAACGGCCAGATCGGGCGCGGCCGCGTCGATGTGCTGCCCTTCAACAGCGAAGACAAGGACAACCCTGAACGCAGCATTTGCAAGCTGGGGCCCGTGCCGCTGTTCAACACGATTGCCGCGGTCACCGGCAACGAGAGCAACTTTGACGAGGGCCACGTGTTCTTCTGGCTTGGCCAGGACCGCATCACGATCAAGCAGATGGACTTTGTGTCAGACGGCGCCCGCGTGCAGAAGTTCGGGGGCGATGAAGAAAACTACATCATGTACGGCAGCGCCCAGATGCGGATGAAGCTGTTTTTCACGCTGGTGCCGCGCAGCCCGATTCCGCTGCCGATCATCCAGCAGGTGCTGGACGTGCTGAAGCAGCTGCTGTTCCCGCTGTACGTGACGGGCACGCTGAACGATCCGAACGTTGAGCCCTTCAGCCTGAGCTCGCGCGACATTGAACGCGCGCAGGATGAGTTTCCGCGCCGTCCCAAGGGCGGTTGAACATGCCCCGCCGAAAACCCAAGCCCAAGGCCGATGAAACCGCCGGCAGCGTGCGCATCAGCGCCGGCGCACTGCGCGGCCGCGAGATCGAAACGCCGCAGACCGGCGGCGTGCGGCCGATGCTGTCGCGCACGCGCATGGCGCTGTTCAACGTGCTGGGCGACGACATTCGTGGCGCGACGGTGTGGGACTGCTTTGCGGGCAGCGGACTACTCGGCATTGAGGCCCTGAGCCGCGGCGCGGACTTTTGCGTGTTCATTGAGCGCGACCCCGCGCACGCGCGGGTGGTTGAAGGCAACCTGAAGGCGCTTGGTCTGGCCAGCCGCTCGCGCCTGATTCGCGGCAGCGTGTTCGACCTGGTCAAGGCCGGCGCCCCGCCGCTGCCGCACACGCCCGCCGACCTGCTGCTGCTGGACCCGCCGCACGCAATGATTGAGGACCGCGACGGGCCGTTCTGGCCGTGGCTGAGTGGCTTGCACGACTCGCCGCTGGCTGACGCGCACACGCTGGCCTGTATCGGCCATCCCGCCGACCTTGCGATGCCTGAGACCGCGGGCGGGTTTCGTGTGATCGAGCGCAGGGCGTACGGCACCGTTGCCTTCACGATTCTGGGGCCTGTCGCGTGACTGCCCCCGCGCCGAAAGTTGCTAGCATTCACCCATGCCCGACGTTTCCACGGCACCATCCTTGATCGGCATGAAGCCCGAACAGCTTGCGGCGGCGGTCGTCGCTGCGGGCGGCAAGGCGTTTGCGGGCAGGCAGCTTGCGCAATGGCTGTACGAAAAGCGCGTGGCTGACTTTAACGCCATGACCAACCTGGGCAAAGAGTTGCGCGCCAGGCTGGCCCACAGCCACACGCTGCTGACCAGCCGGGTGATCGCCCGCGAAGAAAGCGGTGAGGGCACCACCAAGTTTGGCATACGGCTGCACGACGGGCTGGTCATTGAGGCGGTGCTGATGCGTGAGGGCGAGCGCCTGACGGCCTGCATCAGCACGCAGGCGGGTTGCGCGATGGGCTGCCGCTTCTGCGCCAGCGGCAAGCAGGGCCTGAAGCGCCACCTGACGGCGGGCGAGATCCTAGAGCAATTCTATCACGTCGGCGCAGTGCTGCGCGACGAAGGCGACAGCTGGCTGACGAACGTCGTGGTGATGGGCATGGGCGAGCCGCTGCACAACTTTGACGGCCTGATGGGCGCGCTGGGAGTCCTGAACGCGGAGTGGGGTTTCCGCTTCGGGGCGCGCCGCGTGACGGTCAGTACCGTCGGCCTGCCCGACCGCATACGGCAACTGGCGCAGCAGGGGTACCAGTTCAACCTCGCGATCAGCCTGCACGCCACCACCGATGAGCAGCGCACCGCGCTGATCCCGACCAATGTGGGCACGGGCCTGCGCGCGATCATGGACGCCGCCCGCTACTACTTTGAGAACACGCGCCGCGAAGTGACGTTTGAGTACACGCTGGTCGGCGGCAGCAACGACACGCCCGAAGACGCGCACCGGCTGGCGGCGTTGCTGCATGACTTTCCGCGGGCCAACGTCAACCTGATCCCGATGAACCCGGTAGAAGGCAGCGGCCTGCACGAGCCGACCGGGGAAGCCGTGGACGAGTTCACGAGCATCCTTCAGGACGCGGACGTCAACGTGCATGTGCGCCGCAAGCGCGGCCGCAGGGTGCAGGCCGCGTGCGGGCAGCTGAGATTGCGGCTCGAGGCGTGAACGGTTATTGCGAGTCATGAGTGGCGAACGACGAGAGAGATGATCCTCTCCCGTCGCTCAAAATCCGGAACCCAACATTGACCAAGGTCTCCGACATCTTCACCGGCGCGCTGCTTGAGTCGCTTTCGCGATTTGAGCTGGCTGTGCGCACGCTGACATCCTCGGGCATTCGCGGCGAGCGGCGTTCGCGCCGCAAGGGCGGCGGCACCGAGTACGCGGACCATCGCGAGTACACGCACGGTGACGACCTGCGCCGGCTGGACTGGCACGCGCTGGCGCGGCTTGACCAGATGCTGATCCGCCTGTACGCCGCCGAGGAGACGCTGCCCCTTGAGATCGTGCTGGACACCAGCGCCAGCATGGACTTCGGCGACCCGACCAAGTACGTCACCGCCGCCCGTATCGGTTGCGTGCTGTCGCAGATCGCGTTGCTGCATGCCACCCCCGCGCGCTGGCGGCTGGCCGGGGAAAAGAACCTTGAGCCCGTAAGCCTGGCCGGTCGCAACGACCTTGGGCGAATCCTGCGCGTGCTTGATGAAACCGTCCCCGCTGGTCCGTGCGGACTTGGCGAGACGCTGCGCCGCAGCGCGTTGCAGGGCCCGCGCCGCCGCAGCCTGGTGATCCTGACCGACGGCTACGACGAAGCCGAGCTGATGCCCGCGATACGCGCGCTGCGGGCAGGCGGCACCGAGGTGTACCTGCTGCTGGTGTTGTCCCCCGAAGAGACGGATCCCGGCCTGCGCGGCGAGTTTACCCTGATCGACGCCGAAAGCGGCGGCGAGTCCGGCATTGTCCTTGACGGGTCAACACTCAAGCGCTACCGGCAGGTGCTGGACGACTTCCGCGCGCGCTGGCACGAGTTCAGCCGCGCTACCGGCACCGTGTGCATCGAGTTTTCCAGCCAGCAGGAAATGGGCCCGGGGCTGTTCCGGGCGCTGGCCGAAGGCGGCCTGCTGGGTTAGCCCTACAGTTTGGGGCGCTGCTTGAAGGCGTGGGTCATCTGATTCAGGCGCCGCAGCTCAAGGTAGCCGGCCACGCTGTCCGCCGAGATTCCGCCGTGCATCTGGCGGCGCGAGGCCTCGCTGTCGTAGATGCTGAACTCGCTGTGGCGGCCAAGCACCGTAAGGTTGCCCTTGTGCAGCTGCATGCGCACCGTGCCGGAGACGTACTCCTGCGTCTCTCGAAAGAAGGCATCCAGCCCTTCGCGCAGCTTGGTGAACCACTGGCTGTCATACACCGCGCGCGCGTAGCGCTGGCTGAGCAGCGGCTTGAGTTCCATCAGCTCGGCGTCAAGCGTGAGCTTCTCCAGCTCGTCATGCGCGAAGTGCAGCACATGGGCGGCGGGCGCTTCATAGACTTCGCGGCTCTTGAAGCCGAGGATGCGGTCCTCAATCGTGTCAAAGCGGCCCACGCCGTGGCGGCCGGCGATGCGCTCAAGCTCTTCAACCAGCTCCACGGCCTGCAAGCGCTTGCCGTTGACGGCCACCGGCTCGCCCTGGTGAAAGCGCACCTCAAGTTCTTCGGGCGCATCGGGTGCGGTGACCGGGTTTTGCGTGATCTGGAATACGTCCTCGGGCGCGGGCACGCCGGGGTCTTCCAGCTCGCCGGCGCTGCTGCGCACGCCCCACAGGTTGCGGTCGCTGGAATAGTTGCGGGCCACGGCGCCGCCCTGGGGCAGGCCGTTGCGCTGAAGATAGCCGAGTACGTCCTCGCGCGACTTCAGGTCCCACTCGCGCATGGGCGCGATGCACTGGATCTCGGGGTCCAGCGCCGCCACCGAGCACTCAAACCGGAACTGGTCGTTGCCCTTGGGCGGCGCACCGTGCGCGACGTAGCGGGCGCCCTCTTCGCGCGCCAGCGTCACAAGCTCGGTCGCGATCAACGGGCGTGACAGCGCCGCGGAAAGGTAGTACGCGCCCTCATAGCGCGCGCCTGCCTTCAGCGCTTTGTAGCAGTACTGCTTGATGAACGTGCGGCGCCGGTCAATCGCGTGAACGCTGTCGGCGCCGGCTTCAATCGCGCGCTCGCCGACTTCGTCAAAGTCGCCGCCCTGGCCGATGTTGAGCGCAAGCGCCACCACCTTCAGCCCGCGCACGCGCTTGAGCCAGTGCAGGGCGGCTGTGGTGTCCAGCCCGCCCGAATAGGCCATGACGACCTTTTCCATGGCGAGAAGATAGCAGCATAGCGGTGGGGGTCAAACGAAGGCGCTTAGCGCTTGTCGGCGGATTCACCGGCGCCGGCGTTGCGCTTGGCGTGAATCTCGCACTGGCGTATGCGTTCGCGGGCCAGGTTCCGGCGCGGCAGGTCTTCGGTGACCGAGCTGTCCTGCAGGTAGGCCTCGTAGCTCCGCTTGGCCAGGTCGTAGTCGGCGTCGTAGAAGTAGGCGGTGGCCTTGACCAGGTGGTGGATCGGGTTTCGCGGCTGCAGCGCCTTCAGGTCGTCGGCAAAGCGCACGCCCAGCGGCGTGTCCTTGTTCTGAAACAGCGGTTCAATGCACAGCACCGCGCCCTCCAGCACCATGCTGGCGCGCATGTTGCGCTCCTGCACGATCAGCTCTTCCATGGTTGCGCGGTAGCGGGACACCAGGTCAACCAGGAACGGGTTGCTGTTCTGGTCATTGAAGTCAACCTTGTCGCGCGCCGCGATGCGCTTCATTTCAAACTGGCGGTGGCTGACGATGAACGCCTTGATGAAGTCCAGCGCATACTTGTAGTTCTTGCCCGACTCGGCCTTGGCCCAGGTCTTGTTGCTGTCGTCCAGGTACAGCCGGCGCGCCTCGGCCTCAAGGCGCTCGGGCCGCGTGCCCGCCTTGATTGCCTGCAACTGGGCCGCGTCCAGCCCTTCGTCAAGGAAGTAGGCCCCGAAGCTCTGGTACACAAACGCAAGGTCGCGCTCGATCCAGAAATAGTCCGGCCGCTCCTTGTACAGCACCAGAAACTGGTCACGCGCCCTTTGCAGCCGCACCAGCGCCTCTTTGCGCCAGTAGTTGCGCACATGACGCCAGCTTTCGGCGACCGCGGCGATGTCGCGGGCGGCGCCGCGGTGCAGGTGGCTGTCCAGCGAGCCCGCCGCGATGGCGGTTTCCAGCGCGGAGTTGACATCGAGGACCTTGCCGGACTCTTCGCCTTCGCGCAGCGTGCCAAGCCAGGGGGCGTCGCGTTCACGGTCTTCGTTGAACTTGGGGTTCTTCGACACGTCTTTGAACACATAGTGCAGCGCCAGCAGCTTGTCGCGGTTGCTCGTGAACTGGGCAAAGCGGCGGCGTGCGTCGCGCAGCAGGTCAGCGCGGCGGGCGCTGTCGGCCTCGCTGGATGAAAGCGCCAGGTCGTACTGGATACTGTCCAGCGAGATCGCGCCCTGGCCCAGCGTTTCAGCCTTCATGACCATGTGCGAGTGCAGCCGAAAGTTGCACAACCCGATGCCGAGCCGCGCCCGGAAGTCCTTGGGCAGAATTTGGAGCACTTTCTGGAACTTGGTCAGCGCGCCCTCAACGTGGCCGTCCGGCGAGACGAAGTAGTCCTCCATCTGGCCGCGTTGCAGCAGGCAATAGCCCTGGATGTTGATGGCGATCGCGAGGTCATGATCCGGGTAGTTGTGCTCGCGAATCAGGCTTTCGGCGGTCTGGGCCCAGCGCATGGACGAATTGTAGTGCCCGTCGTCATAGGTCTGTTTGGCTTCCTGCAGTGCGTCGGCGATGCGGGTGGCAGGATCGGTCTGCGGGCTGGGCGTGGCGTCAGGGTCCAGCGGGTTGACGCGCAGGTCGCTGGCCGGCTGATCCGTTGTCATGGAGCAGGCGGCAGCCAGGCACGCAAACAGCAGGCACGAAACAAGTCGAATGCGCATGAACATGGCCAAACGGGGCAGGCGCGGGGACAAGCCGCCACTATACGGGGCAGTGGCGCCAGATTCTAGGCCAAAGCGTTGACGCAGGGGCTCCGGATGCATACCCTTGGGTTTCCCCCGGCAGTCCCCTCGGTAGCTGATTTGCGCAACCTTGCGTTGATCCCGCTGTTGCTGCTCGCCGGTTGCCAAATGGCAGCCCCCGGCGTTGCCAGCCTTGTTGCGCCGCCCGACCGGCCCACGACCTACGATAACAGCTGGGTCAACAAGCCGCCTAACCCGCTGGATGATCCCAACCACGAGCAGCACCTGAGCGTGGATATCTCTGAGCGCCAGCTTGGTGAAGTGTGGTGGATTGACGAAGACGGCAACCGCATCAAGCGCGTGCCGGGCTACGAAAAGCGCCAGGCCGAGCGCCGCGCCGCCCGCCAGGCCGAGATGAAGAAGCGCATGGGCATCACCAACATCAAAGACGAGCAAAGAGAGCGCGAATAGGCGTCTTCCAACCCGGCGCGCGTCCCCGTCCTACTGGCCCTGCCACTCGAAACCGCTAGACTTTGCGCGGAGGCAGCGTGCGTTGGCGGCCTACGCTTTACCTGGGCACCTGGTCCGGCGTTGAAGTACGCCTGGACCTGATCGTCGTGGCACTGATCGGCCTGCTGTTTCTGAACAGCATCAACAACGCAGACGTCAGCAACACGCCCATCTGGTCCGCCATCGCACACCTGATGCTGTTGCTGGTCATGCTGTTCTGCATGTTCGGGCACGAACTGGGCCACGCCCTGATGTGCAAGCTGCGCGGCCACCAGCCCAGCATGATCCTGCTTTCGTTTGTCGGCTTGACCTTCTTCAAGACCGTCAAGGCCAAGCCCCGCGACGAGTTCTGGATCGCCATTGCCGGCCCGATGGTCAACCTCGGCATTGCCGTGGCCACCGCGCCGTTCATTTTTCTGGCGCTGGCTGACCCGCATACCACGCGGCTGTTCTCGCAGCAGGGCATGGCGACTTTCCTGGGCTTCATGGCCTGGATCAGCATGCTCAACTTCGGCGTGGCGTTCCTGAACATGCTGCCCGGCTGGCCCGCCGATGGCGCGCGCGCCATACGCGGCTTCATGGCCCGCAAGTGGGGCTACGGCGCGGCCACGGTGCGCGCGGTGTCGATCAGCCACGGCTTCTGGCTGATCATGGCGGGGTTGGCTGTGATCCTGATGACGATTGCCCCGATGGTGAAATGGTTTGTCGGCAACAACCCAAGCCAGAGCCCGGCTTCGCTGGTGGTGATGTACAACATCCTGTTTCTGGTGTTTGCGGTGATGGGCCTGTACTACGGCCACGCCGAAAAGCGCCGCGTCGCAAGGCTGGGCGCGGAACAAGCCGAGCAGGTGGTGGGCCCGCCCCCCGAGTTCATGCCCGGCAAGCGCAAAGAAGAAAAGATCATCGACGCTGAGGTAGTCACCGATGACAAGAAACAAGAGCCGGGAGCGCAAGCGACCGGGCCTGAGCCCCCGAAAGAACCCGGCAAGATTGACGAACTGAAAGACAAGGCCAGTGCCGGAGTCGCAGCCGGCAAGGCGCTGTGGACCGTGGCCAAGGTTTCAGGCAAGGGCGTGGGCTGGTTTGCCAAGCAGGGCACACGCATGATCGGAGGCATGCTGGCAGACAAAGACAAGAACTACGAGAAGAAGGAATGATCGAAGCCCGCCTGACCACACAGCCGATTGATGGCAACGCCCTGTTGCGCGAGATCGCTCACCCCGCCGACGGGGCGCAGGTGCTGTTTGTCGGCAACGTTCGCAACCACCATCAGGGCCGCGAAGTCCTGCGGATTGACTACGAGGCCTACGAGCCGATGGCGCTGAAAGAACTGCTGCGCATCGCGCAGCAGGTCGCTGCAAAGCATGGTCTTGAAAGGGTTTTGGTCGTGCATCGCTTCGGGCGCCACGAGATAGGCGATGCCAGCATCATGGTGGCCATCGGCAGCCCGCACCGCGCTGCGGCATTTTTGGCGGCGCAAGAGATCATGGACGCCGTAAAGAAAGATGTGCCGATCTGGAAGAAAGAGCACTTCGCCGACGGCACGATCGAGTGGGTGCTGGCGGATAAACTTGTGACTTCTACACATAAAAGGACAGAACAATCTCTTTAGTTTTCGCGTTTATATAGCTAGCATAAGTGCGGTGCGGAAAGGACTTGCCATGAAACTTCGTCTTCTGCTTGGCGGATTCGCGCTGGTGACAGCGCTGGGCGTGCAGGGTTTCCTGCCGCGCCTCGTGCACGGCTGAGCGTCCTGACGTACCGGCGGCGCCGGTTCGGCGCAGACGTGAGGCCAGGCTCAGCGCGGGCAGGCTGTCCGCATTGAGTGGAAGGCTCCTGCAGCGGAACTTTT
This sequence comes from Planctomycetota bacterium, assembly GCA_019636195.1. Taxonomy (GTDB): domain Bacteria; phylum Planctomycetota; class UBA8742; order UBA2392; family UBA2392; genus JADJRK01. The sequence goes on along the minus strand of JAHBYA010000004.1, from coordinate 105,925 downwards.
CCGCGATGCACTGGAGCAGTCGCAACTCATCATCATCTATTTCGGCGACAAGAAAGACGACGACGAGCTGTTCAACAAGGTCGATTTTGCCGACCAGTTCACAGCCAAGAACGTCGTCTGCATCCGCGTCGCCAAACCCGCCGATACCAAGGCGCCGGAAGCTTCCGTAGTGCCGACCAACCGGCTGGAAGCCGCGGACCTGTGGGCGGCGTACGGCGTGAAAGAAGCAGAGACGTTCGTGGTCGCCGACAAGTACGGCAACCCGTTCCATACCGCCAAAGAGCCCGTGCTGAACGAGAAGCTGGGCGAAGTCGCCAGCCACTTCCGCGGCGTACGCAAGCAGTTGCGCAAGGAAGTTGACGCCGCGCAGGCCGCCAAGGACAAGGGCGACGTGGCTGCGGCGATCGAGTCCCTGAAGAAGGGCTTCAAGCTTGGCCTGACCGGCTACAGCGAAGCCGAAAGCGCCGCCAAGCTGTACAACGAGATCGTTGAGGACGGCCGCAAGCAGGTGAAGGCGGCAGGCAAAGACAGCGCCAAGCTGGACGAGCTTGCCAGAAAGTACGCCGGCACCGAGGTGGAGAAAGACGTCACAGCCGCGCGCAAGGCCTCGAACTAGCACCGTTGCGCAGGCGTATCGCCTGCAAAAGACGTGGGCGACACTGCCCACGTCTTTCTTTTGACAGCGGCGCACCCGAGAGTTCTAGTGCCGCCAACCGCCGGACCCGGAGCAAAGATGCGCCTTGCAAGCCTGCTGTTCGTCGCCGCCGTGGCGTGCCTGATCGTCGGTTGTGTCAAGTCAGACGAAACGCCGCAGCCCAAGCCGTCCAACAAGCCGCCCATCACCTGGGACGACCAGGGCGACCGCGACTGGCGCTTTCGCAGCCAGTACAAGATGCACATGCGCAACATGTGGGCTGACTGCAACCGCATCGTGACCGCGGGCCGCGGCGACGCTGTGCCGACCTGGCACGAACTCTGGGCCAATGCAGCCGACATTGAGCAGCGCGCGCGGCTGATCGGCGGCTTCTGGCGCGAGCTTGAGCAACGCAGCGCCGAGCTGCTTGAGTGCGCGGCCGACGACGACCGCATCGGCGCCACGGAACAGTTCCGCTACTTGGGCGCGGCCTGCGACGGCTGCCACCTGTCCACTTGGTCGCAGGCCTATCTGCACGTCACGGAGGGCATCATCGAAGGCTGGCTGCGCAACAGGGTGACGCACGGCCAAGCCGAAGAAGTGGACCCCAACCCGCCGCCGCTGATCCCGAACCGAACGGTCATGCAGCAGTTGTACAAGGACTACGCCAACACCGAACTGTTTCTGGAGCGCTGGATGGTGGAAGACCTGCGCCAGTCCGTGACGGCGATGCAGCCGGAGTTCAAGAAGCGCGCCGAACGCTGGCAGGCTGTGCGCGACAACGCCGCAGAAATTGTCGAGCTGGCAAAGAAGCGCAAGCGCGAAGGCATGAAGGAAGCCTACGGCCGCATGACCGTCGCGTGCCTGGCATGCCACGCCGAGAATGCCGGTGAAGGCCGCCAGATTCTCGTTCCCATGCAGTGGGACGGGCCGCTGGATTAGCGGCAAGGGCGTGCTCAGCTTGCCGGCAAATGCGTGGACACGTGTGCCGCAGCTACACATCCAGCAGGCGGTACTTGCGGCCGAAGTGCAGTTCCAGGCAATCGCGCACGAGCTCGGGGTCGATCTTTTCGTGCCAGACGGCGATGTCGTTGCGGGCGCGGGTTAACGCCTCGGCGTCTGCTTCAAAGTCGCCGATGTGCAGCTTCGGCAAGCCGCTCTGCCTTGTGCCGGCAAAGTCACCGAAGCCCCGCAGCTTCAGGTCCACTTCCGCAATCTTGAAACCGTCCTGAATCTTGCAGATTGCGTTCAGGCGGTCGATCGCTTCGCTGGTTCTTGGCTCGCCCAGCAGAAACAGATAGCTCTGCCTGCGACCGCGCCCCACGCGGCCCCGCAGCTGGTGCAACTGGCTCAGGCCGAATCGTTCCGCGTTTTCAATCACCATCACGTTGGCTTCCGGCACGTCAACGCCGACTTCCACGACGACCGTCGCCGCAAGGATGTCCAGCCGGCCCGCGCGAAAGGCCTGCACAGCGGCGTCCTTTTCGTCGGCGCTCATTTGCCCGTGGGCGAGGCCGACGCGAAACTCAGGAAAGACCTTGTTCTTCAGGTGCTCGGCGTACTCGATGGCCGACTTGGCTTCGACCTTGTCGCTGGCGTCAACAAGCGGGTAAACGAAGTATGCCCGCCCGCCGTCCTTGAGCTCGGCCCGGATCTTTTCCATGGCCGCGGCCTCGCGGCTGCGGTGCACCCATTCGGTGATGACCGGCGTGCGGCCCGGCGGCAGTTCGTCGATCACGGACACGTCAAGCGCGCCGTACAGCGTCATGCTTAGCGTGCGTGGGATCGGCGTTGCGCTCATGGCCAGCACGTGGGGCCGGTCGCCCTTGCCGCGCAGGGTCGCGCGCTGCTTTACGCCGAACTTGTGCTGCTCGTCGATCACGCACAGGCCCAGCTTCTTGAAGCGAACGTAGTCCTCAAGCAGCGCATGGGTACCGATCAGGATGTGAACCTTGCCCGCCGCGACTTCCGCGCACAGGGCGTCCCGATCACTCTCGCGCATGCCGCCCAGCAGCAAGGCGCTTCGAACCTTGGTGTCCTTGAGGTAGTTGCCGATGTTGACGGCGTGCTGCCGCGCCAGCACTTCGGTTGGAGCGATGATGGCGCACTGCATGCCGTTGTCGATCATCAGCAGGCAGGCGTACAGCGCAACCGCTGTCTTGCCGCTGCCGACGTCGCCTTGCAGCAGGCGGTGCATGCGGCCGGGGGTCGTAAGGTCGTGCTCAAGTTCGCGGCACACGCGCTGCTGGGCGTTGGTCAGCGAAAACGGGAAGTATCTCAAAGCCCGCTGCCGGAGTTCGTCGTCAACCCTGATCACCAAGCCGGTGTCCAACGCTTCTGCCCGGCGGCGCAGTCTTAGACCGGCTTGCAGCAGGAAAAACTCGCGGTACTTCAGCGCCAGCCGGGCAGCCTCCAGCGCCTTGCTGTGGGTCGGCTGGTGAAGCTGCTTGTAGGCTTCCGCAATGGGCATCAGGCGCAGCTTGCCGGACAACTCGGCGGGCAAAGGGTCCGGAATGGCTTGCGCGTGGTGCAGGAGTTTCCCGATCAGCATCGCGATGTCATCATTGCCGGCGCCCTCGGTCAGCGGATACTCCGCTTCAAGGCCTTCCGCCAGTGGTGGGGGATTGAAGTCAAAGCTGGTGGCCTTCATCGACCACTTGTGATAGGCGTAATCGACCGGGCCCGAAATGCGCACCTTTGCGCCCGGCTTGAACCTGTCCACAAGCCACGGCTGGTTGAAAAACACCGCGGTAACAGCGCCCGTGCCGTCGTCGATTACGACTTCAGTGAGTTTCATGCGCGAGCGCTTGGTGGCTTTGTTGGCCGCCGACTTCACGGCGCCGACCACGCTGGCAACCATGCCCGCGCGCAGGTCTTTGATCGCGCTGCGCACGTTGTAGCTGCGCGGAAAGTGGTTCAGGGCGTCAATGACGCGCTTGAGCTTCAGACGTGCCAGCGCCGAAAGCACCGGCCCCGGCACTTTGGTCGCTTCTTCAATAGGCTGAACAAGTGACGACACGTCCATCGCGCCGTTTTACCGGCAACTGCGAAAGGCTGTAAACCACGAAGGGCCACGAAGTTCAGGACGGGAACAGCAGGTCAACCATGCTGCGCCACAGCGAGGGCGGCTTGTACTTCGACTTGTCGAAGGGGTGCTGCTTTGCCAGCTCATTCAGGTCTTCAACGACCTTGGCGGCATCGAACGCGCCCCACGGGCCGCCTTCGTGGACTTTGGCGCCCTGGGCAAAGGTTTCGGCCTCGGCTGCGCAGCAGTTGAAGCACTTGATGTTGCGCTTGTCGTAGTACTCGCGCAGGGCCGCGTGATCGATCAGGAACTCGGCCCACGCGATCGGGGAGTCAACGGTCAGCGGCAGTCTTGGCTCGCCTACTTCCGGAACCGCCATTTGAGCAACTCCCACAGCGCCAGCACGCCGTCCCAGGCCCTGATCTTTTTGCCTTCTTCAATGCTGCGCGGGTAATAGCGGATCGGCACTTCCACAATCCGATGCCCGCGCTTGAGCACCTTGGCGGTGACTTCCGGGCAGAACTCAAAGCCGGTGCAGGTCAAATCCATGCCCCGGATCAGGTCGCCCTTGAACACTTTGTAGCACGTGGGCTCGTCCGTAAGGTTGCTCCAGTACAGCAGGTTGGTCGCGAACGTCACCGCGCGCCCGCCCAGGTAAAACTTCATGCTGCCTGGCTTGTCGGGGCCGAGGATGCGGCTGCCGTAAACAACCTCGGTTTCGCCGGCGATCATCGGCGCCAGCAGGGCGGGATAGTCGTTGGGGTCGTACTCAAGGTCCGCGTCCTGGATGATCACCCAGTCGCCCGTGCTTTCCGCGATGCCGCGCCGCACAGCCGTGCCCTTGCCGCCGTTTTCCTTGGTGATGAGCCGGAAGGTAAAGCGCTCGCCCTGATGCCGCGCCATCCAGGCCGAGACCACTTCGCGGGTGTTATCCTTGCTGCCGTCATCGACGACGATCAATTCAATGTCCACGTTCATGGGCACCGCGATCACCTTGTCGAGGATGCGCTCAATCGTCGGGCCCTCATTGTACGCCGGAATGACTACTGACAGCGTACCGATTGTGGTGCGCGGCGCTGACGCTACTGCCTGGACGGCTTGCGTGCTCATGCCCGGTGATGCTAGACCGTGGGCCTTCTCGCGCAAGCGCGGAGCAGGGTTGGACGCTCACACTATCATGTGGCTGGTCTTCGGCACGGTGATCGTTGTCGTGCTGGGGCTTGACCTGTTTGTCCTGCACAAAGACCCCCACGCGGTCAAGATTCGTGAAGCCCTGATCTGGAGCGGCGTCTGGGTTGCGCTGTCACTGAGCTTCGGCGGCACGCTGGCGCTGCTGGGCGGCCACGGCTTCGGCCCGGAGACGTCACTGCGCTTCCTGACCGGCTACACGATTGAGCTGGCGCTGTCCGTGGACAACCTGTTCGTGTTTGCGCTGGTGTTTGCGGCCCTGAAGATTCCAAGGCAGTACCAGCACAAGCTGCTGTTCTGGGGTGTCTTCGGGGCGCTGGTGATGCGCGCCGCCTTTGTGTTTGCGGGCGTGGCGCTGGTTGAGCGCTTTCAATGGCTGCTGGTGGCCCTGGGCGCGGTGCTGATCGCGTCCGCCATCCGGTTGCTGGTCAGCGGCGAAAAGGAGATCCACGCCGAAAAGACACTGACTTTCCGTGTGTTCAGCCGGCTGTTCCCGTTGAAGGCCGACAATGTGGGCCCACATTTCTGGGTGCGGCACGAGGGCAAGCGCTACGCGACCATGATGTTCGTCGGCTTGATCCTGGTGGAGGTTACCGACCTGGTGTTCGCCATCGACAGCGTGCCCGCGGTCATGGCTGTCGCCATGGTCACGGACCCCGCCACGGGGCGCAAAGCCGCCGACCCGTTTATCGTTTACACCAGCAACGCGTTCGCGATTTTGGGCTTACGCAGCCTTTACTTTGCGCTGGCGGGCATCATGGCGATGTTCCGGTTTCTGAAGTACGGGTTGTGCATGATCCTGATCTTCGTCGGAGTGAAGATGATCATGATTTACTGGGACATCCATGTGCCGATACTGGCCAGTTTAGGCGCCATCGGTGGCGTGCTGGGCGTATGCGTAGCACTGAGCCTGCTGATCCCGCGCAAGGTGGCGGTCGTCGCGGAGATTGAGGTCAAACCAGACGGGCAAGCAGGCGTATCGACAGCGGGTCTCGATTCCGACGGTCCGCGCGCTGCAGCAGGTCCATGATGTCAAAGCCGCGCAGGGCCAGCACGTTGGCTTCGCTGGGCGCGACTTTCTCAATGAAGGCAAATGCGTCGGCGCCGGTCGGGCAGAACGGCTCAGCCTCGTCAAACTGGGCAAACAACTTGACGTGTGCGCCGATGAAGTGGCTGGTGCGGTAGCCGGTGTTTTCAATGACCAGCGCGGGGCGCAGGCTGCCGGGATAGCTGCCCCTGAACTTGTAAGCAACGGCGACGACATCGGTGCCGGCAAATGGTGCCGGCTGCGCGACGAATTCGCGGGGCCGCAGGGCGGTCTCGGCGCTGCCGAAGCGGATGCTGGCAATGCGCAACATGGCGTTGTCGCGTGAGCCGACACGACGTGCAAGGGCGCGTCCGGCGCGGGTCTGGGTGGCGGCCAGGTAGTCCGCGATGCGCGGCGCGCCGATGCGAGCGGCAAGGTCATTCAGCAGGAACTGGCAGGTCAGCAGCACGCTTTCGCCCTGGCGGGCGGCCTGCGCGGCGCTGAAAATCTGGTCGGGGCGGCGGTTGCGGGCGGCGGCCATCAGCGCGTGGTTGTTGCGCTCAAGGCGGTCGCACAGGTAGCTGACGAAGCGCCGGGCCTCAAGCTGCACGTCGCGGGGGCTGCTGCGGCGCAGCACGCTTTCAAACTGCCGGGTCAGCCGCTCAGACGCCGTGGCGTCAACCATGATCGTGCTCATGTGAATGCTCCGTGGGTTGAAGCGACTCAGTTGCCGTTGCGCAGGCGCAACAGCGCCAGCGGGTCATCGGGCGTTTCGCGCACAACGTGCAGCTTGCCGTTGACCAGCTTGAAGACGCGGGTGGTACAGGCGCTGGCGGGGGTGTGCCAGACGGTGTGAAGTTCCTGGCGGTCGATGTCGGCCACAAGCTCGCGCAGGCCGTTGTCGGCGGGGGCCTCATAGATTGCCACGGGCGCGCCTTCGCCGCCGCTGAGGGCGTCAAACAGGTTCAGGCGCACGCGCTGGTCTTCGGTGGTGCGGGCCACGCACAGCACGCCGGCGGGGTACTTGTCGGCGTCAAGGCGCGCCAGCGCAACCGAAAGCGCGCTGTCGTCAATGGCAAAGCGCGGGGCTCCCGGCGGCTCGGGCAATTCGTCGTAGCTGACGGCCTCAGGTTGCGGGGCGGGCTCGGCGTCGTCCTTGGCCAGCGGGATGCGGATGATGGTGCCGGCCTGCAGCCCGGCGTCGGCCTGGATGCCGTTGGCCTTGGCGATCTCAGGCCAGCGGCGGCCCGCACCATAGAAGCGCTCCGCCAGGCCCCACAGCGTGTCGCCGCTCTGCACGCGGTACAGGATGGCGCGGCGGTTGAAGTCAACTTCAAGCTTGGCGTAAGCGTCGGCGGGCGCTGCGCCCGCGTCGGTCATCTTGTCCAGGCCCAGCTTGAACAGCATGACCGAGCCGAGCATGACGACAAAACCAACAAGCAGGGTAAGGATGTTGTTTCGCATGGCGTACCTGTGGTCGGTGGGTGCACGGCGCCAACGCCGGCAATCGAGAATCGGCGCGCCGGCTGTCGCAAGTTGAATGAAAATCAAAAGTAACGACTTGCGGGCCCCGCGACCCGGAACAGCACACCCGGCTGTGCAAATGGAGAGCGCCCCGTTGCCGGGGCGCGGGCGCGGCGGTGGGCAGGAGGCGGCTAGGCGTCCAGGATGTTCTGCATCGTTTTCACCTCGGCGATCACGAGGTCCGTGATGTCTTCAAGGCCGGTGGCGCCGGTCGGCGGATCCACAAAGACCTTGGCAAAACCGTGGCGCTGCTCAAGGTTTACAAACGCCTGGTTGAAGATTGCGTTGGCCTGGGCGATCAGGCTGCGGGCCAACAGTCCTTCGGGCGCGGCGTCAGACTCAACCAGCGCTCGATAGGCGTTGATGTGGTGGAAGACTTCGTCAATGCGCACAGCGACTGTGGCGCCGCGCAGGTCGCGCTGCGGCGTCAGGCGGCCCGAGTCGGGCTTGCCCCAATCGATGTTGAGCAGGCGTTCAGACACCTGGTTGTCGGTCTTGATGGTGGGCATGGTTTGCTCCGTGATCTGGGCCTGCTGACAATTCGGCAAATCACTTCACCGGCATTCAGGAAATCCGGGAAAACCGTGCCAGCCCCGTCGCCGAAAAACCCGATACAGCGGCGGGTGTCTGCATGCGCATACGTCAGCGCATCCGTAATCGCGTTTCGCTGCTGCGATCGCTGCCGCTGGCGGTGATCCTGCCGGCGCTGCTGCTGGTTGGCGCGGGCATTGCCTTCATTTACTCGGCGTCTTCGGACTTTGAACTGCTTGAGCAGGGCATGGTGGAAGCCCGCGACTTTCATGTGCGCCAGGCGGCCTTTGCCATACTCGGCTTCATGCTGATGCTGGTTGTCGCGCTGCTGCCGGCGCGCTGGCTTACCACGCACTGGTACGCCTTTCTTGCGCTCGGGCTGTTGATGCTGGGCGCCGTGCTGGTCTTCGGGCGCACGGTCAACGGCGCCAAAAGCTGGATCATGTTCGGCCCGTTCGGGTTGCAGCCCAGCGAGCTGTGCAAGCCGCTGCTCATCGTCGCGCTGGCCGGCTACCTTCGTTACCACCAGAGCGTGGACAGCCTGGGCGCCTTCGGTGCGTGCCTGGGGATCTGCGGCGCGTTTCTGCTGCCGATCATGTTGCAGCCTGACCTCGGCACGGCGCTGGTGTTTATGCCCGTCGTGGCTGCCATGGTCTGGACCGCAGGCGGCAACCGCGTGTACCTGGGCTCATTGGCAGCGATCGGCTTGTCAGTGATACCCGCGGCATACCTGACCGGGATGCTGAAAGACCACCAGATGAAGCGCATCGATATCTACCTGTCCAGCCTGTCCGGCGAAGTGGCGGACCGCAGCGGCGACGGCTACCAGGTCATGCAGAGCATGACCGCGGTCGGCAGCGGCGGCTTGACCGGCGAGGGCTTCGGGGCGGGAACGCAAAGTCAGCTGGCGTTTCTGCCTGAGCGGCACAACGACTTCATCTTTGCCGTGATCTCGCAAGAAACGGGGTTGATCGGTGTGGCGGTGTTTTTCGCGATCATGTTCTTCATGATCACGCGCATCATGCGGCTGGGCTACGACACACGCGAGCCGTTCGCGCGGCTGGTGGTAGTGGGGGTGGCGACGCTGTTTTTTGCGCAAGCGGCGATCAACGTCGGCGTGGTCAGCGGTTTCATCCCGGTCACGGGCATTACGCTGCCGCTGGTCAGCTACGGCGGGTCGAGCCTGCTGTCGGGCTTTGCGTCGCTGGGGCTGGTAAGCAACGTGGCCATCCAGCCGATCCGGGTGATGGGCAAGGCGACATTCTGAAAAAAAGTGAAAACCGGGACAGGCACCCAGGGCGCCTGTCCCGGTTTGCGTGACCTAGTAAGTGTCGATCTGGATGGTGTAGTTGCCGCTGCCGCTGGATGCGCCGACACGCACGATGTAAGTGCCGGGCGTCAGGCCCTGCAGGAGGATCGCGGGGTCGCCCAGGCCGATGGGGTCGATGTACGCCAGCTGGTTTCCGTACTCGTCCATCAGTTGCAGGTTGCCGTCGAAGTTGCCGGTGTCGCGGGTCAGAAAGATGTCGCAGGTGCAGTTGCTGTACACAGTGAAGATGTAGCTGTCCACGTCGAGTGAGTCACTGATGCTGCCGCCGCTGTCGAGCAGGCTGTCAGGCACCGACATCACGCCGAAGTCCGCGCCGCCGGTCGGTTCAACACTGATGTCCACCGCGTAGTTACCGCTGCCGCCGAAGGTGCCGGCAATGAAGTAGTAGTCGCCCGCCGAAAGCTGCCCGACAATCACGGGGTCGTTGCCCGGGCCGCCGTCGTTGTCGCCGCCCAGAAAGCCGAAGTGCAGGTCGTACAGTTCAAGAAAGCCGTCCACGCTGCCCGTGCCGGTCATGGTGATCACAACGACACTGGTGCGCGCCAGCGAAAACTCAAAGCCGTCCAGGTCACCGCTGCTGCTGAAGCTGCGCTCGGCGTAGGTCTGATGAAAGTGGTCAAGCAAGCCGAAGTCGGCGCCGCCGGCAGGGATGGCCGGCTGGGACTTTTCCGGTTTGCGCTCGACGTACACCGGGTGGCAGGCGCTGAACATCAGGGCGGCGGCAGTACCGAGCAGCACGGACATCGCAAGGTTTCGCATGGCGGTCTCCTGGGTGTTGCGTCAACGTGACCGTACCCCGTGGTCAAGGAAAATTCCCCGCCAAAAGTCTGGCAGACACGCAAAAGGGGCGGCCGAAGCCGCCCCTTGGATGCTGCATGACGCCGTTACTTCAGAATCTTGATGGCGTCGTCGATTTCCTTGCGCAACTCAGTGTCGCGGAAGTTCTTGCTCAGTTCCTTCAAACGCGCCTGGCCGTCGGCGGGGCGCTTCTCGAGGATATCGTTGATCTCTTCGCGCGTGGTATCAATGACTTCGCGGTAGATCTTGATGCCCTCGTTCTGCGCTTCGAGGCCCACAATGCCCTCTTTGAAGTTCGTGAACAGTGACTGGAAGAACTTGCGGTAGTCCTTCTTCTCCAGCTGGCCCTTGGCCAGGTCCACATTCTTGCGCAGGCGCTGCTCGGCGGCCTCGATCGCGTCGCCAAGCCCATCAAGGCGCTTCTTCAGGTCCTTGACGGTCGGGCACTTGTCAAAGCGGTGATACTCGTTGCCGTGGTAGTCGCACACCAGCAGGCTGGGGTACTTGTTGACCTTGTACTCGCGCGCCGGGTTGGGACTGGCGAGCTTGCTGGTCGGGATCGGGCTGCCGGTATCCAGGCTGGGCGTGCGGTCTCCGTTGTGCTCAATGAGCAGGAACACGGCGTCGCCCTTCTTGGCCATTTCCGCGAGTTCCTTGTCGTGGATCTCGCGACTGCCATCGACAGCGTCCATGCCCTCTTCAAGGAAGAAGAGGATGATGGGCTTCTTCTTTTTCTGGTACGACTCAATCTTGTCGATCTTGGCGACCTGCCAGTCGATCAGTTCATCTTCAGGGATTGCGGCGTCGCCGCTGCTGCCGCCCCAGCGCTTCTTGCCGGGACCGCCGCTACCCTTCTTGTACTTGTCCTTGTTAAGTGCGGCCTTTGCAGCGCCGCCTGAGCTTCCGCCCGGCGCGCCACTGTCACCGCCACCCACTCCACCGGAGGCACCGCCCCCGCCGCCGCCGCCTCATCACTGGCTGGCAAGTGGTTGCGCAAAGATACCTGCCAGGGCGAACACACCCAGCAAGGCCGCGCCCATCAAAAGCTTTCGCTGCATCGTCCTCTCCAATAGACCCAGCAAATGCACCAGCGGCATTGTAACTACTGAGTGGGGCAAGCAACCAAAATCCTACACGGACTAGTGAAAAGAAATCACTACTGCAAGTTCAGCCCCCGTACGAGTCGGCCCACTTGGTAGTTTGATCTAAGTAGCCTTTGTCAAAAGCTTTAGGGTCTTCTGCCACGTGCTTCTTGAAGGCCTCGAGCCGTTTGGCTGGGTCGTCGAGCTTGCCAGCCAACAACTCCGCTTCGAATTTGGCAAAGCCTTCAGCGTGCGTGGTCCGCAGGTAGTACATGAAGGCCCAGGCTTGCTGGTAAAACTCGGGGTCGATGTCGCCTTCCCAGCCGCCCTGAATTTGGGCTTCGGCCCCCTTCAGCTTCTTGCGTTTGCAGATGCGTTGCAGGAAGTGCAGGTGCTCGTTGGTCTTGCTGTTCAGCACGCCCATTTTCAGGGCTTTGCCGTCCCACTCATGCACGCTGTGAAACTCGGCAATGCCCTCGCGGTACCACGCGGGCATGTGCCGGAAAGTGCCCGCCACCAGCAGGTCAAACTGGTGCCGCGCCTCGTGCAGAAAAATGCGCCGCGTGCGGTACGCGCTGTCAAACCACCCGCCCCAGCACGCGCGGCCGTCAAAGAAACCGTGGCTTTTTGCCAGCCCCTGGTCGAAAGTTTCAATGTCGTCCTTGATCATCGCCACGTAGGCGTCGCGCGATTTCAGGATGCGCACGTGCAGCGTCCAGTTCTTGCCCGCTTCATAGGGCTTGTCGATTTCGGCGCGCCATTGCCGCACCGCGAGTTCAAGCATGCGGGCCATGTCCAGCGTGTCGGACTCTTTGAGTTCTGAGTACACGCGGTACTCGCGGGTCAGCACCTCGTGCCAGCCGCGGCCTTTGTGGGCGCGCAGGGCTTCGCCGGCTTCGAGCTGCTTCAGCTGCTCATCGGTCAGCCAGTGGTCGTGCGCGGGTTTCAGGCCGTCGGCGGCGTCGCCCCAGCCTTGCAGCAGGCGGGTCTTGCCCCGGGCATGCTGCACCGCGTCTTCGGACTCGTACCACACGCCGTTGTCCTGCACGTGGCCAAGGGCCTTGCGGGCAACAGCGTCGTCGGGCGCAAGCTTGATGATCTCGCGGTACAGGCGGGTTTCGCTGCGGCGCATTTTGCGTGCTGCGCACCACTTGGCCAGTTCATGACGGCCGGCCACATCGTCGGCGGCCAGTGCTGCATACTTTTCATTGACCTCGCGTGTAAGTTTGTCGAGGTCCTGCGCCGCAAGCGGCAGGGCCAGCAGCAGCAAAGTCAGCAGGCAAAGGCGCAAGGCTGCACCAACGGGGACGGCCAGGGAAGCGCAATTGTAGCGAAGTCCATGGGCGATATGCCCACATTTCCAGCAGGGAAACGGGGATGGTCGGGACCTTGTCGGGGCTTTCGTTTCTTCATCCGGCTGCTCTGCGCCAAGTGGGCTCTGCGTTACTCTGTTACTCTGTTACTCTGTTTAAACAGGGCCGTTCAATGTCTCGTAGAGTTCAGATGGTTCAAGACGTTCGTTGATTTCAAGAATTCCTGAAAAACCCGAACGAAAACCTTGTTTTCCACACGCTCTCCCCGCATCCTTGCCCACCCGGAGAGCCGCGTGCGTTTCAACAACGTCCATATCGACGCCATCGCCCACGTTCTGCCGGAACGTGTCGTGACCTCCCTTGAAATTGAAGACCGCCTGGCACCCGCATACGCCCGCCTTGGTTTTCATCCGGGGCGCATTGAGCTGATGACCGGCATACGTGAGCGCCGCCACTTTGAACCCGGCACCCGCCCCAGCGCCATCGCGATCCAAGCCGCCGAAAAGGCTTTGGCTGAAAGCAGCATCAAGCGCGACAGCATCGGCTTGCTGATCTTTTCGAGTGTGTGCCGCGACTTCATGGAGCCCGCGACCGCCAGCGTGGTGCACGCAGGCCTGAAGCTGCCCGCAAGCTGCGCCTGCTATGACCTGAGCAACGCCTGCCTTGGCTTTGCCAACGCCATGATCGTGGCCGCAACCGCCATTGAGCTTGGCCACATTGAAGCCGCCCTGATTGTCGCCGGTGAAGACGGCGGCCCGCTGGTGGAAGCCACAATCAAGCGCCTGAACGAAGACACGGGCATTGACCGCCGCGCGAGCAAGCTGAGTTTTGCCAGCCTGACTATCGGCAGCGGCGCGGCCGCCATGGTGTTGACCCGTCAAGGCAGTCACAAACTGCTTGGCGGCGTGATGCTGACCGACAGCACCGCCAACCACCTGTGCCAGGGCGGCATGACGCCGGGCGCGCAGGGCCCATTGATGCAGACCGACAGCGAGGCCCTGATGCACGCCGGCGTAACACTGGCACAGCGCGTGTGGGCGCAAACCCGCGAGCTGCTGGGCTGGGACAACAACGCCGTCGCGCGCGTGTTTACCCACCAGGTCGGCGTGATGCACCGCAAACTGCTGTTTGAAAAGCTTGAGCTTGACGCCTCGCGCGATTACCCGACCGTCGAAACGCTGGGCAACATGGGCAGCGTAAGCCTGCCGATCAGCCTTGACCTGGGCGCGCGCGACGGCCGCGTGCAAGCCGGTGACAAGATTGCCCTGTTGGGCATTGGCAGCGGCCTGGTTTGCCTGAACCTGGGGGTGCAATGGTGACCCTTGAACAGGCCCGCCCCTTCACCGGCATCTGGGAGCGCGAATATCCCTTCGCCGATCATTGGCTCGACTTGGGCGAAGTGCGCATGCATTACATAGATGAAGGGAGCGCAGGCCTCCGGCCTGCAAGCGTCGCGGACCTCCGGTCCGCGAATGCCGAGGACAGGATTTCCACGGCAAGTGCAGGCGGGACGCCTGCGCTACTGTTCCTGCACGGCAACCCGACCTGGAGTTTCTACTGGCGCCACCTGATCCAGCACTTTCGGACCACGCACCGCTGCATCGCCCCCGACCACATGGGTTGCGGCCTGTCCGACAAGCCGCAGCATTATCCGTACACGCTGGAGCAGCACATCGCCAACGCGCGCAGCCTGGTGTACGCGCTGGACCTGCGCGACATCGTGCTTTGCCTGCACGACTGGGGCGGTGCCATCGGCATGGGTTTGGCTGCGCAAATCCCGGACCGTGTGCGCGGGTTTGTCATTTTCAATACCGCGGCGTTTCCCAGCCGGCACATGCCGGCCAGCATCGGCTTGTGCCGCGTGCCGGGTTTTGGCGCGCTGGCGATTCGCGGCTTGAACGCGTTTGTGCGCGGGGCGTTGGCGCGGTGCGCAAAAACGCCGCTCAGCGCCGAGGCCAAGGCGGGCTATCTGGCGCCATACGCAAGCTGGGAAGATCGCATCGCCAACCTGCGCTTCGTGCAGGACATCCCGATGGACGAAGCGCACGCGAGCTGGGCGACGCTCAAGCAGGTGGAAGCCGGGCTGACGCAGTTCAAGCAGCACCCGATGCTGCTGTGCTGGGGCCGGCACGACTTTGTGTTCAACGATCATTTTCTGCAGCAGTGGCAGTACCGCTTTCCAGCCGCCGAAACCCAGTACTTTGAAAACGCCGGGCACTTTGTGGTCGAAGACGCCCGGCCCCAGATCATTACGGCCATGGGCAAGTTTCTCAGCGGCAAGCCGCAGGACTACAGCGACGAACACCACAGCAGCGTAAGCCTGCACCTATGAACCGCGAAGGACCACGAAGAACCGCGAAGAGAAGGAGTTGAGCGCTATGGCGGAACTGATCATGAAAGACGAGGTGTTTGCCGTAGTCGGCGCTGCGATTGAAGTTCACCGCGAACTTGGACACGGCTTTCTGGAGGCCGTCTATCAAGAAGCGCTGCCGTACGAGTTTGAGGATCGGGCTGTGCCGCATCGCGTTCAGCCTGACCTTGCGATTCGCTACAAAAAGAGGCGTCTCAAAGAGAAGTACATCCCCGACTTCATCTGCTTTGGCGAGGTCGTGGTTGAGATCAAGGCAATGAAGTCACTGACCGAAGTCGAAGAGGCCCAGCTGCTCAACTATCTGCGTGCAACGGGAATGCCCGTGGGTGTGCTGATCAACTTCGGGTCGCGCGGGAAGCTCGAGTGGAAACGAATGGCACTGACGGAAAGGTAGTTACTTAGCGGTCCTTGGCGGCCCTTCGCGGTTCAAAGCATGATAGTGAAAGAAGCACAATCGAGAGCAAGCGTGCACGCCGAAGAGCCTTTGGCGAATGTTGCTTCGTTTATCGAAGAACAGCGCCGGGCGCGGCCTGATGCGGTGGCTGTGATCGAGCAGCGCACCGGCCGCAACATGACCTTTGCCGATCTTGGCCGGCGCGTTGAAAACGTCGCCAATGGCTTGACCCAGCTTGGAATCTGCAACGGCGCGCGCACAGTCATGGCGATCAAGCCGGGCCTTGAGTTCGTGGTTACGGTGTTTGCCCTGTTTCGCGCGGGCGCCGTGCCGGTCGTCGTTGACCCCGGCATGGGCAAGGATGCATTGCTCAAGTGTATCGCCGAGGCCAAACCGAGCGCACTGGTCGGCATACCGTTGGCGCACGCGCTCAGCCTGCGCTACCGCGGCGTGTTCGGCGACGTCAAGCGCGTGACCGTGGGGCGCCGCTGGCTGTGGGGCGGCGCGACGTACGAGCAGCTTGCGCAGCGGCAAGCACGGGGCGGCGCAATCGCGCCCACGCGCTGGCACGACGCGGCGGCGATCCTGTTTACAAGCGGCGCGACCGGCGCGCCCAAGGGCGTGGTGTATCACCACGGCATTTTTGTGTCCCAGACACGGATGATCCGCGACACCTACGGCATACAGCCGGGCGAAGTGGATGTCGCGTGCTTTGCCCTGTTTGCGTTGTTCAGTGTGGCCATGGGCGTGACTGTGGTGCTGCCCGACATGGACTTTTCGCGCCCCGCAAGCGTTGACCCCGCAAAGATTGTAAGCGCAATCCGGCAGCACAAGGCGACGATGGCGTTTGCTTCGCCGGCTGTGTGGCGCAAGGTCGGCCCGTACCTGCTGGATCACAACCTGACGCTGCCGACGCTGCGGCGGGTGCTGATCGCGGGCGCGGCTGTGCCGTACCAGACGCTGGCGCAAATCAAGGATCGTATTGCGCCGGACGGCGACGTGCACACTCCCTATGGCGCCACCGAAAGCCTGCCGCTGAGCACGATTGCCGCAAGCGAAGTGCTGGCTGAAACGCGCTACGACACGCAAGCCGGCAAAGGCGTCTGCGTGGGCAAACCGGTGGCTGGGGTGGAAGCCAGGGTCGTCGCCATCACGGACGGCCCGATTGCGCATATCGACGACGCCCGCGAGTTGCCGGTGGGGGAAGTGGGCGAAGTCATCGTGTCCAGCCCGCCCACAACGCGCGAGTACTTCAATCGGCCCGAGGCAACAAGTCTGGCCAAGATCGGTGACGCGCAGCTCTGGCATCGCATGGGCGACACCGGCTTTAAAGACGCGCAGGGCCGTCTGTGGTACTGCGGCCGCGTGGCGCACACGGTGTGGACCGCGCAAGGCCCGCTGTTTCCTGAGCAGGTGGAAGGCGTGTTCAACAACCACAACGCGGTAAGCCGCAGCGCGCTGGTGGGTGTGGGGGATAAGGGCGCGCAGGAGCCGGTTGTGGTCATCGAGTGCCACGACGGCTACGTGCCCGATGCCGGGTTGCAGGCGCGGATAGGGAATGAGCTTCTGGCCATGGCGGCGCAGCACGTCTTGACACGTCAAGTCAAGCGCGTGCTGTTTCACGGCCCGTTTCCTGTGGACGCCCGCCACAACAGCAAAATCAACCGCGAAGCCCTGGCCCTCTGGGCGACGGCGCAGGCTGAAGCCGCCAAGAACCGCCAAGGACCGCCAAGACAGTAAACGAGGCAATGAAGTGAACTGCAGGCTTACACAACTGTGCGCAAGGCGAGCAGATGAACTGCGTCTGCGGCTGCTTTGCGACGGTGCCTCAAGCCGTTCTTCGCGGTCCTTCGCGGCCCTTCGCGGTTCAGATCGGGGGCAGTCGTGAAAGTGCTGGTGACAGGCGGGGCGGGCTTTATCGGCT
The DNA here is from genome assembly GCA_019636195.1 of Planctomycetota bacterium. GTDB lineage: Bacteria > Planctomycetota > UBA8742 > UBA2392 > UBA2392 > JADJRK01. The sequence goes on along the minus strand of JAHBYA010000004.1, from coordinate 88,784 downwards.
CGCGGATTGTGCAGCGGCTGCTGGATGCGGGCGCGCGGGTCACCACGTGCTCGCGCGGCAACGTTGAACAGCCGGCGCCGAACACCCGACACCGAAGCGTTGACCTGCGCGACCCGAAGGCGACCGCAGAAGCCGTTGCAGGCCACGAAGTCGTCTTTCACGTCGCTGCCAAGGCCGGCGTGTGGGGCCCGCGCCGCGAGTACTTTGACATCAATGTGCAGGGCACGCGCAACGTGCTGGCGGCTTGCCAGCAGCATGGCGTGAAGACGCTCGTTTACACCAGCACGCCCAGCGTGGTGTTCACGCGCGGCGGCATTGACGGCGGCGACGAGTCGTTGCCGTACCCGCGAACGTTCCTTACGCCCTATGCCGAAAGCAAGGCCATCGCCGAGCAGGAAGTGCTGGCCGCCGACAACGTCGCCGGCTTGCGCACGGTGGCCCTGCGCCCGCACCTGGTGTGGGGCAAGGGCGACCCGCACCTGCTGCCGCGTGTGATCGCGCGCGCCGAAGCCGGAAAGCTGAAGCAGGTCGGCGACGGGCGCAACAAGGTTGATATCACCCACGTGAATGACGCCGCGGACGCGCACCTGCTGGCATGGCGGCGCATCGACCGCGCGGCGGGCAAAGCCTACTTCATCAGCAGCGAGGCGGTGGCGCTGTGGCCCTGGATCAATGGCGTGCTTCAGCGCGCGGGCGTAGCGCCCCTGAACAGCCGCGTCAGCTCGGGCACGGCTTACAAGGCGGGCGCGGTGCTCGAATTTATCTGGCGCATGCTGGGCAAACGCACCGAGCCGCCGATGACCCGCTTTGTCGCGGAAAACCTGGCCACGTCGCACTGGTTCAGGCTTGACGCCGCGCGGCGCGACCTTGGTTACGACCCGCAATGGACCGGCGAGCGCGCCTTGGACGAATACTTCGGCGTCGCTCGCAGAGACGCGGAGACGCAAAGTGAAGCAGTCGCAAACGCAACAGCACAGGCAACGGCATGAGCCACAGCAGGCAGTTTGAAGTTCTCCGCGACTCCGCGACTCTGCGAGAGATCGCTGTCAGCAAGGAGCAAAGCCATGGATGAAGTCTTGCGTGACCACCTGACCATGTTCGAGACATTCTTCAACGCAATCGGCTTCAAGTCGCGGCTGGGGCGGGTGTGGGGGATGCTGGCGCTTTCCGGCAAGCCCATGAGCGCCGCCGAGATCACCGCCGAGCTTGACATGAGCGCGGGCAGCGTCAGCGAATGCCTGAACGAGTTGCGCGAATGGGGCGCAGCCACCAGCGAGTTTTCCAGCGAGCATCGCTGCCAGATGCACAGCGCCGTCAGCGACACGATGAGCATCGTGACCACAGTGCTGAGAAGGCGCGAAGCGCTGGCTGTGCAGAACTTCAAGGACAACGCCCGCAGCGCACTGCGCCACGTCACAGAAAGCTACGGCGAGAAGGACCCGCGCGCGCGCACCCTGCAAAGCATCGTGACCACCAGCGAAATCGCCGAGGCCACCATCCAGTTCTTTGTGGCCGCCAGCAGTGCCGTGCCCAACGACCAGGAAAGCCGCCTGTCGCGCGTGATCCGGCGCATGACCGCCATCGGCATGAAGGTGCCGGGCGAGCTTTCCAAGATGCGCAACAACCGCAAGAAGGGCGGCACCGGCAATCTTGCCGGTGTTCGCGACAAGGAGGACGTCAATGTCTAGCCTTGCACGAGTCGTCATCACCGGCGTCGGACTCACCGCGCCCAACGGCAACAACCTGGCCGAGTACCGCAACGCATTGCTTACCGGCAAGTCGGGCGTACAGCCGTACGAGATTCGCTACTTCGGCAAGACACTAGCGGGCATCTGCCACTACGACGCGCTGCGTTACCAGAAGCGCAAAGACGTGCGCCGCGGTACCCGCGCCGGCAGCATCGCCATCTATTGCGCCAACGAGGCCCTGCGTGACGCGGGCCTGGACTGGACAGGTCTTGACAAGTCAAGAGTCGGCGTGTATGTCGGCACCACCGAGCACGGCAACGTCGAGACCGAAACCGAAATCTACGAGGTCAGCAAGCAGAACTACGACCTGTCGTTCTGGACGCACCACCACAACCCCCGCACTGTTGCCAACAACCCCGCGGGTGAAGTCACCTTGAACCTGGGCATCACGGGCCCCGCGTACTGCATTGGCGCAGCCTGCGCCGCGGGCAACCTTGGGTTGATTCACGGCGTGCAGATGCTGCAACTGCACGAGATTGACGTCGCCTTCGGCGGCGGCGTAAGCGAAAGCATTCACACCTTCGGCATTTTCGCCGGCTTCAAGCAGCAGGGCGCGCTGGCCCACCACGACGACCCGGCCAAGGCCAGCCGGCCCTTCGACACCAGGCGCAACGGCATTGTCGTGGCCGAGGGAGGCTGCCTGTTCACGCTTGAGCGGCTTGACGATGCCAAGCGGCGCGGCGCGAAAATCTACGCCGAGGTCGCGGGCTGGCACGTCAACAGCGACAGCACTGATTACGTGCTGCCCAACAGCCAGCGCCAGGCCGAGTGCATGCGTGGGGCGTTGAAGCGGGCCGGTATGCAGCCCGGAGACGTGCAGATCGTGAACACGCATGCGACCGGCACGCACCAGGGCGACGAGATGGAAGCGGCAGCCGTGAATGCCGTCTTCGGCGATTACGAGGGCGTCAACGTCAACAACACCAAGAGCTTTATCGGTCATGCCATGGGCGCCGCGGGAAGCCTTGAGCTTGCGGGCAACCTGCCCAGCTTTGACGACGGCACTGTGCACCCGACGATCAACGTCGATGAGCTTGACCCGCAGTGCAACGTGCGCGGGCTGGTGATCAACCAACCGCGCAAGGTGGGCCAGGTCAACGCGATCATGAACATGAGTTTCGGCATGCTGGGCATCAACAGTGCAGTGATCGTGAAGAAGTACCGGGACTAAGAACAGGAGCCCGGAGCGCAAGCGACGGGGCAACAGGTGAGACTTCGCCCGCAAGGGCACAACAAAGGAAACAGCAATGACAGACGACAACATCAAGCAGGCCATTATCGGCATCATCGCGGACATCGCGCCCGATGAAGACACGAGCAACATCGACCCCGCGGTGCGCCTGCGCGACCAGATGGATTTGGACTCGATGGACTTTTTGGACATCGTGATGGAGCTGCGCAAGCGCTACGGCGTGCACGTGCCCGACACCGACTACCAGCACCTCGCCACGCTGGACAGTTGCGTCGAATACCTGCGCGACAAAATGGCGGGCAAGCAGCTGGTGTCGTAGCGCGTCGCGCGTGCCGGGTCCCGTGTGCCGTGTCAACGGCCACAGACTCGGGACACGGGACCCGGAACCCGGGACATGGCTGATTACGACGCCATCATCATTGGTGCAGGCATGTCCGGCTTGGCGGCCGGCATTCGCCTTGCCATGTTTGACAAGCGCGTGGTGGTGCTTGAGCGGCACTACGTGTGGGGCGGCTTGAACTCGTTTTATCGCTTCAAAGGCCACCAGTTTGACGTCGGCTTGCACGCGATGACAAACTACGCGCCGCGCGGGGCCAAGGGGCTGCCGCTTTCGCGCCTGCTGAAGCAGTTGCGCATACGGCACGACGAGCTTGACCTGTACGAGCAGGGTTTTTCGGCGGTCAGCTTTCCCGGCGTAAAGCTGCGCTTCAGCAATGACTTTGAGTTGCTGCGCGGCGAGGTCGCGCGCGCGTTTCCGCGACAAGTGGACGGCTTTGACGCGCTGTCCCGCGAAGTGCGCGAGTTCAACGAGCTTGACCTGGACGCCCCGCAGCAGGACGCGCGCCCCGTTGTGCGCAGGCACATCACGGACCCGGTGCTTGAAGACATGATCTTCTGCCCGCTGATGTACTACGGCAGCGCCCGCGAACACGACATGGACTGGGACCAGTTTGTCGTGATGTTCAAGAGCATTTTCTTTGAAGGCTTTTCAAGGCCGCAGCAGGGCGTGCGGCACATCCTGAAACTCCTGATCGACCGCTATCGCAAGGCGGGCGGCGAGTTGCGCCTGAAAACCGGCGTCAGCCGCATACTCACGGACGGCAATCGCGCCACGGGCGTTGAGCTGGACAACGGCGAAACACTCACTGCCGAAACAGTGCTCAGCAGCGCCGGCCTGATGGAAACGGGCAAGCTGTGTGGGAGCGCAGGCCTCCGGCCTGCAATTGCCGGGGACCTCGGGTCCCCGGCAGTCGTGGACAAGATGTCCACGACCAGTGCAGGCGGGACGCCTGCGCTCCCGGGCAAACTGTCTTTCACCGAAACCATCAGCGTGCTCGACCGGCCCGCGAAGAACCTGGGCATCGAAGAAACGATCATCTTTTTCAGCAACACAGAGCGCTTCCAGTACGCCCAGCCGGCCGACGACGTTGACACCTCAAGCGGCGTGATCTGTATGCCGGGCAACTTCAAGCTGCCCGCCGAGCCCAACGACCACCTTGTCCGCATCACCAACATCGCCAATTACGACCGATGGGCGGCGCTTGGGAACGCAGGCTTCCAGCCTGCATCCGGTGCGGGCCTCCGGCCTGCGCCTCAGGCCTTGGACGAGACGTCCGCGGCGAATGCAGGCGGGACGCCTGCGCTCCCGTACTACACAGCCAAGCAGCACTGGTACGAACGAAGCTGTGCGGACGTACTGGGCCACATCGCCGACTTTCGGCCGCACGTGACGCTGGTTGACATGTTCACGCCGCGCACAATCAGGCACTACACAGGCCACGAAGGCGGCGCGGTCTATGGCAGCCCGCAAAAGCTGCGCACGGGCAAGACAGACGTTGAGGGGCTGTACATCATAGGCACCGACCAGGGGTTTTTGGGCATCATCGGCGCTGCGCTCAGCGGCATAAGCATGGCCAACCGCTGGGTGTTGCAAAAGGCACCAGAGCCCGCCGCGTAAGCGGTGGGGCATGAACTACCTATCTCACGCAAAGGCGCAAAGACGCAAAGACGCAAAGACGCGGAGAACGGCAATGGCAAACGAGTCGATAGTCTTCCAAGGCAGTTCTCCGCGCCTCTGCGCCTCTGCGTGAAACAAAGAACTATGACCGCACAACAAGAACATCAGGGATTCAACCTCAAGGCCGAAGGCAAGCGCGTTTTGCAGGGCAGCTCCGGCGGCCGGGCCGAGCGCAAAGCCAATCCGGTCGAAAGGGCCAAAGCCGAATACGACGTGGTCGTGATCGGCGGCGGATTGGCTGGACTGACGGGCGCCAACGTGATGGCGACGCAGGGCTACAAGGTCTGCCTGCTTGAGCAGCACTACAACTATGGCGGCATGGCAACTTGGTTCCGGCGGCCGGGCGGGCATGTGTTTGACATTTCGCTGCACGGCTTTCCGGTGGGCATGGTCAAGTCCATGCGCCGCTACTGGTCGAAAGAAATCGCCGACAGCATCGTGCAGCTTGAAAGCATTCGCTTCGACAACCCGCAGTTCAGCTTCGAAACCCAGTTCACGCGCGACGACTACACCAACAAGGTCGTGCAGGCCTTCGGCCTTGACCGCGCGCACGTGGAAGCCTTCTACGACCACCTGCGCCGCATGGAGTATTACAACAACGACGGCACGACCACCGGGCAAATGCTGGAGCGATTCTTCCCCGGAAGAAACGATGTCCACCGTGCCTTCATGGAGCCCATCACATACGCCAACGGCAGCACGCTGCACGAGCCCGCGATCACGTACGGCATCGTGTTTTCAAACTTCATGAGCAAGGGCGTGTTCACGTTTTCAGGCGGCACCGACCAGCTGATCATGCGCATGCGCAAGATCATGGCGCAAAACGGCGTCGATATGTTCAGCGGCGCGCAAGTCGAGCGCGTGCTGGTTGAAAAAGGCCGCGTGGCGGGCGTGCGCGTGAACGGCCGCGACATCAAGGCCCGCACCGTGCTCAGCAACGCCAACATCAAGGCGACCGTGCTGAAGCTCGCGGGCGAGGAAAACTTCAAACCCGAGTTCATTGAACAGACCAGGGCCGTGCGGCTGAGCGGCAGCTCGTGCCAGGTTTACATCGGCATCCGGCAGGGCGAAGAAATCCCGTTCATTACCGACCTGCTGTTCTGCAGCGAGGCCACGCACTTCACCAGCGAAGAGCTGTGCGACATGCATACCAAGTCGCGCACCTTCAGCTTTTATTACCCCAAGACGCGGCCGCACCTCAAGAACGCCGGCTTTACGATTGTCAGCAGCAACAACGCCAACTGGGCCGACTGGCAGGGCCTCGACGACACCGAGTACGAGCGCGAGAAAAACGCGCTGATCGAGCGCACAGTCAGCCACTTGGAAAAGTACATCCCCGATGTGCGCCGCAAGATCGACCACCTTGAAGCCAGCACGCCCCGCACCTTCAACTTTTACACCCAGCAGGTGCAGGGCGCGTCGTTCGGCACCAAGTTCGAGGGCCTTGACGTGTCCATGAAGCTCAGCGAGCAGATTCCCGGCCTGTTTCACGCGGGCAGCGTGGGCATCATCATGTCCGGCTGGCTTGGCACGGTGAACTACGGCGTAATCACAGCCAACAAGATGGCGGAGTACCTGCACGCTTCGAAACCCGGAGCCGCGCCGTGAGTGCAGTCAACCGTAGAGACGAAGAGACGCAAAGGCCGGCGGGGGCTGATCCGGGAGTGCTGGACGCGATTCCGCACCGCGAGCCGTTTTTGTTCGTGGATCGCGTGGTTGAGCGAGCTGAGGGTCGCATTGTCACAGAACGACTGGTCCGCGCCGACGAGCCGCATTTTAAAGGCCACTACCCCGGCGCGCCGCTGATGCCGGGCGTGCTGATCTGCGAAGCCTGCTTCCAGACCGGCGCCATGCTGCTAAGTAGCGCAGGCGCCCCGCCCGCGTCGGGCCGTAGCGCAGGCGCCCCGCCTGCACCTGACGCGGGCGCCCCGCCCGCGTCTTTCGAGTTGAGACACCGGGGCTACCTGCCGCATCTCGAACGCGACGGCGCAACCTACTTCATCACGTTTCGGCTTGCAGACGCCCTGCCCGAGCCAGTCCTGAAGAAGATCGAGTCTGAGCGCTGGGACATCGTCAAGACCGCCGAGCAGGTGGGTCGAGACCTTACGACTGAAGAGAAGTCGCGGCTTGATCAGTTGTACTCAGTACGAACAGAAGAGCTTCTAAATGCCGGACACGGCGCCTGTCATCTGCGCGACCCGCGTTGCGCGCGGGTTGTTGCCGAGACGCTTCAAAAGTGGCAAGGGCAGCGCTATGAGCTGTATGCTTGGGTGGTCATGCCCAATCATGTGCATGCCGTGGTCAAGCCCCTGCCGGGGAATGAACTTTCCGGAGTATTGCATTCATGGAAGTCCTTCACGGCTAAAGAGTGCAACAAGATTTTGGGCGGCAGCGGCGAGTTCTGGCAGCGCGAATCGTTTGATCGGTTGATCCGCGACGACGAAGAGTTTTTGCGACGAGTAAAGTACACGCTCGACAATCCGGCCGTGGCGGGACTATTGGATTGGCCTTGGGTGGGGGGTGCCGTGGGCGGGGCGCACACGGCAAGTGCAGGCGAGGCGCCTGCGCTACACAAGCCGGTTTTGACTCGCATCCTGGAAGCGAAGTTCCGGGGCATGGTGGTGCCGGGCGACTTGATGCAGATCGAGGTTACACAAGAAGAAAAGATGGGCGACGCATACGTCATGAACGGCAAGGTTTCCGTTGGCGGCAAGAACGTCTTGCGCGTCAAGTTCATTGTCGCAATGCTTGAATTGTCCGTCTGACCCCGGCAACGCCATGACCAACTTTCTGCAACTGAAAGACAAGACCGTCGTCGTGTTCGGCGCGGCCAACCGCAAGTCGGTGGCTTGGGCCATCGGCTGTACGCTGGAAGACGCGGGCGCGCACGTGATTCACGTTGTGCGCGACACTGAGCGCCAAGCCGAAATCGGCGCATTGATCGACAAGCGCCGCGACATCAAGGGTGGCGCAAGCGGCGTGCTGATCTGCAACGTCGAGCAGCAAGCCGGGATTGACGCGGTAGCGGCCGCAATCGGCAAGCATGCGCCGATCCACGGCCTGGTGCACAGCCTGGCGTTCGCCAATTACAGCGATGGCTTTAAACCGTTTCACGAAACAAAGCGCGAAGATTTCCTGCAGGCCGTGAACATCAGTGCGTTCAGCCTTGTCGCCATCGCCAACGCGCTGAAGCCGCACTTTGCGGATGGCGCAAGCGCCATCACGATCGGCATCAGCACCACGCGCATGGCCGCCGAGAATTACGGCTACATGGCGCCGATTAAGGCCGCGCTGCACAGCAGCGTTGTCTTTCTGGCCAAGAGTTTTGAAGGCCGCGTGCGGTTTAACGCCGTTTGCCCCGGCTTGTTGAAAACCAGCGCCAGCGCGGGCATCCCCGGCTATCTGGAAAGCTACCTGTACGCCGAGCAAGCAACGCTGCGCAAACAGGGGGTGGCCACGCAGGAGGTCGCCAACGCCGCGGCGTTTTTGCTCAGTCCCGCCGCCAGCGGCATCAACGCCCAGGAAGTCGTGATCGACGCCGGGATGGGCGTGAACTACTTCGACAAGGGCATCATCGGCAAGGTCACGCGATAGGCGCGGTGGCCGCCTGCAACTCGACGCCTTCGAGCAGGGCCCGCTGCACGGGGCATTTCTCGGCCACCAGCAGCATGCGCTCGCGTTGTTCGTCCGAAATCTCGCGGCCGTGAATGGTGACGTGCTTGCGTACCAGCATGGTTCGCTCACCATCGCGCAACTCGGTGGGTTTACGGCGTATGATCTCGACTTCGACGTCCACGCCATCAATCGGGATCTGCTTGACGTTTGCGTAGCTGCGCAGTGTCAGTGTTACGCATGACGCAAGCGCGCCGGCCAGCATTTCAATGGGCGTGGGGCCGGCGTCGTCGCCTTTGCCCGCGGGCTCGTCGGCAACCAGGATGTGGGTGCGGGTCTGGCCGGTGCGGATGGTGGTGCGGAAGCCCTGCGGGCCCATGGATGCGGTGGCTTTCATGTTGATCCTTTCGGCAGCCTGAACGCAGATAACAGGATACATATATCCCGAAAAAAGGCAAAACCGGCAGGTGGGGGTTTCGGCTGCTGACCGCTACAGGAAATCCACGCCTTCCGTCAGCGCCCGGTTGACCGGGCACTTCAGGGCGACTTGCAGCATGCGCTCGCGCTGCTCGTCGGTGATGTCGCCTTCAATGGTGATCTTCTTGCTGGCGCGCACAGCGCGGGCGTTGTCGCCGGCTTCCTTCTGTTCGGCGGGAGTGCGCCGGGCGATATCGACATCCACTTCGATCCGCGTGACTTGATAGCCCTTGATGTTGGCGTAGCTGCGCACGGTGGCCGCGGTGCACGCCGCAAGCGCGCTTGCCAGCAGGCCCATGGCGGTTGTGCCGGCGTTGCCGCCGCCCTGCTCCGGCGGTTCGTCGGCCACCAGGTCGTGGCCCGTGCCGGTCTTGATGTCGGTGCGAAAGCCCTGAGTAATGGTTGCTACGGCGCGCATGCGTTCCTCCGCCTTCGGTATAACGGGAGCTTGTGCCTGAGCAAGGCGCCAAACTTGGATTGCCGCGCACGCCTGCTACAACGTGCCCATGGCGGTTTACATCTACATCTGGAAGTCAACGCAAGACGAGCAATACGCCCACTATTCGTTCAGCCCGGAAGACGGCGTAGTCGGGGTCATGCGAATTGCGATAAAGACCGGAAACATGGACCTCATCACGCCCTGCCCCGGCGACGAGACCAACACTTATTACCAATGCGCGTGCAAAGCCGTCTGGAACGGCTGGGCGGTCGGCAAGCTGCCGCAAACCACACAGTACATTTACGGCTGATCTACCCGGCCTTCTGCATGGCGGCAAACACCGCGGCGTACATCTTGATCTGCTTGACCATCGCGGCCAGGCCGTTGGCGCGGGTCTGGCTAAGGTGGCTGCCCAGGCCTGTTTCATTGATGAAGTCCGGCGGCGTGGCAATGACCTCGGCGGGGGTCGCGCCGCCATACACCTTCAGCAGCAATGCAATCAAGCCGCGCACGATCATCGCGTCGCTGTCGCCCTGTAAGGCCACGCGCCCGTCCTGCAAAGCCGCGTGCAGCCACACCGTGCTTTGGCAGCCCTTGACCTTGTTCTTGTCAATTTGGTGCGCGGGGTCCATGGCCGGCAGTTCGCGGCCGTACTCGATGATGCGCTTGTAGCGGTCCTCCCAGTCCGGGAGCGCCTTGAACTCATCGACAATGGCTTGCTGGCGCTGGGTGATGGTCATGGTCTTGTGCTGGCAACTCCTGTAGCTTCTTCTATAGCAGCGTGCGCCGAAAGCTGCATGCTTGGCCTTGCCCCCGCTGGCGGCCCATGTATTTTGGACAAAGTTAGTCCAGATTGGTAGCCATGAGCAAAGAGACCATCCAATCGCTGGCAGAGGCCGAATACAAGCACGGCTGGGTAAGCAACGTCGATGCCGACCAGCTTCCGCCGGGGCTTAGTGAAGACATTGTCCGCGCCATCAGCGCCAAGAAGAATGAGCCTGAGTGGCTGACCGAGTGGCGCCTCAAAGCCTATCGCCACTGGCTGACGATGACCGAGCCTGAGTGGCAGAAGCCCAAGTACCCCAAGATTGACTACCAGGGCATCATCTACTACTCGGCGCCCAAGAAGAAGCCGACCGTCACCAGCCTTAACGAAGTTGACCCTGAGCTGCTGGAAACCTTCGAAAAGCTCGGCATCAGCCTGGATGAGCAAAAGCGCCTCACCGGCGTTGCCGTGGACGCGGTCTTTGACAGCGTAAGCGTCAAGACCACATTTCGCGAAGAACTCAGCAAGCAGGGCATCATCTTTTGCAGCTTCAGCGAAGCCGTCACCGACCACCCGGAGATCGTGCGCAAGCATTTGGGCAGCGTCGTGCCGTTCACAGACAACTACTTCGCCGCGCTGAACAGCGCCGTCTTCTCCGATGGCAGCTTCTGCTACATCCCTCCGGGCGTGCGCTGCCCGATGGAACTCAGCACATACTTCCGCATCAATAGCGCCGGCACCGGCCAGTTTGAGCGCACCCTGCTGATCGCCGACGAAGGCGCATACGTGAGCTACCTGGAAGGTTGCACAGCACCCCAGCGCGACGAAAACCAGTTGCACGCGGCGGTCGTTGAGCTGGTGGCGTTGAAGGGCGCACACATCAAATACAGCACCGTCCAGAACTGGTATCCCGGCGACAAGGACGGCAAGGGCGGCGTGTTCAACTTCGTGACCAAGCGCGGCCTGGCCCATGAAAACGCCAAGGTTTCGTGGACGCAGGTTGAAACCGGCAGCGCGATCACCTGGAAGTACCCAAGCTGCATTTTGCGCGGCGATAACAGCGTGGGCGAGTTTTACAGCGTCGCCATGACGCGCGACCGCCAGATGGCCGACACCGGCACCAAGATGATTCACATCGGGCGCAACACGCGCAGCACGATCATCAGCAAGGGCATCAGCGCAGGCCACGGTGACCAGACCTACCGCGGGCAGGTGAAGATCCTCAAGGGCGCAACCGGCGCGCGCAACTTCAGCGCCTGCGACAGCTTGTTGTTGGGCGACAAGTGCGGCGCGCACACCTTTCCGTACATCGAAAGCCAGAACAGTACAGCCGTCATTGAGCACGAGGCCAGCACCAGCAAGATCAGCGACGAGCAGGTGTTCTTTCTGCGGCAAAGAGGCCTGAGCGAAGAAGACGCCGTAAGCATGATCGTAAACGGCTTCTGCAAAGACGTGCTGAGCGAACTGCCCATGGAGTTCGCAGTAGAAGCCCAAAAGCTGCTCGGCCTGAAGCTCGAAGGCGCCGTGGGCTAATGCGACATGAGCAGAAACAAGAGCCCGGAGCGCAAGTGACGGGGAACGCACGACAGGGTATCAAATGACCAAGCTGCTTGAGATCAAAGACCTTCACGTGTCGATTGGCGGCACGGAAATCATTCATGGCATTGACCTGTCCATCGGCGCCGGCGAGGTGCATGCCATCATGGGCACCAACGGCAGCGGCAAAAGCACGCTGACCAAGGCGATCGCCGGCCACCCGGACTATGAGATCACGCGGGGCGACATCCTGCTCAAGGGCAAGAGCATTCTGGCCGACGAGCCTGAAGACCGCGCCCGGGCCGGCATCTTTCTGGCGTTCCAGTACCCCGTGGAGATTCCGGGCGTCAGCAACATGTACTTTCTGCGCGCGGCTTTGAATGCCCAGCGAAAAGCCCGCGGCGAAGCCGAAGTCAGCGGCGCGGACTTTCTGGCCCTGATCAAGGAAAAGGCAAAGCTGATGGACATAGACGCCGGCTTGCTGAACCGCAGCGTCAACGAAGGTTTTTCAGGCGGCGAGAAAAAGCGCAACGAGATTCTGCAGCTGGCGGTGCTTGAGCCCACGCTGGCTGTGCTCGATGAAACCGACAGCGGCCTCGACATTGACGCCCTCAAGACAGTCGCCAACGGTGTCAACAGTTTGCGCGACAGCAAGCGTTCATTTCTGCTGGTGACCCACTACCAGCGCCTGCTGAACCACATCAAGCCGGACTTCGTGCATGTGCTGCTGGACGGTCGCCTGGTCAAGAGCGGCGGGCCTGAACTGGCGCTGGAACTTGAGGAGAAAGGCTACGCCTGGCTTGAGCAGACGGTTTAGCCGCACGACCATAGTCCCATGACGATCCAGACTGAAAATCCGCTGCAATCCCTGATCGACGCGCACACAGCCGGCAAGGCTGAGCCCGCGTGGCTTTCCGAGCTTCGCGCCGATGCCGCCGATAGTTTTGCGGCGCTGGGCGTGCCGACCGTGCGCCACGAGGAGTGGCGCTACACCAGCTTGAAGTCGCTGCTGGCGCTGAAGCTGGCGCCTGCCGCCCATGCGGCCGTGCTGGATGCCGATCTGAAGCCGTACTTCATCGCAGGCGCCGATGACATCCGGCTGGTTTTCGTGAATGGGCACTTTGACGCGGCGCTCAGCAAGCTGCCGACGCTGCCGCAGGGTCTGCTTGTTGCGCCGCTTTCAAGCCAGTTCCGTACAGACGATGAGGGCCTGCCCAGCAAGCTTGCGCGCTACGCCGACCATCACGCGCAGCCGTTTACAGCGCTGAACATGGCGCTGTTCAGCGACGGGGCCTACATCCGCGCGGGCCGCGACGCGCAGCTTGAGACCCCGGTGCATGTGCTGTATGTGGCGACGGCCCCGCAGGCGACCGCGCCCCGCACATTGCTGCTGGCCGGCGAAAACGCCGGGCTCACACTGATTGAAAGCTTCGTCGGCCTGGGCAAAGCCGCCGGTTTCTGCGATGCCGTATGCGAGATCGTGCTGCAGCAGGGCGCGCATGTGCAACACACGCGTCTGCTGCGCGATGGCGTCGCGCATCACATCGGCTGGAACGAAGTGCGCCAGGACCGCGACAGCAACTACACGCACAACAGCATCAGCCTGCAAGCGCAGCTTGCCCGCAACGACGTAAACGTGATGCTGACCGGCGAGGGCGCCAACTGCACCCTGCACGGCCTTGTGCTGGGCGCGGGCAGCGCGCATGTGGACAACCACATCATCGTGGACCATGTGCGGCCGCGCTGTGTCAGCAAACAGCTCTATCGCAGTGTGGTCGATGAAAGGGCGCGCAGTGTGTTCAGCGGCAAAGTGATCGTGCGGCCGGGCGCAGCCGGCACCGACGCGCAGCAGCAGAACAACAACCTTTTGCTGTCCGACGATGCGCGCGCCGACACAAAGCCGCAACTTGAGATTTACTGCGACGACGTGAAGTGCAGCCACGGCGCCACCAGCGGGCAGCTGGATGCCGCGGCGGTATTCTTCCTGCGCAGCCGCGGCCTTGATGTGCAGCAGGCGCGCAATGTGCTGACGTACGCGTTCGCGAACGAGATCATTGAGCAGGTCACAATCGAGCCGGTGCGGGCGCACCTTGAAGACGTCATGCGCCAGCGCTTCCACGGCCTGCTGGGCGACTAGGAACGACAAGTGAACAGGCCCTGCCGACAACTCCAGTGCACCGCAAAGGCGACTCACGCGGAGGCGCAGAGGCGCAGAGACGACCGGGTTTGGCAGCGCCCACGAAACCCGGTGACGGCAGGCTGTTTGACATTGAGTTTCAGACGCCGCTCAGTAAGGCAGTTCTCCGCGACTCCGCGTCTCTGCGAGAGCAGCGTTATGACCGGCCGTGGTGGACACAGGTCTGCCCACATCGTAATCCCGGAAACCGGACTGAATCTGTGGCTGACATGACGCAAATGAAGACACTGGATGTTGAGGCGATTCGCAAGGACTTTCCGATCCTTGCGCGCACGGTGCACGGCAAGCCGCTGGTGTACCTGGACAATGCCGCCAGCGCGCAAAAGCCGCGCTGCGTGATTGACGCCATCCGCCATGTGTATGAGCACGAGTACTCCAACGTGCACCGCGCGGCCCACGAGCTGTCAGCAGCCACGACCGAGAAGTTTGAGCATGCCCGCCGCGCTGTGCAGGCCTTCCTGAATGCACGCGAAGACCGCGAGATTATCTTCACGCGCGGCACCACTGAGGCGATCAACCTTGTCGCGCAGGCATGGGGGCGCGCCAACGTCAGTGCCGGCGACGAAATTCTGATCACAGCGATGGAGCACCACAGCAACATCGTGCCGTGGCAGATGCTGTGCCAGGCCACGGGCGCAAAGCTGGTGGTCGCTCCGATGGACGACACCGGCACGCTGATCCTTGATGAGTACGTCAAGCGTCTTTCGCCGCGCACGCGCCTGGTCGCGTGCGTGCAAGTTTCCAACGCTCTGGGCACGATCAACCCCGTGGCGCAGATGGCGCAGGCCGCGCACAAGGCCGGTGCGCTGATCCTGGTGGACGGCGCACAGGCAGCGCCGCACCAGCGGATTGACGTGCAGGCGCTGGGCGTTGATTTTTACGCGTTCTCGGGCCACAAGGCCTATGGGCCGACCGGCATCGGCGCCCTGTGGGGCCGGGCCGAGCTACTTGAAGCCATGCCGCCGTGGCAGGGCGGCGGCGAGATGATCAAGTCCGTGAGCTTTGAACAGACCACCTACAACGTGATACCGCACAAGTTTGAGGCCGGCACACCCAACATTGCCGATGCAATCGGCCTGGCGGCTGGCCTGGAGTACTTGGCGGCGCGGGGCATGGACGCGATCGAAGCCTACGAGCACGAGTTGCTGGAGTACGCGACGGCCAAAGTCCGGGAGATTCCGGGCCTGCGCATCATCGGCACCAGCGCCCGGAAGGCGGGCGTGATCAGCTTTGTGCTGGAGGGCATCCACGCAGCGGACGCGGGCATGATTCTTGACCAGCAGGGCATTGCCGTGCGCGTGGGCCAGCACTGCGCCGAGCCGGTGATGGATTTCTTCAAGGTGCGTGCCACGGTCAGGGCCAGCTTTGCCTTCTACAACACCAGGGCTGAAGCTGACGTGCTGGCGGCCGGCATCCGCAAGGTGCAGGAACTGTTTTCGTAACCGAGCCCATCGTTTGAGCGATGGGGAGACCAATGACCAACGAGACTGAAAAGCACCAACCCGAAGGCGCCGCAAAACTGGTGGACCCCGAGAAGGTCAAACCGCTGCCGCCCGTCGAAGTTGACAGCACCCTGCAGGCAAGGGGCGCGCCGGGACAAGGAGCCGGCGCCCGCAGCACAAGCGAGGCCGCATCGGGGAAGGCAGCTGCCGACCGCAGCAAGCTGCCCAAAGACGCTGAGGGCAACCCGCGTGACTTAACGGTTGCCGAGGCCAAGGCCGCCAAAGAAGCAGTGATCGAGAAGTTGAAGACGGTGTATGACCCGGAGATCCCGGTGAATGTCTATGAGCTGGGGCTGATCTACGGCGTGAGCGTGAACTTCAAGGGTGAAGTGCATGTGCGCATGACCCTGACCTCGCCCGCGTGTCCTGTTGCCGGCACACTGCCCGGCGAAGTCGAGAGCAAGCTGAAGCAGGTTGAGCACGTCACTGATGCCAAGGTCGAGCTGGTGTGGGATCCGCCCTGGACCAAATCCATGATGAGCGAAGCCGCCAAGCTTGAACTCAACGTCATGTAGCTAGACGATCTGCCAGGCCAGCTCAGGCGCTTTGCGGCGCGTGATGGCCTCGGCTACGGCGCTGCGCAGGCGGCCAGTGTGTTCGTGCAGTGCGGCCAGCAGCGCAATCGGGTCACCGTCGCCGCGCACGCTGACCAGCAGGTGATTGGCGTCTGGCGCGGGCTTCACGTCTTCGATGTACGCTTCCAGCAGCAGGTCGTCGCCCGTTTCAGCCAGCGCGAACGTGAGTGCACGCTGCACCTGCCTTGCCAGTTGCAGCGCCTTGCGATCCGGTTGACTGCCCTGTTTGCCCATGGCGCGATTGTAACGTCAACGAGTTTCAGCGCACCCTTGCAACCAGCCAAGCGTCATACATACCAGTGCCCATGGCTGAACTCAGCGCCGAGGCCGCCTACCTGTTCCGGCACGTTGCGTTGCGCGACGCGGCTTACCAGCTGCACATGCCCAGCGAGCGCGCGCGACTTCATGAACTTGCCATTGAGTGCATCACCGCGCAGGTCCCCGAGTCTGAGCTTGACGCGCTGGCGCACGAGCTGGCTGGGCATGCCCGCAACGCGCAACTTGGCGTTGCCCGCCTTGACGGCGCCCTGGCCCGTGCCGAGCTGGCGTGGCTGGGGCGCGCAGCCGCGTTCGCCGAGCGCGAATACGACAACCACCAGGCCGCGGAGTTTCACCAGCGCATGGCGGCGCATGCGGCAGCCCTGCCCGAAGAACGCGCCCATGCGCTGGTCCAGTGCGGCATGCTGCAGTGGTTTCTGGGACGGCGCGAAGCTGCACTGGACAGCCTGACGCGCGCCGCGCGCACAGCCGAAGACCGCAACCAGCGCGCACTGGCGTTGATCGAGCGCGGAGTACTGTACCGCGACACGCGCGAGTACTACGCAGCCGAAGCCGACCTGCGCGAGGCCTTGCGCCTTGCCGAGGTCAGCGGCAACGCGCGCCTGCAACTGCGCGCGCTGGGAAACCTCGCGACCGTGATTGACCGCGGCTTTGCGGTTGACGACGTGATCGAGATGTACCAGCCGGTGCTCGCGCTGGCCGAAAAGCTCGGCGTGCGCGGCGCGGTGGGCGTGAGCTACGGGCAGATCGGACACGCCTGCATGGCCAACCACGAGTACGAGCGCGCGGTTGAGTGGGTTGAAAAGGCGCTGGCGATCGCACGCGAAAGCAATGACCAGTTGAACGAAGCAGTCATGCTGGTGACGCTGGCGCTGGCACTGATGCGCCGTGAGGGCGACACGCGCGCCGACCTGGCCCGCGCGCACGAGATGCTTGAGCGCAGCATTGCCGTCAACGCCGCGATCGGGAACACCCCCCAAAGCTGCTCGGCGCTTGCCGCACTTTCGACCTGCTGCCGCCGCATGCAACGGCTGGACGAGGCGCAAAGCTACGCCCGGCGGGCGATCCAGCTGGCGACCGAGGTCGGCAATCCCGAGTCGCTGGCTTCGGCCTGGCGTGAACTGGGGCGGGTGTACGAGGAGCGCGGCGAGGAGGTGGAGGCGGAGCGCGCCTACAGCTACGGGATTGTTGCGGTGCAGGACGCGCCGGAGTACGCGTCGCTGGTCAGGCTGCTGCTGGCGCTGGCTTCGTTGCTGGCGCGCCGCGGCGAGTTTGCCGACGCCGCGCACCACGCCGAGAGCGCACTGGAGCTGGCGGGTAACCACTATGACGGAAATCTGGCCGAAGAAGTCATGGCGCTGCTGGCCCAAATTCGCGCCCAAGAACCGCCGCGCCGCGGCACAGAAACCATCCTGCGCCGAAAAAAGTGAAAAACCTCCCGGCAGCCATTTCAAGCCGGTTGCGGGCTGGCCATGGGTCTCTTCTGGGCAGATTCGTGTCGCCATGGGCGGCTACACTTCCCGCGCGGCCGGGCGCCTTGAGGGTACGCCCCCCAGCGCCTTGAGGTCCCGCGCCGCAACCAAAGGAGCCGCCATGGAAAACAACACCGTCACCCCCCGTGATACCCGCGCCATGAACCTGCTGCTTGAGATGCGCGAGATGTTGAACGACATCGCGCAAAGTGCGACCATTTTGGGCGCGACACCGTTTGCGGCCCGTGAAGCTGCCAATGCGCTGGGCACGAACCTGCACACGGCGCTGCTTGAGTTCGAGATCGCGCTGGCCCAGGTTCATAATTACAACTTTCACGTGCCCAGGTAACGAATTCAAAACCCGGTACAGCCGGCCTGTCTTTGAGCACCCGGCCCACAAGGTATGCTCGTGGGTCACAAGGGGCGGAGAAGACCATGTTCAAGTGGATCGCGGTTGCAGTGATGCTTCTGGCCCTTGCGGCCTGCGGCGGCGGGGCGGACAACAGCGGCAAGGACAATGCGCCCGCCAACGAACCTGCCGCAGGCAAGGCTTCCGGCGGTGGCCTGGACCACGCAGACCCGGAGTCCGTGCTGGCTGCGTACATGCGCGCCACCGACGCCGGCGACGCCGAAGGTATCAAGCAGACAATCCTTCCCGGCGAGCGCGAAGACTTTGCGGGCGCGACCGGCATGGACGGCCCGACGAAGTACAAGATTGTGGAGCGCATCAAGGTTTCAGACAACGAATTGCGCATCATGGTGCAGTTGCTGGATGTGCCGGAGCGCGCGCCGGATTACTACAAGAAACCGATGCCGCATATCCTGATTCGTGAGCAGGGCAAGTGGTACGTCAGCGCAACCAAGACCGGCATGGCGATCATGGGCGACGACTGATCAGTCGTCGTCGGTGTAGGACCACTCAGGGTCGCTGGGAAAGTACTTCTCCTGTTCTTCCCATTGCTCAACCTGTGACTGGCCTCGGCGGCGCCTCAGCAGCCACACCAGCGGCACCACCAGGGCGCCCATGCCCAGCACAAACCACCAGAACATCCCGCCCACAAAGCGCGCCAGCCTTGAGCCCGCGCGCGCCTCCTGGTCTTCCAGCCAGGCGACCTGAAAACTCTCGATGCCCTCGCCGGTTGCGCGCTCAAAGGCTTGGTCAAAGGGTCCCTCACCTCGCTCAAGCGCTTTCATCAGTGCAAAAAAGCTGCTCTCGCCGTGGCGCGCGACAATCAGCCGGATGACCTCGCGGCTTTCGGCGTAGGCTGCGCCGGCGCGGTTGTCGTCGCGCAGCGCGGCATCAAGGTCGGCAAGATCGCTGAATGCGCCCAACGAAGGCGAAGCGCCCTCGCGCAGCTCGTTCAGGGCCACGCCCTCGACGTACTGCGCTACGCCTTCTTCGAACCAAAGCGGGCGCTGCACGCGCAACTGGCTGCCCATCACAAGGTGCGCCAGCTCATGGCGCAGGACGCCCACGGGCTCAAGTCCGCGCTCGCTGATGCCGCTGAGGTTCAGCACCACGCGTCGCCGGGCGGGCATGGCGTAGCCGAGCACACTTTCGGCGTTCATGCTAACGCCGTCGGCCCGCGCCGTGCGCGTAAACGCCTCGCTGCCCGCGATCACGTGCAGGTGTACAGGCTCATCGTCGGCGATGCCGGTTTTCTTGTGGATCTGGTCAAAGCCCGGCTCAATCTGACTTTGCAGCCGCGCCAGCGTGGCCTGGCCCGCGCCGTCGCCGGTCACGCGCACTTCGCGGGCGTGCAGGGCGCCGGCGAGCAGCAGCATGATAAGAAGCGCTGTGCGCATGTACGGGATAACGCTTTTATGGGACCGGTTGTTTCGTGAGAATGCAAACTGCGCCGCTGACGGACTTCGAGCCTACCTTACAGCCAGGCTGCCGCGCACGACCCAGACGTTGACCTGGTTGATCTGGTCGGCCTCGGCGTCCTGTGCCCCGAGGGTGTCGACCTTCAGGGCATCCGGCGGCAGCAGGCAAATCAGAAGATACTCGCCCTCGCCGGGCAGCAGGCCGGCATTCCATAGCCCGCCTTCGACCTGGTTCAGGTTCAAGTGCCGCGTGAGGCGCTGGGCCGGGTGAATGTTCAGTACCTCGGCGAAGACTTCAAAGGTCTCGGGCGATGGCGAATCCGCCCGCAGGGCCGCTTCCAGCGTCGCAATCTCGCGCGCCATCACCGTGCTGCTGCTGAATGTGGCGTTGTCGTCAGGTTCAAGGGCAGCCTGGTAGTGCCACTCGCAGCGCTCACCGCCCGCGGCACCCGTGGGCACCAGCAGCATCACGCCGTGCAACTTGTGGCGCGACAGGTTCGTGACCTTGTAGGCGCCCTGCAGGCTGTCCACGCGCAGCTTCAGGTCATCGGGCGCGGCCGGGTGGCGGTGCATGTAAAAGACATTCTGCCAGCGGTCCAGCCCCGCCAGTTTTGTGTGAGTCTCCGTCGAGGCAAAGCGCGTCTCGTAGTCCGGGACCTGGTCGGGCATGCCGCCCGGCCGCGCGATGCGCGCCTCAGTGTTGAGGGGCACAAACAGCGAATCCCGCGCCTGCACGAACGAGAGGTTGTTGCCGCTGACCACATAACTGCAACCGAACGTAAACATGCCCGCCCGGCCCGTGGTGTCATCGCTGACCAGCACCCGCACCACGCGCGCGCGGTCGCCGCTGCGCTTGAACAACTCGCCGAAGCTGAACACGATGCCGACGCTCAGCAGCGCCGCCAGCATCAACGCGGCTGGGTAAAGTTCAGGCCGCTTCAGGCGGCGCGCCAGCAGAAACATGCCAACGCCTGCAATGCTTACATAGAGCAGCAGCAACAGCGTCATGGCTTCGCGTCCGGGGATGCGTCGGCCGGCGATGTCGATGGCTTCCTGCACATTCTTGTTGCCGATGGACGAATAGGGCGTGCGTCCGAGACGATCCACCACGCCGGTAAGCGCAAGGTTCACGACGTTGATGTTGGCATGAGAAATCATGGTATCGACGCTGAACGGGAACTCCGAAAGGTTGATGTGCAGCAACACAACGTTGCCGGCGCCGACCGGGGCGCTGCTGGCCAGCCCCAGCGCATCCGGCACCGGCACAGCACGACCGGCATCCGGCCAGTACTGGAACTGCTGATCGCCGCTGGAGGGCCGCACGCCCGAGGTCGCGTCGGGCTGGCTTGCCTCTTCTTCGGGCCCGTGGGGGACCGCGTTTGCGTTGCCGCGCGCCTCGCCGCTTCCGAGGCGCGGAAGCTTGAGCAACTCAGGGTAATCGCCGAGTGCAACCCGGCGCGGGCTGGTGGTGGCTGGTATCTTCAACAGGCTGCCGGCCGGCGTCTCGGGGTTGAAGCTGGCTGGGCCGCGCGGCGACAGGATCAGCGTGCCGCCCATGGCCACGTAGTCGATCAGCGCGTTGCTTTGGGCGCGTGTCAGGCGGTCGTCGTTGAGAATGATCGCATCGAAGCCCGCCAGCGCCTTCCAGCTTTCGGGCAGCTCATTGACCGGGATTTCCACCAGGTCAAAGAACATGTACGGCCGCGCCAGGCCAAGCCGGGCCGCGCTGACAAACCCGACAATCTTGCCGGGGTCGTTTCGCGCAGGCATCTGGACCTCGGCGACGGCTACGGGCTCGTGGTAGTTGCCGCTGACCTGCCGCTCCAGCGTGACTGTGGCCGACAGCGCGTTGGCCACGGGCACGTCAAGCCGCACCACGCGCTGCATCAGGCCTTCTTCAAGGTTGATGTCCTGCACGACGGTCACGTCCGACATGAACCCGAAACCGCCGCGCCCGCCGCGGCGCCCGGCGCGCAGCATGTCTTTGTTCCCGAGCTCAACGTGGACGCGCCCGACAAAGGGGCGTGAGTCAAGCTTCGCGATCGTGACGCGCAGCTCGGTGGAAGGTGAAATCACCATGCCGCCGACACCGGCATCGGCGGTAATGGCGATGCCCTGCGCCCATAGCGCGGGGCCGGCAAGGATGCAGATCAACAGCAGCCTGAACATCGGCGGGATTATAGGGGCGATTGCGCGGACGGCTACAGTCTTGACGCAAACACGGCCGATAGGGTAGGGGCTGTTGCGCGCGGCCTGGCGCCTGGTGAACCGCTCTGGCCAGTCATTCTGACGTGCTGATGCAGAAAGCCCGATGATCTACGCCGACGCACACGCCGACACTTTTTTTCGCGTCGCCCTTGAGGGGCTTGACCCCCTGGCGCGCGATGCAGGCCTGCACGTCAATCTGCCGCGCATGCGCGACGTCGGCCAGCTGGTCCAGATCTGCAGCGTGTTCACGCCCGCCCATTACAGCGGCCCCGCCGCCGAGGCTTTCGCCCGCCGCATCAACGACGCGCTGCACAGACACATCGGACCGAACTTTGTGCCCGTGCGTAACGTCGCAGACGTGCGCGCGCTTGGCGACGGGCGCATTGGGCTGATGCCGTGGCTTGAAGGCGCCAGTCCCCTGCGCGGCGAGCTTGAGCTGCTGCCCGATTTCTTTGCCCTGGGCGTACGCGGCATCGGCCTGACTCACAACCACGCCAACGAAGTTGCCGACGGCTGCGGGGTACCCGAACCGCGCCGCGGCCTGACCGCGTTCGGGCGCGAACTGGTGCCACGCATGGAAGCGCTGGGCATTGCGGTGGACTGCGCGCACCTGCCGCAGCCCGCCTTTGACGATGTGATGGCGCTTTGCCGCAAGCCGCCGATCATCACTCACACCGGCGCGCGGCGGCTGGTAGGCATCACCCGCAACGCAGACGACGCGATGCTGCGCGCGGTCGCGGAGCGGGGCGGGCTGGTGGGTATCGACTTCTATCCCGGCCACGTGTTGGCCCGGGCTTTTGAGCCGGGGGTGCGGCAGGCCACCTGTGACGACGTGGCGGACCACTTGCTGCACGCGGTCAACATCTGCGGCCTTGAGCATGTGGGCCTGGGCGGTGACTTTGACGGCTTCAATGACACCTGCACCGACCTGCGCCACGTGGGCGAGCTGCCGAACCTTGAGCGCGCGTTGAAACAGCGTGGGCTGAACGAAAGCGCGATTGAGCGCATCTTTGCGCGCAACCTGCTGCGTTATCTCTGCGATGTGCTGCCGTAGTCACTGGCCCACGACAATGTTGCCGAGGTCGTGGGTGCCGAAGGCCGGCAGATCAAGGCGATGCACGCGGTCGGGGTTGTTCCAGTCGGTGCTGCTGCTCCATACCATCAGATAGACGGCGCCGTAGGGCGCGTTGGGCATTCGGCATGCGCCGTCGCTGCCGGCCTTCAACAGGCGCGTTTTCTCGCTTTCGGGCACGCTGCCGGCCGGGTGAAACGTCACCAGGTACTCGGCGTTCGGCACGGGCACGCCGCTGCTGGTGACGCACCGGAAAATCAGCGTGCATGAGGCACGCAGCACATAATCCAGCGAGATGTTACCACCCTGTGCCATTGTCAGGGGGCGCGAAGGCGGCTCAGCCACCAGCGGCGCGGATTGCTCCGGCGAGCCCACAAGCACTTCGTACTCGCCTTTGGGGACAATGAAATCAATGAAGTCGCTCTGCTTGCCCTTCAGGCTGCCGTTGTAGGTGCGCTCAATGGTGCCGCTGCCCAGTGGCCGCAGGCGCACGGTGTACATCAGCTCGCCTGCGGGGTCCGGGCTGCCGGCTTCACGGGCAGCATTTACGCGCAGGCGCCCGGTCTGGATGTCCAGGCGATGCTCGCCGCCATCGGTGACTTCAATCTGCTCAACGTACGCGGCATGAACGTCACGCGCCTCTGCCACTACGTACCACTTGCCGCGCGCAATGTTGTCAAACTGGAACCGGTTGCCCGACGTGCTGTTGGGCTGCCGGTACGCAAAATCATCGGGCCTCGCGCGCAGGCTGACGCGCGTGATCGCGTGTTCGCTGCTGCCGTTGACCGACAGCAGCAGCGTGATGTTCACGCTGCCGCCGCCCGTGTGCAGCGGGTTGTCAACGCTGGCCGGCGTGTCGAGTGTTACCGCAACGCGCATGGCCACGCCCTCGGGCGTGATCGTGACGTTGCCGCTGAAGGCGGCGCCTTCGCGCGTCGCCGTGAACGTAAGGGCCACCGGCACCCCCTGGTTCAGGGACATCTTCACCGTGCCGTCCTGCCCGACGCGGATGCGAGTCGTGGTCGGCGCGATGCGACCGCGCGGGTCGTTTACGATCGTGTTGTGCTGCGTGCCGAAGCGCCCCTTGCTGTCATCAACGCCGGCGTCGCGATTGAACTGCACCATCACGTCTTCGGGTGTGCCGCCATCGGTAAAGCGCGGCATGAACTCAACAACGCAGATTGCCAGTGAAGCCAGCACCAGTTCAACCTGCTCGGTCGTGCTGCCGTTGTGAATCGTTACCGGGCGCTCCACCGGCACGTAGTTGGCGGCTGTGCTGCGCACGCGGTACTCGCCGGGGTGCAGGCCCTTGAAGGTGAACACACCTCGACGGTCGCGCACCTGCTCAGGTGCGGTCGAATACGTCTGCCAACCAAGCGGCCCCGACGAAACGTCCAGCGCCATTTGGGCAAACGGCATCATGCGGCCGTTCTCGTCTTTCAGCGTGACCTCAATTTCCGCCGACGCGGCTTGCAGTTCGGGGCCCTTTTCTATCGGGTCGGTGCGGCCGTCGGCCAGCTTGCGCGGCCCGACAGCCGGCGGCGGGTCCGGCTGCTTCACGGGCGGCTTGTCGTGTTGCGCAGGCGGGCGGGGCTGGTCGGGGGGCGTGCCGCGTACCACAACATCGTCGCGCCCGGTGTTGGCGCGGGGACGGGGCGTGTCGCGCGCGGTCGGCGTGCGTTCAAGCTCCGGGGCGCCGGGGATCACAGCCACGCCGCCGCCCATGCTGCCCAGTACAAACCCGAACACAGCCGCCAGCATCAGGGCGGCCACGGCAATCACACCGAACGAACGCAACTGAATCCGCAATCCCATCGCCTACAGTATATGTAAGCCGGCCCCCAATGGTGTAACGAGGCTGGAAACCAAACGACGGGTCAAATCGCGCCCGCGCCCGCCCGCTTCACGCAAGACCGTAACTTCGTTATGGTTTCTGGCGCTGGAATTACGATAATCCGGCTGGGGGGCGACCGCACTGCGGGAGCCCGCGATGATCAGTGCAAGGGACACCATGGGACACAACAAGTACACCGGCGACCTGCGCGACGTTACGCAGTACAAGGCCGGTCCCGTCGAGATCAACATCGCCAAGCACAGTGGCTACTGCTGGGGCGTTGACCGCGCATACGAGCAGACGGTGGCGACCGCGCGCACCAAGGACAACCCGGTGTACACGTTTGGCCCCTTGATTCATAACCCGCAGACGATCGACAACCTGCGCCGCGAGTTCAATGTCGATTACATTGAAAGCGTTGACGACGAACGCGCGGGCCCGGGCAGCACGGTCATTATTCGCACACACGGCGTACCGCCGGAAATGCAGGACCAGTTCAAGGCCAAGGGCGCTGAAGTCATCGACGCGACCTGCCCGTACGTGCGCGTGACCCAGAATTACGCGATGCTGCTGCACAAGCAGAAGTATCACGTCGTCATTATCGGCGACCCCAAGCACCCTGAAGTGATCAGCATTCTCGCCTACGCCAAGGGCGAGGGCACGGTCATCAAAGGCATGGACGACCTTTACAAGATTCCCAAAAACAAGCGGCGCCTGGGCGTGGTGGTGCAGAGCACGCTGATTCTCAAGAAAGTCAACGAAATCGTGAACGCGCTGCTGGCCCGCGCGCAGGAAGTGCGCGTGTTCAACACCATCTGCTACGTGACGACGGAGCGGCAGGAAGACGCCGAAACGATCGCGAAGCAGAACGACCACGTGATCGTGATCGGCGGCAAGGAAAGCAGTAACACCAAGAAGCTGGCCATCGTCGCCGAAAGCTTTGGCGCAAAGGCGCAGCTCGTGGAGAAGCCCCAGGACATCAACTTCGAAAAGCTGCGCCAGGCCAAACGCATCGGCATTCTGGCCGGGGCATCCACGCCAAACTGGCTGATCGACCAGGCCAAAGACCTGCTGATCGAACACTTCAGCAACCAGCCGGTGGTGGCGTAGTTCCTGATCGTGCCTTCAACAGGCCGGGTAATCCCGGCCTGTTTCATTTTACGCCTGACTGTGGGCCCGTTCGAGGTCGGCGATGATCAGCTTCTGCATCTTGAGCATCGCATCCATGACGGCCTTGACCTTCCCGGGGTCTTTGTCGGCAATCAGCTCCATGAAGCGGCGCGGCACGATCTGCCATGACAGGCCCCACGGGTCGTTGATCCATCCGCACTGGGTCGGCTTGGCGCCGGCGTCCAGCAGCGCTTGCCAGTACTTGTTCACTTCGGCCTGGTCGGCGCAGTCCACGAACATCGAGTACGCTTCACTGAACTTGAAGTACGGCCCGGCGGCATAGGCCATGAAGCGCTGGCCGCCGACGACAAACTCGGCGCTCTGCACCGGCCCGTCGTTGCCCGCGCGCGCCATCTTGATCACGCGCGAGTCCGGAAACGTAGCGACATAAAACTCGATCGCGGCGTCCAGCCCGCTGTCGAACATCAGAAACGGCGTCACTTTGGTCATGGTTGCCTCGGTCTGGGGTGGGCAGGCTACCTGCCGGCTTACGGACATGGCAAGCAATTGCGCGGGGCGTTTTTGTGGCGGGCGGAAGGGCGGCTGGGCATATTGCGAGCATGCGTACCTTGATCATTGCGTTGGCGGCCTTGCCGCTGCTTGTGGCTTGTTCGGGTGGTGGGGCGGGCAGCGGCTCCGCTGCAAACCAGCCTTCGAGCCAGCCTTCGAATCAGCCTGCGAACCAACCCTCTGAACCTGTACTCGCCGTGCCGCCGGGGCCCAAAGTCTGGGCGTGGGGCGAGTTTGTCGGCGGCCCGACAATGGCGCCGTACCGCTGGCAGGGGCCGGAGGGCATCACGCGTGTAGTCACGCCGCCTGTGACAAAGCCCGAGTGGGCGCTGGCAATCGCAAACGGCAAGCTATGGGCGTGGGGCAAGAACGCGCCCGGCAAGTTTCTGGTTGAGCTGAGCCGCTCGCCCAAAGAAGTCGGCGCATTCAGCGGCGTTACCGATGTGGCTGTGCTGCCCGACCAGTGCGCGATCATCGCGGACGGCAAAGTGTGGTGGTGGGACAGAGCCGCAACCGAAGCCACCGAGGTGAAGGGCGCAGAAGGCGTGACTTCACTTCATGCCGATGACGACGCCCTCGTCGCGGTTGGCGATGGTGGCAAGACTTGGTCGATCATTGTCGGGAACGCCATGCCCGGAGCCCTTGACCTCAAAGTACGCCAGACCGCCTTTGCCGCGGGGTTGCAGGCGGTACTTACGGTGGACGGCGCGATTTGGATGTTCGGTGATGCCGGCCGGGGACAATTGGGCGACGGGACGGCACCGGCTGAGCGTGTTCGCAAGAAGAGCGGCTTTTCGCAAAAGGCAACGCAGCTAGCGCTGGGCGACGGCTTTGTGGTCGCCCTGGTGGAAGACGGCACAATCTGGACGTGGGGTGACCCCAAGGGCGCCTTGGGCCACGGCACCAACTGGCCGACCGACAAGGCACGCAGACCTGCGCAGATTGTGGGGTTAAGCGGCATCGTGCAGGTTCAGGCTGCGGGCGGCAGCGCCTATGCGCTTGACAACAAAGGCAACCTGTGGAGTTGGGGCGACAACAGCAAAGGCCAGCTCGGGCATAACGACAAGGCCCGCAAGCCTGCCCCCGCGCGCATCCAGTCGCTGAGCAAGGTCAAGTGGTTCCAGGCCGGCTTGAACTGCGTGTACTGCGAAACGGAGTAGCAACGCCGCCCCGGCGATCGCGTTTTGTGCGCGGAAAGGCCGAGCTGCGCCTACTCCAAGGCGTACCAGTTGATGTAGCCGATCTGCATTTCTTCCCACGTCTGCTCGCCGAACCTCACGGTCGCCTTGGGATCGGGGTTGGCTGGGTTCTTGTCGCTATTGTCGAACCAGCCGTGGCAGACGATCTTGGTGCCCTTGGGCAGGTCGATCGGTTCACGCAGGATGTACAGCAACTGCCAGTTGAAGTCATAGCGCGGGACATCCAGCAGGATCTTCTCGGTGCCGTCGGGCATGTGCGCCACGTAGCGGTAAGCCTTGCCGCGCACATGCATGTGCGGGCAGAACGACAGCAGGCGCGTCTTGCGATCCAGCGTGAAGCTTGACTTTACCTCGTGGTTGTCGGCGCCCGGCGGGATTGAAAAGAAGGGGTTGGCGATGCCCTTGGTGACGACTTCAATCTTGGGGCGCTCTTTGCAGAAAATCAGGCCCAGTTTCGTGCGGTCCTCCGCCTCTTCGCCGTTGGTTGTGTAATGCATCTGGAAGTGCAGCTTCGCGCCCTTGGGCAGGAACTTGCCCATGCCGTCATCGAACTCTACGTGTCCCATGCCCGGCACCATGCCCATGAAATAGCCATTGAGGCCGCCCCGGTCATTCGGCTGTTCGTGGGCGCGGGGGTGGCCCTTGGCAAACTCAAGAAACACCAGCACGTGGTGCACGTTCTGGGTCGCGGTGGGGCGAATCTCCATGGCCTTGACCCAGCGGTCTTCTTCAAAGCTGGTGGTCACAATCTGGTACTTGTAGCTCACTGTGCCTTGCGCCGGGATCTTCTCGACTTGCGGCAGCTCGTACACCACCTCCGGCTCGCCGATCAGCCAGCCCTTTGTCCACTTCAGCGGCGCGGGCGCGTCCTTTGCGTCGCCTTCCGGGCAGCCGTTGTCAATCCAGCTCAGCAGCGCATTGCGGTCATCGTCGCTAAGGCTCATGTCGTTGGAAAAATCCCCATGCTCGGGGTTGGCGAACCAGGGCGGCATAAGCTTGCGCGCCACCTGCCGCCGCACCATCGCGCGGTTGCCCTTGACGTCGGCGTAGCTGACCAGCGTGAACGGCCCGTTTTCGCCGTCGCGGTGGCAGCGCTCACAGTTGTGCTGGATGATGCGACTGACGCGATTGTGCCAGGTGATGTCGCCCGCAGGCTCAGCCGCTTCCAGGTCAAGTTCACAGCCGGGCGCCCAGGTCGCCGGCGTATGCAGCTCGCGGCCAGCCAGCACGTCCTTGAGCGCGTTGTTCAAGTAGGCGACGCGCGGCGCATCCAGCGCATAGCCAAAGCCGTACTGGTCGCTGACCGCGCCGCGGTAGCGCAGGGTTCGGCTGCCATCCAGCACAAAGCAGTCGCCGGTGGTGTCGGCCTTGAGCGCGCGGGCCAGCGCGGCTTTGGGGTCATGAACGTAGCGAGCTTTGAAGCCGTAGCGCTTGATGGCGGCCTTGCAATCATCAAGCGTCTCGTGTTCCATGGGGTTGAGCAGCAGGAACTCAACGCCCTGCTTGGCCCACGCCTCGTGGTGCTCGTTCAGTGCGGGCGCGAACTTTTTGCAGATCGGGCAGCCGCTGTTGGTGATCGCAATGACCAGCACCTTGCCCTTGTAGTCGGACAGTTTGCCCTGCTTGCCGTCAACGTCCGTGAACTCGACATCGTCGATCAGCTTGCCGATACGCCACTGGCGGGGGTCAATCGGCTTGGGCGCCTGGCGGATGGGCTCGGGTTCGGGCTCTTTGTCCTGGGAAGCAATGAAGCCGCCAACGGCAAACAGCGTCGCGAACAGCGCGAGCGCGGCGACCAAGGTGCGAAGTCCTGTCGTCATTTCGGTTCCTTATCGGATCACAAGTCTAGTCGCCCCAAGGGCATGATTCTCACGCGCACAGCCGGGATTTCAATGCGGGGCACACACTCGAATGTGCGCCTTCGTTTGCTAGGCTTGCGCCGGAGACACCCATGGCCCACGCGCAGATCGATGAAGCCCTTGAGCTGTTCTACAACGGCGAAACCAGCAACGCCGAAGTGCTGCTGCAGCAGGTGGGCGGCGGCAAGCTTGAGCCGCCGGCTGACCTCGCCCCGCTGGACGCCGCGGCCTTTCTGGAGGGCGTCGGGGGCATCGCGCTGGCGCGCCAGCAGGGGCAGGACGCGGTCAACGCCTTTCGCCGCATGATCGAGCTTGAAGAAAAGGGCGGCGCCGACCCTTCCGGCCACGCCACCAGCTACGCCAAACTGGGCGAAGCGCTGGCGCTTTCCGACAAGCTGGACGAGGCCATCGAGGCTTTCAACACCGCAGCGGCAAAGAAGGAACAGTGCGCCGCGCCCGCGCAGTCGCGGCTGAACACCGTGTACGCTTACGCTGAGTGCATGTTTCGCAACGGCCGGCCCAAGGAAGCGGCGGAGCAGTTTGAGCGCGCAATCCAGCTGGCTGGGCAGGCAGGCGCTGATGACGCGACCATGGCGACGTTGACGCTGTACCGGGCCGACAGCATCAAGCAGAAGATCGCGCCCATGCAAGCCAGCGTAAAAGTGCAAAAGGGCATGCAGGGGGCGTCCGCGCCGCCGCAGATCGCGATTCTGGAAAAGCAACTTGAGGGCGAGTTTCAGCAAATCGCCGAGCTGTACCGCAAGGCGGGCGAACTGGCTGAAAAGGCCGGCATGCCCGCGGATTTCAAGCTGCAAATCCAGCGCAGCATGGCAGAAGCCTACCACGACGCCGGGCGCTTCGTGAAAGGCGTGATGCAGCGCAAAAAGCTGATCCAGCAGGCCGAGGCCCAGAAGGTTGATCCGCTGGAGCTCGCGTACATGTACCACGGCCTTGCTGAAAGCCACAAAGAGATGGGCCAGATGCCCGAAGCCGTTGAGGCCTACCGCAAGTCAATCCGCCTGAAAGAACAGCACAAGGCCGATAACGTAAGCCAGGGCAAGAGCTGGTACGCGCTGGGCGAGGTGCTGGCGGGCGGAAAAAAGTGGGATGCAGCCATCGAGGCCCTGACCCAGGCCCGCGAACTTGAAGAAACCTCAGGCGCGACCGACGACAACCACAAACTGCGACTGAAAAAGGCCTGGCACACGCTGGGCATGGTGCTGCAGGCGGCCGGCAAAGAAGCCGAAGGCAAAGCCGCGCTGGAAAAGGCTGAAACGGTGTAATGCCGCGCTGTGCGCAGTTTGCACGGGTCAAGCGGCAGGCTTCGCCACTTCGGGTGATGGCGCCACCGCCGCCACCAGGACATCGCCATCCTGCGGCATGTAAGCCTCATGAAACGGGAAACACAGCGGCTTGTCTGCACCCGGTCGTTCGACCATCAGCGGCAGGCATGAGCCAAGACTGTTCAACGACTCCAGCAGGTCCGCAGGTGAGCGCCCCTCCACGCTGATCCGTTCAAGGCGTGCCTCATCGCGCTCAAACCAGTGGTCCCAGTCACGCAAGTTTACCTGTCGCCCGAACAGCCGGTTGGCCGCCAGGTGTTGCAGCGTGGCGGCGTCCTCGACGTCGCCCGGCTGGGACAGCATGTACAGGTCAGGAATGGCCAATGTGTCCTTGGCAAGCCGAATGCTCATGACGTTGATTTCAGCGTTGGCGGTCAGCGCCACCATTCGCCGCGCCGTGTCGGCCTGGGCGCGCTTGAGCACTTCGGGTTCAAGCGCGCTGCCGTGCACGGCATTGAGTCCGCGCGCATGGGCCTGTGCAACCCGCGCTGGGTTACTGTCCACCAGCCACACCGGGTGCGATGCCTTCAATAGATCAGCGAGCGCGATGGCGGTGGGCGACGAGCCGACAATCAGCGTACCGTCGCGCACGACCGGCGCTTTGACTTCGCGCTTGGCAAGCCACTCGGTTGCCATGCCGGGCTCGCCGGATTCCTTGTGCTCGCCGCGGCTTGCTGCCAGCAGCGCCAGGAACTCCGTGTAGCTGCGAACTTTCAGCAACTCGGTGCGGATCTTCGACGTGGACAACGTCTCCAGGATGTCCCGGTACAGCTCCAGTGTAAGCGCATGATCTTCTTCGCGCGTCAACAGCAGCACGATGATGTGGGCGGGTTCGCCGTCCGGGCTGTCAAAGTCCAGCCCGAGTCGCGAAATGCCTACAGCCACCTGCGCGCGGTCAAGGCCGGGTACGCGGGCATGGGGCAGCGCAATGCCCCTGCCGACGCCGGTTGCGGTCAGGCGTTCGCGACCGATGGCAAGGTCAATGCACTGCTGGATCGGCACGCCGGATGCACCTGAGACGTGGCACAATTCGATGATTGCGGCAAAGCGGTTGGCCGCCTTGAGTTCGGGCACGAAACTGCTGGCCCCCACGAAATCAGTGAAGCGCCGCGCCTTCTTGCGGCGCAGGATTCGCTGCATCACCGGACCGGCAATCACACTGGTAGCCAACGCCATCACCACCAGCGCCACGAACAGCCGCTCGTTGATCAGGCCCGCCTGCAAGGCAAGCAATGCCAGGATGATCTCCATTGCGCCGCGGGCGTTCATGGCTGCGCCGATGGCCCAGCTTTCGCGCCACGGCGTGCCGGTCCAGCGTGCAGCCAGTCCGCACCCGAAGAACTTGCCGGCGCAGGCAATCACCATCACGAACAGCACCAGCGGCCAGTCGAAGTTGGCGACAAAGTCCACCTTCAAACCGACCGTGGCAAAGAACAGCGGCGCGAAAATGAACGTGACGAAGTTTTCCAGCGTGTGGCGCGTGCGTTCTTTCAGGTGGCTGGAATCGCCCAGTGCCACGCCGACCATGAACGCGCCGAAAATGGCGTGAATGCCGATCCATTCGGTAAACGCCGCGCCCAGCATGGCCAGCGCCACTGCCGCGCCCAGCACGCCGCCGGGCCAGCTTGTGTGCGCCTGGATGAACGGAAGGCTGCGGTGCAGCAGCGCGCGCCCGATGGTCAGCATGAACGCCACATACGCCAGCACCAGACCGATCGTCACACCAATCGGGAAGTGCCCGCCGTTGTCAGCGGCGCCCGCACCGATCATGCCCAGGATGATCGCGAAGATGATCCAGCCCAACAGGTCGTCAAACACAGCCGACGCGATCACTGTCATGCCCAGTTCGCTGCGGTACAGGTTCAGGTCCATCAGCGTCTTGGCGATCACCGGCAGCGCCGAGATGGACATGGCGGTGGCCAGAAAAAGTGAAAACACAAGCGCGTCGCCGCCTTCGGTGCGGCCCAGCAGGCCGGGCTCAGTCAACAGCGGGCCCACCCAACCGACGCCGAAGCCGATGGCAAATGGGATCACGATGCCGCCAATACTCACGGACAGCGCCGACTTGCCTTGCCTGAAGATTGTCGACAGGTCAACTTCAAGGCCAGCCACCAACAGGAACATCGCGATCGCGACAGTGGTCAGGCCCTGCATCGCGAACCGGAAACCTTCTGTGTCCGGGAACAACTGCGCGAACAGCTCCGGGGCCACGGCTCCCAACAGCGTGGGCCCGAGCAGGATGCCCGCCAGCAACTCGCCCATCACAGCCGGTTGGTTCAGGCGCCGCGCGACCTCGCCAAGCACTCGCGCGCAAGCCAGGATGACGCCCAGCGCGAGGAACAAGGCAACCAGATCGGCATGAGTCATGCGATGCTTCCCGACAACTTCGTTACAGGGCAATGCTCGACGAATCTCGAGCCAGTGTCCGCGCCGCCAAAAAAGAGCGCTGAATGTTAGAGGAAGGTCCTGATCGTTTCAAAGGCCAACAGTGAAACTTCATGCAAAGGAATCCTTGAACATTTGCTGCAAATCCTTGATGGGCCTGCACTTTTTGCATTCGACAATGACGTGTGTTACCCTTCATCTCGCTCAACGCTTGCCGTGGGGGCATTTTGCTGGTCCTGGGCATCAATGCGTACCATGCCGATTCGGCGGCTGTGCTGCTGCGCGATGGCTGCGTTGTTGCCGCCGTTGCCGAAGAGCGCTTGAACCGCATCAAGCACTGCGCCGGCTTTCCGGCGCTGGCAATTCGCGAAGTGCTGCGCATCGGCGGTGTTGAACTGCGCGATGTTGACGAGATTGCAGTTGCCCGTGACAGCACAGCCAACTTGCGCAGCAAGCTGGGGTGGGTGCTGCGTAATCTGCACCGCGCCGGTAAGGTTGCGCGTAAGCGCCTGGCCGACCGCGCGGGCCTGGCCGACTTTGAGGCGCAGATAGCGGACGCGTGCGGCGCGTCCCGCGAGGCGCTGCGCGCAAAGGTTCGCCGGGTCGAGCACCACCTGGCGCATGCCGCCAGCACGTTTCTGGCAAGCCCCTTTGAGCGCGCCGCCATCCTCACGCTGGACGGCTTCGGCGACTTTGCCAGCACCATGCTGGCGCTGGGCGAAGGCAGTTCAATCAAGCCGCTGGCGCGCGTGACTTACCCGCACAGCCTTGGCATTCTGTACACGGCGATTTGCCAGTTTATCGGCTTCGACCGCTACGGCGACGAGGGCAAGGTGATGGGCCTGGCGCCCTACGGCGAGCCCGAGTACGCGGACTTTCTTGCCAGGCTGCTGCGCCTGACAGACGACGGGTTTGAGCTCGACCTGGAGTACTTCAACCACCACACGCAAGGCGTCTCAACCGGCAGCGACGAGTACGGCAGCCCGCACTTTGCGCACCTGTTTACCCCGCAACTGGAGCAGGCACTCGGCCCGGCGCGCAACCGCGGCGATGCGTTGACTGATCGCGACCGCAACCTTGCCGCCAGCCTGCAACTGCGCCTTGAAGACGCCTTTTTGCATCTGGCCCGCCTGCTGCACAGGCGAACAGGCGGCGACGCACTTTGCCTGGCCGGCGGTGTTGCGCTGAACGGAGTGGCAAACGGGCGCCTGCTGCGCGAGTCGCCGTTTTCGCGACTCTATGTCCAGCCGGCGGCGGGCGACGACGGCACCGCGCTGGGGGCGGCTGCCTGGGTGGCTGTGCAGTCAGGCGCTGCCCGGCACGAGATGACACATGCCTACCACGGGCCCAGTTTCAGCGAGACTGAGATGGCGCAACAGGTGACGCGCATCGAGGGCTGTGATGTGCAGACACTGGACGAGGCCGAGCTTTGCGCGCAAACGGCGCAGTTGGTTGCGCAGGGCCGGGTTGTCGGGTGGTTTCAAGGTGCAATGGAGTGGGGGCCGCGCGCGCTGGGCAACCGCAGCATTGTCGCGCACCCGGGGTTGCCGGGCATGAAGGACACGCTGAACGCGCGCATCAAGCAGCGAGAGCCCTTCCGGCCGTTCGCCCCAAGCATCAAAGCGGAGCGGCTGGCCGACTATTTTGAGTCAAACCACGAGTCCCCGTTCATGCTGCACGTGTACAAGACGCGCCAGGACAAATGGGCCGAGTTGTGCGCCGTTGACCACGTCGATCACACCGGTCGCGTGCAAACAGTGACGCGCGAGCAGAACCCGCGCTACTGGCGATTGATTGACGAGTTTGAGCAGTTGACAGGCACTCCGGTGGTGTTGAACACCAGTTTCAACGAGAACGAACCGATTGTGTGCACACCGGCACAGGCGGTGGACTGCTTTTCCCGCACGCGCATGGACGCGCTGGCAATCGGCAATACGCTGGTGACGCGTCGTGGATTGCCCGCCGCAGAACTGCAGGAGAACCATGCCGCACGCGCCTGAAGTCAGCGCCCGCCGCAAGGCCGCCATCGCCGAGCACATGGCGGCGACGATGCGCGGCTACGCTCGCGAGGCAGCGTTGGCGGCAATCGCAGCCTGCCTGGTGGGGATGATCGGCCTGGCGGTTTGTGTGGCCGGCCAGTTTGATCTGCGCATGGTGTCAGGGGCAGAGCCGCAATTGACGCGCCTGAGCAATGGCATGTACGCGCTCACGCGTGACGAGTTTGACCTGACTTCGTTGTTTCTTGGCATAGCCGCCGCGGGCTTTTCCTGCGCGCTGGTAGTAGCAGGGGGCGCCACAGGACACCTGCGCCGCATGCCTGCATCTTCGGCGTACACGGTCGTGCTGGCGGGCGGCTTGAGCGCGCTGGGCCTGATGTTGCTGGTGATGCAAAGGTAATCGCGGAGTCTGTCGCTCGCGGCAGAACATACAACAACCGGAATCGCACCATGCTGACGTACCTGCCATTCGCCCTTGCCGTAATCACTGCTGCCTCGGTGGTGATTGCCGGTGGACCGTTTTTTCGCCGCGCCGCCTGGCGCACCGGCCTGATTGACCGCCCGAAATTGCGCGGCGTGCACGGCGAGCCGGTCGCACGCAGCGGCGGCGTAACCATCGCCGCGGCCCTGCTGGCGGCTGTGCTGGTCCAGATGATGTCCGCCCGCGCGCTTGGCGTGCACGGCGCGTACCTGCATGACGTCAACCACCTGTACCTGCTGCTGCCTGCGCTGCTGCTTATGGGCCTGGGTGTCATTGACGACGTAAAGCCGCTGGGTGCAGTACCCAAACTGGCTGTGCAGGCCGCGTGCGCAACCGCGGCGTGGTTTCTCGACTTCCGGGTTGAGTTCGTGAACCTGGCGGGTCTGGTTGAGTTTGACGTGGCGCTGTTCAGTTTGCCGCTGACGGTGGTGTTCATCGTGGCGGTCACCAACGCCTTCAACATGATCGACGGCGTGGACGGCTTGTGCGCGGGCACGGGCTTTCTTGCACTGGCAGGCGTGGGGCTGTTCGCGCTTTACGGCGGCGAATTTCAGCTGGCGCTGGCGATTCCGCTGGGTGTGGCTGCTCTTGCGTTCCTCAAGGAGAATTTCGGCAAGCCCAAGGCCTTTCTGGGCGACTCGGGCAGCATGCTGCTGGGCTTTGTCGTTGCCGCACTTTCGTTGCGCGCGGTGGTAACGCCGTCGGGGGCACTGTCAGTCGCGCCGCTGCTGTTGCTGCTGAGCCTTCCGGTGGTGGACATCACCGTGGTATTTTTCCGGCGCCTGCTGCAGGGCGCGAACCCCCTGCAGGCCGACCGCGGGCACATTCACCACATTCTGCTGTTGCTGCTGGGCGGCCACAACGGGCGCGTGACCGCGATGCTGCTGGCCATGGCTGCGGTCAGCGCCGGCGCGGCGTTGCTCACGGGCCTGCAGCCGGCACTTTCCGGTCTTGCGCTGGCGCTGCCGGTGGGCATGTACTTTGCCGTTTATGCTGCGGGCGGCTACCTGTCGTGGCGCAACCTGCGCAACGCGGGCCCGGCAACCGATCTTGCGATCACGTTGGCCGAAGTCGCGACAGAGCAAGGGCCTGAAGAAGCGTTCAACGGACCCGAGATGGTGCACCTGCTCGGCCGCGCCGGCATCACCGCGATCGGCCTGTTCAACGAGGGCGGCACCCGTGTCTGGAGTGCGGGCGTGCCCGACCCGGGCCGCGACACGCTTACCCTTCCGCTGTACGCCGCAGGCCGAGTGCGCTGCGGCAGGTTGCATCTGCAAGGCGCCGGCAACGCGGGCCGTATGGCTTTCGCGGCGCACCTGCTGCAGCCGCTGTACCCGGCCTTCATGGAAATTCTCGACGAGCGCAGCACAGTTATCCCCGACACCGTCAGAGTCAGTACTTAAGCACAAAGATTCACCCCTTCGTGTTGTAAGGAGTGGCCGAGTCCTTCCACCCAAGGGCAAAGGAGCAATCATGCGGACCTTTGCGATGATGCTGGTGATTCTATCGCTTGCCGGCACAACCCTTTACGCCAATTCTTGACCAACGGCGATGCGCCGCAGCAGTTGGCTGCGCGAAATGCCGCTACCCGGACACGGCGTCGGCCCCAAGGTACTCGAAGACCTGGAGGGTCTGGAAATCGAAATGGTTTCAGAGCAGGTGGACCTGCAATTGAAGGTGGACGAGAACGGTCTGCAGTTGGGGGTAGATGTTACGTTCTCGTTCCGGAATCACGCGCAGCAAGATGTCACGATGGAGGTCTGTTACCCGATCGGCCCCCGCAACAACGTACAGGGCTTTGAATGTGAAACCGAAGGTGAAGTTCACACCACCTCCATTCGTACCGAGCAACTGAACATCAGTCCCAAGGGCAGCTTCGCCGTAAACGTCCCGATCTACTTCTATGACTGGACGGCGACTTTCCCAGCCGGCCAGGTCGCGATGCACAAGGTTCGATACACTCTGCGGCTGGCTGGCGCCCAACGCACAGGCTACACGGTCAGCACCGGCGGGCCGTGGAAGGGCAGGATCAGCAAATCAGTGATCACACTTTCCGGGTCGCCGGAGGCTTGGGCTTATGTGCGCGGGTTTGGTCCGCTGGGCGGTGCCGCCGAAAGAGGAGGGCGCATTGTTTGGCGCTACAGTGACTACGACCCAACGCCCGACCACGATATCTGGATCAACTACACCACGATAACCCTTCAGCAGCAGGTCCAGTCGCTGACCAAGGGTGACATCAAGTGGGCCGAACAGTGCATTGCCTGCAACCTGCTGGCTGCTGCGCACTATACGACTGGCCGACTGTCGCTTGACGCACAACAGCACCGCGACCTTAGACAGGCGCTGGCCCGGCTGGTCTCGCAAGCTGAGGAAAAGGACGGCACTTGGTCGTTGCCGGCGACGGAGCGCCGCCTGGTTGCGCCCGCGCCAGAATGAGGGTTTGAGCCCGGCTCTCGACCGGCGGTCGAGCAGGACGTCAAACGCAGCTACGCATCAAAGCAGTCTGCCGAGGAAGTGTTTCGCTGGTTGCCGATGGTTGTGCAGGTGGCAACAGCATTGCCCGACGAGCCCGAAACCAAGGCCTTGCTGACACGCTGGTCGGCACTGCTGGACGCCCACATGGCCGGCAAGTTGATGGCCGGTGAAGTGGTCCTGCGCAGTTCACAGAGTAAGCGCGATGACTGGAGAAGCCAGTTGGAACGGGCCAAGGCGGCAAGCGGGTCAGGTGGAAGCTAGCCGCGGGAATTTTGAATCGTCGCACAGATGGCGCGGCATATACTTGTACCCCGTCGCCGGAGAGTGCCGATGCGTCACCTCACACTGCTTGCCTTGTGTGCCGTCGCCGTTGCGCTGTCACTGACGACGATCGATCGGACGGCGGAAGCCGCGGGCGTGGTCTGGCTTGCGGACTACAATGCCGCGTTGAAACAGGCGGCGGACGAAAACAAGCCGATCTTCCTTGAGTTTCGCTGAGACCCGTGAGCGGACTGCAAGGAGTTCGACGGGCAGTTGGCCCGCCCCAAGGGAAAGATCGCGAAGCTGCTGGCACAGTATGTGTGCGTGCGCATCACTGACATGACGCATGTCGATATCGGCCTGTTCCACTTTGACCCCAACAGCACCCTGTATTGCTTTGTGCTGAACGCGAACGAGCAGATCTACCTGCGCTACGGCGGCCGCGACGACGCCAGTGCGGACATGTACCTGAATGACAAATCCCTGGAACTGGCGCTTGAGCGCGGCCTTGAGTTGCACAAGCAAAGGCCCGAGGCCACGCCCAGGCCTGCCGCCGCGTGGCCCAAAGACATCCCTGACGTGCGCGACAACGTGATCGCCAAAAAGCAGTGCGTGCATTGCCACCAGATCGGCCACGGCCGCACGCGGCTGTTGCAGTCGCAAGGCAAGATCGACAAGTTGAAAGATGTCTGGCACTACCCCGAGCTCAAGCGGCTTGGCATTGAACTCGACGCCGAGAAAGGAACGGTCGTCAAGAAGGCCGACGGCGCAGGCAAAGACGCAGGGATCAAGCCTCGTGACGAGATCATCAAGGTGCGCGGCATCACGGTACGCAGTTACGGTGACTTGCAGCAGGCGGTGCATGAGACGCCGCTGGACGCGGAAACCCTTGAACTGACGCTCAAACGCGGCGAAACCGAAGTGACGGCGTCGATCAAGCTG
Organism: Planctomycetota bacterium; assembly: GCA_019636195.1. GTDB lineage: Bacteria > Planctomycetota > UBA8742 > UBA2392 > UBA2392 > JADJRK01. The sequence goes on along the minus strand of JAHBYA010000004.1, from coordinate 49,409 downwards.
CCCCAGTGGTGGCGGGTCACGAACATCGAGCGCCGCAGCAGTACCCACGCGCTGGAGCCATTCCCTGAGTTCTGGGCCAAGCCGCTGACCGACGCCGAGAAACGCAAGCACAACATCAAGCCCGGCGAGTTCGGGGCGGCAGTCACGAAGTTCTGGGTCAAGACCAACGGCCAGAACGCAGGCATGCAGGTCGGGGACATCGTCTATGAGGTCGATGGCGTGACCGGCGCCGAGTACACGGACAGCCCCACGTTGTGGATCAGGCTGAACTGCAAGGCAGGCGACACCGTCGAGGTCAAGGTCATCCGCGCCGACAAGCGCTTGGAGTTTTCATTCAAGCTGAAGGCGCGGCCCTGGTGATCAGGTAATCACGCGCAGAACGGCCTCGGCGCCCTTGGCGATGACGCCGTCGCCGGCTTCGATTTCGATGTAGCCGGTGCTCTGGCTCAGGCTCGTAATCGAACCGCTGCCCTTGAACGTGCTGTACGCCACGTCCTGGTCATCCACCTTCACGGGCAGCAGCAACTGCTTGGTCTTGTCCTGCTTGACCTCATGGCCGAGTTTCACCACGCGCTTGGCGCGTTCGATGTAGCCGTTGTGGGCCAGCCAGCGCACCGCCGGTGCAAGGAACAGCTTGGCTGTCAGCAGGCAGCTTGTGGGATAGCCCGGCATGCCGAACACGCCGCACTTGCCTACGGTCCCGAACAGCACCGGCTTGCCGGGTTTGATCGCAACGCCGTGCACATACACGTTGCCCAGCGCGCCGATCACGTCGTTGGCAAAGTCGCGGGCACCCACGCTGGTGCCGCCGCTGAACACAATCAGCTCATACTTCTTGCTGGCCTGGCTGATCGCGGTCTTCAGGGCCTGCACCGAGTCCTTGACGTTGGGCTTGTAATCGACTTCAGCGCCGTTGCGGCCGGCGATGGTCATCATGGCGTAGCTGTTGCAGTCATATACCTGGCCGGCCTTGATCGGTTTGCCGGGCGCGATCACTTCGTCGCCGGTCGTGAAGATCAGCACGCGGGGCCGGCAGAACACCTTGACCTTGCTCTTGCCCGTGATGGCAATGGCGGCGATGGGGCCGGGGCCAAGCTGCGTGCTGCGGCGCACCACAACTTCGCCCTTTGCGATGTCTTCAGCCTTGCGGCCCACGTGCTCGCCGGCGCTTACGGGCACTTTCACGCTTACCGCGTTGCCGACCACCTGCACGTTCTCGATCATCACGACGGCGTCGGCGCCCTTTGGAATCTGCGCGCCGGTGGCAATCTCGGTGCATTCGCCGCGCTTGATCGTGCCCTTGAACGGCTTGCCGGCCATGGCCTTTCCGATGATGCGCAGCATGGCGGGCTCGGACAAATCTTCGCTGCGAACCGCAAAACCGTCCATGGCGGCGCGATCGAACGCGGGCACATTGAAGTTGCTCTTTACGTCTTCAGCCAGCACGCGGCCGTCCGCTTTAACCAGGTCAACCACCTCAGTGTCGGTGACGGGGCGCAGCTTGGACAGGATCGTGTCTAGCGCGTCATCTGAACTTACTAGGGTCTCGAACACGGTTTTGCGGGTTGCGGTGGTCATGGCTTCACTTCTCGGTAAGGGCTTCAAGGGCGGCTTGGATTTCCGCCTTGGCAAAGGGGTCAGGTTCAGCGGACGCTGCCTTGCTCAGCAGCGCATTCACATCCACAAGTTCCAACGCTCCGGCGCCTTTGCGCCATCCAGCCAGCGCGCGGGCCGCATCTGCGCGCACGCCGGGTGCGGAATGTCCTAGTGCCTTGCGCAGCACGGGCAGCGTCTGCTCGTCGGCCAGGGTGGCGACGATCGGCAGCAGGCGGCGGGCTAATCCGGCCTTGTCCTCAAACGGCAGGACTTCGATCAGGCGGCTCAGGCACTGGCGCCTTGCGCCCACCGTCGCAGCCTTGAGGGCTTCGGCGGCGGCGTCACGAACGTGATAAACAGCATCTTCAAGCATTTCCATAAGGCGGGCTGCCGGGGCGCTTTCGTCAAACTTTGCCAACAGGGCGGGCGCGGCGTTGCGGACGCGCTGGTTTTCAACGCGCGAAAGGTCAATCAACAGCGGCACGCACTCGCGGTGGTGCCAGGTTGCCAATGCCTTGACTTGTGCAAGCCGGGCGCCATCGGCTGTCTCGACCTTGGCCTGGACCAGCAGTTTCGCCGCGGTGTCGCGGGCGTCCAGCGATAGCAAGAGGTCGGCGACGGTACGCCGCGCAACCGGGCTAGTGTGCGCTATGTGCTTCGACAGCGGCTCAATGGCGGCTTTGCCGAAGCCCAGAATCACGGCGTTCAGGCAACGCAGTTGCAGGCCGTCAGTGGTCTCAAGCTTGCCAAGCGCGTAGTTCAGCCCGTCTTCGCCGGCGTCAATGATGGCTTGGCGTGCAGCCCGGACTTTGGGCGGGTTGTCGCCGACTTCCCACAGCGAGCCGACGCGCCAAAGCTCGTCAAGGTCGGGCTTGGTGTCCTGCGCAAATAGTGGGGCCGCCAGCAGAAGCAACAGAACAAGCAAGCGGCCATGCTGCATTTTTCGGACTCCGGACCGGCTACATTAGCGCCGGAAAGCCGCTACGCCAACGAAAGAGTTGATGATCAGGAGGTCGGGAACAGGTGATCAGGCAAGGAAAGGCGCTTTCGAAACCAGAAACCCCCGATCGCCGGCTGTAAACTCCCATCTTTTGCTCAACCCGAATTTGCCCGCGTGCCGATAACGCATGTGGACCCTGCCTTATGCGGGCGGGCACGCCTTGTTCACCGGAGCCTCTCCATGCACACCAAACTTCTACCGCTGATTGCACTTGCACTGTTTGTGGTCGGCTGCACGACCGCCGGCGTGATTCCGCCGCAAGACGTGTCGCTGGACCCCGAGCCGCGGAGCATGTACCTGTCCGAAATGGCCACCGAGCTTGGCTGGACCTACGAATCGGGGCCGGAGCCGCGCCAGTACACTCTGAAGAGCCCCAAGGGCGACCGCGTGACGTTCAAGGGCGGCAGCGACCTCGTGTTCGTGAACACCACGCGCTGGAAAGCCGAGCGCGACGCGGTTGAAAACCGCAATGGCAACGACCTGTACCTGCCCGAAAGTGTCTTTAACTGGGTGTGCAAGCGCTTCGGCCAGCACCACCTGATGCGCGGGCCGATCCGCCAGTCCACGGTTGACCTGACACCCCTGACGCCCGACACCCCGGTATCACCCGTGCCGGTTGACGGTGCGTTGAAGGGACTGGTCGTGTGCGTTGACGCCGGGCACGGCGGCAAGGACCCGGGCGGCATGGCCAATGGCGTTGTCGAGAAAGACATCTGCCTGAACGTGAGCCTGCGGCTGCGCGACCTGCTGGTCGCGAGTGGCGCCAGTGTGATCATGACCCGCACCACGGACGTGTACCCTGAACTGGAAGATCGCTGCAGCATGGCCAACAGGGGCAACGCCGACCTGTTCATCAGCGTCCACGCCAACATTGCGCCCAACAGCGACGAAGTGGCGGGGATTGAAGCCTTCTTCAAGGGCGGCAAGTCCGACAGCGAGCGCTTTGCCCGGGTGCTGGTGGAAGCCATGGTCGGCGCGTCCGGCGCCCCGAGCCGCGGCGCGAAGGTTGACCCGCGCGGCCTGCGCGTGCTGGAGAAGACGAACATGACGGCGGTGCTGGTTGAGCTGGGCTTCATGAGCAACCCTGAAGAAGCCCGCAAACTGGGCACCAGGTCCTACCAGGACCTGATGGCCAAGGCGCTGCACGACGGCGTGGTGAAGTACTGGACACGCAACCGCGCCAGCGTCAGCAAGTAAACGAAACTCAATGGTCGGGGGCAAACCGGCGGCGAGCCTTCGCCGCCGGTTGCGTTTATGAAACCTTGGGTAAGTCAACCTGCAAGCAGCACCACAAACATCGTTATCCCGACCAGCAACAGCAGCAACGCAATCACTTCGCTGAACATGATCATGATCCTTTGGCCCCTTCTTTTAGCCGCTGTATGAATACCGTGCGCCGCCGGTGTTTTGCAATCGACCGCCGCGCCCCCGGTTTTATTATTGAAACCGGAGGGTTTCCCCGTGCAGAAATCGAACGACCTGCGCCAGCGCCTCAAGCGCCTGGCAGATCGATTTACACAGGCTGAGCTGGCGCGGCGCAGCGGCGTCAGTAAAGCCAACGTCCACCGCTACCTGCGCGCGGGCCGCGTGCCCGCAGATTTCCTTGAGGCGCTGGTGCGCGAGTTCAATGTCCGGCCCGACTGGCTGCTGGAGGGGCGCGGCGCGATGCTGCGCAGCGAAGTCACCGAGCATGCCGCGCAGGAGTCGGCCCGCCTGCTTGAACTGGTGGTCAACCTGAACGCGATCAGCCATGAGCGCCTCGGCGCGTTGTCCGAGCAAAGCGCGCGCCAGGTGCGGGCACTGTCAGACGCGCTGGCCCGGCACGACCAGTTGCGTTCGCGCCTGAACCAGCGGGTGACGCCCGCGTTTGCGCAGCTGGTTGCCCGCCAGCAGCAGCACCTGAATGCCGGAGAGTATGAGCAGGCGGAAGACCTTGCGCCAAGCCTTGAGCAGCTCGCGCGACTGTGCGACGACCAGAATCTGCGCGTGCGCCACGACATGCTTGAGGCGGTGAGGCTCTGGTGGAAGGGCGACCTGGAGCGTCAGGATGTATTGCACCGTCGCGTGCTGGGGCGGCTGATCGCCGCCGGCAACACGCGGCAACGGCAGTTTTTGCGCATCACCTACAACTACTGCGCGGGCCTGTACGCAGCAGGCAAGCTTGCACAGGCCGCGAACATTGCTGATGCAGTGCGCACACTCACCTGCCCAGCCGTGCCGGAGTGGGACGAAGACCTGCTGGTGCAGTTGCCGCGCGCGGTGCTGCAGGCTGCACAAGGCGACATTGCAGCGGCGCTGGCGACGGTCACGCGAGTGGATGCTGCCCTCGGGCCCGGGCTGCGGCCGTTTACGGGCAACGTGCTGCTGGGCATGACGCACCAGGCAGGCCAGCAGGAGTTTGCCCAGGTCCTCGCGGCGTGGCACCGCGGCGGCGACGCCAGCCTGCTGCTGATGGCATTGTGGGAAGACACTCCGCGCGCGCTGGCTGATGCACTTGCCGCGTGCGACCCCGACCAGCCGCCGGTCACGACAACGTTTGTTGCATCGGCGAGCGCGATCCGCCACGGCGAGGTGCCGGCTGCGGTCGCCGAAGTCGGCCTGCGCGGCGCCGAACACGCCGTGCTGCGCGCCGAAGCCGCACGCCGCCAGCAACGCAAGGAAGCCCCCAAACTCTGGAAAGAGGCCAGCCGGCGCCTTGGCAAATTGGACGGGCTCGTGCCGCCGATGTTGCTGCTTGCGCTGCATCACCGCCAAGCGCTGGAACTGGGCGCGGAAAAGGTTGGAGAGAGCGCAATCGGTACAGCCCGGCGAGTATTCAAGAATTGGCTGACGCTGGGCAACGGGTGCGTGCGTAAGTTGTGCCGCGGCAAAGAGATAAGCTCAGTTACCAGCGTTAACTGACACTCACGCACAGGCTGGCTTTGTCGGCACCCCCGATATATTCAATCGCGGCACTGGTGGTGCCAAAGGGATCCGGGACCTTGCACGCAAACTGAACCCGACCGGAGGGAGAACTGTCATGGCCAGCTTCAACAAAGTCATCATTATGGGCAACCTGACCCGCACGCCGGAACTGCGCAGCACACCCGGCGGCAGCCAGGTCACGGACATCACGCTTGCGATCAACGACGTGTTCACTGACAGCAGCGGCAACAAGCAGGAGCGCGTGACCTTCGTTGACGTCACCTTCTGGGGCAAACAGGCCGAGACCCTGTGCCGCTGGAAAAAGCAGGGCGACCCCCTGCTGGTCGAAGGCCGGCTGCAAACCGACAAGTGGCAGGACAAACAGACGGGCCAGAACCGCACCAAGCTGAAGGTGATTGGCAACAGCTTCACGTTTCTGCCGCGCGGCCAGGGCGGCGGTGAAGGTGGCGGTGGCGGTGGCGGCAGCAACCGCGGCGGCAACCGGGGCAACTACAACCGCGGCGGCCAAGGCGGACAGGGAGGCCAGGGCAACCAGGCCCAGGAACCGCAGGGCGGCGGAGAGTACGAAGGCGGTTACGAAGACTACGCCACCAGCCTTCCCGAAAACAGCGAAGGCGAACCGCCATTTTAGTCGGGCGACACTGCCTGCAACGTAAACGCGGGGCATAGCGGGCAACGGCGAAGAACTGTCAAAGGGTGCGAAGAGGCGGCAATGTAAACGCCACTCTTCGTGCCCTTTGCGCTATCGGGCCGGGCAGGTCAACGTTGCCGTGTGAAGCGACTGGCTGTCCAGCTGCTACTGCGGCTCGGCGTCGATAATCTGGCCGTGTTCGCGGTTGGCCAGTGCCTGCTGGTAGTGGCGGTAGTACTCCTGCTCGTGCAGGCTCACGGCGTGGATGTTCAGGCGCTTGAATGCGTTGACGCGGTGCACCTCTTCAAGGATCCCGATGCTGGTCGGCTCGCCGTCTGACAACAGCACGATCGTGTCCGCTTCCGCTTTCTCGATGATCGCAAGCAGTGCCGCCTTGATGTCGGTGCCGCCCTGCGGGTCGGTGCTGAGCATCCAGTTGACCAGCTTGCGGCGCTCGTCAATGCTGTTGACGATACGCTGGCTGTGAAGTTGCTCGGTGTTGAATGCGGTGATGCCGATGCGGCTTGAAGGGCTCATGTTGTCAGCGCAGGCGTGCACTTCGGCGGCGGCGACATAAAAACGCGGCAGGTAGCCGTCGCGCACATGGCGGTTCACTTCGGGGCGGCGCTTCAGGATGTCGGCCTTGCGGTCAGGAAAGTCCTGGCGCTCAGGCTCCATCGTGACGGGCATGATCATGCTGACGCTGCGGTCAATCGCGAACTGCAGGTTGTTGCTGTCGATTTCAAGGCCATAAAAGCGCGCCGTGGTCTTGCTGCGCAACTTCTTGTAGGGCACACCGCGCAGGCTCTCCAGTTTGCGCGCCTGCAGCGGCGGGTTGCCGCCGACCAGCTCTTCCCACTTGTTGACAAGGTCGCCGTGGTCGCTGCCGGTCAGGTCGCACAGCAGTGCGATCGCCTCGGCAAAAAGTCGGCCCTCGTCGGTGCGCTTGGCAAGTTCAAAGACCGGCTTCAGGCAATCGGCGGGGCGCACATGCAGCAGGTAGTCCAGTGCCGCGCTGACAACCCACCAGCGGGTGTCCTCAAGCAGCGCAACCGCCCGGGGTGCGTGGTCTTTCAAGCCGAGTTTGCCGCCAGCAAGCAGGGCTGCTGCAAGGTGCTCCGGCTTTTCGCTGCTGATCCATTGCGCGACTTTCGCGGCTGCGATCTCGGGGCAGGCGCCGGTCGTGATGCACGCCAGCAGCGCGTGGCCTGCAATCTCGTCGTCACCCGAAGCCAGCTTGGGGATCAAGGCGTCCGAGGCAGCCTTCAACTCGTCGCCGGTGAAGGGCTTGGGCAGGCGCTGCAGGCTGCGCAGGCCGTGCAGTACCTTTTCGCGATCTTCGTCTTCCAGCCAGCGCGTGACGCCCGCCAGTCTGGCCTGTGCGCGGCTTACCGAGACAAGCCACCAGCCGATTTCCACGTCAAACACGCGGTTCAGCGCTGCGGCGTCGCTGGCGACGGCCGTGTGCGCATCGGCGTGGGTGAGGCGCGCCAGCAGGCTGCCAAAGAAGTGGGGGCGCGCCTTCACAGACCGGGTCTTTTTCGCGTGCTCGAGCACGGCCTTGACCGCGTCAACTTCAAGCGGTCCGCCGATCGCGGCGTGGGCCGCGCGCGCAGCATCTTCAACATTGGCGGTGGCCGCAATGCCCGCGATGCCGCGCTTGTCGCCTGCCGACAGCAGACGGGCGCATGCGGTGCTGCGCGCGCCGGCGTGCCTGGCCTTTTGCGCGGCCATGTCAACGACGGCCCACCCTGCGTCGCACTTTGCGTCGGCGCAGGCGTGCACCGCCGCTTCGGCGCTTGCTTCATCTTCCAGCGTCAGCTTCTCAAGTTGCTTGAACGGTGTGGCTTCGCCGTAGCCGCCAAGCCAGCGTACGCAGGCGGCCCGACGTTCCGGGGTTTTGGCCTTGTTGAAAGACTTCAGCAGTTCCTTGTGGTCGCTTGCGTCGCCGTGGTTGACAACCGCGCGGGCCGCCCAGCTTGCGACCGCGTCGTCGGCATCGCCATCCACGACTTCAAGCAGGAACTTGGTGACGGTGTTTTCCGGCTGGCGGGCCAGGATCTGGATCAGGCGGTACTTGTCGGCCTTGCTGGCGCCCTTCCAGTCCTTCTTGACTTCGCGCAGCCGCTCTTTGGCCACCTTGGCCTCGTCGCCCTTCAGCTTCTGGGCGTGCGCATGAAAGTGCGGCGCGGTAATGGCCGCGGCCAAGGCAAGCAACACGAACAGTCTGCGCATCACGATCTCCGCCCATGAGTGGAACGGGCGGGAACCACGTTACCAGACAAGTTTGCACCAGTCGCCCCTGATCCGGACTGTTGCGGATGTGGGATGACTGTGACCGCCCTCCCACAAATGAAACGCTTCCTTTTGATCCGCTGTCGGAATTGGCGGGCCCAGCCGCTACACTGTGCGCGGCAAATCGGGATACCCATGCGCAAAAGCTTGATGCTTGCCCTGCCGGCCTTGGCTGCGATAGCGTGCCTGGTGGCTGCGCATTTCAACGTGGCCGCCCAGAAGAAGGGCGGGGAAGATCGCGATACCACGCCGCAGCTGGGCAAAGACTGGCGCGCGCTGCGCGACAGCATGGACAATGCCTACGAGCAGTTGCAGGCGGACGCCGGGGTTAAACCGAACAAGATCGTTGACGACTCCATCTTCCTGCGCCGCATCTATCTGGACCTGACGGGCGCGCCGCCCAGCATTGACGAAATCAACGCGTTCGCGCCCGGGCGCAAAGATGCCAACGGGCTGCGCGGGCAAGCCAAGCGCGAAGCACTGGTGGAAAAGCTGCTGGCCAGCCCGGAGTTTGCGCAGCACATGGCGACGTGGTGGCGTGTGATCATGACCGAGCGCCAGGGCGACGGCATCTATCACAACTACCTTCAACGCTACCTTGAGGAAGCACTCACCGACAACAAGCCCTGGAACGAGGTCGTCCACGGCCTGATCGCTGCCAAGGGCCGCACGCCCGATGTGCCCGGGCTGGGTTTCTTGCTTACCTTCGAGAACGACCGTGTCGCGATGGCGGGCCAGACGTCCAAGGTCTTTCTGGGTCGCCAGATCCAGTGCGCCGAGTGCCACGATCACCACTACGAAGCCTGGACAATGTCCGACTTTGAAAGCTACGCGGCCTTCTTCCGGTTCTTCAACACACGGGCCGAAGGCGATGGCGCCGACCGCTACTGGTACAGCGTCGATGGCGGAGTGTTGAGCGAAGCCGATGCCATGCGCCGCCTGCGCCTGACCGGCAAGTACAAGCTGCCCCGCTACCTCGGCGAAAAGGACTGGACCTACGAGAAGGGCAAAGACCTTCGCACCTCGCTGGCGGACTGGATGACCAGCGCCGACAACGCATGGTTCAGGGAAATGACGGTCAACCGCTATCTCGACTACTTCATGGGCGTGGGCTTCGTGAACCCGGTGGATGACTTCAACAGCTTCAACACGCCCGCGCTGCCCGTTGTCATGCAGGTCATGGGACGCGACTTTGCCGCCAGCGGCTTCGACACCCGGTACCTGGTGCGCGCCATTGTCACCAGCCGCATGTACCAGCGCGAGGTCAGCCCCAATCGCACCAACCGGCAGGATCGCGTGTACTACAGCCGCAACTTCGTGCGTTCCCTGACGCCGGAGATGGTTGAGCGCAGCATCCTGAAGGTGACGGGCATCGACCGCCTGAACCCACACCTGCATGTACCTGACCTGCCGGTCGAAAAACTCAGTGAAGATGAAAAGCAGGCCAAGGTCGTGCGCGACCGCATTGCCGGCTACAAGGGCAACCTGCGCACGTTGATTCGCAACGCCTTCAGCAACGAAGAAGTGGTCAAGGATGTGGATGACCACGACGGCAGCATCATGCAGGCCCTGCTGTTCATGAATGCGCAACTGCTGCCGGACTACCTCAACAACTCGCTGAAGGAAATCCTGGCCAGGTATCCCGGCAAGATTGAACGGGCGACGGCGATCTTCATGACTGTGCTGGGTCGTGAGCCCTCGACCAGGGACAAGCACATCCTCAATGCCACGTTCGCCAACTGGAAGGGCGGCGACGACATCTTTGAGGATCTGTTCGTGGCCCTGCTCAACACCACCGAGTTTGTGAACCGGCAGTAGCGGCGACACCCGGTCTTTTGCGAATCGGGAACAGCGAAAATAGTCTCCCCAATCTGGACCATCATCGTCCGGCAACGCCCCAATCTTGCGGCACGGCCCGCTACACTTGTTCCAACGCCCGCTTCACGGAGTCTCCATGACACCCAAGCTGATCGTTCCTGCCGTCGCCGCGCTGCTGGTGGCTGTTTGCCTGGTTGCGTCCAGCCAGCTTGCGGAGGGGCAGAAGCGTAAGTCGCGTACCAAGGCCACGGAAGTCAACGGCAAAGACTGGCGCGTATTGCGCGACGCGCTGGACGAAGCCTTTGAAGAAATGCAGGAGGACGAGGGCATTGTGCCCGCGCCGATCGTGGACGACGGCACGTTCCTGCGCCGGGTGTACCTTGACCTGACCGGGGCGCCGCCGTCACCCGCCGAGATTGCCGAGTTTGAGCCCGGCAAGCTGCGCCGGAAGCAGACCCAGGAAGAAAAGCGCGAAGCACTGGTTGAGCAACTGCTGGCCAGTCCCGAGTTCGCGGACCACATGGCTACATGGTGGTCCACCATCATGTCCGAGCGCCGGGGCTACGGGCGTGGCCCCTCGTATCAGGCGCTGCGCGATGCTTTCGCGGCCAACACGCCGTGGGACAAGGTCGTGAACAACGTGCTTGCGCCAAGCATCTCAACGCGCGGCAAACGCGGCGAAGTGGTCACCTACTACGGTCGTGGTTACATCGAGGAACTGGCGTACCTTCAGGACTTTGGCTACCTCGTGGGCATGCCGGTTAAGGTGTTCCTGGGCCGCCAGGTCGGCTGTGCCGAGTGCCACGACCACCCGTACGACCCGTATACGCAGGATGACTTCGAGGCCTGGAGCGCATTCTTCAAGACGTTCGTGGACGTGCGCCAGGTGGGCGACGAAAGCTACATCAGTGTCGGCCGTGAAATGCAGTTCAGGAACACCGCCGACCTTGAGCGCCAGTTGCAGTTGAAGGGCCGCTACAAACTGCCCCGCTACCTTGACGGCACAGACTGGAAGCTTGAGCCGGGCAAGTCGCCCCGCCAGCAGATGGCCGACTGGGTCACCAGCCCCGAGAACCCGTGGTTCCGCGAGATGACGGTCAACCGCTACATGGACTACTTCATGGGCATCGGCTTTGTCACGCCGGTCGATGACTTCAATGCGCTCAATGACCCGACCATACCCGTGATCCTGCGCGTGCTGGGCAAGGATTTTGCGGATTCGGGGTTCGACACCCGCTACCTGGTTCGCGCCATCGTCAATAGCCGCATGTATCAACGCATGTCGGCCCCCAACCCCAGCAACCAGACCGATCGCATGCTGTACAGCCGCCAGTTTGTGCGCGAGCTTTCGCCCGAAGTGATTGAACGCAGCATCTTGAAGGCCACCGGGATTGAGCGGCTGAACCCGCCCAAGGGCATTTCCAAGAAGCAGGCGGAAATGAACGCGGCATACGGCTACGGGTCGCCGTATCGCGCGCAGCTGCGGGCGCTGCTGACCCAGGCCTATGAGGGCGACCCCGCCGTGAAGGACCTCGATGACCGAAACACCAACCCGATGCGGGCACTGATGTTCATGAACGGGGACCTGCTGCCGGACGGCCAGGACAACGCGGTCAAAGAGATCATGCGCAGGACCGCCGACAAAATGAAGCGCGGCGAACTGATTTTCCAGACCGTGCTGGGCCGCAGCCCCACCGAGCGAGAACGCGAGATTCTGCGCGTAACATTCGTAAGATGGACCGGTGGCGAGGAAGTGTACGAAGACCTGTTTCTGGCCCTGATGAATACAAGCGAGTTTTTCAACCGGCACTGACCGAAACCGGGGCCAATTCCCGGGGTTACATGAAACCTGAAGCAATGTTCGCCCAACAACGCAGCATACACCGGAGAGTCCGATGACCGAGTTTCGCGTGAATCGCCGTGACTTCCTGCGCACCGGCGCGTACGCCGGCGGCCTGATGGTCACCACCAGCTTCCTGGGCAGCACGCTCGCCGCGCAGGAGACGGCACGCAAGCGCAACAGCAAGATCAACCATGTCATCCTTCTCTACATGGAAGGCGGGCCAAGCCAGCTTGAGACCTTTGACCCCAAGCCGGGCACCAAGAACGGCGGCCCGACCAAGGCGCTGAAGACCGAAGTGCCGGGCTTTACGCCCGCTGACAGCCTGCCCTACATCGCCAAGCGCGCCAAAGACCTGCTGCTGATCAAGAGCATGAGCACCCGCGAGGGCAACCACTCGCGCGGCGCCTACCTGATGCGCACCGGCTATGCGCCCAACCCGACCATCAAGCACCCGAGCCTGGGCAGCATTGTGGCCCAACAGCTGGGCAACCCTGACTTTGAACTGCCGAACTTCGTCAAGCTGCGCGGGGCGCCTTTCCCGGCTGGTTATCTGGGCGTGGACAACAACCCGTTTGTGATCAACCGCCCGGGCGCGCGCATCGAAAACCTTGACTACGCCAAGGGCGTGGACAAGGACCGCATGGAACGCCGCATGAAGCTGGTGCGTGAGATGGAAAAGGACTTCGCCAAGGAACGCGGCGAAGACGCCGTGGAGGCCCACCGCGCCATGTACGAGAAGGCGCGCCGCCTGATGGACAGCCCACTGCGCAAGAAGTTCTACCTCGACGACGAGCCCGGCGAGACCCGCAAGGCCTACGGCGAAGGGCAGTTTGCCGACTCGCTCATCATCGCGCGCCGCCTGATCGAAGTGGGCGTGCCCGCCATTGAAGTGGTGATGGGCGGCTGGGACACCCACGACGACAACTTCAAGCGCAGCGCGGACTTGTGCAAACAGATCGACCAGCCGTGGGCGGCGCTGATCGACGACCTGAAGAAACGCAAGCTGTACGACAGCACGCTGGTGATCTGGATGGGCGAGTTCGGGCGCACGCCGCGCATCAGCGGCACCAGCGGCCGCGACCATTGGCCCAACAACTTCTGCGTGGTGCTGGGCGGCGGCGGCGTGAATGCCGGCACCGTGATCGGTGAAACCGACGAAGAAGGCGCCGGGCGTGACGGCCGTGGCAACCCGCTGGTCAAGGACCCGGTAAGCCCCGCCGAGCTGTACAAGACACTGGGCGTGATGATGGACTGGGAAATGAACAAGGAGTTCCAGGCCGGCAACCGCCCCATGTGGCTGACGGAAAAGACCGCCAAGCCGGTGGAAAAGATTTTCAAGTAACCGGCTGCGTTGCGCATGAAGCGGCCGTGGACGCAATGTCCACGGCCGCTTGCGTTCGGGGCTTCGCTTGCGCCTTCGCCCTACTTGAGCGTCCGCACGCCGTTGATGTTCTTGGTGACACCCTTGAGGTCCAGCCACTCAAGCAGCGGGATCAGGTACTTGCGGCTGGTAGGGAGTATCTCCTTGAAGTCCTTGGCGGCGGCCTTGCGGCCGTCTTTCAGGAACTTCACAACTTCGTCGCGCGCGAACTTCAGGGCGTCTGCGCCGAACAGCACGCCGCCGGGTAGCACCTCGGCGCGGCCGCTGCCGACCAGGTAGTCCACGGCGTTCTGGGTTGCCTGCGGGTTGGCGCCCGCCGCCTGTGCAAGTTCTTTGAGTGTCGGCGGGTTGAGCATGGCCTGCTCAAGCTGCTGGCTTACGCGCTCGACGACCTTGCGCTCTTCGTCAGACAGCGTGCCGCCCTGCCCCGGCAGGCCCAGCAGGTCACTGCGCTGCTCGATGACGCCGGCCTCGATGGCTTTCTGCACAATCGGCGTAAAGGTGCGCGCGTCAACGCCCAGCTGCTGCTGAGCGCTGGCTGTCTTCAGGCCCATCTGCGCCGGGTGCGCCTTGTGAAACGCCGCCAGGATCTCAACCAGCCTCGACTGCGCCAGCGACCATGCATTCTTGTGGATCAACGCGCGGCCCGGGCCGAACTCGGTGACTTCGCCGCTTTGCAGCAGCGCCTCGGTCAGCGGCGGCAGCGCGGCCGCGGACAACTCGGTTCGGGCCACCATTGCGTCGCGCGTCAGTCCCATCGGGCCGGCTTCGACCACGGCGGCTTTGACGCGCGCGGTTGGGTCGTCGGCGGCATTTGCCCACATCTCAAGCGAAGCCAGCAGGCGTTCGTCGCCGCGGTGCAGAATCTCCCGTTCGCGCCGGATCACGCGGCCGCCGCCCAGGGTGATCGCGGGCGACGGCAGGCGGATGATAAAGTGGTCTCCAATGCCTGCCACGACGGGATCTTCCAGCAGTACTTCGCACAGGCAGGTCTCGCCCGGGTTGAGCGCCGTACGGTCAAGGTAGTGGATGTGCCCGATCAGTTCGCTGGTGCCGACGTGGAACTTGACTTCGGCCCGGTGCTTCAGCGGCCGGGGCGCGTTGGCCAGCAGGTGCAGACGCAGCGAGAAGAACCTCGAGTGCTCAAACACGCCCGGTGCGCACAGCGTGTGTCCGCGGTGCACCTGGGTGTGGTCAACGCCCGACAGGTTGAAGGCGCTGCTGTGCCCGGCGCGCGCTTCATCAATCGCGCTGTGGTAGGCCTGTATGCCGCGCACTTTGGCCTTTTGTTCGCCGGGCAGCACCACCAGGTTGTCGCCGACTTTCACGCTGCCGCTTACGGGCACGCCGGTCAGCACCGCGCCGTGGCCCTTGGCCGAAAACACGCGCTGCACGGGCATGCGAAACACGCCCGACACGTCGCGTGTCGGCGTGGATTCAATCAGCGTGCCAAGCTCGGCCCACAACCGGTCCAGCCCTTGACCGGTCAAGGCGCTGACCGGCACCACCGGCGCGCTTTCAAGAAAGGTGCCGCGCACCAGGTCGCGCACGTCTTCGGTGGCAAGCTCTATCGTGTCGGCGTCAACCTTGTCGATCTTGTTCAGGACCACCAGCCCGCGCTGCACGCCCAGCATGGTCAGGATGTCGAGGTGTTCACGCGTCTGCGGCATCACGCCGTCGTCGGCGGCTACCACAAGCATCACGATGTCCACGCCGGTGGCGCCGGCGACCATGTTTTTGACAAACCGCTCGTGGCCGGGCACGTCGATCATCCCGACGCGGTACTGCTCCTGGTACAGGAAGTTCGCAAACCCCAGGTCGATCGTGATGCCCTTTTCCTTTTCCTCGGCCCAGCGGTCGGGGTCGATGCCGGTCAGTGTCTTGACCAGCGTTGACTTGCCGTGGTCGATGTGGCCGGCTGTGCCGATGATGACGTTGCGGATGGCGGTGGCGGTGGACATACCGGGATTGTCGCCACGTTTGCGGCAACGGCAAGGGCTGAACGGGCTTCACGGGGTCAGGCTGTCTGCTTGGCTTGCACAAGCGCCTCTGCCAGTGCGCCCGCGAACTGCTTGATGTGCGCTTCTTTCACGGTCAGCGGCGGCAGCAGCCGGATCATGTTGGGCCGGTCGCACCCGCCCACGATGATCTTCTGGTCAAACAGCGCGTTGATCACGCCCTTGGCGGGGCACTCAAGCTCAATGCCCAGCAGCAGGCCTTTGCCGGTGACGGCCAGGACTTCCGGGATTGCGCCCAGCGCGTCGCGCACCACAACTTCCATGGCGGCGGCGTTTTCAACCAGTTTCTGTTCAAGGATTACTTCAAGGTTGGCCTTCACAGCCGCCATCGCAAGCGGCCCGCCGCCGAAGGTACAGCCGTGCTCGCCGGGCGCCGGCGCGCTGGCGATTGCTTCGTTCAGGATCACCATGCCGACCGGGAAGCCCCCGGCCGCGCCCTTGGCGGTGGTCGCGATGTCGGGCTCAACGTTCCAGTGGATGCCGGCAAACATTTTGCCGGTGCGTCCAAAGCCGGTCTGAACTTCGTCAAAGATCAGCGCGGTGCCGTTGCCGAAGCAAAGCTCGCGCAGGCTGTCGTAGTATTTGCGGCTGGCCACGCGCACACCGCCGACGCTTGTGATCGGCTCAAGGATGATCGCGGCGACATCGGGGCCCATCAGCGCTTCGAGTGTTTCAAAGTCGCCCAGCGGCACGAAGTCCGTGAACTGGCCCAGGTTCTCCGGAAAGTCATCGCGCAACTTCTGGCGCCCGGTGACGCTCAGCGCGCCGACGGTTCGGCCGTGAAAGCCTGTCTCCATGGCGATCACGCGCGGGCGGCCGGTGGCGCGGCGCGCGATTTTCAGGGCCGTCTCATTTGCTTCGGTGCCGCTGTTGCAGAAGAAGACCGCGGCGCTGTGCGGGTAGGCGTTTTTCACGACAAGCTCGGCGGCTTCGGCTCGGGTGTCGTTGTAAACGGCGTTGCTGTAAAAAATCAGCTTCTTGGCCTGCTCGGCAATTGCCTTGGCGAGCTTGGGGTGGCTGTGGCCGATGTTGCAGACGGCGTGGCCGGCGTACAGGTCAAGGTACTTGTTGCCTTCGTCATCATACACCCACACGTCTTCGCCCTTGACCACGGTCAGGGGCAGCTTGGTGTAGGTGGGCACAAGGTACTTGTCTTCCGTTTCGCGAATGCTCATGCCTGCTCCGACTGGTGCTGGTGTGCCGCCAGCGGCAGTTGCTCGATCACGTCCATGGCCAGCACGCCGACTTCGCCTATTCTGTCGCGGACCATGTCGCCCGCAAGCCCGTGCAGGTAAACGCCAAGCTGCGCCGCGTCAAAGGGCGGCAGGCCCTGCGCCAGCAGCGCCGCAATCACGCCCACCAGCACGTCACCCATGCCCGCCTTGGCCATGCCGGGGTTGCCGCTGGTGTTGATATAGGCCTGCCGGCCGTCGGTCACCACCGTCTTGTGGCCCTTGAGCACCAGCACAACCTTGTGTTTGGCCGCGAATTTTGCCGCGACCTTCAGCCGGTTGTCGTGATCGTCCTTCAGGTCGCCCGGCGCTTCTTTGCCCAGCAGGCGCTTCATTTCGCCGGGGTGCGGCGTAAGGATCGGCAGGCCATGCGCGCGGTCGATTTCTTTGATGCACTTGCAGCCGTCCAGCGCAATCGCGTTCAGGGCATCGGCGTCAATCACCAGCTTCATGTGCACGTCCGGCAACAGGCTCTTGACGGCCTGCACCGTCTGGGGGTTCGTGCTGATGCCGGGGCCCAGCAGCATCACATGAAAGCCTTCGGCGGCTTTGAGAATCTTGGCGGGCGCCATCGCGCTGATGGTGCCGTCTTCGGTTTCAGGCAGGGCTGTGGTCATCACGTTGGGGTCGCGGCCAGCCACAACCGCAGCCAGGCGCCAGGGCATGCCGGTGCGCACCGCGCCGGCGCCCGCGCGCAAAGCCGCGCGTGAACACAGCGCCGCGGCGCCCACCATGCCCACGCTGCCCGCGACGCAAAAGATGCGCCCGGCATCGCCCTTGTGCATGGAAAGCGCGCGCTTCTTCAGCGCGGGCAGTGAAGTGATCAGGTGGACGTCGTCGGGCACGGAAGCTCAGGTTCAAGGTTTCAGGTTGAAGGTTTCAGGCTTGCCGAAACCCGCACCCGTAAATCAGACCTTGTCTTCGTCGTTCCAGCTCCAGGCGTCAATGGCGCGGCTGTACTCAAGCAACTCGCCGGGCTTGAAGAACAGGCCCAGTTCGCGGGCTGCGGCTTCGGGGCCGTCGCTGCCGTGAACAAGGTTCAAGCCGCGGGATACGCCCAGGTCGCCGCGAATGGTGCCCGCCTGCGCGTCGGTGCAGAACGTCTTGCCCATGAGCTTGCGGCAGTTTTCGATGGCTTTGGGGCCCTCGACGCACAACGCCACCAGCGGCGCGCTGGTCATGAACTTGACCAAGCCCGCATAAAAGCCCTTGCTGACGTGGTCCTTGTAGTGCTGGGCGGCAAGTTCATTCGTCATCTGCATCAGCTTGAGGCCGACAATCTTCATGCCCGTGCGCTCAAAACGCGAAACGATGTCGCCGACAAGCCCGCGCTGCACGCCGTCGGGCTTGATAAGGATCAGTGTACGTTCAATGGCCATGGGTCATCTCCTGTGCGCGGCACGGTAGCATTGAGGCGTCAAGTCGCAACAAGACGCGAAAAAGCAAACCCGGCGCCGTAAGGCGCCGGGTAAGGGATAAGGTGCGCAGGCGAACAGAGATAACTTCAATCCCCCTTAAAAATTGAAGTCACGATCCTGCCCGCCTGCGCGCGCCACCCCGAAGCCGAATTCCCCCCCTTAAAGGAAACCGACTCCATCCGGGTTGGCGTTTATCAGTTGTCAACGCAGGCACCATACCACATGTCACGTCACGGGTGGGTCACTTCAGGGCATATTTTTCGTCTGCTGTTTGCGGGTTTGTATTTCAGCGTTTTTGCCTTCGCAGGTTGGCGAAACTGCACCGGCTACCCTTCTAGCTGACCCTCAAGCATTCGCACAGCCGCCATCAACCCTTCCGGGCTGATTGTGTGCGGGCCGTTGAACGGCAGCCACTCCACCTGCCAGCCGACTTCAGTCATAAACTCGCGCAGGTGCTCGGCCCACTCAAACGGCAGCATGGGGTCCTGGCGGCCGTGGCTTTGCACGACGCGCAGGCCCTTGTGGCGCGGGCCGAGCCGGCGCCATTCAGGCTCGTTCATCAGGGTGCCGGACCAGACGATCAGGCCCGCGGGCGTTTCTTCAAGCTGGGTGGCGACATCGACAGTCACGAAGCTGCCCTGGCTGAAGCCGCCCAGCGCAATGCGCGAAACAGGCAGGCCGGTTTCGGCGCTGACATCCTTGACCAGATTCAGCACCGCGTCACGGGCCTGCTGCATGCCTTCGGGGCGTTCATCGCGCAGGCGCTGCCGGAACTCGCCGCGCATCAGGGCAAGCTGGATTGCTTCAATGTCAATCATCCACCACGCGCGGCCGCCCCAGTCCAGCGCCAGCGGCGCCTCCGGAAAGTAGAGCCGAGCGCCAGCCGCCAGCTTGGGCGAGAACTCAAGCATTTCAGGCCCCAGTCCCGCCAGGTCATCACCCGGCGCGCCGAAACCATGGCACAGAATCACCGCCAGTTTCGGGGCAGTCCCGGCTGGCAGGGCATCGATCACGCGGGTTCTCAGCCCGCCCAGTGTGCGCAGGGCCTTGTTCATAGCCACTCTCTAGCGGGGTTGGGGCCGGCTGGCAACGCCTGAAAGGCGACATAAGCAGTCCACTTTCTGCGATGCAGGAAAGAAACTTTGAGACTTGCTGGCAATCACTAAGATATGAACGCACAATCTGCCGCCACTGAACACATTTGTCACCAATTTGGCGCAGGCGAAGTGCGCGTGCGTCTGCTTCTTGAGACACAGACACAGGAGAGATCATGCACAGGGTCAGGACTGCTTTGCTACTTGCTGCGGTGCTGGGTGCGGCTTCTTTGGCTGCACAGCAAACGCATTTTCGAAACATCACGGTCGATAACACCGGCACGGCGGTCTCTGACCACCAGGTGCTTGTGACATTGAACGCCGGCGACTACACAAACATTGCCAGCCCAACGGGCGCCGACATCCGGTTCATTGACTTCAACAATGACTTTGGCTCCGGTAACGACCTGGAGTACTTCATTGAAAGCTATGACAACACCGGCACCAGCCGTATCTGGGTGCTGCTGCCCAGTGTTGCTGCGGGTCCGGGTGCGGGCACGTTCCGGATGGAGTACGGCGACGGCACGCTTTCGGCGGCGTCCAGTTTTGACAACACATTTCCGCCGGCCAGCCGCTTGATTACGACTGCCGGGGTTGCGCTGACCAACGCGATGCTCGCCAACCGGAGCTGGATCCAGATCCAGCACGCCTGCACCATCAGCACCGCGACCCGCGAAGTGCTGAACATACAGGCGCGGCGCGTAATCATTTCAGCCAGCATCACGGGTGACGGCGCCGGCAACCTTGGCGGCGCGGCCACAGCCAATGGAGCGCCCAGCGGCGCGGGCGGCGGCGGCGGCTCAAGCACCTCAGGCGGCGGCGGCGGCGGCCACGGCAACACCGGCGGCAACGGCGGCTTTCGCGGTACTGACACGCCGGGTGCCGGGGGAATTGTCGTCGGCGATGAGACTGACCTGACGATCCACATGGGCTCGGGCGGCGGCGGGTCCACGGGCAATACCGGCGGCAATGGCGGCGGGGCCGTGAACGTGCGTGGCTTCCGGGTCACAGTATCCGGCAACATTTCGGTGATTGGCTTGCCTGGGACGAATGGCAACAGCGACAAGCCAGGCGGTGGTTCCGGCGGCGGTATCCTGATCGGCGGCTTCGATGTGGAGGTAAGCAGCACGCTGACCGCCAACGGAGGAACAGGACAGAGCGGTGGAGCGGGCAACCGTGACGGCGGCGGCGGCGGCGCCGGCGGCCGCATCAAGATTGTGCACGAGAACACGCTCAGCAACACAGCAACGCTGAGCGTAACTGGCGGCGCGGGCGGCACCAACTCGGGTGGCGGAACCAACGCCCTTGACGGCGGCGCGGGCACGACTCACGCGCCGGCTACACCAACGGCCGGCATCATTGACGAAGTAACGACCACACTGGGCGCCGAGACCGCGTTTGTGCCTGTCACCTCGTTGGTCATCGACAACCAGCCGGGCGGCGGCACCGGCGGCGTCGCTTGGGACACAGCCGATCAGCCCGTAGTCGAAGTCCATGGCGCCAGCGGCATCATCGGCACTTTCACCGGCCAGGTGACGGCGACGCTGAACGACCCCGGCTCAACGGGCGGCGTATTGTCGGGCACAACGTCAGTCGCCTGTGTAGCGGGCGTAGCAACCTTCACGAACCTGTCCGTCAACTTGATCGGCAACTACACGCTGACCTTTGCAGTCGGCTCAGTCACGGAAGACTCAAACAGCTTCAACATCGCGGTCGGTCCCGCGGCTGCTCTTACAGTGGACACGCAGCCCACCAGCAGCAACGGCGGCGAGGCGTTCCCGCAGCAGCCGGTCGTGCGTATTCGTGACGCCGGCGGCAACGTTCGCACGGGCGACAGCACGACCAACATCACCGTCTCCATTGCCACTGGTACTGGCAGCCCGCTTGCCACGCTGTCGGGTACGCCAACCGTGCAGGTATCGGCGGGCGTTGCGACGTTCACCGGGCTTTCGATTGACGTGGCGGAACTCAATTACCGCCTGACGTTCACCGATGGCACCCGGACAGTGAACTCGGACCTGTTCGATGTGAACGTCGGTGCACCTGTAGCCCTTGAAATCGTCGTGCAACCGGCCGACGGCAACACCAACGTAATCCTGTCACCTGACATTGAGGTATCCGCCGTTGACCTTGGCGGCAACATCGTCGTCGGGCACAACCTGGACCTCGATGTGGCGCTTTCCGGCGGCAACCCCAGCGCCGTACTTGGCGGCACGGTAAGCGGAGTCACGGGCACCACCACGGCGGTGTTTGACGACCTGACCGTTGACCTGCCCGGTACCGCGTACCAACTGACGTTTACAGTAAACTCCGGCACGTCGCTTACCGCGGCTGTGTCCAACACCTTCAACATCACGATAGTGGTCGGCTCATTGACCGTCGAAACCCAGCCGGGCGGTGCAATCACCGGCGGCGTTGCATTCCCGCAGCAGCCCAAGGTTGCAGTCCGCGATTCAGGCGGCTTTATCATAACTTCCGACAACACAACGATGATCACCGTCTCGGTCAGCGCGGGCAACCCGTCAGCGATCCTGTCGGGCACAGCCAGCGTGCAGGTAAGCGCAGGTGAGGCCACGTTTGCCGGCCTGTCGATTGACCTTGCGGACACCGGCTACGAGCTCAGCTTCACAAACGGCACGCTCTCGGTTGACTCAAACCCCTTCGATGTGGCGATCGGCCCCGCCGCGGCCCTTACCGTGGAGACGCAACCCGGCGGCGCGATTACCGGCGGTGTGGCGTTCCCGCAGCAGCCGGTCGTGGCGCTGCGCGACGCGGGCGGTAACGTGCTGAGCGGCGACAACACCACCGTAATCGGTGTTGCCATCGCACCCGGCACCGGCACAACCGGGGCTGCCCTCTCGGGCACTCCCAATGCCACGGTCGCTGCGGGTATCGCTACCTTCTCGGGCCTGTCCATCAATCTGGCGGGCACCAACTATCAGCTGCGGTTCAGCGCCGGTTCACTGAACGTGGACTCCGGCCAGTTCGATGTTTCCGTGGGTACCGCGGTTGCGCTGGCAGTAACAGTCCAGCCGAGCAGCACTACCGGCGGCGCGGTGATCACACCCGCCGTGCAGGTGTCAGCGCATGACGCCGGCGGCAACGTCGTCACCGGCCACGCACTGGACCTTGACGTGGCGCTCGGCAACGCCGGCAGCGCGACGTTGGGCGGCACAGTCAGCAATGTCACCGGCAACGGCACCGTGTCGTTCTCGGACCTGAGCGTGAACCTGGTCGGCACCGGCTACTTCCTTCACTTCACGGACAACTCGGGCACGCCGCTGCCGCAAGTGGACTCGGCCTCGTTTGACATCACGGTCGGGCCGGCTTTCCGGCTGGTGATGTCCCAGGAGCCGGGCGACGGCTTCGGCGGTGAGGCGCTTACACCCTCGCCTGTGGTTCACATCGTGGACGCCGGCGGCAACCTGGTGGACGTGACGGGCACAGACGTGATTGCCGCGATCACCGCAGGCACGGGCACCACCGGCGCGGCCATCGTGGCCGGTGCCACGGCGACCTCGGCAAACGGCATCGTTACCTTCACGGGTATCGCGATCAACCTTGCAGGCACCGACTACCGCCTCGACTTCAACGAGGACGTGGCGTCGCCGACCCTGCAGGGCGTGACCTCGGATGTGTTCGACGTCGCTGTCGGCAATGCGGTCGCACTGGCGGTCACCGTGCAGCCCGCGGGCGGCACGGCGGGCGTGGTGCTTACGCCGGCAATCGGGGTCTCGGCGGTTGACCTTGGCGGCAACATCGTGGTGGGCCAGGCGCTTGACCTTGACGTTACCCTGTCTGGCGGAACGACCGGGGCGATCCTGGGCGGCACCGTTGCAGGCGTAACCGGCACCGGCACCGCGGTGTTCAGTGACCTTGAGATTGACCTTCCGGGCACCGGTTATGTGCTGACCTTCAGCGACAACCTGGCCAGCGCGTTCCTCGACGTTGCCTCAGACCCGTTCAACATCGCGGGCAGCCCTGTGGCAATTCGGGTGGCGCAGCAGCCGGCCGGCGCACTGGCCGGTGCACCGTTCGTGGTTCAGCCGTGGGTTGAAGTGATCGACGCGGGGGGCAGCCGAGTGACGAGCGATAACGGCACGACCATCACGTTCAGCCTGCACGCCAG
Source organism: Planctomycetota bacterium (assembly GCA_019636195.1). GTDB lineage: Bacteria > Planctomycetota > UBA8742 > UBA2392 > UBA2392 > JADJRK01. The sequence continues at coordinate 26,029 of JAHBYA010000004.1, read as the reverse complement.
CAGCCCCACGGGTAACCTGTCGGGCGCCACGGCGGACACGGTCGACGGTCTGGCCATGTTCACGGACCTGGAAATCGACTCTGCCGGGATTGGCTTCATCATCACGTTCGCAGCGACCGGCCTGGGTACCGACGATTCAAACGCATTCGATGTTTCCGGTCCCGCTGCTGCCCTTCAGATCGTGACCCAGCCGGGAGCGGCCAGCGCTCCGGGCGCCACGCTTTCGACCCAACCGGTGATTCGCATTGTGGACGCCGGCGGCATCCTGGTAAGCAGCAACAGCACGACTTCAGTGCTGGTGAGCATCACGCCGGGCACGGGCACGGCGGGCGCGGCGCTTGGCGGCGCGACCTCGGTGCAGGCCGTGAACGGTGTCGTGACGTTCACGAACCTGAGCGTGAGCCTTGCGGGCACGGGCTACACCCTGACCTTCAGTGAAGACGTGGGCACGCCCACGCTGACAGCGGTTGTCAGCGCCGCGTTTGACGTCGCCGGCGGCGGTGGCGGCGGCGGCAAAAAGAAGAAGAGCAGCGATGACGACAAGTGCAGCACCAGCGGCTCAGGCTCCGGCTTGGCGCTTGCGGTTGCAATTGCAGCTATGGCAGCGCTGGCATACCGCCGGCGCCGTCTGGCGTAGAGACAGGGCAGCAAAGAAAGGGGCGCGGGACACCGCGCCCCTTTCGCTTTCCTGGACAGTTGCGGTTCAGCGCTTGATCTTGAACTCGTCGTCCTTCACACCTTGATCAAGCTTGGTGTCCTTGAACTCGTAAAGGGTATAGCCCGGTTCCTTGTCGCCCTTGGCCAGCGGCTCAATGATCTTGACGCTGCTGATCTCGCCCTCGCCCTTGACGAAGACAACCTCAATTGAGGCGATGAACTTCTTGACCGTCTCGTTCCGCGGCTTCATTTCCAGCGTCACGGGCTCGCGCGACTTGATGCTGACATCGTAGTCGTCTTTCAGCTTTGTGAACTCGCCCTTGAACCACGTGAACAACTGCTTGACCACAGCGTCCAGCCCGCGGTCTTCCGACAACTTGATGTTTTCGACGCGGTTGGTGCTTTCGCTCCATTTCTGGCCGCTGTCGCCGGTGACGACCAGGATTGACTTGTGGGGTTTGCTGTACTCCCACCGCACGTGGTCGGGTTTCTTGAACACAAAGCGGCCGCTGCTGGTGATCTTGTCGCCGAACAACGCCACGAACTTGGTCTGCGTGAAGTTGCCCTGGAAGTCCTTGTGCTCTTTGTGTTCTTTCTCAATGCGCTTCAGCAGGTCATCGAGCGACTCTTCGGCGGGTTTCTCAGCCGGCTTGTCTTCCGCGGGCTTTTCCGGCGTGTCCTGCGCCAGCGCGATTGCCGGCGCGATCAGCAGCAAGAGCATCAGCAAGGGGCGCATCTTGATCCTCCGGCCCGAAACTATAACGCCTGCCGGTACAGCCGCGACCTGCAAAATCTCAGGCACTCCGACCCAGCAGCTTTTCCAGCGGCACGATCTCAAGGCCCTTCGCGCGCAGGCCGTCGATGACCACCGGCAATGCCTCGAGTGTGGCTGTGCGGTCGGTGCTGCCCTGAAGGCCGGCGCCGTCATGCAGCAGGATCACGCCGCCGGGCTGGGCCTTTTCGACAATGCGTTGCGTGATTTTCGCGGCATCGTTGACGACAGCGTCAAAGCCGCGCACTTGCCAGCCGATTGCGGTCATTCCCTCTGCCCGCAGCACATCACCCAGCGCCGGGTTCTTGAAACCATGCGGGGCGCGATAAAGCGTGGGCCGCACGCCTGTCGCGGTTTCGATCGCATCGTTGCAGGCGCGGATTTCGCGGCGCAGCCGTGCGTGCAGGCTGAAGTTGATCGTCATCGCATGGCTGTCACTGTGGTTGCCCAGCGCATGGCCTTGCTCGCGGATTGCCTTTGCGAGCCCGGGGTGCGCGCGCACGCGCGCGCCCACGCAAAAGAAAGTTGCGGTTACACCCTTGGCGCGCAGGACTTCCAGAACCTGCGGCGTGAACTCAGGGTCGGGGCCGTCATCAAAAGTGAGCGCGACCGCTTTGACTGCGGTGGGGGAGCGCCACAACGTGGGCGCCCAGAAGCTGCTGTTGATGTCAAACACTGCCCACGCGATCAGGCCCAGTGCCAGCAGCACCACGATGGCTGCGCCCGCAAGCCCCAGCGGCCACGGCAGCAGAAGCGCGCATGCAACCGCGCCCAGCACGGCAATCAGCTTGATGGCAATCGCCTTGATCACGCAGCCAAGCTAGTTTGCCCAGCCGTAAAACGAAGCCCCCCGCACCGTGCGAGGGGCCTGGCCCGTGCCGGGGGGGCATTTGCCGGGCCTAGTTGCCGCCGGCGCTTCCGCTGACGGTTGCCGCGAATCCGGAGTGTTGGTGAAGCCATGTGTAGATGCGCCGGTCAGCCAGCGTAGAGTGGCTGATGCCGCGCTGGACGACCCACTCGTGGTCAAGTCCCTTGCGCTGGAGTTCTTCGTGCAGCAGAAGGTTCTGCGGAAACAGGCCCATGTAGTCCTCGGTGCCCGATGTCAGGTACAATCGGAACGGCAATGCGCCGCGCCAGTTGCGGACCTGCGCGAACGGTGAGTAGCGCTCAAACTCGCGCTCGTCGCTGAACAGCTTTTCCACGCTGGTTTGCCAGCGCCCCAGGAAAAAGCTGCCGCCGTATTCCTTCTCAAAGGCCTCAATGCGCGCCCGCTCGTCAAACGGCGAGACGTCGTAGGCAAAGGGGCTGGCGGCGGCGACGGCGTCAAAGCAGCCCGGCTGGCGCAAGGCCAGCATCAGCGCCGAAAGCCCGCCCATGCTGTGGCCGAAGGCAATGGTGGTGTCGCTGACGCGATACTTTTCGCGCACGCCGGGGATAACACTCTCAAACAGCAGTTGCTCGGCTTGCCCGGTAATCGGGTCAAAGCGCCCGACACTCGGGCTGAGCACCACAAAGGGCCCGAACTCCTCGGCGGCCATCAGCGGTTGCAGGCGCTCGCCCAGCCCGCCCCTTGCGCCCCATGTGCGGTGGTTGCCGCCGCCGCCATGGAAGTACACAAGCAGCGGGAACTCACGCTGCGGCTGTGCGTGGTATTGCGGCGGCAGATAGACCCGCCACTCCAGGCGGGTTTCCGCGACGACGGGCGCAGAGTCGTAACGGCTGTCAAGTTTGTCGGACAGCGTCGAAGCGCAGGCGCCCAGCAGTAGGGGCAGCAGGATGATGGCTCGGTGCATGGCTGGTCTCCGTGGTACTGCGGCAGTTCAAACGCGCGGCAAGCGATTGCTTATCCCGAAAAAAAACTTTCACAACAGGAATGTTCACTGTAGGCGCTGCGTTTTACTGATGTTCAAATGCGGCGCAGGAGAACCCCATGCTGTCGAAAACCCTGGAGAAGGAACTCTCTGCCTACGACATCGGCGCCAAGGTTCACGCCCTGCGCCAGGCCCGCGGCATGAAGCTGGTTGAGCTGGGCGAACACACCGGCATGTCCGCAGCCATGCTCAGCAAGATTGAACGCGGGCGGCTGGTGCCCACGTTGCCGACGCTGATGCGCATTGCGCTGGTGTTCAGCGTCGGGCTGGATCACTTCTTTACCGACCAGCGCAAGCGCCACGCGTTTGCCATTGTCCGCAAGCAGGGGCGGATCCGCCTGCCCGCCCGGCTGGACAGGCGCGCCGTGCCCTACGACTTTGAGAGCCTGGACTATGAGGCGTTGCAGCCGCGCCTGAACGCATTTCTGGCGCACTTTCACCCGCTGGACCCGCGCAAAGTTCCGCGGCACAAGCACGGCGGCGTGGAATTCATTTACATACTGAACGGCGTGCTGGAGCTGACGTGGTTTGATGAGGTGCACACGCTGCAGGCTGGCGACAGCGTGTACCTTGACGCGAGCATCGAGCACGGCTATCGCGCGCTGGGCAGTGGGCCTTGTGCAGGCGTGGTCGTGACGCTGCCCAACTGATCACGGCCCAAGGTCGTTCAGCCGCTGCGTGGCGGCGGCCAGCAATTCGCCGTCGTCGCTGGTCATGAGCACGAGTTTGTACCAGCCGCGCGCCTTTCCCAGGTCGCGCGGCGTGCCGCGGCCGTCGCGGTAGCAGTCGCCCAGCCCCAGGTAGCACGCATGGTGCTTCAAGCCCGCGCCCGTGGAAAACCATGAAATCGCGTTGGTATCGTTTTTCGGCACGCCAATGCCCTCAAGGTGCATCACGCCAAGGTAGTAGCAAGCGCCACCGTGGCCCTTTTCGGCGGCTTTGACAAACCACTGTGCGGCTTCGGTTGGGTTGCCTGGCGTGCCGATGCCGTCAAAAAACGCCAGTCCCAAGTGGTACAGCAGTTCAGCGTCGCCCAGCGCGGCGGCCTTTTGCAGCCACTCAAAGGCCTTCCCGCTGTCCTGGGGAACGCCCTTGCCAAAGAGGTACAACTGCCAGTTCAGGCGCAGCGCGTCCGCGTGGCCCTGCGCGGCGGCCTTCTCGTTCCAGTGTGCGGCCTTGGCGCTGTCTTCGACACCGGCACGGCTGGTGAAGTACCACACGGCGAGTTCAAACTGGGCCTCTGCAAAGCCGCGTTCGGCGGCGGACAGCAGGTACTCTTCTGCCTGCAACGGCTGGTTGCTGTCGCGCAAGCGGATTGCCTGCTCATAGGCGCGTTTTGGCTCAAGCCGGTCGGCTTCACGGCGTTGCGGCGACGGGCCGGCAGGCGTCGCAGCGCACGCCGCAAGCACCAATGCAAGAGTCAGCAGCAGTCGCATAAAACAGCCCGGCGGGGTAGTGCAGGGAGTGCCATACTACCCGCGCCGGGCGTGCGTTGCAGCGGCTAGTCGCGCTTGCGCGCTTTGTCGCGCTCGGCGCGCAGCGACTTAAGTTCGCGCTCGAGTTCTTTGGCGTGCTGCTTCAGCTTCTCGCGCTTGTCGCCTTCGGCCTCATCGGCTGCGCGCATGGTCTTCTCGAGCTCGCGCTCAAGCTTGCCGATCTTTTCGTTCAGGGCTTCCGTGTGGCGCTCGCGCTCACGGCGTTCGACCTCGCGGCGCACCGCCTCGTCGAACTCGCGCTCACGGTCCGGCTCGCCCTTGGGGCGGTCGCCGCGCGGCTCGGGTCGGTCCGCACCCTTCAACTTCTCCAGCAACTCCTTGATGCGTGCCTCAATCCGGGGGCGCTCATCTTCGCGGGCGTTGCGCAGCTTTTCACGCAGCATGCGGACTTCATCTTCCAGGCGCTGTGCGCCGTCACGCTCAACGGGCGGGCGGTCGGGGCGCTCGCTGCGGGGCATGTCGGCGCGCGGGCCTTCGGCGCCGGGGCGCGCGATCGGCTGCCAGTGCAACTCGCCTTCGCGCTCGCGCAGCCGGAAGGTTTCACCGCTGGCTGTGTTCAGCAGCAGCACCAGCTTTTCGTGCGTCACGATCTGCCAGGTGCCCGGCGCCGGCATGGGTGGCCGGGGGGCATCGGGGCGCGGGGCATCAGGCCCACGCTGGGCTTCCGCTACCGGTACCAGCAGGGCCCCGCCCAGGCCCGCGAACACGACAATCAGGGCAGCAATCCACTTGGTCATGGCTTGTCCTTTCAGGTTCTTCCTTATTATCACGCACCCGAGGCAATGGCATAACGCCCATTCTGCCTCTTTGTTATAAGGCCCGCATGGCAGAAAACGCGGCTGCGCTGTACCACAAGCAGACCAAGTACCACCCGGCCACCATCGGGCAGGGGCACAGCATTGACTGGCAGAACCCGCCCAGCCAGTTCAAGGAGTACGCGGGCGCGGAACGCATCGACCTGCGACCGTTCCTGCCGACCACCGAGAATGAAAACTGGCAGGCCGAGGCTGTGCTGCGGGACCCGAACGGCCCGTTTGCCTTGCCGGTGCTGTCGCGCATTCTGTTTGCGACCAACGGCGTGACCGCCATTGCGGTGGGGGGCGAGCAGCAGATGTTCTTTCGCGCCGCGCCGTCGGCGGGCGCGCTGTACCCGACTGACCTGTACGTGCTGGTGCGCGACCACGCGGACATCCCTGACGGCGTGTACTACTTTCATGTGCGTGACCACGCGCTGATTGAAGTCTATCCCAAGGGCCTTGGTCCCGGCGGCGACCAGATGTTTGAGCGTCTTGCCCGCGCCTGCTTCAACGACCCGGTGGTGGCGCAGGCAAGCGTGGCTGTGGTCGCGACGGCGGTGTACTGGCGCAGCGCTTGGCGCTACGGCGAGCGCGCGTACCGCCGCTGCTTGCTGGACACAGGCCACGTGCTGGGCAACTTCGATGTTATCGCGCCGCGCATGGGCGTCGGTTTGACCGCTATCGGCGGGTTCGTGGACGACGAAGTGGCGGAACTGCTGGCAATCCCATTCGAAAAAGAGGGCATACTGGGGGTCTTCCCGCTGTACGACCTTGCAAAGTTCAGCGACATCAAGGCGGGCCCGTCGGCGCGCTCGTGCGGTGACGACGATGGCCGCGTCGAAAAGGACGCGATTTTGACCGTGCACAACGCGGGCGCCATCCGTCGCGGGCAGATAGCCGAGGCCGGAAACGTCGGCAGTGAGCCGTTCCTGGTCAACCCGAAGTACGAGTTTGCGGAAGGCGTGAAGTTGAAACCCGCAACCGACGTCAGCGACCAGATTGAGATTGCCATTCTGCGCAGGCGCAGCACCCGCCAGCTCACCGGCCGCGCGCTGACAGTGGCCGAGTTGTCGGACGTGCTGGCGTTTTCGTACCGGCCCGACCTGAAGCAGGGCCCCGAGTTTCTGCCGCGCTATTTTGATACCGGGCTTCTGGAGACGTTCGTGGTCGTCAACAACGTCGAGGGGCTGGCGGCAGGGGTCTATTACTTTGCGCCCGGCTTCATGGAACTGCTGAAGGTGCGCACGGGCGACGTGCGCCGCGAGACTTACCACCTTTGCCTCGGGCAGGAACTGGCGCGAGACGCGGCAGCCGTCATCATTCACACCGCCGACCTCGAGGCCGCCACCAAGCGCTACGGCAGCCGGTCGTACCGTTATCTGCACCTCGATGCCGGGCATATCGGCGAGCGCATGAACGTGGCGGCGATCAAGCTGGGGCTGGGCGTGAGCGGCATCGGCGGCTTTTTCGACGACGAGGTCAACGAGTTGCTTGCAATACCCGAGCGCGAGCTGTGCGTTTACATCACATGCCTGGGCAAGGCCGCCGAGTGATCGGATAGCCACCGAGAACACAGAGAAAGGCAAAAGCAGTTCAAGCTGCGTTTGGAAGCTTGCAGCTTCTGGTACTTGTCGGCCTTTCCATCCTGTTGCTTTTCACCGTGGACTCCGTGGCTGCTTTACGCCTTCTTGCGGCGGTCAGCAGGATTGGTGTTTCCCTGTGAACTCTGTGTACTCTGTGGTGAAACAGCAGTTGCACTTTCCGCAGGAACAACATGGTCAAACCGAACAGCAAACTGAAGGCGATCCGCGACAAGCAACTCGGTGAAATGCGCCACGAGGGCGTGCTTTCATGCGGCATGAAACTGCTGGTCGCGCCGCGGCCCGGCTTCACCAAGAAGGTCGCGTTTGTAGTCGCCGATTACGGCAGCACGGACAGCGCTTGGTTGTCCGGCGGCAAGCGCATACATGTGCCCGACGGCATTGCCCACTTTCTTGAGCACCAGCTGTTCAAGAAGCAGAAGGGCGACTTGACCGACGTCTTTTCCGAGCGCGGCGCGTACTGCAACGCCCACACCAGCCACACCCAGACCGCCTACTACTTTGAGTGCACCGAACGCTTTGACGAGAACCTCGACACGCTGCTTGAACTCGCGCTTACCCCGTACTTTGACCGCAAACTGGTCGATACGGAACGCGACATCATTATCCAGGAGATCAACCAGTACCGCGACCACCCCGGCTGGGTCAGCTTTCAGCAGTTGCTGGAAAGCCTGTATGTCAAGCACCCCATCCGCATCGACATCGCCGGCACAGCCGAGACGGTGAGCGCGGTAACGCCCGAGATGCTGGCGTTGTGCCACGGCACGTTTTACCACCCCAGCAACCTGACCCTGCTTGTCACCGGAGACTTCAAGCCGGCCGAGGTCTTCAAGCTGGCCGACAAGCTGGCCGGCAAGTGGGCGCCGGGTACGCCCGCGCCGCACATCTCGCGCGAGCGCCCCCTTGAGCCGCACCAGGTTGCGCGGCCAAAGGCGCAGCGGCGCATGTTTGTTTCGCGCGCGCGCCTGCTGATGGGTTTCAAGGACGCGCACATGCCGGAGGGCCCGGAGCTTACACGCCGCGACCTGGTGAGCACGATCGCGCTGGATGCGCTGTTCAGCCGCGAAAGTGAAGCGGTGGAGCGCCTGTACAACGCAAGGCTGATCGGCGCGGACTTTGGGGCGGGTTACCAGGCCGAGCGCGGCTTCGGTTACGCGGTGATCGGCGGCGAAACCACCCAACCCGAAGAGCTTGAGCGTGAGGTCGTGAAGATCATCGAGCAGGCACGCGAGCAGGGCGTTGACGCAAGCGACATTGAACGCAAGCGCCGCAAGGTGTTCGGGCGCTTTCTGCGCAGTTTCAATGATCCCGAAAGCACGGCGTACGCTTACCTTTCCAGCATCGGCCAGCGCAGTGAACTGTTCGACATTCCTGAAATGCTTGAGTCGGTCAGTGCCGGGGAAGTCAACCAACGCATCCGGGACCTGCTCACGCCTGGCAACTACGCCACGAGCTTGCTGCTGCCCCAGGCCGCAGCATCCGAACGCGAAGCGTAAGCAAGCGCCCTGCTATGCCGGCTGGAGCCGCAGGCGCTTGGTTGCGCGGCGTGTTCAGGCGTTTCTTTTCTTCTTGCCTGGTTTGGTCGTGGCGGCGGACAGGGCGCCTTGGGCCCATTGCGCCAGTTCGGTGGCGCTGTCCAGAACTTCGGCGGGCACGCTCCAGTAGCCGTTCATGACGTGGCCTTCCCACGGCTCGAAAGCGTGGCTGCCCGCGCTTTCGTAATGCGGGCGGGTCGCGGCGCTGACCTTGAAGAAGAGCTCGTCGTTATCGACAAGCGCAAAGAACCTTTCACCGAGGTAAATGCCCGCGCCCCCGAACATGCGGCGAGTGTCGACCTCGCCGACGCCGCGAAGCTGGTCGCGCACGTATTGCAGGAACTCTTCACTGACCGCCACGCGTTCATGCTATCTTCGACCCGAGAGGATTCGATGACCGAGCACAAGCCCAACGCCCTGATCCACGAAGCCAGCCCGTACCTGCTGCAGCATGCCTACAACCCCGTGGACTGGATGCCCTGGGGCGAAGCCGCGTTCGAAAAAGCCGCGCGCGACGACAAGCTGGTGTTTCTCAGCATCGGCTACGCCACCTGCCACTGGTGCCATGTGATGGAGCGCGAGAGCTTTGAAAACCAGCGCATCGCAGAGTACCTGAACGCCAACTTCGTGCCGATCAAGGTCGATCGCGAAGAACGCCCCGATATTGATGCCGTTTACATGGCCGTCACGCAAGCCCTGAACGAAGGCCACGGCGGCTGGCCCATGAGCGTTTGGCTTACACCGCAACGCCAGCCAGTTACCGCCGGCACCTACTTTCCACCCGAGGACAAGTGGGGCCGCGCGGGCTTTCTGACCGTGCTGGGCAAGTTGGCCGACCTGTGGAAGACCGACCGCGCCCGCCTGATTGAACAAGCCACGCACATCACCGACTGGCTGCGCGGCCAAGGCGCGCCCGCGGTCGGCCAGATTGACGAAAGCGCGTTGCGCGAGAACGTGCAGCATCACGCCCGGCGCTTTGATGCCCGTTACGGCGGATTTGACGGCTCGCCCAAGTTTCCGACGCCGCATCGCGTGCAGGCCCTGCTGCACTACGCGCAAAGGGGCGCGGACGCGCTTGCATCCGAGGCGCTTTCGATGGCTGAGATCACGCTGGACAACATGGCGCGCGGCGGCTTGCATGACCACGTGGGCGGCGGCTTTCACCGCTACAGCACCGACCGCGAGTGGCTGACGCCGCACTTTGAAAAAATGCTTTACGACAATGCCCTGATGATCGAGTCCTATCTCGACGCATGGCTGATCACGGGCAAGCAGCAGTACGCCGAGGTCGTGCGCAACACCGCGGGCTACATCCTGCGCGATTTGCGCGACCCGGCGGGCCCCTTTTACTCTGCCGAAGACGCCGACAGCGAAGGTGAAGAAGGCAAGTTCTACGTCTGGAGCATGGCCGAGCTCAAGCAGCTGCTGGGCAACGACGCCGACCTGGCGGCCTTTGTCTGGGGCTGCACCGAGGCCGGCAACTACCGCGACGAAGCCACGCACGAATCCACCGGCGCCAACATTCTGCACTTGCCGCGCACAGTCGCGGAAAGTGCATCCGCCCGCGGCTTTGACGAAGCCGCGCTGCGCAAGCGCATGTTTGACTGGCGCAACACACTGTTTGACGAGCGCGCAAAGCGCGTGCGCCCGCTGCTGGACGACAAATCGCTGGCCGACTGGAACGGGCTGGCCATTGCGGCGTTAGCACGCGCCGGCGCCACCCTGCCCGAGCCTGAATACCTGCAATCCGCGCGAAAGGCCGCCGAGTACATACTCAATAACATGCTCTTTGACGGCCGCCTGATGCATCGCGCGCGCAAGGGCAAGGTTGCCATCAAGGGCTTTGCCGGCGACTACGCATTCATGATTGGCGGCTTGATTGCGCTGTACCAGGCCGACTTCGACACACGCTGGCTGCAACAGGCTGACCGCCTGGCCGCCGAGATGCTGCGGCTGTTCATGCACGACGAGGGCCTGCTGCACCTTGCTGGCAGCGACGAAGAAGACGTGATGATTGCCCCGCACCGCGAAACCCACGACGGCGCAATCCCCAGCGCCAACGCGGCCGCGGCGTATGCGCTGGTACGGCTGGGCAGGCTGCTGCAACGCGATGCGTACGTGCAAGCTGCCGGGAGGATTTTGGAGGCGATGTCCGGCAGTATCAGCACCATGCCAGCGGCGCACGGCTATGCCCTGTTGGCCCTGGAATGGCTGGTATGGCCTGCGCGCGAAGTGGTAATTGCCGCGGCAGACGCAACGCAGGCACAGCCGATGCTCGCGGAAGCGCGCCGCAACCCGCACCCGCGCACGCTGCTTGTGTTGCGCACGCCCGGCAGCGATATCGAAACGCTGATCCCCAGCACAAAGGCGCAAGCCGCAATCGAAGGCAAGCCCACGGCCTATGTCTGCGAAAACTATGCCTGCCGCGCGCCCGTTACGGACATGCAGACCCTGCGGCAGGCGCTTGCGTAGCCGCATCACCGCCGGTGTTCGGCCTGCTGTGCCTGCCACCAGGCGATGGTGGTCTTCAAGCCTAGATCCAGCGGTGTGGTTGCGTGCCAGTTGAATGCAAGCTCGGCCCTTGACGTGTCAAGTTGTCGGCGCGGCTGGCCGTTGGGTTTGCCGGGGTCGAAATTCAGCTCGGCGTTGCTGCCCGTCAGCCCGCGAATCTTCAGGGCAAGTTCTTTGATGCTGATCTCGTCGCCGCTGCCAAGGTTTACGGGCGCGGCGTTGTCGTAGCGCTCGCAGGCGGCGATGATCCCCTGCGCGCAGTCGCGTACGTACAAGAACTCGCGGGTGGGCGTGCCGTCGCCCCAGATTTCGACCGTGTCGCCCCCAGCCGCGAACTTGCGGATCAAAGCCGGGATCACATGGCTGCTTGCAGGGTCAAAGTTGTCACCCGGCCCGTACAGGTTTACGGGCAACAGGTAAATGCCGTTGAAGCCGTACTGCGCGCGATAGGCCTGCAACATCACCAGCAAAGCCTTCTTGGCAATGCCGTAGGGCGCGTTGGTCTCTTCCGGAAAGCCGTCCCACAGCGCGGTCTCACGAAACGGCGCGGTCGTAAGCTTCGGGTACGCGCACACCGTGCCCAGTTGCACGAACTTGCCGACACCCGCCAGCCGAGCCTCGTCAATCAGGTTCAACCCCATCGCCAGGTTGTCGTGAAAAAAGCGGCCGGGGTTGTCGCGGTTTGCGCCGATGCCGCCGACGCGCGCAGCCAGATGAATCACCAGCGTCGGCGAAAACGCCGCCAGCATGCGCCGCACAGCCGCGCGATCCACAAGGTCGTAGTCCGCGCTGCGGGGCGTAAACAGGTTGCGGCAGCCGCGCTCGCGCAGCAGCTCGCACAGGTGCCGGCCCAGAAAGCCGGCGCCGCCCGTGACCAGTATGCGCTGTGCGGCAAGGTCAAGCATCGGCGGCCTGCGCGGCGGGCAGCGGCGGCAGCTTGTTGAGCGCGTCAATCAGCTGGGCGGCTGTGCGCAGGCGCTTGTCGCGCTCGCGCTGCACAAGGCGGTCAATCAACGAGCAGAACTCGGGCGTGACCGCCGGCGCCTGCGAAGCCAGCCCCGGCGGGTCTTTGGTGAGGTGCGCCAGCACCACCTGCTGCAGGTTGTCACCGGGAAACACCGGGTTGCCGCTGAGCAGGTGAAAGAAAGTCGCGCCCGCGCTGTACATGTCGCTGCGTATGTCGAGATTCTTGTCGCCGTTGGCTTGCTCGGGGCTGATGTAGTGCGGCGTGCCCAGCAGGTAACCTTCGGCGGTTTGGCCCGTGTCGTCCTGCAGGCGCGTCAACCCGAAGTCGCCGAGCTTTGCGACGTCAGCCTGGCTGACGTAAATGTTGCCGGGCTTGATGTCGCGGTGCAGCAGGCTCTTTTCTTCAAGGTAGTGCAGCGCCTCGGCCACGTGCAGCAGGTAGCGGCGGGCCTTGGCCTCAGGCAGCTTGATCTCCATATGGATGAAGTGGTCCAGCACCTGGCCTTCCACCAGCTCCTGCACCATGAAGTGCACGCCCTGGTACTCGCCCATCGTGAAGGTGCGCACGATGTGCGGGTGTACCAGCTTCACGCTGATTTCGTTGCTGCGCAACAGCCGCTTCAGAAAGCCCTCTTTGACTGCCGCAAACGGGCTGATGATCTTGAGCGCCACGGGCTTCAGGTTTACCGGCTCCATGGCGCGGTACACCGTGGCGGTGCCGCCCTGGCCCAGCTTGTCGATGATGGTGAAGCCCGCAAAGTCCTTGCTGACGATCTGGCCGGTTTCTTTGAATCTGCGCAGGGCGTCGGTTTCTTCCTGTGCTTCAAGGCCGGCGACGGTGGTTTCGTCAAGCTTGCGCGAGCTCATGCTGCTGCGGCGCAGCAGAATGCGCACCTTGGCCGCCAGTTCGCCCTGCCGGAAGGGCTTTACGAGGTATTCGTCGGCGCCAGCTTCAATGCCTTCGACCACGTCCTGCTCTTCGCCCAAGGCCGACAGCAGGATGATGGGCGTGTGCGAAAGGTCCGGTGTTTCGCGCATCTTCTTGGTTGCGGAAAGTCCGTCCATTTTGGGCATCATGATGTCCATGATGACGAGGCTGGGCTTGAAGGTGCGGGCCTTGTCCAGTGCGTCCACGCCGTCCACGGCGATCTGCACGTCAAAGCCCAATTTGCGCAGTTGCGCGGAAAGCACGGTGCGCAACTCGCGCGAGTCGTCCGCCACCAGGATGCGGTCAGCCATAACGCCATTATTCCGGGCCAAGCCGCAACGTCAACCAACGCGGAAGCCACAAGTTCAGCGGTTCCCGCCTGCAACCCAAAGTCGTTGCAGGTGAAAGGGCACAGCGACCGTGCGCCCCATTGACACAAAAGGGGGACAGCGGTATCGGTTGCGTCGCCAGAAAACGAAAATGCACCCGTAGCTCAATGGATAGAGCATCTGACTACGGATCAGAAGGTTGCATGTTCGACTCATGCCGGGTGTACCAGCCATAAGGCGGCCTCCAGAGCCAATCTGGAGGCCGCTTGCTTTTGTTCCGAAGACGCCAGAATTGCTCGTGGGGACAAGGTTAGGGACAAGGTTTGCGGAGCCCCGCTGGAAGGGGCTTTCGCAAGGGTGTTTCTCGGTTCATCTACCCTCCAGCTTAGGCCCCCGTGTGCCGAGCTAGGCCCGTCCTCTGTAGCCAATACCCGTGATCTCTTGTCCGTAGATAGGTCGAGACTTTCTTCGCCCATCGCTACATCCCTGACGAAGATTCGCCGTCAGGGGTGGCCGAGAGCGGGGCAGAGGGACCCTCAGGCACTGCCTGTGGATGACCGGCAGCAACCACCAGAGGTTCTGGGGGCGCATGGACTGGCGGCGGTGTCGGCGCGGATAGCGGAAGCTGCGCAAGACTCTCGCCGCCAGTTCTTCCTCGCGGCTGCGCCTTCGATGGCTCACAGGACGTGAGCGGGGCGTGCCAACGATTTCGGATCACGCGCCAACCCGGTGGCGGAAGCCATTCGCCACGACCATTGCGCAAAGCATCCTTTGGGGGGCGTCCTCTTCGATTTGGACGCCACGCAATCGGTACGCGGCATACATCCGGAAAGTCCGGATGTGGTTGATTCGGGTCCAAACGGGGCTTCACGGCCTTCGTTCGCGGTTTCTTGCGACGCCGCCGAAACTGGCCGGAAATCAGTGAAGTGCGTCGAGACGGGAGTTGAATCGGTTCGGCTAGTGTGGAGCGATGTGCTCTCAGCCCGTCGGGTCGTCGATCCCCTGAACTCGTGTCAAGCCACTCCATGACTACTGCCTTGAGTATGGTTGAAGCATCTGGAATCACGGGACCGCTCAACTGTGCCGCCAGTTCACAGGCGAGCGCCATCAGCAGCCGTCGAACGGCATCTCGCTGTTCTGAGTCACGGCAAGGCAGTTGGAAAAGAACTGGCTTCTGGTTGGGCCGGAACACAGACACCTGTCGGTCTAGCAGCCCGTTCTTCACAAGCCGGGAAATGGCGCTCGATGACTTCGTCAGCATTGCGGCAAGTATGTTCAGCACCTGCTGCCCAATCTGAGCAGGCTTCACACCCTCAATCACCTGCCTCAGCCGATCGGCGATTTTCCTATCGAGCAAGACCCGCAAAGTGGCAACACGTCTGCGCATGGATTGTCCTCCGACCATTTGGAATTCGTTAGATCAGGCGGCACGCCGGACGGTCAGAGACACGACTCGACCACCAACCTTTGCGAGCAGGCGCTCGGGCACTTTCGCTTCGCCCAGCACCAGTGATCCGGCCAGCGACTCGATCGCCGTCTGCTTGGCGAACTCCTGATCCTGCGCCACGTTGGTGAGGCCGCGCTGCACGTCGAACAGCGTGTCCACTCCCGTAGTGAACTGCTCGTAGGATTTCAGGAAATCCTCCAGCAGGCCGTCGCCACCGGGGATGGCCGACAGGAGATGCGCCGCCGTTTCCTTCACGTCCTTGACCTTCATCTCGGTGAGCCCGAGGAACTTCTTGCAGTTCTCCTCGAAGCTGTTCAGGTCGAACACGTGTTTCATGGCGTCGGACATCTGGGACAGGACGACTTCCAGCTTCTTCTTGCGCGTCGAGTCGCTCTCGTAGATGTCCGCTGACTCCATGAGCCCGCCGAGGTGGTTCCGGCGCATCGCCATCATCAGGGTCATGCCGTTCGTGCAGATGGTCTCGAACAGCATCGGCTGGATCTCGGCGCTGCCGCCTCCGGTCTCGCTGTTGCTGATCCGGGCTGCGGGCAGCACGAGGTGCTGCTTCGGGCCGTCGTGCGGCATGTTGAACTGGCCACCGAGGGCATAGCTCGCACCACCGGGGTAGTGGAAAATCGGCTGGCCGTTGCTGCCTGTGGTGATGCGCTCGGCGTGCAGCACTCCGCGATCCGGGTTGCGCAGGTCGAAGGCGAAGCTGGGGTTGACGAAGCCCGCCGTGCAGCCCTGCACACTGAGGTGCTGGTCGAACATGAACGCCCCGGTGATCGCACTGTCCCCGTTGCCGGTGTTGCCACCGATCTTGCCGGTCGCCAGACCCAGCGCGATCGTCACCATGTCCAGCGTGCGGATCGGGAAGTAGCGGTCGGACAACAGGGCACGGCACTTGAAGCCGTCATCCGTGCGGAAGGTCCGGACGAACACCGCCTTCTCCTCGCCCGCTTTGCCACGGGTGTGCTTCTCGCCGTAGCGACGGCTCAGGAGTTCTTGGACGTTGACGGCGGCTAGACAGACGAGACCCCTCACCTGAAGCACTGGTGGGGACGCTCCGAGTCCCCACCAGTGCTTCAGGTGAGGCTCTACTGTCAGGCATAGAGCACAGGTTCACCGTTTGGGAGGATGAGGCTTACTTTGTGGACGACCTGACCGTTCTTGCTGTAGCGGTACTGAAGCCACACGCGAGCTACGGCCTCCTCGTCCACATCCACAAACTCGAAGTCCTTGCTTCGATCGATGGCCACGTCGATCGGCACCCTGAGGCCCGCCGCCAACAGGAAGAAGCCATTGCGACGCTTTGGATTGCGCATACGACCGATCACCAGCCAACTGAGGCCGTGGAAGTCGCGAACGACACCGCAGAGCTTCAGGCTCTTTCGGCGACGCCAGATACGCTGTGCCAACGACAACACGGGATAATCACGGTCAACTTGAATCATGTTGCCTCCAAATGAAAACGCGCCGCAGGGCGCAAGCCCTGCGGCGCAAAAAGTGAACTTCGATTGCCTAGTCTGGCGTGTTGGCCCCGTTGCCTGCGGTTGGCTCTACTGGTCCGTTCGCGGGGGCAGATCCGTCTTCGCCGACTTCATTTGATGGCGGTCTGGAGTCAATCGCGTTCGCTGGCGTTGGCTGGGTCCCTCGCTGCTTTGCTGGCTCCTCGGGTTTTCGCGAACACATTGCAGCACCCGCTGCAATGACGAGGACCAGAACAACTGCCCCGCCCAGACCCGACCCCGCTGGTGATCTCACCGCACGCTTCCACTTCCTCTCGATCTGTTTGGTCTCTCGTTCCCATCGAACTTGTTCACGGCTCTTTACGCGAACTTCCTTCAGGCCGTACAGGAACGCCTTTGAGTTGAATTTCCTGCCGTAGTAACGGCTCAGGAAGTAGCAGGTCAGCCACAATGGAGATGAGAGGATCCAGAGCACGAACGCCAGCATGACTGACGCTGCGACCCCTGTGCCTACGGCCAGTTCCGCACTTTCCCGCGTTACGAGCAGCACGAACAAAGCGACGAAAGCCAGCGGTCCGAGCAGTGCCAAGTAGAATCCCACCAAGGCCCACGTGTACTTGCTTCGCAGACCCAGCACCTTACGCCGCTCCAGTTCCTGCTCTGCCGCGACCTGCTGGCTGGCCGCGATAACTGCCCCGTGGGTAGCCGACTGAAGCCGTGCAGCATAAGCAGACTCATGCGCAGCAGCCTCTTGAGCCGCCGCCGCCCTGCGCAGCGCCTCATCGGTCTGGAACTGTGAGGCCAGTCCATGAGCCTGCTGCACACGCATGGCCTCAAGTTCTGCGGCGGTGCGTGCCGCGTGGCCCTCAATGCGGCCAAGTTGTTGCGCAAACAGGCTCAAGTGCATCGTCGATCCGTGGCCCTCAACGTGACATCTCGCCCCACAGAACTTGCACCGGATCGTTTCTGTGCTGTCTGCGACATCCAAGTCAGCCCCGCAATTGGGGCAGCGGAGAACGTGCACGCTCATGGGCTTCTCCGGCGAAGCGATAGTTCGTCAACCCATGTTCGATGCCGGAAAATGCCGATCAGCGGTACAAGCAGTAGCGAAAACGTCATTCTGAGCCCCTCCAATCAAGATCTTGGAAGCGGCTCCCCCGCATGGAAAAAGGGAGGGACGGCCCATGCCGCCCCGTACTCAGGCTCGACCAAGAGCCCTCACAGAAGCAGACACACAGACCGCCCCAAGTGGGGCGCTCCGTTGCCTGCGGTCTGTTGAAACTTTGGTCGATTCGAGTACGGCCGCAGAAATTCGGTTGTGCGCGTTATTGCGTTCGTTTCCGGCTTTGCCGGATCAGTCCATCAAGCGTGTCTCCATAACCGCCCACCAGCGTAACCGCGCTGGTTCCCTCCCTCAAGAACACGAGGACGCTTCACCCGTACAGCACTGGCTCGCCGCCCCTCGGAAGGCGTAGCGAAACCGTTCTCGTGTACCGCTCGTCGCCGAGGTGCTCCCGCTCCACGACGATGACCGCCCGGTCTTCGGTCCCAACCGCGAGGCACACGGCTTCGGCGTCCTCCTCGACCTTTGTGTCTGGGCCGCAGACGGCACCCGCCACCAGCAGATAGACGAGCTTCCTGCCCTTCACCCAGTAACCGATGTAAAGCCAAGAAACCCCGGACTTGTCAGTCACCTGCGTCCCAAGCCGGATCCGATCAAGCATCCGCCAGAAGCGGGTTGCCACGTCGTCCATGTCGTAGTTCACGTCTATCAGGACCATGCCAGCCTCCATGAAAAAGAAAGGCCACCCTATTGGGCGGCTGTCCAAAGAACTCCATGCTTGAAGTACCGCTTACTCGCGCTGTTCCTCGGCGCGGTTCACCGCCTCGGCCTGATCGTTGCGCACAATGGCCGCTGCTGTTCGCAGGCGCTCAAGGAACGATTCGAGCGGCGTCACCTCGACGCCCACCGCTTCAGCCTCAAGCGTTTCGCCGTGTGCATCGACGGCATTGGCGGCAACCCCGTCCAGCAGCGCCCTCGCCTCCGCCCGCACTTGTGTGCTGCTCTTGCCGCTGAAGATGCAGGTGGCAAGCGAGACCCGCTGAGGGTCTCGCTCATCGGCAACTAGCACTTCCGTGTAGAACTCCACAATGAACTCCTGCATGACTGTCTCCTTTTGGGCATGGCTTCAAATGACCAGCAAGCCGCGCCCAAGGCGACAGCCGGTCCAACGAAAGAAGAGTGAATGGCGTAACTACGCGGCAAGGCGAACGGTTGGACCTCTGCCCAGTCAAGCTGCAATTCACCGCCTGGTGATGCCAACGCAGCCAATCCGCCCGCTCCCAATTGCGAAAGCGGAGTGCTGGACCGTGGTATCGGGGGGGGGGGGGCCATCTCGTGCTGACACGATTCAACAAACGAGCACAGTGGCTCAACTTGTCGCTCATCCAAGTAGACTGGTGGCGAGGGCCGGAATGCTCGGAGGCTGTATGTCGCTTGACGACTTTGAACTACCCGCGTTCTCTTTGGAGAAGCGCGCTGACGCGGGGTGCACCAACTGAATCTACTGCGGGACGCAACCTTCGCTGGATGGAGAGAAAGCAACGGAGAATCTACATGGCAAACGCGATGTTGGAGAACGCCCTCGCTGGCCTTGAAGAAGCACGTGCGGCGATGCCGAAACTCGTCGAACGCACCAAGAACCATGTTCCGTGCTTTCTGATTTCCGACGGCCTGATCCGGCACTGGCGATCCAAGGCATTCCCCCATCTCGATCTATCGAGAACATTCTTTGCGCGTGCCGACGTGATGGTTCGACCTGAGGAAGAAGAACGCCTGTTTACGACCGAATGGCCTCAGTTCCAGCGTTGGATGGCATACATCCAGGACTTGGTTGAGGGTGTCGCCGTCCCTATGGAGAAGGCCGTAATGCCGGGAGTGGCGGAAAACCAGAACGGTCCCGCCGCCGCCGCTTCCCTACGCCGGGCGTGGCGATCAGTTGAGGCTGCGGTGCGCTACCAGAAGGAACACAGGGGCACCGAAGATGCACGCTTCAACCAAGCGCCGGAACTCAACTTCACCGAGTTCTACTTCTCAGTTGAAGGCTGTGCGCGATGGATTGACGAGAGTGCGGCGCGAGTGGAAACCGCCCGCCAGTTACTGGCGATGTCTGAGGCGACTACTCACTCAGCGGTTCGGTCAGCAAAGCTGAAGACCCCAAAGGGAGGGCGCGAAGGCCAAGTGATGGCCATCGTGAAAGACAACCCCAGCCTGAACCAAGCCGAAGTAGCAGCCAAAATGGCACTTCACCGCTCTGCCCTTTCAAGAGAACCGTTGAAAACTGCATACCTAAGGGCTCGTGCGCTGCACGGCTATGGTGAGCACCCTGACGGTTATGTTGACGAGGCTGGCAACGTCGAAGCGATAGCGGACGATGAGTAGTTGTTGCGTTGCAACTTGCGCCGCAACAGACGGGCCACCAACAGGCTTTCGGCGGGCGTACAAAGGATAAACCGCAACCTGTGGAGGATTCCTTGAGGGCACGCATCGGGCGTGCCTCACACGGGAGACCTTCACATGTATCAAGTATTGACGAACCGGAAGCATGGAACAGCGTGCCACCGGATGGCGCGGCCTCAATGCCCGGTCTGTGCCGATTGCATAGGGAAGCCCAATGAGTCCGTCATCGTAGCCGGAGTGTTGCGGGTACTCGCCAAAACGTCCTATGCCATTGGATCGATCTGCGGCTCGCCAGAATTCGAGGCCGTGGCATTCGGTCTGCTGGCTCTGGCGGCGTTGGTGAATTTCGGTACTTCGTGGGCGTACCAACTCCGACAGAGGCGACGTGCTAGGCGGAGTCACCACTTTTGGGCCTTCGGACGTGGTTCTGGGCCGGTCATGTAACGCCAAGCGTTCGTCACCTAAGAGATACCCGCCATGCTCCACACGAGCGACGTGATCCGTCGCCACACAGAACCCTCGGATAATGCCTTGCACACTGAAGGTCACTTCAGCCCCGTTGGACGGCTGAAAGCGCCATAGGGCACCGGGTAAGAAGGAACCGGCTGCCCCGCAGGGCAGCCGGTCGAGTGTGTTCACCGCTACTTGCGGCGACCCTGACGCTGAGAGAGCGCACTTGCGGCAGCGGACTTCGCTGCGGCACTAGAACGCGGGTTGGCTAACACCCGTGCTGCGCGGCTCGCGGCCTGGGAACTCGTCACCTTACACTTGCTCATGGCGACCTCCTCTTCGACGAGCGGCAGGGCAGTTACAGGCTTGACCACTCCATCTACGCCGCCTACAAGGCGGTTGCCTGAGGTGGACGGCCAAGGCCGCCCTGCCTTCGCGCCGGTGCGGTCATCGTCGTATGACCGCACCGGCCCTTTCTGACACACCAAAGTGAACAACTTCCGTTGCCGGATGCGGTCTGTGGACGGAATTTGGGTACGTGTCAGTTTCTTGGGGACGCAAGGTCAGTTTCGGAGTGCCCAGTGACCACCCCAATTGAGAATGCACTCCCGACCGACTTCACGTTGGGCAAGCCCAGCAAACGCAGGAACTGGACGAATCCGGACTGCTGCCCTCTGAACGAAGTTACACACGTAACCCACATCTCCAGTGCTGTTTCCATTGCCAGAGAAGGGTGTCTGCGCCCAAGGCTCGTTTACGATGACAGCAGGCTCAACAAGTCCCGTGTGCTCGTGAACTGGCTCTCGCCTAACTACTGGGCAAACGGTTCGCGATACGGCTCGATCGAACTGACCTTCGACTGGCCACTTGCAAGCGCCCGCCATCCTTACTGGGTTGAAGCCATCGATTACGAAGTCACCGCGTGCCGGTTCCTTCTGACCAACGACAAGTCCGTCGAGAAATCTTTGGGACTGACTCGCTACGATCCTGCCCGGTGGGAAGGACCTTGGGGACTCGATTCCAAGGGTAAGCATTGGTGGAACGGCGAGCACTGCCTTGAATTCATGGTGCACGATGAAATCGGAGCAGAGCAGGTAAAGCGGGTCAGCTTCGTAAAGCATCATCCAGACTGGTGCTCAATTCATCGTACAAGTCCGACCGATTGCACCGAGCGCGACCTGCGACCAGTGCGAGCCGGGGCACGATTCGTTGCAGCACTCGTCGGAGAAGGGCTTCACGCGCTCGACCACACGCTGACGAGCAGCTCCGACCCAACCAGCGACCTGCAAGACGCCTTTCAGCAGTTGCTGGGAGACTCAGTCCAATTGGCAACCTTCGGGGGTACGCTTCACTCTGACGACGACCGCTCCGCCGCGATTGCCCGTAGCACTCTTTCAGCGTTCTCTCGGGGCTCACAGGAAGACTGGCGCTCACTGTTGTCCCTCTTTGCGACTTCAGACGACGCTACTATTGCTGTTCGACGCGCAGTGGCCGCGCACTTTGGTGTTCGACCTAGTTCGCTCGACGAAGAAGAGTAGCTGCCAACCTCACCGCATTTCTGGGCGTTGCATGGAGGTTCTAGGCCGGTTGTGTTCGGCTTGGTAGAAAGACATCACGGCGACCCATTTTCAGCGGGCTCCATGTTGTATGGCGATCAGACGCGGTGGCGTAAGTACGCCACGTGTCATCTCGGCGGAGTTGCGTTTGGTGCACGACGACCTTGAACTTACCCCGCACGACGTTCAGGCCATTGATGGCCGGGATGCGCTGGCCCGATTCTTTGCCCGGTTGGGCTACGACACCGACAAGCGGTTGCCCCAGACTGCTGACGCGCTGGGCATCGCCCAATCCGCGCTACGCAGCGCCCTGAAACACGTGGAGCGAATTTCCGCCAACGGCGGCCTCCAGGTCTATCTGTTCGAAGTCGCCTCGGTGACGCTTGCCCACCGTCGCGCCGTCACAAACCTGTTCAACAACCGCGACGGCTGGTTTCTGTTCGTCCTGACCACTCCTGACTATGAGCGGCTCGACTTCGTGCTCGTCGAACATGCCCGCAAGATCGCCGAAGACGATCCCGAAGACTCCACGACCACTCGCGCCCGGCCCGTCGCCATTTCTGTCGAGCGTCGAAAGCCAACCACGGAAGCATTGCGCACGCTGCGGCGCATGACGTTCACTTGCATTGACGACCTTGGCCAGTTGGACAAGCTGTCTTCTGCCTTCGGCATCGCCCAGTGGAGTGAACCCCGCTTCAACAACGTGGCGTTGTTTTCCGACCACTACCTGAAGCACCGCCTTACCGAAGAGCCCGAATGGAAAGACATCGACGCCGCTAAAGCCGCATTCAAAGCCATCCGCGCCATCGGGGACCGAAACAAAGACGCCGCCGCAACCACGATCAATGAAGTCGTTCTGCCCGTGCTCAAGCAGTTCGGCCACGACCCGAAGCCCGCCGAAGCTACAGACAAAGGCCCCATGCTCCGGCTCTCGGATCACGTGGTCTGCTTTGCCTACCACTGGCTGCGTTCCCTCGACACCAAGGACGAGAAAGACACTGAGCGCCCCGACGACATTCCGGCAGTCCGCGTTGTCGCGGAGTTTGAGCAAGGCAAGGCCGAGTGGGCGATCCTTACCAATGGCAAGCATTGGCGGCTGTACCACACCAAGGCGCACGGGCGTCACGCCAACTTCTACGAGGTTGACTTCCGCGAGACACTGGCGACGCAGGAGGCTGACGGTGAAGCCTTCCGTTACTTCTGGCTGATGTTCCGGGCCGCTGCGTTCAGGCCGGGTCCCGAACAGGACGGCAAGTCCGGCCCCAGCTTCCTTGACCGCATCTTCGAGGGCAGCCGTACCTACGCCAAGGAGCTAGGCGAGCGCCTGAAAGGCCGTGTATTCGAGGAGATCTTCCCGCACTTCGCCGAAGGTTTCATCGCACACATCCGGGCCACGGAAAAGGACCCCGACCTTTCGGAAGAGCGCCTACACGGCGTGTTTCGCGGCACTCTGACCCTGCTATACCGGCTGATCTTTCTCCTCTATGCCGAGTCGCTGGACCTGCTGCCTATCGCAGAGGCCAACTACCGCGAAGTCAGCCTTCGTAAACTGTGCGCCGACTTGGCAAAGCGGGCGGGGGATAACGAGGCGCAGGCCGACACGGCCATCGAAAAAGGATTCTCGCCATCCGAAACTGGCTATTACGTCCGCCTGATGCAACTCTTCCGCATCGTCAACGATGGCGAAAGCAAAGTGAACGTCCCGAAGTACAACGGCGGCCTGTTCATCACCGAGCCCGAGGTCGATGACCATTCCGACGAAGCCGATGCCGCCCGCTTTCTGGCCAAGCACAGAGTGCCGGACCGTTACTTGGCGCTCGGCCTGGACCGTCTCGCTCGCGACGAAGACGACAGAACCCACAAGCTCGTGCCCGTGGACTACAAGTCGTTGGGCGTGCGCCAGCTTGGGTCGATCTACGAGGGCCTGCTGGAGTTCAAGGTGCAGGTCGCCTCTGAGCGCATGGCCATCGTCAAGGGCAAGAAGGGCGAGTCCATCGTGCCAGCCAAGCAGGCCGAGAAGGAGGAACTGAAGATCGCCAACCGCGTCAAGATGCACGGGGCCGAAAACGGGTTCCTGCGCAAAGGTGCGGTGTACCTCACGAACGACAAACACGAGCGCAAGGCCACCGGCAGCTACTACACACCCGACTACATTGTCAAGTACATCGTCGAGCACACCGTCGGCCCAGTGCTGCAAGAAAAACTGGACGGCCTGCGCTCGGAGTTCCGAAAGGCCGAGGTCGCTTATCACGCTGCCAAGAAGAAGGACGCGGCTCTCAAGGCCCAAGGACTCAAGGGCGACGACCCCGAGAAGGTAGCAAACGAGTACAAGCGCCTGGTGGACGACCTGTTCACTTTGCGGGTACTGGACCCGGCAATGGGCAGCGGCCACTTCTTGGTCGAGGCGGTGGACTTCATCACCGACCGCATGTTGGCGTTCCTCAGCGGCTTCGCATGGAACCCGGTGCAGGCATTCATCCAGCGGACTCGGCGAGAAATTCAGAGTGCCCTGCAAAAGTCGGGAGTGGAAGTCCGCGAGGAGCGGCTCACGGACATCAACCTGCTCAAGCGCCACGTTCTGAAGCGTTGCATCTTCGGCGTTGACCTGAACCCGATGGCTGTGGAACTGGCCAAGGTGTCGCTGTGGTTGGACTGCTTCACGCTGGGTGCACCGCTGAGCTTCCTTGACCACCACCTCAAATGCGGCAATTCACTTGTTGGCGTGACAGTCGAAGAGGTTGAACAAACGCTGAAGAGGTCGGCAGGCATGTTCAGCAGCCGATTTGCTGGCCTCATGTTGGCCACCGACATTGCGCGCCAGATTGCGGCGATGCCGGACAGTACCGCCGACCAAGCCGCAAAGAGTCGCAGCGAGCACAAGCGGGCTCAGGACGCGCTCGCGCCCTTCAAGCGCATCCTCGACATCTACACCAGCCAGTGGTTCGGCAATGGCCCGGTGGCTGAGCAAACAGGCAGCGGGCGCAAGAAACGGGACGGCAAGATCGCAGCCATCGAATGGTTGAACAGCGACGCCGTAGAAGAGCTTCTTAGCGCCAACGCTGAGGGCTACGTTGAAGACAAGGGCAAGCCGCTGGGCGGGAAGTCCCAGAAGACGATGCTGGATAACACTCGCCAGCGTTCAATGGCGGAATCTTCGCGGCGCAAGCCAAGCATTACGGACAAGGTGAACAACAAAGCCGATTCATGGTTCAACAGCGTCCCAAAGGTAGCGAGCCAAGGGTTTGCCGAGCATCGCTTCTTTCACTGGGAACTGGAGTTTCCGGAGGTTTTCTACGCGCCCACAACGCCCGGCGGCCAGAACATCAAGCGGAGTCCGGGCGGAGGATTTGAAGCTGTCATTGGAAATCCGCCGTGGGACCACATCGAGTTGAAGGAGCAAGAGTTCTTTGCCACCCGCAATTCGGATGTGGCAGTTGCAGAGGGCGCAAAGCGAAAGAAGCTCATCGCCGCACTGAGCAAGTCTGACCCCTTGCTCTACAACGAGTATCAGTTCGCTCTCGCTGCCTACAACAACGTTACCACTTTCTTGAGGGCCTCCGGAACGTACCCGCTGACAGGCACGGGCCGAATCAATAGTTACCAAGTCTTCGCAGAACGAGATCGCGACCTCCTTTCGGACAGTGGTCGGCTCGGAGTAATCCTGCCGACTGGCATCGCCACCGACGCAACCACCGCGCCGTTCTTCCGTGACCTGGTTGAGAGGAAGTCGCTTGCGGCGCTCTACGATTTCGAGAATCGAAGGAAGCTGTTCGAGGATGTCGATAGCCGATTCAAGTTCTGCTTACTCTTCTTATCCGGTCGTCAGCGACCCGTGGGATCCGCAGATTTCGCCTTCTTCCTCCACGACCCAGCGGAACTCGCTGAAGAGTCGCGGCGATTCACGCTCACTCCGGAAGAAATCAAATTGCTCAATCCGAACACTGCCACCTGCCCAGTGTTTCGTACCCGCCGTGACGCCGAGATCACGCTTGGCATTTACCGTCGGGTCCCCGTGCTCATCAACGAGAACGACAAGGAACAAGGCAATCCTTGGGGCATCAGGTTCATGCAGGGGCTGTTCAACATGACCTCTGATTCGCACCTGTTTCACACTCGTGATGAACTGGAACAGGATGGCTGGCGGCTCAACGGCAACGTCTTTGAACGAGAAGTGACTTTTACCC